>NZ_FNGE01000063.1 GCF_900102885.1 Paracoccus chinensis | reverse complement strand
GAAGGTCTCGTCGATCGAATACGCATCGAGGCGTGGCGAATACCCGTGCAGCACATCGACCACGCGGCGGCTCATGTCGCCGTAAAGGGTATAGTTCGAGGACAGCGCCCTGACCCCGTGGCGCTGCATGAGATCACGGATCTTGAACACGGGCGCGCCCATCCTGATCCCGAGGGACTTGGCTTCCTCGGAGCGGGCGATGGCGCATCCGTCATTGTTCGACAGGACAATGACGGGAATGCCGCGCAGCGAGGGATCGAAGAGCCGCTCGCAGGACACGTAAAAGTTGTTGCAGTCGATCAGGGCAATTGGCTTGTCGGACGCCGGAAGCATGGCCCTATTCGACGGGCAGGCGGCGCACCACGCCTGCCACCACGCCCCAGATCTCGGTCGTCTCGGACACTGGGATCGTCTCGTAGACGTCGCTGCGGGCGCGCGGGTCCAGAAACCAGGCCCCGTTCCTCTTGGCGAGCTTCTTGACGGTGATCTGCCCCTCGACCAAGGCGAGGACGATGCGCCCGCTGCGCCGCCGTCCGGCGCGATCCACGGCGATCAGGTCCCCGTCGAGGATGCCCTCGGCCTCCGGGCTGTCGCCCGAGACGCGCCACCAGAAGGTCGCGTGCTCGTGGCGGACGACCCATTTCATGGGGTCAACGGTTTCCTCCAGATCATCGGCCGCAGGCGAAGGAAAGCCTGCCGGCACCCGCACCGAGGCCAAGGGCATATCGCGCGGGATCAGGGTGACGGGCAGGGTGTACAGATGAGACGACATGACATGAGAACAATAGGAGAACTTAGGGCATAGTTCCCAGACCCGCCTGTTCGTCAAGACGTGTCCTGTCGGGAAGCTCCTGCACTCACGCGGACATCCTCGTCGCCTTCCTTCTTCCCGGCTGTCGAGACAGGGAGAGGAACAGGCTGTTGCCCCAAGCAGCTCGCTCCCTCTGCTCCTGAAAGACACCTCTGGCTCACGGCTGCCGATCCGCAAAGGGCTGCCCCTAGATAACTGCCCGCAACCTCGCGTCAGCGACCAAAATCCGCAGGCTCCGAGACAACCACAGCCTGGCTCGAAGGAATGCCGCGCCGCGGCTCGGACGAGAGCACGAGCCGAAAGAGAATGCCCTTCGATTTTCCGGAGAGAGGGAAAAGAGGTTTCAACCATTGATCTGGCTTTTCGGCAGAAAATATATGAGCTACGAACTTTCCTCATTTTCTGAACCGATCAGAAACCGCATGGAGCGCAGGATAATGGATGGAAACGGACATATGTCACATTGGTCTGAAGCCTTCGAGGCCATGGACCTGGACGCATTGAAGGAGATGCGGAAGACCATCGACCGGGCAATTTCGGGCTATGAGACCCGGAAGCGGAAAGAAGCGCTGACAGCGCTTGAACAGGCAGCCAAGGAGCATGGGTTCAAGTTGTCCGATCTCGTGGCCGATCAGAAACCCGGCAAGGGCCGGAGATCCAGCGATGCTGGAGCAGAGGCAGCCTATGTGAATCCTGAAAAGCCGGATGAGACCTGGAGTGGTCGGGGACGGCGCCCGCGATGGGTCAATGACGCTTTGGCGGCCGGCCGTGCTCTGGAAGAGCTGAAAGCGCAATCCTGACAGAAGGGAAGGGCGCGACACCCGCTCCTCCCTTTCCTTCTTCTGCTCCGGCGCCAGTCGGCGCAAGAGAGAGGAGAAATGGCTGAGAGTGACGAGCGGGTTGCCCTGGCTCAGCTGCTCGCGGCTGCGATCCGCTCTTGCGAGCGCGAGATCGCCAGCATGAACGCTGCGATCCGGCTTCTGGAAAGGGACGAGAGGCGGCGGATCGAGGAGGCATGGCCTGAGGGGAGCAGTGGCGCGGGCTGGCGTCGGATGACTTCATGATGACTTCATCCGGATGGTCGATGCTGGTGGTGCTGACTCGGCAGAACACCCCCGTTTGGTCTGCCCCCTGAAAAGTGGTCCTCCCTGAAGTAGGCTTTCGAGCCAGATGGAGGACAGAAGGATGCCCCAGAAGAAGCACAAACCCGAGGA
>NZ_FNGE01000019.1 GCF_900102885.1 Paracoccus chinensis | reverse complement strand
CCAGCGCAACATCATCGCGGGCCAGCTGCTTTCCTGAAAGGACCGGACATGAACAACCCCCGTCACAACATCCGCGACGTCTTCCCCCCGACCGGGACCGAGATCACGGCGAAAAGCTGGCTGACCGAGGCGCCCTTGCGGATGCTGATGAACAACCTGCATCCCGACGTGGCCGAGAACCCGCACGAGCTGGTCGTCTATGGCGGCATCGGCCGGGCGGCGCGCACCTGGGACGATTTCGACCGGATCGTCGAGAGCCTGCGCAAGCTGAACGAGGACGAGACGCTGCTGGTCCAGTCCGGCAAGCCCGTGGGCGTCTTCCGCACCCACAAGGACGCGCCGCGCGTGCTGATCGCCAACTCGAACCTGGTGCCGCACTGGGCCACCTGGGACCATTTCAACGAACTGGACCGCAAGGGCCTGGCCATGTACGGCCAGATGACCGCCGGGTCCTGGATCTATATCGGCACGCAGGGCATCGTTCAGGGCACCTACGAGACCTTTGCCGAGGCCGGCCGCCAGCATTACGGCGGCAGCCTCAAGGGCAAGTGGATTCTCACCGCCGGTCTGGGCGGCATGGGCGGCGCGCAGCCGCTGGCCGCGGTCATGGCCGGGGCCTGCTGCCTTGCGGTGGAATGCGACGAGACCCGCGCCGATTTCCGCATCCGCACCCGCTATTGCGACGCCAAGACCCATTCGCTGGACGAGGCGCTGGCGATGATCGCGGACTGGACCGCGAAGGGCGAGGCGAAGTCGGTGGCCCTGATCGGCAACGCGGCCGAGGTCTTCCCCGAGCTTGTCCGCCGCATGAAGGCGGGCGGCCCGCGCCCCGACATCGTCACCGACCAGACATCGGCCCACGACCCGATCCACGGCTATCTGCCGCTGGGCTGGACCGTCGCCGAATGGCGTGCCCGGCAGGAAACCGAACCCAAGGCCGTCGAACATGCCGCCCGCGCCAGCATGATGGTCCATGTGGCCGCCATGGTCGACTTCTGGAACGCTGGCGTGCCGACGCTGGACTACGGCAACAACATCCGCCAGGTCGCGAAGGAGGAGGGGCTGGAGAACGCCTTTGCCTTCCCCGGCTTCGTGCCCGCCTATATCCGCCCGCTCTTCTGCCGGGGCATCGGCCCCTTCCGCTGGGCCGCGCTGTCGGGCGACCCCGAGGACATCTACAAGACCGACCAGCGCATGAAGGAGCTGTTCCCCGACAACGCCCATCTGCACAACTGGCTGGACATGGCGCGCGAGCGCATCGCCTTCCAGGGCCTGCCTGCCCGGATCATGTGGATCGGTCTGGGCGACCGCCACCGCGCCGGCCTTGCCATCAACGAGATGGTCCGCAACGGCGAGCTGAAGGCCCCGGTCGTGATCGGCCGCGACCACCTGGATTCGGGCAGCGTCGCCAGCCCCAACCGCGAGACCGAGGCGATGAAGGACGGCTCGGACGCCGTGTCGGACTGGCCGCTTCTGAACGCGCTGCTGAACACGGCCTCGGGGGCGACCTGGGTCAGCCTGCATCACGGCGGCGGCGTGGGGATGGGCTTTTCCCAGCATTCCGGCATGGTGATCTGCTGCGACGGGACCGAGGACGCCGACCGCCGGATCGAGCGCGTGCTGTGGAACGACCCGGCCACGGGCGTCATGCGCCATGCGGATGCAGGCTATGACATCGCGCTCGACTGCGCGCGCGAGCACGGGCTGAACCTGCCGGGCATCCTCAAGTGAGGCTCGTGCGCCGGGGCGAAGGCAGGGCCACCCGCTGGAAGAACGGCGGCGGCGTCACGCATGAGCTGGCCGTCTGGCCGGACGGCGCGGACCTGTCCGGCTTCGACGCGCGGCTGTCGATGGCCGAGGTGGCGGCGGATGGCCCCTTTTCGGCCTTCCCCGGCATCGACCGCACCCTGGCCGTGCTGGAGGGCGGGCCGATGCGCCTGTCCTTCGGCGGGGCAGAGGTCGTCTTGGCGGCGGACGGCCCGCCCTTGTCCTTTCCGGGCGAGGCGCCGGTTCACGCAGAGCTGGATGCGGGGCCGGTGCTGGACCTGAACATCATGACCCGGCGCGGGGCCTTCTCGCACCGGATGGTCGAGCTTTCGCCGGGCGACGGACTGCCGCCACAGACCGTGGCCCTTGTGGCACGAGGGAAAGCGGGAATCGCTGGGGCGATCCTTAGTCTTGGAGACTGCATCCTTTTTCCTGCCCTTGCCACTGCAGAGGTGACGCATGGCCGTCTGCTCGCGATCGTCATCACTTCGGAGAAAGAAGCTTAAACTTAACTTGTTGCTGAAGATGGGCGACGTGATCAAGATGCGGGTTTACTTGGTCGCGCCACAGTCGGGCGCGTCGATGGACTTCCCCGGCTTCATGAATGGTTACACCCAGTTCTACGGCCCCGGAAAGCAGCAGAACCTGCCGACCCGTTCGGCTATCCAAGTGGCGGGCCTTGCCGATCCTGGCTGCTTGGCCGAGGTCGAGGCGGCCCGGCCCTGACGCGCCCTGCCCTGTCCGGCAAAGGCTGTGACACAGCGAGAAAGAACCGTCTGTTGTGTTGATTTCCACTTGGAACTGACCCGGGTTGGCGCCTGATTTCCACTGAGAGCGGATTTCCCGCGAAATGCACGGCGGCAACGGCATCTCCGAGGAGTTCCAGGTCATGCGCCACGCGCAGAACCTGGAGACGGTGAACACCTACGAGGGGACGCACGACGTCCACGCACTGATCCTGGGCCGCGCCATCACGGGCTTGCAGGCATTCGCGCGAGCTAGCCTTCCGTGTCCTCATGCGCATCTGCCTCGGGCAAGAACCTGTAGACCGAGGATCTTGCAATCCCGAGGCGCCTTGCGATAGCGGTGGGGCTGAGCTGTTCCATCTTGTGCAGCCTTCGCACCTCGTCTGAATCGATCTTCGGCTTGCGGCCCTTGTAGACGCCGCGGGCCTTGGCGGCGGCGATCCCCTCCATCTGCCGCTCGCGGCGCAGGTTGGTTTCGAACTCGGCAAAGACGCCTAGCATGTCGAAGAAGGCCTTGCCGGCGGCGGTGGCGGTATCCACCGGCTGCTCGGTGGCCTTCAGGGTGACGCCTTTCGCCTTCAGTTCATGGACGATGTCCTGCAGGTCCTTGAGCGAGCGCGCGAGCCGGTCGATGCGGGTGATCACCAGCGTGTCGCCCGGGCGCAGGAACTGCAGCAGCAGGTCCAGCTCGGCGCGGCCCTCACGGCGGGTGCCGGTCTTTTTCTCGGCGCGGATCACCTGGCAGCCGGCGGCCCGCAGCGCGGCCTCCTGCAGGGAGAGATCCTGATCGGTCGTGGACACGCGGGCGTAGCCGTAAAGGGTCATGAATGGCTGCTCTGTCCGGTTGGGGTCTAGACCCGCCCACGCTAGCGTCCGAAATCGTGAAACGGAACCCTATCGGACGCGCCCTGCTGTCCGATGTCCCTGTCCGCTTGAGGTAGACCCGAACTGACGCTTGTTCCGGTAGAGTACGATGCGACTGGTCCCTCAAGTGCATGTTTAGAGTTGTTACATCAACATGGCTTGTTTGGCCGGACAGTGCCATTGTAAGCTGATCGGTATCAATGTTGTCGACATTGCTTAGAAAAGGGCGGGTGACATGACTGCGCAGCGGGTCAGGATCATCGAAGGCGGCAAGCTCATCATCCCGGCGCCAATGCGACGGGAGCTCGGAATAGCCACAGGTGATACCGTTCTTGTCGATATTGAGGACGGCGAACTGCGTGTCCGTTCGCTCACACAGGCCATTGCCCGCGCTCAGGCCATTCTGCGGCGCCATGTGCCGGAAGGCGTATCCTTGGCTGACGAGTTGATTGCGGACCGCCGACGCGAGGTTGAGCGTGAGTAGGGTGGTGCTCGACTCCTCCGCCCTGCTCTGCGTTTTGAACGGAGAGGCCGGCGCGGATCGCGTAGCGCAAGTTCTGCCATCGGCCGTGATCGGCGCCGCGAACCTTGCGGAGGTTGTCACCAAGCTGCGGGAGCGCGGCCTGAGCGCCGAAGAGGTAGAAGATGTGCTCGGCGGTCTTCAGCTCGATGTACGCCCGTTCACGCCTGCCCAAGCCTATGCCACTGGGCACCTCAGACCCGCAACGCGAACCCTCGGCCTTTCGCTTGGGGATCGCGCCTGCCTGGCACTCGCGGCTGAACTTAGCGTTCCTGCCGTGACTGCGGATCAGGCCTGGTGCAGTGCCGACGTCGGGGTGGAAGTCGAGGTGATCCGAAGGTAGGGCAGCGATCTGCGAGACGCCGCATCCAGTCTCCGGCATACTGCTGGGCCGCCACCGGTCGGCATGTCCGGATCGTAACTGAGCAAGGGTATGCGGGACATCTGATTTCCTGACACTGAGCTACTCCCCGATAATTGGACAGTTTTCGGGATATTTAAGCTACTGCCTGCGCCTGCTGATCGATTTCGATACTGTTGAAGTAAACCACGGCGGGTGGCCATCCGCCATGGGCGGTGTGGGGCCGCTGGTGGTTGTAGAAGGTGATCCATCGGCCAATGGCAGCCTTGGCCTGTGACCCCGTTTCCCAGGCATGGAGGTAGACGCATTCATACTTTAGGGACCGCCACAGGCGTTCGATGAAGACGTTGTCGATGCAGCGCCCCTTGCCGTCCATCGAGATCCGAGTGCCAGCGCGCTTCAGCCTGTCCGTCCAGGCAAAAGACGTGAACTGTGAACCTTGGTCCGTATTCATGATCCCCGGCGCGCCGAAGCGGTGGATGGCCTCGTTCAGCGCTTCGACGCAAAAGTCCGCCTCCAGCGTGTTCGATATCCGCCACGCCAGCACCTTTCGGGTGAACCAGTCCATGATGGCGACGAGATACAGGAAGCCGCGCCGCATCGGCAGGTAGGTAATGTCGGCGCACCAGACCTGACCGGGGCGATCGACCCGTAGCCCGCCCAGCAGATAGGGATAGGTCTTGTGGCCCTTCCTCGGCTTGCTGGTGTTGGGCTTCTGGTAGATCGGCATCAAGCGCATGAGCCGCATCAGCCGTCGGATGCGCTTCTGGTTCACGCCGTGCCCCTCGTTCTGCAGATGCCAGGTCATCTGCCGGACCCCGTAGAAGGGGGTGTCGAGGAACTGCTTGTCGATGAGCTGCATCAGGCCGAGGTTCTGCTCCGTCTCTCCGACCGGTTCATGATAGAAGGACGAGCGCGAGATCGACAGCAGGCGGCACTGCGCCCCGATCGACAACGCCGGATGGCCCCGCTCAATCATCCCGCGCCTCACTTGCCGGTCCACGGCTTGAGCTTTCGTGACAAAAAATCGTTGGCGACAGCCAGTTCTCCGATCTTGGCATGCAGTGACCGGACCGTCTCATCCATCTCCGCAACAGGCTTTCTGCCACCGCGCTCGAAGATATCCGCAGCTCCGTCGAGCAGCGCCTTCTTCCATTGATGGATCATCGTCGGATGCACGCCGTATTCGGCCGCCAGCTCTGACACAGTGCGCTCGCCCTTCACGGCCTCAAGCGCCACGCGCGCCTTGAAGCCCGCGTCATGGTTTCTGCGTTTCCGCATTCCTGATCTCCTCGTTCTTGGAGACCAGCAAACGTCAGGTCGTAGCTTCCGTCACTGTCCGATTTCCGGGGAGCAGCTCAATCATGCTCAGCCGGCTGAAAGACGGGCGCCGGATCGCTATGCGCTGCGCCAGATGCCCCAAGGTCTTCCTGTCGGCCATTGCTTTGGCAGCCCCCGTCATCTTTTGGCTTTGACCATCGATGAGGCTGAGCACTAGAATGGTTTTAACTCGGGACGTGATGTGCATCGTAGCTTCGGCTGAAGAGGATGTTCTCGCATGACGTTTGGATCAGATGACGCGAATCTCTTACTGAATCCAAGAGTTTGCGGGACATTGTTGTTCATGGCATTTTCAGCAGCAGCCTCACCGGCTTCTTCCTGGACAGTTCATCCTGTCGGCGATTCTGTCACTCTTATGGAAAGTGGCGATGACTATCACGTAGAAATCGGGTGTCAGAGGCCAAGCGGCAGCAAGCTCAGGTTCGAAGTACACAGGTTCTTCCCTCCTGTAGAGGAACTGACGAAGATCCGTTCAGTGCAGGTCATGCTGGAGCAGGGTCAAGAGGCGACATTCTCGGAAACCATCGATGTGACGCTTTCAGATGAGCGTGACGTGAAAGTCGTTGGAGAGGTCAATTTTTCACCTGACGACATTGAAACGCTGGTCAAGGCCTCACGCATGACGATCAGCGACAATGCGACCGGAAAAATTTTATTCCGATCGCAAATGCAGGGAATTCTTGGTGGAAGAGACCTGCTTCGGGAGCGCTGCGGGATATGATGGGGCGCTGCCGTGTTCCACAATGACTGACACGGAAAACATCAGGAAAGGGATAACTTTGGCAACCCCATCCAAAGCTGCAGCAATCGCCCTGACCGCCGGGCTGTTTTGCGCGATAATGACGTCTACGCCTACTTGGGCCTGGGAGCACGGAAAATCGGAAGATAGCGCATGGGCAAGGATGGATCAGGATGGCATCCAACTTTCGTTCCAATGCCGACGCGGAACAGGCCGTGTCTCGATGGTTCTCTCCGATCTCTCGCAGGGAGCAGACCTGTCTGCCCCCCTGAGATCAATCGACACATCAGGCGCACTGATGCTGTGGATCCAATTGCCGGACGGTCGCACAAGTCGCGACTCCTTCGCAGGTTTCAATGAGCAAGGCTCGGTGGTGGCCGAGATACCGGCCAATCACATCAATTGGGAATTCTTTGCAAATGGCCAGCAGCTGACGCTTCAGGACACGGGAACCCGTAGGGAACTGTTCAAGTCCCAAATGAAGGGAACCGGCGCGGCCCGGCTGGCTTTCAAGGAGCGCTGCGGGATCTGAGCCAATGACCGCGATACGGTGAAGTTTTCCAGAGTTGGAGGTTATGGTGACTATCCCCTATCGAGGTCTGATCATTGGACTGACGGTCCTAGGCGCGCTGCCGGCTCATGCTCAAACCCAAGCCGAGCGGCTGGCGCAGATGATGTCCAAGAACTACTCCATGCAGTCGTTACAGGCCTTGATGCTGGGCGACAGTGAGGCAGCTCTGGAGTTCGCGCTTCGCGCTTTTCCTCTGGATCCCACAGATCAGGAAGCCGCGGCTCTGCTTGATGCGATGTTCGCCCTTGAACTCGCGTCCGGCTCCCGTGTTGCTCGGATCGAAGCTGAGGGCAGCGGTCTCTATAGTGTCGATCCTACTGGAACACGCGCCTTTGTAGGGTTTTACGATCCTCGTCCCGAGGTGAACTCGGCATATGTGCCGCCGTCCATCTACGATCCCCGCGACGGGGCTTTGATCAAGGTGCTCGAACCGATATCGGCAAGCACATGGCCAGAAAGATCCCCCGTCTTTTCGCCCGATGGCGGCCTTCTTGCCTATCCGACGATGCCGGTAGTCTCGGTCCAACTTTTCAATGCGGCGGACGGCAGCTTCGCAGGCGAGATGACGCCTAGTGACGTTTCGGAATATATTTCCCCAGTGCCCTTGGGGTTTTCCGGGGACGGCAGGCAATACGCTTACGGTTATCTCGACAACAGCGGCGGGATCCTTGTCTGGAATGTTGCTGATCAGACCCTGGTCTCTCACCTGAAGCCAAATGCAGCGGGTAACGCCGACTGGTTCCCGCTCGGCTGGGACCATGAGGACGGTTTTGCAGTCCAGAAGCTCGTCCGCGACCCTGAGACAGGAGGGCGTAAAAGTGCCGGGTTGGAGCGATGGCATCAGGATGGCAAGCAGGAATTGATAGCCGAACTAGACGGGGTCATCGACGCGGCGTCGCTGCGATCCTTCACCTTTCCCGATGTGCCGGTCGTATTCATGACTGATGAGGTTCGGTTGGCAGCAGTCGATCTGGAAAGTGGAGAGGTGCGTTTTACCACCGAAGTTTCCGACCCCGAAATCGCGCTCGTACGCAATGGAACAGCATTCGCAATCCGGCCTTTCGACATAGAATCGCTCGATGATTTCCAAGTCATCGATCTTCACGGCAACCGCCTGCAGCCGACAGGCCGGGATCTCATCCCTCTGGCGCAAGCTGCCGTTTCGCAAAACGGCATGATCGCCGGCGTTCCAAAGAACGCAACCCGCCATACATATCAGGGCCAGGACTTGCCTCAGGGCGCCGCGCTCTATGATCAGGTCTGGGCCGGGATCAGCGATGAAATAAAGCGATCAATCAACCAGGATCGGGTGATGCGGCCATGAGAGCCCTGGCTGCGGCAATCGGCTTGATCCTTGTCCTGGCAGGTCCGGCGCTCGCGCAGAACGATGCCACGAGATTGGCGAAGCTGATGTCGGAACAATATGCAAAGCAGGCGGTCACGGCATTGCGGAAGGGAGACAGGGAAGCTGCGATCGGCTATGCGCTGCGAGGTCTGCCGGCAGAGCCGACGGAAGAAGACTTGGCGGTTTATCATGATGCCACGTTCGCGCTTGAGTTGGCTCATGGCGCGAGAGTTCCGCGGATTGATCAGGATCGCTCGGCACGGTTCAGTGTCAACAGCGATGGAACGCGGGCCTTCATCTCGCACTGGGAGGACAGTTCCCGACCGGATACAGGTGACTTCCCACAAGCAATCATCGATCCGCGGGACGGCACCTTGATCCGCGAACTGGAGCCGCAGATCGAGGTACATGGCGTTACCTCACCAGGAATCTCGGCATCCTTTTCTCCAGATGGCGCGCTCTTGGCCTTGCCCTCCAACAAAACCTCCAGCGTTCATCTCTATGCTGCTGAGGATGGAACTTATCTGGGAGAGATGAAGCCTGGTGCCGAGGCCGCGAGTGGCAGCGGCTCAGGTTATGAGGTCGGATTTTCAAACGACGGACGTCTCTACGCCAGAGGGTATCTCGTTGGCCGATCCGCGGGCATCCATATCTGGGATGTCACAAGCAGAGAGCTTTTGCATCATCTCCCTATGGCATCACGAACCAACGCGCGGCAATGGCCTATTGGCTGGAATGACAGCGGGGGACTCTTCGTTCAGACAACCCTAAAGGATCAAGGCCGCAGGCAGAATGACCAGGTGACAATTGAAAAGTGGACGCTTGACGGGAGAAAATCCGATTTCTATTCGACTGAGCGGCCACCTCATGACAGCGGCATCTGGCCATTCCCTTTTCCTTCTGCCGGACTTCTCTTGTTGTCAGTGACAGAGGGTCTTGTTGCCTTGGACATGGCGACTGGCCAGGTCCGCTTTTCCAAAAAGGCAAGCGCTCCTTTTGTAGCCTCCGCAAGAGGCGGGCAGGCTTTCGTGATCATGCCACGGCAACTCATTCCACCTGATGAGTTCATTGTCGTGGACCTTCAGGGAAATGAGCTCGAAATCACCGGCAAGGATGCCATTCCTTTCATGCATGATGTCTTCTCACTTCGCGGCAATCGCATCACGGAGGCTACCGGTATGCTAGCCACGACCTACACAGGAGACGGGATACCATCCGGTATAGAACTTTACGAAGAGGTATGGGGCGCCATCGATGCGTCAGAGAAGAGTGCCATAGATGCAGAAAGGGTGCTCAAGCCGTAGAACGTATGACCAAACTAGTTCAGGCTAGAGCTTGATTCAGAAGACAGGGCCGGAAGTACTGTCTGCTTAGGGATCGTTCAGAGGACGTTCAGCCTACCCCCTGAACAGGCCCGCCGAAGACCAGCATTTGCTGGCAGGACAAAATCTCAGATGAATGGTCCGATATTTTTTGCAATGATGGGGCGTCTACTGTTACAGATTGGCCCATGACACAGATTTTGATCGGCTACGCCCGCTGTTCCACTGACAAACAGGACCTTGCTGCGCAGAAGGGTATCCTTGCCGGTCTCGGGGTCGCCGCCGATCGCATCTACACGGACCACGGCTTTACCGGCACGAACCGCGCGCGCCCTGGTCTCGATCAGGCGCTTGCAGCCTTGCGAAAGGGTGACACGCTGGTCGTGCCGAAACTGGACCGCTTGGCGCGTTCCGTCCCCGACGCCCGTGATATTGCTGACAGTCTAGCCAAGCGCGGGATCAAGCTTCAGCTTGGCACTTCGATCCATGATCCGACCGGTCCGATGGGCAAGCTGTTTTTCAACATCCTGGCGACCTTTGCCGAGTTCGAGGCCGACCTGATCCGGATGCGGACCCGCGAGGGCATGGCCGTGGCCCGCGCCAAGGGCAAGCTGCGGGGCAAGAAGCCGAAGCTATCAGACCGCCAGCAGCAGGAGCTGCGGCGCATGTATGACACCGGCGAGTATTCCATCAGTGATCTGGCAGAGGTGTTTTCGATCTCACGGCCGACCGTATATCGGACCCTCGGCCGGCAGGCGGTGGCGTGATGACGGATGATCCAAAACCCCTCCGTCCACCGTCGCTGAAAAGCGAGACCCGCCAGACGAACTGGCGCCGCAGCAACCTGCCTAAATACCAAGCCCATCTTGCCGTTCAGCGGGCGCTCATCTCTGGCGCCTTGGAAAAGCAGGCCTGCGAGGTCTGCGGCGCAGCCAAGGTCGATGCTCATCACGACCTATATGACGAACCCCTGAACGTGCGTTGGCTATGCCGGAGCCACCACGTCAAACTGCATCATTACGGCGAGGATATGTTCCCCATTGGCCGGCTGCAGGCGGGATCAGAGGACTAACGCAGCCAGCGACCATGCTGGACCAACCTGCTTTTCATAGGGCAGCAACTCTGCTGCTACTCTGCCGCCATGTCTTTTTTCCGCTCAAAGGCCGTATCCGCGCGTAGGCTTAGCCCGGCCATAGAGAGAAGCGCCCTATTGCGGTCGCGAGCCGACCTCAGGACTTCCGACCATTCAAAGACATCGATTATAGTGTTCATCACCCTCAACTCGCGGCGCCTACCTCGACCGTTGTCAATGGGCTCCCACGAGGCAAGCTCCCCGTTCTTGAGTTGCCCTTCAATGTCGGCGACCACCAAGCAATAAAACCGGCAATCGTGGCTCACCCTGATTTTCCGGCGTCCGAAACTTTCAACGTCACCTGCTTTGAGTTCGCGAATATACTTGGTCAACTGATCCTCTAGGCGATCGTTCGAGCCGTACTCTGTTCGACCAGGCTTTTTCAGCTCAACTATAAAGATCTCCTGTAGCTGTTCGATCTCGTCCACATCTTCATCTCCATAAGGAACGGAGATCGGTCCGAGGCCGAAACCTACATCCCAGACTACCAGATCAGGGCGATCTTCCGATCCTGATCCTTTAATCGACCGACGCAGTTGAAGATCCGAAGAAAATCCTGCTGTATAGGTGAGCCGCTCATCTAGTATCCACAGATCATGACTCGACCGCTCCACCGTTTCATAGTCCCAACCAGCCATCTGCATAGGGACCAATAGAGAGTGAAGCGTTCGCTCCAGGTGGTGCTTGCCGGCTTTTCCTGAATCAGTTTCCCGGACTCGGCGGATAAGCTTATCAAGCAAGTCTAGCACTACTTTTCGGCGGGCGGCGTGATGCGCGAGAGATGTCATCTCATTGATCTGAATGCCCTTGGCAGCTCGCTGGACGAGCTCAGAAAAGTTCTCGGGAATGTTACCGCCTGAAACCAGCGAGCCCACGAGATTTCCAAGCGTGATCTCACGTTCTTGTTCGCGTCTCATACGGACCACAGACAAAGCCCGGACAAATTGCTCGGGTGTTGTTGCAGTCGGAGGCACTTGCTCAACGAACAGTTCATCTGGATCTGAGAATGCGTAGATCGGCTGGTCGGCGAGAAACCTATCAAAAGCGAAGCGACGCTGCTTGTCCCACTCTCGGAACTTGTCGGATAGGATGCTATTCCGAACGGAGGTCACAACAGACCGAGTGATTTCAGCTAGTTCCCCCTCTGGGATTGTAAAGGCGGTACGGCTCTCTGCAGTGCGAGCATCAAGAAAATCGCTTGCCACGACTAGGTGGACGCGTAGTTCTTCCTGCCCTTCGTGCTCAAGGTCGCTGATGCCTAACAGATCGTCGATCTTCCGGGACTCTACTGTACGTCCATTGCCAAGCAGATGAAGCGCATGTTTAAGGTTCATGCCCCGCGACGCGCGCTTGTCGCAGAGAAACGCCGTTACGTTGAAGTCGCCAATGCTTTCAATCTGGACCGTCTCCGCGTGCAGGGGTCCGACTGCGACCAGTTCGGCCACATCTTTTGGGAAGTCGGCTTTCGTTATCGCCCCTGCTTCTGTTTCGATGCTGAGGGTGATCATGGGGCTATTACGACTCAGAAAATCCGCGATAAATTCAGAAATGGTGTGATTGACTACCATCGCAGCTTGTTTCGGAAATTTGTCGATGTATGCCGCTGAGCGCAATCCACGAAACCGGATAATTGTGCCAGTCTGATTTTCCAACCAATCGTGAGAGGGCGAAATATCTTGGATTTGATCTTCATCCTCTAAGACGAACTTGAAAGCTCTTCTCCGGATAGAGCCATGCTGGTCAAAATACTGACTCTGCACCTCGATTTGCCTGAACGCATCTAGCCAATAAAGGCGACCCACACCCTTGCCGCCTCGCTCCCTTTTGAACTCAGTATCAACCTCCAAAAAGGCTTCGTAATGAAGTTCATCTAGACCGATCCCGTTGTCTTCCACGGTCACTGAGACATTGTTAGAGCCAAGATCTTTGATTTCAACAGACACGCGGCCGTTGGACCTAGTCTCGAATTTTTCGTCGATTGCCATTACCGAGTTGCTCATCGCTTCGAGAACCGGTTGCAACGCTTGTTGAGGATTAGAAGGCTTCAACAGCTTCCGGACACGGCTTGAGAGATTGACGCGGAGAGAGGGCATGACTTTTTAATTATCCGGTGGCTGGGCGTAGGCTCTGACGAGCCTAGCTTGGGAGTGTTAAGTTGCCTAGGGTCAGGACCCATTGATCTGCCTGCTTTTACGTGATTCAGCCTCCGCGAGGAGACTGATCGATGAGCAACCTTTTGTGGCTGACGGACGAGCAGATGGAGCGGCTGCGGCCCTTCTTCCCGAAGAGCCATGGCAAGCCGCGTGTTGATGACCGGCGTGTGCTGAGTGGTATAATCTTTGTCAACCGCAACGGCTTACGGTGGCGGGACGCTCCCAAGGAATACGGTCCAGCGAAGACGCTTTACAACCGTTGGAAGCGGTGGGGCGACATGGGCGTCTTCGCGCGGATGATGGAGGGGTTGGCCGCGGCGAGCCCTGAACCCAAGACGATCATGATTGATGCGACCTACCTCAAGGCGCACCGCACGGCGACCAGCCTGCGGTCGAAAAAAGGGGGCGCGACCGACTGATCGGTCGCACCAAGGGCGGCATGAACACCAAGCTGCATGCCGTCACGGATGCCGACGGCCGGCCGATCCGGTTCTTCATGAGCGCAGGCCAGGTCAGCGACTACACCGGAGCGGCTGCTCTGCTGGAGAGTTTGCCCTCAGCGGAATGGTTGCTGGCAGACCGGGGCTATGATGCCGACTGGTTCAGAGAGACCTTGAAAGACAAGGGGATCACCCCTTGCATCCCTGGACGGAAGTCACGTGCCCGGCCCGTCAAATACGACAAGCGCCGTTACAAACGCCGCAACCGGATCGAGATCATGTTCGGCCGCCTGAAAGACTGGCGGCGCATCGCCACCCGTTACGACAGATGCCCGAAGGTCTTCTTGTCCGCCATTGCGCTCGCCGCAACCGTCATGTTCTGGCTATGAAACTTAACGAGTCCTGACCCTAGGCACCAAACCGCCCGCCTGGAAGATCCAGCCAAGCCATGCTTCAGCGGGCAACCTGTGCTGGATCATCAGGCTATCCCCACCTTTTTGCCCTGCCATGAGCCATCGTCCTTGACGATCAGGGGCATATCGGAACTATGCCCGGTGTTCCCTTATTGTTCTCAGGCCATGTCACTTGATCTTCATCCTCTCAGTGTCACGCTGATCGACCGCGACATGCCGCTGGCCGCGGTCCGGGTGCCGGCAGGCTTCCCGTCGCCTGCGGCCGATGACCTGGAGGAGACGGTGGACCCCATGAAATGGGTCGTCCGCCATGAGCACGCGACATTCTGGTGGCGCGTGTCGGGCGACAGCCTGGAGGCCGAGGGCATCCTCGACGGCGACCTGATCGCGGTGGACCGAGCCGGACGGCGCCGCAGCGGGCGGATCGTGCTGGCCCTGGTGGACGGCCAGATCACCGTCAAGAAGCTCGCCAAGAGGAACGGGGCCTGGTTTCTGGACCCGCGCGCCCGCAGCGACATCTACGAGACGATCCCGGTGACCGAGACGACCGAAATCTGGGGCGTCGTGGCAGGCGTGGTGCGCCGCCTGCCGGTCGAATAGGGCCATGCTTGAGGCGTACGACAAGCCGATAGCCCTGATCGACTGCAACAACTTCTATGTGTCCTGCGAACGGCTGTTCGACCCGTCCCTGCACGGCATTCCCGTGATCGTCCTCTCGAATAATGACGGCTGCGCCGTTGCAAGGTCTGACGAGGCGAAGGCGCTCGGGATCAAGATGGGGGCGCCCGCCTTCAAGATGCGCGACTTCATGCAGCGGCATGGCGTGAAGGCCCTTTCCTCCAACTACACGCTTTATGGCGATCTCTCTGCGCGGGTGACGCAGGTTCTGCATGGCTACTCGCCGCGCCTCGACGTGTATTCGATCGACGAGACCTTTGTGGACCTGTCCGGCTTTGGCGATCGCATGGAGGCGCATGCGGCCCGGATGCGGCAGGCGGTGCGGACGCAAGTGGGCATCCCGACTTGCGTCGGCATTGCGCCCACAAAGACCCTCGCCAAGCTGGCGAACTATGCTGCCAAGAAGAACCCGATCTTCGGGGGCGTCTGCAATCTGATGAACCCCCAAGTCCGGGACTATGTGATGAACCGCATCCCTATTGGTGAGATATGGGGCGTTGGCCCGGCGACCGAGGCCAAGCTGATTGCCCAGGGCGTCAGAACCGCGGCCGCGCTGCGCGACCTACCGATGGCGCTGTCTCGCAAGATCGGCACGGTTGTCCTGGAACGGCTGGTGGCGGAGCTGCGCGGCATCGCCTGCCTCGACCTCGAGGACGTGCCGCCGCAGCGCAAGGGCATGGCCGTCACGCGATCAGCCGGAACGCCCATGACGACTTTCGACGTGCTGGCGCAGGCCGTCACCGCCCACGCGACCCGCGCGGCTGAGAAGCTGCGCCAGCACGGTCTGGTCGCCGGGACGCTCACCGTGTTTTTCCACACCAACCCGCACAAGCCCGACCGCCCGCAGCACTCCGCTTCGCGCAGCGTGCGCCTGCAGCCCATGTCCAACCACACCTTTGACCTTGTGGATGCCGCCGTTTCTGCCGCGCGCCGAGGCTGGCGCGGCGATCCCTCCGGCAACGGCTGCGGCTATACCAAGGCGGGCGTCATCCTTGATGACCTGCTGCCCGAAGCCGACCGGCCGACCATGCTGTTTGAGCCTGACCGGCCGCGCGACGCGCGCCTGACGGATGCGCTCGATGCGATCAACGACCGGTTCGGCAAGAAGACGATGGTGCTGGCGCGCGAGGGCTTCGCCGGTGAATGGCGCTTGCGCGCCGATCACCGCTCACCCCGCTACACCACAAGGATCAGCGAACTGCCGACCGTGCGGGTTTAGGCTCCAAGCTCATTGATTTTCGGAGCCCGAGCATGACAGTAGGGGCGAGGGCGGAGAAGAAGGTCGTGGCACACCTGCCGTAGCGGGTGGCGACCACGCAGACCGGGCAATATCCCCTGAGGGGGGATACGCATCGCTATGACCGGTCATCATGATTGATCTTGCCGTTTATGGCGGCCTGTTTATGGCGGCCTTCACCGCAGCGACTCTGCTCCCCGCGCAATCCGAGATTCTGGTTGTCGGCCTGCTGCTGACTGACCACCCGCTATGGCTGGTGCTGGCTGTTGCGAGCGTCGGCAATGTGCTGGGTTCCGTGGTCAACTGGTTTCTCGGGCGGGAGATCGAACGGTTGCGCACCCGACGCTGGTTCCCGGTGAGCCCTGCCACCTTGGCACGAGCGGCGGGATGGTATCGCCACTACGGCAGATGGTCGTTGCTGCTGGCTTGGGCGCCGATTATCGGCGACCCTTTGACTGTTGTCGCAGGTGTGCTGCGCGAGTCATTCTGGGTGTTTCTGCTCCTCGTCAGTGTCGCGAAGATTGGCCGTTACCTTGCTCTGGCAGTGGCAACGTTGGAGTTCGCTTGACTAGGTCCCAATAGCAGGTCGTAGGTTATCTTGAGGGCGCCGCAGATGATGAACGGTCCTGCAAGAAATGTCCCGCCGAACATGGCCCTGGCGAGCGCTGGCCTGAGCGACGACGCTAGGCTCCGTGGCACGAAGGTGACGCTCGCGGCGGCCGTGTGCTCGCCTTCGGTCACCACGGCCACGTCGTAAGATGAACGGGTCACCCCTGATCTTTGTCCTAGGGCTTTTCGACCCTTCAGGGTTACAAGACGCTTGCTTCGCAAGAGGCCACTCTGGTCACTGCCAGATGCTCTGATCCCGCCAATTCTGAGGAAATCCCATGGCTGGCAGAGAGATGTTCGGATGTTCTGCCAGCAGGGCCGCCAAGCGGTCAGCCCAATGAGTGTCGCTCGAAATCGTTTTCAACAGCGTCTGGATAGCTACCGCATGATTGTAGAAGCGCTTCGGCTGCATAACATGGTTCTTCTCGGACTTGGCAACTGAAGGCACAATCCCGAACTCGCGGTTCCAGACACGGCTATGATGGGCGCAGAGGTTGCGAAGGTGCGATGCAGCGTGCAGCCAGGACTGCAGTCGGTCCCGCGGCAGTCCGAACTCTTCTGCGATCGTCTTTTTCTCTGAGTCGGCCAGATTGGCGAACACAAGCGAGACGCTCCCGAACGGCAGAACCTCGAAGACCATCCAGCTGGGTGGTTCTGCTGGCCTGTCATAGCGTTGCAGGTAATGTCGGATGAAGTCCGGCTGCTTGTGCGCGTTTACAGGGAAGATCCCGGTCTCTTGTCGCACCCGGCGCAGGAAATCCGCGTGCAGAAATCTGGGTGTGAAGCGAGCGGCAGCAAGATACCAGTGTGGGCCGAAGCGCTCGCTCAAGGTGTTTGAGATGGTGGCTCGAGCGGCCACCTCGATGCGTTCGGCCGCGTCCATGATGAGGATACGAAGCTTGCGATCGAAGACGTAACGATCAAGCACGGTCTCGAAGTCGGTCCCAGGGCGGAAGTCGTCATGCGCCATTGAGCCGTCGCGGTACTGGAACGGGAACCAGTAGCCGGAGAGGCGGTAATAGCCGATAAAGCGGAGGTAGTGCTCAGCCCTTGCCGGATCGGCGATAATCATGCCGCGCTGTTGCAGCAGGGCAAGTTGCGCGGCGATGTTCAGGGCCGGCTTCTGAAAGGGAACGCGTGGCAACAAAAAACCCGCCTGTTGCGCTTCGTCGAGAGGCGTGGCGGGTCTGTTGTCCCTTATATGCCCTCAGACGTGCGGAATGTCAATAGGAACCGCAGTCAGGCGGTAGCTGCCATTGTTTAGGGGCGTCCTGCAGGCAACGGAAGAGCCTTGAAAGCCGAAGAGCAGCACCACGGTGATCAGAAGCGCCGCTATGGTGAGAGGCTTGACGTGGTCCCGGAAGGCTTCGACGGCCTCCTCCCCGCCACGGACCATGAGGCGGTTGCGACCGCAGCTCTGGGAGGAAGGGGCGCAGGTCATGTCCGAGGAGGAACTGATGCTCTGCGCGCTCATCACCGATGCACGGCGCTCGGATTCCGAGACTCCGGTCATCAGTCCCGGCGGCTACATGCGCGGCATGGTCGAGGCTTGCCAACTCGGCAACCTCAATCTCGCCGGGAGCCTGATCGGCCTTAACGAACGCAGGCTGGCTGAGGAGCAGGGCAGGGGGCAGTGATGCAACTTCATCCCAGAACGGTAGTTATCGTCACTCGCGTTTGGGCCTCCTGAAGTTTTGGCGGGTTTGCGCGTCCCGCCTCCTGGCGTACATTTTGAAAGCGGCTCTAAGCACGAGGCACGAAGACAATGAATCCCACCAACCAGGTGATTATCAACCTCGTCGTATCAGGAGCCGGCCCTCTCGCCAGGCCACCCATCGACCACGAACGGGGTGCCACCCTCACCCGTGCGATCGCCGCTACAGTCGCGCTTTTCTCGCTGGGCGCTTGCGCCGCGCCAACGATCCGCACATCGGATCAGTCCCAAGCCGCCGTAGGTCAGGTGCCTGCGCAAGTGCTGGCTCTTGCGGGTCCGTACCAGGACTTGCAGACTGTGTGGCTGAACCCCGAGGATGGCTGCTACTGGTATCGCCATGGTGGCCAGGTCGAGACCACGATGCTGCCGCTCCGCACCGGAGCCGGCAAGGTGATCTGCCTCCAGAATTCGGACGCGCCATCCGCCGCGGGCTGATCGATACGTCGCGCCTCCGGAGGCGCGACGTATCGATCATGCGTCACGCTTCAAGAGGCCCGTCCCCCTCGGCGGGATAGAGGAACGCGGTCACGCCTGTTTCGACTTGGTCATAAAGGTCGTTGATATGAGGCATGACCATCCGAACGCAGCCTGAACTTGCGCGACTGCCGATCGAGGTCGGAAATGGCGTGCCATGAATCCTCAGATAGGTATCGCGGTCACCCAGATAGAGATAGAGGGCGCGCGACCCCAGCGCGTTGTCGGGTCCGGGCTCCATCCCGTCTGCGAACTTCGCATACACCTCGGGCTCTCGCCTGATCATGTCTGCCGTGGGCGTCCAGTGCGGCCATTCTGCCTTGCGCTGGATCTTATAGGTACCCGGCTCGTACAGACCGCCGCGCCCGATGGCCACGCCATAGCGCATCGCGGTTCCGCCCGGCTCGATGTGATACAGATAGCGCGCAACCGCATCGACGTGAATATCGCCGGGCACGAGTCCGGCTCGGGCTTCGACCCGCTGGGGCAGCAGTCGCGGGTGCAGACCCCACGGATTCGTAGTCGCCGGATCGTAGAAGGCCGGCGTGACCTGCGCGTCCCAGGCGGCCCTCTCTGAGGGCGTCGGCCATGACTGGGCCAACAGCGGACCGGATATCACGGGTGAGAACAGGGTTGCGGTTGCAGTGATGAAGTGGCGTCGGGTCAGCATCGAAACTTGATCCTTGTATCCTTGTGTCGTGCGGTATCCGGAGATCGGTCGAAGAGACGCGGCGAACGCCGGTCGGGCTGTTTACTTGCTGATCCTGCCTTATACCCTCTTCAGACGCTGCTGCGGGGAATGCCTTACCGCATCCTGCCAGCTAGCAAAGATCACAAGGATCAATACACCGAGAGCAATCCGGTCCCGTCCAGGCTGCTGAAACTGAGAGAGGAGGGGGGAACAAAGTAAGTTATTGATTAAATTACATAAAATGAATTATCATAGGTGCCCTTGAGGTAGCGCGTCCAGCGCGTCCACCTCCGACATACCGTTGTTCCGCGGGCTCTGCACCGCGGGCGAATATCTGCGCGCCCTTCCTCCGAGAGCAAATTGACGTTGGCGGTCTTCCGCCCACTTGTGCATCTTCCCGCTCTTGTCGGCTCACAGGTGGTTGCGATGTGGATGCGTCCGA
Source organism: Paracoccus chinensis (assembly GCF_900102885.1). Lineage (GTDB taxonomy): Bacteria > Pseudomonadota > Alphaproteobacteria > Rhodobacterales > Rhodobacteraceae > Paracoccus > Paracoccus chinensis. The sequence continues at coordinate 15,350 of NZ_FNGE01000019.1, read as the reverse complement.
ATTAGGCCGCCCCCCAGACGGCCGAGCAGAGCGGCGTCGAACTGGGGCAAGGGCATTGACCTTCCGATCAATCCGGGAACTGCGCACGCTTGTCAGATGTGTCTTTCCTAAGCGAAGATTGTTCATCCGGTTCGGCAACAATGCCCGGTTCGTTCGCCTAAGCCCTGCAAGGTATGCCCTCGCGCAGGCTGGTAAGGCATCCCTAATAGTGTGGTGCCTGACGGTCACGTCCGTCCTAATCCTGGACTCGATCAGTTCCGCAAACGTACGCGGGCAGGCCGAGCGAGAGCAGGCGATCTTTGAGGAACGCGCGCTCGCACTCGGAAAAGAGCGCGACCAACAGGCGATGGAAGCGCTCGCCGCCCAAGAGCGGTTTGCAGCCGCCATGGAGCATGTCTCGTCGATGCAGAGCAGCCTTCTCGCGCTCGAGACCCGACGCCGCGAGATGGAGAGCGAGCTCCAGGCAGCCCAGACCACTCTGCGCCGTGCGATGGACGAGCGCGATGCGGCACTGTCTGCGTTGACTGCTTTGCAGGACCAGAAGGCGGACGAACTCGCCGGCATGCTCGACTTACTGACCCTCGCCCTGACCGAGACGGTGGGCGAGCGTGACCAGGCCGCCGCCAAGGCCAATGAGGCCGTTCGCCTCGCCGGCGAGTTGGAGTTCGAGTTGTGGCAGAGGGGAGAGGAGAGCGATCGAATCCTGCGGCAGATCGAGGACGCTCTGGTCGTCTCGGTCGAACCGCTTGACGGGATGCTCCGTGCGGCGGGCCTTGACTCGGACGCGCTGCTCGACTCCGTCCGAGATAGCCACTCGGCCCAGGAAGAAGCATTGGTTTCTGTCGCGGTCTCCACGATGGGCATGGCCCCGCTAGAGGACGCGATTGTACGCGCGAACCGCATTGTCGACCGGATCGACGAACTTGACCACTACCGCTTGGCTCTTGAATCCGTCCCACTCGCCATGCCGGTACAGGACGACTTCCGGTTCACCTCGCCCTTCGGCCGGCGCTGGGGCCGAATGCACAAAGGCGTGGACATGGCAGGGCCTGTCGGCACTCCTGTCTACGCCACGGCCGACGGGGTCGTCACGTTCGCTGGTTGGCAGAACGGTTACGGACGGATCATCATCGTCAAGCACCCCTTCGGTCTGGAGACCCGCTACCCGCACCTCAACGCCATCCGCGTCAAGGTGGGCCAGGAGGTCGCGCGCGGCGCGCGGATCGGCGACATGGGCAACTCGGGCCGCTCGACGGGACCCCACCTCCACTACGAGGTGCGCGTGAACGGCCAGGCGGTCGATCCGATGCGCTATATCCGCGCCGGCCGGGACCTCCTCTGAGCGGGCCAGCGCGCTCCTCCGGCGTGCTCGCCATCCGGCCCAGGCGTGGTCAATCGAGGATGACCGTGGCGAGCAGATTGATGTTGAGCGCGATAATTACTGCCGCGATCAGCGCGCAGACGGCCGTGAGCCAGTGCGGCGCTACCAGCGGGCCCATCTTGGCCTTTGACGCCGTGAACATCACCAGCGGCACAATGGCGAAGGGGAGTTGGAAGCTCAGCACGACCTGGCTGAGGATCAGGAGGCGCCCAAGTTCCCCCGCGCCAAGCCACAGGATCACGGCGACCGCCGGGACAATGGCGATGAGCCGCGTCACCAGGCGCCGCGCCCAGGCCGCGAGGCGCAGCCGGATGAAGCCCTCCATGACGATCTGGCCCGCCATGGTGGCCGTCACCGTGGAGTTGAGGCCGCAGCAAAGGAGCGCCACGCCGAAGAGCGTGGGCGCCAGGGCCGAACCCAGGACCGGCTCCAAGAGTACATGCGCCCGGTCGATGTCGGCTACATCGGTCTGTCCGCTGGCGTGGAAGGTTGCCGCCGCCAAGATCAGGATCGAGGCGTTGACTGTCAGCGCGAACATCAACGCGATGGTCGAATCCCACGTGGCGAGCCGGAGCGCCTGGCGCTTGGAGGCCTCGTCCCGCCCGAAGGCGCGCGTCTGCACGATCCCCGAGTGGAGATAGAGATTGTGGGGCATCACGGTCGCTCCGATAATGCCGAGCGACAAGTAGAGCATCTGGTCGTTCAGCACGATCTGGGTCGTCGGCGCGAAGCCGCGGATCACCGCCCCCCAGTCCGGGTCCGCCATGGCGATCTGTACAGCAAAGCAGGCGGCGATGACGCCCAGAAGCGCGACGATGAATGCCTCGACCCAGCGGAATCCCCGCGTCTGCAACCACAGGATCAGGAACACGTCGGCTGCCGTGATGAAGACCCCGATCTCGAGCGGGATTCCAAACAGGAGGTTCAGGCCGATGGCCGTGCCAATCACCTCGGCGAGGTCGGTGGCGATGATGGCGCCCTCGGCCAGAACCCAGAGCGGCACCGACACCCAGCGTGGGTAGGCGTCCCGGCAGGCCTGCGCAAGGTCTCGCCCTGACGCTACGGCGAGCCGCGCGCAGAGCGACTGCAACAGGATCGCCATGACATTGCTGAGCAGCGCGATGAATAGGAGTTGGTAGCCGAAGGCCGCGCCGCCTGCGAGGCTCGTCGCCCAGTTGCCTGGGTCCATATAGCCCACGGCCACAAGGTAGCCTGGTCCGACGAAGGCCAGGAATCGCCGGAATGGCGTAACACCCACGGGCACGGCGATGGAACGGAACACCTCGGATAACGAGGGCGTGCTGGAGCGCTCGCGCCAGCCATCGACAACGGGCATAGCGATTCGTCCTGCGAGTGATTATCAAGTGCAATGTCTACGCCGCCACGAATTTGGCTGTCAATCGACGGCTTAGTCGCCCGATGCTGCCAGTGCGGGCGAATGCGCTGCATGAAGCGCTCGTGCGCAGTTGCTCGCAACACAACACGCGCCGCCTGCACTGAAGCTTGCTGGACTGGTCCGAGGTCACCTGAGGTGCGCCACGCTCTACATCATCCTCGTCGTCAACGTCGCCATTGCAGAAGGCCGCTTCGCAACGAGCGTGCTTGGCGACACCAGCGCGCCAATCGCTAACGGGTTCGACGCTAGTTTACTCCCTCCGGCGGGCCTTTCAGATTTGGGTCGGTCAGCGTTGCTCTGTTGCTTACGGATAGATCATGACTGGTACACCCGGCTGCAGCATGGCGTAGATATCTTCGATCTCATCATCGCGGACGGCAATGCAGCCAGCGGTCCAGTCCGGCTTCCCTTGGACCAACCTGTTCCCTTCCGGGCCGCGTCCATGGAACATGATGTCACTCCCAGGACTGAGATTGAATTGCGCTGCATACTCTCGATCACGCTCGTTCGGATAAGAAATCCCGACTGAAAGATGATAGCGGCTTTGAGGATTGAAGCGATCCACGAAATAAAGTCCCTCAGGTGTCTTGCCGTCACCTTCGAACTGCTTATGACCTAGCGGTTGAAAGCCTAGTCCGAAGTCATAAGACTTCAACACGGTATTGCCACTCAACAAATACATATGGCGCCGCCCCTTATAGACAACGACCTGTGTGACCGGTGGTCCAGAGTAGTGCTTGAGCCGTGGCTTTCGAACTCCACACGCTGCCAATGCAGCAAAGGCCATCAGCGAAAACCCACGTCGACTCAGTCTCGCCATGCAGAGATACTCCGAAATCCGGTAGAAAGACGTAATTTATGGAGCTGAGTCACTGGTTAGCCGCAGAGTAGCTAGTGAATACCTCGCTGCTGCCGTCCTTGCGGACTAGAAGGACGTCATAGGCCTCACGCTTAGCTTCCGGGCCCATGCCCGGGCTGCCATATGGCATGCCAGGCACTGCAAGACCGGCCGCATCCGGACGCTCCTGCAGCAACCTTCGGATGTCGGCGGCCGGCACATGACCTTCCAGAAAGTAGCCCTCTACCTGACCGGTATGGCAGGATTGGTGAGATATTGGGACGCCCAAATCAATCTTGTGTTGAATCAGAAGAGTGCCAAGGCTCTTTTCCGAAGTGACAGTGAAGCCGTTTTCACGAAGATATTCTGTCCATTTTACGCAGCACTCGCATCCGACGCCCTCGACGACATGTATGCCTGTGTCCTGCGTCTCAGCAGCCCCTGCACCATACGTACCCAGCAAGATCAACGTAGACAGGCTGACGTGAGTTGCGATCGCCAGAACGGTGCGGTTTTTCTTCTTTCGGACTCCTTGGTCAGCAGCGCAGAGGAACTGACCTCTCCACGATGCTGGTGGGCTCGGTTCTGTCATCGGATCGCGGGCGGCACGCACTCGGCGACCAGCCTTTGTGTGCTCTACAGGGACGTGCATGTTTGGTCTTTCTTTATTGCGGCCGAACCTTCCTGGTTCGGCCGGTTGTTCTTAGAGAAGGCGGCGCCTCCAGATGATCTGCCGCACGACCAGCTTTAGAAAACGGCAACCTGAGTTCCGACCTTAGCCATTCCATATAGTTCAGTGATATGCTCATTAAACAGCCCGTAGCATCCATTGGAGGACCGTCGGCCGATCTTCCTGGTGTCATGGGTGCCATGAATCAGATAGGCTGGCCACGAAAGATACAGGCCGTAAGGTCCAAGCGGATTTTCAGGGTCACCACCCTCTACACGTTGTGGCAAGTCTGGGTTACGCCGGCGCATGTCAGGGGTCGGCGTCCAAGGGGGATTCTTGGCCTTGCGAACGATTTCTGTCAGGCCACGCTTGGTCAAATCTTCGGATACAGGAATTGAACACGGATAAATCCGATGAATAGTCTCGTCGGCGTTCCAGTAGTGCAGCGCCTTCGAAGATATATCGGCGAGGACCACACCGACACCTATGTTGCTGAAGAAATCGCTCCAGTGCCTGGAGCGGAAAGACGAGATGTTGCGACGGTTATCAGCATTGGGATCGATCTGATACACGCCTACATCGGGTGCGCGGCCCTGCTCGGTGTTGCCGTAGACGGGAAGACCGGTGCTGGGGTCGATTTGCTGCGCATTGGCGCCGGCTACGGCATAGCCAGCTCCCAAAATCCCAACGACAAAGCTTCGGCGGCTCAGGCCAAGATCTGCAAGTCCATGCTTCTTCATAATCACTGCCCAATTTTTTTTTATTCATCTCAGTTTGGCTCGGAGCTCGGGCCAATTGACGCGCGGCTTCTAAAAGCGCTCATGGAGTATCATCGCGATTAGAGTCGTGGTGTCAGAAGCTGGATGTCCGCATGCTTTTGGCGGGTCCGTTCTGATTGCACAGGGGTGCTCTCCGGTCCCAAGGAACCACATCCAGCGGCAGCTAGTGGAACTGGCCGCGGTATAGCTCAGGGCATCGGTAGATTACGCTCCGATATGGCGCTCGTTCAGGCAGTACGAAGTTTGGGAGGCCGCTCTTGCAAGGGTGGATTAATCCCGCTCAAGCTCAATGCAGAAAGCAAAGATCGGGCTTTTACTGCAACCTGTACTGAGGACTTCGCTGAAAAATCTGGAGTAATGGCTGTGAGTGCCGAACAGGCCCAGTCACAGGCCGTGCCACCCTTCTCAGGCTCGCCTTGAAACGTGCAAGACAAGGAGTCCGTGTAGACTAGAGAAGCTTCCCCGCTCGACCCTTCCGGCATCTCTTGAACCGCCTGCCATGAGTCCACGCCCGCGCTATGTGCCGCCGCTGCAAGCAATGCGACATTCAATGTGAGAGCGGCGAGGATAACCACTAACATGCGCAGCATGGCGGCAAGGTAACCAGTCGAGAGCTTGGTGTCCATCAAGGCTCGATAGCAAAACCGTGTGAAGGAAGTTGGGGCTGCAAGCCGGGCACGGAAACGGTCCGGAGACACTGGACTATTTTCGTCATGTTGCCTCGGTCACCGCCTGCCGTACCGACTCCGCTAGGCTCTTGAGGCTGACATTGGTCAACTGTAGGCCATCAAGGTAGAAGGTCGGGGTGGCACGGACACCGAGAGCCTCAATATCCGCCCGATCCTGCGTCAGGATCGCGACAGTTGCGGGATATTTCGTCTCGATGTCGCGGGTGGAGATGTTGAGGCCCGCCGCTTCAGCTGCATCCCAGGCGATGTCCAGATTCGGCCTGTCATGCCGGGCCCAAGCCGGCTGGCTCTCGAGCACTGCATTCAGCACTGGCTCGAACATGTTTTGGCGCCGCGCAGCCTCCAGAATTGCCACAGCCTCATCTGAGCCCTGATGGAATGCTGCATAGCGCATGACGATGCGCAGACTATCTGGAAATTCAGCACGCAACTGTTTCAGCACCGGATGAAAGGCGCGGCACGCCTCGCAGGAAGGATCGAAGAATTCGACGAGGGTGACCGGCGCGTCTTCCGGTCCAAGGACGGGCGCCGTGGGACGCACAAGAAGCGCATTAGGATCAGGGATGGCCGCGGTGCGCGCGTCGGCTTCGGCGGCCGCTTCGCGGGCCTGCCTGTCCCTGACCAACCAGGAACCGCCGGCGAAGGCGGCAACACCAAGAGCTGATACGCTCAGAACGAGGCTGCGTCGGTTCATGCGGATCGTCCTTTTGGAAGAAGAAGCAGAGTGATCGCGGCAAAGGCCGCGAGCGACAGGAAGGGAATCGGCAGTCCGAGGATGCTCTGCCCGGCTCGGTCGGTGCAGGAGGGGCCATTCGCCGTGCAAGGCAGCACAGGCTCGGGGATCCATCCGGCGTAGAGGCCTGAATGCCATGCGGCGATCACGAGCCCTGAGATTGCCAGCGGCAGAGCATAAAGCCGCCCGCGCGGATCGCCGGTCCAGAGGGCGACACCAAGGACAGGTGCCAAGGGGAACATGGCGATGCGCTGATACCAGCAAAGGGTGCAAGGCAGCTGACCCAGCACCTCGCCGATGAAAAGCGCCGAGAATGTAGCCAGAAGCGCGACTAGGAAGGCAAAGGTGTGCCGCGTATTGAAGTCAGCCAACAGAGGCTCCGGTCTTTGGGAGGCGCTTCATACCAGCTGTCAGAATGGCGGCTGCGCCAAGGAAGATCGCGACATCGGCGCCGTTGAAGGTGGGCCAGCTCCAGTCGCGCCAGTAGAAATCCAGAAAGTCGGTCACCGCGCCGTGGCGCAGCCGGTCGAGGATGTTGCCGCACGCGCCTCCGACGATCAGCGCGAAGCCCGCGCGTTCCAGAGGCAGCCGCGCCCTGAGGCCCATACAGGCGAGAAAGACGGTCAGCGCACTGGTCAGTGCGGCCATGACCATCGGCTTATCGGCCATGATATTGTAGAGCATGCCGAAGCTTGCGCCGGTATTGAAACCGAGCGTCAGGTTGAACCCGGGAAAGACAGGTACCGGTACGCGGTAGTCGAGTACTGCCAGAGCCGCGGCCTTGGTCCCTTGGTCAAGAACGAACACCAGAACAGCGAGACCGATGAAGGAGCGCCAACGCATCACGCAACTTCCTTCTGCCAGCCGATCCGCCAGGAGGCGCCCGAGGTGAGAAGCATAGATAAATCCTTGCAGTTTGTGCTCAAGTCAGGACGCGCCGGATCTTCGGCAGGGCGAAGGCGCGATCCTCGTGGTAGTCGATGATGCTGCCGAAGCTTCCGTCTGCGCGGAACAGGAACACGCCCGAAGTGTGGTCCATGGTGTAGTCGTCCTCGCCAAGGGGTTGCCTCTCGACCCGGACTCGGAACGCCTCGGTCGCTCTCGCGATCTCCTCGGGGGTGCCGGTGTGGCCTGTTATGCGCGGGTCGAAGTAGGTGAGGTAGTCAGCCAAGGCCGCGACCGTGTCGCGCTCAGGGTCGACGGTAATGAGCGCCACGTTGAGCCGGTCGGCCGCGGCACCGAGGCCATCGAGCCAGAGCGAGATGTCGCTCAGCGTCGTGGGGCAGACCTCCGGGCAGTAGGTGAAGCCGAAGAACACCAGGCTCGGCCGCCCGGCCCAGTCCGAGATCGTCACGCGCCGGCCTCGATGGTCCGTGAGGGTGACGTCCATCTCGCTCAACGGCCGAGGCAGGATGGGGGAAAGGCTCGCCGGCCCCGCCGCGCCGGGTCCGTCCACTTGCCACCAGCCCAGACCCAGCGTGCCGGCGCCGAGTGCCGTGACCGCACCTGCGCCGAGAAGGAGCCGGCGCGAGAGGCTCATTCCGCAGGTCCCGTGGCGCCCGGCCCGAACACCGGCACCTCCACCGTGATCTCACCCCCGGACTCGAAGGTGAGCGTCAGCGGAAAGGTAGCGCCCTCCTTGAGAGGCGTGGTCAGCTCCATCAGCATGACGTGCATGCCGCCCGACTCGAGCGTGAGTTCGCCGCCGGCGGGGATCTCGGCCGCCTCCACATGGGCCATCCGGGAGACGCCCTCGGAGACGGTGGTCTCGTGCAGCATGGGCATGGCGGATACTGGCGAGGACAGACCGGTCAGGCGGTCGGCCTCGTCACCGAGATTGCGGACGGTGAAGTAGGCGGCGCCCGGCCGCGAGGTGCCGATCGAGGCGCGCGCCCAGGCCGCATCAATCTCAAGGTCGCCCTGCCGAACAGGTTCGGCGTGGACGAGGCCGGCGGAGAGGGCGAAGGCAAGGACGGCAGCAACAGGGAGCTTCATGGCAATGATCCTTCGAGGCGGTTCTGGAGGTCTGCGAGGATGTCGGTCGCGGGCATGCCGTACTCATACTGGCGCAGCCAGTCGCCATCGGGGCCGATGAGGTAGAGCGCGGAGGCGTGCGCCATGCTGTAGCCATCCGGGGCGGTCGCATCGTCTTCGCGCGCGAAGAAGATTTTAAAGCTCTCGGCGGCGGCCTGCGTCGCCTCGGGGCTGCCAGCCAGGCCCAAGATGGACGGGTGGAACGCCGAGGTAAACTCAGCCAGCTCCGCCCCAGCGTCGCGCTCGGGATCCACGGAGAGGAAGAGCGGCTGCACCCGATCGGCCTGGGACCCGAGACCATCCATCACCTGCGCAACCTCTGAGAGGGTGGTGGGGCAGACGTCCGGGCAGTTCGTGAAGCCAAAGAACACCAGCCGGTAGCGCCCGCGGAAGTCCTCGCTCGTCACAGGGCGACCGGCCGCGTCCTCCAGCCGGAACTCAGGGCGGAAGGCCTGCTGCGCCGATTCCTCCGAACTGCTCGTGCGCAGGCCACCGGTCCAGACAAGGGCAGCGAAGGCAACCAGCGCAAGCGCGGCCGCGACCCACAAGATCTTTTGTGCAAGAGTCAGTTTCATGACGGGCATCTACTCCGGATGAGGCCATGCCGTAAGACCTCAAGCCTTTGATGAACATTTCGTCGCAACCAGCGCGCCCTCACGGCGAGCGGCCATGTGTCGGCAAGCAATTGCCTCAGATCCTGCCGGGCATGGGGCTGATCCACCGTGGTACCCGGGCGCGGTAGGTGCGGTAAGCCTCTCCGAAGCGCGTCTCGAGGAGCCGCTCCTCGCTCATGATCTGCCCCCGGGCGGAGAGCCAGAAGAGGAGAACCGCCATCCATGTCAGGACCGCTGGAATGGACAGCGCCACGCCGCCCAGAAGCAGAACCTGCCCCGTGAAAACCGGATTGCGCGACACGCGGAACAGTCCTTCGGTGACCAACTCACCCAAAGCGTCCTCCGCCACGCCCACGCGCCATGAGGTGCCCATGCCGACCTGACCGGCCCAGGCAAGCATCGCGCCGAGGACAGCCAGGAGGTGCCCCGGCAGGCTCCAGAGAGGCCTGTCGGGCTCCATCCAGAGGGGGTCAGCCTCGGAGAGCGCAGGGACGGCCATCTGGAGGAGCGGCCCGACAAAGGCTAGCCCGAAGGCCGCCCTGAAGCCCAAAGCGGCGACGCGGTCTCGCCCCGTGGCGCGGCCGAAGAGCCAGACCGGACGCCCTGCGGCGCGCGCGGCCCAGTTTGAGGACAGGAGGAACAGCGCAAGATAAAGCGCCAAGACCCCCAGAGTGGCGAAGCCGAAGATCGTCACGCTATGCCTCCCGCTCAGGGTTGAAGGCCAGGAGCCTGAGCGCGTTCAGCGTCACGAGTACGGTGGCGCCCGTGTCCGCGAGGATGGCGATCCAGAGGCCGGTGAAACCCAGCACGGTCGTAACCAGGAACACCCCCTTGAGCCCCAGCGCGATGGCAACGTTCTGGCGGATGTTGCCCATGGCAGCACGCGCGAGACGGATCTGGGCGGCCACGTCCGTCACGCGGTTCCTGAGCAGTGCCGCATCCGCCGTCTCGAGCGCCACGTCGGTGCCTGAGCCCATGGCTACGCCGACGCTTGCCGTCGCCAGGGCTGGGGCATCGTTGATCCCGTCGCCCACCATCATGACGCCGCCCGCCTCGGCCATGGCCCGGACCTCCGCGACCTTGTCATCGGGCATCAGCTCGGCGCGGTGCTCCATGCCGAGACTGCCGGCGATCGCGGCCGCGGTGCGGGCGTTGTCGCCCGTCAGCATGACCGAGGTGACGCCGAGATCCTTGAGCTGGCGAATGCCTTCGCGGGCGTCCGCGCGCGGCTCGTCCCGCAGCGCCAGAAGGCCGAGGGCATGGCGCGGGCGGAACACGACCACCACCGTCTTGCCCTCTTCCTCGAGCGCCGTGGCCCGGCGGATGCCCTCGCTATCGAGCACACCCATTTCGGCGGCGGCGAAGCGGGGCGAGCCGACCCAAGCCCGCTCCCCCGCGACCAAGGCCTCCACCCCCTTGCCAGGAAGCGCCTTGCCGCCCGATGAGGGCAGCGGTTGAACACCCTCCGCCTCGGCCCGCGCAGAAATCGCCTCGGCCAAGGGGTGGCTCGACCCGGCCTCGACGGCGGCGGCCACGGCTAGGAGTTCGGGCGCGTCCGCACTGAGCGGGACCACGTCGGTGACCTGAGGCCGTCCCACCGTCAGCGTACCCGTCTTGTCGTAAGCTACACGGGAGATCTTGGCCGTGGCCTCGATCACCGCGCCCCCCTTCATCAGGAGCCCGCGCCGTGCCCCCGAGGAGAGGGCCGAGGCGATGGAGGCCGGCACCGAGATCACCAGTGCGCAGGGGCAGCCGATGAGCAGGAGCGCCAGCCCGCGATAGATCCAGGTTCCCCAATCCTGGCCGAAGGCCAGTGGCGGGACGAGGACGACGAGCAGCGCCACCCCCACCACGGCCGGCATGTAGACCCGGCTGAAGCGGTCGATGAAGCGCTCCGTGGGTGCGCGGGCGCTCTCGGCCTCTTCCACGAGGCGGATGATGCGGGCGATGGTGTTGTCCTCGGCCGCACGGGTCACGCGCAGGCGCAGCGTGGCTTCGGCATTGATCGAGCCGGCGAAGACCGGCTCGCCCGGACCCTTGGTATTGGGCACGCTCTCGCCCGTCACCGGGCTCTCGTCCACACCCGAGGTGCCCTCCAGAATCTCGCCATCCGCCGGGATCCGGTCGCCTGGACGCACGAGCACGACCTGCCCGACCTGCAGCGAGGCCGCGGCCACCTGGCGCGTGGTGCCGTTCACCTCAAGAAGCGCTGTCTTCGGCACAAGGTCCGAGAGCGCGCGGATGCTGGCTCGGGCCCGATTGGCGGCCACCCCTTCCAGGACCTCACCCACGGCGAACAGGAACACCACGAGCGCCGCCTCCTCGGCCGCATCGATGACCAGCGCCCCCGCAGCCGCGATGGTCATAAGCATCTCGATGGTGAAGGGCTGGCCCATGCGTGCGGCCGCGAAGGCCCGCCGCGCCACCGGCGCGAGTCCAATCAGCGTGGCCAGGATGAAAGCCCAGCGGCCCACCTCGGCCGAGGTCAGTAACTCGAACCCCCATGCCCCTGCCAGCAGGAGCCCCGTGACGATGACAAGCTGACCCTTGGACCGGCGCCACCAGGGCTGCTCCCGCTCAGCGGGATCGTCCTCGCGGTCCTCTGGCAGATCACGGACCCGCTCGTCGAAGGGATTGGCCTCGATATCGGATGAACCAGCTTGGGGTGCTCCTGCGGCACCTGATGGCAGAACGAAGGGCTTGCGCTCCTTCACCGTGCCGCGCGGCGCGATGCCGTAGCCCAAGGACTTCACGGCCGCCTCCACCTTCTCGGGCGGCGTCTGTATGGGATCGAGCGTGAGGGACAGCCGCTCGGTCATGGTGGCGATGTTTACCTGGCTCACGCCGGGCAACCGCTCCACAGCGCCTCGCACCTTGATGGCGCAGGACCCGCAGTCCATGCCCGACACGGTCCACTCGCGGCGCTCGCCTGCCTGATCCTCCACAGCCATGATGACCCTTTCTGCGCCGGAACGGCGTCCTTGATTCGCATCCGGGTCATGACCTAGCTCCTCTAGCTACTAGAGGTTCAAGAGGGCAGATGATGATTTTCGAACGGAAAGTTGGGCAAAGCGACCCGGGTGAAGATTCCCACGATCCGCTACTATGAGCAGTTCGGCCTGCTGCCTGAGGACGAGCGCAGCCGGACAACCTCCGGCTCCACGGGGTCCAAGGCCTTTGAGCGACTTTACTTTATTCGCCACGCCGCGAGTTGGTCTTTCCGCTGAAAGCCGTCCGCGAGGTCGAGATGCTCAAGGCAGAGCCAAAGCAGGCAAGAACCATCTAGGCTGATTACGCGTTCTGCGAACAACTGATCGTGAGACGCCAGAGCTATGGAAATATGGGCTGTCCTCCTGCTTGCGCTACTACCCGGTCTTGGGAACTTCGCGGGCGGCATGCTTGCCGAGTTTGGAGGCGCGTCGCCGCGCATGCTCAACCTTGCGCTCCACGCAGCGTCCGGGATCGTGATCGGCATCGTCGCAGCCGAACTTCTCCCGGCGGCGCTCGACGGCCTCGCCGGGTGGTGGATCGCTTTGGCCGTCGGGGCGGGTGGGGTCGCCTACGTTCTGATCGAGACAGGCGTCGAGCAACTGCAGCGGAGGAAGGGCACCGACACGGATCGCACCAGCATGTGGATGATCTATGTTGCGGTTGCCGTGGACTTGACGGCAGACGGCTTGATGCTCGGAAGCGGGACGGCCGTCTCCTTGGCATTCGGCCTGACGCTTGCTGCGGGTCAGGTGCTTGCCGATATGCCCGAGGGCTTCGCAGCGGTGGCGAATCTGCGCGAGAACGGCGTGCCGAGAAAGCGCCGGATCATGCTCTCGGCTTCCTTCATCCTGTACTGCGTTGCGGCAGCACTTCTGGCTTACCTGCTGCTTCGCGGAGCGCCGGATTCGGCGAAACTCGCTGCGCTCGCCTTCGCTGCCGGTCTGCTTTCGGTCGCCGCTGTCGAGGACATGCTGAATGAGGCACATGAGGCGCGAGAGGATACGCGTGGCTCCGTCCTTGCCTTCGTTGGCGGCCTTGCACTCTTCATTCTTGTCTCGGCTGGTCTGGAGACGGTTCTTGGGGAGGATTTGCATGATCCAGTCCAGACCGAAGCAGTGCGATCGGGGGACGCGCTTTCTCCTGGCGGTTAGGCTGGCCTCGCCCCGAACAGGATCAGGCCTGCCCCGAACAAGCAAATGACCGCGCCACTGATGTCCCAAACATCCGGCCGCTGCCTTCGACGCTCCACAGCCAGACAAGAGAGGCAGTAATGTAGATCCCACCATAAGCAGCGTAGGCCCTTCCAGCTGCATCGACCGGAGCGAGCGTCAGAAGCCAGGCGAAAGCTGCCAGTGCGGCCGCGCCGGGAACAAGCCAGAGCGCCGATGCGCCGGATCTGAGTCATGCCCATACGGCGAAACAGCCGCTGATCTCGGCCAAGGCTGCACCGGCATAGATCGCAAGGGTAGGCAGCGAAGTCATTCAGCCGCCACGATGCGCGCGTGATGATCTTGCGCACAGAGCGAATGATCGCTCAGCACCTCGATGACTCGGCAACTGGCAATAGTCCCTTGAGCACATTGCGCGATCATCCGCTCCAACTCCGCTTTCAGCGCCGCCAGGCGCGCGATGCGCGCCTCGACAGCGGCGAGTTGCTCCTTCGCAATAATGTCGGCGGCTGCACAGGACTGATCCGGTCTGTCCGAGAGGCTCAGCAGATCGCGGATTGCGTCGAGCGGAAACCCAAGCTCGCGCGCATGGCGGATGAACGCCAGACGATCCTGGGCAGACTGCCCGTAGAGCCGCTGGTTGCCGGCGCTTCGCTCTGGCGCCGGCAGAAGCCCGATCTGCTCATAGTAGCGGATCGTTGGAACCTTCACTCCGGCCGCTTCGCCCAATTTTCCGATAGTGAGCATCATATCCTCCCAACCCTCTAGCTACAGGAGTCATTAGGTTTCCCAAGGCCGAAAAACAACCGAGCCTAGCTGAGCGGGATGGAAGTGGTTTTGCTGACGGCGAAGGTACGGGAAAACGAGGCTCTGCAGCGAGCGAACACCAAGCGACGCGAGCGAGACGGCTGACCCTGGATCGAAGCACATCTCCCAGGGTTTGGCGCCCACCATAGGTAGCCATGCCGACAATCCTGTCCTTGGGCGCTTTGCGGGTGGCGATCAGTCTGCTGCCGGCGCCACAGGGTAGCCTGCTGCAGCAAGGGCGGACGCAAAGCGCTCACGCGGCAGATCGCTGGCCAGCTCGACCTCGCGGCGGTTCTGATCGATGACGATACGGGCATCTGCATCGACCGACTGGATGGCGCGGGTGACGCTGCGGGCGCAGCCGCCGCAGCTCATGTTGGGGAGATGGAAACGCATGAGACCTTCCTTGGCTCTTTTCATGCCTGAGCAGATGGGAGCTTCCAGCGCGGGAAGGTCAAGGCGGGCCAACAACTTCCAGATGTTGACCTTCGCGTGAACGGCCGCAATCTGGCGGTCATGGCCAGAAGCTCTTCGTCTGCCCTCTCCCTCTTGGCGAAATGGCTGCTGGTCGCGGCCTTCGCTTGCGTGGTCGTCTGGGCGGGATGGACTTACAGCAGGACTGCCAAAGTGCAGCGCGGGGCCGGGCTTTATGCCGAGCATTGCGCGACCTGCCACGGAGCCCAGCTTGAAGGGCAGCCCGACTGGCAGGTTGCTGACGAAAGCGGCGTTCTCCCTGCCCCGCCGCATGACGCATCCGGCCACACCTGGCACCATGACGACGCCATGCTGACCGACTACATCCGCCGGGGCGGCCAGGCGGTTCTGGATGACATGGGGGTGCCCATGACATCCGGCATGCCGGGTTTTGGCGAGATCCTGACGGACGGCGACATCGCCGCCATCCTCGCGTTCATCAAGTCGACCTGGCCTGACCGGATACGCGCCATCCAGGCCGAGCGGAATGGCGGCTAGGCCCGGCCCGCCACAGTGCAATCTCCTGCCAGAGCATCGAGAATCGAGCAATCCGGCTGCCCGTCGCCTGCACAGCTCTGAACGAGCTGCTGCAGGGCAGTGCGCAGCTGCGACAGATCAGCCAGCCTCTCGTCGACCTGGGCGAGATTCCGAACGGCGATCTCGCGCACGTCGGCGCTGCTGCGGCTCGTGTCCTCGTTCAGCATCAGGAGGTCGCGGCAGTCCTGCAGCGAAAAGTCGAGCCGTCGCGCACGGCTCAGGAAGCGCAGCCGGTGGA
>NZ_FNGE01000005.1 GCF_900102885.1 Paracoccus chinensis | reverse complement strand
CGGGTTTATGCGCGGTTGTAGCTCAGTTGGTTAGAGTACCGGCCTGTCACGCCGGGGGTCGCGGGTTCGAGCCCCGTCAACCGCGCCACTTTCCCTTTTCCTCGAAGACCTGCACAATGGGAAATGCGGCCTCATGCGGCCGCGCCTTGGTCTTTTCAATCCGCGTCACATCCCTATGCTTGGCATGGCCCTAGGCAGGAGACGACGATGGCACGCGAAATCGATTACGGCGGGATGATGCACCGCGCGATGCAGGGCCTGATCGCCGACGTCCTGCATGGCGTGGCCCAGGATGGCCTGCCCGGAGAGCATCATTTCTTCATCACCTTCGACACCCGCGACGAGGGTGTTGAGATGGCCGACTGGCTGCGCGAGCGTTACCCCGAGGAGATGACCATCGTCATCCAGCACTGGTTCGACAACCTGAAGGTCACGCACGAAGGCTTCTGGATCACGCTGAACTTCGGCAACTCGCCCGAGCCGCTGTATATCCCCTTCGATTCGGTCCGCACCTTCGTGGACCCATCGGTCGAGTTCGGCTTGCGCTTCGAGACGCAGGACAACGAGGACGAGACCGAGGAAACCGCCGAGCCCCCCGTCGCCATCGAGCAGGCGCCCCCGCCCGCCGGCGGCGCCGAGGTCGTCAGTCTGGACAAGTGGCGCAAATAGGCGGGCCTCAGCCCAGGGCGTCCTCCAGCCAGCGCTGCACCATGCGGTGCGCCCTGGCCGGTTCGGGCCCGCGCTGGTCCAGCACGGCGCGCAGGTAGACCCCGTCGATCAGCGCCCCCAGCGTTTCCGCCAGCCGCGGTGCCTGGTCGCCCGCGCGAGGGCGTAAGGCATGGACGAGGTTCGACCGCAGCCTGCGGTGATAGATGGACAGAAGCCGCCCCGCCTCGGGTTCCGTCAGCGCCAGGGCGTAGAAGTTCAGCCATGCGGCCACGGTGTCGCGGTCGAAATGCGTGCCGTCGAGACTGGCCGCGATGATCGCCTCGGCCCTCCGGCCCGGAGCCGCCTCGGCCAGCGCGGCCCGCACGCCCGCGCCATAGACGGCCAGGATGTGCCGCATGGCGGCCACCAGCATCTGCGACTTGGACCCGAAGTAATGATGCGCCAGGGCGGGCGACATTCCCGCCTCGCGCGCGATCCCGGCCACGGTGACATCCTGGGTGCCGGACCGCCCGACAACGGCAATGGCGGCATCGACCAGCGCAGCCTTTCGGCTGGCCTCGGCCCCTGTTTTGGGCATAACTGACCCCTCGGCAGAATCACCCAAGTAGCCGCACCAATAATGCCGGTTGATTGACTCGTCAATCAAGGAAAGCCGGCCCCAAAGCAAGGAGACGCCCATGACGATCCGCACGACGCTTCTGGTGGCGGTTGCCGCCGCGCTGCCCGCCCTCACCGCCGCGGCGGCTGAGCCGGACGGCTGTCGCACGGTGCGCTTTTCCGACGTGGGCTGGACCGACATCTCGGCGACGACCGGCCTTGCGACGACGGTCCTTGAAGCCTTGGGCTACGAGACCGAGGTCAAGGTTCTGTCGCTTCCCGTGACCTATTCGGCGCTGTCCACCGACGATGTGGACGTGTTTCTGGGCTACTGGCACCCGTCCATGGCCGCCGACCTGCGGCCCTATGCCGAGGCGGGGACCGTGGACACCGTCCGCACCAACCTGACGGGCGCGAAATACACGCTGGCCACCAACAAGGCGGGCGCCGAGGCGGGGATCACCGACTTCGCCTCGATCGCGACCCATCGCGACGCGCTGGACGGCAAGATCTATGGGATCGAGCCGGGGAACGACGGCAACCGCCTGCTGCTGGACATGGTGGCGCAGGACAAGTTCGGCCTCGGCACCTTCGAGGTCGTGGAATCGAGCGAGCAGGGGATGCTGGCGCAGGTCGCCCGCGCCGATGCCGAGGGAGAGCCCATCGTCTTCCTGGGCTGGGAGCCCCATCCCATGAACGCGCGCTTCCAGATGACCTACCTGCCGGGCGGCGACGATGTCTTCGGCCCCGACCTGGGCGGCGCCGAGGTGCGCACCAACACGCGCGCGGGCTATGTCGCCGAATGCCCGAACGTGGGGCGCTTCCTGCAGAACCTCGCCTTCACGCTGGACATGGAAAACCAGATCATGTCCGCCATCCTGGACGAGGGGAAGGAACCCGGCCCCGCCGCGAAGGATTGGCTGGTGGCGAACCTCGAGGCCGCGACCCCGTGGCTGGAAGGTGTCACCACCCTCGACGGCGGCGACGCGCAGGCGGCATTGAACGAGGCGCTGGACGACTGAAATGGACTGGCTGACCGACCTGCTGACCGACACCAAGCTGCCGGTCGGCCAGACTGCACGACGGGTCTTCGACTGGCTCAAGGTGAACGCGGCGCCGCTGTTCGACGCCGTGGCAGTGGTGCTCGACCGCCTGATCGCGGCGATCGAGACCGTGCTGGAACTGCCCCATCCCCTGGTCTTCACGGCGCTGGCCGTGGCGCTGGCCTGGGTCCTGCGGCGCAGCTGGCGAGTCTGCCTGTGGGTCGCGGTCGGCTTCCTGTTCATCCTGAACCAGGGCTACTGGGACGCCACCATGCAGTCGCTGACGCTGGTGCTGGCGGCGGGGGTCGTCTGCATGGTGCTGGGCGTGCCCATCGGCATCGCGCTGGCGCACCGGCCGCGGCTTTACCGCTATGTCCAGCCGCTGCTGGACCTGATGCAGACGCTGCCGACCTTCGTCTACCTGATTCCGGCCATCGTGTTCTTCGGCATCGGCACGGTCCCCGGCCTGATCGCCACGGTGATCTTCGTGCTGCCCGCGCCGATCCGGCTGACGCGGCTGGGGATCGCCTCGACCCCCAAGGCGCTGGTCGAGGCCGCCCGCGCCTTCGGCGCCACCCCGCGCCAGCTTCTGTGGAAGGTCGAACTGCCCAGCGCGCTGCCGCAGATCATGGCGGGGCTGAACCAGACGATCATGCTGTCGCTGTCGATGGTGGTGATCGCGGCCCTGGTCGGCGCAGCGGGCCTTGGCGTTCCGGTCGTGCGCGCATTGAACAGCGTGAACACGGCGCTGGGCTTCGAATCAGGCTTCGTGATCGTGGTCGTCGCCATCATCCTCGACCGGGTGCTCGCCGCTCCCCGGCGGGAGAAGGAGAAATGAGCCAGCCCCCCCGCATGGCGGTCGAGTTCGACCGCGTGTCCATCGTCTTCGGCGACAAGCCCGAACGTGCGCTGCCCCTGGCCGACGAGGGGCTGGACCGCGGCGCCATCCGCGAGGCCACGGGCCAGGTTCTGGGCGTCCACGACTGTTCGCTGAGCGTGGCCGAAGGCGAGATCCTGGTGCTGATGGGCCTGTCGGGATCGGGCAAGTCCACGCTGCTGCGGGCGGTGAACGGTCTTGCGCCTGTGGTGCGGGGCGATGTCCGCATCCGCATGGGGCAGGGCATGACCAGCGTCACGCGCGCCAGCAAGGACACCCTGCAGACGATCCGGCTGTGCCATGTCTCGATGGTGTTCCAGCAGTTCGGCCTGCTGCCCTGGCGCACCGTGCGCGAGAATGTGGGCCTTGGCCTCGAACTCGCCGGCCAGTCCCGCGCCCAGCGCCGCGCGCGGGTGGACGAGGAGCTGGAAACCGTGGGCCTGTCGGAATGGGCCGACCGCCGCGTGGGCGACCTGTCAGGGGGGATGCAGCAGCGCGTGGGCCTCGCCCGCGCCTTCGCGACCCATGCGCCGATCCTGCTCATGGACGAGCCCTTCTCGGCGCTCGACCCGCTGATCCGCACCCGGCTGCAGGACGACCTGCTGGACATGCAGGCCCGGACGCGCCGCACGATCATCTTCGTCAGCCACGACCTCGACGAAGCCTTCAAGCTGGGCAACCGCATCTCGCTGATGGAGGGCGGGCGCATCGTCCAGACCGGCACGGCGCGAGAGATCGTGCGCCACCCCGCCAGCCCCTATGTGGCCGAGTTCGTGGCCCACATGGACCCACTGGCGGTCCTGACCGCCGCCGACTTGTCGGAACTCGGCGAGGCGACAGGCGCGCCGCTGCCCCCCGACCTGTCGGCGCGCGAGGTGATGGCGGCGCTGGCAGGGGCCGAGGCGTTGCCGGTCATGGGCGGGGGCAGGGTGACACGCGCGGGCGTGCTGCACCGGCTGGCCAATCCGCGGAACGGCTCGGGCTGAGGGCCGCGCGGGAGCAGGCGCCTCTCAGCCCCCCACGATCAGCGTCGCCGCGATGGTCCACATGACCAGCGCCACGCCTGCATCCAGGATGCGCCAGGCGAGAGGGCGCACGAAGAGCGGCGCCAGCAGCCGCGCGCCATAGCCCAGCGAGAAGAAGAACAGGAAGGACCCCGACATCGCGCCAAGCGCGAAGGCCAGCCGGTCGGGTTGCAGGGCCGAAACCGAGCCGAGCAGCACGACCGTGTCCAGCCAGACATGCGGGTTCAGCCATGTCAGCGCCGCGATTGTGCCCAGAGTCGCCGCCAGAGTCGGCGCGACCGCGCCTTCCGCGCGCAGCGCCTCGCCCCCGCGCCAAGCGGCGCGGGCCGAGCGGAAGCCGTACCAGATCAGGAAGGCCGCGCCGCCCCAGCGCATCGCGGACAGAAACCAGGGCGCGTTGCGGGCGATGGCGCCCGCGCCGGCAACCCCTGCCGCGATCAGCGCGGCATCAGAGGCCGCGCAGAACAGGCAGACGGCAAAGACATGCTGCCGCAGCAGGCCCTGCTTCAGCACAAAGGCGTTCTGCGCACCGATGGCGACGATCAGCGACAGCCCGATCCCGAGGCCCGAAAGGAAGGATGCAGCTTCTGCGCCCTGAAACATCGCCGATTGCCTTCGCATGAAAAAGGCGGCGCACCCTGCGCCGCCCTTGGGGATTCCCGTGCCGAGGCTCAGCCGAGCTGCGCCGCGACCTCCTCGGTCAGGTCGAAGTTGGCCGTGACGTTCTGGACGTCGTCATCCTCTTCCAGCGTGTCGATCAGCTTCATCAGCTTCGTGGCGTGGTCGAGGTCGGTCACCTCGGTCGGCGCCTGCGGCTTCCAGATCAGCTTGGCGGATTCGGATTCGCCCAGCGTCGCTTCCAGCGCAGCCGAGACCTCGGCCAGGTCGGTGTCCGACGTGTAGATCCAATGGCCCTCGTCGTCGCTTTCGACGTCCGAGGCGCCCGCTTCCAGCGCCGCCATCATCACCGTGTCGGCGTCACCGGCGGAGGCGGGATACATGATCTCGCCCACCCGGTCGAACATGAAGCTGACCGAGCCGGTCTGGCCCAGGTCGCCGCCGTGCTTGGTGAAATAGGACCGCACGTTCGAGGCGGTGCGGTTGCGGTTGTCCGTCATCGCCTCGACGATGATGGCGATGCCGTTCGGGCCATAGCCCTCGTAGCGGATTTCCTCGTAGTTCTCGGCGTCGCCGCCCTGCGACTTCTTGATGGCGCGGTCGATCACGTCCTTGGGGACGGAACTCGACTTGGCTTCCTTCACGGCAAGCCGCAGGCGGGGGTTCTTGTCGGGGTCGGGGTCGCCCATCTTGGCGGCGACGGTGATTTCCTTGGCCAGCTTGCTGAACAGCTTGGACCGCAGCTTGTCCTGCTTGCCCTTGCGGTGCTGGATATTGGCCCATTTGGAATGGCCTGCCATGAGATCCTCTCATTTCGCTGTGGGCGGGTTCTAGTCAGCTTCCGCAGGCCGATCAAGGCGGGGCCGCTGCGCCTCGGCCAGCAGGAACAGGCGGATCGCGGTGGCAAGGCCCACCTCGGCGGGGCGGGCGTGGTCGATTGCGGCGATCAGCTGCGCCCGCGTCATCCCCCGCGCGGCGGCGGCCTCGGCGGCGGCGCGCCAGAAGGCGTCTTCCAGGCTGACGCTGGTCGCGTGCCCGTCGATGGAGAGCGACCTCTTGGCGGGCGCCGTCAGCGGCGGCAGGTCAATCGTCATCGCGGCGGTGCTGGTCCAGCGTCCGGGCGGCGCGCTCGGCATCGGCCTGCTCGGCGGCCTTTTGCGCCTTGGTCCGGCCGTGCCTGGCGGCGTTCTCGTCGCCCTGGCGGCGCTTTTCGGCGCGGGCCTTGTCCTTGCGATAGCGGGTAAGGTTGGTGATCTGCGCCATGGGCCCATCATAGCAGAGGGGCGGGGCGGAAAAAGGGGCGCGCCGTGGCACGCCCCTTTCGGTCGGTCTCAGTCCTCGGGACCGACCATCTGCTCGGGCCGCACGATGCGGTCGAACTCCTCGGCGGTGACATAGCCAAGGCCCACGGCTTCCTCGCGCAGGGTGGTGCCGTTCTTGTGGGCGGTCTTGGCGACCTTGGTGGCGTTGTCATAGCCGATGGTGGGCGCGAGCGCCGTCACCAGCATCAGCGATTCCTTCATCAGCTTCTCGATGCGCGGGATATTGGCCTGCGTGCCCACGACCATGTTGTCGGTGAAGCTGACCGCCGCATCGCCCAGAAGCTGCATCGACTGCAGCACGTTGTAGGACATCATCGGGTTGTAGACGTTCAGCTCGAAATGGCCCTGCGACCCGGCGAAGCCCACGGCGGCGTCGTTGCCCATGACATGGGCGCAGACCATGGTCAGCGCCTCGGCCTGGGTCGGGTTCACCTTGCCCGGCATGATGGACGACCCGGGCTCGTTTTCCGGCAGGATCAGCTCGCCCAGGCCCGAGCGGGGGCCCGAGCCCAGAAGCCGCAGGTCGTTGGCGATCTTGAACAGCGACCCGGCGATCGTCTTCAGCGCGCCGTGGAAGAAGACCATCGCGTCATGCGCGGCCAGCGCCTCGAACTTGTTGGGGGCGGTCACGAAGGGCAGGCCGGTGATCTTCGCGATCTCGGCGGCGATGGCCGTGTCCCAGCCCTTCTTGGTGTTCAGCCCGGTGCCGACCGCCGTGCCGCCCTGCGCGAGTTCGTAGATCTGCGGCAGCGCGAGCTTCACCCGCTCGATCCCCATGCGGACCTGGTGGGCATAGCCCGAGAACTCCTGCCCCAGGGTCAGGGGGGTGGCATCCTGCGTATGGGTGCGGCCGATCTTGATGATGTCCTTGAACTCGTCGCGCTTGGCTTCCAGCGCCTTGGCGAGGTGTTCCAGCCCCGGCAGCAGCACGTCGCGGGCGACCATACCGATGGCGACATGCATCGCGGTCGGGAAGGTGTCGTTCGACGACTGGCCCATGTTGACGTGGTCGTTCGGATGGACCGGCTTCTTCGAGCCCATCTCGCCGCCCAGGATCTCGATGGCGCGGTTCGAGATGACCTCGTTCGCGTTCATGTTCGACTGGGTGCCCGAGCCGGTCTGCCAGACCACCAGCGGGAAGTGGTCGTCCAGCTTGCCCTCGATCACCTCGCCGGCGGCCTGCACCATCGCCTCGCCGATCTTGGGATCAAGGTTGCCGGTGGCCATGTTCACTTGCGCGGCCGCCTGCTTGACCACGCCCAGCGCACGGACAATGGCGACAGGCTGCTTTTCCCAGCCGATCTTGAAGTTGCCGAGCGAGCGCTGCGTCTGCGCCCCCCAGTACTTGTCGGAGGGCACGTCCAGCGGGCCGAAGCTGTCGGTTTCGGTGCGGGTGTCGGTCATGGCAATCCTCTGCGACCTGGGCCAATGTTGGCGGCGTTCTAGGGCGATCCCCCCGGCTTCGCAATCGGTATGCCGTCGCATACCAGCCTATATCTGGACGCGGGCGTTCACGCTTCCCATCTGCAACCGGGCCGGTTTGCGCGGGCGCGCGGGGCGTGGCAGAACGGCACTCGCGGAAAAGGGGACAGCGATGAACGACGAAGGCTTCGGCAAGGGCAGCCACCTGCATCTGATCGACGGGTCGGCCTTCATCTTCCGCGCCTATCACGCGCTGCCGCCGCTGACGCGCAAGTCCGACGGGCTGCCGGTCGGCGCGGTCGCCGGCTTCTGCAACATGATCTGGAAATACATCAACGACGCGCGGGGGCCGGACGCGCCGACCCATGCGGCGGTGATCTTCGATCATTCCTCGAAAACCTTCCGCAACGAGATCTATGACAACTACAAGGCCAACCGCCCGCCGCCGCCCGAAGAGCTGAAGCCGCAGTTTCCGCTGACGCGCGAAGCGACCCGCGCCTTCAACCTCGCCTGTCTCGAGATCCGCGACTACGAGGCCGACGACATCATCGCCACGCTGGCCTGCCAGGCGCGCGAACTGGGCGGGACGGTCACGATCATCAGTTCCGACAAGGACCTGATGCAGCTTGTGGGCGACGGCGTGGACATGCTCGACCCGATCAAGGGCAAGTCCATCACGCGTGACGAGGTCTTCGAGAAGTTCGGCGTCTATCCCGAGCGCGTGGCCGATGTGCAGGCGCTGGCAGGCGATGCCGTGGACAACGTGCCGGGCGCGCCGGGCATCGGCATCAAGACCGCCGCGCAGCTGATCAACGAATACGGCGACCTCGAGTCGCTGCTGGACCGGGCCGAGGAAATCAAGCAGCCCAAGCGCCGCCAGACCCTGATCGACCACGCCGAGCAGATCCGCATTTCCAAGCGGCTGGTGCAGCTCGACTGCCAGACGCCCATCGACTTCGCGATGGCCACGCTGGAGGTGAAGGACCCCAATCCGGCCGTGCTGATGGACTTCCTGAACCAGATGGAGTTCCGCACGCTGACCAACCGCGTGGCCGAGCGCTTCAAGGCCGCCCCGCCCGAGCCCGTCGCGCCGCCGCCTGCCGAGACCTCCGCCCCCGCCGCGCCGCAGTTCCCGCCGCTCAACTGCGAGAACTACGTCACCATCCGCGACATGGACACGCTCCGCCAATGGCTCGACGCCATCGCGCAGAAGGGCATGGTCGCTGTGGACACGGAGACCACCAGCCTCGACGAGATGCAGGCCGAACTGGTCGGCGTCTCGCTCTGCCCCGAGGTGGGCATGGCCGCTTATATCCCGCTGGGCCATGTCGAGGGCACGGCGGACCTCTTCGGCGGCGGCGCCAGGTCCGAGGGCCAGATCCCGATGGAGGAGGCGCTGGCGGCGCTGAAGCCGGTGCTGGAGGACCCGGCGATCCTCAAGATCCTGCACAATGCCAAGTACGACTGGAAAATCCTCGCCCGTTACGGCATCCGGATGAGCCCGGTCGATGACACCATGCTGCTCAGCTACGCGCTGAACGCCGCGCTGCACAACCACGGCATGGACGAGTTGGCGCAGACCTACATCGGCCACCGCTGCCAGCCCATCAAGGAACTGATCGGGTCTGGCAAGAACCAGATCACCTTTGCCCAGGTGCCGATCGACAAGGCCACCCGCTATGCAGCCGAGGACGCCGAGGTCACCTGGCGCCTTTGGCAGCATTTCAAACCGCAGCTTCCCGCGGCCCAGGTCACGACCGTCTACGAGACGCTGGAGCGCCCGATGATCGAGGTGCTGGCGGGGATGGAGATGGCGGGCGTCCGGATCGACTCGGACCACCTGCGCGCCATGTCCGGCGCCTTCGCCCAGAAGATGGCGCAGCTCGAGGACGAGGCCCATACGCTTGCCGGGACCAAGTTCAACCTCGGCTCGACCAAGCAGCTTGGGGATATCCTGTTCAACCAGATGGGGCTGGCCGGGACCAAGGCGGGCAAGTCGGGGGCCCTGTCCACCAGTGCCGACGTGCTGGAGGATTTCGCGGCCGAGGGGCACGAACTGCCCGCCCGCATCCTCGACTGGCGCGGGATCTCCAAGCTGAAGTCGACCTATACCGACGCGCTGCCGACCTCCGTGAACCCGGAAACGGGTCGTGTCCACACCAGCTATTCCATCGCCGGGGCCGCGACGGGGCGGCTCGCGTCCACCGACCCGAACCTGCAGAACATCCCCGTGCGGACCGAGGAAGGCCGCCGCATCCGCGAGGCCTTCATCGCGCCGGAAGGGCGCAAGCTGGTCAGCCTCGACTACAGCCAGATCGAGTTGCGCATCCTCGCCCACATGGCCGACATCCCGGCGCTGAAGCAGGCCTTCTCGGAAGGCATCGACATCCACGCGATGACGGCCAGCCAGATGTTCGGCGTGCCGGTGGAAGGCATGGACCCGATGATCCGCCGCCGGGCCAAGGCCATCAACTTCGGCGTGATCTACGGCATCTCCTCCTTCGGCCTGTCGCGCAACCTGCGCATCCCGCGCGCCGAAGCGCAGGAATTCATCGACACCTACTTCAAGCGCTTCCCGGAAATCCGCGCCTACATGGACCGCACCACGCGCGAGGCGAAGACCCAGGGGTTCGTCCGCACCCTCTTCGGGCGGCGCATCCACACGCCGGGCATTTCCTCCTCCGGCCCTGCCGCCGGGGGCGCGCGGCGCGCGGCGATCAACGCGCCGATCCAGGGAACGGCCGCCGACATCATCCGCCGCGCCATGATCCGGATGCCCAAGGCCATCGAGGGCCTGCCCGCGAAGATGCTGCTGCAGGTCCACGACGAACTCGTCTTCGAAGCCGAGGACTCCGCCGTCGAGCCCCTGATCGCCATCGCCCGCGAGATCATGGAAAACGCCCACATCCCCGCCGTGCACCTGTCGGTGCCGCTGGTCGTGGATGCAGGCGCGGGCCGCAGCTGGGCCGAGGCGCATTGATGCAAGGGTGCTGTGCTCCCTTCTCGCATCTTCTGTCTGGAAATATCCCGGGCTTCCGAGCGCCCGGAAAACAGTCCGGTGGACTGTTTTCAGCGAGGAAGGCTACGAAGTAGCGAGCGGGGCAGCGCCCCGGTCCTGACCTCGAAGGTAAGCGCACATGCCGCATGATCATGGCCATGCCCACCACGCGGGCCACGCCCATTCGCACGGCGAGGGCCTGGGCGACCGCGCCCTGCTCTGGGCCGTCGTCATCAACCTCGGGCTGACGGCGGCGCAGGTCATCGGCGGGCTGGCGGCCGATTCCACGGCACTGGTGGCGGACGGGGTGCACAACCTCTCGGATGCGCTGGCGCTGGTGCTGGCCTTCGGCGCGAGAAAGCTCGCAGCGCGGGCGGCCAGCCCCGCGATGAGCTTCGGCTGGGGCCGGGCCGAGATCGTGGCGGCCTTTGTCAACTACCTCGCGCTGATCGCCGTGTCCCTCTGGCTGGTGGTCGAGGCGCTGGGCCGGCTGGCCGACCCGCCGCAGGTCGCCGGCGGTCTGGTGATGACGCTGGCGGGGCTGGCGCTGGTGATCGATCTCGGCACGGCCTGGCTGACGGCGCGGCTGGCCAAGGAAAGCGTCAACATCCGCGCGGCCTACCTGCACAACCTGGCCGATGCGGGAGTGTCGGTGGCGGTGCTCGCAGGGGGCGCGCTGATCCTCGCCTTCGGCTGGCGCATCGCGGACCCGATCCTGACGATCCTGATCTCGGCCGTGATCCTGTGGCACATCCGGGGCGACATCGGCCCGATCTTGCGGATGCTGATGCTGGGCGCACCCGCCCATGTGGACGACGCAGGGCTGCGCGACGCGATCAGGGCGGTGCCCGGCGTCGAGGGCCTGCACCACCTGCACCTGTGGCAGATCGACGAGCGGCGCCTGTCGGCCGAGATGCACCTTGTCGTGGCCGGCAGTGCCGATCCCCACGTCACCCGGTTGGCGGTCAAGTCCGTCCTGGGTGATTACGGGATCACCCATTCCACCATCGAGACGGAAAGCCCCTCATCCGGCTGCGCGGATGAAGTCGTGGCCCACAAGCACGGCCATCACTGAAGCGCCGCGCGCAGGGGGCCGCTGCAGGCGGGGCGCTGCCCCGCGTCTCGAGAATATCTTCACGAAGAAGATGAAGCGGGTGCTTCAGTGATCGCCGTGCGCGTGGTCGCGGTCGATGATGAAGCGCTTGTCGCAATAGCCGCATTCGACCCAGCCGGTGTCGGGCGAGATCGCCAGCCACACCCGGGGATGGCCGAAGCCCCGCGCCTCGTCGCCCGAGCAGGCGACCTTCCAGGTCGTCACCACAGCGGTTTCCGGGGCCGGCAGCACCTCGGCGGCCGGGTCCTGGTTGGTGGACAGGGGGGTCTCGGTCACGGGATGGCGCATCGGGGCTCTCTTGTGCTGGCCGGGGAAGGCCGGTTTAACAGGGGGCCATTCTAGCCAGCCACCCGCCCATCGCAAGCCGGGTGGCCCAAAGGTGCGCCATGTCCAGGTCCTTCACCCCGCCCGACGCCGCCATCCGACTGACCGGGTTGCGCAAGACCTATGCGGCCTCGGGCGAGGCGCCCGCCAAGGAGGCGCTGAAGGGCGTGGACCTAGTGGTGCCGCGAGGGTCGATCTTCGGCCTGCTGGGGCCGAACGGGGCCGGGAAATCGACGCTGATCAACATCCTCGCCGGGCTGGTCAACAAGACCGCCGGCCGGGTCGAGATCTGGGGATTTGACCAGGACGTGAACCCGCGCCAGTCGCGCGCCGCGATCGGCGTCATGCCGCAGGAACTGGTGATCGACCCCTTCCTGACCCCGCGCGCAAGCCTCGAGGTGCAGGCGGGGCTTTATGCCGTGCCCAAACACGACCGCTGGACGGACGAGATCCTGGAACTCGTGGGCCTGTCGGATCAGGCGAACAGCTATTCGCGCCACCTGTCGGGCGGCATGAAGCGGCGGCTGCTGCTGGCCAAGGCACTGGTCCACCGCCCGCGCATCCTTGTGCTGGACGAACCGACCGCGGGCGTGGACATCGCGCTGCGCGACATGCTGTGGACCAATGTCCGCAAGCTGAACGCGCAGGGCATGACGGTGATCCTGACCACCCATTACCTGCAGGAGGCCGAGGAGATGTGCGACGAGATCGCCATCATCAACCACGGCGCCAAGATCGTGCAGGAACCGACCGGACACCTGCTGGCGCGCGCAGGTTCCAAGACGCTGCTGATCGACCCCGGCCCCTGGACGGGCGCGCTGCCGCCCCTGCCGCCGGGGGTCGAGACGCAGCGGCGCGACGGCCGCATCGCCCTGACCTGGCCCATGGGCGGGATCGAGGCGCATCAGGTCATCGACGCGCTGCGGCAGGGGGGCGTGCCGATGATCGACGTGGCGACCGAGGAACCCGACCTCGAGGACGTGTTCCTGACGCTGACGCGGGCCTGACCCGCGGGCCCTCAGCCTGCCTGAAGCATCCGGCCCAGCGGTCGGCCGCCCAGCAGGTGCAGGTGGAAATGCGGCACCTCCTGCACGCCATGGGCGCCTGCGTTGGTGATGGCGCGGAAGCCTTGGCTGCCCTCGGCCAGCGACAGCCCCTCGGACTGCGCGACCTGCGCCACCAGCCGGTGGAAGCCCACGATCTCGGCGTCCGAGGCATTGGCCGCGAAGTCGTCGTAGCTGACATAGGCGCCTTTCGGGATCACCAGCACATGGACCGGCGCCTGCGGGCGGATGTCGCGGAAGGCCAGCGCGTGCTCGTTCTCGGCCACGGTGTCGTTGGGAATCTCGCCGCGCAGGATGCGGGCGAAGATGTTGCTGGTGTCATAGCTCATGAGCGGGCTCCTCAGTCGTCGAACAGATTCGGGGTGCGGGCCAGTTCTGCCGCAACTTCGGGGGTGACGCCCAGCAGCTGTTGCAGGGCGGCGGCATTCGCCTGCTCGCCCTTGTCCCGCGAGATCGTCTCGAACTCCTCGATCTCGAGGTCGCGGATGCGCTCGGCCTCGTGTTCAAGGTCGCTGCGCACGGCGGGGATCAGGCGGTTCAGGTGATCGGGCGCGCTGTGCCGGCCGGCGAGGCCCACGCGCTCGATATGGCCGCGCACATAGTCCTCGTCGAACTCCGAGTCGATCAGCAGGACGCGGGTGTCAGCCTTGTCTTCCAGGAAGTCCTGGATCAGCCCCAGGGCCGAGGTGTCGAGGCAGATGGCGATGCAGGGCTTGTCGAACAGCACGAACAGCATCTTGACCAGCGCGCGCCTGTGGCGTTCGCGCTTGGCCAGCGTCGTCTCGATCCCGCCCATGTCGGGCAGTTGGGCGTCGAGTTCGTTGAACAGGTAGTTCACCGCCGGGATGCCCGTGTGCCAGCGGATGGCGGCGGTCAGGCGCTTGGCCACGTGCCATTTCTTCGCGACGATCAGGATCAGCGTCCGGCCGCGCCCCAGCGAGCCCTCGGCCTCCCAGAAGCGCTGGCCGAAGCGGCGCCCGATGCGGCCCCGCTGGGTCAGGAAGCGGTAAAGCCCCGCCGCCTCGTTCGAGATGGCGAACCGCGTGTCGTCGGCCTTCCACAGGGCGCCCAGGCGCTCGCGCAGTTCGATCGCCTCGCCGCTGATCTTGCGGGCGAACAGATAGTCCTGGCCCCGCAGCAGGTCGTAATGGTCGTTGTAGAAGGTCACCGGCATCCCGTAGTCGGTGAACATCAGGAAGGTCAGGGTGCGCGGCCGGATCTCGCGCCGGGGCACGACATGGGGGACGATGGTCTGGAAGAAGGTCTCGTCCGGTATCCAGGTGGTCTGGAAGAAGCGCACCACGTCGGGCCGCTCGTCGCAGAAGGCCAGCACCTTCTCCATCGTCTGGCGGCGCAGGCACCACCATTGCGAGCCGATCATGACCTGGATGTCCGGGGGCACCTGCCGGACCAGGCCCAGCCGCTTCTGCAATTCGTAGCTGCCGTAGAACAGCTTCTTCTGGGTGCGCTCGTTGAACCAGTGGCGATAGATCAGCCGTTCTTCCTTGAAGCCGGTCTTGATCCAGTCGCTTTCGAAGAAGTCGAAGTTCTCGATGTAGTCGAGGTCGTGGGCGTCCAGGAACTCATGCGTATAGGCGGCCGACTTGATCGGCATGCAGTCGCCCGACAGCATGTAGAAATGCGTGGCCGAGGGAAACGCCCTGACCGCGGCGCGCACGGCTTCCAGCGTTGCGCCGACAAGCGACCATTCGCCCCAGCCGCATTTCAGGCGGCGGGCGGCGAAGGTCACCCCAGGGTTGTCGGCAAGTGCCTGGCGGACCATGTCGAAATCGGCCGGGTTCGCGCGCGCGTCGAAGTGGATCGAGACGAAGTCCCCCGATCCCGTCAGTCGCTGGGCCTGAGCGATGATCCCCTTGGGATCCTTGTGGCACAGCAGGATGAAGGCGATGCGGGCCATGTTCCGGGTCCACTTCGTCCAGGGCGAGCACCGGCGCAGCGCATGCCTGATCGTGACAATTCAACCGTAGCGAGTTGCCTTGGGTGCATAACGATTTTATGGGCAGGAACAAGTCACCGCACAACTCACAGAGGATGCCCGTCATGGCCTTTCCCGGCACCTGGATGACCGAAAGCGAAAGCATGGCCTACCGGGTGGTGCCGAAATGCGCCTGCTCGACCATCGGGCAGATCATGTTCTTTTCGGACCATGGGCGCTATTTCGACGGCGACATCCACGATTCGACCTCCGGCCTGCACAAGTGGAACCAGGAGGCGAGCCAAGGGGCAATCGAGGGGGCGGTAAAGGCGCGCAAGCCCGTGTCCTTCACCTGCGTGCGCAACCCTTACGCGCGCATCCTGTCGTCCTTCTTCGACAAGATCGCGGGCATCCAGCGCAACGGCAAGCGCTATCGCGGCAACCTCATCCCGCAGATCATGCAGCGCTACGGTGTCGAGGTGGGCAGCCCCGAGGACAACTTCGACTTCGACCAGGTGACCAGCTTCCGCCGGTTCCTGCTGTTCGCGCGCGACACCATCCGCTGGCGCCGCCCGATGGAGCCGGACATCCACTGGTCGGCCATGTCGGGTCATATCGCCACCTTCATCGTGAACGGCGGGCGCTACGACCAGATCTTCTTCACCGAAAAGTTCAACGAAGGAATGCAGAAGGTTCTGGACGCCGCCGAGACCCCGGTGAAGCTGGACGTGAACGAAGTGCCGCGCTTCAACGAATCCGAGGGCCACGGCCCCAAGCGCCTGCACAAGGTCAGCGACTATTTCGACGACCTGTCGCGGCACCTTGTCTGGGAAATCTACAAGAAGGATTTCCAGCTGTTCCGCTATGACTTCGACAACCCCGACAACAAGCTGCCGAAGAGTGAGGTCGATCTGGACGAGGTTCACGCGAAACTGGGGCGCTGATCCTTCGTCACCGGAGCAGGGGGCTGTCTGCTCCCGCCGCCTGACGGGGCCCTGGGGCCTCGCCCCTGTTTCTCTGAAGACGGTCCACTGGACCGTTTTCCGGGCGCTCAACAGCCCCGAGGATATTTGCGGACAGAAGATGCTCCCACGATAATGAGAGCAAATCTTCTGTCCCGGAATATCCCGGGGTCCGGGGCAGCGCCCCGGTCCGGCAGGTGTCAGATGGCCGGGCTGTGGCCCTTGGCCTCCATCTCGTAGCCGTCGAACATCCGCGCGATCATGCGCGTCAGCGGGCGTCCGCGCTCGGGGATGGAAAGACCCGTGTCATCCACCGCCACCATTTCGCCGAACTGGGCCTTAACCGGGGCAAACAGGTCCGCCAGCGCCGCGGGGGTGAAGCCGTGGTCACGGGTGAACTCGTCGGCCGAGATGCGGAAATCGCACATCAGCGCCTCGATCATGCGGGCCCGCCAGATGTCCTCGGGCGTGAAGACATGGCCCTTCGTGGTCGAGAAGCGGCCCTCGCGGATCGCCTTGACATGGGCGCCGGTAGCGGGGGCGTTCTGCGCATAGCCCTGCGGGAAGCGCGAGATGGACGAGGCGCCCATGCCGACCAGCACCTGCGCCTGATCGTCCGTGTAGCCCTGGAAGTTCCGGCGCAGCAGCCCGGCCTTCTGCGCCACCGCCAGCCCGTCGCCGGGGCGGGCGAAATGGTCGATGCCGATTTCGTCATAGCCGTCGGCCACCAGCAGGTCGCGGGCGACCTCGAAGAGCCGCAGCCGGGCCGGGGCGTCGGGCAGGGCCTCGTCGGGGATCATCACCTGCCGCTTGGCCATCCACGGCACATGGGCATAGCCGTAAAGCGCGATCCGGTCGGGCGACAGCGCCATCAGCTTCTGGATCGAATCCGAAATCCTGTGCGGCGTCTGGTGCGGCAGCCCGTAGAGGATGTCGGTGTTGAGGCTTCGGATGCCGCGGTCGCGGATCATGCGGACGGCCTCGGCCGTCACCTCGAAGCTCTGGTCGCGGCCGATGGTCTTCTGGATCTCGGGGTCGAAGTCCTGCACCCCGATCGAGGCGCGGGTCAGTCCCGCCTCGGCCAGCGCGTCCATGCGCGCCTCGTCGATCTCGTTGGGGTCGATCTCGACCGAGAACTCGGCCCCTTCCGCCAGCGGGAAGGCGTCGAAGACCGCGCCCGCCACGCGCCGCATCATGTCGGGTGGCATCAGCGTGGGCGTGCCGCCGCCCCAGTGCAGGCGCGACAGCTTGACGCCGGGGGCGAGGTTTGCCTTCAGCAGCTCCAGTTCCGCCAGCAGGATGTCGGCATAAGCGCGCACGGGGGCGTCGGACTGGGTGCCCTGCGTCCGGCAGGCGCAGAACCAGCAGAGCCTGCGGCAGAAGGGCACATGCATGTAAAGCGAGATCGACCCGCCCGCCGGGATCGCGTGGATCCAGCTGGTGAAATCGGCCGGTCCCACGGACGGCTTGAAGTGCGGGGCGGTGGGGTAGGACGTATAGCGCGGCACGCGCGCGTCAAACAGCCCCAGCCGGGTCAGTTGCGATTCCTGTTCCATGGGCCTAGGTATCTCACCCAAAGCGGGAAAGAACATTGACGCAGGTCAAACTGAAATCGCAGGATTCCTGCCAGGGCCTGCAGGTCCCGTGCGAGGACTGCCCCATCCGGTACCGGGCCGTCTGCGCCAGTTGCGAGGCGCCCGAGCTCGACCGGCTGGACACCACCAAGTACTATCGCCGCTACGAGGCCGGCCAGACCGTCGCCCTTGCAGGCGAACGGATGGAGTTCGTGGCCTCGGTCGTTGCAGGCGTCGCGGGCCTGTCCCAGACGATGGAGGACGGGCGCACCCAGATGGTCGGGCTGCTGCTGCCGTCGGACTTCCTGGGTCGGCCGGGACGCTCGGCCTCGGCCTACACGGTCACGGCGCTGTCGGACCTGACGCTCTGCTGCTTCCGCCGCAAGCCCTTCGAGGAGTTGCTGCGGTCCAGCCCCCGCATTGCCGCACGGCTGCTGGACATGACGCTGGACGATTTGGACGCGGCGCGGGAATGGCTGCTGCTTCTGGGCCGCAAGTCTGCGCGGGAAAAGATCGCCTCCTTTATCGCCTTCCTGGCGCGCCGCGAGGCGGGTCTGCACGAGACGCGCCCCCAGGGCCGTGTCCGCATCGACCTGCCGCTGACGCGCGAAACGATGGCCGACTACCTGGGCCTGACGCTGGAAACCGTCAGCCGCCAGATCTCGGCGCTGAAGCGTGACGGGGTGATTGCGCTGGAAGGCAACCGCCGCGTGATCGTGCCCGACTTCCACCGGCTGGTGCTGGAAAGCGGCGACGACTCGGACGGCGGGCTGCCCGCCTGACGCCGCGCCGGCGGGGGACGCCGGCGCGCGGGTCCGTGCTCAGCGGGCCATCAGGACGGGCAGGGTGGCGCGTTCCAGCATGTGGCGCGTGGCGCCGCCCATGATCGCCTCGCGCAGGCGCGACTTGCTGTAGGCGCCCATGACCAGCATGTCCGCCCCGCTTTCCGCTGCCCGGCGGTTCAGGACCTCGGTCACGGTGGGCAGGGTCTTGGCCAGCACCGCGATCTCGGCCTTGACGCCGTGGCGCGTCAGCATCTGGCAGAGCTTCCCGCCGGGGTCCGAGCCTTCGGGCGAATAGGGCGAGGGGTCCACGACCGCGATCTCGACCGCCTCGGCCGCCTTCAGGACGGGCAGGGCGCGGCGGATGGCGTGCAGCGCCTCGTCCGACTGGTTCCAGGCCACCAGGACGCGCTTGCCCAGGGTCTCGACCGCGACATTCTCGTGCGGAAGGACCAGCACCGGGGCGCCGCCTTCGAAGAGCGAGGCTTCCAGCACCGCCTCGGCATCGGGCGCGGCCTTCGGGCCATAGGGCTTTGCCAGCACGACCAGGTCGGCAAAGCGTGCCCGCATGGCGATCAGGGTCGAGACGCCGCCCATCTGGGCGACCGCGCTTTCGACCGACCAGCGGATGTCCTCGGGGGCGAGCTCGGCGCGGATCCCGGTTTCCAGCGCCTCGGCCGCGGCCATCGCGCGGTCGATCGCCTCCTGGAAGACATAGGCGGATGCGCCCGCGTAATAGTAGCCGGTCTGGGTGTGGTCCACGCCCACGGCGAAGACCTCGAGATGGGCGTCCTCGCGCCGCGCCAGCGCCACCGCCGCCTCAAGCTGCGCGGTCTGTCCGGCCTGGGTGATGACGGTAAGGATGGTCTTGTATCCCATTGGCTTGGCTCCTGCTGTGACGGCCCCTGCGGATCGCGGTGTGACAGTATGATGCAGGGGTGCCCCGTTTTGTTGACCCAGATCAAGGTTTGCACCACATTCCGCCCATAAAGGTCACGGCCAAGACGGCCCACCCGGATCGCCCCTCGGGCGATTCGGACCTGCGCTGTTTCCAGACAAAGGACACCGAACACGATGTGGGATAGCTTCAAGCTGATCGTGCTTGGCGTGATCGCGGTCTTTGCCGCGATCGCCGCCAACTATGCGCGCGATCTGGCATATCAGGTCAACGCCCTCACAGTGATGCTGGCCGCCGGGCTGGCGTTCCTGTGGGTGCTGCGGGCCATGGACAACCCGGACCGCAAGCTGGCGCTGGCCGGCGCGCCGTCCGAATACCTTGACGGCCCTGTCCGCGCCGGGGTGATCGCCACCGCCTTCTGGGGCGTGGTGGGCTTCCTCGTGGGCGTGGTGATCGCCGCCCAGCTCGCCTGGCCGTCGCTGAACTTCTCGGACGCGCTGGAGGGCTTTGCCAACTTCGGCAAGCTGCGCCCGCTGCACACCTCGGCCGTGATCTTCGCCTTCGGCGGCAACGCCCTGATCGCCACCTCGTTCTACGTGGTCCAGCGGTCCTGCGCGACGCGGCTGTGGGGCGGCAACGCCGGCTGGTTCGTCTTCTGGGGCTACAACCTGTTCATCGTCCTGGCGGCGACGGGCTATATCCTGGGCGCGACCCATTCCAAGGAATACGCCGAACCCGAGTGGTACGTGGACCTGTGGCTGACGATCGTCTGGGTCGTCTACCTGCTGATCTATCTCGGCACGATCATGAAGCGGCGCGAGCCGCACATCTACGTGGCCAACTGGTTCTACCTGGCCTTCATTGTGACCATCGCGATGCTGCACATCGTCAACAACCTGGCGATGCCGGTCAGCCTGTTCGGGTCCAAGTCGGTGCCGCTCTTCGCGGGCGTGCAGGACGCCATGACCCAGTGGTGGTACGGCCACAACGCGGTGGGCTTCTTCCTGACCGCCGGCTTCCTGGGCATGATGTACTACTTCATCCCCAAGCAGGCCGAGCGCCCGGTCTACAGCTACAAGCTGTCGATCATCCACTTCTGGGCCCTGATCTTCATGTACATCTGGGCGGGCCCCCACCACCTGCACTATACCGCGCTGCCCGAATGGGCCGCGACGCTGGGCATGGTCTTCTCGATCATGCTGTGGATGCCCTCGTGGGGCGGCATGATCAACGGCCTGATGACGCTGTCGGGCGCCTGGGACAAGCTGCGGACGGACCCGATCCTGCGGATGATGGTCGTGGCCGTCGGCTTCTACGGCATGGCCACCTTCGAAGGCCCGATGATGTCGATCAAGGCCGTCAACTCGCTGTCGCACTACACCGACTGGACTATTGGCCACGTCCATTCCGGCGCGCTGGGCTGGAACGGCATGATCACCTTCGGCGCGCTCTACTACCTGACGCCGCGCCTCTGGGGACGTGAGCGGCTGTATTCGACCGCCGCCGTCAGCTGGCACTTCTGGCTCGCGACCATCGGCCTCGTGCTCTACGCCTCGTCCATGTGGGTGTCGGGCATCATGGAAGGCCTGATGTGGCGCGAGGTCGACAGCCAGGGCTTCCTGGTCAACGCCTTCGCCGACACCGTCATCGCCAAGTATCCGATGCTGGTCGTCCGCACGCTGGGTGGCGTCTTCTACCTGGCCGGCGGGATCATCATGGCCTGGAACCTCTGGGCCACGGTCGCCAGGCAGCCGCGCATCGCGTCGAACCGCGTTGCCGTTCCGGCCGAATAAGGAAGGGGATCTTTCATGGCCATTCTCGACCACCACAAGATCCTCGAGAAGAACGCGACACTGCTTCTGGTGTTCTCGTTCCTCGTGGTGACCATCGGCGGCATCGTCCAGATCGCCCCCCTGTTCTACCTGGAAAACACCATCGAGAAGGTGGAGGGGATGCGCCCCTACACCCCGCTCGAGCTGACGGGCCGCGACATCTATGTCCGCGAGGGCTGCTATGTCTGCCACAGCCAGATGATCCGCCCCATGCGGGACGAGGTCGAGCGCTACGGCCATTACAGCTTGGCCGCGGAATCGATGTACGACCACCCCTTCCAGTGGGGGTCCAAGCGCACCGGGCCTGACCTGGCCCGTGTGGGCGGGCGCTATTCGGACGAATGGCACATCGACCACCTGAACGACCCGCGCTCGGTCGTGCCGGAATCGATCATGCCGGGCTATTCCTTCCTGCGTCACCGCCAGATCGACCCGGCCTATGTCGAGGACCGGCTGGTCGCCGACCGCCGCGTGGGCGTGCCCTACAGCGACGACATGGTGACCGAGGCCCGCGCCGACTTCCTGGCGCAGGCGGACCCCGACCTGGACGCCTCGGGGCTGCAGGAACGCTATCCCGGCGCGCAGGCGCGCAACTTCGACCGCCAGGCGGGCGTGACCGAGATGGACGCGCTGATCGCCTATCTGCAGGTCCTGGGGACGATGGTCGACTTCTCGACCTTCCAGCCGGACGAGCATCGCTGAGGGTGCCGGGGGAATGGACCGCTATTCCTTCCTGCGCCAGCTTGCCGACAGCTGGGTGCTGCTGGCGCTGACCCTGGTGTTCATTGGCGTGGTCCTGTTCGTGTGGCGGCCCGGCTCGCGCCGGCTGCACCGCGACGCCGCCGAGAGCATCTTCCGCAACGAGACAAGACCCGCCCCCGAGCCCACCGAGGCCGAGACCGGGGCGAACCGCAAGGAGGTCGAGTGATGGCCGATCCGAAAGACGAGAACCCGCCCCCGACCCCGCGCGAGCGTGAGGTTGCCGAGAACATCGGCGCCGACCTGAACGACCCGCACGAGTCCCCTGCCAACCCGGAAAACCGCATCTCGGTGGACCGGCGCAAGGCCGACCGAGAAAACGCCGAGCAGATCGTCGAGAACATGCCCGAGGTGCTGACGGGCGTGAAGCCGCGGGGCGAACGCGACGGGCGCCGCAAGGTCACCCGCCGCCCGGGCAGGAAGGCGGCCGAGGTCAAGTCCACCGGCCACAGCTGGGACGGGATCGAGGAATACGACAACCCGCTGCCGCGCTGGTGGCTGTGGACCTTCTACGCCACCATCGTATGGGCGCTGGGCTACGTGATCGCCTATCCGGCGATCCCGCTGATCCGCGACAACACCTCGGGCCTGCTGGGCACCACCCAGCGCGAGGTGGTCGCCCAGGAGATCCGGCAGTTCGACGAGACGAACGCCCCGATCGAGACGCAGCTGGTGGCCGCGAACCTTTCGGACATCCCGTCCAGTCCCGATCTGCTGAACTACGCCAACAACGCGGGCGCCTCGATCTTCCGCACCTATTGCGCGCAGTGCCACGGGGCGGGCGCGGCCGGGAACCCCGGCTATCCCAATCTGCTGGACAACGACTGGCTGTGGGGCGGCACGGTCGAGGACATCCACCTGACCCTGCTGCACGGCATCCGCAGCCCGGAAGACGCCGACACCCGCTATTCGGAGATGCCCAAGTTCGGCGTGGACGGCATCCTCGACGACGCGCAGATCCAGCAGGTCACCCAGCACGTTCTGGCGCTGGGGAACCTGCCCCATGACGAGGCGCAGGCCGCCGAGGGCGCGACGGTCTTCCAGGACAACTGCTCGGCCTGCCACATGGAGGACGGGACCGGCGACCGCAGCCAGGGCGCGCCGAACCTGACGGACGCCGTGTGGCTTTACAACAGGGACGGCCAGCCGGACGAGGCGACGATCCACAGGATCATCCATGACGGCCCCTTCGGCGTCATGCCCGCCTGGTCTGACCGCCTCAGCGAGGCCGAGATCCGCGCCGTGGCGACCTATGTCCACGGCCTGGGCGGCGGCGAGTAGCGCCTTCGTCCCACCGGACGCCCCTGCCGCAAGGCAGGGGCTGCCGGCCCCCCGATCCATTCGCGCGTTTCCGGGGGGCCGGTCCTGAACAGCAACAATCCCGGCGGCGACGCGGTTGCCGGCGGGGGGTGCGACAAACGGTCCCTGAAATCGGCCGGGTTCCCTCCTATATGACGGGCTCGCGGCGCGTTGCAGGTCAACCGCCGGTCCGGCAGGGCGGTGCGCCCGTTTCCTGCCCATCAGGAGTCGAGCATGTCCACGATCGAGCAGGAACCCCCCCGCCTTTATGCGGCGCGCGAGCCGATCTTCCCGCGCCGTGTCCGGGGCCAGTTCCGCAACCTCAAATGGGTGCTCATGGCGGTCACGCTGGGCATCTACTACATCACCCCCTGGATCCGCTGGGACCGGGGGCCGGGGATGCCCGACCAGGCCGTTCTGGTCGATCTGGCGAACCGCCGCTTCTTCTTCTTCTGGATCGAGATCTGGCCGCACGAGTTCTATTTCGTGGCGGGCCTTCTGATCATGGCGGGCCTTGGCCTGTTCCTGTTCACCTCGGTCTTGGGCCGGGTCTGGTGCGGCTATTTCTGCCCTCAGACTGTCTGGACAGACCTCTTCATGATGGTCGAGCGCCGGATCGAGGGCGACCGCAACGCCCGCATCCGCCTGTATGAGCAGGGCTGGGATGCCCGCAAGGTCCGCCTACGCGCGACCAAATGGGCGGCCTGGCTGCTGATCGGCTTGCTGACCGGCGGTGCCTGGGTCTTCTACTTCGCCGACGCGCCCACGCTTCTGCGCGACCTCGTCACGCTGAACGCCCATCCCGTCGCCTACACCACCATCGCCATCATGACCGCCACCACCTTCTTCTTCGGTGGCTTCGCGCGCGAGCAGATCTGCATCTACGCCTGCCCCTGGCCCCGCATCCAGGGCGCTATGATGGACGAGAACACCCTGACCGTCGCCTATCGCGAATGGCGGGGCGAGCCGCGCGGCAAGATCGCCAAGGGGCAACCCACCAAGTCCGACAGCCCGACCGCGCTCAAGGGCGACTGCATCGACTGCCTGGCCTGCGTGAACGTCTGCCCCATGGGCATCGACATCCGCGAGGGCCAGCAGCTGGAATGCATCACCTGCGCGCTGTGCATCGACGCCTGCGACGACGTGATGGCGAAGATCGGCAAGCCGCGCGGGCTGATCGACTACATGGCGCTCAAGGACGAAAGCGCCGAAAAGACGGGGCAGGAGGGCGAGTCGCTCTGGCGGCATGTCCTGCGCCCGCGGCCGCTGCTGTATTTCACCCTGTGGGGGGCGATCGGCGTGGGGCTGATCGTGGCGCTGTTCCTGCGCGCGCCCTACGACCTGAACGTCTCGCCGGTCAGGAACCCGCTGTACGTCACCATGGCCGACGGCTCGATCCGCAACACCTACGAGCTGCGGCTGCGCAACATGCAGGGCGAGGAAAAGGCCTTCGCCGTGGGCGCGGAGACCGCCGATGGCACGCCGCTGCCGGATGTCGTGGTCGCGCTGGAAGGCGACCGTGAGACAGTGACGGTGCCTGCGGACGAGACCTTCGCCCAGCGCGTCTACCTGACCGCCGAGCCGGGCTCGGCGCTTGCCTCGGGTGGCCAGACGCCGCTGACCATGTGGATCGAGGACCTGGATTCGGGCCGCCGGGCCGCGGTCGAGACGGTCTTCCAGGGAACGGAGCGCTGAGGATGGCGCGGGAACTGACCGGCCGGCATGTGCTGGCCATCACGCTGGCAGCCTTCGGCGTCATCATTGCCGTGAACATGGTGATGGCCTTCAAGGCCGTCAGCACCTTCCCGGGGCTCGAGACGCCGAACAGCTACGTGGCCTCGCAGCGCTTCGACCGCGAGCGGGCCGCGCAAGCGGCGCTCGGCTGGACCGTCACGCCCGAATACGACGGGCGCGAGCTGACGTTGGTGGTCCAGGACGCGCAGGGCAACCCCGCCCGCATCAGGTCGCTGTCGGCCACCGTCGGCCGCCCGACCCATGTGCGCGAGGACCAGACCCCGCGCTTCATCTACGAAAACGGCATCTTCCGGGCGCCGTTGACGCTGGCGCCCGGCATCTGGAACATCAACGTGACGGCCGAGGCTTGGGACGGGACGGTCTTCCGCCAGCGCATCGACCATTTCTCGGGCAGCCGGGTGAAGTGATGACGGACGTTTCCACCGACTTCGAAAGCCGCCTCAGCGCCTGTCCCGCCTGCGACGTGGCGCCCCTGGCGGGTCGGCTGGCGCGCACGGGGCCGGTGCGGGGCGACGTGATCCTGTCGCTGCCGACTGCCCATTGCGCGGCCTGCATCACCGACGTGGAACGGGCGCTGTCCGCCGTGCCGGGCGTGCGCGCCGCGCGGGTGAACCTGTCCCTGCGCCGCGTGGTCGTGGACGCCGAGGGGGTTACGGCCGACGACCTGATCCCGGCGCTGGACCGCATCGGCTACGAGGCGCATGAGCTTGACCCCGGAGCGCTGACCGCGACCGAGGCAGACCGGCGCGGACGCGACCTCCTGATGCGGATCGGGGTCGCGGGCTTTGCCTCCATGAACATCATGATCCTGTCGGTCGCGGTCTGGTCGGGGGCGGATGCCGCGACCCGCGACCTGTTCCACATGATCTCGGGCGCCATCGCCCTGCCGACCGTGGCTTTCTCGGGCCAACCCTTCTTCGCCAGCGCCTGGCGGGCGCTGCGCGCCGGGCGGCTCGGCATGGACGTGCCGATCTCTCTCGCGCTGATCCTCGCCAGCGCCATCTCGGTCTTCGAGACCTGGAACAGCGGCCCCCACGCCTATTTCGACGGCGTGGTGATGCTGTGCTTCTTCCTGCTGGTCGGCCGCTACCTCGACTATCGCACCCGCGCCGTGGCCCGCTCGGCCGCCGAGGAACTGACCGCGCTTGAGGTTCCCCGCGCCATCCTGCTGCGCGAAGGCGCCGAGGAAGCCGTGCCCGTGGCCGACCTGCGGCCGGGCGACCTGATCCTCGTGCGTCCCGGCGGCCGCGTCCCGGCGGACGGGGTGGTGACGGCGGGCGCGTCCGAGATCGACCGCTCGCTGCTGACCGGCGAGTCGGTGCCCATCGCCGCGCGTCCCGGCGACGCCCTGTCGTCGGGCGAGGTGAACCTGACCGGCCCCCTGACGCTGCAGGTGACGGCCGCCGGACGCGACAGCTCGCTGTCCCGCCTGACCGCTCTGGTCGCGGCGGCGGAATCGGCGCGCGGCCGATATACCTCGATCGCCGACCGGGCGAGCCGCAGCTATGCGCCCGCCGTCCACCTCCTGGCGCTGGCGAGCTTCATCGGCTGGTTCTGGATGACCCGCGACGTGCGCGTGGCCGTGAACGTGGCGGCGGCGGTGCTGATCATCACCTGCCCCTGCGCCCTCGGGCTGGCTGTCCCTGCAGTAATCACCGCCGCCTCGGGACGGCTGTTCCGCGAAGGGCTGCTGATCAAGGATGGCACCGCGCTGGAGCGTCTGGCCGAGGTCGATACCGTCGTCTTCGACAAGACCGGCACCCTCACGATGGGCACGCCGCAGGTGGCCGCGGCCGATCTCGATGCCGAAGGCCGCGCCGTGGCGCTGGCGCTTGCAGGTGGCTCGGCCCATCCCCTGTCCCGCGCCATCGTCGCCGGGATCGCGGGGCTGGCCGCCGAGGTCGAGGACCTGCGCGAGGTGCCCGGTTATGGCGTCGAGGCGCGCTGGCAGGGCCGCCCCGTGCGGCTTGGACGCGCCGACTGGGTGGGGGCCGATGACGAGGCGCCCGGCGCCGCGACCTGGCTGCGGATCGGCGCCCGGGTACACCGCATCGACTTCACCGACAGCCTGCGCCCGGGTGCGGACAAGGCGGTGGCCCGGCTGCGCCATGCCGGCCTGCGGGTGATGATCCTGTCGGGCGACGGCGCAGGCGCCGTGCGCGACATCGCCGCACGACTTGGCGTCGAGGAGTGGCGGGCCACCGTCACTCCGCAGGACAAGGCCGCGACCGTGGCCGAACTGTCCGCACAGGGCCGGCATGTCCTGATGGTGGGC
This sequence comes from Paracoccus chinensis, assembly GCF_900102885.1. GTDB lineage: Bacteria > Pseudomonadota > Alphaproteobacteria > Rhodobacterales > Rhodobacteraceae > Paracoccus > Paracoccus chinensis. Next base: position 188,246 of record NZ_FNGE01000005.1, on the reverse strand, counting down.
GACGGTCTGAACGACACGGCGGCGCTGGCCTCGGCCCATGCGTCGATCTCGCCGGCGAGCGCGCTGGACGCGGCGCGCGTTGCATCGGACATGGTGCTGGTCGGCAAGGACCTCGGCCCTGTCGCGGATGCCGTGGGTGTGGCTCGCGCCTCGATCCGGCGGATCCGGGAGAACTTCGCGCTGTCGATCCTTTACAACGTGGTCGCCGTGCCCTTTGCACTTGCGGGGCTCGCCACGCCCCTGATCGCCGCGCTGGCCATGTCGCTGAGTTCGGTCAGCGTCACCCTGAACGCGCTGAGGCTGCGCTGATGGAGGTTCTGGTCTATCTGATCCCCGTCTCGCTGGGCCTGGGAGGCCTTGGCCTCGCGGCATTCGTCTGGGCGCTGCGCAACCGGCAGTACGAGGACCCCAAGGGTGACGCCCAGCGCATCCTCAGCGACGAATGGGATGACCACCCCAAGCCGTGAGGCCATCGGGTTGAGAGGCAGGGCGAGCCGGTCCCACATGGAAGTCCGCGCCTCGCACACGCAGCGTTTCAAGCCTTCCCTTGGCCGCCGTGCTAAGCTTCGAGGAGCGGTTCCCCTTTCAGACTTCCGGGGCAGTGAAGTGTGCTGGTGCGGACTCGCTCCGCTCAAGGCGGTAGCTGACCCCTTCCCTCGGGGCGACAACCTGCAAAGCTGTCAGCCTTCACCATGGGCAGAGGACAGGCACCTCCATGCCGGACTGGCGGTGATGCCGCGCCCTGTCCATAACAGGGCAGGCCCCTCCGTGCTCTGCCTTCCTTGCAGTCGATCAGCAAAGCTGCTGCCTTCGGCTGAGGCTGAGGCTGAGGCTGAGGCTGAGGCTGAGGCTGAGGCTGAGGCTGAGGCTGGCCCGCTATCCTGCACTCGTCGTCTGGCTTGGCCCGTCTTGTCCGTTCTGCTGGACCTTCACGCGCGTGCACTCCTGTTGCAGGGCTTTCCCTCCTGAAGGCAGCGCCTGACGGAACCCGGCCCCCAAGCAAGCGTCTCTTCATCGCCTCGGTGCTGAAACGGAAAAGCCCGGCCGAAGCCGGGCTTTCCTTGTCGCGGTCAGAGCCGTCTCAGTTCCCCAGCACCGTGCAGCGCTGCGAGCGGGCGGCGAGCTTGTCGCAGGCAAGCTGCGCCGCGTCGCGGGTCAGGCCCGAGAAGTTCGCCTCCCATCCCTTGGGGGTGTTGCCGACGCGGCGGGTGGCGTTGTTCAGAACGGCACTTTCCTGAAGGGCGATGCGCAGCAGAAGCTGCTCGGCCTCGGCCTTGGTCTTGAAGCGTCCCAGCGTGATGCCGTGGTTGCCGCGGCCCTTGGTCGAGGGGCGCGAAACGATCTGCACCGCCTCGGGCTCGGACCGGTCGCCTTCTTCCTCCATCGCGGCAAGGATCACCGCGTCGGACTTGCGCACGGGCTTTGAAGCCGCCAGCAGCTTGGTGCTGACGCGCGGGACCGCGATGCCAGCGGGCTCGGCCTCTTTCGGCTCGGCCGCCGCGAAGGTGGAACCCAGCGTGCGCGGCGCCTTGGCCTGCGCGGCGGGGCCCGGACGCGGGGCCGGGGGCGGAGCCGCGTCGGCGGTGGCGAGCTTGACCGCCGCCTCGATCGCGGCGGGCTCGGCCGAGGCCACCTTGACGGACGCCGGGGCGCCTGCGGGCTTGCGCGCGGGGCGGGCCGAGCCGACGCTGGCCTGCGCCAGGACAGGCGCTGCCGCGGGCTGCACGGGCGCCTCGGCCTGACGGCGGGCGGGCTCGACCGGGACGGTCGATCCCTTCACCGGCCGGGCCGCGGCCACCGGCGGGCGCGCCTGCGGCTCGGCGCGGGCCACCTGCACGCTGCGCTTGCGTTCCACGATATAGGCGGGCGCCTCGGGGCGGATCTCCTTCACGCGCGTCGGCGCCTTGCCGAAGCCGGTATCCAGAAGCTGCGCCATGACCGCGTTGCGCTGGGCCGTGGACTGACCGCCCAGCACCGTGGCGATGATCCGCTTGGAGCCGCGCTGGGCCGAGGCGGTCAGGTTGAAGCCCGCAGCCCGCGTGTAGCCCGTCTTGATCCCGTCCGCGCCCTGGTAGCTGTCCAGGAAACGCTTGTTGGTGCTGGACACGGTGGCGATGCCCGCGTCCGCCGAGCGGCGTGAGAAGATCGAGTAATACTGCGGGAAATCGTAGAACAACCGGCGCCCCAGAACCGACATGTCGCGGGCCGAGGAATAATGCCCTTCCTGCGTCAGTCCGTTGGCGTTGCGGAAGTTGCTGTTCTTCATGCCCAGCGCGCGGGCCATGGCGGTCATCTGCTGGCCGAACTTCGCCTCGGACCCCGCGAGCCCCTCGCCGATGGCGGTGGCCGCGTCGTTGGCGGATTTGACCGCAGCGGCGCGGATGAGATAGCGCAGCTCGATCTTCTGGCCCGCCCGCAGCCCGAGGCGCGAAGGCGGCTGGCCCGCCGCGTGGGGCGTCACCGTGAACCTGGAGTCCAGCCGGACCTGCCCCCGCTCGATGGCCGTGAAGGCCATGTAGAGCGTCATCATCTTTGTCAGGGACGCGGGATGCAGCCGGGCATCCGCATTCTGGGAATAGATCTCCTTGCCCGTGCGCCCGTCCATGACATGGGCGGCGAAGGGCGCGGCGGACGCGGTCAGCGGCACAAGGGCGCCAACCAGGGCAATCCACCCCGCGATCAGGGTTCGATGAAGAATTTGCACTGTCCCGGTCTCTCTGCCTGCGGGCGCGTTCTTGATTGCACGCCCTTCCTTAACAAGCCGAGAATAACACGCCACACGCGCTGCGGGAACCGCGTATTTGCCATGACGTCAGCGTTTCGGGTCCGCAGGGTTCGTCAGCCTTTCCCTTGCGCCGCGCCGGCCCTATATTCGCAGGCAACCCGCCCATTCAGGACTTGCCGCTCGTGACGCAGACGACCGATTCCCCGCGCATGATCGACCCTCCCTCGAAAGGCAGGGAAGACGTCGATCTCGCCACAAAGACCAAGCCCAAGACCCAGCGCCCGCCGCTTTACAAGGTGCTGTTGCTGAATGACGATTTCACGCCGATGGAGTTCGTGGTCCATATTCTCGAACGGCTGTTCGGCATGACCCATGCCCAGGCGATCGAGATCATGCTGACCGTCCATCGCAAGGGCGTGGCGGTTGTCGGCGTGTTTTCCCACGAGATCGCCGAAACCAAGGTCGCGCAGGTGATGGAGCTTGCGCGCCGCCAGCAGCATCCGCTGCAATGCACGATGGAAAAGGAATAAGTGGCGGGCTCTCGTCTTGAATTGATCGACCCGATCGAGGGTGCGGTGCTGCTCGTCGGGGCAGGGCCGGGGGACCTCGCGGAGTTCGACCCTGCTCGCACCACGGTTGTGCAGGGCTTTCGGCCCGCGCATGATTCGGCGCTTGCGCAGGGATTCCGCGTTCAGACTGCGGTGAACGGCCGGGCGGACGCCGCCGTGGTCTTCCTGCCCCGCGCGCGGGCCGAGGCGCGGGCGCGTGTCGCCGCCGCCGCAGGGGCGCTGGACGAGGGTGCGGCGCTGTGGATCGACGGTCAGAAGACAAACGGCGTCGATGCCATGCTGCGCGAATTGCGGGGGCTGGCCCCGGTCGATCAGGTGCAGTCCCGCGCGCATGGAAAGATCTTCCGCGTGACCGTGCCGGGCGGCGACTGGCTGCCCCCTGACTGGAAGGGTGCCGAGCGGACGGTGGACGGCGGCTTCGTCACCGCGCCGGGCGTGTTTTCGGCGGACGGGCCAGACCCGGCATCGGTCGCGCTGGCGGCTTGCCTGCCCGACCGGCTGCCCACGCGCATGGTCGATCTGGGCGCGGGCTGGGGCTGGCTTTCGGCGCAGGTTCTCAAGCACCCCGGCGTCGAGGTGCTGCACCTTGTCGAGGCCGACCATGCCGCGCTGGACTGCGCGAAGGCCAACGTGACCGACCCGCGCGCGCAGTTCCACTGGGCCGATGCCACCTCCTTCCGCCTGCCCGAGCCGGTGAACGGGGTCGTCATGAACCCGCCCTTCCACGAGGGTCGCAGCCCCGACCCGCATCTGGGCGCGCGCTTCATCCGCGCGGCGGCGGGGCTGCTGACAGGGGCCGGGCGGCTCTGGATGGTTGCGAACCGGCACCTGCCCTACGAGGCCGCGCTGTCCGAGCTGTTCGCGGACGTGCAGGAGATCGGCGGCGACAACCGCTTCAAGGTCATCACCGCGACCGGCGCGGGACGGCCGAAGCGGCGCTAGCCTTCCTCAGGATAGGCCGCGCGGCAGGCCTGGACGGCGCGTTCGGCGTTCGGGCGCAGCGCGGCCAGCCGGGCGCGCAGGTTCTCGGCCTTGCGCTGCTCGACCACCGGGTCGATCGGCACCCGGAAACGTTCCGTGTCCGCCACGTCGCGCCAGCAACTGCGCTGCACCAGCACGCGGTCGCCATCCTTGTTGCGCAGGATCGTGGGGCAGAAGTCGAGCTCGGTCCGCGTGACCACCCGCTCGTCCCAGGCATAGCCACGCGCGAGGTTCCCCTCGACCTGGGCCAGCAGGCGCGAGACGGTGCGGTATTCGTCGGTGTTCCGGCTGATGCATTGTTCCTGCGGCGTCCCGCAGGCCACAAGCGCCAGGCAGGCCAGCGCGGTCAGGGTCAGGTTGCGGCTCATCGGCGGCGCCTCTAATCAGGTTGGGGGAATGCTAGCGCGGCCCGCCCGGTGCCGCAATTCACGAAAGGGGCCGCTTCATGGACATGAGTGACGAGCGCCGCGCCGCGGCCGAATGGTTCCGGTCCTTGCGCGACACCATCGTGGCCGCCTTCGAGGGGCTGGAGGAGGAGGCGATTTCGGACGCGCCTGCTGGCCATTTCACCGTCACCCCGACCGAGCGGGCCGAGGACGGCGGCGGCGGGATCATGTCCGTCATGCGCGGGGGCCGCGTCTTCGAGAAGGTCGGCGTGAACTGGTCCGAGGTCCATGGGACGCTCGCCCCACGTGCGCAATCCGCCATGGCCGCGCGCGGCGTACCGGGGATCGCCGAGGATCCGCGCTTCTGGGCCAGCGGCATCAGCCTGGTCGCCCACATGCAGAACCCGCACGCGCCCGCCGTCCACATGAACACCCGCATGTTCTGGACGCCCTCGGCCTGGTGGTTCGGGGGCGGGGCGGACCTGAACCCCTGCCTCGAATATCCCGAGGACACGGCGCATTTCCACGAGACCCTGCGCGCGGCCTGCGCCCCCCACGGGGCGGATTACTACGACCGTTTCAAGGCCTGGGCGGACGAGTATTTCTTCATCCCCCATCGCGGGCGCGCCCGTGGCGTCGGCGGGATCTTCTACGACGACCTGAACACCGGCGACTGGCAGGCCGACTTCGCCTTTACCCGCGCGGTGGGCGAGGCCTTCCTGCCCGCCTTCGTCCCGCTGGTCCGCCGCCGCATGGTGCAGGAATGGGAGCCCGAGCACCGGGACGCCCAGCTGATCCACCGCGGGCTTTATGCCGAATACAACCTCGTCTACGACCGGGGCACCAAGTTCGGGCTGGAAACCGGCCACAACGCCGATGCCGTGCTCATGAGCCTGCCGCCGCTGGCGAAGTGGGTCTGAGCGCTCAGCGCGCCGCCCACAGAAGCCAGCCCACGCCCCCGACGATCAGTGCCATGCCGGCAAGCTGGCGCGGACCCATCGCCTCGCGGCGGTGACGCGAGATGGCGGCGGCGAAGACCACCTCGACCAGAGCCAGCGTCCGCACGTTGGCCGCGGGCGCAAGGGCGAAGGCCAGGAACCAGAACTGCGAGGCGAGCGCGCCAAGGAAGCCCGCGCCCAGCGACTCGCGCCACGCGCCCAGCATCCCGTGCATGGCAGGGCGGTCGCGCAGGGCGAGCCATGCGCCCACCAGCGCCGTCTGCAGCGTCAGAGACAGCACGAGGATCGTGGTCGCCCGGATCAGCTCGCCGCCATGGGGCAGCGACAGGATGCCACCGCGAAAGCCGATCGCCGACAGGCCGAACAGCCCGCCCGCCAGCACGGCTAGCGCGACCGGACCCGCGCCTGCCCGCCGCCAGCCCGCGCCCGACATCGCCAGTACCCCGGCGGTCGCCACGGCGATGGCGCCGAGGCGGGCCGGGCTCAGCGGCTCGGCCAGCAGGGCCGCGCCGAGGATGGCGAGCGTCACCGGCTCGGTCTTGATCAGCGCGGTCGCCACCGCGAAGCCCCGCCGCTGCATGGCCGTCAGCATCAGCGCCGTCGCCGCCACCTGCGACACGGCGCCCATTGCGGCATAGCCGAGGGCGGTCATGTTCGGCATGGGCACCGGTTCGACGAGCGCCACGAGGCCCAGGAACAGAATCGCGAAGGGCAGGCCGAAGAGGAACCGGACGCCTGTCGCGCCCATGGTCCCGATGCGCGCGGTCAGCCCCGCCTGCGCCGCGTTGCGTCCCGTCTGCGCCAGCGAGGCGATCAGGGTCGCGGCGACCCACATCGGCTCAGGCGCCCTCGCGCACCGTCTGGATCATCAGCGCCACGTTCTCGGGGTTTGCGTCCGGCGTGATCCCGTGGCCAAGGTTGAAGATATGCGGCCCGCCCGCAAAGGCCCGGACAATGGCTCGCGTGGCATCCACCAGCGCCGGCCCGCCCGTGACCATGTGCCCGGGCGCGAGATTTCCCTGCACGCAGCCATCGACCTGCACGTTCCGCGCCGCCCATTCGGCCGAGACCGAGTTGTCCAGCGCCACGCAATCGGCCCCCGTGGCCTTGGCGAAGCCGATGTAACGGTCGCCCGCCTCGCGGGGGAAGGCGATCACGGGGACATGCGGATGACGCTCTTTCAATGCGGCGATGATCCGGCGCGCGGGCGCGACCGCGAAATCGTCGAAGTCCTGCCCGTGCAGGCTGCCCGCCCAGCTGTCGAACAGCTTGACGACCTCGGCCCCCGCCTCGATCTGCGCGGACAGGTAAAGGATCGTGGCCTCGGTCACCCGGTCGATGATCCCCTGGAAGGTGGCGCGGTCGGCCTGCTTCAGCGCATGGGCCGGTCCCTGGTCGCGCGTGCCGCGCCCGGCGATCATGTAGGTCGCCACGGTCCAGGGCGCGCCCGCGAAGCCGATCAGGGTCGTCTCGCGCGGGAGTTCCCGCGACAGGATGCGGACGGTCTCATAGACGGGCGACAGCGTCTCGTGGATCGCCTCCGCCGGTTTCAGGGCGGCCAGTTCCTCGGGGGTGGTGATGGTGGACAGGCGCGGACCTTCGCCCGTCACGAACCACAGGTCCATCCCCAGCGCCTGCGGGATCAGCAGGATGTCCGCGAACAGGATCGCCGCGTCGAAGCCATAGCGGCGAATGGGCTGCAGCGTCACCTCGGCCGCGAGGTCCGGCGTGTAGCAGAGCGACAGGAAATCCCCCGCCTGCGCCCGGGTCGCGCGGTATTCGGGCAGGTAGCGCCCGGCCTGCCGCATCATCCAGATCGGCGGCACCGGCTGGCGCTCGCCGGCAAGGGCGCGCAGGATGGTCTTGGCGGGGCTTTTCTGCGGTTCGGGGCGAGGATCCTGTGTCATGCGGCCTTGTCGCAAGGCCGCGCCCGGCTTGCAAGCTTGGCAGGTCGCGGCCGCTGGCCTGCGCCCTTCCGCCGCAGCATGGTTGTCAAGCGGACGGGGCAGGGATAACCCATCGCGCATGGACGCTTTACCCACCCCCGACCGCCCGCTTCGGATCGGCACGCGCGGCTCGGCGCTCGCGCTCGCGCAGGCGCATGAGACGCGCGACCGGCTGGCCGCCGCGCATGACCTGCCCGCGGATGCCTTCGAGATCGTGGTCATCAAGACCACCGGCGACCGCGTGCTGGACCGCCCGCTGCGCGAGATCGGCGGCAAGGGCCTGTTCACCCGCGAGATCGAGGACGCGCTGCTCGACCAACGCATCGACATCGCCGTCCACTCGATGAAGGACATGCCGGTCCTGCAGCCCGAGGGGCTGATCATTGACTGCTACCTGCCGCGCGAGGACGTGCGCGACGCCTTCGTCAGCCGCCGCTGGGGTTCCATCGCCGAGCTTCCGGCGGGCACGCCCGTCGGCTCATCGAGTCTGCGGCGCCGGGCGCAGCTGATCCATTACCGCCCCGACCTGACGCTGGTCGAGTTCCGGGGCAACGTGCAGACGCGGATGCGCAAGCTCGATGAGGGCGTGGCCGAGGCGACCTTTCTCGCCATGGCGGGCCTGACGCGGCTGGGGATGCTGGACGTGGTCCGCAGCGCGATTACGCCCGAGGAGATGTTGCCCGCCGTGGCGCAAGGCGCCATCGGAGTGGAACGGCGCAAGGACGACGTGATCGCGGCGGCGATGCTGGCCGCCATCTCGGACCTGCCCACGACGCTGCGGGTGACGGCGGAACGCGCCTTCCTGCGCCGCCTCGACGGCTCCTGCGAGACGCCCTTGGCGGGCTTGGCCGAGCTTGACGGCGAGAACCTGTGGCTGCGGGGCGAGATCCTGCTGCCCGACGGCTCGCTGTCGGTCCGGGGCGAGCGGCGCGGGCTTGTCAGCGACGGCATCGAGATGGGCCGCGACTTGGCCGAGGAACTGCTGGGCCGCGCCCCGCCCGAGTTCCGCGAACTTGCGGGCATCAACCCCGAGCGGACCTCTCCGCCCGTCTAGGCGCCCGCGGCCTCGGCCGCGGCCTCCCAGGCCAGCAGGATCGAGGCGTGCCGGTTCGGGAAGTCCCGCGCCGGCGTCAGTGCCTCGGCCGCGGCGAAGGGTTCGTCCGGCGCAGGCGCGCCCTCGGTCAGCATGGCCCGCAGCGCATCGCGGCCCGCCGCAAGTTCCGCCGGAGTCCGCCCAAGGACCGCGCCGCCCAGCACGGCGGCCGAGGCCTGCCCCAGCGCGCAGGCCCGCACCTCCTGCGCAAAATCAGTCACAACGCCATCCGCGACGACCACATGCGCCGTCACCGTGGACCCGCATTGGGGCGAGCGGCGCGTGGCCGATCCGGTCGGCGCGGGCAGGCGGCCCAGGTGCGGGATATCCGCCGCCAGCGCCAGCAGCCTGCGCGAATACAGCGCCATCAGATCGTCGTCGGCCATCGCTTTTCCCCACACCGTCCGCCCGCTAGATAGGCATCCGAGCGTGAAAGGAAAACCGATGTTCGACCCCGCGACCCTGCGTTTCGACGCGAACGGCCTGATCCCGGCCATCGCGCAGGACCATGCCTCGGGCGAGGTGCTGATGCTGGCCTGGATGAACGCCGAGGCGGTGGCGCGCACGCTCGACACCGGCCGCGTCACCTACTGGTCGCGCTCGCGGGCGGCCTTCTGGGTGAAGGGCGAAAGCTCGGGCCATGTGCAGCGGCTGGTCGAGATGCGGCTGGATTGCGACCGCGACTGCCTGCTGGTGCTGGTGGACCAGACCGGCCCCGCCTGCCACACCAACCGCCGGACCTGCTTCTACACCGCCGTCCGCGCAGGCGCCGAGGTCGAGATCATGGCGCCGGAAGAAGGGGCGTTCACCTCGTCTTGAGACCCCGATGCTAGCTCCGTCCTGTCTGAACGGAGTTTTGGAATGCGGGATTTCTTCATCGACTGCGCCGAGCGGCTGCTCGTCTGGTTCACGGTGCTGGCGCTGCTGGCCGTGGCCGTCGCGGGGATCGGGGCGATGCTTCAGCCCTTCGGCTCTTTCTGGCAGGGACTGGCCATCCTGGTGGGCGGCGGACTTTACGTCGTCCTCATGGCCGGGCTGATGTTCGTGGCCTCCGGGATCTACCGCAACACGCAGGAAACCAACGACCTGCTGTCGCGCTATCCGGACCGGCGGATCTAGAGCCCGACCATCCGGCGGATGTCTGCGGGCGTCAGCCCCGCCTCGCGATAGCTGCGGATCGCGCGGGCGTCGTCGCGCTTGGCCAGCCGCTTGCCCGCATCGTCCCGGACCAAGCGGTGGTGATGGTAAAGCGGCTGCGGAAGCTCCAGCAGCGCCTGTAGAAGCGCGTGGATGTAGGTCGAGTCGAACAGGTCCTTGCCGCGCGTGACCAGCGTGATCCCCTGCGCGGCATCGTCCACGACGACCGACAGGTGATAGCTCGTCCCCATGCCGCGCCGGGCCAGAACCACGTCGCCCACCCCGGCGATGAAGTCCTCGGCCGTCAGTTCATGGCGCTGGCCGGGCAGCACCACCTCGTCCTGAAAGCCGATGCGATCGAGGCCCAGCCGCTCGAAGGCGCAGCGCACGTCCAGCCGGATCGCGTCCTCGTGGCCGGCGTCGCTCATCCTTCGCCCCCGGCAGGTGCCGGGATAGACCGGGCCATCGGGGCCGATCACGCCCTCCTGCGGGGCAGAGAGGGCCGCCGCGATGTCGGCCCGGCGGCAGCGGCAGGGGTAGAGCAGGCCCATCTCCGCCAGCCGGTCCAGCGCCGCGCGGTAGGAGGGCAGGCGGTCGGATTGGCGCATCACCGGCTGCGGCCAGGAAAGGTCGAGCCAGCGCAGGTCCTCGTGGATCGCCGCCTCCCATTCGGGGCGGCAGCGGGAACGGTCGATGTCCTCGATCCGCAGCAGGAACTCGCCGGGATCAGCCAGCCGCGCGGCAGTTAGCGCCGCGAAGGCGTGCCCGAGGTGCAGCGGCCCGGTGGGCGATGGCGCAAAGCGCGTTCGCCTTACTGCGCCGAGAGCCACACCTGGAAATCCTGCTTGGCGCGGTCGGTATAGGCCGGATAGCGGTCCTTGCGGCCGCGACGGCCCGACTTGGCCTCGACCGGGGGGAAGAGGCCGAAGTTCACGTTCATCGGCTGGAAGGTCTTGGCCTCGGCGCCGCCGGTGATGTGATGGACCAGCGCCCCCATCGCCGTCGTGCCGGGCGGAGGGAGAAGGTCGCGCCCCAGCGCCTGCGCGGCGGCCATGCGGCCCGCCAGCAGACCCATCGCGGCGCTTTCGACATAGCCTTCGACCCCCGTCACCTGCCCGGCGAAGCGGACCTGAGGGCGGGACCGCAACCGCATCCGGTCGTCCAGCAGCGTGGGCGAGTTCAGGAAGGTGTTGCGGTGGATGCCGCCCAACCGGGCAAAGCTCGCGTCCTGCAGACCGGGGATCATGCGGAAGACCTGCGTCTGCGCGCCGTATTTCATCTTCGTCTGGAAGCCGACGATATTATACAGTGTTCCCAGTGCGTTATCCCGCCGAAGCTGGACCACCGCGTAAGGTTTCTCCCCCGGCTTGTGGGCGTTCGTCAGCCCGACCGGCTTCATCGGCCCGTGGCGCAGGGTGTCGCGGCCGCGCTCGGCCATGACTTCGATGGGCAGGCAGCCGTCAAAGTAGCCGGCAGTTTCCCCTTCGTGGAACTCGGTCTTCTCGGCGGCCAGAAGGGCGTCGATGAAGGCGTCGTATTCCGCTCGCGTCATGGGGCAGTTGATGTAGGCGGTCCGCTCCTCCTCGGTCTCGCCCTTGTCATAGCGGGATTGCCGCCAGGCCACGCTCATGTCGATGGTGTCGGCATGGACGATGGGGGCGATGGCGTCGAAGAAGGCGAGCGCATCCGCCCCGGTTTCCGCCGCAATCGCCTGTCCCAGGGCAGCCGAGGTCAGCGGCCCCGTGGCGATGATCCAGTTGCCCTCGTCAGGCAGGGCGGTGATCTCGCCTGCCTCGATGGTGACCAGCGGATGGGCGCGCAGGGCGGCGGTCACGTCGGCCGAGAAGGCGTCGCGGTCCACGGCCAGGGCGCCGCCCGCGGGCAGCTTGTGGCGGTCGGCGGCGGTCATGATGAGGCCGCCTGCCGCGCGCATTTCCCAATGCAGCTGGCCCACGGCGTTGTTCACGTCGTCATCCGAGCGGAAGCTGTTGGAACAGACCATCTCGGCGCAGTCGCCCGTCCTGTGGGCGAAGGTGCCGACCTGGGGGCGCATCTCGTGCAGGATCACCGGGACTCCGGCCTGGGCGGCCTGCCACGCGGCTTCGGAGCCCGCCATGCCGGCGCCGACGATATGGATGGGGTGGGTCATGCGGGGGGATGTAGCAACGAAGGGGAGGGGGTGAAAGGTGGGTGCGCCGACCAGGGCTCTGCCCCGTCGTCGTATAGGACGATTCCGGGATGATTGCGGACAGAAGATCAGGAGGCCCGGAAACGCGAAAGGGCGGCGCCGTGGCACCGCCCTTCAGGGTCATTCGTCCGTGGCGATCAGGCCTCGGCGGGGGCTTCCTCGGCCTCGTCGTCGCTGGCGGCCAGGCCCGAGGGCGCGGTGATGTTGGCGATGACGAAGTTGCGGTCGATCGTGGGCTTCGCGCCGGCGGGCAGTTCCACGTCGTCGATGTGGATCACGTCGCCGATCTTGCGGCCCTTCAGGTCCACGACGATCTGCTCGGGGATGTCACCGGCGGTGACGACCAGTTCGACCTCGGGGCGAACCACGACCAGGGTGCCGCCGCGCTTGAGGCCGGGGCTGTCCTCGTGGTTGATGAACTCGACATGCACGAACAGGTTCACGCGCGAGTTGCGGTGCGTGCGCATGAAGTCGATGTGCGTCGGCAGGTCCTTGACCACGTCGCGCTGGACACCGCGGCAGATGACGCGGACGTCGTCCTGGCCCTCGACCTTCAGGTTCCACAGCGTGGACATGAAGCGGCCGGCGCGCAGCTTGGTCAGAAGGGGGTTGAAGTCCATCTGGATCGCCAGAGGCTCCTTGCCGTCACCGTAGACAATACCGGGCACCTTGCCGTTGCGGCGAGCTTGGCGGGCGGCCCCCTTGCCTGTCCCCGCGCGTGCCTCGGCCACCAGATCCTGGATCTCTTTGGCCATGTTCGTTCCTTTCAGGTTGCAGCCGGCCAGCCTCCAAGGGTGCCTGACCGGAAGCCGGCCCTATACACGGGTGCCGGAGGATTGGAAAGTGAGAAGATCGGCCGGCTGCGAGGGCCCGCGCGGGCGGCGGGTCAGGGCTTGAGGACGTGCCAGACCCCGCCCTTGCCGTCGCCCGTCACGTCACCGGGATTCTGGTCGCCGATGTAGTAATAGACGGGCTTGCCCTTGTAGGCCATCTGCATGGTGCCGTCGGTGCGCGGGACCAGCGTCCAGTTCGGCCCCATCTCGCTGCCCTCCTGTCCCAGGACGGGCGGCCAGTTGACGGCGCACTGGTCGTAGCAGGCCGAGGTCCCGCCGCTGTCCTGGTCGAAGGTGTAAAGCGTCCGGCCATTCGCGTCCGTGGCGACGGACTGCGCCTGCGCGGCGCCCAGGGTCAGCAGGACGATCCCCCCCGCCGCGAAGCCTGAACGAAGTCTCATGGTGGTCCCTCCCGGAGCATGATGCATCGGAGTCCTGCCGGCAGCCGCGACGACCCGCCTGCTCCCGCGCGGGGAAGAAAACTGCCGGATGCCATGAACATACGCCTTCCGGGACGCTGCGTCACATTCAATCTGCCAGCCCCGAGCGGGCTGCGGCTCAGACGTAGTCGCGGCTCCATTCCGCGGGGACGAGGGCGTTGTGGCGGCCGACGTTGCGGATGTCGCGCTCGCCGCACAGCGCCATGGTGATGTCCAGTTCCTTGCGGATCACCTCCAGCGCGGCGGTCACGCCCTCTTGCCCCAAGGCGCCGAGACCATGGACCCAGGCCCGCCCGATCCAGGTCGCATGCGCCCCCAGCGCCAGCGCCTTCAGCACGTCCTGGCCCGAGCGGATGCCGGAATCCATGTGGATCTCGACCCGGTCGCCCACGGCGGCCACGATCTCGGGCAGCATCCGGATGGAACTGAGCGCGCCGTCGAGCTGCCGCCCGCCGTGGTTCGAGACCACGATGGCGTCCGCGCCGAAGTCGGCGGCGATGCGGGCGTCCTCGGCATCCAGGATGCCTTTCAGGATCAGCTTGCCGCCCCACAGGTCGCGGATGCGCGCGATCTTGGTCCAGTCGAGCTGCGGGTCGAACTGCTCGGCCGTCCAGCTGGCGAGGTTGGCGGTGTCGGTCACGCCCTTGGCATGGCCCACGATGTTGCCGAAGAAACGGCGCTTCGTTTGCAGCATCTCGATCCCCCAGCGCCAGCGGGTCGCGAGGTCCGCGATGGAGGAAGGGGTCAGCTTCGGCGGCGCCGAAAGCCCGTTCTTGAGGTCCTTGTGCCGCTGCCCGAGGATCTGCAGGTCCAGCGTCAGCACGAGGGCCGAGCAGTTCGCGGCCTTGGCGCGGGCGATGATGTTCTCCAGGAACTCCTGGTCCTTCATCACGTAAAGCTGGAACATGAAGGGCCGGGTGGTGTGCAGCGCCACGTCCTCGATCGAGCAGATCGACATGGTGGACAGGCAGAAGGGCACGCCGAAGGCCTCGGCGGCGCGGGCCGCCTTGATCTCGCCATCCGCCCGCTGCATCCCCGTCATCCCCACGGGCGCAAGGCCCACCGGCATGGAGACCGGCAGCCCCACCATGTCCGAGGCGAGGCTGCGGCCCGTCATGTCCACGGCCACCTTCTGGCGCAGGCGGATCTTGGAAAAGTCGGTCGTGTTCTCGCGGAAGGTCTGTTCGGTGTAGCTGCCCGATTCCGCATAGTCGTAGAACATGCGCGGGGTGCGCGCCTTGTGCAGGCGCTTGAGGTCGTCGATGCAGGTGATGACGGGCATGGGTATCCTCTGGGGGTGAACGGCCGCTTCAGCGGGGCAGGCAGCCGGCGGCGGTGGGGTCGGCCGTGCCGGGGGGGCAGGGCGGAAGGTCGGCAGGAGCCGCATCGCCGTCCAGCATCCGGCGCGCGCGCTCGCGCAGGGCCCGCGCACGGGCGGCGGTTTCCGGGTCGGTGTCTGGGGCGGACTGTGAGGGCGCGGCGCTGACCGAGACGCCCGCCGCGCCCGGATCGCGGCGGGACAGTTCCTCGGCGCGATCCCGCAGCGCGGCGGCGCGGCGGGTCAGGGCGGCGGTATCCGCAGGGGTCCCCTGTGCGGCGGCAGCACGGGCGGCCGCCTCGGCGCGGCGGGCGCGCAGGGCTTCGCCCACGGCCTCGGGATCGGCGGCCGCCTCGGCGGCATGGGCGGGGATCGCGGGCGGGGCGTTCAGCTCGGACAGCGGCACAAGGCGGGGATAGGCATCGTCCGCGCCGCCGCAGGCCGCCGGCAGCACGGCAAGCGCGGCAAGGCGGCAGAAGCGGGAAAAGGTGGCGCGAACCGGCATCGGGCGCAGGATAGAAAGCCCGGAGGATGGCGGCAAGGCAGACCAGCGCGCGCTTGAGGCGCAGTAGGCCGGGAAGAATCCTTTGCCTTGTGCCCGCGCGCTCTGAACCGGGGCTTGTCAGAGAATATGCTTCGGGCCTTTTCCAGAGGGCAGCCGCGCCCTGTCCTACGCTTTTCGGACCCAGCGGTGGAGCACGTCGCCACCCAGTGCCCGGGTCTCGGCCAGCCGGAAGCGCGGCGCATCGGCCAGGGCAGCCAGTTCCATTGGCGCCACGGCCGCGCGCCCGTCGCCGCCCAGGACCACGCCGGCGGTATGGCCGACCAGTTCGTCCACCAGCCCCTCGGCCAGCAGCGCGGCGGCAAGCTGGCCGCCTCCTTCGCAGAAGACCCGCGTGATCCCGCGGCGGCCAAGCTCGGCCAAGGCCTCGGCAGGCGGGCCGGGCAGCACCCACAGGGGGCCGTGGTCGGCATCCTCGTGAGGCAGGGGCGGGATGGCGCCGTTCGCCAGCACCACCCTCACGGGCTGGCGGACGGGGCCGAAGCCGCGCACGTTCAGCGCCGGACGGTCCGCCCGCGCCGTGCCCGCGCCGACCATGACGGCGTCGTGCATCAGGCGCAGCAGGTGGACATGGCGGCGCGCGGCCTCGCCCGTGATCCAGCGGCTTTCGCCGGTAGCGGTGGCGATCCGCCCGTCAAAGCTGGTGGCGAGTTTCAGCGTCACCATCGGGCGGCCCCTGGTCACGCGGCTCAGGAAGCCGCCCTGCAGGGCGGCGGCTGCCTGGGCCCGCAGCCCCTCGGTGACCTCGATCCCGGCGGCGCGCAGCATGGCATGGCCGCGCCCGGCGACGCGCGGGTCGGGGTCGGTCAGGGCCGTGGCGACCCGCGCCACGCCCGCATGGATCAGTCCTTCGGCGCAGGGCGGGGTGCGGCCGTGGTGCGCGCAGGGTTCAAGGGTGACATAGGCTGTGGCGCCGCGCGCAGCCGGACCGGCCATGTCCAGGGCCATCCGCTCGGCATGGGGGCGTCCGCCGGGCTGGGTCCAGCCGCGACCCACGATCCGGTCCACGGCCACCAAGACGCAGCCCACGGCGGGGTTCGGCCAGACGTTGCCCAAGCCCCGCCGCGCCAACCGCAGCGCGTGGTCCATGTGGCGCAGGTCGGGGGTCACTCGGAGGCCGGACGGAGTTCCGACACAAAGCGGTCGAAGTCGTCCGCCGCTTGGAAATTCTTGTAGACGCTGGCAAAACGCACATAGGCGACCGTGTCGATCCGGGCCAGCGTGTCCATCACGATCTCGCCGATGACCTTGGACGGGATGTCCGTGTCGCCCATGCTTTCCAGCCGCCGCACGATGCCCGAGATCACCTGGTCGATGCGCTCGGACTCGATCGGGCGCTTCTGCATGGCGATGCGGATGGAGCGGGCCAGCTTGTCGCGGTCGAAATCCTCGCGCCTCCCATTGGATTTCAGCACGACCAGGTCGCGCAGCTGCACCCGTTCATAGGTCGTGAAGCGCCCCCCGCAGGAGGGGCAAAAGCGGCGGCGGCGGATGGCGACGTTATCCTCGGCCGGGCGCGAGTCCTTGACCTGGGTGTCGGCGTTTCCGCAGAAGGGGCAGCGCATCGGTTCGTCCCCATGCATCCATGACTGTCCTTTAGAATAGGGACTGTCGCAGGATTTGCATAGGGGATGCAGCGAATCACTACATCTGGACGGACCTACGACATAGGCGCAGTCTGCCCCTGTTCCCCCGCTTCCAGCAGCCGCAGGGGGGGCGAGGCTTCGGCATCGTGATCGACCGAGATGCGCTTCTGCGCCCGCGCACCCAGGGCGCGCAGCTTCTCGACCTGTCCGATCACGTTGCCCCCGCCGCGGGTCAGCCGGTCCATGGCCTGCCCATGCGCCCGCACCGCCCCGTCCAGAGACTTGCCCACGTCCTCCATCGCGTCCACGAACAGCGCGAGCTTGTCGTAAAGGTGGCCCGCGCGCTGGGCGATCTCCATCGCGTTGGTTTCGCGCCGCTCGACGGCCCAGATGTGATCGACGGTCCGCAGCATGGGCATCAGGGTCATGGGCGTCGCCAGCACGACCCGCTGGTTCAGGGCCGAAAGCCCGAGGTCGGGATCGACGCGCAGGGCTTCCGACAGGGCGCCCTCGATGGGGATGAACATCACGACGTAATCGACCGAGGCGTCGTCGATCCGCTGGTATCCCTTGTCCGACAGCGTCGCTACATGGGTGCGGATTGCCGTGACATGGCGCCTCAGCGCGGCGTTGCGGTCGCCCGGCACCTCGGCGTTGACGGCCGTCTCGTAGTCGTTCAGCGAGACCTTGCTGTCGATCACCAGCACCTTCCGGCGCGGCAGGTGCACGACCACGTCGGGGCGCCACAGCTTGCCGTCCTCGGCCCGCCAGCTTTCCTGCGTGACGTAATGCGTTCCCCGTTCTAGCCCCGAGCCTTCCAGCACCCGTTCCAGGATCATCTCGCCCCAGGCGCCCTGCCGCTGCTTCTCGCCCTTCAGCGCGCGGGTCAGCGCCACCGCGTCGCGGCCGATCTCCTCGGATCGCCGGTGCAGCCCCTCGATCTGTTCGCGCAGCATGGCGCGCTCCTCGTCGGCGGCCTTGTTGCGGGCCTGCAATTCTGTCTGGAAGCCCTGCACCTGCTCGCGGAAGGGGGTCAGCAGGGCAGCCAGACGTTCGCTGTGGGCCTTTTCCAGGTCGGCCCCCTGACGGCGCAGGGACTCATCCGCCATCAGGCGGAACTGGCCGCTCATCTCCTCGCGCAACTCGCGCAGCAGGGCCAGGTTCTGCTCGGCCGTCTCGCGGTCCTTGGCGGCGGCAAGGCGCACCTCGGCCAATTCCCGCCCCTGCCGGGCCAGTTGCGCCTGCGTCTCGTCCAGCGCGCGGCGCAACTGGGCGCGCTCGCCTTCCAGTTCGGCCGCGCGGGTGGATGCGGACTCAAGCCGGGTCGCGGCGCCCGCAAGCTCGCGCTCAAGCATGGCAAGGCGTTCGCGGCTGGCATGCAGGGCGTCGCGCAGCTCGTCCCGTTCGTCGCCCAAGTCCTCGAGCCGCTGGGTCAGCCCGTCCAGCCGGGCCGTGGCCTCGGCCGCGCGCAGGCCCGCCGCCTGCGTCTCGGCCTTTGCGTTCAACGTCGCCGCTTGGGCCGCCGCAAGAGCGCCGGCCTGCCGCCGCAGGATTACCAGCAGGATTGCCACCGCGACGGCCAGCGCCAGGGCCAGCACGCGCATCGCCTGAAGATCGCCCACCCACGCCATCGCCGGTCCCCCTGTCACGGACTCGTGGTGTTGCCAATCCGTTCGGGAACATCAACAAGCTTTCGCACTTGTCCCTAACAGATGCTGAAGATCAGGAGAGCTGCCATGTCCCGCACCGTTGCCGTCCTTGTCGGGTCGCTGCGTTCGCAGTCGATCAACCATACCGTTGCCAAGGCGCTGGCGAAGGTCGCAGAGGGCGGGCTGGCCTTCGACTTCGTCGAGATCGGCGACCTGCCGCTTTACAACGACGACCTGTGGCACGAAGGCCGCGGCCCCGAGGCGGTCGAGCGGATGCGCGCGCAGATCGCGGCGGCCGACGGCGTGCTGCTGGTGACGCCGGAATACAACCGCACGGTGCCCGGCGTTCTGGTCAACGCGCTGGACTGGGGCAGCCGTCCCTGGGGCCAGTCGGTGTGGGTGAACAAGCCCGCGGGCTGCTGCGGGGCGGCGACCGGCGCCATCGGCACGGCGGCGGCGCAACTGGCGCTGAAGGCGCAGATGGTCACGCTGGGCATGGTCGTGATGGGCCACCCCGAGTTCTACCTGAAGTTCGAGCCCGAGAAATTCGCCGAGGACGGCACCGTCACCGACGAAAGCCTGCGCGGCTTCCTGAAGACCTACACCGACGCCCTGGCCGCCCATATCGAGCGGCTCTGCTGAGGCTCAGTTCAGCAGGGACTCGCGTTCCCGCAGGAAGGCCAGCATCCCCGCCGCGTATTCCTTCCGTTCTCGGATCACGACGGGATGATCGGCCAGCCAGCGAAGGACCGAGGCCTCGCTGCGCGTGGAATAGCCCATCCGCCAACGGGAAAACTGTCGCTCGGCCTGCGTGCCGCGCGCCAGATAGGTCAGGTTCCGGTGCCGGGGGTCGCGCTCGATCCGCTCCATGATGGCGGCCAGGTTGTCGGGCTGGCCTTCGAGCCATTGGAAGAAGAAGCCGTCCTCGTGATGCAGGAAGCCGGTCAGGTCGAAGCGCTCGTTCCAGCGGCGCGCCTTGTCCATCAGCACCCGCGCCATCTCGCTGCCGGGACGGATGTCGGTCTCGCTGCGGTAGAGGATAAAGGAAATCGCAGCCATCATGCCCACCGGCGCCATGAACCAGATCAAGAGCTTGAGCTGGATCATGGGGTCGCCCGGAGGTTGACGATACTGCGAATGCGCCCGTTAATCTTTTATTAACCCGGGCGCCCCGCGTCACTGGTCGAGGAAGGACCGCAGCTTGCGCGAGCGCGAGGGATGCTTGAGCTTGCGCAGCGCCTTGGCCTCGATCTGGCGGATGCGTTCGCGGGTCACGCTGAACTGCTGGCCCACTTCCTCCAGCGTGTGGTCGGTGTTCATGCCGATGCCGAAGCGCATCCGCAGGACCCGCTCCTCGCGGGGCGTCAGCGAAGCCAGAACCCGCGTCGTCGTTTCCTTCAGGTTCTCCTGAATGGCCGAGTCGAGCGGCAGGACGGCGTTCTTGTCCTCGATGAAATCGCCAAGCTGGCTGTCCTCCTCGTCCCCGATGGGGGTTTCGAGCGAGATCGGCTCCTTGGCGATCTTCATCACCTTGCGGACCTTTTCCAGCGGCATCTGCAGCTTTTCGGCAAGTTCCTCGGGCGTCGGTTCCCGGCCGATCTCGTGCAGCATCTGCCGCCCCGTCCGGACCAGCTTGTTGATCGTCTCGATCATGTGGACCGGGATGCGGATGGTCCGCGCCTGGTCCGCGATGGACCGGGTGATCGCCTGACGGATCCACCAGGTCGCATAGGTCGAGAACTTGTACCCGCGCCGGTATTCGAACTTGTCCACCGCCTTCATCAGGCCGATGTTGCCTTCCTGGATGAGATCAAGGAACTGCAGCCCGCGGTTCGTGTATTTCTTGGCAATCGAGATCACGAGGCGCAGGTTCGCCTCGACCATCTCCTTCTTGGCCTGGCGGGCTTCCTTTTCGCCGCGCTGGACCTGGTTCACGATCCGGCGGAATTCTTCGATGTCTACGCCGACGTGCTGGCCGACCATGGCCATCTCGCCGCGCAGGTTTTCCACCTGCGCGCGCGAACGCTCGAACAGCGCCTGCCAGCCGCGGCCCTTGTTCTGGATCATGCGGTCGATCCAGGTCGGGTCGAGTTCCGAGCCGCGATACGCGTCGATGAACTCGCGGCGGTTGATGCGGGCGGCGTCGGCCAGCTTCACCATGCCCGAGTCGATGGTCACGATGCGCCGGTTGATGCCGTAGATCTGGTCAACCAGCGCCTCGATGCGGTTGTTGTGCAGGTGAAGCTCGTTCACCAGCCCGACGATGCGGGTGCGAAGCTGCTGATAGGCGGCCTCGTCGGCGGCGGAAAAGGTGCCGTCCTCGTTCAGCGTGGCCGACATCCGGTTGTCCTGCATATGCGCAAGATCTTCGTAGTCGTCGGCGATGGCTTCCAGCGTTTCCAGGACGCGCGGCTTGAGGCTGGCTTCCATCGCGGCCAGCGACAGGTTCTGGCCGTCGTCATCCTCGTCCTCGTCGGAATCGCGGCGCAGCGGGTTGCCGTCGGCGTCCAGTTCGTCGCCCCAGGACTTGGTGCGCTCGGCGGGCGCGGCCTCGGCCAGCGGCAGGTCCACCGGCAGATCGTCCTCGTCCTCGTCGGCCATGGACCGGCCGAAGGTCGTTTCCAGGTCAATGACGTCGCGCAGCAGGATCTCCTCGTTCAGAAGCTCCTGCCGCCACATGGTAATGGCCTTGAAGGTCAGCGGGCTTTCGCACAGCCCCGCGATCATGGTGTTGCGGCCGGCCTCGATCCGCTTGGCGATCGCGATCTCGCCCTCGCGCGACAGCAGCTCGACCGAGCCCATCTCGCGCAGGTACATCCGCACCGGGTCGTCCGTGCGGTCGAGCTTCTCGGTCTCGGGCGCGGCCACCGCGATCTCGCGGCTGGTCGAGGCGGGGACGACGGCGCCGCCGGTCTCGGCTTCCTCGGTCTCTTCGTCCTCGATGACGTTGATGCCCATCTCGGACAGCATCGACATGACATCCTCGATCTGTTCCGAGGACACCTGTTCCGGGGGCAGGACCGCGTTCAGCTGGTCATAGGTGATGTAGCCGCGTTCGCGCGCGTCGGCGATCATGCGCTTGACGGCCGCCTGGCTCATGTCCAGCGAATGATCGTCGTCCTTGGCTTCCGGCTTGTCGTCGTCGTCCTTGGCCATGGGGCGGTTCCTTTCAAGCTGATTCGCGAATCATGCGAATCGGATGCCGGGATTCCGGCGGTTCTAATCGAAAGACGCCGCCCGGCAAAGCGGACGACGCCTGATTCGGTTCCCTGATTCGCCGCAATCAGCGACGTTTTCGCCAGATTTCCTCGGTCAAGGCCCGGCGAAGCCGCGCCGCCAGTTCGTCGCGGTCCTCGCCAAGGTCGTCCCCGCCGCCCATCGACGGCTGGTCGGCCTGCAGCCGCGCCCGCGCCGATTGGGTGACGCGCCAGGTCAGGCCCTCGTCGGCCAGTCCCTGGATCTCGGCCTCGGCACGCGCGATTTCCTCGCGGGCGGCACGATGGGCCTCGATCCGGTCCAGCGCATTGAGAAGCAGCGGCTCTGCGGTTTCCGTGGCGCCCGCGGGATGGGAAATCGCCGGGGCGCAGCGGACATGGGGATCGGCCATGATGGCGTCAAGGGCGGCCCGCCCCGCGGCACTTGAGGACCCGGCCAGCAGGTCGTGGACCAGCGCGGCGCGGCCTAGGTCCGTTGGCTCCAGCCGCTCCAGCCGCGATTCGACCCGCGCGACCAGGTCCGGATGGGCGGCGCAGAGCGCAAGGATCATCGCCTCGATCAGCGCCTCGCCCGGGTCGGTCGCCACCAGCGCCGAGGCGCGGGTCTGCGGCACCGGCGGCTGGGGCGCGTCGCGGCGGGTTAACCGGCCCTTGGCGGCACGGGGCGGGGCGAACAGCGCCCAGCGCTTGCGCTTGAGTTCCTGGGCGTAATGTTCCCGCGTGGCCTGGTCGGGGATGCGCGCCACGGCGTCGTCCAGCGCCTTGTCCAACGCGGCGCGCCGTTCGGGGCTGTCGAAGACGCGCCCCTCGGTTTCCCGGCGCCAGAGCAGATCCACCAGCGGCTGCGCCCCCTCCAGCACGGCGCGGATCGCGCCCGGCCCGCCTGCGCGGATCAGGTCGTCCGGGTCCTGGCCCGAGGGCAGCAGGGCAAAGCGCAGCGCCTGTCCCGGACCGGCCAAGGGCAGCGCCATGTCGATCAGCCGCATGGCCGCGCGCAGGCCCGCGGCGTCGCCGTCCAGCGCGATCACGGGCTCGGGCGCCACGCGCCACATCAGGCGCAGCTGGTCTTCCGTGATGGCGGTGCCCAACGGGGCGACCGCGCCCTCGACGCCTGCGCGGACCAGCGCGATCACGTCCATGTAGCCCTCGGCCACCACCAGTGGCTGGCCCTTGGCGACCGCCGCGCGGGCAGGCCCGAAGTTGTAAAGGTTGCGCCCCTTGTCAAACAGCGCCGTTTCCGGGCCGTTGAGGTATTTGGCCCGCGCGTTCGGGTCCATCGCCCGGCCCCCGAACGAGATACAGCGTCCCCGTCCGTCGCGGATCGGAAAGATGATCCGCCCCCGGAAGCGGTCATAGGCCGCGCCGCCGTCCTCGGGCTTGGCCGCCAGCCCCGCCTCGATCACCAGCGCCTCGGGAACGCCCGCATCCGTCAGGTGCCGCAGAAGGGCCTGCCGCAGGTCGGGGGCGAAGCCGATCTCGAAGCGGTCCAGCGCCGCCGCGTCCAGCCCCCGGCGCGACAGGTAGTCGCGCGCGGCCCCGCCCGCCCCGCTTTGCAGTTGCAGGCGGAACCAGCGGACGGCGCGGTCCATCACCTCGACCAGTTGCGTGCGCCGGTCGGTCTGCGCACGTTCGCGCGGGCTGCGTTCCGGCATGGGCACCCCGGCCTCCGAGGCCATGACGGCGACGGCCTCCATGAAGCCCAAGCCCTCGGCCTCGCGCAGGAAGGCCAAGGCGTCGCCCTTGGCGTGGCAGCCGAAGCAGTAATAGAAGCCTTTCTGGTCATCGACGTGGAAGGACGCCGTCTTTTCGCCGTGGAAGGGGCAGGGCGCCCACCAGTCGCCCTTGGCCTGGTTGGACCGCCGCAGGTCCCACGTCACCTTCCGTCCCACGATCCGGCTGATCGGGACGCGGTTGCGCAGGTCGTCAAGGAATCCGGGCGGCAGACTCATGCCCCGATCATCCCGCGCCCACCGCCCCGCGGACAAGTCCCCAGTAGTGGTCGGCGACCGCACGGCGGTCCAGCCGCCCGCCCTCGCGATACCAGTTGGTCACGCCCGTCAGCATGGCGATCAGGGCCATGGTGGTCAGCCGGGGATCGGCAAGCCGCATTGCCCCGGCGTCGGCCCCCGCCCGCAGGATGGCGGTCAGAGACTCCTCGTAGCGACCGCGCAGGGTGGCGACGGCGGCGAAGTTGTCCGGCGAAAGGTTGCGCAGTTCCATGTAGCTGAGGAAGACCGCGTCGGTGTGGTCCAGCGAATAGGCGATGTGGAAGCGGACAAAGGCCTCCAGCCGTTGCAGCGGCGGCGCGGCGGGGCCGTCGTTCCAGGCGGACAGCAGGTTTTCCATGTGATCCGTCAGCAGGTTCGCCAGCAGCGCCTGCTTGTCGGGGGTATAGGCGTAAAGTGCGCCCGCCTGGACGCCCACCGCCGCCGCGATCTGGCGCATGGACACGGCCGCATAGCCGTGGCGCGCGAACAGCCGCAGGGCTGCGTCGCGGACAAGCGGGCCGGTGATCTCGGCGCGGGAACCTGTGGTGCGGGCCATGGCCGGGGGTGTAGGCCGAAGCGGTCTCGGGGGAAAGGCCGGCGAGTGCAGGGTCAGCGCCGCCAGATCCAGCTGTGCCCGGCCAGTGCGCCCTGCGCCTTGGCGAGCCAGCGCAGGCCGGGGCCACCCAGCTTCAGGCCGGGGTCCGACAGGCGATCCACCGCGACCTCGACCGGGCAGGGCAGGCCCGAGACCGGGTCGCGGTAGCGGGGATAGGCGACCAGCGCCGCATGGACCAGCGTTTCAAGGTCGATCCGCGCCTGCCTGCGCGGCGGAATGGGCCCCAGATCGCGCGTCAGCCCCCAGCCCGCGTAGAAGGGCGCGCCGAGCGTCGTGACGGGGCGGCCGCGAATCAGCGCCTCGAAGCCCAGCGTCGAGGTGATGGTCCAGACCTCGTCCGCCGCGTCGATCAGCGCGGCGGCGGGGGCCTTCCCGGCAGTCACGTCGGCAAGGCCCGACAGTTCCCCTTCGGGGATCGCGCCGGGGCGCAGGCCGGCTTCGACATCGGGATGGGGTTTCCAGACGATCAGCGCGCCGGGGTTCTCGGCCCGCACGCGCCGGAGCAGGGCGAGGTTCGTGCGTTCGGCCCCCGCGCCCAGGCGAATCGAGGCGTCGTCCTCGACCTGCCCCGGCACAAGGATCACGCGGCGGCCGTCGCGGGGGATCGGGGGCAGTTCGCCCGAAAGGTTGTATTTCGTCAGCGCGGCGTCCCGCAGCCTGGCGATCAAGTCCTGCGCGCGGGCGCGGCCTCCGGGCGGCAGGGGCGCGGCCATCAGTGCCTCGAGGTCGCTCTCGCGGGTCGGGTCGTAGTAGATGCCGCGCCCGTCTGCGACCAGCGACAGCGGCGGGACCAGTTCGGCCCCGAGGCCGCGCGAGCGCAGGAAGCCGTCCTCCACCCGCAGCGCCTGCGGCACCTCGGCGGCACGGTTCGCCCAGGCCAGCGTCACGGCGGGCGAGGGATGGCGCGTGAAGCGGACGCCGCGCCCGTTGCCGAAGAACTGTGCGATGGTGCGGCGCTTCCACAGGCGGATGCCATGGGCGAGATGCCCGTCGCGGTCCTGCCGGAAAGCCCGCGCCTCGGCCTCGATCTGGCGGATCGCCCCTTCCAGGTCGGTCAGCCGGTCCCGGCAGGGATCATACCAGACCGGTGCCATCAGGTGGGTCGCGGCGAACAGCGCGGGCAGGGTGGTCCGGCCCATGCGGCGCGGCACTGGCACCTCGTCGGCGCTGAGGCCCCAGCCCGCGTAGAAGGGCTGGCCGAACAGGCGTGGCCGGTGACCCGCCAGCATCGCCTCGTAGCCGAGTTGCGAACTGACCGCATAGACGGCGGCGGCATCCCCGACCAGCCGCCAGGGCGAGACAGGGGCGTCGCAGAGGATTTCTCCGCTCCGCAGGTCGGCAGGGCCGAGATGCCCCCGGCGCAGCCCGGCGGCGGTTTCGGGATGGGTCCGCAGGACGATGCGCGTCCCGGGGTTCTCGTCCCGGGCGGCATGAAGCATCTGCAGGAAGGTCTCGCGGCCCGCCCCCCGCAGCGAAGCGTCGCCGCGCGTCTGGTCGATCACCAGCACATAGCCGGGCTCGGCCGCGCGCAGGTCCGGCAGATGGGCGTTGTATTTGGACAGGTCCGCCGCGCGAAGCCGCGCGAGCGCCGCCATCGCCTCGTCCCCCCGCGCCGCGGCCTCGGGCGAGGCCGCCAGCGTCTCGATCAGCGAGGGGACAGAGGGATCGAAATGCAGCCCCAAGGGGTCGATCAGCAGGCCGACGGGTCCGCGCCGCCCGACGGGGCTGCGGTCGCGCCCCGGCAGGACGGACCGCAGGAAGGCATCCTCGACCGTGACCACCGCGGCGCCCGTGCGGGCGGCCAGCGCCCGCCCTCTCCAGGCGGTGGGGCTTGCACCCCAGATGCCCACGCAGTCGCCGGGGCCGGGCCGCCCCACGGCCAGCCGCCAGCCTGCGAGGTTCAGGATGCGCCGCAGGCGGGCCTTGGCGAAGAACCCGCCGTTCAGGACGAACAGCCGCCGCTGGCCCGTGGCGCCGGGCGGCTGTTCCGTCATCCTCAGTTGCCGAGGCTGCTCAGCGAGTTGGCGGTGCTGGCGCTGCCGGTGATGGCGCCCAGGGTCTTCTGCCACTGCACATAGGGCGCTTCGGTCACATAGACCGTGTCGCCGTCGCGGATCAGGAAGTCGCGCGCCAGGAACAGCCCGTTCGGCCGCGTCAGGTCCAGAACATAGGCCATGCGCTGGTCGCCGTAGACATCGCGGCCCAGCACGTTGCGGGCAACCGACTGCGGCTCGTTGCGCAGCACGAAGACCCCGGTCGGATCGGCGAGGTTCGAGCTGAGGCCGCCCACCATGGCGATGGCTTCGATGGCGTTGATCTCCTCGGACCCCAGCGGCACCTTGGTCTGGCCGCCCAGCGCGCCCAGCGCGGTGAAGCTGCGCTGGTCTTCCTCGACCAGGATCACGTCGCCGGGGCGCAGCGCCACGTCGTTGCGCGGGTTGGCGTAAAGGTCGCGCAGCCAGACGCGGCCGGTGTTATTGCCACGCTTGACGGTGACCACCGCGACCTCGGGGTCGATGGCGACGCCGCCGGCCTGCGCCAGCATCGCCGACAGGGTGCGCGTCGGCCGCTCGATCGGGTAGACGCCCTGGCCGCCGACCTTGCCCATGACGGACACGGTCGCGCCGTTGCCGGCCACGCGCGTCACCGTCACCTGCGGGTCGGGGGTCTGGGTTTCCAGCTGGCGCGTGATGATCTGGCGCAGCTCGTCGGGCGTGTTGCCCGCCGCGCGCACCCGGCCCGCGTAGGGCACGAAGATATAGCCTCCGCTGTCCACCTGCAGTTCCTGCAGCGGCGTGTTCGACTGGCCCATCGAGGCCAGAAGCCCGTCGTCCACGTTTTCCCAGATCGTCAGGCCCAGCACGTCGCCGGGCCGGATCTCGTCCGCGCCGACCGTGCCCGCGCTGAGGAAGTCCGACCCGAAGCCGTAGGAAGGCGTGTAGGAGGACGCCCGCGCCACATGGTCGTTGACGAACAGGACATGCGTGTTGCCGCCCCGGTCCACCGAGCCCTTGTAGATCTCGTTCTTGTTGGGGCCCGAGCGGGGCAGGGCGCAGGCAGCAAGAAGGGTCATCGAGGAAAGCGCCGCGATCCGAAGCGCGACCCGCATGGCGCCGCCCCGTGCGGCGGGGGTGAGGGGAAGGTCAGCCAAGTCCAGGTCTCCTGTCCACCGGGCGACTCTGCGTCGCGCCATCTTGTTCTCTTGTGAATGTCTTTACCCCCTGTGCCGGGGCACATCCAGAAAAAGCATGATTTACCGGTCGCGCGCGTCCATCTGTTGCCGGTAGCGCGCATCTCCGCATTCCAGCGCGGCATAGGGATCCTGCGGGTCCAGCATCATGTCCACGACCAGGCGCAGGGCATGGGCGCGCGACCGCGCCGCGTAGAATCCGCCCGGCACCTGGCAGGTATCCAGCAGGTAGTTGCGGTAATCGCGGTAGCGCGCCTGGTCGGGCGGCGCGGGGCGGCGCAGGAAATCCTCGAGGCTCTGGCCGGACACGAGGCCCGGCTTGGCATAGACCGACCGCCCCATCGCCTTGACCGGCAGCCCCCGCCACAGCGCCTGCTGCGCGGCCGTCGAGTTGATCGTCACCGCCGAGCGGGCCTGCGACAGAAGCCCCGCCAGCTTGCCGCCCTGCACCAGGTGCACCCGGTCCGCGATCCCCAGCGCCTGCGCCTGGGCGATGATGGCCGCCCGCAGCGCCGCGCGGTCGTCTTCCAGCGGATGGGCCTTGAAGACGATGTGATGGTGGCGCGGGGCCGCGCGGGCGAAGGCCTCCAGCACTTCGCCCGTGAACTCGGACATGGTGCGATAGGGCGAATGGGCCCGGAAGCTCGAATCATGTTCAAGCTGCATCAGCACCAGGACATAGGGAAAGCCCGCCCCCCGGATCGCGCGGGCCTGCCGCCAGCGGCGGACGGCATGGACCGGCGACAGCAGCAGGCGCGCAAGGTTCAGCCGGAATTCGCGCGCCAGGGTGATGTCACGGTGCGAGGTGAAGCCCGGATAGCGCCGGTTCGCCGTCAGCACGAGGAAGTGGTAGAGCGTCCCGTAGAACTTGTGCTGGCGCATGTCGCCCCAATGGGCGGGGGGGCGGTTCACCTCGGCCCCGTAGGCGCGCTGGACGGCGCGCATCCGGTCCAGGCTGATCTCCATCAGTGCCGAATAGCCGTTCGAGCCGCCGCGTTCGTAGGTGATCCAGTAGGGGCGCAGGTAGCCTTCCTCGAAGACGTGCAGGTTCAGGCCCTTGCGGGTGGCGGCCTCGCGCGCGGCGGCGTGGATCGGGCGGACGTCGCCGTAAAGAACGATGTCGGTGACGCCCTTTCCGGCGATCAGCCGGTCCAGGTGGGCGGGCCATGCGTCGGGGCCGCCGGTGTGGGGGACGAAGAAGGCGCGGTCGCGCCAGAAGAACTCGTCCCCCGCGTTGAAGCCGACGCGCCAGACCGTGGCGCCCGCCGCGCGCAGAAGCCGTCCCAGACGGTCGAAGAACGGCCCGTGCGGACCTTGCAGCAGCAGGAAGACCCGCCGCTCGGGAGGCAGGTCCGCGGACAGGGACAGGGGAGGGGGCAGGCCGGGCGCGGGCGCGTTCATGACAGGATCCAGCCCAGGCAAGGGAACGGCAGGTGAAGCAGGACGGGGGCGAATCTGCGGCAAGGTTAATAGACGGGACACAGGCCGGGTCAACCCTGGGGCGAGGCGGCTGCGGGCCAAGGCTTGCGCCCGCCGCGCGCGGGCGTCATCGTGACGGCTCCACAAGGATAGCAGGGGCGGCCCGAGATGTTCACCGGAATCATCACCGATATCGGCACGGTCGCCGCGGTCGAGATGCGCGGGGACATGCGCGCCCGCATCGCCTGCAACTACGACATGGCCGGCGTGGACATGGGCGCCTCGATCGCCTGCGACGGCATCTGCCTGACCGTGGTGGCCAAGGGCATGGACTGGTTCGAGGTCGATATCTCGGCCGAAACGCTGGCGCGCACCAACATCGGCGCCAATGGCTGGCGCTCGGGCCAGCGCATCAACCTGGAACGCGCCCTGCGCGTGGGCGACGAGCTGGGCGGCCATATCGTGTCGGGCCATGTCGATGGCATCGCCCGCGTCGTGGGCGCCCGGGACGAGGGCGACAGCCTGCGGCTGAGCTTCGAGGCGCCGCAAGGGCTTGCGCGCTTCATCGCGCCCAAGGGCTCGGTCGCGCTGAACGGCACCTCGCTGACCGTGAACGAGGTCGAGGGCAACCGCTTCGGCGTGAACCTGATCCCCCACACCCGCGAGGTCACGACCTGGGGCGATGTGGCCGAGGGCGACCTGGTGAACCTGGAAATCGACACGCTGGCCCGCTACGTCGCGCGGCTGGCCGAGGCGGGCTGAGGCGGCGCCGCCGGGACGTCGCGGACCGTGACATCTTCCGCCCGGGGGCCGCTTCGGTTAAGGCAACCCCAAATGTCTGCAGGATGCCACGATGGAATATGAACAGCCCGGACCGGTCGAGCGCGACTGGTCGGATGCCGTCTCCGCGATCGAGGAGATCATCGAGGACGCCCGCAACGGCCGCATGTTCATCCTGGTCGACCACGAGGACCGCGAGAACGAGGGCGACCTGGTCATCCCCGCGCAGATGGCGACGCCCGACGCGATCAACTTCATGGCGACCCACGGCCGCGGCCTGATCTGCCTGTCGCTGCCGGGCGAGCGGATCGACGCGCTGGGCCTGCCGCTGATGAGCCCCAAGAACTCGAGCCGGCACGAGACCGCCTTCACCCTGTCCATCGAGGCGCGCGAGGGCGTCACGACCGGCATCTCGGCCCACGACCGCGCACGCACCGTGTCGGTCGCCATCGACCCGACCAAGGGCGCGGGTGACATCGCCACGCCGGGCCACGTCTTCCCGCTGCGCGCCCGCACCGGGGGCGTCCTTGTCCGCGCGGGCCATACCGAGGCCGCCGTGGACATCGCGCGGCTGGCGGGGCTGAACCCCTCGGGCGTGATCTGCGAGATCATGAAGGACGACGGCTCGATGGCGCGGCTGCCGGATCTCGTGGCCTTTGCGCAGAAGCACGGGCTGAAGATCGGCACCATCAGCGACCTGATCGCCTATCGCCGCCGCCACGACAACCTGATCGCCGAACGCGATGCCCGCGCCGTGACCTCGGTCCATGGCGGCGAATGGATGATGCGCGTCTTCGCCGACGAGGCGCAGGGCGCCGAGCATATCGTGCTGAGCAAGGGCGACCTGACCACGTCCGAGCCGGTGCTGGTGCGGATGCATTCGCTGGACCCGCTGCACGACGTCCTCGGCATCGGCCGCGCCAGCGACCTGCCCGCCGCGATGCGGATGATCGCCGCCGAGGGCCGGGGCGTGGTCGTCCTGCTGCGCGACCTGTCGCCCACGCTGCCCAAGCCCGGCGAGACCGGATCGCACACCCTGCGCAACTATGGGCTGGGGGCGCAGATCCTCGCCACGCTGGGCATCCACGAGATGGTGCTGCTGACGAACTCGGCGCCGCTGAAGATAGTCGGGCTTGACGCCTACGGGCTTTCCATCCATTCCACCCGCCCGATTCCGCAGGACTGACCCGCCATGGCCGCGCTGACCGAACATTACACCCTGGCCCTTCCGGCCTTCGATGCGCCGGTGCGGCTGCTGATCGTGGTCGCGCCCTATTACCGGGCCATCGCCGACGACCTGATCGCCGGCGCAAGGGCCACGGCCGAGGAGGCAGGGGCCACGGTCGATCTGGTCGAGGTGCCGGGCGCGCTGGAAGTCCCGACCGCCATCGCCATGGCCGGGCGGCTGGCGCAATACGACGGTTACGTGGCGCTGGGCTGCGTGATCCGGGGCGAGACGACGCATTACGACACCGTCTGCAACGACAGCTCGCGCGGGCTGACGCTGCTGGGGCTGCAGGGGCTCTGCATCGGCAACGGCATCCTGACGGTCGAGAACATGGACCAGGCCGTGGTGCGCGCCGATCCGCAGGGCCAGAACAAGGGCGGCGGGGCCGCCGCCGCAACCCTGCACCTGATCGCGCTGCAGCGCCGCTGGGCCGGGGCGAAGCGCCCCGTGGGTTTCGGCCGCGACGAAGGCCCCCGCGACGTGATCCGCCTGGCGGGCGAACTCGACGGGTCGGCCCAGGGATGAGCGACCTGTCCCAGAACCCCCGCCCCAACCGCCGCGCGCTCAGCGCCGCTGCCCGCGTCTATGCCGTGCAGGCCCTGTTCCAGATGGAAGCCGCCGACCAGTCGGCCGACCGCGTGGTGCGCGAATTCGCCAACTGGCGCATCGGTGTCGATTATGACGAGGGCACCTCGCCCGAGGCCGACGAGGACCTGTTCGAGCGGATCGTGGACGGCGCCGTCAACTGGCAGGCGCGCATCGACCAGATGACCGACCGCGCGCTGGTCGCCAAGTGGCCGATCGACCGCATCGACCCGGTCCTGCGCGCGGTCTTCCGCGCCGCCGGGTCCGAACTGGTGGGAACGGACACGCCGCCCCGCGTGGTGATTTCCGAATATGTCGCCGTCGCCGACGCCTTCTTCCCCGAAGGAAAGGAAGCGCGCTTCGTCAACGCCGTGCTGGACCACATGGCCCGCGCCGCCCGCCCGGACGCGTTTTGAGCCCTTCCGGACGGTGACAGGCGAAGTGCGGATCCCTACATAACAGGGATCACGCATGGGAGGTCGCGCGATGCCCGAACTCATCCGCCTTTATATCCGCAACATCTTCTTCGGCTTCCTGCTGGCGCTGGCCTTCACCGCGGCGCTTGTCGGGCTGGACGTGGCGAACCTGCGCCACCTGACGCTGGAAACCACGGGCGGCTGGCTCGCGCTGGGGCTTCTGGTGATCTTCAACACCATCGTCTTTGCGGGCGTGCAGTTCGCCATCGCCATCATGCGCATGGCCGAGCCCGAGGACGACCCGCGGGGCGGCACGCGCGCCCCCGTTGTGACGCCCGAGCCGGTGCTGGCGCCTGCCCCGGCCGCGTCCCGCCGCCGCTGAGCGGGAGGGTTTCCGGGTCAGTTTGCCACGGGAATTGTGCGAGTTTTGCAACAGTCCGAACCGGCCCGGCTCTGCACTGCAGGGCCGGGCTTCTTTCAACGCGCAGCGCAGCCGGGCTGCAATCCGTCGCGCCTTGGTTGCGCAAACCCTTGTGCCAGCATTGTTCTTTTGCTTGGGGCCACCTTTCTTGGGTAGGCCGAAGGCTTTCTTGATGGGCTGTCAAGCGGTTCCATCACGTTCCCGTGAGCTTCGGGTCTTGTCCTCGGGTCTTAACGCTTGGGCACCTGATCCATAGATCCGCGTTGTATCATCGAGCGACCCATCTGAGTGGTCGCAGAAGGATCGAGAGGCTCAGAATGCAAAAGATTTCCCTGTTCGCTAGCGCGTCCGCCCTGGCCATTCTGCTTGGCGCCCCGGCGTTCGCACAGACTGAATTCGCCCCCGGCGCCAGCATCATCGGCGCGGGCAACATCAACGAGCAGATCACCGACGTCGAGGATGCGGTCGAGGACGATTTCGCCCGCTCCAGCGACCCGCGCCGCTTCGGTCGCCCCGACAGCGCCCGCGAAGGTCTGTTCGGCTCGATCGC
Source organism: Paracoccus chinensis (assembly GCF_900102885.1). Lineage (GTDB taxonomy): Bacteria > Pseudomonadota > Alphaproteobacteria > Rhodobacterales > Rhodobacteraceae > Paracoccus > Paracoccus chinensis. The sequence continues at coordinate 155,466 of NZ_FNGE01000005.1, read as the reverse complement.
GCTGTCCTACACCGGCCGCGACGGCAACGACGAGAACCAGGACTTCACTCTTGGTGGCCGCCTGTCGCACAACGCCGGCCCGTTCCAGCAGTCGGTCGGCATCTTCCTGGAATTTAGCGAGGATGACGACGGCGACAAGGAAACCGAGGACACCTCGGTCATCTATGACGGCAACTACTACTTCAACGACCAGCTCTACGCGTTCATCCTGGGCCGCGTGAGCACCGACGGTCTGGCCGAAGAGTGGGAAGACCTCGACCCCGTCCTCGACGCGGACGAGATCGCCGAATACGAAGGCCGCGCCAAGCGCGACGCGTTCATCGGCATCGGCCCGGGCTACCGGATCATCAACAACCAGCAGACCGCATGGCGCGTGCAGGCTGGTGTCGGTATCCGCTACACCCAGCTGGTGGACTTCACGGAAGATGACGGCCTCGCGTCGAACACCGACACCGGCTACATCGTGTCGTCGCGCTTCTACCACGCGTTCAACGACAACTTCTTCCTGACCAACGACACCGACTACCTGACGTCGGACGCCAACGACCTGGCGACCAACGAACTGGGCCTGAACTTCCGCATGTCGGACAACCTCGCGACCCGCGTGTCCTACAAGTCGGAATACAACTCGGAGCGGGAGATCCGCACCGACAACACGGTCGGCGTCTCGCTGGTCGTCGGGTTCTGATCTTCCCTCGATCGGAATCTCTCTCGGGAAGGGGCGGTCGCAAGGCCGCCCTTTCTTCTTGGCCGCACCTGTCATGACCCTTGCGCCAATGGAAAAGGCCGCCCCCGCGAAGGGGCGGCCTTTTGGATGTGGCGGGAACCGCAGCGACCGTGGCGGCGCAGGTTCCCCCGAAAGCCTGGATATCCAGGTGGGTGCCGGTTAACAGGACCAGGGCCCTGACAGAGCCAGCCCCCTCGGAGAAGTTATAGGCCAGTGGGAAAAATGGCCGATCACGAGAAGAGCAGAAACCCGCCTTCCTTCTAGGTAGGAAGGACGCGCGGGCTGCGCAAGAGTGTCCCGCACGGGCACGCGCGCTTGCGGGATGTTTCCGCTTCGTTCATGGTGGCGCGCATGAATGACGAGGTTTCTTCCCCCGCCGACCTGCTGCCCGCGCAGCCTGGCCACAGGCTGGCCCGGGGCGTCGCGCGGATGCTGCTGGGCATGGGCCATGCGCCGCTGCTTGAATTCGTGCCCGCGCCGGGGCTGCGGGTGGACGTGATCTCGGTCACGCCCTCGGGCGAGATCTGGATCGTCGAATGCAAGAGCTGCCGCGCGGATTTCACGGGCGACCGCAAGTGGCAGGGCTACCTCGAATGGTGCGACCGCTTCTTCTGGGCAACCGACTGCGATTTCCCGGTGGAGCTTCTGCCCGAAGACAACGGCCTGCTGGTCGCCGATCCCTATGGCGCGGAACTCGCGCAGATGGCGCCGGTGGCAAAGCTGGCCGCCGCGCGGCGGGCGCGGGTGCTGCGCGACATCGCGCGGGTCGCGGCCTGCCGGCTTGTGCGCGTGAATGACCCGGGGGCCTTCACGCAGGGATAGGGCAGGGGGCCGCTCTCTTCGACGGCTCCCTCAAGCTGTTCCACCAAGCGGGCAGGCTCAGCGCCGCGCGGGACCCTTGGGGCGGGGCTTGCCCTTGGGCTTGGCGCCGCCCTGGCCGATCTCGCGCGCGGCCTCGGCGGCGGCCAGAAGTTCCTCGGCGATCTCGGTGGCCTCTTCGGGGTCGAAGTCCAGCGGCAGGTCGATCCCCTCGCCCTCGACATAGATGCGGACCATCCCGAGGTCGGTCGGCCCGATCTGCAGGTTGGCGGCGACGTCGCTTTCCTTGTTGATGCCCATCGCGCGATCCCCTTGCATGGCTGTGACGCGGATCGGTCTAGCCGAGTGCGCCCGCAGACGGCAAGATGCGCTTGCATCGGGCGCCGCGACGATTTATCTGCTGCGCCTGTGCCGCCTTAGCTCAGTTGGTTAGAGCGCTGGATTGTGGATCCAGAGGTCCCCCGTTCAAGCCGGGGAGGCGGTACCATCTTCCAGCCTTTACGCTTTTGCCCGGGAACGCTAGCAGGCGGCGATCCCCCCAGCGCTGGAGCCTGCCGGATGCCCGACACCCCTGATTCGCCATCCGAACGCAAGCGCGGCTCGGGCGTGCGTCTGGTTTATGACGCGCTGCGCGACGAGATCCTGGAACTGGTCCTGCCCCCCGGCACCCCCATCGACGAGGTCGCGCTGGCGGAACGCTTCGGCATGTCGCGCACGCCCGTCCGCGAGGCCCTGCTGCGGCTGGCGGGCGAGGGGCTGGTCGAGACGCTGCCCAACCGCTCGGCCATCGTCGCCAACATCGACTTCCTGAACCTGCATCACTTCTTCGACGCGATGACGCTGATGTATCGCGTGACGACGCGGCTGGCCGCGCTGAACCGCAGCGATGCCGATCTGGCGACGATCCGGGCCTGCCAGGCGCAGTTCGCCGCCGCGGTCGAGGCACAGGATGCGCTGGCGATGATCGCCACCAACCGCGCCTTCCATGCCGCCATCGCGGATGCGGGCGGCAACCCTTACTACATCGCCTTCTTCCTGCGCGTGCTGGACGAGGGGAGGCGGCTTCTGCGGCTGTATTACCAGTCCTACAACGACCGCCTGCCGCAAAGCATCGTGGGCGAGCACGAGGACATCATCGCCGCGATCGAGGCGGGCGATGTCGAGTTGTGCGACCGGCTGGGCCGGGCCCATGCCGACCAGATCATCCGCCAGATCCAGTCCTTCTTCGCCCGCGACCGCCGCGAGGACGTGCCGCTCTGATCAAAATTTTTGTCGACAGGGAAAATACAATCCGGCAAGAATGCTCCTGACCACAGATTCGGGGCGCGCACTTTCCCTGCGCCGAAGGAGCCAGCATGAAGACCGACATTTTCACCGGCGTGATCCCCGCGCTGATGACGCCCTGCACCGCCGACCGTCAGCCCGACTTCGACGCGCTGGTCCGCAAGGCGCAGGAGCTGATCGCGGCCGGCATGTCGGCGGTCGTCTATTGCGGCTCGATGGGTGACTGGCCGCTGCTGACGGATGCGCAGCGCATGGAAGGCGTGGAACGGCTGGTGAAGGCCGGGGTGCCGGTGATCGTCGGAACGGGCGCGGTGAACTCGGCTTCCGCCGTGGCCCATGCGGCCCATGCCCAGAAGGTCGGCGCGGCGGGGCTGATGGTGATCCCGCGCGTGCTGTCGCGCGGCAGCTCGCCCATCGCGCAGAAGAACCATTTCAAGGCCATCCTGGCGGCCGCGCCCGACCTGCCGGCGGTGATCTACAACAGCCCGCATTACGGCTTCGAAACCAAGGCCGACCTGTTCTTCGCCCTGCGCGCCGAGCATCCGAACCTCGTCGGCTTCAAGGAATTCGGCGGCACCAGGGCCATGACCTACGCGGCCGAGCACATCACCAGCGCCGACCCGGACGTGATCCTGATGGCGGGCGTCGATACCGGCGTCTTCCATGGCTATGTCAAGGCGGGCGCGACCGGCACCATCACCGGCATCGGCAACGTGATCCCGAAGGAGATCCTGCATTTCGTGGCGCTGGCCAAGGCAGCCGCTGCGGGCGACGTGAGTGCCCGCCTGCGCGCGCGCGAGCTGGGCGAGGCGCTTGAGGTGCTGTCGTCCTGGGACGAGGGCACGGACCTCGTGCTCTATTACAAGCACATGATGGTCATGCAGGGCGACGCGGAATATGCGCTGCATTTCAACGAAACGGACGAGCTCAGCCCCAGCCAGCGCGCCTGGGCCGAGGCGCAGTTCAACCAGTTCCGCGCCTGGTACGCCGAATGGTGCAAGCTGCCCGGGGCCGCGCCCGATCAGCGGGCCTGATCAGCGCCGTCGATTTGCCGGGCCGATGTGGAATACTGTCGGAATTATCAGGTTGATCCGCTGCAAGTCGCGCGGGTAGCTGACGACGTCAGGACGAACGGCCAGAGAGCCAGACAGGGAGTGTGACAATGAAGACCTCGATCTTCGGTGCGGCGCTGGTCGCCGCCACCGCCATCGCCGGCGCGGCCCAGGCCGACAAGCTGGACGACATCATCGCCTCGGGCACGCTGCGTTGCGCGGTCGTGCTGGACTTCCCGCCCATGGGGATGCGCGATGACCAGAACAACCCGATCGGCTTCGACGTCGATTACTGCAACGACCTCGCTGCTGCGCTGGGCGTCACCGCCGAGATCGTGGAAACGCCCTTCCCCGAGCGCATCCCCGCGCTGATGGCGGGCCGGGTGGACGTGGGCGTGGCCTCGACCTCGGACACGCTGGAGCGCGCCAAGACCGTCGGCATGTCGGTTCCGTACTACGCCTTCGAGAACGCCGTCGTCGCCCGCGAAGGCGTCGAGATGACGAACTGGGAAGGCATGAAGGGCAAGACCGTCGGCGCCACCGCCGGCACCTACGAGGCGATCTGGCTGGAAGGCAAGGTCAAGGAGTGGGGCGAGGGCGAGTTCCGTCCCTACCAGACCCAGGCCGACGTCTTCCTGGCCCTCAGCCAGGGGCAGCTCGACGCCACCGTCTCGACGGTCGAGGTCGCCAACGCCAACGTCAAGTCGGGCAACTTCCCCGGCATCCGCGTCGTGGACAAGGCGCCGATGGTGCCGGACTATGTCGCGCTGTTCACGCTGCGCGAGGAATACGGCCTTATCAACTACCTGAACCTGTTCGTGAACCAGCAGGTCCGCACCGGCCGCTACGCCGAGCTTTACACGAAATGGGTGGGCGAGGGCGAGCCTGCCGACCTGACCGTGAACGGCGTCTACCGCTGATCCAAGGCGCGGCGCGGACAGGCCCGCGCCGCGTTCCCCGACACGGACAGGATCAGGCATGTTCGGTTACACATTCCAGTGGAAGCAGGCCCTCGCGCGCCTGCCGCAGATGCTGGACGGCGCCCTTGTCACCATGCAGATCGCCATCCTGTCGATGGTCATCGGCATCGTGCTGGCGGTCCTGCTGACGGTCTTCCGTCGGTCGGGCAGCCGCATCCTGGGCGCCATCGCCACAACCTGGGTCGAGGTCGCGCGCAACACGCCCGCGCTGTTCCAGATCTACATGGCCCATTTCGGGCTGGCCAGCTTCGGCATCCATCTCAGCCCCTATGTCTCGCTTCTGGTGGGCATCACCTTCAACAACGCAGGCTACCTGGCGGAAAACTTCCGCGGCGCGCTGAAGGCCATTCCGGAAACGCAGACCCGCGCCGGCCGCTCGCTGGGGATGAGCCCGCTGCAGGCCTTCCGCTACATCGTCATGCCGCAGATGCTGCGCATCGCCTTTCTGCCCATGACGAACCAGATGGTCTGGGCCGTGCTGATGACCTCGCTGGGCGTGACCGTGGGGATGAACACCGATCTCTTCGGCGTGACGCAGGCCCTGAACGCGCTGACCTTCCGCACCTTCGAGCTTTTCGCCATCGCGGCCGTCATCTTCTATCTGATCGTCAAGGTGATCCAGACGGCCGCGCGCCTGATCGCCTGGCGCCTGTTCCGGTACTGAGGGGGCCACGCGCATGTTCGACACGGCCCTGACAACCGCCGACCTCCTGTTCCTCGCCCGCGGCGCGGGCATCACCATCATCGTCACCCTGATCTCGGTGGCGCTGGGCACGGCTCTGGGGATCGCCTTCGGCGTCATCCGCTATCAGGTCGGCCCCTGGTGGGCCGCGCCGCTGACCTTCGTGCTGGACGTCTTCCGCTCCGTGCCCCTGCTGATCCAGCTGGTGCTGGCCAACGCCTTCATGGGCGTCGTGCTCAAGCTCAAGCTGTCGGGCTTCACCATCGCCTGCGGGGTGCTGACCATGTACACCGCCGCCTATTGCGCGGAAATCGTGCGCGGCGGGATCGAGGCCGTGCCGATGACCACCCGCCGCGCGGCGCGTTCGCTGGGGCTGACCTGGCGGCAGGACATGACCAACATCGTCATGCCGCTGGCCACGCGCGTTGCGCTGCCGTCCTGGATCGGCCTGGCGCTGGGCGTCATGAAGGACTCGGCGCTGGTTTACATCGTGCAGGTGACGGAACTGCTGAAATCCACGCAGATCCTGATCACCCGCCTGCAGGAGCCGCTGTTCCTTCTGATGATCTGCGGCGCCTTCTACTTCCTCATCAGCTTCCCGCTGGCGCGGCTTGGCGGTTACCTCGAAAGGCGCTGGTCCAATGATTGAGATCGAGAACGTCCACAAATCCTTCGGCTCGCTCGAGGTGCTGAAGGGCATCGACCTGACCGTGGACAAGGGCGAGGTGCTGACGGTGATCGGCGGCTCGGGGTCGGGCAAGTCCACGCTGCTGACCTGCATCAACGGGCTCGAACCCATCAACGGCGGCCGCATCGTCGTGGACGGGATCGAGGTCCACGCGAAATCCACCGACCTCAACAAGCTGCGCCAGAAGATCGGCATCGTCTTCCAGCAGTTCAACGCCTTCCCCCACCTGACGGTGCTGGAGAACGTGACGCTGGCCCCTCGCAAGGTGCTGGGCATGTCCAAGGCACAGGCCGAGGAGGTTGCGGTCAAGCAACTGACCCACGTGGGCCTTGGCGACAAGCTGGGCGTCTATCCGACGCGCATGTCGGGCGGCCAGCAGCAGCGCATGGCCATTGCCCGGGCGCTGGCGATGTCGCCCTCCTACATGCTGTTCGACGAGGTGACATCCGCCCTCGACCCCATGCTGGTGGGCGAGGTGCTGGACACGCTGCGGATGCTCGCCTCCGAGGGCATGACGATGATCTGCGTCACGCACGAGATGAAGTTCGCGCGCGAGGTCTCGGACCGCGTGGCCTTCTTCCACAAGGGCGTCATGGCCGAGATCGCGCCGCCCGCCGAGCTGTTCGGGGCGCCCAAGGACCCCGAGTTGCAGAAGTTCCTGGCCGCGACCCACTGACATGCCTGCAGAGCTGATCGTCATCGGGGCCGGCGTCGTCGGCCTGTCCATCGCTGCCGCCGCGCAGGATCGCGGGCTTTCCGTCACCGTGATCGACCGCGAGGGCCCCGCTGCCGGCGCCTCGGCGGGGAACGCGGGCGCCTTTGCCTTCACCGACATCCTGCCGCTGGCCTCGCCCGGGATCCTGAAAAAGGCGCCGCGCTGGCTGCTGGACCCGCTGGGGCCGCTGACCGTGCCGCCGCGCTATGCCCTGCGGATCGCGCCCTGGATGCTGCGCTTCGGCCGCGCCTGCGCGCCCGATCGCGTGGCGCAGTCCATCGTCGCCCAGACGGCGCTGATGGACCTGTCCAGGGCGGAACTCGACGGCTTCCTGGCCCTGACCGGCACCACGCCCATGCTGCGGCGCGAGGGCAACCTTCAGGTCTATGAATCGCAGGCCGAGCTGGACGCGAGCCTGCCCGGCTGGGACGCCCGCGCCCGCCACGGGATCGAGTTCCGCCACATGGACGCGGGCGAGATGGCGCAGGTCCAGCCCGGCCTGTCGCCCCGCTTCACCCACGGCACCTTCACGCCCGGCTGGTATTCCATCGCGGATCCCAAGCTTTACACGCTGGCGCTGGCCGATCATGTCCGCGCGCGCGGCGGCGCCATCGAGACCGCCGAGATCGCCGCCCTGCGCCCGACCGAGACGGGCGTGGAACTGCACGCCACCGACGGCCGCAGCTTCACGACCGCGCAGGTGGTCGTCGCGGCGGGCGCCTTCTCGCACCGCATCGCCCGCACCCTGGGCGAGCGCATCCCGTTGGAAACCGAACGAGGCTACAACACCACGCTGCCCGAGGGCGCCTTTGACCTGCGGACGCAGGTGACCTTCGGCGGCCACGGCTTCGTGGTCACGCGGCTGTCCACCGGCATCCGCGTCGGCGGCGCGGTGGAACTGGGCGGGCTCAAGCTGCCCCCGAACTTCCGCCGGTCCGAGGCGATGTTGAAGAAGGCCAAGGCCTTCCTGCCCGCGCTCAAGACCGAGAACGGCGTGCAGTGGATGGGCTTCCGCCCCTCGCTGCCCGACAGCCTGCCCGCCATCGGCCGTGCCCGGGCGACGCCGCGCGTGACCTATGCCTTTGGCCACGGCCACTTGGGCCTGACCCAATCCCCCGGCACCGCCCGGCTGGTCGCGGACCTGCTGACCGGCCGGACCCCTGCCATCGACATCGCGGCCTTCTCGCCGCAACGCTTCCGGAGCTTCGCATGACGACCCACACCTTCTCCTGCATCGACGGGCACACCTGCGGCAACCCGGTGCGGCTCGTCTCGGGCGGCGGCCCGCGGCTGGAGGGCGCGACGATGCTGGAACGCCGCGCCCATTTCCTGCGCGACTTCGACTGGATCCGCACCGGCCTGATGTTCGAGCCGCGCGGCCACGACATGATGTCGGGCTCGATCCTCTATCCGCCGACGCGTCCCGACTGCGACGTGGCGGTGCTGTTCATCGAGACCTCGGGCTGCCTGCCCATGTGCGGCCACGGGCTGATCGGCACGATCACCATGGGGATCGAGAACGGGCTGATCCAGCCGCGCGAGCCGGGCAAGCTGTCCATCGACGCCCCCGCCGGCCGCGTGGACGTGACCTACCGGCAGGAGGGCCGCTTCGTCGAGGAGGTGCGCCTGACCAACGTCCCCGGCTTCCTTTACGCCGAGGGCCTGACGGTCGAGGTCGAGGGCCTGGGCGAGATCGTCGTGGACGTGGCCTATGGCGGCAATTTCTACGCCATCGTCGAGCCGCAGAAGAACTTCCGCGACATGGCCGACCACACGGCGGGCGAGCTGATCGGCTGGTCGCCCAAGCTGCGCGCGGCGCTGAACGCGAAATACGAGTTCGTCCACCCCGAGCATCCCGCCATCAACGGGCTGTCGCATATCCTCTGGACCGGCCAGCCGACCGTTCAGGGGGCCCACGCCCGCAACGCCGTCTTCTACGGCGACAAGGCCATCGACCGCTCGCCCTGCGGCACCGGCACCTCGGCCCGCATGGCGCAACTGACCGCCAAGGGCCGGCTGAAGGTTGGCGACGAGTTCTGGCACGAATCCATCATCGGCTCGATCTTCAAGGGCCGGGTCGAGGCGGCGGCCCGCGTGGGCGACCGCGACGCGATCATCCCCTCGGTCGCGGGATGGGCGCGGATGACCGGCTACAACACCATCTTCATCGACGAGCGCGACCCCTTCGCCCACGGCTTCGTCGTGAAATGACCGCCCGGCGCATCCTGCCCGGGCTGGCGGAAGGGCCGGTGCTGGCGATGGCCGAGGGCCTCAGCTTCTGGGGCGGCGTCGACCCCGAGACGGCGCGGGTCATCGACACCCATCACCCGGCGCATGGCGCAGGGCTGGCGGGCGCGGTGGTGATGATGCCGACCAGCCGAGGATCGTGCTCCGGCTCGGGCGTGATGCTGGACCTGATGCTGAACGCCCGCGCCCCGGCGGCGCTGGTGTTTTCCGAAGCCGAGGACATCCTGACCTTGGGCGCCCTGATCGGGGCCGAGATGTTCGGCCGCACCGTCCCGGTGCTGCGCGTCAGCGCCGAGGACTTCGCCCGTCTGTCCGCCCAGCCGAGCCTGCGAATCGAGGCAGATGCGATTACCGGGGACGGCATCTTGGTTCCCATCGAGGACGCCCCCGATACCTCCCTGGCCCTGACACCCGAGGATCAGGCGATCCTCGAAGGTCGCGACGGCGCGGCGGCGGCGCTTGCGATGCGGACCGTCTGCGCCATGGCCCGCCAGCAGGGCGCGGCCAGCCTGACCGACATCACGCGCGGCCATATCGACGGCTGCATCCTCGCCCATCCCGCGAACCTGATCTTCGCCGAGCGGATGGCCGAACTCGGCGCCAAGGTGCGCGTTCCCACGACGATCAACGCCATCTCGGTGGACCGCGAGGGCTGGCCGGGGCAGGGGGTCGATCCCGATTTCGGCGCCCGCGCCTCGCGCCTGGCCGATGCCTATGTCCGCATGGGTTGCCGCCCCAGCTTCACCTGCGCGCCCTATCTGCTGACCGACCGTCCGGCGGCGGGAGAGGACATCGCCTGGGCCGAATCCAACGCCGTCGTCTTCGCCAACACCGTCCTTGGCGCGCGGACGCCGAAGCATCCGGATTACCTCGATCTCTGCATGGCCGTGACGGGGCGGGCGCCCTTAGCCGGCGTCTATCTGGACGAGGCCCGCCGCCCCGCGCTGGTGCTGGAGGTGGAGGCCCCCGAGGGCGCGGACGACTCCTTCTGGCCGCTGCTGGGCTATGTCGCGGGCCACATGGCGGGCGGCGCGATCCCGCTACTGCGCGGTCTTGCGGCGCTGAACCCCACCACCGACGACCTCAAGGCGATGTGCGCGGCCTTCGGCACTACCTCGGGCGCGCCCATGCTGCATGTCGAAGGCGTCACGCCCGAGGCGCATCTGCTGCCGCTGCCCCATGCCACCCGAGGCCGCGTCACCCGGGCCGACCTTTCACGCGCCTGGGCCGAACTGAACCAGGGCCCCGAGGCGGTGGACCTGGTCGCCGTCGGCAGCCCCCATGCCTCGGCCCCCGAGTGCCGCGCGCTTGCGGAACTGCTGGACGGTCTCGTCGCCATCCCCCTGATCGTCACCGCAGGACGCGCGATCATCGCCGACCTCGACCGCGACGGCACTCTCGCGCGGCTGAAAGCCAACGGCGTGCAGGTCATCCCCGACCTCTGCTGGTGTTCCATCACCGAGCCGGTGTTCCCGCCGCAGGCGCGGGCGGTCATGACGAGCTCGGGCAAGTATGCCCATTACGGCCCCGGCCTCTCCGGCCGCGCCCTGCGCTTCGGCAGCCTTGCCGACTGCGCCCGGGCCGCCCGGACCGGCCGCGCCGCCCCTATGCCCGACTGGCTGACCTGAGAGGCCCCGATGCGCAGCAGCAAGACCATCCACGTGATTTCCGCCCATGCCGAGGGCGAGGTCGGCGACGTCATCGTGGGCGGCGTCACGCCACCTCCGGGCGGGACACTGTGGGAGCAATCCCGCTGGATCGCGCGGGACAACACCCTTCGGAACTTCGTCCTGAACGAGCCACGCGGCGGCGTCTTCCGCCACGTGAACCTGCTGGTCCCGCCGAAGAACCCGGAGGCCGACGCGGCCTTCATCATCATGGAGCCCGAGGACACGCCGCCCATGTCCGGCTCGAACTCCATCTGCGTCTCGACCGTGCTGCTGGACGCGGGCATCCTGCCGATGACCGAGCCCGAGACGCGCATCACGCTTGAAGCCCCCGGCGGCCTTGTCCGCGTCCGCGCCGAGTGCAGGGACGGCAAGGCCGAGCGCATCTTCGTCGAGAACCTGCCCAGCTTCGCGGGCAAGCTGGATGCCGCGCTTGAGGTCGAGGGCATCGGCACCCTGACCGTGGATACCGCCTATGGCGGCGATAGCTTCGTCATCGTGGACGCCGCCGCGATGGGCTTCAGTCTCTCCCCTGACGAGGCGCATGACATCGCCCGCCTCGGCGTCCGCATCACCAAGGCCGCCGACGAACAGCTTGGCTTCCACCACCCTACCAACCCTGACTGGCGGCATTTCTCTTTCTGCCTGTTTGCCGGCCCCGTGAGCCGCGAGGACCACGAACTGCGTGCAGGCGCCGCCGTGGCGATCCGCCCCGGCAAGGTGGACCGCTCGCCCACTGGCACGGCGCTGTCGGCCCGCATGGCGGTGCTGCACGCGCGGGGGCAGATGGGGATGGACGACCGGCTGACCGCCGTCTCGCTAATCGGCTCGACCTTTTCGGGCCGCATCCTCGGCACCACCACCGTCGGCGACCTGCCCGCGATCCGCCCCGAGATCTCGGGGCGCGGCTGGATCACCGGCATCCACCAGCACATGCTTGACCCTTCGGACCCCTGGCCCGAGGGTTACAGGCTGACCGATACCTGGGGCGCCCGCTGAGGGCGCCTTTTCCGCAAGAAAAGGAGCGCATGATGGCCCAACCGATCACCCTCAGTCCCGAGGCCCTGGCCGAAAGGGTCACGCGCATCTTCCTTGCAGGCGGCCTGTCGCAGCTTCAGGCGGAAACGCTGGCCGCCACCATCGTCGCGGGCGAGCGTGACGCCTGCAAGTCGCACGGCATCTACCGGATCGAGGGCTGCCTGCGCACCGTCGCCGCCGGCAAGGTCCAGCCGCAAGCCGAGCCAGAACTGCAGGACGACGGCTCGCCCATCGTCCGCGTTGATGCGAAGGGCGCGTTTTCCACTGCCGCCTTCGCCATCGGCCTGCCGGTGCTGGTCGAACGGGCGCGGCAGCATGGGCTTGCGGCGATGGTCGTCAACTCCTGCACCCATATCTCGGCGCTCTGGCCCGAGATCGAGGCGATCACCGCCGAGGGCCTCGCCGCCATGGTCATGTGCCCCAGCTATTCGACCGTCGCGCCTGCCGGGGGCAGCGCGCCGCTCTTGGGCACCAACCCCTTCGCCTTCGGCTGGCCCCGCAAGGATGCCTCGCCCTACGTCTTCGACTTCGCCACCTCGGTCATGGCGCGGGGCGACGTGGAACTGCACCGGATCGAGGGCCGTCCCTTGCCCGAGGGCACGGCGGTGGACCGCGACGGGAACCCCACCATCGACCCGGCCGAGGCGCTGGCGGGCGCGATGCTGCCCTTCGGGGGCCACAAGGGCTCGGCCATCTCGACTATGATCGAGCTTTTGGCCGCCGCGATGATCGGTGACCTGAATAGCGCGGAATGCCTCGACTATCTCGGCACGACGACCCTCGGCCCGCACCACGGTGAACTGATCCTCGCCTTCTCGCCCGAGCGCTTCGCCGCGGGCCGCGCCGACCCCTTCGCCCGCGCCGAGACGCTGTTCGAGGCGATCTTGGGCCAGGGCGCCCGCCTTCCCTCGCAGCGCCGCTTCGAGGCGCGGAAACGCTCGGCCGCCGAGGGCATCGCGCTGACCGCCGAGGAAGTGGAGATGCTGGAGCGGCTGGAACGCGCACCCTTCGGGGCGCAAGCGTAACCTCCGACCAGTGCTGTCAAGTCGGGCAGGCGCTGCGACACCCTTCGCAGCGCCTCCACGCTGTAAGATCAGCCCGGATGGATTGCACGCTCAGGCCATCCGCTCAACTTGATGCGCTTTCTGGCGTGGAAACAGCGAAACCGCCCGAATGCACATTCGGGCGGTTTCAAATATCCTCGAGCTGGCGAACGCCGGGGAATGCTCCGGGGACCGTTTTTCAGCAAGACAGGGGCGAAGCCCGGACGGAGGCAGACAGCCCGGGCTAGGGGCCGCCCCGAAAAGGGGCGCCCGCTGCCCAAGCGCCGCCCTCACGTTCACCCCGCCAGCAGCGCGGCGTTGCCGCCCGCCGCCGTGGTGTCCACGCAGAGATGCCGCTCATGCGCGACATGGGCGCGGTCGGGCATCGCCGTGATCAGCGGCAGGATCGGACCCTTCCGGCCCGCCAGCGCCTGGGCATAGGCCTCGGCCATCTCGGCCTCGCCCCACCAGAGCGCGCCCGAGAAGCCCTCCAGATGCGCCAGCGCGGCGGGCTCGACCCGGCCCGTTGCCTCGACCGCCGAGCCGCCAAGGGCCTCGACCGCCGCGCGCTGGGCGCGGGCCGCACCCGGACCGGGGCCGAGGCACAGCAGCGGCGGGCGGGTGTAAAGGCTCAGGCGGTTCATCTCGCCCGTGGGGCCCGGCATCAGGCGCTCGTCAATGCGGCGCTCCTCGGTCTGTCGAAGTGCGCGTTCCAGCGCGGCCATGTCCTGCGCGCCCTCGAAGGCGCCCTCGGCCAGGTCCGCCCCCTCGGAGGCATAGAAGCGCGGCAGGTAGTTCGGGCCGCCCGCCTTGGGACCGGTGCCCGACAGGCCCTCGCCGCCGAAGGGCTGCGAGCCCACAACCGCGCCGATCTGGTTGCGGTTGACGTAGATGTTGCCGACGCGGACGGCCTCGCTGATCTCCTGCACGCGGCCATCGATGCGAGTGTGCAACCCGAAGGTCAGGCCGAAGCCGCGGGCGTTCACGTCGCGGACGACCTCGTCCAGCTTGTCGGACGGGAAGGTGGCGACATGCAGGACGGGGCCGAAGACCTCGCGTTCAAGGTCGCCGATGCCCCCCACGCGGATCAGCGTCGGCGCGATGAAGGTGCCGCCGTCCGGCTGCGCGCTGCGATGCAGGACCGCGTTGCCGTTGGCCTGGATGTAGCCCGCGATGTCTGCCTGCGCGTCGCGGTCGATCACCGGGCCCACGTCGGTCGAGACGTGCCAGGGATCGCCCACGGTCAACTGGTCCATTGCGCCCTTGATCATCTCGATCACATGGGGCGCGCTGTCCTCCTGCAAGTAAAGGCAGCGCAGGGCGGAACAGCGCTGGCCCGCCGACTGGAAGGCCGAGGCCACGATGTCGCGCACCGCCTGTTCCGGCAGGGCGGTCGAATCCGCGATCATGGCGTTCAGGCCCCCGGTTTCCGCGATCAGCGGCGTGCCGGGGTCAAGATGCTGCGCCATGGACCGCGCGATGACCTGCGCCGTGTGGGTCGAGCCGGTGAAGACCACGCCCTTGACGCGCGGGTCCGCCGTGATGGCCGCGCCCACGGTCGCCCCGTCGCCCGGCAGCAGTTGCAGCGCGCTGCGGGGCACGCCCGCCTGGTGCAGTAGCCGCACGGCCATGGCCGCGATCAGCGGCGCCTGCTCGGCGGGCTTCGCCAGCACGGCGTTCCCGGCCATCAGCGCGGCGGCAACCTGGCCGGTGAAGATCGCCAGCGGGAAGTTCCAGGGGCTGATCGCCGCGAAGATGCCCCGGGGGGATCGCGTGTCGCTTTCGCCCTCGGCCGCGTAATACAGCAGGAAGTCCACCGCCTCGCGCAGCTCGCCCACGGCGTCGGGCAGGGTCTTGCCCGCCTCGCGCGCCAGCGTGGCGAAGATGGGACCGAAGTTGCCTTCGTACAGGTCGGCGGCGCGGCGCAGGGTGGCGGCGCGTTCCGCCGCCGGGGCGTCCCAGACTCGGGCGTCATCCAGCGCGCGGGCGACGGTGGATTCGTCGGCCTCGGTCACCTCGCCGATGACCTCGCCGGTCGCGGGGTTCACCACGGGCCGGGTCGTCCCCGAAGGCTCGGCCACGGTCAGCGGTGCGGCGGGGGGTAGGGGGACGCGGCGGGCGACCTCGATCCGGTCCAGCACGCCCGTGTCCGACAGGTCGAAGCCGCGCGAGTTCCGGCGCTGCGGCGCGAACAGCGCCTCGGGCGCCTTCAGGCCCTTGGGCGCGCGCGCCTCGGCCAGCGCCTCGAAGGGGTCGCGGGCGATGGATTCGGGCGTCACGCCTTCATCCACGATCTGGTGGACGAAGGAGGAGTTCGCACCGTTCTCCAGCAGACGCCGGACGAGATAGGCCAGCAGGTCGCGATGCGCGCCGACCGGGGCATAGATGCGGCAGTGCCCCTTGGTTTCCAACAGCAGGATGTCGTGCAGCCGCTCGCCCATGCCGTGCAGGCGCTGGAACTCGTAGGGGCGGCCTTGGGCCAGTTCCAGCACGGCGGCGGCGGTATGGGCGTTGTGGGTGGCGAACTGCGGGAACAGCCGGTCGCCCAGGCCGAACAGCTTCTGCGCCAGACAGATATAGGCCACGTCGGTCGCGGTCTTGGTGGTGAACAGCGGGAAGCCCGGCATCCCGCCGACCTGCGCCAGCTTCATCTCGCTGTCCCAATAGGCACCCTTGACCAGCCGGATGTTCATGCGCCGGTCATAGCGCTGCGCCATGTCGTAAAGCGCGTCGATGGTGGCACCGGCGCGCTTGCCGTAAGTCTGCACGACCACGCCGAAGCCGTCCCAGCCGGCAAGCGCCGGGTCCGACAGCACCGCGTCGATCACCTGCAGCGACAGGACCAGCCGGTCCTGCTCCTCGGCGTCCACGTGCAGCGCGATCCCCGCCTCGCGCGCCTGCCGGGCGAGCCTGCTGACCACGGGAACCAGTTCCGCCATGACACGCCCGGTCTGGGCGACCTCATAGCGCGGATGCAGCGCCGACAGCTTGATCGAAATGCCGGGGTTCTTCACGATCGAATCCGCCGATGCCGCCCGGCCGATGGCGGCAATGGCATGTTCGTAGTCGCGGGCATAGCGGGCGGCGTCGGCTTCGGTCCGCGCCGCCTCGCCCAGCATGTCGAAGGAATAGGTGTAGCCCTGCGCCTCGCGCTTGGCGCCACGTGAAAGCGCGCCCTCGATGGTCTCGCCCAGCACGAACTGGCGGCCCATCTCCTTCATGGCCCGGCCGACGGCGGTGCGGATCACCGGCTCGCCGAGGCGCCGGATCGCGCCGCGCAGGGTGCCCGCGATGCCGGGACGCGGCTCGGTCAGGACCTTGCCCGTTAGCATCAAGGCCCAGGTCGAGGCGTTGACCAGCGACGAAGCTGCCGTCCCGAGGTGCCGGTTCCATTCCGAGGGCGCGATCTTGTCCTCGATCAGCGCGTCGATGGTGGGGGCGTCGGGGACGCGCAGCATGGCCTCGGCCAGGCACATCAGCGCCACGCCCTCGCGGGTGGACAGCCCGTATTCGGCCAGGAAATGCTCCATCAGCGTGGGCTTGGCCTCGCTGCGGATGCGGCGGACGAGGGCCGCGGCGCGATCGGTGATGCGCTGGCGGGTGTGTGCCGGAATGGCGGCCTCGGCGACCAGCCGCTCCAGCACGGCCGTTTCGTCGGCGAACTTGGCGTCGAGGCCGAGGGTGGGGAAAGCGGCAGGGGTCATGGCAGGCTCGCAGGGCTGAAGGATGGCACAGGATAGCCGCAACGCGCTGGACGAGGTGACCAAAGATGGGCAGAAGCGTAGCCCGAACGACTGTCAGAAGCGGTATTTTCAGGATGACCCAGCTTGATCCCATCGACCGGCGCATCCTGGAGATCCTCGTGGCCGACGCGCGTATCCCGCTGACGGAACTCGCCCGCGCGGTGGGCCTGTCCAAGACCCCCGTGGCGCAGCGGCTCAAGCGGCTGGAGGAGTCCGGCATCATCACCGGCTATCGCGCGATCCTGTCTCCACTGAAGCTGGGACTGACCCATGTCACCTATGTCGAGATCTCGATGTCCGATACCCGCCAGAAGGCGCTGGAGGAGTTCAACGCCGCCGTCCGCCTGATCCCCGAGGTCGAGGAATGCTACATGATCGCGGGCGGCTATGATTACCAGCTCAAGATCCGATCCCGCGACATGGCGCATTTCCGGCAGGTCATGGCCGAGCGGATTTCCACGCTGCCCTACATCACCTCGACATCCAGTTACGTGGCGATGGAGGCGGTGGTGGAACAGAACTGGACCGCGATCTGAGGCCGGAAACCCGTTGAAACGGGCGCGCGTTTTCCTAGATATGACAGGAACATCAAGGGAACTTCCGTGACGCCAGAACTGACCCGGAAGCTCGCGATCCTGTCGGACGCGGCCAAGTACGACGCCTCCTGCGCGTCCAGCGGAACGGAACGGCGCGATGCGCGCAAGGGGGGCTTGGGGTCCACTGAAGGCTCGGGCATCTGCCACGCCTATACGCCGGACGGGCGCTGCATCAGCCTGCTGAAGATCCTGATGACGAACTTCTGCATCTTCGACTGCGCCTATTGCGTGAACCGCGTCAGCAGCAACGTCGAGCGCGCCCGCTTCTCGGTCGAGGAGGTCGTGACGCTGACGCTGGAATTCTATCGCCGCAACTACATCGAGGGGCTGTTCCTGTCCTCGGGCATCATCCGAAGCCCCGACCAGACCATGGCCGACATGGTGCGGATCGCGAAGACGCTGCGGGAAGAGCATGGCTTCAAGGGCTACATCCACCTCAAGACCATTCCCGACGCCTCGCCCGAACTGATCGACGAGGCCGGGCTCTACGCCGACCGCCTGTCGATCAACATCGAACTGCCGCAGGACGACTCGATCCGAACCTTGGCTCCGGAAAAGCGCCCTGAGACGATCCGCACCGCCATGGCCCGCGTCCGCAGCACCCGAGAGGCGAGCCGCGACAAGACCCACACCGGCAAGCGCCCCGCCCGCTTTGCCCCGGCGGGGCAGTCCACGCAGATGATCGTGGGCGCGGACGGGGCCAATGACGCGACGATCCTGAACACCTCGTCCCGGCTTTACGCGGGCTATGGGCTGAAGCGCGTCTATTACTCGGCCTTTTCCCCCATCCCCGACTCCTCGGCCATGCTGCCGCTGGTGAAGCCGCCGCTGATTCGGGAACACCGGCTCTATCAGGCCGACTGGCTGATGCGCTTCTACGGCTTCGAGGCCGAGGAGATCGCCTCGGCCACCCCCGACGGGATGCTGGACCTTGGTGTCGATCCCAAGCTGGGCTGGGCGCTGGCGCATCGCGAGGACTTCCCCGTGGACGTGAACCGCGCGACCAAGGAGCAGCTTCTGCGCGTCCCCGGCTTCGGCACGAAGACCGTGGACCGCATCCTGTCCGCCCGCCGCCACCGGACGCTGCAATGGGACGACCTCGTCCGCATCGGCGCCTCGATGACCAAGGCCAAGCCCTTCGTCTCGTTACCGGGCTGGTCGCCCGGCGGCCTCATCGACAAGGACAACCTGCGCGCCCGCTTCGCGCCCCCGGCCCAGCAGCTGAGCCTGTTCTGATGCACCGGGTCGTCCTGCCCGAGACCGGGATGATGGACGCTTGGCGCGAGGTCGCCCGCCGGCTGGCCGCCCATGCCGTGCCGCCCGCGCAGGTGGAATGGGCCGTGGGCGAGGCCGAGCAAAGCCTGTTCGACGCCGAGCCCCTGCCGACCGGCGAGGGCCGGGCGCTCAAGGTGCCCCGCGCCTTCCTCGAGATCGCGGAAAAGGCCATCCTGCATCGTGACCCTGCCTCGCCTGACCTGCTGTATCAGGCGCTGATGCGCTTGCAGGACCAGCCGCAGCTTCTGTCGGACGCGGCCGACCCGCTGGTCCGCCGCCTCGGTGCGCTGCAGAAGGCCGTCTATCGCGACATCCACAAGATGCGCGCCTTTGTCCGCTTCCGCGAGATCCCCTCGGACAGGGACCGCCGCCGCTTCGCCGCCTGGTTCGAGCCCGAGCATCGCGTAGTCGAGGCCAACGCCGGCTTCTTCGCCCGCCGGTTTTCCGACATGGACTGGGCGATCCACACCCCCGACCTCAGCGTGATCCATGAGAACGGAGAGATCGGCTTCGCCCCCGGCGCACCCCGCCCGGACCTGCCGGATGACGCGGCGGAGTCGCTCTGGGCGACTTATTTCACCAACATCTTCAACCCGGCGCGGATCAAGCTGGGTTCCATGCGGCAGCACATGCCGCTGAAATACTGGAAGAACATGCCGGAAACGGCGCAGATCCCGGCCATGCTGGAAGGGGCCGAGGCCCGCGTCCGCGCCATGCAGGCGGCGGGCGCCACTCATGCCCCGGCCCGCGCCGCCACGATCACCGAACGCTACCGCGCCGCCATGCCCAAGGCGCCCGAGGTGATCGGGACGCTGGAGGACGCCCGCGCCGCCGTCCAGCATTGCACCCGCTGCGGCCTCTGCCGCCACGCGACGCAGGCGGTCTTTGGCGAAGGCCCTGCCGAGGCCCCCCTGATGGTCGTGGGCGAGCAGCCGGGCGATCAGGAGGACCTGCAGGGCCGCCCCTTCGTCGGCCCGGCGGGCAAGGTGCTGGACGAGGTGATGCAGCAATCCGGCCTCGACCGCGGCGCGGCCTGGATGACGAACGCGGTCAAGCACTTCAAGTTCACCCCGCGCGGCAAGCGCCGCATCCACCAGTCCCCCGACAAGGGCGAGGTCGCGGCCTGCAAGTGGTGGCTCGACCTCGAACGCGACTTCGTCAAGCCGCAACTGACCCTCGGCCTTGGCGCCACGGCCGCGCTGGCGCTGACGGGCAACGGCGGCGGGATCACGAAGCGGCGCGGCACCGTCGAGGAGACGGCCACCGGTCCCGTCCTGCTCAGCTGGCACCCCTCCTATATCCTGCGCATCCCCGACGCGGGCCGGGCTGCCGAGGCGCGGGCGGAACTGGCCGAGGACCTTTCACTCGCCCGCAGGCTGCTGGCCGGGGGCTGAAATCGCTGCCCGAGGGCGGCAGTTGCAAACCGGACCGGCGCGGGTGACGTTGGGCCACGGGGGCCGCGCGGCCACGGGTCGCCGCCCTCCGTCCGCAACAGGTGCCCCATGCCCCGAGCCCTTCCCGCCGCCGTCTTCGTCACCCTGCTGATCGGCCTGCTGGCGCTGGCGGCCTGGCAGCTGTCCTTCGTGCTGCTGCTGGCTTTCGCGGGCATCCTGCTGGCGGTGCTGCTGCGCCACCTCGCGCTGGTGCTGTCGCGGCATACGCCGATCTCGACCTCGGCCGGGGTGCTGGTCGTGGCGCTGGGCATCGCGGCGCTGCTGGTGCTGGGCATCGTCTTTCTGGGACCGCAGCTTTTCGGGCAGGTCGACCAGGTCATCCGCAGCCTGCCCGCCGCGCTGGACCAGGCGCAGGCGCTGCTGGAACGCTTTTCCTGGGGCCAGTTCCTGCTGGAGCGCGTGCCCTCGGTCGAGGAACGGCCAAGCTGGAACATCCTCGGCACGATCAGCGGCACCGTGTCCACGGTTGTGGGTGTGGTGGCCAACGTGGTCATCGTCATCACGGTGGGGATCTTCCTCGCCTCGGACCCGCAGCTTTACCGGCGGGGCGTGCTGCACCTGGTCCCCATCGACAAGCGCCGGCGCGCGGCCGAGATCATGGACGCGCTGGGCCGGGGGCTGTGGCGCTGGCTGATCGGGCAGGGGATGGCGATGGCGACGGTCGCCGTGCTGTCGGGCGTGGGGCTGTGGCTGATCGGGGTGCCGCTGGCGATGGCCCTGGGGCTGATCGCGGGGCTGCTGGATTTCATCCCCTATGTTGGCCCCTGGCTGGGCGCGGCGCCCGCGATCCTGCTGGCGCTGGCGCAGGGCCCGACCGAGGCCGTTCAGGCCGCGATCCTGTTTCTGGTGATCCAGCAGGTCGAGGGCAACGTGCTGATGCCGGTGATCCAGAGCAAGGCCAGTTCGCTGCCGCCGGTCCTGACCATCCTTGCGGTCGTGGCCTTCGGCGTGCTGTTCGGCTTCATGGGCGTGCTTCTGGCGACGCCGCTGCTGCTGGTGACGATCATCCTCGTGCGGATGATCTATGTCGAGGATGTGCTGGGCGACCGGTCCGCCGCCGGTCCCGAGGAACAGCCCGAAGGCAAGGCCGCCTGAGCCTGTCGGGGAACATTCCCCGCGCTTTCATGTTTCCCCTAATGGGGAGACGACGCCATGACCGACAGGCAATGGATATGGGCCGGGGCCATCCTCGGCTTCGCGCTGGGCGGGTTCTTCGACGGCATCCTGCTGCACCAGATCCTGCAATGGCATCACCTGCTGAGCCTCGTGCCCGGCATTGGCGACCTGCGTGCGCAGGTCATGTGGGACGGCGTCTTCCACGCGCTGATGTATGTGATCGCCGCCTGGGGCCTGATCGCCCTGTGGCGCGCGCATCGGCGCGACCCCTCGGTCGCACGTGGGGTGGTCACGGGCGCGATCCTGATCGGCTTCGGCACCTGGCACATCGTGGACACGCTGCTGTCGCACTGGTTCCTTGGCATCCACCGCATCAAGATCGACAGTCCCAACCCGCTGGCCTGGGACCTGCTGTGGCTGGTCGTTTTCGGGATCGTCCCCCTGCTTCTGGGTCTTCGGATGCGGCGCGGGGGCGGAGGAGCCGCGCCCTCCGGCGCCTTCGTGGCGGGGGTGGCGCTGGTCACGCTGGGCGCGGGGGCCTGGGCGCAGCGCACGCCCGCCGACATGCCGCTGACCGCGATCGTCTTCCGCCCTTCGGTCGATGCCGCGCAGGCCGAAAGGGTTCTGGCCGAGGCCGACGCCCGGATCGTCTGGGCCGACCCGAGGATGGCCGTGGTGCTGGTCGATGTCGCGCCCGAAAAGCGCTGGGGCTTCTACGCCCGGGGCGCGATTATGGTCAGCGGCTCGGGCGTGCCTGCGGGATGCTTCGACTTCAGCCGGGCGTGAGATCGGCCCGGCGCTTGACGAAGCGCACCTGCCCGTCGTCCAGCACCCCCGCCGGAACCCAGCCGAGGTGGCGATAGAAGCCCCAGGCGCGCAGGCTTTCGTCGCTGCCGGTGGCAAGCCAGATCTGGTCCCAGCCCTGGGCGAACAGCCAGGCCTCGGCCTCGTCCATCAGGCGGCGGCCGACGCCGCGCCCCTCGAACTCGGGGCGCACGAACAGGGCAAAGACCGTCGCCCGCGCGGCGTCCGCCATGGCGAAGCCCGCGGCGCTGTCTTCCGCATGGCACAGCCAGGCGCGGCTGCGGGTGCGCAGCATCTCGGCCAGCCGGACAGGCGTCACGCCGAGGTGGCTCAGTTCCTCGCGTGACTGATGGTTCTGCGCGACGCCCGTGCGGATGTCGAACAGCGTCTCGATGTCGTCGGGCGTGGCAAGAGTGATCTGCATGGTTGTCGTCCTTGCCGCAGCTTACCCGATCTTCGCGGCAGCGTGGTATTTTTCCTCGACCAGTTCCGACCGCAACAGGGCGTTCACCTGCCGCTTCAGCGCCGACCGTTCGTCATTCGTCAGATAGACCGAGCGCGCGAGTTCCACGAACCGGGGGCCGAAATCGCCCGCGGCTTCCCGGGCGCGGATGTCGTCCTCGATGTCCCACAACGCGGCGTTCACGCGGCGCAGGCCGTCCAGCAGGGGCGCAAGGCCCGGCTGGTCCAGGATGGGGGCAGCGATCCCGCGCAGCAGCGACAACTCGCGGCCCACGTTGGCCTGCGCGGCAGGGGCGGCGATGCGCGCGGCCTTGATCTCGAGGATGGTGATCTTGTCCAGAAGCTCGCCCCAAGAGACGGGGGCCAGGGGAGCGGGGCGGATTTCCGTCATGTCATCGTCCTTCGTTCTTCGGTCCCCTTCAGCGCATGCGCCACTTCGGCGATCACACTGGTCCAGTCGCCGGGGGCGGGCTGGCGGAAGACGCGCATCGAGGGATACCAGGGCGTGCGCGTCCCCGGAACGGGCCAGCGCCAGTCGGGGTCGTGCTTGAGCATCAGCCAGACGGGGCGCCCCAGCACCCCCGCCAGATGCGCGATCATCGTGTCCACGGTCAGGACCAGCGCCGAGCCCGCGACCAGCCGCGCCGTCAGCATGATGTCCAGGGGGCAGCCCTGCGGGTTCAGAACCGGCAGCGCCGTCGGTCCCGGCATCAGCGACAGCGCCGGACCGGTGCAGAGGGGGGCGAGCATCCCTTCCGGCACCTCGCGGCCGGGGTCCCAGTCCCCCGCGCCCCAGCAGAGCGCCATCGTCCCGGTGGGCAGCGCCGCGCGGGTGACGTCCAGCTTCGGGATCGGCGCGTCCGAGGGGGCGGCGCGCAGGGCCAGCGGCAACTCCATGATCTCGAGGTCGCAGTCATGTGGCGGCAGGGGGCGGGCCACGTCGAAGGGCACCAGCCGGTCGATGCCGGGAAAGCCCCGGAACAGCGGGACCAAATGGGGCTGCATCTCGACCGTGACCCGCGCCGCCCGGGCGGCCAGCAGGGGCAGAAAGCGCGAGAACATCAGCGTGTCCCCGAGCCCGTGATAGCAGCGGACCAGCACGTTCTGCCCGTCGAAGGCCCGCCCGTCCCAGACCCAGCGCAGGTGATAGGGCAGCGAGGGATCGTCGCGCGTGGCGGGGTCGCGCGCCGCCAGCGCCTTTTCCGCGATGGACCATGCGGCGGAAAAGTCGCCGCGCCGCATGGCCTGCGTCCAGGGATCGGCCATCGTGCTTCAGCCGGCGACCCCGGCCGCGGGCTCGGCCACCAGCTCCTCGGTGAACCAGGCGCAGGTGGCGTCCAGCCCCTCGGCCAGCGGCACGCGCGGCGCCCAGCCCAGCAGCGCGCCCGCGCGGGCGATGTCGGGGCGGCGGCGGCGCGGGTCGTCCTCGGGTAGCGGATGATGCACCACACGGGCGCGGGTGCCGGTCAGGGCCACGACATGGCCCAGCAACTCGTTCACCGTCATCTCGTGGGGATTGCCGAGGTTCACCGGCTCCATCCCGTCGAACTCGGCGTCCATCAGCGCGATCAGCCCCGCAACCATGTCCGAGACATAGCAGAAGCTGCGGGTCTGGCTGCCGTCGCCATAGACCGTCATCTCGTCCCCGCGCAGCGCCTGGCAGATCAGGTTCGACACCACGCGCCCGTCGTCCGGGTCCATGTTCGGCCCGTAGGTGTTGAAGATGCGCGCCACGCGCACCTGCGCCCGGCCCGCGCGGCCGTAATCGAAGGTCAGCGCCTCGGCCGCGCGCTTGCCCTCGTCGTAGCAGGCGCGGGGGCCGGTGCAGCTGACGTTGCCGCGGTAATCCTCGGCCTGAGGATGGATCTCGGGGTCGCCGTAAACCTCACTGGTCGAGGTCAGCAGGAAGCGCGCCTTTGCCGCCTCGGCCAGATGCAGCAGGTTGTTGGTGCCGACCACGTTGGTCAGCATCGTGTGTTCCGGGTCGCGCTGATACAGTGGCGGAGAGGCCGCGCAGGCGAGGTTCCAGACGCGGGTGATGCGCGGCGCCATCCGCAGCACCTCGGCAGGCATGGGCTGGCTGATGTCGTGCCGGAGGAAGCGGAAGCGGGGATGCCCTTCCAGCGCCCGCAGGTTCGAGGGCCGCGAGGTCTGCAGGTTGTCGAGGCAGAGGACCGATTCCCCCCGGTCCAGCAGTGCCCGGCAGAGATGCGAGCCGATGAAGCCCGCGCCCCCCGCCACGACGTTCAGCGCCAGGGGTTGCACGGTCGCGCCAGAGCCGTTGGGGTTGGTCTTCTTCATGCTCATCCCTCCGCTGTCTCGACTGGTCGGGTGCCAGCCTTGTGATGTGCCGCCTCGGCCAGATGCGCTTCCAGTTCGGCCGCCCGGTGGTCGGACGAATGCGCGTCCTCGATCCGCGCCCGCGCCGCCCGGCCCATGGCCCCGGCGTCGCCGTCCAGCGCCGCCAGCACGCATGCGGCGCCATCCGCCAGCACGATCTCGGACCCCGGACGGAACAGCGTCTCGATCCCGTCCCACTTGTCCGAGATGATGGGCGTGGCGCAGGCCCCGGCCTCGAACAGCCGGACCGAGGGCGACCAGCCCGCGCGGATCATGTCGGCCCGCGTCACGTTCAGGGTGAAGCGGCTGGCCGAATAGAAATCCGCGTGGTCGGCGGGCGGGCAGTGCTCGATCCGCTCGACGTTCGCGGGCCAGTCGATGCTGGACGGATACTGCGGCCCCGCCACCACAAACGCCAAGTCAGGACGGCGGCGGGCGGGTTCCAGCAGCAGCCGTTCCAGCGTCGGCTGGCGGTCGTCGCTGTAGGTGCCCAAGTAGGACAGGTCCCAGCGCTTCGGCACCTCGCGCGGCCCGTAGAGGTCGAGGTCCACCGAGCAGTAGAGTGCCCGCGCCATGGGCGAGCGGTAATGCCGCTCGATATGCCGCAGCGTCGGGCCGCCGGTGAAGGACAGGTAGACATCGAAGCCGGGGATGACCTCGGGCGAGAGATACTCGTAGTCGCCCCGTTCCAGCTTGGCGAGCGTGACCGGCGTGTCGATGTCGTAGAAAGCGGTCGTGCCGCGCGCCCGTTTCTGGACGCGGCGGGACACCTCAACCCCCTCGGGGACGTAGGAGCCGACGATGACGGCGTCGGCCGCCGCGATCTGGTCCTTCCAGCGGTCGAGGCCGGGAAGGTCCGCGTAGAACTCCAGCCGGCACCACTCGGGGTCGAGAAGGTCGCGCTGGCTGGCATACCAGGGCACGTCGCGTTCGAGGAACAGGATCTCATGCCCGCGCCGGGCGAAGGATTTTAGCAGCGCGCGGAAGGTGGTCGCATGGCCGTTCCCCCAGGAGGACGACAGCGACAGGCCGAGGACGACCAGCTTCATGCCCGGACCTCCTCGGGCTGCCGCGCATGGGCCTTGAACAGCGCGTCCACCTGCGCGCCGCGCAGGGCATAGGTGTGCTCGGCCTTGATGCGGGCCAGCGCGGCCTGCCCGATGTCCTTCGCGCGTTCCGGCGTCAGCGCCGCCAAGTGGTCCGCCACGTCCTGCCCGTCGCGGGCGACCAGCACCTCGGTGTCGGGCGTCAGGAACAGCTCGATCCCTTCCCAGGCGTCGGTGATGAGGCAGGCCGCCGCGCCCGCCGCCTCGAAGACGCGGGTCGCGGGCGAGAAGCCCACGTTCGCCATGCTGTCGCGGGCGACATTGAGGACGGCCAGCGGCGTGCAGTTGAAGGCGTTGTGTTCATGCGTGTAGACGTGGCCCAGATGACGGACGTTCCCCGGCATCTGCTTGGTTTCCCAGCCGTTCCCGCCGATCAGGAAGCTGCGGTCGGCCAGCATCGCGGCGGGCTTGAGGAAGAACTCCTCCACCCGCGCCTCGCGGTCGGGCAGGCGGTTGCCGAGGAAGGCGAGGTCCGAGGCGAACTTCGGATCGGCCGGCGCGGGGTGGTGTGTCGCGGGGTCGAGCGCGTTGTAGACCGGCTCGCACAGCTTCGCGCCGAAGCCGCGATACGCGTCCACCACCGGGGGGCCGCCGCCATAGGTCAGCACCATGTCGAGATGGGGCAGCGCCCGCCGCACGGGATGGCTGTCGTCGGCGCGCATCTCGTCCAGGGTGGCAGCGGCATCCACGTCCCAGAAGATCCTCAGGGCACCGGGCCTAGCCTGCGCGACCACGCCCTCCAGCAGCTCGCGGTCGAAGACGCCGACGCCGTTGGCCTTGACCACGATGTCCGCATCTGCTGCCTCGGCCAGGACGCCGCGCATGGCGTCCTCGGTCGCGGGATAAACGACCGAGCGGCACCAGTCCGGCGGGTCAATGTCGCGGTGCTTCTGCCGGTCGAAGGCGTCGGGCTCGTAGAAGGTGATCTGATAGCCGCGCTTGGCGAGTTCGCCCAGGATGCCGCGGTAATATGTGGCGGCGCCGTTCCAGTAGGACGACAGCAGGCTCGATCCGTAGAATGCGATCTTCATGCCGCAGAGGCTCCTTGTTTGAGGCCGAGCGTCGCGGCGATGGAGAGGAGTTCCTGCGCGCGATGGGCGCAGGTGTGGCGGGCGAGGATGGTTTCCAGCCCATGCGCCACGAGCGAGGCGCGCAGGGCCGAGTCATGCGTTAGGTCGCGCAGATGGGCGGTCATTTCCGCACCGTCCTGCGCGAAGAGGAAGTCCTGCCCGGGGCGGAACAGGTTTTCGCTGTCCTGCCACGGGGCAGAAACAAGCGGTATGCCACAGGCCAGCGCCTCGAAGACGCGGATAGTGGGGATGCCGGGCAGCATCGTTGTGTAGAAGCGGCGGGGGACGTGGACCGTCGCCATGTGCCGCGCGAAGATCTCCGGCGCGGCCGCATTGGGCGCCCAGCCGTGGTAGCGCACGCCGTAGCGGTCCAAGGTTGCCAGCGCCTCGGCCGGATAGCGCACGCCGTAGATATCCAGAGGCAGTCCCGCGTCCCGCGCCGGGCGGAAGAGGAAGCTTTCCAGTTCCTCGGTCCGCTCGCCGTCGCCCCAGTTGCCGATCCAGACGAGGCCCTCGCGCGGGCCTTCCTGCACGGGCGGATGGAACAGGCGGGTGTCGGCGGCCTCGTGCCAGGTCCAGACGCGGTCGCCCCAGCCCCAGCGGCGATAGACGTCCGAGAGAGTCTCGCCGAAGGCCAGCACGCCATCGAAGCCCGACAGGTCGAAGGCGCGGATCGCATCCGGCTCGCTGACCGCGCGGTGGTGGGTGTCGTGGAACAAAAGCCTGAAGCGGGAGCCTGCCTTGCGGGCCTTGCCGAGCGTGGCCGCCAGCGAAGGGTCGTTCCATTCATGGACGATCACCAGATCGGCGTTGCCTGCCAGTTCCACCGGGTCGGCGGTGGGGTCGTAGGTTTCCACCGTCAGCTCGGGGTAGTTCTGACGGAATGGCTCCAGCCCCGCCTCGCCGTGGTCGCGCAGCAGGTTGTCGAGGCTCCAGGCGCCTTGCGGTTCCAGCGCGCGGACGTGGTGGCCGAGCGCCACCAGTTCCCGCAGCACGCCGCGCAGGAAATGGGCGTTGCCGTGGTTCCAGCAGCTTTGCAGCGAATGGGTGAAGTAGACGATCTTCATGCGGCTTTGTCCTTGGCCGAAAGGAGGTCGCGGTAGATGCCGGACATCTGGGCGGCCATCGCGGCGGGGGTATAACGGGCGGCGCGCCGCCGGGCGGCTTCCCCTTGCGCCACGTGGTGGGCGGGGTCGGCCAGCAGGGCGCGGATGGCTTGAGCAAAGCCTCCGGCGTTGCCGGGGGTGACGAAGATGGCGGCGCCGTCCCAGAGTTCGCGGAACGTGGGAATATCCGACAGCACCAGCGGGCATCCGGCCTGCGCGGCCTCCAGCACGGCAAGGCCGAAGGGCTCGAACCGTGCGGCGCTGACGAAGACCGGGCGGCGGGAAAGCCAGCGAGCGATCTCGTCGGCGGGCAGCGGGCCGGTGGCCGGCAGATGCGCGGGCGTCACCGTCGCGCCATGCGGCGCGCGGGTGGCGCCGATGGCGATGACGGGGGCGTCCAGCAGCGCCGCCGCCGCGTCCAGCGTGGCCGTGTCCTTCACCTCGTCCCACAAGCGCCCGACCGTCAGCGCGCCACGGAAAGGCTGCGCCTCGGGCAGAGGCAGGGCCGTACGGCCGTTGTGGACCGCCACCGGCGTGACTGGCAGGGCATAGCGCCGCGCGGTCGCCTCGGCATAGGCGCAGGTCGGGGCAACCGCGCGATCCGCCGCGCGGAGGCCCCGGCCCACCAGATCCGGCAGCCAGGCGAGGCTTGGGTCCACCGGCCCGCCGCGCGCCGCGTCCCACCACGTGCCGAGGCAGCCGTGGTTCACCGCAACGACCGGCCGGTCGAAGCGGGCGGCCGCAAGGGCGGGGGCGTTCAGGTGCACGACCTCGGCCCCAACCTCGCGCGCTAGCCGCGCCACGGCCTCGCCCGCCGCCAGCACCGGCGCCGGGCCGTCGCTCAGCCAGTCGAGCGGCAGGCCGGTCTCCACCAGCCGCACCCCCACCGCCTCCGCCGCCGCGCGCTGGCCGGCGTCGGGCGCGGGACCGAGGACGGCCAGCGTGACCTCAGCCTCCAGCGCCCCGGCGAGTTCCAGCGAATACTGCCAGACCCCGCCGACCACGTCGGTGGTCATTAGAAGCCGCATCATGCGGACTGCTTCAGGGGCGGCTGCCCCACGGGCAGGTTCACGCCGTTTTCCGCAGCCAGCCACTGGGCCAGCCGCGTCACGCCCTCCTGCCAGTCCACCTTCGGGGACAAGCCCAGCGCTTTCTCCGCCGCCCGCGTGTCAGCCACGAAATAACGCTGGTCGCCCGCGCGCCAGTCCGAGAACTGGATGTCCACGGGCCGGTCGATGATCCGGCCCACGAAGTCCAGCAACTGCCGCAGGCTGACCGCGTTCTGCGGGCCGCCGCCGAGGTTGAAGACGCGGCCCTGCACCTCCTCGATCCGCTGCCACGCGGCCAGATAGGCCTCGACCGCGTTGGACACGTCGAGGATGTCGCGGACCTGGCAGCCGTCCCCGAAGAGCGTGATCTGCTGGCCCTTGAGCGCGCGGATCAGGAAATGGGCGACCCAGCCCTGGTCCTCGGTCCCCATCTGGCGCTGGCCGTAGATGCAGGACATCCGCAGCACGCAGGTGGGCACCCCGTAGCTGCGGGCATAGTCCAATACATACTGGTCCGCCGCGCCCTTGGAACAGCCATAGGGCGTGTGGAAGTCGAGCGGGCGCGCCTCACCGATGCCGTGGTCGCGCACCTCGGCGTCGGTGGGCTTGTAGGCCTCGCCCTCCAGCGCGAAGTCGAGGTCGGCGAGGTCGCCGTAAACCTTGTTGGTCGAGGCGAAGATCAGCGGTGTGCCATCGCCCTTGGCGCGCAGGGCTTCCAGCAGGTTGACCGTGCCGACGAGGTTGATCGTCATGTCATCGACGGGTTCCACCATGCTGGTGGTCACGGCGACCTGGGCGGCGAGGTGGAAGACCACCTTCGCCTCGCGCGCCGCCGCCGCCATGCGGGCGCCGTCGCGGATGTCGGCGGGGATGTGCTCGATCCGGTCGCCGTGGCGGGATTGCAGCCAGGCAAGGTTCCGCTCGACCCCGGGGCGGCTCATCGCGTCATAGACGATGACCCGGTGGCCGTCGGCCGCCAGCCGGTCGGCGAGGTTCGAGCCGATGAAGCCCGCGCCCCCAGTGACCAGCACCGGGCGGGGATCGGCGGATGCGTCGGTCCGCGTCATGCCACCAGTCCGCGCTTGTCGAGCTCGGCCCGCATCTTTTCCACGTTGTCCACAGCGGTCTGGCTGGCGACCCATTCGGCCAGTTCCGCCAGCCCCTCGCGAAAGTCGGTGTCGGCGCGGAAGCCCAGCTTCTCGGCCGCCAGCGTGGTGTCGCAGAAGCAGTGGCGGATGTCGCCGATGCGGGCCTTGCCGACGATCAGGGGTTCAAGGTCGTTGCGGCCCATGGCGCGGCCCAGTTCCTGCGCGACCTCGGTCACTGAACGGTCGTTGCCGGACCCGATGTTGAAGGTGCCGCCCGCCGCCTGCGGCAGGGACAGCGCCTCGGCGAAGGCGCGGGCCACGTCCGAGACGTGGACGAAGTCGCGGCGCTGCTCGCCATCCTCGAAGATCATCGGCGCCTGGCCGTTCAGGTAGCGCGAGGCGAAGATCGCCAGCACCCCGGTATAGGGGTTCGACAGCGCCTGGCCGGGACCAAAGACATTGAACAGCCGCAGGCACACGCCCTCGATCCCGTAGGGGGCGGCCATGATGTGAGTGGTGCGTTCCTGCACGAACTTGTTCAGCGCATAGATGGACGCGAGGTTCGGGCGCTTCCATTCGGGCGTGGCGACCGGCACGAGGGGGCGGCCCTGCGCGTCGGTGGGGTCCCACTGCTTCAGCCCGTCGCGGATGCCCACGCGCTCGGCGTTCTCGACCATCTGGCCGTCGGCGTCGCGGTAAAGCCCCTCGCCATAGATCGACATGGAGGAGGCGGTGACGACGCGGCGCACGGGGTTGTCGATCAGCTTCTCGAACAGGACGGCGGTGCCCACGTCGTTTGTCGAGGTGTAGCGCTCGACCTCGTACATGGACTGCCCCACGCCGACCTCGGCCGCGAGGTGGATGACGCTGTCCACGCCCTTGAGCGCGCGGGTGACCGCGTCCCCGTCGCGCACGTCGCCTTGGATGAACTCGGCCTCGCTGTTCAGCGCCTCGGGGCGGCCCGCGCCCTCGCCGTGAACCTGCGGGATCAGCGCATCCAGCACGCGGACCTGGTGGCCGCGCCGCAGTAGCTCGTCCGCGACGAAGCGGCCGATGAACCCTGCACCCCCGGTGATCAGAACCTTTTCCAACTTGTCCCTCGTCGTCCGTTTCTTGGAAATTGAAGCAGTCTCAATGTCGTGATGTAAAAGCCTTCATGCGACAACGGTTCCATCTTCTTCTTCATCTTTGTTGCTTGACATGGTTTTTACGGCACAGCGGGGGCTTGGCATGGGCGTTCTGATCGGGCTGGTCCGCCACGGATCGCATGACGACCTGGGCACATGGCTGAGCGGGCGGACCCGCGACGTGGCGCTGAACGCGGCGGGGCGGGACGAAACGGCGACCCTTGCGCGGCGGCTTGCGGGGCGGGGCGTGACGGCCATCACCACCAGCCCGCGGCGGCGGACGGTGGAAACGGCGGACATCTTGGGCGCGGGGCTGAACCTGACGCCGGTCCTTGCGCCGGATCTCGACGAGATCGACTTCGGCGGCTGGTCGGGGCAGCGCTTCGCCGACCTCGACGGCGAGCCGGACTGGGACCGCTGGAACGCCGCCCGTGCAACGGCGCCGACGCCGGGGGGCGAGACAATGGCTGCGGCGGTCGCCCGCGCCATGCACCACATCGACCATCTGGCGGGGCAGGGCGGCGGGCCGGTCCTCTGCGTCAGCCATTGCGACGTGATCCGGGGGGTGGTCGCGCAGGTGCTGGGGCTGCCGCTCGACAACCTGCTGCGGTTCGAGATCGCGCCCGCCTCGGTCAGCTGGCTGATGGCGCATGGACAAGGCGCGGGGCATGTCCTAACCCTCAACGGCACTGCCTGACGGAACGGATAATGAACGCAACGCAGATCGCGCAACGGGTCGAGGGGCTTGGGCCGTGGTTCCACAACCTGGACCTGAACGGCATCCGCACCGCCCCCGGCCATTTCCTGGGGGATTACCCCGCCGACAAGTTCGCCCGCTTCGCCCATCTGCTGCCCGGGGACCTGACCGGGAAAACCGTGCTCGACATCGGCTGCAACGCCGGCTTCTACAGCTTCGAGATGCGCCGCCGGGGCGCCGCCCGCGTGCTGGGCATCGACATGGACGCCCGCTACCTGGCGCAGGCCCGCTTTGCCGCCGAGGTGCTGGGCGAGAAGGACGTCGAGTTCCGCCAGTTGGGCGTCTATGACGTGGGGCGCCTGGGGGAACGCTTCGACCTCGTGATCTTCATGGGGGTGCTGTATCACCTGCGCCACCCCCTGCTGGCGCTGGACCTGATCCGCGAACATGTCGCGGGCGACCTGATGCTGTTCCAGACCCTGACGCGCGGTCCCGACACGGTGGCCGCGCCTGCCGAGGACTACGACTTCTCGGAAGACGCCCATTTCCAGCAGCCCGACTGGCCCCGCATGGCCTTCATCGAGCGCAAGTGGGCCCATGACTGGACCAACTGGTGGGTCCCGAACCGCGCGGGCGTCGAGGCGATGCTGCGCGCCTCGGGCTTTGCCGTGGAAACCGGCCCCGCCGACGAGGTCTACCTGTGCCGCACCGCCGAGGTGCCCTTCGCCAATTACGGACCCCACGTGGTCTATCCCGCCCGACCCGAGGAGCCTGCCCGATGATCGAAGCCGCGATGATCTGGAACGAGCCGAACAACAAGTCCCACTGGGACCCTGAACTCGACCCGGACTGGTCGCGCTTCGGCCGGTGCGTGACGCTGGCGGGGCAGGCCATCAAGGCGGCCAACCCCGCCATCACCCGCGTCCTCGGCGGCATGTCCCCGATCGACCCGCTGTGGGTGCAGCGGATGGAAGGCCACGGGGCGCTGGACCACGTGGACGTGGTCGCGGTCCACGGCTTCCCGCTGGACTGGAACCTGTGGCAGATCCAGGAATGGCCCGCCAAGGTGGCCGAGATCGAGGCCGTCACGGACAAGCCCGTCTGGGTGACCGAGGTCGGCGTCGGATCGTTCGGTGCGGAAGAGGTGCAGGTCTTCGGCGTGCAAAAGACGGCCGAGCTGCTGGTCGGCCGCGTGCCGCGCATCTTCTGGTATTCGCTGTTCGACCTGCCGCAGGAATGGGGCGCGACGACCCGCCACCGCGAGGCGGAAGGGTCCTCCTACTACCGCCATTTCTACATGGGCCTGATCCGCGCGGACGGCACCCCCAAGCCGGGGCTGGACGCCTATGCGCCCCACGCCGCCGACATGGGACTGATGCAGTGGTTCCACTACCAGGACCCGCGGCTGGACGATGCGGTTGCCTGGATGAAGCGGCTGGGTGTGAAGCACCTGCGCACGGGCCTCAGCTGGGCCGACAGCTTCCGCCCCGACGCGCTGGGCTGGTTCGACCGGCAGATGGAGGCGCTGGCCGATTTCGACACCACCGTGACCTTCTGCTTCACGCCGGAACATCTCGGCCCCGGCGCGCATCACACCAGCCCGCCGCATGATCCGCAGCAGTTCGCCGATTTCTGCGCCGCGATGATCGAACGATATGCGCCCGCGCGGGTTGAGGCGGCGCCGGCCGCGCTTCAGCCGGCCCTGACCTGAAGGCCCCCTGCATGAAAGACGCCCACATGCCGATCAACATCGCCATTGTCGGGGTCGGCAACTGCGCCAGTTCGCTGGTGCAGGGCCTGACCCACTATGCCGGGCGCAACGACGCCATCGGGCTGATGCACCACAATCTCGGCGGCTATCGCCCCGACGACATCCGCGTGGTCGCGGCCTGGGACATCGACGAACGCAAGGTCGGCCGCGACGTGGCGCAGGCGATCTTCGCCGCGCCCAACTGCACCGCCGTCTTCGCCCCCGAGGTGCCCGATACCGGCGCAGTCGTACGGATGGGAAGACTGCTGGACGGCGTGGCCGAACACATGGCCGACCACCCGGCCGAGCGGAGCTTCCTGCCCGCCGACGTCCCCGAGCCCTCGCGCGACGACGTGGTGGCGGCCCTGCGCGATGCTGGCGTGGACGTGCTGATGAACTACCTGCCCGTCGGCAGCCAGAAGGCGACCGAGTTCTACGCCGAATGCGCGCTGGAAGCGGGCGTGGCCTTCGTCAACAACATCCCCGTCTTCATCGCCTCGGACCCGGCCTGGGCCGAGCGCTTCCGGAAGGCGGGCGTTCCGATCATCGGGGACGACATCAAGGCGCAGCTTGGCGCGACCATCGTCCACCGGGTGCTGACGGACCTTTTTGCCAAGCGCGGGGTCAAGCTCTGCCGGACCTACCAGCTGAACACGGGCGGCAACACCGACTTCCTGAACATGGCCAATCGCAAGCGGCTGGAAAGCAAGAAGATCTCGAAGACCGAGGCCGTCCAGTCCGTCGCCGCCGAGCGCATGGCCGACGAGAACATCCACGTCGGCCCTTCGGACTACGTCGCCTGGCAGAAGGACAACAAGGTCTGCTTCCTGCGGATGGAGGGCGAACTGTTCGGCGGCGTCCCCATGAACCTGGAACTGCGCCTGTCGGTCGAGGACAGCCCGAACTCGGCCGGGGTCGCCATCGACATGATCCGCTGCGCCGCCATTGCCCGCGACCGTGGCCTTTCCGGGCCGGTGCTGGCGCCCGCGGCCTGGTTCTGCAAGCACCCGCCGCGCCAGATGACCGACGACGAGGCCTATGAGGCGGTCGAGGCCTTCATCGCGGAGCCGCCCCTGGCCGCGCCCGCATCGTGAGTGCGGGGATGGCCGG
Source organism: Paracoccus chinensis (assembly GCF_900102885.1). Taxonomy (GTDB): domain Bacteria; phylum Pseudomonadota; class Alphaproteobacteria; order Rhodobacterales; family Rhodobacteraceae; genus Paracoccus; species Paracoccus chinensis. The sequence continues at coordinate 120,631 of NZ_FNGE01000005.1, read as the reverse complement.
GGGCGCCGGCGTCCTTCCCGTCGATCTCCTCCAGCGCGTCAAGGACCTGCTCGGGATCGACGTTCTTCTCGACCTCCTCGGCGGCCCTCTCGTCGATCGGCACCTCCAGCTTTTCCGCCATCCGGTGGATGACGGTGGCGAGCTTGGTCAGTTCGTCCTCGGTCAGCAGGCTGACATGCAGGGTGAAATCGGCGCGGGCGTCGGCGCGCTGTTCTTCCCGCCGCTGGTTCATCAGGACGAAGAGCGACAGGAAGATCGCCTCGGCCGACGCGACCGAGCCGATCATCCCCAGCCCCTCGCCGAAGGGTACGGGGATCGGGATCAGGTCGGTCAGCACCAGCAGAAGCCCGCCGTAGAAGACGACATGCAGGACGATGAAGGTCATCGAGCCCGCGACGCGGGTGATGGTTTCCGCGACGCGGTCGCTCAGCGAGGCGCGGGCGTCCTCCTCGCGCCGCCGCTTGACCAGCCGCATGATGTTGCTGGTCAGTTGCTCCTTCATGCCTTCACCGGACGGGACGGGATCTTCGCGGTCCATGACAGCCTTTCCACCTTTGCCATCCACAAGGGGAGGCGCCGCGATCCGGTTCCGGTCCCTGACATTGTTACGGACGATTGACGATGACCCAGACCATGCGTGCGGCGGTTCTTGAAGGACCGCAGCGGTTTTCCGTGGCCGAGGTGCCCGTGCCCACCCCCGGCCCCGGCGAGGTGCTGATCCGGCTGGAAGGCTGCGGCGTCTGCGCATCGAACGTGGAACCATGGGAGGGCCAGCCGTGGTCCACCTGGCCCGGCGCGCCGGGCGGCATGGGCCACGAGGGCTGGGGCCGGATCGTGGCCCTGGGCGAGGGGGTCGAGGGCCTGTCGGTCGGCAACCGTGTGACGGCGCTGACGGAACGGTCCTATGCGGAATACGACGTGGCGGGCGCCGACATGGTGGTGCCGCTGCCCGCCTCGCTGGACGGGATGCCGGTTCCGGGCGAGCCCGTGGCCTGTGCCATGAACATCTTTGCGCGGTCCGACGTGCGCCCCGGCCAGACGGTGGTGATTGTCGGGATCGGCTTTCTGGGCGCGATCCTGACGCGGCTGGCGACGGATGCGGGCGCAAGGGTGATCGCGGTGTCGCGCCGGGCCGAGACGCTGGAACTGGCGCGGCAGATGGGTGCGGCCGAGACCATCACGATGGACGACCATTGGCGCATCATCGAGGACGTGAAGCGCCTGACCGATGGCCGCATGGCCGAGCGGGTGATCGAATGCGTGGGCAAGCAGTGGCCGCTGGACCTCGCCGGGGAACTCGTGGCCGAGGGCGGGCGTCTGGTGATCGCAGGCTATCACCAGGACGGACCCCGGCAAGTGAACATGCAGATGTGGAACTGGAAGGGCATCGACATCGCCAGCGCCCATGAGCGTGACGCGGCCGTCCGCGTGGCGGGCCTGCGGGCCGCGGTGGATGCGCTGGCCTCGGGCAAGCTGGACCTGTCGCCGCTGCTGACCGGGACCTATGCGCTGGATACCCTGGGCGAGGCGCTGGCCGCGACCCGCGACAAGCCGGGCGCCTTCGTCAAGGCCTGGGTGGCGCTGTGAGCCGCCCGAGGCTTGGTTTCCTCGGCACCGGCTGGATCGGGCGGCACCGGATGGCGGCGCTGGCCGCGACCGGGCTGGCCGAGATCGTGGCCGTGGCCGAGCCCGACGACAACGGCGCCGCCGAAGCGCTGGCGCTCGCCCCCGGCGCGAAGCGGGTGGACGGGCTGGACGCCCTGCTGCGCGAGGACATCGACGCGGTGGTGATCGCCACCCCCAGCGCCGCCCATGCCGAGCAGTCCATCGCCGCGCTGGACGCAGGCAAGGCCGTCTTCTGCCAGAAGCCCCTGGGCCGCACGGAACCGGAAGTCGCCGAGGTGGTCGAGGCCGCCCGCCGCGCCGACCGGCTGCTGGGCGTGGACCTGTCCTATCGCCAGACCGCCGCCATGGGCGTGATCCGTCCGCTGCTGGACGCGGGCGACCTAGGGCATGTCTTCGGCGTGGACGTGACCTTCCACAACGCCTGGGGCCCGGACAAGCCGTGGTTCTATGACCCGAAGCTCTCGGGCGGCGGCTGCGTCGTTGACTTGGGCGTCCATCTGATCGACCTCGCCTTGTGGTCCTTGGGCTGGCCCGAGGTCCATGGCGTCGAAAGCCGCCTTTACGCCAAGGGCGCGCCGCTGGCCGACCCTTCGGCGCAGGTTGAGGACTATGCCGTCGCCACTCTCGACCTCGCCGGCGGGACCGTCGTGCGGCTCGCCTGTTCCTGGGGGTTGCAGGCGGGACGCGAGGCGGTGATCGCGGCTGAGTTCTTCGGGACGGAAGGCGGGGCGAGCCTGCGGAACGTCAACGGCTCCTTCTACGATCTGCGGGCCGAGCGGCATCACCACATCCGCGCCGAAAGCCTCGCCGAACCGCCCGACGAATGGGGCGGGCGCGCGGCAGTGGACTGGCTGACGCGGCTTTCCCAAGGGGCGCGCTTCGACGACGAGGCGCGGCACCTGGTGACGGTCGCGCGGGTGATCGACCGGATCTACGGGCGATAGATGCGGGTCGGTGTCCTGACCTTCCACCGCTGCATCAACTACGGCAGCTACTGGCAGGCCCGCTGCCTGGTCGAGGCCATCGCCGCGCGGGGCCATGACGCCGTGCTGCTGGACCACCATTCCTGCGAGGTGACCTCGCGCGAGTGGCGCTATGCCTTCCAGCCGCTGACGCCGCAGCGGTCCTCCCGCGCGGATGTGGCGCAGTATGGGCGCAAGCTGCGCAAGTTCCTGGACGCCTTCCGCGCGCTGCCGCTGTCGGCGCCCTTCGACCTGGACGCCCCCGAGGCGATGCCCCCGGTGGACCTCGCGGTGATCGGCAGCGACGAGGTGCTGAACCTTTCGCACCCTTGGTACGGTGGCAAGCCGGTCTTCTGGGGCGAGGGGATCGCGGCCCCCCGCGTCGTGACCTATGCCGCGAGCTTCGGGAATTACGCCGCCGACTTCGTCGAGCCGCAATGGGCGGAACGCCTGCGTGATCTGGACGCGATCTCGGTCCGCGATGACAACAGCTTCGGGCTGGTGGAAGGGGCCACCGGCAGCGAGCCCGCGATGGTGCTGGACCCGGTGCTGCTGAACCCCCCTAAGGTTGAGGCGGCAAAGGAGGCGCCGTATCTGCTGGTCTATGGCCACCACATCCCCGATTGGTTCGCCACTCGCGTAACCGAGGCTGCCCGCGCAAGGGGCCTGCGGACGATCAGCGTCGGCTACCGCAATGACTGGGCCGACGAGCAGCGGCTCGACGCGGGGCCACAGGAGTTCGCGGCGCTGGTCGCGGGGTCCGAGGCGGTGGCCACGACCTATTTCCACGGCTGCTGCTTTGCGCTGGTGAACGGCAAGCCGCTGGTCTGCGCCCCTTCGGATTACCGCTGGACCAAGGTTCGCGACCTGACCGCGCTGCTGGGGGCCGAGCGCCACCTGACCTTCGAGGACCGCGACCCCGCCGATGTCGCAACGTTGCTGGCCGAGCCGGTTTCACAGGCCGTTCAGGCGCGGATCGCCGACCTTCGGGCGCAGTCCTCGGCCTGGCTGGACGCCGCGCTGGCGGGGCGGGCATGACGCAGGCGCTCAGCCCCGCGCAGATCGTCCGCTCGGGCCTGTGCATCGGCTGCGGGGCCTGCGTGTCCGGGACCGACGCGGCAATGGAGTGGGACGACTACAGCCAGTTGAAGCCCACCGGTCCGGGTACCCATCAATGCAGCAAGGACTTCGCCCGGCTCTGCCCCTTCTCGCCCGAGGCGACGAACGAGGATCAGATCGCCGCCGCCCGCTTCCCCGAGGCGCCGCACCATGACGCCCGCCTCGGCCGATACACCTCCTGCCACGTCGGCGCGGTGGCGGAAGCGCCCTTCCGCGAACGCGGCAGCTCCGGCGGCATGGTCAGCTGGGTCGCGGCCGAGCTGATGCGGCGGGGCGAGATCGACGGCGTCCTGCACGTCCATCCCGGCAAGCCCGGCGAGCCCTTCTTCGGCTACCGCATCAGCCGCAACGAAGACGAACTGCTCGCCGGCGCCCGATCCCGCTATCACCCGATCCACCTGGCCGAGGTGCTGGATCAGGTCCGCGCCACGCCGGGCCGTTACGCCGTGGTGGGCATCCCCTGCTTCATCAAGGCGGTGCATCTGGCCCGCGCGCAGGATGCCGTCCTGGCCGAGCGGATCACGCACATGCTGGGCCTCTTCTGCGGTCACATGAAAAGCGCGCGCTTCGTGCAAAGCTTCGCCTGGCAGTTGGGCGCGGACCATGACCGGGTGCGGGCGGTCGAGTACCGGCTGAAGGACGCGAACCGGCCCGCGAACTGGTACACGGCGCATCTGACGCTGGATGATGGCTCGACGGTGCAGAACGAGTGGTTCCATCTCGCCGACGGCGACTGGGGCGCGGGGTATTTCCAGAACTCGGCCTGCAACTTCTGCGACGACGTGGTGGCCGAGACGGCGGATGTCAGTTTCGGGGATGCCTGGGTCGAGCCCTATTCCTCGGACGGACGCGGCACGAACGTGGTCGTGGTCCGCGCGCCCCTGATCCAGCAGATCATTGACGAGGGCCGGGCCGAGGGGCGGCTGGACCTGCAACAGGTCGATGCCGATTTCGTCGCGGACACGCAGGCGGCGGGTTTCCGGCAGCGGCGCGAAGGGTTGGCCTATCGCCTGACATGGGCCAAGCGCGGCATCCGCCCCGTCAAGCGGGTCGCGCCGCAGGCAAAGGGGATCGGCTGGCGCAGGAAGCTCGTCTATCGCACCCGCGCGGCGATCAGCCGGGGCTCGCACCGGATGGCCTGGCTTGCGGTCCGGACGGCGCGGCCGCAGCTTTACCTCGGCTGGGCACGGCGGGCCTATGCGGTCTACGAGGGGCTGACCTATGATCGCGGCCGTTTTGCGCCGCTGTTTTCCCGCATCGAGCGCGCGGCCGGGCGGCGGCCGCAAGGCAAGGGTTCCTGAGCCAGCCTTCCGACGCAGGCAGCGGGCGCGGGCCTGCGCGGTTTTTGTGGACAAGAGAGGCAACGCGCGGTCCAAACTGGGCGCATCCGTGATCCGCTTGCGAGGCCGCGATGCAGGACTTCGACCACGCCGGCTTCCTGAAGTCCTGGTTCCCCTCGATCGCGGCAACCAACCACCCGGCGCGGTTCTTCTGGGCCCATAACGAGTTCCTCTGCACCACCCCGGCCGCCAAGCGCGCGGTGCTGGACGACAAGCTGCTGTTTTCCGGGCTGTTGGCGGTCAGCGGCCTGCCCGCGCCCCGGACGCTGCTGGCGATCCTGGGGGGGCGGTTCGTCTCGGGCTCGGGCGAGGAACTGGACGAGGCCGAAGCGGTGCGCCGCCTTCAGGGCCGGGGGGCCTTTGCCAAGACACGGACCGGCTGGGGCGGCGAGGGCTCGTTCCGCATCGGCGCGGACGGGACGATCCACGGCACGGACGGGACAAGGGTGGCAAAGAGCCTGGGCGGGTGGCTGAGGCGGATCAGGAAGTCCGACTACCTGGTGCAGGAGCTGGTGCAACAGGACGAGCGCTGCGCGCAGGCCGCGCCCGCCTCGGTCAACACCGTGCGCTGCATCACCTTTCCCGGCAGCGGCGATGACGGCCCCCGCGTGGCGCTGGCCTTCTGGCGCATCGGGAACGGCCGAACCGTCGTGGACAACATCTCGAGCGGAGGGATGATCTGCGCGGTGGACCCGTCAAGCGGGCGCGTCACCAGCGCGGCAGCCGACAAGACGCGGACGACCTACGAGGCGCATCCGGTCACCGGCTTCCGCTTCCGGGGGGCCGAGCTGCCGGGCTTCGACGCGATCCTGCGCACGGTCAGGGCCGGGCACCGGGCGCTGGACACGGCGATGTCCATCGCGTGGGACGTGGCGGTCACGCCCGAGGGACCCGTGATCCTGGAGGGCAACGGCCATTGGGGGATCAGCCTCGAGGACCTGATCCAGCCCGGCTACGAGCAGGTGCTGTGGGACGCCTTCATGGCGGGCCGCAGGGTCGAAGGCCGCGGCTTCCCGGCCGAGGCGGGGCCCGTTGCCGAGACGGACATGGTCCGCGCCTCCCTGACGATTCGCGGCAAGGTGCAGGGCGTGGGCTATCGCCGCTGGGTGACGCGCCATGCCGCCGACCGCGGCGTTCAGGCCGAGGCAAGGAACCTGAGCGACGGCACCGTGCGCTGCCGCCTGTGGGGGCAGCGCTGGCGGGTCGAGTTCGTGACGCTCGCCTGCCATCGCGGCCCCCCGGCGGCCGGGGTCGAAGGGATCGACGTCCGGGACGTGCGGCGGCTGCGCTGAGGGGAGAGGGATGGTGGACAGCCGGACCATGTTCGACCGGGCGCATGTCAGGCTGCCGCGCCGCTTCTCGAGCCGCAAGAGCGCCGAGCTGATCGCGCGTGCCGCGCTGGACAAGGGCCTGAAGGTCCGGAAGATCTCGGGGGACATCTTTCTCGTCGAGGGGCGCGGCCGGCGCGAGTTCTTCGACGCGACCATGGCGGGCTCGATCAGCCACCTGGCGCGGACGATCGTCACCAGCAAGGATCTGGCCAAGCTGTTCCTGTCGCGCAACGGCATTCCCGTGCCCGAGGGTCTGGCCTTCCCGCGCCGGGCGGTCGGCAAGGCGGTGGACTTCATGGCGCGCTCACCGGGTTCGCAGTTCGTGCTGAAACCCACGAATGGCGGGCTTGGCGCCAATGTCTTCATGGGCATCGACGGCGAGCGGAAGCTGCGCGAGAAGATCGCCGCGACCCCGCGCGAGTTCCGCAGGCTGCTGCTGGAGGAGCAGGTCGAGGGTCCCGAATGCCGCTACTTCGCGCTGGGCGACGAGGTGATCGCGGTGGCCGAGCGCCGTCCGGCCAGCATTGTGGGCGACGGACTTCTGTCGGTCGAGGACCTGGTCGCGGCCAAGAACGAGGCCCGCAAGGGTCACTTGGCGCTGTCCGGCATCGCGCTGGATGGCGAAACGCTGGAACTGCTGGCCGAGCAGGGCCTTGCGCCCGGAGACGTGCCCGCGCCGGGTCGGGTGGTGCGGCTGAAGCGGGTGTCCAACATCTCGCAGGGCGGGGACAGCGTGGACCGGACGGACGAGGTCCATCCCGAGCTGAAGGCGCTGGTGGTTGCGGCGCTGAAATCCATCCCCACGCTGCTTTACGCGGGCGTGGACGTGATCGCCGAGGACCACTCGGCGCCCGTCGCGGGGCAGCGGGTTGCGGTGCTGGAACTGAACTGGTTTCCGATGCTGCGCATCCACCACGCCCCGGCCGAGGGCCAGCCGCGCGACGTGGCGGGCGCGATCATCGACCACCTGTTCTTCCGGTGAGATCCGCCGCAACGGGAATCAATCGGCGCCATTCCTGCGGTGGATCGAGGCGGGTTGTCTGGGGAAAGATCGGAAAAACCCCCGCCGCCGCCCGGTGTTGCGTCCCGCGCGGTTGGGTGTTGCGGCTTTTATTTCTTTGAATATAAATGATTAAACGGGATTTCTGAAGGTCCTGCCTGCCCGGGCGGATTGACTTTGCGAACGGTCCGGGATACACATTCGACATGCTGGGAGAAGTGGGCAAGCGGCCGGGTCGGTGACCTCGGGCCGCTTTTTCGTTTCTTGCTCGTGCGGACAGGCACAGGGGCGGGGCATCACACAACATGGACATGAGCTTCGAGCCGGGGGGCGCACCCCTGGAGGGACCTTTCGTTGCCGGGGGGAACGAGGGGGCGCTTGGCGCGGGCGAGGCGATCGACGTCGCGGGGGAAATGTTCCGCGAGGTCGCCGAGGAGCTGCACAGGCTGAGGATCGGGCTGCGGGGCGGCAGCACCGACGACGTCAAGGACACCGCGAGGCTGGTGCGCGACCTCAGGGCCGCGACCCAGCTGGTGCTGGAGGAAAGGAACCGAGTTGACAAGCTTCGCAAGGAAGTCGCCGGAGATGTCGGGGCCGGCCGCCTCGACCTTGCCGCCGCACGAGACGAGATCGGGCGCCGCCTGGCTTGCCTCCGCCGGGCCGGAGGAGGTTGACGCCTTCATCTCGGGGCTGTCGGACAATGCGCTGGCCTCGCTGCCCTGGCTCTTCGAGTTCTGGGCCCTGCCGCACCAGTTGCCCCCCGCGGGCGACTGGAAGTCCTGGGTGATCATGGGCGGGCGCGGCGCGGGCAAGACCCGCGCCGGGTCCGAATGGGTGCGCGCGCAGGTCGAAGGCGCGACTCCGGATGCGTCGGGGCGGGCGAAGCGCGTGGCGCTGGTGGCCGAGACCTTCGATCAGGGGCGGGATGTCATGGTGATGGGGGACAGCGGGATTCTGGCCTGCTGTCCGCCGGACCGGCGGCCCGTCTGGGAAGCAGGGCGGCGGCGGCTCGTCTGGCCGAACGGGGCGACGGCCACGGTCTACTCGGCGCATGAGCCGGAGGCGCTGCGAGGCCCCCAATTCGACGCGGCATGGGTCGATGAGCTGGCCAAGTGGAAGAAGGCCGAGGAGACCTGGGACATGCTGCAGTTCGCGCTGCGGCTGGGGGAGAACCCGCAGCAGGTGGTCACGACGACTCCGCGCAACGTGGGGGTGTTGAAGGCGATCCTGCGGAATGCCTCGACGGTGGTGACGCATGCGCCGACGGATGCGAACCGGGCCTATCTGGCGGAGAGTTTCCTGGCCGAGGTTCAGGCCCGCTATGCCGGGACCCGGCTGGGGCGGCAGGAGCTGGAGGGCGTGCTGCTGGACGACGTGGAAGGCGCGCTGTGGACCACGGCGATGCTGGAAGGCTGCCGGGTGGACGCGGCGCCCGCGCTGGACCGGGTAGTGGTGGCAGTGGACCCGGCGGTGACGTCCGGGGCCGCGAGCGATGAATGCGGGATCGTGGTCGCGGGGGTTGTCTGCGAAGGGCCGCCGCAGGAGTGGCGGGCGGTCGTGCTGGAGGATGCCTCGGTGCGGGGCGGGGCGACGGAGTGGGCGCGGGCGGCAATTGCGGCCGTTGAGCGGCACGGGGCCGAGCGGCTGGTGGCCGAGGTCAACCAGGGCGGCGATCTGGTCGAAAGTGTGATCCGGCAGGTGGACCCCTTGGTGCCGTTCCGGGCCCTGCGGGCCGGGCGCGGCAAGGGGCTGCGGGCCGAGCCGGTCGCAGCGCTGTACGAGCAGGGGCGGGTAAAGCACCTGCGGAGCGGCAGGCTGGGAGCGCTGGAGGACCAGATGTGCCGGATGACGGTGCGGGGCTATGAGGGGCGGGGAAGCCCCGACCGGCTGGATGCACTGGTCTGGGCAGTCCACGAGCTGATGATCGAGCCGGCGGCGAGCTATCGGCGGCCGCAGGTGCGGGGGCTGTAGCGGGGCGCCGGGTTGCGCCGTTTGAGTCAGGAAGAAGCCGGCTTGGGCTTCGGACAGGATCGAAGGGGTCGTCCTTGGGGGCGGCCCTTTTTCTTTGGGTCAGGAGGCACGCATGGCGATGCGGTGGTTCGGGCGGCGCGGGCCGCAGGAAGGCATGGGCGCCCCTGAAGGGGCCGCCGAGGTGAAGGTTGCGCCGGTTGCGGCCCTGGTCGAGGCCAAGGCGAGCGCGGCCGGGAAGGTGATGGCGGCGCAAGGCGTAGGGCGGGCGCTGTGGGGCGCGCGTGACACGGGCGCGCTGACGCGCGGCGGCTTTGTCGGCAACCCGGTGGGCTTCCGGGCGTTGAAGCTGGTGGCCGAGGCGGCGGCGGCGGTGCCGCTGGTCTGCCAGGACGCGGAACGGCGCTATGACACCCATCCGGTGCTGGACCTGATGCGGCGGCCCAATCCGGGGCAGGGCCGGGCCGAGCTGTTCGAGGCGCTGTTCGGGCAGATCCTGCTCTCGGGAAACGGGTTCCTGGAGGCGGTGGACGTGGGGGCTTCCGGCCTGCCGGGCGAGTTGCACGTGCTGCGGTCCGACCGGATGAGCGTGGTGCCGGGAGCGGATGGCTGGCCCGTCGCCTATGAATATGCGGTGGGCGGGCGGAAGCACCGCTTTGACATGACCGGCTCGCCCGATCCGATCTGCCACATCCGCAGCTTCCATCCGACGGATGACCACTACGGGCTGTCGCCCATGCAGGCGGCGGCGGTGGCGGTGGACGTCCACAACTCGGCCAGCGCCTGGTCGCGGGCGCTGCTGGACAATGCGGCGCGGCCCTCGGGCGCGATCATCTACAAGGGCGCGGACGGGCAGGGGGTGCTGAGCCCCGACCAGTATGACCGCCTCGTGACCGAGATGGAGCAGCATCATCAGGGCGCGCGCAATGCCGGGCGGCCGATGCTGCTGGAAGGCGGGCTCGACTGGAAGCCGATGGGGTTCTCGCCCTCGGACATGGAGTTCCACGAGACGAAGCTGGCGGCGGCACGGGAAATTGCCATGGCCTTCGGGGTGCCGCCGATGCTGATCGGCATTCCGGGGGACGCGACCTATGCCAATTACGCCGAGGCGCACCGGGCCTTTTACCGGCTGACGGTGCTGCCGCTGGCGACGCGCGTCGCGGCGGGGGTGGCCTGGTGGTTGTCCGAGCATCTGGGGGCCGAGATCGACCTGAAGCCGGACCTCGATCAGATCCCGGCGCTGGCCGAGGAGCGGGACCAGCACTGGGCCCGGGTCGGGGCGGCAAGCTTCCTGACGGAGGCCGAGAAGCGGGCGGCGCTGGGGCTGCCTCCGGTCGCGGGGGGCTGAGATGGAAGGGTCGAAGTTCATTGACCGCCCCTCGGTCTGGCACGAGCAGAAGCTGGAGGCGCAGGAGCGCATCATGGCGCTGCAATTCGGGCAGGTGGACAAGCGGCTCGAACGCATCGAGGCGCTGATCGAGGGGCTGGAGGGGCGGCTGTGGATGACGGTCTACGGCGTCATCGCCGTGATCCTGACGCAGGCGGTCCAGTCGATCCTGCAATTCGCGGAAAAAGGGGCATGACGGATGCGGATGGACGATCTGGGGCTTGAGCTGAAGTTCGCGGGCGGTGCGCCCATGCTGACGGAAGGCCATGTCATCGAGGGCTATGCGAGCCTGTTCGGTCTGACCGACCAGGGCGGGGACATCGTGGCGCCGGGCGCTTACGCGGCAAGCCTGTCGCGGTTGGCGGTGCGCGGGGACAAGGTGCGGATGCTGTGGCAGCACGACCCCGCCCAGCCCATCGGAATCTGGGAGGAGATCCGCGAGGATGGCCGGGGCCTGTGGGTCCGGGGGCGCCTGCTGCCCGAGGTGGCGCAGGCGCGCGAGGCGGCGGCGCTGATCGCGGCAGGGGCCATCGACGGGCTGTCGATCGGCTATCGCACCGTGCGGGCCGAGCGGGACCGCGAGGGCCGCCGGATGCTGACCGAGGTCGAGCTGTGGGAGGTCTCGCTCGTGACTTTCCCCATGCTGCGCGAGGCCAAGGTCGGGCGGAAGTCCGAGGAACTCGGGGCCGGCGAGGAACTGGCCGAGGCGCTGCGGGCGGCCTCGGCCGTGCTGCGGGGCTGACAAAGGATCGCGGCCGGGCGGCGGGAGGGCGGGGCAGGTGAGGCGCCCCGGACCCGCTGCCCCAGGGCTGCTGAGGGGACCGGCCGGGCCATGCGCACGCGCCGACGGCAGGTGGTCGGGGCGCGGAGGCGCTGCGGCCGCCTTTTCTGACGAGGAGAAACGGCAATGACCGAGGCAAGGACCGGCTTTGGGGAGGCCTGCGGCAGCGGGACGCCTGCCGGGCTGAAGGGCGCGATGGCCGAGTTCGTAAGCGAGCTCAAGGCCTTCCGCGAGAACGTCGAAGAGAAACTGCAAGCACAGGACAAACGCATGACCATGCTGGACCGCAAGACCGCCTTCCGGGGCCGTTCGCCCCTGTCGCAGGCCGCCGACACCGAGGCGCCGCATCAGAAGGCCTTCGCGGCCTACCTGCGCCGTGGCGACGACACGGCCCTGCGCAGCCTGGCGCTGGAGGAGAAGGCGATGGCCTCGGGCACCGACGGGGGCTATCTCGCCGCGCCCACGATCTCGGAAACCGTGCAGGCGGTGCTGCGCGTGACGGGCTCGATCCGCTCGCTGGCGACGGTCGTGCAGGTCGAGTCCTCGTCCTACGAAGTCCTGATGGACAAGTCGGATATCGGCGCGGGCTGGGCCTCCGAGGTCGCTTCGACCGCCGAGACGGACACGCCGCAGGTCGAGAAGATCTCGGTCGCGCTGCATGAGCTGGCGGCGATGCCCAAGGCCACCCAGCGCCTGCTGGATGACGCCTCGTTCGACCTGGAAAGCTGGCTGGCCGAGCGCATCGCCGAGAAGTTCGCCCGCGCCGAAGCCGCCGCCTTCATCAACGGCAGCGGCCTGGACAAGCCGCGCGGCATCCTGAACGTCCCCATGGCCCCGAACGCAACCGCGACCGAGGCGCAGGTGGGCTTCGTCCCGACGGGCGTGGCGGGCGACTTTGCGGCCTCGGCTCCGGCCAATGCACTGATCGACATGGTCTATGCGCTGGGCGCGGGTTATCGCGCCAACGCCACCTGGATCATGAACAGCCGCCTGGCCGGGATGGTGCGCCGCATGCGCGACGGCGACGGTCGCTACCTGTGGTCGGACGGGCTGGCCGCCGGCGAGCCCGCGCGCCTGCTGGGCTATCCGGTGCTGATCAGCGAGGACATGCCGAACCCGGCGGCGGGGGCCAAGACCATCGCCTTCGGTGATTTCCGCCAGGCTTACAACATCGCCGAGCGGCCCGACCTGCGCATCCTGCGCGACCCCTACTCGGCCAAGCCGCACGTGCTGTTCTACGCGACCAAGCGCGTGGGCGGCATGGTGGTCGATCCCCGCGCCTTCAAGCTGCTGCACATGGGCACCTGAGGACGTCGGGGCGGGGCCGCGCAGGGCTGCCGGCCAGACCGGCAAAGCCACTGTCCGCGCGCGCTGTGGCCTGTGGCCGTGCCGCGGCCCCGATCTTCACCAGCGGCTGCTAGAGAAACGGGAGGTTTCAGGAATGTTGCTCGTCGAGGAAACCGCACCGGCACAGGCGTCGCTGCCCGTCGCCGCGCTGCGGGGCCACCTGCGGATGGGGTCGGGATTCGAACTGGTCGAGGATGCGACCGAGGATGCGGCGCTGGCAGGGTTCCTGCGCGCCGCCATCGCCACGGTCGAGGCGCGCACCGGCAAGGTGCTGCTGACGCGGGTGTTCCGCATGAGGCTGGAGGACTGGCGCGACCCGGCAGGCCAGCCTTTGCCGCTGGCCCCCGCGCTGTCGGTCGAGACGGTCGAGATGACGGACCGCGAGGGTCGGGTGAGCGAGGTGCCGCCCGCCCTGTGGCGGCTGGTGCCCGACAACCAGCGTCCGATCCTGGCGCCCACGGGGTCGAGCCTGCCGACGGTGCCCTTGGGAGGCTTCGTCACGGTGCGCTTTGCGGCGGGCTTCGGGACAAGCTGGGACCGGGTGCCCGGCGATCTGGCGCAGGCGGTGATGATGCTGGCTGCGCGCTATTACGAGGACCGGGGCTTCGACGGCAGCCAGCTTGCCCTGCCGCACGGGGTCAGCGCGCTGATCGAGCGGTGGCGGGCGGTCAGGACGCTCGCAGGACGCGGGGGGCGGGCATGAGCGCGCCCAGGGCGACGGTTCCGCTGGTGCTGGAACGCCCCGAGCGGGTGGCGGACGGCATGGGTGGCTACCGCATGGAATGGCGCCCGCTGGGCATCCTTTACGCGCAGATGCGCGCGGGCTCGGGCGCCGAGCGGCAGGGCGAGGTCGGCGCGGAAAGCGTCGTGCCCTGGCGGATCACGGTGCGGGCGGCGCGGGCCGGCGATCCGCGGCGACCCTCGGCGGGGCAGCGGTTCCGCATGGGCGGGCGGGTCTTCCGCATCGAGGCGGTGGCCGAGGCGGATGGGGCCGGGCTGTGGCTGGACTGTCGGGCAAGGGAAGAGGGGCTGACATGAGTTTCCAAGCATCCGCGGCCCTGCAGGCTGCGATCTACCAGGCGTTGCGGGCCGATCCCGCGCTGGGTGTTCTGGTGGGGGACGCGATCTTCGACGCGATGCCCGCGACGCCTCCGGCCGGCACCCATGTGGCGCTGGGCCCCGAGGATGTGACCGAGGCGGGCGACATGACGGGGGGCGGGGCGCGGCACGACTTCATCGTGTCGGTGCTGTCGGGGACCGAGGACACGGGCGGCTTCGCTCCGGTCAAGGCCGCCGCCGCGGCGGTGGTCGAGGCGCTGGAGGACGGCGGGCTTTCGCTTTCGACCGGCCATCTGGCCGGATTGTGGTTCGTCAGCGCGCGGGCGCGGCGGGCCGATGGTGGTGCGGGTCGGCGCGTGGACATGACGTTCCGCGCGCGCATCGACCTGGGCCTGAAGGTGGCATGAGGAGGACGGACATGGCGGTGCAGAACGGGCGCGACCTGCTGATCAAGATGGACATGACCGGCGACGGCAGCTTTGCCACGGTCGCCGGGCTGCGGGCGACGCGGCTCGCCTTCAACGCAGATACCGTCGACGTGACCTCGGTCGCCAGCGAGGGCGGCTGGCGCGAACTGCTGGGCGGGGCGGGGGTGCGGTCGGCCTCGATCTCGGGGTCGGGAGTGTTCCGCGACGAGGCGACGGATGCGCGGGCGCGGCAGGCCTTCTTCGACGGCGAGGTGCCGCGCTTCCAGGTGGTGATCCCCGGCTTCGGCACGGTCGAGGGGCCGTTCCAGATCACGGGCCTCGAATATGCGGGCAGCTACAACGGCGAGGCGACCTATGAACTGTCGCTGGCATCTGCCGGGGCGCTGAGCTTCCTGGCCGTGGCGGTGGTCGAGCCGTGAGCGTGAACCCGCACCGGGGCGAGGTGGCGGTGGTGCTGGACGGCCGCCGCCACGTTGCCCGGCTGACGCTGGGGGCGCTGGCGGCGCTGGAGGCCGAGCTGGGCTGCGACAGCCTGCTGGGCGTGATCGAGCGCTTCGAGAGCGGGCGGTTTTCCAGCCGCGACGTGATCGCGGTGCTGGTCGCGGGCCTGCGCGGCGGCGGCTGGCAAGGCGAGGCGCCGGACCTGATGGTGGTGGAGGTGGAAGGCGGGCCGGTCGGGGCGGCGCGGGTCGCGGCCGAGCTGATCGCGCGCGCCTTTCACGGGGCTGCATGAGCGGCGCGGGCGGCGGGGAGGCTGCCCGCGCGCGGGAGGGGGAGCGGGGGCTCGACTGGCCGGGGCTGATGCGCGCGGGGATGCGCGGGCTTGGCCTGAAACCGCGCGAGTTCTGGGACCTGACGCCGGCGGAACTGGCGCTGATGCTGGGGATCGAGTTCGGCGCAGGCGCAATGACGCGCGGGCGGCTGGACGCGCTGATGGCCGAGTTCCCCGACAGGTGAGCAATGGAGAAAGCGGATGGCGGACAGGGACGGCTTCGGCCGTGACGGGCTTGATCGTCTGGGCGAGCGCCTGGACCAGTCGGGCCGGATGACGGCGGCCTTCGAGGCGGAGCTTTCGCGCCTAGGCCAGGCCATGGGGCAGACGGGGCGCGAAGTGTCCTCACTGACCTCGGGCTTCGGCGGGGGCTTGCGCCGCGCGTTCGAGGGCGTGGTGTTCGACGGGGTCAAGCTGTCGGACGCGCTGAAGGGCGTGGCGCGGAACATGGCGGACACGGTCTTCGCCGTGGCGATGCGGCCCGTGCAGCAGGCCTTTGCGGGCGCGCTGGCGCAGGGCGTCGGCGGAATGCTGGGCGGCGCGCTGCCCTTTGCCGATGGCGGGGCCTTCTCGCAGGGGCGGGTCATGCCCTTCGCCAAGGGGGGCGTCGTCAGCCAGCCAACCTTCTTTCCAATGCGCGGGGCAACCGGGCTGATGGGCGAAGCAGGGCCCGAGGCGATCATGCCGCTGCGGCGCGGAACCGACGGGCGGCTGGGGGTGGCCGCGGCGGGTGGGAGTCGGCCGGTGAACGTCACCTTCAACGTGACGACGCCGGACGTGGCCGGCTTCCAGCGCAGCCAGAGCCAGATCGCGGCGCGGCTGGGACGGGTGATCGCCCGGGGCGAGCGAAACGGGTGAATGGGGGCTACGCCCCCGCCGTCTGCGACGGCTCCCCCAAAGTATTTGGGTCAGGAACACGCACGGGTCGTGCAGGAAGGTGGCAAGATGGCATTTCATGAGGTGCGGTTTCCGGCCGATCTGTCCTTCGGCTCGATGGGCGGGCCCGAGCGGCGGACCGAGATCGTGACGCTGACCAACGGCTTCGAGGAGCGCAACAGCCCCTGGGCGCATTCGCGCAGGCGGTATGACGCGGGGGTTGGGCTTCGGAGCCTCGATGACATGGCGGCGCTGATCGCCTTCTTCGAGGCGCGGGGCGGGCAGTTGCACGGGTTCCGCTGGAAGGACTGGACGGACTGGAAGTCCTGCCTGCCGAGCCGCGCGGTCGCCTTTGACGATCAGGTGATCGGGCAGGGGGACGGGCGGACGGTCGAGTTCCGGTTGAGCAAGCTTTATCGCTCGGGCGCGGCGGAGTATCGGCGGCCGGTCGCGAAGCCGGTCGAGGGGACCGTGCGGGTGGGCATCGGCGGGGTCGAGAAGTTTGAGACGATCGACTTCACCTGCGATCACGAAACGGGCGTGATCCGGCTCAAGGATGCGCCGATGCGGGATGCTCCGGTCACGGCGGGGTTCGAGTTCGACGTGCCGGTGCGCTTTGACACCGACCGGATCGCGGTGTCGGTGGCGACCTTCCAAGCGGGCGACGTGCCGCAGATCCCGGTGGTCGAGGTGCGGACATGACGGCGACCACCATGGCGCGGGCTTGGGCGGTCCGGCGCGCGGATGAACTGACCTTGGGGTTCACGGACCATGACGGCATGCTGTCCTTCGACGGGATCGAGTTCCGGCCCGAGGCGGGGCTGACGGCGCAGGCTCTGGTACAGGGGCTCGGGCTGGCGGTGGACAACACCGAGGCGCAGGGCGTGCTGTCGGACGACGCCATCACATCTGAGGACCTGGCGGCGGGACGCTGGGACGGGGCCGAGGTGCGGTTGTGGGAGGTGGACTGGACCGACGTGGCCGCGCGCCGGTTGGTGTTTCGCGGCTTGCTAGGCGAGGTCACCTTTGCGGCGGGCGCCTTCCGGGCCGAGCTGCGGGGTCTGGCCGAGGCGCTGAACCGGGCGCAGGGTCGGGTCTATCACCCGCGCTGCTCGGCGCTGCTGGGGGACGGGCAGTGCCGGTTCGACCTGAACGGCGAGGGGTTCTGGGCCGAGGGCGTCATCGCCTCGCTGGACGAGGGCGGCGCGCGGCTGGAGCTGGACGGGGTGCCGGTGCATCGGGCCGGGTGGTTCGAGCACGGGCGCATCCTGTTGCTGGACGGACCCGCGAAGGGGCTGGCAGGCGCGGTCAAGATCGACGCTGTGCCGGTGGCCGGGTTCAGGGCGGTCGAGTTGTGGGCGGCTCCCGGTGCGGCTCCGGCTGTGGGGGATCGGGTGCGGCTGACGGCGGGATGCGACAAGCGGGCCGAGACCTGCCGGGGGAAGTTCCTTAACTTTCCCAACTTCCGCGGCTTTCCGCATCTACCGCCCGAGGATTGGCTGATCTCGCCCCAGGCGAACGGGGGGCGGCGATGAACGAGCGGGCGGTCGAACTTGCGCGGGGCTGGATCGGGACGCCTTATGTGCACCAGGGCTCGGCGCGGGGCGCGGGGGCGGATTGCCTCGGCTTGGTCCGGGGCGTCTGGCGCGGGCTTTACGGGACCGAGCCCGAGGCCGCGCCGGCCTATACCGCCGACTGGGGCGAAACGGGCGGCGGCGAGCCCTTGCTGGCCGCCGCGTTGCGGAACCTGGTGGCGGTGGCACCGGATGCGCACGAGGGGCCGGGCGAGGTGCTGCTGTTCCGCATGAGGGACGGGGCGGTCGCCAAGCACCTGGGCATTCGCGCGGGGCTGGGCGAGGCGGCGAGCTTCGTCCATGCCTATGACCGGCACGGGGTCGTCGAAAGCCCGCTCTCCGCCCCTTGGCGGGCGCGGATCGCGGCGCGGTTCCGCTGGCCCGAGCCGTGAGGCGGGCCTGAGGGCCGCCATTTCAAGAGACATGGGAGAAGGCGATGGCGACCATCCTTTTGGCGGCGGCCGGATCAGCCGTGGGCGCAGGCTTCGGCGGCACCATGCTGGGTCTGACCGGGGCCGTCATCGGCCGCGCGGTGGGCGCCACGGTCGGCCGCGTGATCTACCAGCGGCTGCTGGGCGGCGGGGCTCGGTCCGTGGAAACCGGGCGCATCGACCGGCTTCGGCTGCAGACGGCGGGCGAGGGAACGGCGATCCCGCGCCTCTGGGGGCAGATGCGGGTGCCGGGGCATGTCATCTGGGCCTCGCCCGTGACCGAGATCAGCCGGACGCAGGATGCAGGCGGCAAGGGTTCGGGCCCGCGCGTGACCGAGATCAGCTATCGGCTAAGCCTGGCCATCGCGCTCTGCGAGGGGCCGATCCTGTCGGTGGGCCGCGTCTGGGCCGATGGCGAGGAGGTCGCGGCGGCCGACCTGAACCTGCGCGTCTATCGCGGGGATGAGGCGCAGCTGCCCGATCCGGTGATCGCCGCGCATGAGGGCGAGGCCGCGCCGGCCTATCGCGGCATTGCCTATGTGGTGCTGGAGAATCTGGCGCTGGAACGCTGGGGCAACCGGGTGCCGCAGCTGAGCTTTGAGGTGACGCGGGGCGTGGCGGGGGCTGCCTCGCTGGCCGAGAACGTGCAGGCGGTCGCGCTGATCCCAGGGACGGGGGAATATGCGCTGGCGACGCGGCAGGTTTCCATCGACCTCGGGCTGGGCGAGACGCGGATTCTCAACCGCAACACGCCGATGGGCGGGACGGACTTCCAGGTCTCGCTGGCGACCTTGGGGCGCGAGTTGCCGAAGGTGGAGTCTGTGTCGCTGGTCGTGTCCTGGTTCGGGGACGTCCTGCGCGCGGGGAACTGCACCGTGCGGCCCAAGGTCGAGCAGACCGAGATCGACGCCGAGGAAATGCCGTGGCGCGCGGGCGGGATCGGACGCCGAGAGGCCGCGACCATCGCGCGGAAGGAGGGGCGCTCGATCTACGGGGGAACTCCGTCCGATGGGTCGGTGGTCGAGGCGATCCGGGCGATCCGCGCCTCGGGGAAGGCGGCGGTGTTCTATCCCTTTATCCTGATGGAGCAGATGGCCGGGAACGGTCGGCCCGATCCGTGGACGGGAGAGAAGGACCAGCCGGTGATGCCTTGGCGCGGGCGGATCACGAGTTCGGTGGCAGCGGGTCGCAAGGGCTCGCCGCAGGGGACCGCAGCGGCGGATGCCGAGGTTGCGGCGTTCTTCGGGACGGCCTCGGTTGCGGATTTCGCCGAAAGGGACGGGAGGGTCGTCTACTCGGGGCCGCAGGAGTGGGGCTATCGCCGCTTCATCCTGCATTACGCGCATCTGTGCCGGATGGCGGGCGGGATCGACGCCTTCCTGATCGGGTCCGAGATGATCGGGTTGACGCAGATCCGGGGGGCGCAGGGCTATCCGGCGGTCGCGGCCTTGCGGCGGCTGGCGGCGGAGGTGCGTTCGATCTTGGGACCCGGCGTGAAGCTGGGCTATGCGGCGGACTGGTCCGAGTATTTCGGGCATCATCCGGGCGGGGGCGAGGCGGTGTTCCACCTCGACCCGCTGTGGGGCGACGAGAACATCGATTTCGTCGGCATCGACAACTACATGCCGTTGTCGGACTGGCGCGAGGGCGAGGGGCACCTCGACGCGCATTGGGGCGACATCCGCAATGTCGATTACCTGCGTGCCAATGTCTGCGGCGGCGAGGGCTACGACTGGTATTACGCCAGCGACGAGGATCGGCTGGCGCAGGTCCGCACGCCCATCACGGACGGGCAGGGCGAGCCGTGGATCTGGCGCTACAAGGACCTGAGGGGCTGGTGGTCGAACTGGCATTACGACCGGGGACCGGACGGCGCGCGCGGGGCGGAGCCCACGGCCTGGGTGCCGGGGTCGAAGCCGATCTGGTTCACGGAATACGGCTGCGCGGCCTTGGACAAGGGCACCAACCAGCCGAACAAGTTCCTGGACGCGATGAGCAGCGAGTCGATGCTGCCCTGGTTTTCGGACGGGCGGCGGGACGACGCGATCCAGGCGGCCTATGTCGAGGCGGTGACCTCGTACTGGGCCGATCCGGCGAACAACCCTGTCCTGAAGGGCGGGGGCCGGATGGTCGAACTGTCGCGTGCCCATGTCTGGGCCTGGGACGCCCGGTCCTATCCGGCCTTCCCGGCGCGGGGCGACCTGTGGTCGGACGGGCCTGCCTGGGAGCGGGGACACTGGCTGAACGGCCGGGTGGGCGCGGTGCCGCTGGCGGATGTGGTGCGCGACATCTGTGAAGGAGCAGGCGTCGCGGCCTTCGACGTGAGCGGGCTGCATGGGGTCGTGCGCGGCTATGCCGTCAGCGGGGCCGAGAGTGGGCGGGCGGCGTTGCAGCCCTTGATGCTCGCGCATGGCTTCGATGCGGTTGAACGCGACGGCGTGCTGCGCTTCGTCATGCGCGACGGGCGGGTGGACGCGGTGCTGGCCGAGGGCGAGCTTGCGGTCGCCGAGGAGGTCGGCGGCTTCGAGATCACCCGCGCGCCCTTGGCCGAGACGGTGGGCCGGGTGCGGCTGAGCCATGTCGTGGCGGGCGCCGCCTATGGCGCGCGGACGGCCTAGGCGGCTCTGCCGGATGTGCAGGTTCTGACGGTGTCCGACAGCGATCTGCCGATGGTGCTGACGCTGGGCGAGGGGCACGCGGTCGCCGCGCGTTGGCTGGTCGAGGCGAAGGTGGCGCAGGATGCGGCGCGGTTTGCGCTGCCGCCCTCGCGCGCCGGTCTGGGGCCGGGCGATGTCGTGCGGCTGGCGGATGGCAGGGGCGCGGGCGACCGCTGGCGCATCGACCGGGTCGAGCGGGCGGGTGCGACTCTGGTCGAGGCCGTGCGGGTCGAGCCGGGAGTCTATCGGCCCGCGCCTTACGTCACGGGCGAGTTGCGCGGGAAGCCCCATGTTCCGGCAGGGCCGGTCTGGCCGGTCTTCTTGGACCTGCCGTTGATGCGGGGGAACGAGGCGCCTCATGCGCCGTGGCTCGCCGCCACGGGGACGCCCTGGCCGGGGGCGGTGCGGGCTTGGGTCTCGCTGGAGGAGGACGGGGGCTGGCAGCCGAACGTGATCCTGCCCTCGCGTGCAGTCATGGGGGTGACGCTGAGTCCGCTGGCTGCAGCGAGGCCGGGGGTGCTGGACCGGGGGCCTGCGCTGCGGCTGCGGGTGAAGGGGGGCAACCTGCGGTCGATCAGCCGGGCGGGGCTGCTGGCGGGCGGCAACGTACTTGCGGTCGGGGACGGCTCGCCGGGGAACTGGGAGTTGATGCAGTTCTCCGAGGCGAAACTGGTCGCGCCGGGCGAGTGGGAGATCTCGGGCCGGCTGCGCGGGCAGGCGGGGACGGATGCGCTGATGCCGGCGGAATGGCCGGCGGGCAGCGTGGTCGTGCTGATGGACGGGGCGCCGAAGCAGGTTGATCTCGACCCGGATGCGCGCGGGCAGCTGCGCCACTGGCGCATCGGGCCGTCGAGCCAGCCGCCGGATGACGAGAGCTATCGTGCGCGGTCTCTTGCCGCAGTTGGCGCGGGGCTGCGGCCGTTGTCGCCCTGTCACTTGGCGGTCAGCGGCCGCGAGGTGACCTGGGTCCGGCGCACCCGGACCGGCGGCGACAACTGGGACGCGCCCGAAGTGCCGCTGGGCGAGGCCTATGAGCGCTATGGCGTCCGACTCGTGCGCGGCACGGCCGAGTTGCACCGCGAGGAGGTCTCGCGGCCCGCCTGGACAATTCCCGAAAGCGTCTGGACGCGTGCCGCGCAGGGAGGCGGCTTCGCCATCGAGGTGGCGCAGCTATCCGAAATCTACGGGCCGGGCCCGTCTGTCAGGAGGAACATCCATGTCTGAACAGGCAACGCTGCGCTGCGGGCTGCCCCTGCTGCAGCCCGCTCAGGCGCAGAAGCACGTGACGGTGAATGACGGCCTCATGCGGCTGGACGGGCTGGTGAACTTGGTGCTGCAGAGCGTAGCGACCGCCAGCCCTCCGGCGGCAGTGACGGATGGGCAGTGCTGGGCCGTACCCTTCGGCGCGGGCGGCGCATGGGCCGGGCAGGCGGGACGCATTGCCATAGGCGCGAATGGTGGCTGGGTCTTTGCCGAGCCGCAGCGCGGGCAGCGCGCCTTTGTCGTGGATCAGGGGCTCAGCGCCTTGTGGGATGGCGCGGCATGGCTGCCGGGCGCATTGACCTTGGGGACCATGGGCGGCGGTTTCAGCGCCGGGATCACCACGGGCGAGGTCGAGATCACGGCCGGGGCGGGGATGGGTACAGGCGTGTTCATCCCGGACAACGTGCTGGTCCTGGGCATCACGGCGCGTGTCATCAAGCCCGTGACCGGCACCCTGACCAGCTGGATGATCGGCGTGACCGGGGCCACGAACCGCTATGGCTCGGGCTTGGGCTTGCCGTTGAATTCTTGGTCGCATGGGCTGCTGTCGGCGCCCTCGGCCGTCTATGCCGCGCAGGAGTTGCGGCTGACCGCCACGGGGGGGAACTTCGCCGGGGGTCGGGTGCGGCTGGCGGTCCATTGGCTTGCCTTGCGCATTCCCGACCCGGTCTGAGTCTTTTCGTTGCCCCCAACCTGCCCTAGATGGGTAAGGGCGACGAAAGGAACCGTGACATGGACGGACAGCCCTATGCCGATGGACCCGAGGTGACCCACGCCTCGGTCTGGCACCAGATCCAGCGCGAGGCCGCTGAAGCCGCCGCGGCCGAGCCTTTGCTGGGCGCGCTGATCCACGCGGGGCTGCTGCACCACCGGACCTTCCCGGCGGCGCTGGGCTACCGCTTTTCGCTGAAGCTCGCCTCGGGCGAGATGAGCGAGCAGATCCTGCGCGAGATCGCCGACGATGCGCACCGGCGAGAGCCGGCGCTGGCCATGGCCGCCGAGGCCGACCTGCGCGCGGTCTACGAACGCGACCCGGCCTGCCACCGGCTGATGCAGCCGATGCTGTGCTTCAAGGGCTTCCAGGCACTGCAGGCCTATCGCATCGGGCACTGGCTATGGGACCACGGCCGCCGCGACATGGCCTATTTCGTGCAGATGCGCTGCTCTGAGGTCTTCGGCGTGGATATCCACCCCGCCGCCCGGATCGGGACGGGGGTGATGATCGACCATGCCCATTCCATCGTGATCGGCGAGACAGCGGTGGTCGGCAACGACGTGTCCATGCTGCATTCGGTGACGCTGGGTGGCACGGGGAAAGAGGACGGCGACCGCCATCCCAAGATCGGGGATGGCGTGCTGATCGGCGCGGGGGCGAAGGTGCTGGGCAACATCAGCGTGGGCCGCTGCAGCCGCATTGCGGCAGGCTCGGTCGTGCTGACGGACGTGCCGCCCTGCAAGACTGTTGCCGGGGTTCCCGCCCGGATCGTGGGCGACGCGGGCTGCAGCGCGCCTTCGGACATGATGAACCAGATCCTGGGACTGGAAGGAATCGTCTAGGCCGCCCAGCGGTCGGCTGCGCTGCCGGTGAGGTCGGCCAGCGTTGTATTCTCGGCCGCGAGCCGAGCGTCGATGCCGCGCGCGATGCGCTCAGCGAGCGAGAAGCCCTGGTAGATGAGGGCGCTGTAGATCTGGACGGCAGAGGCGCCCGCCTCGATCTTGGCCCAGGCCTGCTCCACCGAGGAGATGCCGCCGACGCCGATGATCGGCACGCTGCCGCCGAGACGGCGGTAGAGACGCGCGAGCATCTTGGTGGACAACTCGAACAGGGGGGCGCCGGAAAGGCCGCCGGTTTCGCCCGCGTAGGGCGAGGCGAGACCGTCGCGGGTCAGCGTGGTATTGGTGGCGATGGCGCTGTCGATGCCGCTGTCGCGGAGGACAGCGGCGAGTTCGGCCAGCGCCCGCTCGTCGAGATCGGGGGCGATCTTGACGAAAACCGGTGGGCGCGATTCGGAGGCGTTGCGCGCATCGAGCACGCCCTGGATCAGCGCCGACAGGGCACGGGCGCCCTGCAGATCGCGCAGCTTTTCGGTATTGGGGGAACTGACGTTGATCGTCAGGAAGTCGGCCACGGGTGCGGCGAGGCTCGCCACGTGGGCGAAGTCGGCAGCACGGTCGGCGCTGTCCTTGTTGGCGCCGATGTTGAGGCCAACGGGAACGCCGTTGCGCGGTCGTGCGGCGAGGCGGGCGCAGATGGCCTCAGCGCCTTCGTTGTTGAAGCCGAATCGGTTGATGATTGCTCGGTCTTCGGTCAGGCGAAACAGCCTCGGTTTCGCGTTGCCAGGCTGGGGCCGGGGCGTGGCGGCTCCGACCTCGACGAAGCCGAAGCCTGCGCGGGTCAGAGGTCCGATCACGCGGGCGTTCTTGTCGTAGCCTGCGGCGAGCCCGACCGGGTTCGGCAGATCCAGCCCGGCCAGACGCCTGGCAAGCCGCGGCGAGGTAAAGGGCTTGCCCGGCAACGGCACGAGGCCGGTGGAGAGCGCCTTGAGCGACAGGTCATGCGCGCGTTCCGGGTCGAGCCGGTGAAGGGCGGCAAGGCCTGCACGTTCGATCAGGCTCATGCGAGTTCCCCCGGTTCGTGGCCCTGGCGACCGAGGGGAATGGGACGATGCCACAGGACATCGGAGAGCCTCAGGTCCCGGTAGAGATGCGGGAAGAGGGCGCCGCCGCGCGAGGGCTCCCACCGCAGGTCGGGGGCGAGGGCCTCGGCCTCACAGGCGAGGAGGGTGAGGCTGTCCTGGCCTGCGAAATGCCTGGCGAGGGTGGTGGCGAGCTGCTCGGCGGTGGAGAAATGGACGTAGCCGTCCGCCACGTCCACCGGCGCGCCATCGGTGCGACCGGCGGCTTGCAGGGCCGCCCATTCCTCGGCGCGCAGCACCTTGTAGATCAGCATGTTTCCTCTTGCGGCAGGGCCGCCAGCACGCCTGCGGCGATGCGGCGGTCGTCGTCATTCTCGGGGCCGTCGTTCCACGGGCAGAAGCGCAGGCGGAAGGCGGACAGCCGGGTATCGGCAGCGGCCGGCGGATAACCGATGCGGTCGAGCATGGCGGCGAGCGGTGCCTCTGGCATACTGGTGCCGGGGCTCAGCGCAAGGCCCTGGCGGGCAAGGCGCCCCCAGTCGAAGCGGGGGCCGGGATCGGTCTTGCGGCCCGGTGCCATGTCGGAATGGGCGATCACGCGATGGGGCGGGATGGACCAGCGGATCATGATCCTGGCCAGCAGGATTTCCAGCGCGCTCATCTGCGGATGCGGAAAGGGGCGGTCGCCCGGATTGGCAAGCTCGATGCCGATGGAGTGGGAGTTCACGTCCTCGCGGCCCTGCCAGCTGCCGGCGCCGGCGTGCCAGGCGCGGCGACCCTCGGGAACCAGCGCCTCGGTCGTGCCGTCCGCGTCGATGATCCAGTGGGCCGAGACCTCGGCGGCGGGATCGCACAGCCGCGCGCGGGCCGAGGCATGGTCGGCCATCCCGGTGTAGTGGATCACGATCAGGTCGGGCGCCTGCGTGCCGCGCCGCTCGCCGTGGTTCGGGGACGGAAAGCTCATGCTTGGCCGGTCCCGTCAGGGGCGGCGCAGGCGCAGGGGATCATCGGACGGGCGAGGCAGCCGCAGGGCGGAAACTGCAGGCGTAACCGTCGCCGTCGGGGTCGAGGCCCAGCCGGTCGCGCTCGGGCCCGCCTTCGGCGATGAAGGCACGCTGGGCCGCGATGGCCGTCCGATAGGCGGCGCAGTTGCCTGTGGAGCCAACAGCACGCGGATAGATCGGCGCGACGTTCCCTTCGAGCCGGCGCGACGTGACAGGGGCCGGAACGGTGACGCGCGCAGCGGGCACAACCGTGCGCTGGCGCACCACGGGCGCGACCGGCACCGGCAGCACGGTCCGCTCGCTGGGCAGCACGGAGCGCGTGCTGGGAAGCGTGGGCGGGCGCGGATCGACGGCAGGTGCGCCGCGGAACGGCACTTGGCGCGGAGGCGGGCCGTTCGGCGTCACCGCCTGCTCCAGGATCTGGACCGGCGAGGGACCTGCGATCTGGGCCGGGGTGGGCGCACGGACGGGCAGGGCGACCGGGATCACCCGCGGCGGCTCGGCCCGCTGGCCGGTCAGGGCAAGCTCGCGCCCCCGCAGGTAGTCGCCGTAAGGCGTCGCGTTCGCCCGATAGTTCGGGTTCCAGCCCTGATTCTCGCCTGAACAGGCGGCAAGCACGAGGAGCGGGATCAGGGTCAGGGCACGCATCTCATTCTCCTCGGAGGGTGGCTGTCAGCCTACCACTTACCACCAGCGTTCGGGCTTGGCGACAAATCCTGCAGCCTGTTCCAGAACGGCGCCATGGTTCAGAAGGTTGCCTTCGTCCCACGGCCGGCCGATCAGCTGCAGCCCCAGCGGCAAGCCCTGCGCGTCAAGCCCGACCGGCACCGCAAGGCCTGGCAGCCCGGCGAGGTTCACCGTCACGGTGAAGACGTCGTTGAGATACATCTGCACCGGGTCCGCGTCGGTCATCGCGCCCAGCGGGAAGGCGGCCGAGGGCGTCGCGGGTGTCAGGATCGTGTCGATGCCCTGCGCGAAGACCTGGTCGAAGTCGCGCTTGATCAGCGCGCGGACCTTGCGGGCGCGGTTGTAATAGGCGTCGTAGAAGCCCGCCGACAGCACATAGGTGCCGATCATCACGCGGCGCTGGACCTCGTGCCCGAAACCCTCGGCGCGGGTCTTTTCATACATCTCGGTGATGCCGTCGCCTTGGCTCAGCCTTGCGCGGCGGCCATAGCGGACGCCGTCATAGCGGGCGAGGTTGGACGACGCCTCGGCTGGGGCGATGACGTAATAGGCCGGCAGGGCGTATTTCGTGTGGGGCAGCGAGATGTCCACGATCTCGGCCCCCGCATCGCGCAGCATCTCGGCGCCCTGCTTCCACAGCGCGTCGATCTCGGCCGGCATCCCGTCCATGCGGTATTCGCGCGGGATGCCGATGCGCTTGCCCCGGATGTCGCCGGTCAGCGCGGCCTCATAGTCCTCGACCGGGCGGTCGGCGGAGGTGGAGTCCTTCGGATCGACCGAAGCCATCGCGCCCAGCATGATCGCGGCGTCGCGCACCGTCTTGGTCATCGGGCCGGCCTGGTCCAGCGACGAGGCGAAGGCGATGGTGCCCCAGCGGCTGACGCGGCCATAGGTCGGCTTGAGGCCCACGGTTCCGGTAAACGCGGCAGGCTGGCGGATCGAGCCGCCGGTATCGGTGCCGGTCGCGGCAAGGCACAGGTCCGCAGCCACGGCCGCCGCCGAGCCGCCCGAGGAGCCGCCCGGCGTCAGTTGCCGGTCGTCCAGCTTCCACGGGTTCACAGCATTGCCATAGACGCTCGTCTCGTTCGACGAGCCCATGGCGAATTCGTCCATGTTCAGCTTGCCGAGCATCACCGCTCCGGCATCGAACAGGTTCTGCGTGACGGTCGATTCGTATTCCGGGCGGAAGCCTTCAAGGATGCGGGACGCCGCCTGCGAGGGCACGCCCTTCGTGCAGAACAGGTCCTTCACCCCCACCGGAATCCCGCACATCGCCGGCGCGTCGCCCGAGGCGAGCCGCTGATCCGCCGCCGCAGCCTGTTCGCGCGCGATCTCGGGCGTGTGGTGGACAAAGGCGTTCAGTGCGCCCGCGCCTTCGGCCGCCGAAAGGCAGGCGTCGGTCAGCTCGGTCGCCGTGATCTCGCGCGCGCGCAGGCGGTCGCGGGCTTCCGCGATGGTCAGTCGGTTCAGGCTCATTCCACCACCTTCGGCACGGCAAAGAACCCCTCGCGGGCGTCGGGGGCATTGCGCAGGATCGCCTCCTGCCGGTCGCCGTCGGTCACCACGTCCTCGCGGCGCTTGAGGCGCATCTTCTCGACCCCAGTCATCGGCTCGACGCCCTCGACATCGACCTCGTTCAGCTGCTCCATGAACTGCAGGATGCCGTTCAGTTCGGCGGCGAGCGCGGGCAGCGCCTCGTCCGCGACCGCGATCCGCGCCAGATGCGCGACCTTCCGGGCCTCGGCTTCGGTGATGGACATGGGGGTTCCTTTCGCTTGCGCGCGGGTTTACCGCCGGTGGACCGGCCCTGCAAGCCGCGCTAGCCTGCGGCCCGAAACGCAGGAGGTATGGGATGAAACTGACCTGGCTGGGCCACGCGAGCTTCCGTCTGGAAATCGACGGTGCCGTGATCCTGATCGACCCGTGGCTGAGCGGGAACCCGGTCTTCCCGGCCGACCGGCGCGACGAGGCGGTGCGCGGCGCGACCCACATCCTGCTGACCCACGGTCATGGGGACCACACCGGCGACGCTGTGGCGCTGGCGAAGGAACTTGGGGCCACGGTGGTGGGCATCGCCGACCTGATCGGCTACTGGGGTGAGGCCGAGGGGCTGGACGGCATCGGCTTCAACAAGGGCGGCACGGTGGACCTGAACGGGGCCAAGGTCACGATGGTCAACGCCAGCCATTCCTCCTCGCTGATGGTGGACGGAAAGCCCGTCTATGCGGGGCATGAGTCGGGCTACATGATCCAGGGCGAGGGGCGGACGATCTATGTGTCCGGCGACACCGACATCATGGCCGACATGGAGTGGATGGCCGAGTTGCACCGTCCCGAGATCGGCATCCTCTGCGCAGGCGGCCACTACACCATGGACATGGAACGCGCGGCCTGGGCAGCGAAGCGGTACTTCGACTTCCAGACCGTCATCCCCTGCCATTACGACACCTTCCCCGCGCTGAAGCAGAACCCCGAGGTGATGCGCCGCGCCCTGCCGGGGGTCGAGGTGCTGACCCCGAAGGTGATGGAGACGGTGGAGCTGTAGTCTCCGACTCTTCTTCCTGATGGAGATGCCCGTGAGAGGCAGGACGTGGGGAAGTGCCCCTTCTTTCAGCCTTTCGCCGGACGGATCGTGTCGCCGGGCAGGAAGGTCGGGGACAGCGCCACGATCCCGCCCTCGGGGCGCGGGTCCTTGCCCGACACGATCCGCGCCGCGCGCCGCCCGATGTCCAGCCGGCGCGCGTCTGTCGTGGCCAGCCGCATCGGCAGCCCGTCCAGCAGGTCCACCCCGTTGAAACCCGCAAGCCCCAGGCGCCCGGGGATGTCAATCCCCCGCTCGCGCGCCCAGATCAGCCCGCCCGCCCCGATCAGGTCGTTCGAGTAATAAAGGAAGTCCAGTTCCGGCTCGCGTGCGAGGATGCGTTCGGTCAGTTCGCGCCCCTTCGCCAGCGACGAGCCGCCCTGATAATATTCCCGCGCGACCAGCGGCACCCCCGCGGCCTCCAGCGTGCGCTCGAAGCCCGCGAGGCGCTTTCGGGCGCGGTGGTCCTCGGGCATATGAGTGCCGATGAAGCCGATACGGCGATAGCCCGCCGCCAGGATCTGGCCCGCCATCTCGGCCCCCGCGCGGTCGTGGCTGATGCCCACCGCCGTGTCGATGGGGGTGCCGTCCACGTCCATGATCTCGACCACCGGGACGCCCGCGCCTTCCAGCATCGCGCGGGACGCCCTGGAATGTTCCAGCCCGGCCAGGATCACGCCGGTCGGCCGCCAGCTCAGCATGTCATACAGCACCGCCTCTTCCCGCGCGGGGCCGTAGTTCGTGACGCCGATCACCGGCTGCAGCCCGGTGTCGTCCAACTCCGCCGAGATCCCCCCCAGCACATCCGGAAAGACCAGGTTCGACAGCGACGGGATCACGACGGCCACCAGGTTCACGCGCTGGCTGGCCAGCCCGCCAGCGATCTTGTTCGGCACGTATCCCAGTGCGCGGGCGGCGTTCAGCACCTTTTCCCGCGTTGCCGCCGAGACGTCACCCCGGTTGCGCAGCACCCGGCTGACCGTCATCTCGCTGACCCCCGAGGCCAGCGACACGTCGCGGAGCGTCAGCGGGCGGCGGCGGGGACGGGACAATGTCATGGGCAAATCACCTGGAGGAACGTGCCACTGTTAGCGCATGACAGCCCTCATCCGCAACCTTGCCATCGGGCGCCCGCCCATGCGAGAACGGCGCCGACGACCCCGTGGCTCAACTGGATAGAGCAGCCCCCTCCTAAGGGGCAGGTTGGAGGTTCGAATCCTCTCGGGGTCGCCATTCGGGCCGGCGCTCGGCCAGAATGGCCTGCGTTCCGGCGCTTTCCCGCACCACAGTCATAAGGTTCGCCGTTTCTCTGCCGGGCTGGCCAAGTCGCTGCGCATGCAACGGCGACTCGGGGAGGCTTGGCCACATGGCAATCCCCATGGAGGAGCGTTGCACCCAAAGGGGGCAGACGGTCAGTCCGCCGCCCCCCTTGGGCAATGTCAGGTCGCCGAGGGAAGCCCGTCGCCGCGCATCCCGGCAAGGTACTGCCGCAGGATCACGGCCCCGAGGATCGCGGCGCCGATCACGGTCGAGACGATTTCGGGCGCGATCAGCAGCAGGGCGGCAATGGGCAGCAGCACGCGCTCGATCAGCAGCAGCGGGCCCAGCAGCCAGTTCGTGATCGCCGCCGACAGGGCGACGATGCCCAGGACCGCGCCGGTGAAGGCCAGCAGGAAGTCGGGCAGGGTGAAGCCCTGCGTCACGATCAGCAGCGAGGGCGAGAAGACGAAGACAAAGGGCACCAGCGCCTTGCCCATCGACAGCCGGAAGGCCGTGTTTCCCGCCTTGAAACCGTTCGCCCCCGCGATCCCCGCCCCGGCATAGGCGGCCAGCGCGACGGGGGGCGTCACGTCGGCCAGCACGCCGAAGTAGAAGACGAAGAAATGCGCCACCAGCGGCTCGACGTTCATCATGCCCAGCACGGGTGCCGCGACCGCGACCATGATGATGTAGTTCGCCGTCGTCGGCACCCCGCAGCCCATCAGCACGCAGACCACCGCCGTCATGATCAGCGTGAACAGCAGCGTCAGCGTCTCGATGCTGAGCAGCTCGAAGGGGAGGACGCCCAGCATGCCGTGGAACGAGGTCGCCCATTGCTGCGCGAGGCTGGTGACCATGAAGGCGATCTTGAAGCCGACGCCCGTCAGGGTGACGATGCCGATCACCACGCCGACCAGCGCGGCGGCGGCAGTCACCGCCAGCGACTGCCGCGCGCCCGCGACGAAGCCGTCGTAGATCCCGGCGGCGGCTTCCTTGATGCCCCCGGCGGCGCCCGCCGCCATGATCCGCTGGATCAGGTAGACCACGATGCAGGCGACGATGGCCGAGAAGGCAGACAGGAAGGGCGTGCGCCCCGACATCAGCATCCAGACCAGCAGGATCAGGGGCAGGACGGACAGCCAGCCCTCGCGCAGGACCTTGCCGGCCTTGGGCAGTTCCTCGGCGCGCAGGCCGCGGATGCCCAGGCGTTTGGCCTCCAGGTGGACCTGCACCAGCACGCCGAAGAAATGCATGAAGGCGGGGACGACGGCCGCGATCAGGATCGTGCGCAGCGGAATCCCGAGGTATTCCACCATCAGGAAGGCCACGGCCCCCATGACGGGCGGCGTGATCTGGCCACCGGTGGACGAGGCGGCCTCGACCGCCGCGGCGAAATGGCGCTTGAAGCCGATCTTGATCATCGCCGGGATGGTCAGCGCGCCGGTCGTCACCGTGTTGGCGATGGACGAGCCCGAGATCGTCCCCAGCATGGCCGAGGACACGACCGAGACCTTGGCCGGCCCGCCCGCGAAGCGCCCCGTCAGCGCGGTCGCAAGATCGATGAACAGCTGCCCCAGCCCGATCTTCTGCGCCATCACCCCGAACAGGACGAAGTGGAACACATAGGTCGCGATCACGCCCAGCGCGGTGCCGTAGATGCCCTGCGAGGTCAGATACAGGTGGTTGACGATGTTGGCCCAGTCGGCGCCGGGATGGACGAGGATCCCCGGCATCGACTGGCCGAAATAGGCATAGGCGATGAAGGCCAGCGCGATCACCGGCAGCGGCCAGCCCATGGACCGGCGCACGGCCTCCAGCAGGGTGACCAGCAGGATCGTGCCCATGGCGATGTCGATGGGCAGGGGATTGCCCACGCGGAACGCGAGCTGGTCATAGATCCATGGCACGTAGAAGGCGCTGACGGCCCCCGCGATGGCCAGCACCCAGTCCACCACCGGGACGCCCAGGATGGCGAAGCCGCCGGTCTTGTGCCGGTTCCGCGCCAGCGACGAGAAGGTCAGGAAGATCACGAACAGCGACACGCCCATGTGCAGCCCGCGATGGGTCGTGGCGCGCGGGATGCCGAAGCCCGCCGTGTAGAAGTGATACACCGACAGCAGGAACAGCACCGCTCCTGCCAGGATGGCGACGGGGCGGGTGACCGTGCGGAAGCGGGCCTCGGGATCGTATTCTTCTTCCAGCGCGCGCAGTTCGGCTTCGGAAAGCTGGCGGGGGGCGTCGGTCATTCTGGTGTCCTGCGATGCGGATCAGCGGCAAAGGACGCGGACCGAGGACCGGCCGCGTCCTTCCGTGGGTCGGGGCAAGCTTACTGAAGCTTGCCGGCCTCCTTGTAGAAACGCTCGGCGCCCGGGTGGAACGGGATGCCCGCGCCCTGCGTCGCGCTGTCCAGCGTGATCAGCTTGCCCTTGGCATGGCCCGCCGCGAAGAGCTTCTGCGTGTTCTCGTTGTAAAGCGCCTTGGCGATTCCATAAACCAGTTCTTCCGGCTGATCGGCGCTGGTGACAAGCTGCGCGCCGACCGACAGCGTGGCGACATCCGCGTCCTGCCCGTCATAGGTGCCTGCCGGAACCGTGTCGGTGGCGAAGAAGGTGTAGGTTTCGCGCAGCTTGTCGGCCTCGGGGCCGGCGATCGGCACCAGCGTCACGTCATGCTGGCTGGCCAGTTCCGCGATGGCGCCGGCCGGGAAGCCGCCGACGAAGAAGAAGGCGTCCATCGCGCCGTCGCGCATCCGGTCGGCCGCCTGGTCGGGCTTGAGGTATTCCGCCGTCACGTCCGCTTCCGACAGGCCGAAGGCTTCCAGGATGATCTTGGCATCGACCAGCGTGCCCGATCCCGGCTCGTCCAGCGAGACGCGCTTGCCCTTGAGGTCCGCGACCGAGGCGATGCCCGCGTCGGCCCGGGCGACCAGGTGGATGCTTTCGGGATAAAGGTTGGCGATCAGCCGCAGCTTCTCGACCGCGGGCTGGCCTTCCCACAGGCCGGTGCCGGTCTGCGCCCAATAGGCCACGTCGGACTGGGTGAACCCGGCCTCCATTGCGCCGCCGTTGATGCCGTTGACGTTGCCGACCGACCCGTTCGAGGCCACCGCCGTCGCGACCAGCCCCGGCACGCCGCAGGAGCCGCCGTCCTCGCAGGGACGCGAACCGGGCGGGTTCGAGATCGCGTTCGCGATCAGGCCGCCGATCGGGTAATAGGTGCCCGCCGTGCCGCCGGTGCCGATGCGGAAGAACGACATCTCCTGCGCGGCCGAGACCTGCGCGAAGGACGCGGCCAGTGCGAATGCCGCCACCAATCCCTTGATATTCATGAAACGCCCCTGTTTGTGAACTGTTGTGAGGTTAGCCCGAGCCTTGCGGGAACGACAACCGGCCAAACGCACCCCGTCCCGTGCCCCGGCGGACTCAGGTCGTCACCCGAACCAGCACCACCGCCAGCGCCGAGATCCCCAGCACGCAGGCGGTTGCGATGGTGATGCTGGTGCCCGCCGTTTCGCCCGCAAGCCCGATCATCCCCCAGATGACCGCCAGCGAGAAGCTGGGAAATCGGTCGATCCTGAGCTGGATCCAGACCGAGGCCAGCGCGGCGGCCAGTAGCCCCAGCAGGATCGCCCGTTCCAGCCCGAGGCCCATGTAATACGCCAGCAGGCTCAGCGAGGCGCAGGTGGCCATGACGAACCAGCCGCAGAGAAAGGCGATGGGAAAGCAGCCCAGGCCCCGTTCGGGCGCGGGATGGGTCTTTATGCCATAGACCAGCAGGCCGCAGGCCAGCCCTCCCAGCGCCAGTCCCGCGATCGGGACGCTGTTGATCACCCAGGGGGCCGCGGTGGCGGCCAGCAGGCCCAGGTTCATCGCCCTCGGCAGCGGCGGGCCGAAGCGTTCCTGCAACCGCCCCACGACATGCAGGATGGCCGCCGTCACCGCCGCGGCCAGCAGCCCCCACAGGATCACGTTGGTGGGCTGCGCGAAGACGCCCAGCAGGTTGACCTCGGTGCCGCCGCCCTGCAGTGCCATCCGTCCCATGATGGGGCGGTCGAAGGTCAAAGGGTCGGTGTAAAGGTCATCCCAGGCGGTGACGGTCCGCAATGCGGTCAGGCCCGCCGAGATCGCAAACAATCCCGCGGTGAACGCTTCGATCACGGCCTGAAGGTTTCGACTCATGCCGGGGGAACGCCGCAGGATTTGCGCAGGGTCCATCGCCCGGCGAGCTTTTTCGCCGGTCCCTTGGCCGCGCCGCCCGGGCGGCGGATCAGGCCAGCGTTCCCTGCGCCGTCAGCCGCGTGGCGCCGCCCAGATAGGGATGCAGCGCCTCGGGCAGCACGACCGAGCCGTCCGCCTGCTGACCGTTTTCCAGCACCGCGATCAGCGTGCGGCCCACCGCCAGCCCGGAACCGTTCAGCGTATGCACGAACTCGGGCCTGCCGCCGCCCGCCGGGCGATAGCGCGCGTTCATGCGCCGCGCCTGGAAGTCGCCGCAATAGCTGACCGAGGAAATCTCGCGGTAGCGGTCCTGGCCGGGCAGCCAGACCTCGATGTCATGGGTGATGCGCGCGCCGAAGCCCATGTCGCCGGTGCACAGGACGATGGTGCGATAGGGCAGGCCCAGCGCCTCCAGCACGGCCTCGGCGCATCTGGTCATGCGGTCGTGCTCGGGCAGGCCCGCCTCGGCGTCGGTGATCGACACCATCTCGACCTTCTCGAACTGGTGCTGGCGCAGCATCCCCGTGGTGTCGCGGCCCGCGCTGCCCGCTTCCGAGCGGAAGCACTGCGAATGCGCGACCAGCCGGCGGGGCAGGGTGGCGTGGTCCACCAGGTCGCCATGGACGGTGTTGGTCAGCGTGACCTCGGCCGTGGGGATCAGCCACCAGCCCTCGCGAGTCTGATAGGAGTCCTCGCCGAACTTGGGCAGCTGGCCGGTGCCCTCCATCATCTCGGACAGGACCAGCACGGGCGTCCAGGTCTCCTGCAAACCGTGGCGGTCGACATGCAGGTCCAGCATGAACTGCGCCAGCGCCCGGTGGATGCGGGCCACCGCGCCGGTCAACAGGACGAAGCGCGCGCCCGACAGCTTGGCGGCAGTGGCGAAGTCCATGCCGCCCTTTGCACCCGCGATCTCGAAGTGCTCGGCCGGGGTGAAGTCCAATGTGCGCGGCTCGCCCCAGCGGCGAATCTCGACGTTGTCGTTCTCGTCCTTCCCCTCGGGCACGCTGTCCAGCGGCAGGTTCGGGATGGTCAGCAGCAACTCGCGCAGCTTCGCGTCCAGCGCCGAGGCCTCGGCCTGCATGGCCGCGACCTCGTCCTTCTTGGTGCCGACAAGGGCGCGCAGGCGCTGGAATTCCTCGTCATCGCCGCGGGCCTTGGCGGCGCCGACGTCCTTGCTGGCGCGGTTCTGCTCGGCCTGTGCGGTTTCGGCCGCGGCGATGCGGGCGCGGCGCTCGGCATCCAGCGCCAGGATCTCGGGCGACATCGACGCAAGACCCCGGCGGGCCAGGGCGGCGTCGAACGCCGCCGGGTCGTCGCGGATCACGCGGATGTCGTGCATGGCCTGTCCCTTTCGCTGCCGGTCCGGGTTGGAGGAAATCCAACCGTGCGGGTTTGCCTTAGCGCAGGGCCGCGCGCGGCAAAAGGGGCGGGCTCACGCCAGCAGGTCGCCTAGGGTGCGCCAGAAGGTTTCGGGATCGTCATAGCCCTCGAACCGCCCGATCTCCATGCGGTTTTCCAGCAGGATGAAGGTCGGCGAGGCCTGAGGCGCGCGGGCCAGTGCCAGTCCGTCCGGCCAGGGTCCGTCGATCGGCACGGCCGTCAGCGGCGCGGCGCGGCCCAGGGGGTGCGAGGCATAGCCGGGCAGCACCTCGCGCCGGAAGGCCGCGCAGAAGGGGCAGCGCGGCGCCTCGACCATCAGCAGCGCGCGGCCCTTCGGCGCAGGCTCGGCCAAGGCAGGAAAGGCGGCGGCCAGGGCAAGGGTGGTCAGAACGGCACGGCGGTGCATGGGACAGCTTTTCGGCAAGAAATTCCTTCAAGTCTCGCCCGCTCGACAACCAGTCGCAAGCAGGTCACTGCTCTGACCCCGGCCTCCGGGTTTCTTCTTTGCCCAAATATCCTCCGGGGGTCCGGGGGTGGAAAACCCCCGGTGCGGCGCCTCAACCGGCGCTGTCGTGTCCAGCCTGAGCCAGCTTCCGTTCGATCCCGATCAGCGCCTGCTTGCGCCACAGCCCGCCCGCGTAACCCGTGAGGCTGCCGTCCGCGCCGATGACGCGGTGGCAGGGGATCACGATGGCGATCTGGTTCGTGCCCACCGCGCGGGCCACGGCGCGGGCTGCTGATGGGCGGCCCAGCCGCGCGGCAAGCTGGCCATAGCTGACGGTCGCGCCCGGTGGAATGGCGCGCAGCTCGGTCCAGACCTCGCGCAGGAAGGGCGTGCCATGCAGTGTCAGCGGCAGGTCGAAGTCGCCGCTTTCCCCTGCGAAGTAGCGCTCCAGCTGCGCCTCGGCCGCATCGGTGACGGCGCTGCGCCCCAGCCCGATCCGGCCCTGCGCCGCAGCCGACAGCCGCCGCAGTTCCGTTGCCAGTTCCCGCCGGTCCGTGAACTCCAGCAGGTGCAGGCTGCGGTCGTCCGCAACCGCGATCATCCCCCCCAAGGGGGTGTCGAGCCAGTCGGCCACCAGCCCCAGCCCGCCCCGCGCCATCGCCGCCGGAGGATGGCCGAACAGCCGCGCGAAAGCCTCGCGGAAGCCGCTGGCGCTGTCGAAGCCCGCGTCAAGCTGCGCCGCGATCACCGGCGCGCCCTCTGCCAAGCCGCGCAGGCCCGCGCGCAGGCGGGACTGGCGGGCGTAATCGAGAAAGCTCATGCCGAAATGCCTCCTGAAGGCGCGCCGCACGGTTGAGGGGTCCAGCCCCAGCTCCGCCACCCCGGCCTCGGTCCAGCGGCGCGCGGGATCGGCCCCCAGCGCGGCGAGCATCTGCCGGACCACGGGATCGCCGTCTGCCTCGGGTGCGACGGGATGGCAGCGCAGGCAGGGGCGGAAGCCCGCGCCCAGGGCCGCAGCCGGGCTGTCGAACCACTGGCAGTTCTCGGGCCGGGGCTTCCGCGCAGGGCAGGTCAGGCGGCAGAAGATGCCGGTCGTCCTGACACCCACCCAGGCCCGGCCCTCGTAGGTGGGGTCGCGGTCCGTCAGGGCGCGGTAGAGCGTGGCATCGTCGGGAAGGGAGAAGAGCGTGTCCATGCGCCGACCTTAGCCGATTCGCGCGACCGTGCAGCCGAAGATCGGGCGCGGCATTCGGTCGGCTGTCCTTGCCATACCGTCCTGACCACGACGACAACTCTAGCAGAATGGCCAAGTTGAAAATTCTTTAGCCATTCATCTGGCCGCAGCGAAACAGATTGGTTAAGGGGAACTGCAGATAATTCCGTCATGAGTCTGTTACAATATCAAAGGGTATGATGTCTGTTTATTCTGCGAGTGACATGGCCGGTTTCCTGAGCGGGCCTTTCGGACTGGGGGTCGTTTGCGCAGCATGGGCCGTTCTTCTGAGCAGCAGTATCTTTCAGGACGCGATCGGGCTGGATGCAGAGGCACGGGTCTGGTTGCTCGACGTCGATATGGAGCGCAGCTTTTACACTTGGTTCTCGCAAACGATTCTGGCTCTGACGGGATTGCTGCTAGCTGACACCGGCATCAAGTCGCTTTCGAAGAGTCGGGGCGCTGCCCTTTCGTTTCTCGTGCTGGGCGCGGTTTTCTTCCTGCTGTCCGCCGATGAGGGCCTGAGCTTCCACGAGGTCCTGTCCGCCCGGATGGGGGACGTGGGCGGGCTGCAGTTTGCCTGGGTTATTCCGGCAGCCATCTTCTGCATGGCGGGACTTGCCGTTCTTATGCCCTTTCTGCGCTCGCTCGGGCCAAGGGTGATGGGAATGATGCTGGCCGCGGCCGGGGTCTTCATGTCAGGCGCGCTGGGCATGGAGGCAATCGGGGGCGAGGTCCTGTTCGCTAATAACGGTGAGATTTTTGCGCGGCCCTATCGCCTGCTCGTCAACATTGAGGAAGGGGCCGAAGGGCTGGGCGTGATCCTGTTCCTGTTCGCCCTTGTCCGGCACCGGGAGGAAGCTGGTCTGGCGCCCGGCATCTCCCTGTTCCGCTGAACCGTGTTCAGGCGACGGGTGACGCGGGGAGAAGATACGGTTTACCCTGTTCTCCGGCACCACCGGAGCAATCCAAAAGGCTGACGTCTGGGGCTGAGACCTGTTTCACCCGTGCCATCCAAGGGCGGCAGTTACGGTGGGATTTCCAGTTGTGGGTCTTATTCCAGTCCCGCCAGCATCTCGGCCGCTGCGGCGACCGGGTCGGCCCTGCCCGCGGCGACCTCGGCGCCTAGGGTGGCAAGGCGGGTCGCCGCCGGCTCGCGCCTCAGCCGGGCCAGCAGGCCGGCCCGGACTTCCGACAGGAACCAGCTTTCAGCCTGTTCGGCGCGGTGACGGGCGAAGTGGCTCGTACGGCGGCGCCAGTCGGCGAGGGCCTGCATCTCCTCCCAGGCGCGGGAAAGACCGTCGCCTTCCAAGGCCGAGACGGGTAGGGCCTTGGGGAACCCCTCGGGGTCCTGCGGGCGCTTGCGCAGAAGCCGCAGGGCGCCGGCGTAGTCGGCCACGGTGCGGTTGGCAGTGGCCTTCAGCTCTCCGTCCGCCTTGTTGACCAGGATCAGGTCGGCGATCTCCATGATGCCGCGTTTGACGCCCTGCAGCTCATCTCCGCCCGCGGGGGCCAGCAGCAGGACGAAGAGGTCGCTCATCTCGGCCACCAGCGTTTCGGACTGGCCGACGCCGACCGTCTCGATCAGCACCACGTCGAAGCCCGCGGCCTCGGCCAGGCGCACCACCTCTCGTGTGCGGCGGCCGACGCCGCCCAGTTCCGCCTGGCTGGGCGAGGGGCGGATGAAGGCATTCGGATCGCGCGACAGCCGTTCCATCCGCGTCTTGTCACCCAGGATCGAGCCGCCCGAGCGCGCCGAGGACGGGTCCACCGCCAGCACCGCCACCCGCAGCCCCTGTCCCGTCAGCATCAGCCCGAAGGCCTCGATGAACGAGGACTTGCCGACGCCCGGCGTGCCCGAAAGCCCGATCCGCAGCGCCTGGCGCGGAGGCAGGGCCGCCAGCAGCGCGATGGCCTGTGCCCGATGGTCGGGGCGGGCGCTTTCGACTAGGGTGATCGCCCGGGCCAGCGCCCGGCGTCCGCCCGCCACCAGGCGCGCGGCAAGGTCGCTGATGTCGGGCGCGGTCGGGTCGGGCATGGGCGTTCCCCCTGATGGGCCTTGGGATCGCCCTGTGGTATTGGGGCGATGCCGGCTTGCCAAGACGGGGCTGCACGTGATTCGGGCTTGACGCGGACCGCTTCAGCCCCTATCCACGCGCAACGGATTTCCGGGCGCTGCCAGTCGGCGCCCTTTCAATTTCCGGCGCCCGAGCAGCGGGGCCGGACGCTGCAACGAAGGATCAACATCATGTCGCGCGTCTGCGAACTGACCGGCAAGGGGCCGATGACCGGCAACAACGTCAGCCACGCCAACAACAAGACCCGTCGCCGGTTCCTCCCGAACCTGAACGACGTCACGCTGATCTCGGACAAGCTGGGCCAGTCCTATTCGCTGCGCATCTCGGCCGCGGCGCTGCGCTCGGTCGACCACCGCGGCGGCCTGGACGCCTTCCTGGCGAAGGCCAAGGACGACGAGCTGTCGCCCCGCGCCCTGAAGATCAAGCGCGAGCTGGCTAAGGCCTGAGCCTTTCACCGCCGCGATTTCGTCAAGGCCTCGCCGGCAGCGGCGGGGCCTTTGCCGTTGGCGGGTGACGCGCGCTCTTGGCGGGCGCGAGCTTCGGCCCTAAAGCTGCGCCATGGTGATCCGCCTTGCCCTGATCGCGCTTGTCCTGCTGACCAGCCTGTCGCTGGGCATGGCGCGCGGGCAGCTGCGCACGGGGACCGAGCTTGTCCTCTGCGGCGGCATGGCCGTCATCACCGATCCCGATGATCCGGGGCAGGCGAGCTTCTGCCCCGACATGGCGCTGGGCCTGCTGGCGGCGCTGGATGCGCCGCCGCTGACGGTCGCGCCCGGTGCAGGACCAGTGCGCCGCGCGGATCCGCCCAGGGCCGTTCGCTTCTCGCCCTTGTCGCAACCGGTGCCGCAGGCGCGCGGTCCCCCCGCGCCCCGCGCCGCCTGACCGAACCCTTTGCGACATCTCCAAGCGAGTTTGACCTGACATGAACCGGACCCTGATCCTTGCCGCCGCGATGGCGGCCCTTCCCCTTGCCGTTTCCGCCCATGAGGGTCACGACCACGGCACCACCGTGGGCGACCTGACCGTGACCGGCGCCTATGCGCGGTCCACCAACCCGAAGGCGGGCGCGGCCTTTATGACCATCGAGAACAAGGGCGCCGCCGACTGCGTCCTGACGGCAGTCAGCGCCCCCGAGGTGACCGACCGGGCCGAGCTGCACACCCACCGCGAGGAAAACGGCGTCATGTCGATGGTGCCGATCGAGTCCGTCACCGTTCCCGCGGGCGGAACCCACGCGCTGGAACGCGGCGGCGACCACGTCATGCTGATGGATACGAAGACCCCGCTGGCCGAGGGCGACGAACTCGCCCTGACGCTGGACTTCGGCGCCTGCGGGCAGGTGCCG
The DNA here is from genome assembly GCF_900102885.1 of Paracoccus chinensis. Classification (GTDB taxonomy): domain Bacteria; phylum Pseudomonadota; class Alphaproteobacteria; order Rhodobacterales; family Rhodobacteraceae; genus Paracoccus; species Paracoccus chinensis. Next base: position 79,861 of record NZ_FNGE01000005.1, on the reverse strand, counting down.
CTGACGGTGAAGGTGGACAACAAGGCCGGGATGCCGGCCGCCCACGCGCATGGTGCGGGCCACGGGGCCGCGGCAAACTGAGGCTCAGGGCTGCGGGTCGGTCTGGCCCGCAGCCGTTTCCCCCACCAGGGCTAGCCGGCCCACCGCGGCTTCCACGGCGGCGGCGGCGGCCTCCAGCCCGTCCCCGGTCAGGCGGGCTACGGGGATCGTCTCGCGCTCGTTTTCACCATGCCGGGCGCGGTGCTTCTCATAGCGGGGGTCGTAATGCTCGCGCATCAGTTCCTCGGCAAGCGAAACCCAGTCGGCGCGCTGGGCCATGCCGCGCCAGGCCGCGATCCGCTCGGCCGGGTGCTGGGGGGCAAGCCGGGCGACGGAGGCCTCGACCCGGCCCGGTTCGGCCACCGCATCGGCATAGGCCTGCGCGGTATAGATCGCACGCGCCGCAAGGGGCACCTCGAGCCGCAGCCGCGGCGCGGCGCAGAGCGCCTGCCACATGGCCCGCGGCACCGCGAGATCGCCAATGCGCGAGCTTTCCGCCTCGACCACGGCGGGACGCGACGGGTCCAGCGCGGCCAGCGCCATCGCAAGGCGGCTTTCGAACAGCTTCTGCGCGGGCTGCCCGCCGGGCATCCCGCCGAACAGGCTGCCCCGGTGGTTCGCCAGCCCTTCGAGGTCGATCACCTGCACCCCGCGCTGTGCGAGCCGCGCCAGGATCTCGGTCTTGGCCGAGCCGGTGTTGCCGTCCAGCACGACCAGAGGCGAGGGCGGGCCGAGGTCCTGCACCTGCCGCAGGACCAGCGCGCGCCAGGATTTCCAGCCGCCCTCGAGCCGAGATGTCCGCCAGCCGATCTGCGCAAGGATCGTCGAGAAGGCGCCCGAGCGCTGTCCGCCGCGCCAGCAATAGACCAGGGGCCTCCAGCCCCCGTCCCGGTCCGCCAGCGGCCCCGCCACGTGACGCGCGACGTTTGCCGCCGCGATGGCGCCGCCGATCTTGCGGGCCTGGAAGGGCGAGACCTGCTTGTAGATCGTGCCGACCTCGGCGCGCTGGGCGTCGTCAAGGACGGGCAGGTTGATCGCGCCGGGCAGGTGGTCCTCGGCGTATTCGGACGGGGATCGCGCGTCGATGATCGTGTCGAACCCGGCTTTCGCCAGGTCCGACAGGCTGGTCACGCGGAACTCGGCCGGCTGCAAGCTCAGTAGACGTAGACGGGGGCGCCGATCGGCACCTTGTCATACAGGTCCATCACCGCCTCGTTGCGCATGCGGATGCAGCCGTTGGACACGGCCCGCCCGATCGAGCCGGGATCGGTCGTGCCGTGAATGCGGATGGCGGTGTCGTTGCCGTTCACGGTGTGCAGGTACAGCGCCCGCGCGCCCAGCGGGTTCTCGGGACCGCCGGGCATGCCGTTCTCGTATTTCTTGTACTGCTCGGGCTTGCGCTCGATCATCGACTTGGTGGGCGTCCAGCTGGGCCATTCGACCTTGCGGCCGACCAGCGCGCGGCCCTTCCAGACCAGCTCGTCCGTTCCCACGGCCACGCCGTAGCGGATGGCGCGGCCCGGCGCGATCACGTGATACAGGTAGTAGTCGCCCGAAACGACTACGATCGAGCCCACCTCGAACCCTTCGCGGATCGGCACCTCGGTGGGCGCCGGGTCATAGGCGGCCTTGGTCCTTGCCGGGGCCGCGGGAGCCTTCGGCGGGGCCGCGGGGGCGGTCGCCTGCGCCATCAGCGCAGCCGGAGCGGCGATCAGCGGCAGGGTCAGCAACATCATCTGGCGGCGGTTCATCGACACTCGGTCCCTCGTGGTTCGTGCCTTTTGGCTTTTGCGCTAACGTTTATGGGGCGGCATTTCAACTCAAAGCGGCGTCAACGGGCGGCGTTGCGCTCTGACAGGCAAGGCCCCATATCGAGTCCCGCAAGGAGAACGCCCATGTGCTGCCGTTCCGCCACCCCCCGGCCCGCGAGGCCCCCGCGCCGCGCGCCCGTGCGTCCGGCGCATCTGTGCCGGGGACGGGGCGGGCGCGGCTGCCGCTGCCACCAGCGGGACCGCGGGCTTGCGGCGCGTGCGCCCCTGGCCCTGCGTGCAAGGGACGCCGACCTGCTGCCGGTGCTGTCCCCCGCCGAGGCTGCCGCCGATCCGCCGGGACGTCCGCAAGCCCCGCCCTTCGCCCTTTCGACTCCGATGAAACATGGAATCGAAAAGGCTTTGTCATGGCACAAACACAACAGATCGAATTCGAGCTTGAGGGCCTGAGCTGCGCCTCTTGCGTGGGCCGGGCCGAGCGCGCGCTTGCCGCCGTCCCCGGCGTCGCCCGCGCCAGCGTCAACCTTGCCACCCGCCGCGCGCGCCTGGATCTCGATGACCCCGCCGCCGCAGGCCCCGCCATCGAGGCGGTGGGCCGCGCGGGCTACCCGGCTGCGCTGGAGACCACGCGGCTGGCGGTCGAGGGGATGACCTGCGCCAGCTGCACCGGCCGGGTCGAGCGCGCGCTGACCGCACTGCCCGGCGTGACGGCGGCGGTGGCGAACCTTGCCACGCGGTCGGTCACGGTGACGCATGGACCTTCGGTCACGCCCGCTGCGCTGGCCGGGGCGGTGACGCGCGCGGGCTACAAGGCGGCGGCTCCTGATGCGGCGGCCGAACCTGCCCGCGATGCACAGCGCGACGAGGCCGCGGGGCTGCGCGGGCGCTTCATCCTTGCCGCCGTCCTGACGCTGCCGCTGTTCGTCCTTGAGATGGGTGCGCACCTGTTCCCGCCCTTCCACCACTGGCTGATGTCGGTGGCGGACACGCGGGCGCTCTGGGTGCTGCAGTTCGTCCTGACCCTGGCGGTTCTGGCGGGGCCGGGGCGGATCTTCTTCGCCCATGGCATCCCGGCACTCCTGCGGGGCGCGCCCGAGATGAACAGCCTTGTCGCGCTGGGGGCGGGGGCGGCGTTCCTGTATTCCACCGTGGCCACCTTCGCGCCGGGGCTGCTGCCCGCCGACGCGCTGCATGTCTATTACGAGGCCGCTGCGGTCATCGTGACGCTGATCCTGCTGGGCCGCTGGCTGGAAGCGCGCGCGCGCGGACAGGCGGGGCAGGCGATCCGGCGTCTGGTCGAACTCGCCCCCTCGACTGCCCGCGTGCGGCGCGGCGGCGCAGTGGCCGAGGTGCCGGTGGCGGAACTGATCCCCGGCGACCTGGTCGATTTGCTGCCGGGCGAGCGCGTGGCGGTGGACGGCGAGATCACCGAAGGCCAGGGCGCGATCGACGAATCCATGCTGACGGGCGAGCCGCTGCCGGTGGCCAAGGCCCCCGGCGACCGGGTGACGGGTGGCACGGTGAACGGCGCCTCGGCCCTGACCTATCGCGTGACTGCCGTTGGCGCCGACACGGCGCTGGCGCGGATCGTGCGGATGGTCGAGGACGCGCAGGCGGCCAAGCTGCCCGTGCAGGGGATGGTGGACCGCGTCACGCGGGTCTTCGTGCCCGTGGTGATCGCGCTGGCCGTCCTGACCTTCGCCGTCTGGATGCTGGCGGGGGCGGGGCTGACGGGCGCGCTGGTGTCCGCCATCTCGGTCCTGATCATCGCCTGCCCCTGCGCGATGGGGCTGGCGGTGCCGGTGTCGATCATGGTGGGCACGGGACGCGGCGCGGAACTCGGCATCCTGTTCCGGCGCGGCGACGCGCTGCAGCGACTGGCCGACGCGCGGGTCGTGGGCTTCGACAAGACCGGCACGCTGACGCTTGGCCGCCCGGCGCTGGTCGCGCTTGAGGCGCGCGGCATGGAGGAGACCGAGACCCTGCGGCTGGCTGCGGCCGCCGAGGCGCGGTCCGAACATCCGCTGGCCGCCGCCGTTCTGGCCGCCGCGCGCGAGCGGGGGATCGAGGTGCCCGTCGCCTCGGCCGTGTCCGCCAGCGCGGGCCGGGGGCTGCGGGCCACGGTCGAGGGCCGCGCGGTGCTGATCGGCAACGCGCGCGCTTTGGAGGAGGCGGGCATTGCCTCCGACGCGGGGCTGCTCGCGCAAGCCGAGGCGCTGTCGGCCGAGGCCGCGACTCCGGTGCACCTGGCGGTGGACGGAGTCCATGTCGCCGTCATGGGCATGGCCGATCCGCTGCGCGAGAGTTCGGCGCAGGCGGTCGGGGCGCTGCACGGACTGGGGATCGAGACGCGCATGATCTCGGGCGATGTTCCCGCCGCCGCCAAGGCCGTGGGCCGGCGCCTCGGAATCGACCACGTGACCGGGGGCGTGCTGCCCGAAGGCAAGCTGGAGGCGATCCGGGGAATGGGCGAGGGCAGCGTCTTCGTGGGTGACGGCATCAACGACGCACCCGCGCTGGCGGCAGCCGAGACCGGCATCGCCATCGGCTCGGGCACCGATGTCGCCATCGAAGCGGCCGAGGTCGTGCTGGCCTCGGGCGACCCGTCTGCCGTGGCGAAGGCGATCCGGCTCAGCCGCGCGGTCATGCGCAATATCCGACAGAACCTGTTCTGGGCCTTCGCCTATAACGTCGCGCTGATCCCGGTGGCGATGGGCGTGCTGGTGCCCCTGGGCGGGCCGCGCCTGTCGCCCATGCTGGGGGCCGGGGCCATGGCGCTGTCCTCGGTCTTCGTGGTGACGAATGCGCTGAGACTGCGGCGGTTTCGCTGAGAGCACTGCCGGACCGGGGGCTTCGCGCCCCCGGAGCCCCCGCGGGATATTTTCACGAAGAAGAATGCGCGAGGGAGTTCAATCGATCAGCGAGGCGACCCATTCGGGGACGGTGCGGCTGGCCGGACCCTCGATCACCCGGTCGAAGCGGCCGGGGGCGGTGGGAGCGAGGTTGAGTTCCACCGTCTCGGCGCCGTTCATCGCGGCAATGTCCACGAAGCCCGCGGCCGGGTAGACGTTCCCCGAGGTGCCGATGGCCGCGAAAAGGTCGGCGCGGTCCAGCGCGGCCTCGATCCGGTCCATGTGATAGGGCATCTCGCCGAACCACACGATGTCGGGGCGCGCCTCGGGGCTGCTGCAGGACGGGCAGGCCATGCCCACGGGCATCCTGTCGGGCGCGGGCCAGCGGTGACCGCAGGCGCCGCACAGGGCCGAGTCGAGGCGGCCATGCATGTGGATCACTTCCTGCGCGCCCGCGCGGTCCAGCAGCGCGTCCACGTTCTGGGTGATCAGCGTCACGCCGGGCTGACGGCTGAGCCGCGCCAGCGCCTGATGCGCGGGGTTGGGTTGGGCCGCGGCGGCCCCCGCCCGGCGCGCGTCGTAGAAGCGCATGACCAGCGCGGGGTCGCGGCGGAAGGCCTGCGGGGTCGCCACGTCCTCGACCCGGTGCTGTTCCCAAAGCCCGTCCGAGGCGCGGAAGGTCGCAAGCCCGCTTTCCGCCGACAGTCCCGCGCCGGTCAGGACGACGATCCTCACCGCGCGCAGTAGCGTTCGGCGGTCGCGGCAAAGAGCTTGTAGCGGTCCCAGAACTGGTTGTCGGCGGCACGCTTGGACATGCGCACGTCCTGCGCCTGCTGGGCGTTGCGGAAGAAGCCCGCGGCGCGGCGCTGGTCGGCGCGCGACAGGGTCTGGTCCGCGACCTGCTGGATGCAGCCGCAGAGCCCCGGACTGCGGGCGCCCCGGTCGGACCGGATGCAGGCGTTGTCGATTGGGCCGGCCTCGGCGAAGGGGGTGGTCAGAAGGATGGCGGCGATGGCCACGACGGGCTTCATCATCTGGTGTCTCCTCGTCCTGAATGCTGCCTTTGCGGCAGTCGTGCCTTGGTTCCGCCGGTGGTTGCGGACAGCTTCAGGAATACCATCGCCGAGGCAATGCGGCAACGAAACAGAATGCCGCAAATCCATGCGCGAAGGGACGCGGGACCGACACCGGGGCAGGGGCCGGACGCGCTGATTCGGCGCCCCTTATTCGACCGGGACGGCGGTGTAGCCCGCTTCCTTGATGACCTCGGCCGCCCGCGCGCTGCCCATGCCCTCGACCGTGACCGTCTTGCTGTCCAGGTCGGTGCGGGCCTGCCCCCCGGCTTGGGCGATGGCGGCCTCGATGGTGGCGGTGCAATGGCCGCAGCTCATGTCTTCGACGTGGAACTTCATGGCGAAAGCCTTTCGTGCTTGACGCGAGAAGGCCAGTCTAGCATCGCCGGGGACATGACCGCCACCAGTCCCCTGAACACGTCGGAGGCCACGGCCAACCTGCGCGCGGCGCTGCTGATGGTCGGCGCCATGGCGACATTCGCGGTCGAGGATGCCGCGATCAAGGCCCTGACCATGAGGCTGCCGGTGGGGCAGGTGCTGGTCACGCTGGGCCTGCTGGGAATGGCGGTCTTCTGGGTCCTGCTCAGGCGGGCGGGGGGACGGCTTTTCACCCGCGCGCTGCTGATCCCGGCGGTCCTGCTGCGCAACGGGGGCGAGGCGGTCGGCGCCGTGGGCCTCACGCTCGCACTGGCGCTGACGGATCTGGCCTCGGCTTCGGCCATCCTGCAGGCGCTGCCGCTGGCGCTGGTCATGGGAAGCGCATTGTTTCTGAAGGAAAAGGTCGGCTGGCGGCGCTGGGCGGCGATCCTCGTGGGCTTTGCGGGCGTGCTGCTGATCATCCGCCCCGGCGCGGCGGGGTTCCAGCCGCAGTCGGCCCTGACGCTGGTGGGCGTCGTGGGGCTGGCCGCCCGCGATCTCGCCACGCGGCGGATGCCGGCGCGGGTGCCCTCGCACCAGCTGTCGGCCTCGGCCTTCGCGGCGCTGGTGCCGGCGGGGCTGGCGCTGGCCTGGGTGCAGGGCACGCCGATGCTGGCGCCCACGCGGCCCGAGGCGCTGGGCTTCCTGGGCTGCATGGCCTTCAGCGTCCTGGGCTACGCCATGATGGTCGGCGCCACCCGCGCCGGAGAGGCCTCGCTGATCGCGCCCCTGCGCTATGTCCGCCTGATCTTCGCCCTGCTGATCGCCGTCGCCGTCTTCGGCGAGCGGCCCGACGCGGCGACCCTTGCGGGGGCCGCGCTGATCGTCGGATCGGGCGGTTTCGCCATGTGGCGCGAGCTTGTGCGCAACCGCCCTCGCTGACCCCTTCCCGCAAGCGCGGCGCCCTTGTATTAGCCGCGCATGACCCAGCTTGACCTCATCCGCAACTTCTCGATCGTGGCCCATATCGACCACGGCAAATCCACGCTCGCCGACCGGCTGATCCAGTCGACCGGCACTGTCGCCGATCGCGACATGAAGGAGCAACTGCTCGACAGCATGGATATCGAGCGCGAACGCGGCATCACCATCAAGGCCAACACCGTCCGCATCACCTACAAGGCGCAGGACGGGCAGACCTACACGCTGAACCTGATCGACACCCCCGGCCACGTCGACTTCGCCTATGAGGTCAGCCGGTCGATGCGCGCGGTCGAGGGGTCGCTGCTGGTGGTCGACGCGACGCAGGGGGTCGAGGCGCAGACGCTGGCCAACGTCTATCAGGCGATCGACGCGGGGCACGAGATCGTGCCGGTGCTGAACAAGATCGACCTGCCGGCGGCGGAACCCGAGCGGGTCAAGGAACAGATCGAGGACGTGATCGGCATTGATGCGTCCGACGCGGTGCCGATCTCGGCCAAGACGGGCCTGGGCATTCCCGATGTGCTGGAGGCCATCGTCCAGCGCCTGCCCGCGCCCAAGGGCACGCGCGAGGCGCCGCTGAAGGCGATGCTGGTGGATTCGTGGTACGACGCCTATCTCGGCGTCGTCGTGATGATCCGCGTCATGGACGGGGTGATCCGCAAGGGCGACCGCGTCCGCATGATGCAGACCGGCGCCGTCTACGGCATCGACAAGCTGGCCGTCCTGACCCCGCGCATGGTGGACATTCCCGAACTGGGCCCGGGCGAGATCGGCGTCTTCACGGCGTCCATCAAGCAGGTCCGCGACACCCGCGTCGGCGACACCATCACGCATGAGCGCAAGGGGACCGAGGAGCCGCTGCACGGCTTCAAGCCCGCGCAACCGGTGGTCTTCTGCGGCCTCTTCCCGGTGGACGCAAACGATTTCGACGCCCTGCGCGACGCCATCGAGAAGCTTGCGCTGAACGACGCCTCCTTCTCCTACGAGATGGAGACCTCGGCCGCGCTCGGCTTCGGCTTCCGCTGCGGCTTCTTGGGGCTGCTGCACCTTGAGGTGATCCGTGACCGCTTGGAACGCGAATACGACCTTGACCTGATCACCACGGCGCCGAGTGTGGTCTTCCGCCTGCACATGAAGGACGGAGAGGTGCGCGAGCTGCACAACCCCGCCGACATGCCCGACCCGATGCAGATCGACCATATCGAGGAGCCGCGGATCAAGGCCACCATCATGGTGCCTGACGACTACCTGGGCGACGTGCTCAAGCTCTGCCAGGACCGCCGCGGCATCCAGCTGGACCTGACCTACGCCGGCTCGCGCGCGATGGTCGTCTATGACCTGCCGCTGGCCGAGGTCGTCTTCGACTTCTACGACCGGTTGAAGTCGGTGACCAAGGGCTATGCCTCGTTCGACTACCAGATCTCGGAATACCGCGAGGATTACCTGGTCAAGATGTCGATTCTGGTGAACGACGAGCCGGTGGACGCGCTCTCGATCATGGTCCACCGCGACCGCGCCGAGTCCCGCGGCCGCGCGATGGTGGAAAAGCTGAAGGAGCTGATCCCCCGCCACATGTTCAAGATCCCGATCCAGGCGGCTATCGGCGGCCGCGTGATCGCGCGGGAAACGCTGGCGGCGCTGCGGAAGGACGTGACCGCCAAGTGCTACGGCGGCGACGCCACGCGGAAGAAGAAGCTACTGGAGAAGCAGAAGGCCGGCAAGAAGAAGATGCGCCAGTTCGGGAAGGTGGAGATCCCGCAGTCGGCGTTTATTTCGGCGTTGAAGATGGATGGGTGAGAGGTGGATTGAAGTCGTGGCGGCCGAAGCTTACTCCGACGCCGCCGATGCCGCTTGCTGCGTATCGCAGGACACCAGCACCCTTAGGTTCGCTGAGTATTGCTGACCGGTTATGACAAATCCACAAGGCTCGTCTTCGGTCAGCCACCGCTGCAAAGCGGACATCCGATCATGCGGCAGCATGTTGACCGGGGACTCTTTCCGGTCTGCTGCAATCCCGTCTTCAACGGCGACTACGACAAGGCACTTGTCAGCCCTGCACTCGGTTCGCTGCAGAGCGAAGCCGACGAGATTTCGAGCCTTGAACGAAGCTGTAAGCTGCGCCGACTTCTCCGCAGTCCACGGAGTATCCCCTGCACCCGCCTCAAACGCTTTCGACCATTCGTCAGCGTAGCTCGGCCAGGCGGCCGCCGCCTCGGCTCTGAGCGCACGCTCCCGCGCCAAAGCCGCCTCCACGGTTGGTGGTTCTAACGGCTCCGCCGGTCCCGCCTCCTGGGCCACAGCCAGCGAACAGACCGTAAGGCTCATGGAGAACGCGATGAAAACGGGGCAAGCATTGGACATGGCGTGTCTCATTTCCACCAGAAGGCTTCGACATATTCCAGCGTCATGAAGCCCGGTCCAACCAGGTGCAACTCCAGCCAGGCGATCGCACCAATCGGTATGGGGGGGAGGGCGGGATACGCTGGCGAGCCAGGACCGCCGTTTACCGTAAGGGAAGCAGAGGGACCGCAGCTATAGTGATAGCCGGGTGTGTAGACGCCCCAGGAACAGATTCTTGCCGTTGCAGTTCCCGGCCTCGCCAAAGAGGTGCTATGCCGCAGCGATAACCACTTCAGTTCAGAGTCTCTGTATCCGGTCGGGGGTTCCAACTGACAAAGTAAACGGATGCGAGGCATGGGATCAGGGGAGGTCGGGTGGAAAATCGGGTCCGACGGATCTGCGCCATAGCCGCCAAAGATGAAATAGTGGAACTTATCAACGCCGCCGGTAAGGACCTCGCCGCGGGGGCCAAAGGCGCGATGTGGCGATCCGTCACAGGAACCGCCATGAATGCTCCTATAACCAAACTGCGCTCGGGCCGCACTGCTGGTGACGGCGAGCGCGCAAATGACCGCGACGAGATTGATCAAACCTCGCATGACAATCATCCTTTGACTCCTGATCGATAGTACGAAATTTCTTCGTTCTTGTCGATTCCAATCCCTACCCATGATGCGGGTGGAGATGCACGGCATAGCAAGCGTAGGGTGCGTGGTGCCCATTTCCATAGTGGCCCGCCGATCTCGCGGTGGACCGAGGAGAATGCCCATCCCGGGGCCGCGCAACCAGCCCGTGCTTCACCGGATTGAACCGGCAATAGCGCAGATGCGCCACGAAATCGGCCTCGTCGCGGATGTGATGCTCCCAGAAGCGCCGCTGCCACACGGCGCGCTCGCCTCGCACCACATGGCTCGCGCGCCGCGGACCCGGCTCCACCCCGCGTGAGAACCGCGCCTTGATGAGCCGCCAGCGCGTCGCATAATCCGCATTCCCCTCCGGCATCCGCCAGATGCAGTGCAGATGGTCCGGCAGCACCACCCAAGCCTCTATCCCGAACGGCCGTTCGGCGCGGGTGTCGTGGACGGCCTGCCGCAGTTGCTCCACCTCGGCGACCAGCAGGTGCGAATCCCGCTGCGCGAGCGCGATCGTGAAGAAGATCATGGCGCCGCTGCGGCGCGGGCGGAGGTAGCGCGGCATTCCCTCAACCTGCACCGCGAGCGGTTAACAAGGCCTCACCGCATTGACCCGCACGAGGGTCGCGGCCCATCATCCTGCTGGTTGACCAGCCGGAGAACCCCATGACCCCCACCGACGCCGACCTCCACCACCTCCGCCGCTGCATCGAGCTTGCGGCCGAGGCGCTTGCGGCGGGGGACCAGCCCTTCGGCTCGGTCCTAGTAGCGGTGGACGGAACGGTGCTCGCCGAGGATCGGAACCGGACCGGCAGCGGCGACGCGACCCTGCATCCCGAACTCGCGCTGGCGCAATGGGCCGCTCGTCACATGACCCCGGAGGAGCGGAAGACGGCCACCGTCTTCACCTCGGGCGAGCATTGCCCGATGTGCGCCGCCGCGCATGGCTGGGTCGGGCTGGGGCGGATCGTCTATGTCCACTCGGCGCAGCAGTACGCCGACTGGATGGCCGAACTTGGCCGCGGTCCGCTCCCCGTCCGCCCCCTGCCCATCCAGGAGGTGGTGCCGGGCCTGCCGGTCGAGGGACCCGTGCCCGAACTGGCAGAGGAAATGCGCGACCTCCACCGCCGCCATGCCCGGCAGCAGTCATAGGCAGATCTTCTCGCATCCTGCACCCTGCGGTGGCATCTTCGCATGATGTCCCGCGGCGCCAGCCGCTGCGGCGGAAGCCCGCAGCCCGAACCCTCGGGCTTGACGAAAGGACGGGCCCCCGCTGATCTGGACTCCACCACAGCCAGCAAGGGAAGGGCACGCCATGACCCCCGAAGCCGCCAGGGAAATCCTTCTTGCCCGCCGGGCCGAGCTGCTCGGCAACATCGCCCGCATCGAGGACCAGCTGGACGATCCCGTGCCCAAGGACTGGGAGGACGCGGCCTCGGAACGGCAGGGGGACGAGGTGCTGACCGCGCTCGGCCAGTCAGACCAGGCCGAGATCCGGCGCATCGACGCGGCCCTCGCGCGGATCGCGGCGGGGGAATACGGCGACTGCGTGCAATGCGGCAATCCCATCGCCGAACGGCGGCTGCAGCTTCTGCCGGACACGCCCTTCTGCGCCAACTGCTCGCCCTGAGGCAGCCGCGGAACATTCAGGCCGCTGGCGCATTTCCAGCCTGAGAGCCCCCTTTGCGAAGGCAACGCCATGCGTCACCCCGCCCGCTATTCCGCTATCCAGATCGCGCTTCACTGGGCGGTCTTCGCCCTGGTCCTTGTCCAGCTTCTCACCGGAGACTGGATGGCCGAGTATTTCCGCGCCCTGATGCGGGCCGAGGAGGGGCGGCCGATCATGGGCAACGCCGTCTGGCACATGGTGTCGGGCATTGCGATCCTGATCTTCATGCTGACGCGGCTGGCGCTGCGCTTCACCCATGGCGCCCCGCCCTCCAAGGCGGATTCGCCCGGCTGGGACAAGGTCCTGTCCAAGCTGAACCACTGGCTGTTCTATGTCGTGCTGATCGCCATGCCGCTGGTCGGGATGGCCGCCTATCTGATCCCCAGCAGGGCGATGGGAGAACTGCACGAGAACACCGTGCCGGTCCTGTTGGCGCTGGTGGCGCTGCACTTGGCGGGGGTCGTTTATCACCAGTTCATCCGGAAGGACGGGCTGATCCGGCGCATGACGCGCCCCGAGCAGGGGGTGGAACGCGTGCCTCCCGTAGATCCGCGCCGCCGGGGCTGATCTGGATCAAGGCATGGCCCGCCGCCCTGGCTTAGGCGGGCCGAAACGAGACAAAGAGGTTGGGCGATGTCGCGGCTGTTCCTGTTTCTTGCGATGATGTCGGTGCCGACGCTGGCGGGCATCGGCGTCATCATCATGCTGACATTGGGCTATTACGACTGGCGCGCGATGCTGTCGGCCGCCGCCATCGGCGCGGTGGGCGGGTTCCCAGTCGCCTGGCTGGTCGCCAAGCGCATCCAGGCGACGGACCCCAAGGACAGCCTCTGACGCTCAGCCGTTCAGGAAGTCCACGATCCGGGGCGCGACCTGGCCCGGCTTTTCGGCGTGCAGCCAATGGCCGGTGCCGGGGATCGCCTCGATGACCGCCTGCGGAAAGAACTCGCGGATCGCAGCCTCGCCTTGGGCGGTGACGTAGTCGCTGTCGCCGCCGCGCAGGAACAGGGCAGGGCCGCCGAAGGGCGTGCCGCTCTCGGGCCAGCCGGTCAGGTTGTCCATGTTGGCGCGCAGGGCCGCAAGGTTCATCTTCCAGCGCGGCGGGCTGGCCTTGAGGTCCAGCGATTGCAGCAGGAAGGCGCGGACGCTGTGGTCGTCCAGCTGCTCGGCCAGCAGCGTGTCGGCGCCGCTGCGGCTGGTGGCGCTGGCAACGTCGGTGGCCTCCAGCGCCTCGATGATGCCGTCCTGAGTGTGGTCATAGGCGACGGGCGCGATATCCAGCACCGCCAGCCGCCGGACCATGTCGCCCCGCGTCAGCGCCAGCCGCATCGCGGCCTTGCCACCCATGGAATGACCCACGACATCCGCCCGGCCGCCATGCGCCGCGACCACTTCGGCCAGGTCCTCTGCCAGGGCATCATAGTCGTGCCGGTCGTCCCAGGGCGACTCGCCATGGTTGCGCATGTCCACGGCCAGCACCTGCCGCGTCTCGGACAGGGCGCGCGAGATCACGCCGAGGTTCCGCGCCTGCCCGAACAGGCCATGCGCGACAAGGACGGGGGGCTGGGGGCCGGGCTGGCCCGAGACGGTGAGCGACAGTTTCATGCGGGCGATGCTAGCCCGTCTGGCGAAGCGCCCGCAAGCGACCTATCCTTTCGCGCGAGACGGACGGCAGGGGACAGGGGAATGGCGCAGGACGACGTGCGGGCGATGGCCGACGAGGTGGCGGCGCTGATGGCGCAGCGCCTGGGCGGCGCGCGGCGAGGCACGCAGCCCGACCTTGCCACCATGCTGCGCCGCAGGGGCAGAGCGCTGCCGCGCCGCCAGCGCCGGGCGGCCGAGGTGCTGGCCCGCGCGCAGAAGGCGGCCGCGACGCCGAAGCTGTCGCGGCAGATGGACAGCACCGCCGCCGCCCGGGCCCATGCCGAACTGATCCGCTATCTTCGCCCTTTGGGGTCCTCGGCCCGCTGGCAGGAAGGCGCCCTGAACGTGGCGGCTGCGGTGATGCTGGGGCTGCTGCTGGTCGGCGCCATCGCCGTCTGGATCATGGTCCGGCGCGGGCTGGTGTGACCCGATGACGGTGCGTGCGAAGCACGCACCCTGTGGCCCGCTCAGGCATTTGGCGCGCCGGATAGGCCGGCGTGCCTGCGTTCCTTACAGCCCGTCGTAAAGCGGGAAGCGGGCGCAGAGCGCCTTGACCTCACCCGCGACGCGGGCCTCGACCTCGGCATTGCCCTCGGGGCCGTTGGCGGCCAGGCCGTCCACCACCTCGACGATCCAGCGGCCGATCTGGCGGAACTCTTCCTCACCGAAGCCGCGGGTGGTGCCCGCGGGCGAGCCCAGGCGGACGCCCGAGGTTACGGTCGGCTTTTCGGGGTCGAAGGGGATGCCGTTCTTGTTGCAGGTGATGTGGGCGCGGCCCAGCGCGTCCTCGGTCTGGTTGCCCTTCACGCCCTTGGGCCGCAGGTCCACCAGCATCAGGTGGGTGTCGGTGCCGCCGGTGACGATGTCCAGCCCGCCCTTCATCAGCTCGTCCGCCAGCGCCTGCGCGTTCAGGACGACCTGCTTGGCATAGTCCTTGAAGTCCGGCCGCAGCGCCTCGCCGAAGGCCACGGCCTTGCCGGCGATCACATGCATCAGCGGCCCGCCCTGGATGCCGGGGAAGATGGCCGAGTTCACCTTTTTCGCGATATCCGCGTCGTTGGTCAGGATCATGCCCCCGCGCGGGCCGCGCAGCGTCTTGTGCGTGGTTGTCGTCGCCACATGAGCATGCGGGAAGGGCGAGGGGTAAAGGCCCGCCGCCACCAGCCCGGCGAAATGGGCCATGTCGACGATCAGGTAGGCCCCGACCTGGTCCGCGATCTGCCGCAGCCGGGCGAAATCGATGATGCGCGGGATGGCCGAGCCGCCCGCGATGATTGCCTTGGGCTTGTGTTCGTTGGCCAGCGCCTCGACTTGGTCATAGTCGAGCAGGCTGTCCTGCTTGCGCACGCCGTATTGCACCGCGTTGAACCACTTGCCCGACTGGTTGGGGCGCGCACCGTGGGTCAGGTGGCCGCCCGCGTCGAGGCTCATCCCCAAGATGGTGTCGCCGGGGGTCAGCAGCGCCTGGAAGACGCCCTGGTTCGCCTGGCTGCCCGAGTTCGGCTGGACGTTCACGAAGTCGCAGCCGAACAGCTGCTTGGCGCGGTCGATCGCGAGGTTCTCGGCGACGTCCACGAACTCGCAGCCGCCGTAGTAGCGCTTGCCCGGATAGCCTTCGGCATATTTGTTCGTCAGGACCGAGCCCTGCGCTTCCAGCACCGCGCGGCTGACGATGTTTTCCGAGGCGATCAGTTCGATCTCGTCGCGCTGGCGGCCGAGTTCGCGGTGGACCGCGTCGAAGATCTCGGGGTCGCGGGTGGAAAGGGCTTCGGTGAAGAATGCGCTGTCGGTCATCGGGGTCCTCCGGGCCAGGGTCAGCGTCCTGTTAGCCATTTTGCGCCGGTCCTTCCAGCGCCTCGGCGCCGCCGAGGCTTGCCAAGGGCCGGGCAGGGTGCATGGATGCCACCCATGACCGCGTTCCATTTCACCGCAAACGACACCGATGTCGCCCAGAATGCCCTTGGCCGGCTGATGGAGCGTTACGGCCAGACCCCCGCGACCCGCGCCGACGTGGTGGTGGCGCTGGGGGGCGACGGCTTTCTTCTGTCCACGCTGCGCCAGAACCTCGGGCGGCCGGTCTACGGGATGAACCGGGGCACTGTCGGCTTCCTGATGAACGGCTATGACGAGGACGGCCTGCCCGAGCGCATCGCCCATGCCGAGGAAACGGTCATCAACCCGCTGTCGATGGTGGCAGGGGCGATCGACGGGGACGAATACCGGGCGCTGGCGATCAACGAGGTCTCGATGCTGCGCGCCGGTCCCCAGGCCGCGCGCATCCGCATCAGCGTGGACGGCCGCGTGCGGATGGAGGAACTGGTCTGCGACGGGCTGATGGTGGCAACGCCTGCGGGATCGACCGCCTACAACTATTCCGCGGGCGGGCCGATCCTGCCGATGGGCTCGGACGTGCTTGCGCTGACCGCCATCGCGCCCTTCCGCCCGCGCCGCTGGCGGGGGGCGATCCTGCGCCACGATTCGGTGATCCGCATGGACGTGCTGGACCCGCGCAAGCGCCCCGTCATGGCGGATGCCGACGCCAAGCAGGTGGACCGCGTGCTGTGGGTCGAGATCCGCACCGAGCCCGGCATCGCCCACCGCCTGCTGTTCGATCCCGGCCACGGGATGGAGGAGCGGATGCTGCGCGAGCAGTTCACGTAAGCCATGGGTGGCGCCAGCCGCCCTGCCTTTCGGGGCCGGGCGGTGGGTGCCGAGCACGCACCCTACGCGTCCGGGTCTTGGCGGCTGCCGCCCAGTCCCATGCCCATCCCCATGCCACCGCCTCCGCCACCCATGCCGCCCCCGCCGCCTCGCCCGCCGCCACCTTCGCCGCGGCCCCGACCGCCCGCGCCGCTGCCTGACGGGCGCGTCGGTCCTTGTGGCGGAATAGCAAGGCCCGCAGGCACGGGATCAAGGTCCAGCGCTTCGCGGATGAAATTGCGCAGGGAAACCACGAGTTCCTGCGTATGGACCCTGCGGCCCTCGACAAGCTCGCGCGCGGCGCTTTCGGCCAAGCGTACCTGCTCCTCGGTCCCCAGCAGCAGGATGTCTGACAGGGCAGCCTCGACCGCGTCGCGGATGCGGCGGCGGCGGTCGGCGCCGGGGTTGTCGGTACCAGGGCTGTCGGCGGCGCCGTCTTCCTCGGCCATGCGCTGACGCAGGTCGCGCAGGTGGGTGGGGTCCACCGACAACTCGCCGGTGAAGGAACCGCCGAGCGTCTTGTAGGCGGCGATCAGCAGCTTCAGCCGCTCGTTGATCTGCCGGTTCATCCGCTCGCGCCGCGCCTGGATGGTGAACATCAGAAGCAGGCGGATGCCGATCCCGATCAGCGCGAACAGCGCGATGCCGATCAGCGCCGAAAGAAAGTCATTCCACGAAGTGATGCTGATGCCGCGCATGTCGTCCCGGGGTTGCTACGCCCCCGAACGCGCGGCCCCATTGCGCGTTCCGCCTTTCAGCGCAGGCCCGTTTCCTCAAGCAGGCCCTTGCGCTTGGCCTCGTGATAGTAGCCGCGCGAATACCATTTGACGGCGGCATCGTGGTTGCCGCCCGCGACCAGGTAGGCGCCGCGCAGGTATTTCACGCCGTATTTGAGGTTCGTCTCGGCATCCAGCAACCCCTGGGGCGAGCCGCGGTAGCCCATGCCGCGCGCGGTGGCGGGGGCCATCTGCATCAGCCCGTAGTATTTCCCGTTCCGGGCCGCAGGACGATGGCGGCTTTCGCGGATGACGACGCGGTGGACCAGTTCCTCGGGGACGCCATACATGGCCGAATACTTGCTGATCAGAGCGCGCAGTTCGGGCGTCTCGTTGGGGTGCAGCTCGGCTTGGCTGATGCGGGGCTGGGCCAGGTACATCCGGTCCGACTTTTCTGCGCCGCCGCCGCAGGCCGCAAGAACGGTCAACAGCGCAAGCGCACTGAGGCGGGTCATGGTTGGGGTCATCACTGTCCTGCCGGAGTCTGTTTATGGTTGGCAGGACGATAGCCACGGGCCGTCCCCGCGCCAGACGCAAAGCGAAACCCCGCTGCCGCAGACCGCCTGATCGGCAAGAAAACGCCGAAGGGTTGTGGAACCCCTCGGCGTCCTTCTGGCCGGATGGCCTGATCGGAAGTCGGGCCGGGCACCCGGCCCGGCCTTTCCCGTCAGACGTGGATCGCGCCGTCGCCGCATGCAAGCGCTGCCTCGCGCACCGCCTCGCTGACGGTGGGGTGGGCGTGGCAGGTGAGCGCCAGGTCCTGCGCGGCCGCGCCGAACTCCATCGCCACGCAGACCTCGTGGATCATCTCGCCCGCGCCGGGGCCGATGATGTGGCAGCCGAGGATGCGGTCGGTGTCGGCATCCGCGATCAGCTTCACGAAGCCTTCCGCCTGCAGCATCGCCTTGGCTCGCGCGTTGCCCATCAGGGGGAACTTGCCGATCTTGACCTTGCGGCCGGTGGCCTTGGCGCCTTCCTCGGTCAGGCCGACGGCCGCGACCTCGGGCGTGGTGTAGATGACGCCGGGGATGGCGTCGTAGTTCACGTGGCCATGCTTGCCGGCCAGGATCTCGGCCACGGCCATGCCCTCGTCCTCGGCCTTGTGAGCCAGCATCGGGCCCGGCACCGCATCGCCGATGGCATAAACGCCGGGGACGCTGGTGGCGAAGTGGTTGTCGATGGCGATCTGGCCGCGGTCCGTCAGCTTGACCCCCAGCGCATCAAGGCCGAGGCCGTCGTGATAGGGACGGCGGCCCGTGGCGACCAGCACCACCTCGGCATCAAGCGTCTGCGCGTCGCCGCCCTTCTTGGGCGTGTAGGTGACGGTCGCGCCGTTTTCGGCGCTCTCGACACCCGAGACGGCGGCGCCGAGGATGAACTTGAGACCCTGCTTGGACAGGATGCGCTGGAACTGCTTCTGCACCTCGCCGTCCATGCCAGGGGTGATGGCGTCGAGATATTCGACCACCGTGACCTTGGTGCCGAGGCGGCTGTAGACGGACCCGAGCTCCAGCCCGATCACGCCCGCGCCGATGACGACCATGGTCTGCGGGATCTTCTTCAGCGCCAGGACGCCGGTGGAATCGACGACGATGCCGGCGTCGTTGTCCACCTCGACGCCCTTCAGCGAGGTCGCGGCCGAGCCCGAGGCAATGACGATGTTCTTTGTCTCATGCACTTGGTCGCCGACCTGCACCTTGCCGGCCGCCGGGATCGAGGCCCAGCCCTTGAGCCAGTCGATCTTGTTCTTCTTGAACAGGAACTCGATGCCCTTGGTGTTGGTGCCGACGGTTTCGGCCTTGTAGGCCTGCATCCGGTCCCAGTCGATGTCGGCATGGGCGTTCATCAGGCCCATCTTGGCGAAGTTCTCGTGCATCTCGTGGGCCATGTGGCTGGCGTGCAGCAGCGCCTTGGACGGGATGCAGCCGACGTTCAGGCAGGTGCCGCCCAGCGTCTCGCGCCCCTCGACGCAGGCGACCTTGAGGCCCAGCTGCGCGGCGCGGATGGCGCAGACATAGCCCCCGGGGCCGGCGCCGATCACGATCAGATCATACATGACATCGTCCTTTGTTCTTGGCCGCCGGACCGGGGACTTCGCGCCCCCATCGTCGTAGACGACGATCCCGCGGGATATTTGAGACCGCCCGAACTCAGAACAGCGCGGTCAGGATCATCAGCATCGTGGCGAGAAACCCCACCCCGAAGATCAGCGAGCGCCAGGGCGACCAGCCGAGCGCATAGGCCGGGACATAAAGGGCGCGGGCGATCAGGTAGACCCAGGCGCAGGCGGCAGTCAGGCCGCCGTTCGACTGCGTGAACTGGACCAGGACGACGGCGATGGTGAAGAAGGCCAGCGCCTCGAAATGGTTGTTCACCGCACGGCGCAGGCGGCCCGTCCGGGCCGAGAACTGCGGCTCGCCGTCACGAGGGCCGACATTCCACTGCTGCAGTCCGTCCTGACCCATCGACCATCCGGCAAGGGCGATCTGGATCGCCTGCAGGATGGCCGAAAGGCCGAGGACAACCAGTTCGGGCGAGGGTGGGATCATGCCGTCTGCACCGCGTGATATTCGGCGTTCTGCACGCCCGCACGCCCGTTGAAGACCTGCGCCGCACCCTGAAGATAGTCGAGTGCGCGCTTGCCGTCCGCGACCTGATACAGCACCCAGGCCCGTCCCGTCCCCTCGCGCCAGATCTGCAGCACCGACAGCGAGGCATTGCCGCGGTCCTCGGCATCCGCGTCGAACTCGGCCCGGAACTGGGCGTAATCGGCGATGTCGTAGCGGGCGATGATCTGGTTGGTCATGGGGTGGTCCTTTCTTCGGAACGGGGCGTTCAGCGGTCCGAACGCCCCGGACCGGATCAGAGGTCCATCAGCAGGCGGCGCGGATCCTCCAGCGCTTCCTTGACGCGCACGAGGAAGGTCACCGCGCCCTTGCCGTCCACGATGCGGTGGTCGTAGCTGAGCGCCAGGTACATCATCGGGCGGATCACGATCTGACCGCCGACCACGACCGGGCGGTCCTGGATCTTGTGCATCCCCAGGATGCCCGACTGCGGCGGGTTCAGGATCGGCGAGGACATCAGCGAGCCGTAGACGCCGCCGTTCGAGATGGTGAAGGTGCCGCCCTGCATGTCCTGCATGGTCAGCTTGCCGTCACGGGCGCGGACGCCCAGTTCGGCGATTTCCTTCTCGATACCGGCAAAGGACTTCTGGTCGGCGTCGCGCACGACCGGGACAACCAGGCCGTTCGGCGTGCCGACCGCGACGCCCATGTGGACGAAGTTCTTGTAGACGATGTCGCCGCCGTCGATCTCGGCATTGACCTCGGGCACTTCCTTCAGCGCGTGGCAGCAGGCCTTCACGAAGAAGGACATGAAGCCGAGCTTCACCTTGTGCTTCTTCTCGAACTGGTCCTTGTAGGCGTTCCGCAGGTCCATCACGCCCGACATGTCCACCTCGTTGTAGGTGGTCAGGATCGCGGCGGTGTTCTGGGCGTCCTTCAGGCGCCGGGCGATGGTCGCGCGCAGGCGGGTCATCTTCACCCGTTCCTCGCGGCGCATGTCCTCGGCCGAGGAAGGGGCGCGGGGCGCAGGCGCGGGCTGGGGCGCCTCGGTCCGCTGCGGCGCATGCACGGGGGCCTGGGCGGCGCGGGCCACGTCTTCCTTCATCACGCGGCCGTCGCGGCCCGAGCCCTGGACCTGGTCGCGGCTGACGCCGGCCTCGGCCATGGCCTTGCGGGCCGAGGGCGCGTCCTCGATGTCGGTGCGGCCCGCATCTTCGCGCGGAATGACCTGCTCGGGGCCGTCACCGGGCGAGCCGACCTCGTCGGCCTTCTGGATGCGCTTGTCGGGATCGACCACGGGCGCGTCGCCGGGACCGCCGATGCCGACGGCGCCGCCCGCGGCTCCGTTCTCGGTGATCAGCGCAAGGCGGGCCTTGGCGTCGATGGTGGCGCCTTCCTCGGCCAGAATCTCGGTCAGAACGCCCGAGGCGGGGCTGGGCACCTCGACCGACACCTTGTCGGTTTCCAGTTCGCACAGCATCTCGTCCTGACGGACGGTGTCGCCGACCTTCTTGAACCAGGTGGCGACCGTCGCCTCTGTCACGCTCTCGCCGAGCGTCGGCACCATCACGTCAACCTTGTTTCCCGCCATCTTCGGCTTTCCCCCGTCTGCGGTCTTGTCCTGGGCGGGCTGGGCCGCCGCCGTTGCATTGTCGCGCGGGGCGGCTGCCGCCCCGCCTTCGGTGATCTGCGCCAGAAGCGCGTTGGGCCCCACGGTCTCGCCCTCGGGCGCGACGATCTCGGCCAGGATGCCGGCGGCGGGCGAGGGAACCTCGACCGTCACCTTGTCGGTTTCCAGCTCGCACAGCATCTCGTCCACCGCCACGGCATCGCCGGGCTTCTTGAACCAGGTGGCGATCGTGGCCTCGCTGACGCTTTCGCCCAGCGCGGGCACTCGGACTTCGGTCGTCATCTCAGGCTCCGATCGTGATGGCGTCGTGCACCAGCGCGTCCTGTTCCGCCTTGTGGCGGCTGGCCAGGCCCGTGGCGACCGAGGCCTGGGCCACGCGGCCGACATAGCGGGCGCGCGGGTGGGTGGCGCCGACGCGGTGCAGCACCCATTCGATGTTCGGCTCGACGAAGCTCCAGGCACCCTGGTTCTTGGGCTCTTCCTGGCACCAGACGATCTCGGCCCCCTTGAAGCGTTCCAGCTCCTTGGACATCGACTGCGCGGGGAAGGGATAGAACTGTTCCAGCCGCAGCAGATAGACGTCCTTGGCCCCGGCCTCGTTCCGGGCCGCCAGCAGGTCGTAATAGACCTTGCCCGAGCAGATCACGACGCGGCGGATCTGGTCGTCGGGCGCCAGCTGGAACTCCACCTTCCCGCGTTCGGCGTCGTCATGCAGCACGCGGTGGAAGGTCGAGCCCGTCTGGAACTCGTCCGCCGTCGAGACAGCCTGCGGATGGCGCAGCAGCGACTTGGGCGTCATCAGGATCAGCGGCTTGCGGAAGCCCCGGTGCAACTGGCGGCGCAGGATGTGGAAGTAGTTGGCCGGGGTCGTCAGGTTGGCGACGATCCAGTTGTCCTCGGCCGACATCTGCAGCCAGCGCTCCAGCCGGGCGGAGGAATGTTCCGGTCCCTGGCCCTCGAAGCCGTGGGGCATCAGGACGACCAGGCCCGACATCCGCAGCCATTTCTTCTCGCCCGACGAGATGAACTGGTCGAACATGATCTGCGCGCCGTTGGCGAAGTCGCCGAACTGGGCTTCCCACAGCGTCAGCGCGTTCGGCTCGGCCATCGAATAGCCGTATTCGAAGCCCAGCACCGCATATTCCGACAGCATCGAATCGATGACCTCATACCGCGCCTGTCCGTTGCGGATGTGGTTCAGCGGGTAATGCCGGTCCTCGGTGGTCTGGTCCACGAAGGCCGAATGACGCTGGCTGAAGGTGCCGCGCGTCGAGTCCTGGCCCGCCAGACGGACCGGATGCCCTTCGGCCAGCAGCGAGCCGAAGGCCAGCGCCTCGCCCGTGGCCCAGTCGAAGCCGCGCCCGGTCTCGAACATGGCGCGCTTGCTGTCCAGAAGGCGGCCCACTGTCCTGTGCAGGTCGAAGCCGTCCGGCACGCCCGTCAGCGCCGCGCCGACCTGGGCCATCGTCTCGGGCGAGATGCCGGTCTCGCCGGGGTGATACTCGGACCCCTCGGGCTTCAGCCCCGACCACTTGCCGTCCAGCCAGTCGGCCTTGTTCGGCTTGAAGGTCTTGCCCAGCTCGAACTCCTCGTTGAGCGTCGCCTGGAAGGCGGCCTTCATGTCCTCGATCTCGCCCTCGGGGATCAGGCCGTCCTTGACCAGCCGCTCGGTGTAGAGCTGCAGCGTCGTCTTGTGGCCCTTGATGTGCTTGTACATCGTCGGGTTAGTGAACATCGGCTCGTCGCCTTCGTTGTGACCGAAGCGGCGATAGCAGAAGATGTCGATGACCACGTCCTTGTGGAACTGCTGGCGGAACTCGGTCGCGACCTTGGCGGCATGGACCACGGCCTCGGGGTCGTCGCCGTTCACGTGGAAGATCGGCGCCTCGACCATCAGCGCGATGTCGGTCGGATAGGGCGACGTCCGGCTGAAATGCGGGGCCGTGGTGAAGCCGATCTGGTTGTTGACGATGATGTGGATCGTGCCGCCCGTGCGGTGGCCGCGGATGCCCGACAGCTGCAGGCATTCCGCCACCACGCCCTGGCCCGCGAAGGCCGCATCGCCGTGCAGCAGCACGGGGATCACGCTCGTGCGGTCGTGGTGGTCGTTGTACTGGTCCTGCTTGGCGCGGACCTTGCCCAGCACCACCGGGTTCACGGCTTCCAGGTGCGAGGGGTTGGCCGTAAGCGACAGGTGCACGGTGTTGCCGTCGAACTCGCGGTCCGACGAGGCGCCGAGGTGGTATTTCACGTCACCCGAGCCGTCCACGTCCTCGGGCTTGTAGCTGCCGCCCTGGAATTCGTGGAATATCGCGCGGAAGGGCTTGCCCATCACGTTGGCCAGCACCGACAGGCGGCCCCGGTGGGGCATGCCGATGACGACCTCTTTCGCGCCCAGCGCGCCGCCGCGCTTGATGATCTGCTCCATCGCGGGGATCAGCGCCTCGCCGCCGTCAAGGCCGAAGCGCTTGGTCCCCATGTATTTGACATGGAGGAACTTCTCGAAGCCCTCGGCCTCGACCAGCTTGTTCAGGATCGCCTTGCGGCCTTCCTGGGTGAAGGCGATCTCCTTGCCGTAGCCCTCGATCCGTTCCTTCAGCCAGGCGGCCTGCTCAGGGTCCGAGATATGCATGAACTGCAGCGCGAAGGTGCCGCAGTAGGTGCGCTTCATCAGCTCGGTGATCTGGCGGATCGAGGCGACCTGCAGGCCTAGCACGTTGTCGATGAAGATCGGCCGGTCCATGTCGGAGGCGGTGAAGCCGTAGGTCGCCGGGTCAAGCTCGCCCAGGGGCGGCATCTCGCGCATCCCCAGCGGGTCGAGGTCGGCGTGCAGGTGGCCCCGGATGCGATAGGCGCGGATCAGCATGATCGCGCGGACGCTGTCCAGCACGGCGCGCTGAAGCTGCTCGTCCGACAGCGACACGCCCTTTTCGTCGGCCTTGGCGGTGATCTTCTTGATCGCGGCCTTCGCCTCGGCCTGCGAGGCCATCGGCCATTCGCCCGTCAGCGCGGCGGTGTTTTCGTCCGCGGGCATCGGCGGCCAGTCGGGGCGCGCCCAGCTTGCGCCCTGGGCACCGCGCGCGGCGGTCGCCTGCGCCTCGCCCAGGCTGCGGAAGTATTCGTTCCAGGCCTGGTCGACGGCGGCCGGATCCTTCGCCCACTGGCCGTAGAGCTGTTCCACATAGGCCGCGTTCGCCCCCTGCAGGAAGGAGGAGTCGCGGAAGGCGGAGTTCGGGGATTGATCGTTCATGACGGACACCTGACCATATGGCCTTGTGAAAAGGGCAGGGGCCTTGCGCCGCCCCCGGGAAAGTCTTGCCGCCCCAACCTATGCAGGGGCGGCCCGTTATCAACAGCCTTAGCGGCCCATGGCCTTCAGCACGGCCTCGCCCAGGCCCGCGGGGCTGTCGGCGACGATGATGCCGGCGGCCTTCATCGCGGCGATCTTGGATTCCGCGTCGCCCTTGCCGCCCGAGACGATGGCGCCGGCATGGCCCATGCGACGGCCGGGAGGCGCGGTGCGGCCCGCGATGAAGCCCGCGATCGGCTTCCAGCGGCCGCGCTTCTTCTCGTCGGCCAGGAACTGCGCCGCGTCTTCCTCGGCGGAACCCCCGATCTCGCCGATCATGATGATGGCGTCGGTCTCGTCGTCGGCCAGGAACATTTCCAGCACGTCGATATGCTCCATCCCCTTGATCGGGTCGCCGCCGATGCCGACGGCCGAGGACTGGCCGAGGCCCACGTCCGAGGTCTGCTTGACCGCCTCATAGGTCAGCGTGCCGGACCGCGAGACGACGCCCACGCGGCCGCGCTTGAAGATGGAACCCGGCATGATGCCGATCTTGCATTCGTCGGGCGTCATGATGCCGGGGCAGTTCGGCCCGATCAGGCGCGAGGACGAGCCTTCCAGCGCGCGCTTCACCTTCATCATGTCCAGCACCGGGATGCCTTCCGTGATGCAGACGATCAGCGGCACCTGCGCGTCGATCGCTTCCAGGATCGAGTCCGCCGCGAAGGGCGGGGGGACATAGATGACCGAGGCGTTGGCGCCGGTCTTCTCCACGGCCTCGTGGACCGAGTTGAAGACGGGCAGGTCGAGATGGGTGGTGCCGCCCTTTCCAGGGGTCACGCCGCCGACCATCTGCGTGCCATAGGCAATCGCCTGCTCGGTGTGGAACGTCCCCTGGCTGCCGGTGATGCCTTGGGTGATGACCTTGGTGTTCTTGTCGACGAGAATGGCCATGTGTGGCTTTCCTTGAAACTCTGGGAAGGTGAAGCGCGGCGGTGCCGCGCCGTCACGATCAGCCCTTGACCGCTTTCACGATCTTCTCGGCCGCGTCCGACAGGTCGTCCGCCGGGATCACGTTCAGCCCGCTCTCGCGGATGATCTGCTTGCCAAGGTCCACGTTGGTGCCCTCAAGCCGCACGACCAGCGGGACCTGCAGGCCGACTTCCTTCACCGCGGCGATGATGCCCTCGGCGATGATGTCGCAGCGCATGATGCCGCCGAAGATGTTGACGAGGATCCCTTTGACGTTCGGGTCCGAGGTGATGATCTTGAAGGCCTCGGTGACCTTCTCCTTGGAGGCGCCGCCGCCGACGTCCAGGAAGTTCGCCGGTTCCGCACCGTAAAGCTTGATGATGTCCATCGTCGCCATCGCAAGCCCGGCGCCGTTCACCATGCAGCCGATCTCGCCGTCCAGCGCGATGTAGTTCAGGTCGTATTTCGAGGCTTCGAGTTCCTTGGAGTCTTCCTCGGTCTCGTCGCGCAAGCCCATCACCTCTTTCTGGCGATAGAGCGCGTTGTTGTCGAAGCTGACCTTGGCGTCGAGGACCTTGATCTGGCCCTGCTCGGTCACGATCAGGGGGTTGATCTCGAGCATCTCCATGTCGCGCTCGACAAAGGCCTTGTACAGCAGCTTCACCAGCGCCACGCACTGCTTGACCTGGTCGCCGGTCAGGCCCAGCGCGAAGGCCACGCGGCGGCCGTGGAAGTCCGACAGGCCCGAGGCGGGATCAACCGAGAAGGACACGATCTTCTCGGGGGTCGAGGCCGCGACTTCCTCGATGTCCATGCCGCCCTCGGTCGAGGCGACGAAGCTGATGCGCGAGGAGGAGCGGTCAACCAGCAGCGCCAGATACAACTCGCGCGCGATGTCCGAGCCGTCTTCCAGGTAGATGCGGTTCACCTGCTTGCCGGCCGGGCCGGTCTGGTGCGTGACCAGCGTCGAGCCGAGCATCTGCCGGACGTTCTCGACCACTTCCTCGACCGACTTGGCCAGGCGGACGCCGCCCTTCTCGCCCGCCTCGGCTTCCTTGAACCGGCCCTTGCCGCGGCCGCCCGCGTGGATCTGCGACTTGACGACCCAGAGCGGGCCGGGCAGTTCGCGGGCCTTCGCCTCGGCTTCGTCGGCGCTGAGGACCGCGCGGCCCTCGGACACCGGGGCGCCGTATTGCTTGAGCAGTGCCTTGGCCTGGTATTCGTGGATGTTCATGGGAACCTCGCAAGGAAACTTGCGGTTCATGTGCCAGAACGCGCGTGCAAAGCAAAGCCGCGCGTTCTGCTTTTGATGCGGGGCAGCACTTTTTGCGAGTTCCGTGATCACACGCCCTCGGCATGTGATCACAGTGTTCATGTACCTTTGTATGCCGCCCTCGGGTCCAGCCCTCCCGGACCCTTCCGCACAAGTGAAAGGGCCGCCCAGCCGGGCGGCCCTGATCATGTGACGGAAGGCAGGGTCGCTTACGCCAGCGAGTTGTCTATGCCCTTGCAGGCTTCCACGAGGCCCTTCACCGCGTCGATCGACTTGTGCATCATCGCCTGCTCTTCGGCGTTCATGTCGATCTCGATGACCTTCTCGATGCCGTTCGCGCCGATCACGGTCGGGACGCCGACATACATGCCGTCAAGGCCATAGGCGTTCTGGACATAGGCCGCGCAGGGCAGGACGCGCTTCTGGTCCTTGAGGTAGGATTCCGCCATCTCGATGGCCGAGGTCGCGGGGGCGTAGAAGGCCGAGCCGGTCTTGAGCAGGCCGACGATCTCGGCGCCGCCGTCGCGGGTGCGCTGGACGATGGAATCCAGCTTCTCCTGCGTGGTCCAGCCCATCTTGACCAGGTCGGGCAGCGGGATGCCGCCGACCGTCGAATAGCGGACCAGCGGGACCATGGTGTCGCCGTGGCCGCCCAGCACGAAGGCCGTCACGTCGCGCATCGAGACGCCGAATTCGAGGCTCAGGAAGTGGCGGAAACGGGCCGAGTCCAGCACGCCCGCCATGCCCACGACCTTCTCGTGCGGCAGGCCGGAGAACTCGCGCAGCGCCCAGACCATCGCGTCCAGCGGGTTGGTGATGCAGATGACAAAGGCGTTCGGCGCGTGCGCCTTGATGCCCTCGCCCACGGACTTCATGACCTTGAGGTTGATCCCCAGCAGGTCGTCGCGGCTCATGCCCGGCTTGCGCGGAACGCCCGCGGTCACGATGCAGACATCGGCGCCCGCGATGTCGGCGTAATCGCTGGTGCCCTTGAATGCGCCGTCGAAGCCTTCGGAGGGGCCGGACTGCGCGATGTCCAGCGCCTTGCCCTGGGGCGTGCCTTCGGCGATGTCGAACAGCACGACGTCGCCGAGTTCCTTGATGGCGGCGAGATGCGCCAGCGTGCCGCCGATCTGTCCGGCGCCGATGAGGGCGATCTTGGGACGGGCCATGGAGTCCTCCGTTTGGCTGATGATCGGCGTCGCGATAGACCCTTTGCCCCCCACCGCGCAAGGCGTAGACCGGGCGCGCGCGGCGGTGTTTGCGCTAAAAAGGCAAGGCAATCGGGGGCGGGACGGGTGGAACTGACAACAGCGGGCTGGCTGCTGCTGGCGCTGGCCTCGGCGCTGGTGGGGCTGGCCAAGGGCGGGCTGGCGATGGTGGGGATGCTGTCGGTGCCGATCCTGTCGCTGGCCATGTCGCCGGTGCAGGCCGCGGGCGTGCTGCTGCCGGTCTATGTGGTCTCGGACATCTTCGGGCTGATCGCCTATCGCCGCCACTGGGACCGGCGCGTGCTGGCGCGGCTGCTGCCGGGGTCGGTCGCCGGGATCGCGCTGGGCTGGGCCACGGCGAGCCTGGTGAACGACGCGGCGGTGGGCGGAATTGTGGGCGTCATCGGGGCGAGCTTCGCCGTCATGACGCTGTTGCGCCCCCCGGCCCCGGACGCGGCCCCGCGCCAGGCCGACTGGACGCGCGGCACCGGCTGGGGGCTGATCACGGGCTATACCAGCTTCGTCAGCCACTCGGGCGCGCCGCCCTACCAGATCTATGTCCAGCCGCTGCGGCTGGGCAAGGAAACCTATGCGGGAACCGTCACCGTCTATTTCGCGGTCGTGAACGCGGTGAAGCTGATCCCCTATGCGGCGCTGGGCCAGCTTGGCGCGGACAACCTCGGCAAGGCCGCAGCCATGATCCCGGTCGCGGCGCTCAGCGTGGGGGCGGGGGTGTGGCTGGTGCGCCGCATCCCGCAGCGCGCCTTCTACCTGTTCATCACCTGGGCGCTGCTGGCGGTGTCGCTGAAGCTGATCGCCGATGCGGTGATGTGACGCCGGGCCCGCATGGCAGGCCCGGCGGAACGGATCATTCCTGTTCTTCGTCCGTGTCGTCCAGGCTGTCGGGCGACTCGCCTGCGGCCATTGGGTTGGCGCGGTCCTCGGCGATCTCGGACAGAAGCTCGTCGGCGGCCTCTTCCTGTTCCAGGATGTCGTTCATCAGATCGGCCACCTGGTCGAGGCCCAGCAGTTCCGCATAGGCGCGCAGGCTGCCGTAGCGGGCGATCTCGTAATGCTCGACCGCCTGGCAGGAGAAGATGATCGCCGCGTCCCCGGCTGCCGTGCCGCCGAAGTCCTGCAGAAGCGAATCGCCTTCCTTCAGGATGCCGTCCATCGCGTCGCATTTCTCGGACCGGGGCTTTTCGCCCATCGCCTCGAAGGCCTCCTCGAGCATGGTGATCTGCTCGGCGGTTTCCTCGAGGTGGCGTTCCAGGCCGCGCTTGAGTTCCGCGTCCTGGGCGGCCGCGATCATCTTGGGCAGCGCCTTCTGGATGCGCGCCTCGGCGTAATACATGTCCTCGAGCCCGTGCTTGAGCAGGTCGGTCAGGCCCATCTCTTCGCTTGCCATGTGCTGTCCTTTCGGGGTTGGGCAGAGCAGGTCGTCGGACGTGGAAAGTCCGAGGGGGGCGCTCGGGTTCCACTAACAAACTCTAAGGACGCGCGCCGAACGCCCTTGCCGAGGGCAGGTCGAGCGGGCACTCATCTGCGGGACCTTTTTCAAGCAGGAGAGTTTGCCGCCATGTCGCGCCCCTACCGCTCGGTCCTCTACATTCCCGCGGCCAACCAGCGCGCGATGGAAAAGGCGCGGACGCTTGCCGCCGACGCGATCATCTTCGACCTCGAGGACGCGGTGGCCCCGGCCGAAAAGCCCGGCGCGCGGGACCTGCTGAAGGCGGCGCTGGCGCAGGATTACGGCGGGCGGGCACGGATCGTACGGATCAACGGCTTCGACACCGAATGGGGACGGGACGACGCTGCGGCCTTCGCCACGGGCGCGGACGCGGTGCTGGTCCCCAAGGTCAGCCGCCCCGAGGACCTGGATGCGGTCACGGCCATCGTCCCCGACACGCCCTTGTGGGCGATGATGGAAACGGCGCTGGGGATGCTGAACGCCGCCGCCATCGCCGCCCATCCCCGTCTGCAGGGCATGGTGATGGGCACCAACGACCTTGCCAAGGAACTGGGCAGCCGCAACCGGCCCGACCGGCTGGCGATGCAGGCGGGCCTGGGGCTCTGCCTGCTGGCGGCCCGCGCCCATGGCCGGGTGATCGTGGACGGCGTCTTCAACGCCTTCAAGGACGCCGAAGGCCTGCGCGCCGAATGCGAGCAGGGCCGCGACATGGGCTTCGACGGCAAGACCCTGATCCACCCCGCGCAGCTCGACATCGCCAATGCCGCCTTTGCGCCGTCCGAGGCCGAGGTGGACCTGTCCCGCCGCCAGATCGAGGCCTACGAGGCCGCCATTGCGGAAGGCAAGGCCGTGGCGGTCGTCGATGGCCGCATCGTCGAGAACCTGCATGTCGAGACAGCACGCCGCACCCTGGCCAAGGCCCAGGCGATTGCCGCGCTGGCGGGCTGATGGCAGGGTGGCGCCAAACCGGATGAAGGACGCCCTCGCATGATCCTGCTGATCCTCGGCCTCGCGCTCTGGTGGGGCGCCCATCTTTACAAGCGCATGGCGCCGCATCCCGGCCCGGACAACCGGCGCAAGGGCATCGTCGCGCTGGCGCTGGTCGCGTCGGTGATCCTGATGACCATCGGCTACCAGCGGGCCGACATCGTGATGTGGTGGGCGGCAGGCCCGGCGCTGAAGGGGATCAACAACCTGCTGGTGCTGGTGGCCTTCTTCCTGTTCGCCTCGGCCGGGATCAGAAACCGCATCGGCACCCAGATGCGCCACCCGCAGCTGACGGGCTTTTCGCTCTGGGCCGGCGCGCATCTGCTGACGAACGGTGACCTGCCGTCCTTCGTCCTGTTCGGCGGGCTGCTGCTCTGGGCGCTGGTCGAGATGGCCGTCATCAACCGGGCCGAGCCGAACTGGGTGCGCCCTCCGCACCAGACGGTGATCCGGAAAGAGGTCATGGCCGCCGTCGGCGCCGTGGTCGTCTATCTGGTCGTCGGCCTGATCCACGGGTGGGTCGGCCCCAACCCCTTCGGAGCCTGAGGATGCCCCTGATCTACCGCCTGCTGACCGAAGACGACACCTCGGCCTTCTGCCACAAGGTCAGCCTCGCGCTGTCGAAGGGCTGGGTGCTGCACGGCGCGCCCTCGATCGCCTTCGACCCGACCCGCGGCATCATGCGCTGCGCGCAAGCGGTCACCAAGGAGATCGAGGCCGACTATCATCCCGACATGAAGCTGGGCGAGCAATGACCAAGACCAACGCAGGCCGCTTCTTTGAGGATTACCGGGTCGGAGACGTGATCCGCCACGCCGTTCCCCGCACCGTCTCGGGCGGCGAGCGGGCGCTGTACCATGCGCTTTACCCGGCGCGCCACGCGCTGCATTCCTCGGACGACTTCGCGCGGGCCTGCGGGCTGGCGGCCTCGCCGCTGGACGACCTGATCGCCTTCCACACGGTCTTCGGCAAGACGGTGCCGGACGTGTCGCTGAACGCAGTGGCGAACCTGGGCTATGCCGAGGGGCGCTGGCTGGAACCCGTCTGGCCCGGCGACACCCTGCGCGCGGAATCCGAGGTGATCGGGATCAAGCAGAACTCGAATGGGACCTCGGGGAACGTCTATGTCCGCACGCGCGGCCTGAACCAGCGCGACGTGCCGGTGCTGGAATATGTCCGCTGGGTCATGGTGCGGAAGCGCGACGCCGCCAGTCCCGCGCCCGACGAGGTCGTGCCGCGCCTCGACCGCGTGGTGCTTCCCGACGCGCTGGTGATCCCCGACGGGCTCGACTTCAGCGACTACGACTTCACCCTGGCCGGAGAGCCGCACCGCTGGGGCGACTACCAGGTGGGCGAGGTCATCGATCACGTGGACGCCGTGACGGTGGAGGAGGCCGAGCACATGCTCGCCACCCGGCTGTGGCAGAACACCGCCAAGGTCCATTTCGACGCCACCTTCCGCGAGGACGGCAAGCGCCTGATCTATGGCGGCCATGTCATCAGCCTGGCGCGCGCGCTGTCCTTCAACGGGCTGGCGAACGCGCAACTGATCGTGGCGCTGAACGCAGGCGCCCACGCCAACCCCTGCTTTGCAGGCGACACCGTGCGCGCCTGGTCCGAGGTGCTGGACCGCGCGCCGACCAATGCCCCTGGCGTGGGCGCCGTCCGGCTGCGGCTGGTCGCCCACAAGGGTCCGCCCGGTGACCTGACGCTGAAGCGCGAGGACGGCCGCTACGCGCCGCACGTCCTGCTCGACCTCGACTACTGGGCGCTGATGCCGCTGTGAGGCGCGGGCTTGCAACTGCGGCCCTTGCTGCGGGGCTCGTGGTGCTGGGTGCGACCTTTGCAGGCCCGCTTCATCCGGCGGGCGACTCGCTGGCCGTGGGGCGGCCCTTTCTCGCGGCGCTGCTGGTGATTGCCGGGCTGCTTCTTCGGGGAAGGATGGGCTGGGCGGCCGTGGCCGGCGGGGTGCTGGCGCTGGCGCCGATCCTCTGGGCCATGCGGCCGATCGAGGGGCCCGAGCCGGGGCAGGGGATCGTCGTCTACCAGAAGAACCTGCTCTATTCCGTTGACGATCCGGCGCAGATTGCCGCCGACATCCGGGACAGCGGCGCGGACGTGGCGCTGCTGCAGGAACTCAGCGCGCAGAATGGCGAACTGACCGGAATGCTGGCCGATGTGCTGCCGCATCAGGCGGTCTGCCCCTCGAACACGCCCGGCACGGTGTCGATACTGTCGCGCTGGCCCTTTCAGGGAGAGCCTTACTGCGCCACGGGCGTCGGCCTTGCCTGGGTGCGGGTGGCGCTGCCGCAGGGAGAGGCGGCGGTGGCCTCGCTGCACCTTGACTGGCCGTGGCCCCAGAGCCAGCCGGAGCAGGTCGCGCACCTGCTGCCCAGGCTGCGCGACCTGCCGCGTCCGGTGATCCTCGCGGGCGACTTCAATGCCGTGCCCTGGTCGCAGACGGTCGCCAGCATCGCCGAGGCCACCGGGACCGACCGCGCGGGTCCCCTGCGGCCCAGCTTCTCGCTTGGCGGCCTGCCGATCACCCTCGACCACCTGCTTGCCCCGGAAGGCTGGAGCGCCGCCACCCAGATGCGGCCGGGCCTTGGCTCGGACCATCGAGGACAGAGAACGACCTTGACGCCCTGAGTTTGTGATCACTGTTTCGCAGCTTGTGATCACGATTTGCGCTAACAGCGCGAAAGCCTGTCGGGGACTTGAACAAACTCGTGACAGCGACGAAAGGATGACTAGAGAGACTCCGATTTCAAGCCAGCCCGCGCGCCAGCTTGGCCCGCGCTTTTCGGACAGGAGCGCCCATGGCAGACATCCCCCGCGGCAACCGCCCGCTTTCGCCCCATCTGACCGTCTATCGCCTGCCGATGGCGGCGATCACCTCGATCATGACCCGCATCACCGGGCAGGCCATGCTGGCCGGGCTTCTGCTGATCGTCTGGTGGCTGGTGGCCGCGGCGACCGGGCCCCGCGCCTTTGCCACCGCCGACTGGGTGGTGCGCAGCTGGATCGGCTACCTGGTCCTGTTCGGCTCGGCCTGGGCGCTGTGGTTCCACTTCCTGTCCGGCATCCGGCACCTGTGCTATGACGCGGGCCTGCTGCTGACCCGCGACGACGCGCAGCGCGCAAGCTGGGTGCTGATCATCGGCTCGGTGGTGCTGACGCTCATCACCGCCATCCTGTTCGTGTTCTGAGGGGACGTTCCATGCGCTACATCACTCCCCGCAAGGCCGCCCGCGGCCTCGGCGCCGCCGGTCCCAGCACCGGCACCGCGCAGCACTGGTCGATGACCGTCAGCTCGGTCGCGCTGCTGATCCTGACGCCCGCCTTCATCTTCGTCGTCGCTTCGGCGCTGGGCCTGCCGCACCATGCGGTCTTCGCCTATTTCAGCCGTCCCTATCCGGCGATCGTCACCGCGCTGTTCCTGATCGTGGGCATGCTCCACTACATCAACGGCACCCGCATCATGATCGACGACTATGCCGATCACACCGAGCGCCGCGTCGCCATCCTTGCCTCGCAACTGTTCGGCTGGGCGGTGATCGCCGTGGTCGTCTATGCGCTGGCGCGCATGGCGCTGTCCCCCGTGGTCGCGCCCGTGGCCGCCGTCGTCGTCAACTGAGGTTTCCATGTCCGCTTACGAATATCAGACGCACGACTATGACGTGGTGGTGGTGGGGGCCGGCGGCGCGGGCCTGCGCGCGACCCTCGGCATGGCCGAGCAGGGCTTCCGCACCGCTTGCGTGACCAAGGTCTTCCCGACCCGCAGCCACACCGTCGCGGCCCAGGGCGGCATCGCCGCCTCGCTGTCGAACATGGGACCGGACAGCTGGCAGTGGCACCTTTACGACACCGTGAAGGGCTCGGACTGGCTGGGCGACACGGACGCCATGGAATACCTCGCGCGGTCCGCGCCCGCCGCGGTCTATGAGCTGGAACACTACGGCGTGCCCTTCTCGCGCACCGAGGAAGGCAAGATCTACCAGCGCCCCTTCGGCGGCCACACGACCGAGTTCGGCGAGGGCCCGCCCGTCCAGCGCACCTGCGCCGCCGCCGACCGGACCGGCCACGCGATCCTGCACACGCTGTATGGCCAAAGCCTCAAGGAAAAGGCCGAGTTCTTCATCGAGTATTTCGCGCTCGACCTCATCATCACGGACGGGGCCTGCACCGGCGTGGTCTGCTGGAAGCTGGACGACGGCACGATCCACGTCTTCAACGCCAAGATGGTGGTGCTGGCGACCGGCGGCTATGGCCGCGCCTATTTCAGCGCGACCTCGGCCCACAGCTGCACCGGCGACGGCGGCGGCATGGTGGCCCGTGCAGGCCTGCCGCTGCAGGACATGGAGTTCGTGCAGTTCCACCCGACCGGCATCTACGGCTCGGGCTGCCTCATCACCGAAGGGGCGCGGGGCGAGGGCGGCTACCTGACGAACTCGGAAGGCGAGCGGTTCATGGAACGCTACGCCCCGACCTACAAGGACCTTGCCTCGCGCGACGTGGTCAGCCGCTGCATGACGCTTGAGATCCGCGAGGGCCGCGGCGTGGGCGAGCACAAGGACCACATCTTCCTGCACCTGTCGCACCTGCCGCCCGAGACGCTGCACGAGCGCCTGCCGGGCATCAGCGAATCCGCCAAGATCTTCGCCGGCGTCGATGTCACGCGCGAGCCGATCCCGGTGCTGCCGACCGTGCATTACAACATGGGCGGCATCCCGACGAACTACTGGGGCGAGGTCCTCGCCCCCGAGCAGGGCAACCCCGACCGCATCTTCCCCGGCCTGATGGCGGTGGGCGAGGCGGGCTGCGCCTCAGTCCACGGCGCGAACCGCTTGGGTTCCAACAGCCTCATCGACCTTGTGGTCTTCGGCCGCGCCGCCGCGATCCGGGCGGGCGAGGTGGTGGACCGCGCGGGCGCCATTCCCTCGACCAACAGGGCCGAGGTGGAACGCGCGCTCGACCGCTTCGACTCGCTGCGCCACGCCCAGGGCGGCACGCCCACGGCGGTCCTGCGCGACCGGATGCAGCGCACGATGCAGTCGGACGCGGCGGTGTTCCGCACCGACAAGACGCTGGCCGAGGGCGTGGACAAGATGCGTGAGATCGCGCTGGGGCTGGACGACCTGCGCGTGACCGACCGCAGCCTGATCTGGAACAGCGACCTGATGGAAACGCTGGAACTGACCAACCTGATGCCGAACGCGCTGGCGACCATCGTCGCCGCCGAGGCGCGCAAGGAATCGCGCGGCGCCCACGCGCACGAGGACTATCCCGAGCGGGATGACGCCAACTGGCGCAAGCATTCGCTTGCGTGGGTCGATGGAAATGACGTCAAACTCGCTTATCGGCCCGTCCATCTCGAGCCTCTGACGAAGCACGAGGACGGCGGGATCGATCCAAAGAAGATCGCACCGAAAGCGAGGGTCTACTGATGCGTCTTTCCGTTCTTCCCGTCCTGGCCGCGGCTGCCGCGCTGGCGGGCTGCGTGGCCGTTCCGCCACCCACCGTCGCCCCCGGGCCCGTCGTCGTGGCGCCGCCCGCAGGCGCCGTCGTGGTGACGCCGCCCGCGGCCACGCCGAACAATGCGGCCGCCCGCCAGGTCATCAACGCCGAGATGGCGCGGCGCCTGCCGGGCCGCAACGTGGGGCCGCTGACCGACTGCGTCGTGTCCAACGCGACCATGGCGGAACTGGCTGATATCGCCGCCCAGCAGGGCCAGCCCGGCGCCGCAGGCGCGGTGGCCTCGGTCGTGTCGCGTCCCGCGACCTCGCAGTGCATCGCCCGCGCGGCGACCGCCTGATGACGGTGCGCGCGCATCCCGCCCTCGCGGCGCTGCTCTTGATGGCCACGGGCCTTGCGGCCTGCGGGCCGGTTCCCGTGGACCAAGCCGAGCGCAGTTGTCTCAGGGATGCGCGCGAAGCCACCGCCCCGCGCAGCCAGGCCGTGCTGGGCGTGGGCACCGACGGGGATGACGTGGGGGTCCTGGCGGGCTTCAGCGTCTCGGTCTCGTCGGACTACATCACGGGGCGCGACCCGGCCGTGGTGTTCCACGACTGCGTCGTAAGGCGCTCGGGCCAGGTGCCGACCCGCCCGCTGCACCAGCAGCCGGGCTACAGGAGCTGAACATGCCCGACAGCCGCATCGCCCGTCCCGACGGCGCCCCCAGGGGCCTGGTGCGCGCCCATCTGGCGACCTTTCCGGCCCGCGCGGGCATCTTCCGCCGGGTGGTGGACGCCATCCTGCCGCAGGTGGACCGGCTGGTCATCGTCTTCAACGAGATGGACGAGGCGCCCGCTGACCTCGAGGCCGATCCCCGCATCGAGGCGATCACCACCGACCGCGATACCAAGGACCTCGGTCGCTTCTTCACCCGGCCCCGGCCCGACGACATCGTGTTCCTGATCGACGACGACATCGCCTATCCGGCCGACTATGTGGCCCGCTCGATCGAGCGCGCCGATGCGATCGGCTGGGACGGCAACGTCTTCGGCTACGCCGCCTCGGACTTCCGCCACGGCGCGGAAGGCGAGCGCGGCTGGCGCCGCATCCGCCCCGACGCCGCCCTGCCGCAGCCCCTGGGCGTGCGGATGCTGGGCACCGGCACGGCACTTGCACGCGGCGACGCGATCCCCACGATCAGCGAAATGGCGCCCTACCTCGGCCACGCCGACGTGGGCTTCGCCCTGCTGAACCACCGCGCCGGCCGCCGCGCCTGGTCGCTGCCGCGCAAGGGCAAGTGGCTGGCGGATGCCTTGCCCGAGGATCTGGCGTCCTCGCGCCTGTCCCGGACCTTCCGCGCTCAACCCTCCTTGCCGGTGGTTGCCGCTATCAGCGAGATCATGGAGGCGGACCCCGATCATCCTGGCCAGGCCGCTGGTGCGGCCGAGGATGTGGCCTGAGGCAATGCTGCAGGGCACCGATCATCGGGCAGGTGAAAAAGGGCAGGCGGCCGAGCCACGGCCTGCAGCTTCCTTTGCCCTGACGCTTCCGCCCGAAGAGGCGGAGGTTGTGGCGACCACCTACGCCTCCGCCTGGGTGATCCTGGAATACGGCAGCGGCGGCTCGACCTTTCTGGCGCTGCGCTCGGGCGCCGGGTTCGTGATGTCGGTCGAAAGCGACAAGGCCTGGTCCGAGCGGATCGCCGTGGCCATGGGTGCCGAGTTCCCTGACGACCGCTTCCTTGTCCACCATGCCGACATTGGTCCGACCGGCCCTTGGGGACGGCCCGAGGGCAGCGGCGCCTATCGCCGGTTCCACCTTTACGCCACGGGCATCTGGGACCATCCCGGCTTCCGCCATCCCGATGTCGTGCTGATCGACGGGCGCTTCCGCGTGGCCTGCTTCCTGGCCACGATGATCCGCTGCACGCGGCCTGTCACCGTCCTCTTCGATGACTATATCGACCGCAAGTATTACCACTGGATCGAGGAGCTGATCCCCCGCGACGAGATGATCGGGCGGATGGCGCGCTTCACGGTCCGCCCGCAATCCCTGCCGCCCGAACAGCTGACACGCGTCGCGGGCGCCTTCACCGACCCGCGCTGAGCCAGCGAGAACATGGGCGGCACGCCCTGAAAGGATAGCCAGATGGTCCAGTTGAACCTTCCCAAGAACAGCCGCATCCGGGTCGGAAAGACCTGGCCCCGGCCCGAGGGCGCGACGAACCTGCGCCGCTTCAACATCTATCGCTGGGACCCGGATACCGGCGAGAACCCGCGGCTCGACACCTACTGGATCGACCTCGACAAGTGCGGTCCGATGGTCCTGGACGCGCTGATCAAGATCAAGAACGAGATCGACCCGACGCTGACCTTCCGCCGGTCCTGCCGCGAGGGGATCTGCGGGTCCTGCGCGATGAACATCGACGGCGGCAACCACCTCGCCTGCATCTACGGCATGGACGAGATCAAGGGCGACGTGAACATCTATCCGCTGCCGC
This sequence comes from Paracoccus chinensis, assembly GCF_900102885.1. GTDB lineage: Bacteria > Pseudomonadota > Alphaproteobacteria > Rhodobacterales > Rhodobacteraceae > Paracoccus > Paracoccus chinensis. The sequence continues at coordinate 41,672 of NZ_FNGE01000005.1, read as the reverse complement.
ACATGCCGGTGGTCAAGGACCTGATCCCCGACCTGACCCATTTCTACGCCCAGCACGCGGCGGTGCATCCCTACCTGATCACCGAGACGCCCGCCCCCGGCAAGGAATGGCGCCAGTCGATCGAGGACCGCAAGAAGCTCGACGGCCTTTATGAATGCATCCTCTGCGCCTCCTGCTCGACGGCCTGCCCGAGCTACTGGTGGAACCAGGACCGCTTCATGGGTCCGGCCGCGCTGCTGACCGCCTATCGCTGGATCATCGATTCCCGCGACGAGGCCACGGGCGAGCGGCTGGACGAGCTGGAAGACCCCTTCAAGGTCTATCGCTGCCACACGATCATGAACTGCACCAACACCTGCCCCAAGGGGCTGAACCCGGCGAAGGCCATCGCCGAGATCAAGCACATGATGGTCGAGCGCGCGATCTGATCGCGGCGCGATTGTCTGAAAGGCCGCCCCTTCGGGCGGCCTTTTGCATTGCGGCTATGCGCGGGATCGGATGTGACCGAGCGTCACGCGCATGGCCTGTGCTGCGTTGCAGCACTATATCCAAGCCCGAGGGAGGACCGTCCTCTAGCCAAGGTAAGACACTGACATGAACCGCACCGACCACGCCGACCGTCCGCAGGGCCTGATGGCCGATCTCGACAACCGCGCCCGCTCTGTCCGCCGCCTGCCCAACACGCGCGCGCTGGACGTCCTGACCCAGATGTACGCCTATCACGACATCCAGGCGCCCGCGGGCCAGATGGAGTCGGCCTACGACCACGCGGCCTGAGCCGCGACCGTCGAACCTGAAACGGGGCCGGACAACCGGCCCTTTTTTCATGCCTGATCGTCGGGCGGCATCTGAAGCTCGACGGCGAGGAAGCGCTCGAAGTCGTCGAGGTCCAGCGGATCGACCAGCCCGAAGGCGCGCATCCAGACGGCCGCCGGGCGCATCCCCTCGGGGTCGAGCTTGCACCAGGTGATCCGCCCCCGCCGCTCCTGCTGGATCAGCCCGGCGCTTGCCAGCGTTGCCAAGTGCTTCGAGATCGCGGCGAGGCTGATCCCGAAGGGTGCGGCCACGTCCGTCACCGCCATGTCGTCTTCCAGCAGCATCGACAGGATCGCCCGCCGCGTCGGGTCGGCAAGCGCGGCGAAGATGGCGTCGAGATCGGGTTCCGGGGGCATGGCTCATGCTTAACTGCAGGGTTGAATGATGAACTGCGGCCCCGTGCGCCGCAAGCCGACAGCGCTGATTCAGCTAAGTCATTGAACTTGAAAGGGACGAAACAGGCGGCGCACTGGTTGACTCGGGGCGGGGGACTGCCTATCAGCACCGCAACTCGAAGGGGGCAGGCGTGTCTGACGACGGCGACGACGGCGTCCAGCAGGCGCGAGACGCCGAACGGCTGAAGGCGCTGGAAGAGCGGCTGGCGCAGGCCCGCCGCGACGACCGGCTGACGCCCCCGGGGATGGACAAGTTCGCCCATGCCAACCAGGCGTGGCGGATGGTCATCGAGCTTGTGGCCGGCCTCGCGGTGGGGTTCGGCGTGGGTTTCGGGCTTGACCGGCTGCTCGGCACGACGCCGATCCTGCTGGTGATCTTCATCTTCCTCGGCTTCGCGGCCGGCGTGAAGACAATGCTGCGGACCGCCGCCGAGATGAGCGGGGACGCACCGGGAACAGGGCCGGCCAAGCCGGTGGACGACAGGCCGGCGGGTGATCCGGCGAAGGACGAAAGGGACTGAGCGTGGCGACTGAAGAAAGCACGGGCCTGGTGTTCCATCCGATGGACCAGTTCATCGTCCGTCCGCTGTTCGGCGACGGCCCGATCCACTGGTACACGCCCACCAACGTGACGCTGTGGCTCATGCTGGCGGTGCTGGTGGTGTGGCTGCTGTTCGTCGCGGGCACCTCGGGCCGGTCGCTGATCCCGTCGCGCGTGCAGTCGATGGCCGAGCTGACCTACGGCATGGTCCACAAGATGATCGAGGAAGTGTCGGGCAAGGAAGGCCTGCGCTACTTCCCCTACATCTTCACCCTGTTCTGCTTCATCCTCTTCTCGAACCTGCTGGGCCTGGTGCCCAAGTCCTTCACCACGACCTCGCACATCGCCGTCACCGGCGTGCTGGCGCTCATGGTGTTCCTGGGCGTCACCATCCTGGGCTTCGTGCTGAACGGCACCCATTTCCTCGGCCTCTTCTGGGTCAAGTCGGCGCCGCTGGCGCTGCGCCCGGTGCTGGCCGTGATCGAGCTGATCTCGTACTTCGTGCGTCCCGTCAGCCATTCGATCCGACTTGCGGGCAACCTGCTGGCCGGCCACGCCGTGATCAAGGTCTTCGCCGCCTTCGCCGCCATCGCGGTCGTGGCGCCCGTCTCGATCCTCGCCATCGTCGGCATGTATGCCTTCGAGGTCATGGTCTCGGTCATCCAGGCCTATGTCTTCACCATCCTGACCTGCGTGTACCTCAAGGACGCGCTGCACCCGGGCCACTGACGCCCGAGCGGGATTTCACTTTCCAAACCGTTTCCAAGCCTCAAGGAGCATATCATGGAAAACGTCGCGACCTACGCCGAGCTGGGCAAATACCTGGGTGCTGGCCTGGCCTGCATCGGCATGGCGGGCGCCGCCATGGGCGTGGGCAACGTCGCCGGCAACTACCTGGCGGGCGCCCTGCGCAACCCCTCGGCTGCCGCGTCGCAGACCGCCACGCTGTTCATCGGCATGGCCTTCGCCGAAGCCCTGGGCATCTTCTCGTTCCTGGTCGCCCTGCTGCTGCTGTTCGCAGCCTGATCCCGGCGCCACTCCTTGCTTTTGGGCGGGTGCCTGACGCGCCCGCCCGATTGCCAACCGCAGGCCAGGGATAGGATATGTTCAGCCTTTTGCAGCAGACCGCCCCGACCGCGGTCGAAACGACCACCACCACGGCTCCCGCCGATCAGGGGTCCACGGCGACGACGATCACCGTGCCGCTGAACGGCGAGGCCGCGAGCACCGGTGCGGTCCCCGTCGCGCCCGTCGGGCAGGGTGCGCCGGCCGCCGCGGAATCGACCGCGGCCCAGACACACGCGACCGACTCGATCATCGTGCCGAATGCCAGCGGGGCCGAAGACGCACCCGCCGTGGCGCAGGACGGTGAAGGCCACCTGCCGACCTCGGCCATCATCGAGCACGCCGACGGCACCTCCGAAGCCGTGGGCGCCGCCGTTCCCGGCACCGACGAGACGCACGCCGTGGTCGAGGATCACGCCGCTGCCGAATCCGCCGGGATGCCGCAGCTCGACTTCGCCACCTTCGGCAACCAGATCTTCTGGCTGCTGGTCGCGCTGGCGCTGATCTACTTCATCCTGTCGCGCGTGGCGCTGCCGCGCATCGGCCGCATCCTGGGCGACCGGCAGGGGCTGATGACCGCGGATCTGGCGGCGGCCGAGGACTTCAAGCGCAAGGCGCGCGAGGCCGAGGCGGCTTACGAAAAGGCGCTGGCCGATGCCCGCGCCGAGGCCAACAAGATCGTCGCCGCCAACAAGGCCGAGATCGACGCCGAGCTGAAGACCGCCATCGCCCGTGCGGATGCCGAGATCGCGGCCCGGACGCAGGAATCCGAACGCCGCATCGCCGAGATCCGGCAGTCGGCCGCCTCGGACGCCCGCACCGTCGCCCGCGATGTCGCGGCCGAGCTGGTTCGCGCCTTCGGCGGCAATGCCGACGGCGCGATCGACCAGGCCGTCGACGCCCGCATCAAGGGAGCCGTGCTATGATCGCCCGTCTGACCGCCCTGGGCGCCGCCCTGGCCGCAAGCCCCGCGCTGGCTGCGACCGGGCCCTTCTTCTCGCTGCGCAACACGGACTTCATCGTCCTGCTGGCGTTCCTGGCCTTCATCGGCATCCTGATGTACTACCGGGTGCCGTCGGCGATCGCGCGTCTGCTGGACAAGCGCGCCGAAGGCATCAAGGGGGATATCGCCGAGGCCCGCCGCCTGCGCGACGAGGCGCAGGAGATCTACGCCAACTACGAACGCCGCCAGCGCGAGGTTCAGGGTCAGGCCGATGCCATCGTGGCGAACGCCCGCCGCGAGGCGCTGGCCCAGGCCGACAAGGCCAAGGTGGACCTGCAGACCTCCATCGATCGTCGCCTGCAGACCGCGCAGGACCAGATCTCGGCTGCCGAGACCGAGGCCGTGCGCGCCGTCCGCAACCAGGCCGTTCAGGTCGCCATGGCCGCCGCAACCGAGGTGCTGGGCCGCCAGATGGGCCCCCAGGACCGCAGCGCCGGCATCGACCGCGCCATCGACGACGTGGCGCATCACCTGAACTGACCGCTGCCTGCCAGGCGGAATGAAAGAACCCCCGGTGTCGCCACCGGGGGTTTTCGCTTGTGCCGACCGGCTCAGCGCGTCGGGCGGATGATGATCTCGACCCGGCGGTTCTGCGCGCGGCCTGCTTCGGTGGCGTTCGAGGCGACCGGCTGGCTCGACCCCATGCCGCTGGTGGCGATGCGGTTCGGCGACACGCCGCCCGAGGTGAGGATGGCCGCGACCGAGCGCGCCCGGCGCTGCGACAGGTCCATGTTGTAGGACGCCGCACCCGTCGAGTCGGTGTGGCCGATCACCTGCACCGTCGAGTTCGGATACTGCTGCAGGTTCCGCGCCAGTGCATAAAGGTCGTTCTGGGCCGGACCCGAAACGGCGGCGCTGTCAAAGGCGAACAGCACGCCTTCGGGCAGGGTGACGTTCAGCGACTGCCCGGTGTTGACGACCTGCACGCCGGGCGTGGTCATTTGTTGCTGCAGCGCCCGCGCCTGGGCGTCGAGGACCGAGCCGGCCAGCCCGCCGGCCGCGCCGCCGAGGATCGCCCCGCGCGCGATGTCGCGGCCGCGGTTGTTGCTGTCGTCATCGCGGATCGCGCCGAAGATCGCGCCGGTCGCGGCACCGGCGATCACGCCCTGCTGCGTGCGGCTCATGTTGGTGGGCTGGCCGTAGGGATCGGTCGCGCAGGCGCTCAGCACCATGGCGCCGGATACGGCGAGGATCAGGGGAACGCGACGGGTCATCATACTGTCCTTTCGTAGGCATGGGCCGGGCCGGGAGGTTCTTGCGGCCACCCTTCAACCCGTGGAACGGCAACAGGCTTGCAGAAGTTCCGTTCCTCGGCCAGCAGAAGCCGCTGAACAGGCGTCACTTTCTCTCGACCGGCCGAGAGGCTTGCGTGGCGAAGCAAGGCCGGGCATCACCCTGTGCATGGCCCAGGGTCCGACGTCCCTCCCTCCGACACCCCGCACCCGGCGTGCGGCACCCACGCGGGTCGCGGCGGGGCGCCTGCCGCCGCCCTTGCCCTATGCCGAGCAGGTGGCGATCTTTTCCATCCTGCAGGCGGGCAACCCCAGGCCCGTGACCGAGCTGCAATACCGCGACGCCTTCACGCTGCTGGTGGCGGTGGCCTTGTCGGCGCAGGCGACCGACGTGGGCGTGAACAAGGCGACGCCCGCCCTGTTCGATGCCGCGCCCACGCCGCAGGCCATGGTCGCGCTGGGGGTCGAGGGCGTGACCGAGCACATCAAGACCATCGGCCTGTTCCGGCAGAAGGCGAAGAATGTGGTCGCCCTGTCGCAGCGGCTGGTGGAGGAGTTCGGCGGCGAGGTCCCGACCTCGCGCGCCGCGCTGATGAGCCTGCCGGGCGTGGGGCGCAAGACGGCGAACGTGGTGCTGAACTCGTTCTTCGGCATCCCCGCGCAGGCGGTGGACACCCATATCTTCCGCGTCGGCAACCGCACCCGCATTGCGCCCGGCCGCGATGAATCCGAGGTCGAGCGCGCCATCGAGGACAATGTCCCCGCCGAGTTCCAACAGGACGCCCATCACTGGCTGATCCTCCATGGCCGCTATGTCTGCCAGGCCCGCCGTCCACGCTGCACGATCTGCCCGATCCGCGCCCATTGCCCTTATGAGCCGAAGACGACTGATCCCGTCTGAGGCGACCCCTTGTCCCGGCCGTCCGTCGCCGGTTTAAGCGCAGGAACAGCCAGGGGGAACAGCGCATGGCATATCAGGTGATCGGCATCGGCAACGCTGTCATGGACGTGATCTCGACCGCGGGGGACGCGCAGCTGAACCGGCTGGGGGTGCAGAAGGGCATCATGCAGCTGATCGAGCGCGACCGCGCCGAAGTTCTGACCCACGCCAGCAACGGCGCGCGGCTGATCCCTGGCGGCTCGGTCGCCAACACGCTGGCGGGGCTGGGACGGCTGGGGCTTTCCACTGCCTTCATCGGCCGCGTTGCGGGGGACGACCTCGGCCTTGCCTATGCACGCGACATGGGGACGGACGGCACGGATTTCGTGAACGCGCCGCTGGACGGGGCGGAGCTGCCGACCTCGCGGTCGATCATCTTCGTGACGCCGGACGGCGAGCGGTCGATGAACACCTATCTGGGCATCTCGGCCGAACTGGACGAGGGCGACGTGGACGCGGGTCTGTTTTCCGATGGAAGCTGGCTGTTCCTGGAAGGCTACCTGTTCGACAAGGACAAGGGGAAGGCCGCCTTCCTCAAGGCCGCCGAAGCCTGCCATGCCGCGGGCGGGCAGGCGGGCATCGCGCTCAGCGATCCCTTCTGCGTGGACCGCCACCGCGAGGATTTCCGCCGCCTTGTCGCGGGCCCGATGGACTATGTCATCGGCAACATCCACGAATGGCAGGCGCTTTATCAGGTTGAGGATCTCGAGGAGGCGCTGCGGCTTGCATCTGCCGACTGCGGGACGGTGATCTGCACCCGCTCGGGCGAGGACGCGATCCTGATCCGGGGCGGAGAGCGGGTGACTGCACCGGTCCATCGCGTGACGCCCGTGGACGCAACCGGGGCAGGGGACCAGTTCGCGGCGGGGCTGATCTACGGGCTGGCAACGGGAAAGCCGCTGGCCGTCGCGGGCCGCATGGGCTGCATCGCCGCCGCCGAGGTGATCGGCCATGTGGGCGCCCGCCCCGAGGCGGACGTCATGGCGCTGTTCCGGGCCGAAGGGCTGGCCTGAGCCTTACTGACCGGCCGCCGGTTCTGCGGCCGATCCAGGCGCAGCAGGCGCAGAGGCATCCGGGGTGGCAGGCTCGCCCGCTGTCGGCCCCACAGGCTCATCAGCAGCAGGCGCCAAGGGCTCAGGTGCAGCAGCGCTCGTCCCGGGCTCGGCTGTGGCGGGAGTCACCGGCTCTGGTGTCGCAGGCTCCGCCGCGGCGGGTGTGACCGGCTCGGGGGCAGTCGTGGCGGCGACAGGCTCGTCCGGCGTGATCCGCCAGATCGTGTTGGACAGGTCGTCGGCCACGATCACCGCGCCGCGCGGGTCGACTGTCACACCGACGGGGCGGCCGCGCGTGTTGTCCGCGTCCTGAAGGAAGCCCGTGACGAAGTCGACCGGCTCTCCGGCGGGCCGTCCGTCCTGGAAGGGGATGAAGATCACCTTGTAGCCCGAGGGCGGGTTGCGGTTCCAGCTGCCATGCTCGCCCACGAAGACGCCGTCCGCGAACTGCTCGCCCATCGCGGGAACCGAGAAATCCACCCCCAGTGCCGCGACGTGAGAGCCCAGCGCATAGTCGGGCGCGATGGCCGCCGCGACCTTTTCGGGGTCCTGCGGCTGGACGCGGACATCGACGTTCTGGCCCCAGTAACTGTAGGGCCAGCCGTAGAAGCCGCCCTCCTGCACCGAGGTCAGGTAGTCGGGCACGAGGTTGTCGCCGATCTCGTCGCGCTCGTTCACCACGGCCCAGAGCTGGCCGGTGTCGGGCTGGATCGTCAGCGCCGTGGGGTTGCGCAGGCCGGTCGCATATTGCCGGTGCATCCCCGTTTCCACGTCGATCTGCCAGATCATCGCGCGGTCTTCCTCGGCCTCCATCCCGCGCTCGGTGATGTTGCTGTTGGACCCGATGCCCACATACAGGAAGCGGCCGTCCTCGCTGGCCGTCATGGCCTTGGTCCAGTGGTGGTTGATGACCGAGGGCAGCTGCGCCAGCACTTCGGGGGGGCCACTCGCCTGCGACTGGCCTTCGGTATAGTCGAAGCGTACCACGGTGTCCTGATTGGCGACGTAGATCGCGCCGTTCACGAAGGCGAGCCCGTAGGGAGAGTTCAGGTTCTCGGCAAAGATTTCCTTTGTTTCATAGGTGCCGTCGCCATCGGCATCGCGCAGCAGCGTCAGGCGGTTGCCGCCGGAAACCGAGCTTTTCCCCCAGGCCTTGATGATCCCGGCGATCAGGTCCTTGGGCCGCAGCGCCGGGGCGCCCTGTCCCTTGCCCTCGGCCACGAGGATGTCGCCGTTGGGCAGGATCAGCGTCTGGCGCGGGATCATCAGGTCGGTGGCGATGGGCTGGATCGTGAAGCCCTCGGGCACCACGGGGCGGTCGTCCCCCCACAGGGCGGGGCGGGGGATCTTCATGGTGGGCAGCAGGCCCCGCTGTGGTTCCCCCAGGGTCGGGTTGGGACCGTATTCGGGGGGCGGGGTCTGGTCCTGCGCGGATGCGCCGGTTGCCAGGGCGCCGATCGCGGCGGCGGTGCCAAGCAGATGAAGCAGGCGCATCATGTCACCTTTCAGTCTGGATGCCGGAAAAGCCGATCCATGCCGCGACAAAGGCCAGCAGCGCCGAGATCGACGACAGCCAGATGGCCTCGGGCATGATGGCCCAGGCATCCTTGGCATGGATGAAGGCGTTCAGCAGCCCGAGCACCCACATGGCCAACAGGGCCACGAAATAGAGGATCGTACGCCGCTGCCCCCGCGTTTCACGGCGGAACAGGTTGATCAGCGCCCAGAGCCCGGCGAAGGCGCCCACGAGCAGGCCCCCGGCGTTCAGCCATTGCGCAAAGTTGTGCCACTGGATCTGGAAGGTGGCGTGATAGGCAAGATCGCTGGCCAAGGTTCCAAGGAACAGGGGGAAGGGAAAGGACAGGAGGATCGCGTGCAGCGGGTGGATCGGCCTCGGGTCGGCCCGACCGTAGATTGCAACCATGACTGCGTCCTCGCCGTTTCCCTTGGGTTGCGAACGCAGGCCTTCACGGGGGGTTCCCCCGAGGGTTGCAAAAGACGACGGGCGCCGGAGTTTCCTCCAGCGCCCGCCCTTGGTCCTGTCGCCTCGGGATTGCCTTACGCGGCCTGCTTCTGCCCGCCGAAGCGGCCGTAGAAGCTTTCGCCCCTGGCGGCCATGTCGCGCAGCAGCTTCGGCGGGGCGAAGCGGTCGCCATGTTCGGCGGCGAGCTTGTCCGCCAGTTCCACCGCGCGCTCCGCCCCCAGCATGTCCAGCCAGCCGAAGGGTCCGCCGGTCCAGGGTGCGAAGCCCCAGCCGAGGATCGCGCCCACGTCGCCCTCGCGGATGTCGGTCAGGACGCCCTGTTCCAGCGCCCGCACGGCCTCGAGCGCCTGGACGAACATCAGGCGGTGCTGGACCTCGGTGAGTTCGGGCTGGTCCTCGGCCCGCGCCCAGTTCTCGCCGATACCGGACCAGAGGCCTTGGCGCTTGCCCGCATCGTCATAGTCGTAGAAGCCCGCCTTGGCCTTGCGCCCCATCCGGCCTTCGTCGGCCAGCCTGAAGATGACGGTGTCCACGTCCTCATCGGAATAGGCGTCGCCCATCGCGGCCTTGGTCGCCTTGGCGATCTTCACGCCCAGATCGATTGAGGTCTCGTCCACCAGCTGCAGCGGCCCCAGCGGCATCCCCATCAGCTTGGCCGCATTCTCGACCAGCGTGGGGTTCACCCCTTCACCGACCATGCGGATACCCTCGTTGATATAGGGGATGATGCAGCGGTTGGCGTAGAAGAAGCGGGCGTCGTTGACGACGATCGGCGTCTTGCGGATCTGCCGCACGAAGTCGAGCGCCTTGGCCACCGCGCGATCGCCCGTCTGCTCGCCCCGGATGATCTCGACCAGCGCCATCTTGTCCACGGGGCTGAAGAAGTGGATGCCGATGAACTGATCGGGCCGCTTGCTGGCCTTTGCCAGTTCGCCGATGGGCAGGGTCGAGGTGTTGGTGGCGAAGATCGCATCCTTGGGGATCACCGCCTCGGCCTTCGCGGTCACGTCGGCCTTGACCGAGGGGTCCTCGAACACCGCCTCGACGATCAAATCGCAGCCTTCCAGCGCGGCATAGTCGGTGGTTGCGGTGATGCGGCCCAGGACCTCGGCCTTCTTCTCCTCGGTCACCTTCCGGCGGCTGATGCCCTTGTCCAGAATGCCGGTCGAGTAGGACTTGCCCCGGTCGGCCGCTTCCTGCGTCGAGTCGATCAGCACGACCTCGATGCCCGCGTTGGCCGAGACATAGGCGATGCCAGCGCCCATCATGCCTGCACCCAGGACGCCGACCTTGCGGACCTTCTGGTCGGGAGCCTCGGGGCGGTTCGCGCCCTTTTCCAGCGCCTCCTTGTTGATGAAGAGGCTGCGGATCATGTTGCCGGACGAGGGGTTCATCAGGACATGGGTGAACCAGCGTGCCTCGATCCGCAGCGCGGTGTCGAAGTCGACCAGAGCGCCTTCATAGACCGCCGACAGCAGCGCCTTGGCCGCCGGATAGACGCCCATGGTCTTGCCATGGACCATCGCGGCGGCGCCGAGGAAAGTCATGAAGCCGCCCGGGGTATAGGGCGAGCCGCCGGGCATCTTGTAGCTCTTCTGCTCCCACGGCTTGACCAGGTCGGCGTCGGTGGCCTGCAGGACCCAAGCCTTGGCAGCGGCGACGGGATCCTCCACCACCTCGTCGATGACGCCCGCGCCCTTGGCCTTTGCCGGGTCGTTCATCTTGCCTTCCAGCAGCAGCGGGGCCGCGGCCATCGCGCCCAGCTTGCGGATCAGCCGCGTGGTGCCGCCCGCGCCGGGGAAGATGCCGACCATGATCTCGGGCAGGCCGATCTTGGCCTTGGGGTTGTTCGCGGCGAAGATGCGGTGAGTCGCCAGCGGCAGTTCCAGCCCGATCCCCAGCGCGGTGCCGGGCAGGGCGGCGGCGATGGGCTTGCCGCCCTTCTGCGTCTTGCGGTCCATGCCGGCGAGCTCGATCTTGCGCAGCAGGTGGTGCAGGCTCATCACCCCGTCGAAGACCGCCTGCGGGCCGCCTTCCTTCATCTGCGCGAGTACGTTCAGGTCCATGCCGGCGGCAAAGTCCGCCTTGCCGCTGGTGATGACGATGCCCTTCACGGCCTCATCCGCCAGCGCGTCGTCGATCAGGCTGTTTAACTCGCCCGCACCGTCCATCGACAGCACGTTCATCGACTTGCCGGGCACGTCCCAGGTGATGACGGCGACGCCATCGTCGCCCTTCTGCATCGTGAAATCGGTCATGGCTGCCTCACACCCGCTCGATGATCGTTGCCGCGCCCATGCCGGACGCCACGCAGAGGGTCGCGAGACCCGTTTCCTTGTCCTGCCGCTCCAACTCGTCCAGCAGCGTGCCGATGATGATGGCGCCGGTCGCGCCCAGCGGATGGCCCATCGCGATAGCGCCGCCGTTCACGTTGACCCGCGCGGGATCGACCTGGAAGGCCTGCATGAAGCGCAGCACGACCGACGAGAAGGCCTCGTTCACCTCGAAGAGGTCGATGTCCGAGATGCTCATGCCCGCCTGCTGCAGCACACGTTCCGTCACCGGAACCGGGCCGGTCAGCATGATCGTCGGGTCGGTGCCGATCTTCGCCGTGGCGCGGATGCGCGCGCGGGGCTTCAGGCCGCGGGCCTCGCCCCATTCGCGGCTGCCGATCAGGACCGCGCCGGCCCCGTCCACGATGCCCGAGGAGTTTCCGGCATGGTGGATATGCTCGATCCGGTCGAGATGGGGATATTTCAGCAGCGCGACCTTGTCGAAGCCGGGCATCACCTCGCCCATGTCCTTGAACGCGGGCTTCAGCTTGGCCAGGTCCTCCATCGTCGTGCCGGGGCGCATGTATTCGTCGCGGTCGAGGATCACGATGCCGTTCTGGTCGCGCACCGGGACGATGGATTTTGCGAAACGCCCTTCCTCCCACGCCTGCGCGGCGCGGCGCTGGGACTCGACGCCGAAGGCGTCTGCCTCCTCGCGGGTGAAGCCGTATTCGGTAGCGATGATGTCGGCGGAAATGCCCTGCGGGACAAAATAGGTCTTCATCGCGAGGCTCGGGTCCACGGCGATGGCCGCACCGTCCGAGCCCATGGCCACGCGGCCCATCATCTCGACCCCGCCGGCGATATAGGCGTCGCCCGCGCCAGCCTTGACCTGGTTGGCGGCAAGGTTCACCGCTTCCATGCCGCTCGCGCAGAAGCGGTTGATCGACAGGCCCGGCACCCGCTCGTCGAGTTCCGACAGCAGCACGGCGGATCGCGCAAGGCATCCGCCCTGTTCGCCGACCTGGGTGACGTTGCCCCAGATCACGTCCTCGACGGCATGATCGCTCAGGCCGTTGCGTTCCTTGATCGCGTTCAGCAGGCGTGCGGAAAGCGCGACCGAGGTGACCTCGTGCAGGCTGCCGTCCTTGCGGCCCTTGCCACGCGGCGTGCGGGCGGCGTCATAGATATAGGCGTCGGTCATGCGTCCTCCTTCAGGCCCGGTCGGCAGGGCTGCCGGGCATCAGATCATAGGGGTGCTTCCAGCCGGGCAGACCCGCGATGCGGTTCAGCCAGGCGTTGATATGCGGCCAGTCGGCGCGGTCGAAGCCGAAGGGCTCGGGGTAATACAGGTATCCGCAGCAGGCGAAGTCGGCGATGGTGGGGGCGGTATCGGCCACCCAGTCGCGCGCGGACAGGTGGTCGTTCAGCACCTGGTAGGCGGCCTTCAGGCGGCCCTGCTGGAAGGCGATCACCTCGGCCAGGCGCTTCTCGGGGGGGAGGAAGTTCGAGAGGAAGCGGGTCGAGCCGGCCACGCCCGACAGCTTGTGGTTGTCCCAGAAGAGCCAGCGCAGGACCTCGCTGCGGTCGGTGCCGCCGAAGCGACCGGTGCGCTCTGCCACGTGCAGCTGGATCACGGCGGACTGGGTCAGCGTCAGCCCGCCGTCGCGCAGGACCGGAACCTCGCCCATCGGATTGATGGCACGGAAGGCGGGGCTGCGCGCCTCGCCGTTGAAGAAATCGACCTTGACGGGCTCCCATGCGTAGCCCGCGAGTTCCATCGTCAGCGCGGCCTTGTAGGCGTTGCCCGATTCACCAAAGCACCAGAGTTGCGCCGTCATGCCTGCCCCCGCCGTTGCAACCGGGGGCTTCGCGCCCCCATCGTCATCTATGACGATCCCCCGCGGGATATTTCCGCGAAGAAGAATGAAGAAGAATCTTGTGAAAGATTAACCGTTCCTCAAGGTTTCACCCTCAGCATTGTTCCCACGGTACAGGCTGGGAAGCCGATGACCGTCGAAGGAGAAGACAGCCCCGGTCCGCCAGAGATGCCTACGGGCCGCGCGGACCGGGGCCGCATCCGGCCTGCGTTCTTCTTCGTCCAAATATCCCCGCCGGAGGCTCCGGCCGTGCCGAAGGCGGGGAGGGTGGTCATCTCAGAACTGCTCGGCCGCCAGCGCCATCACCGTGTCCGAGCCTGACTGGATGCGAGCCAGGTGCGTCGCCGTCATCGGCAGCTGCCGCTTCATGTAGTAGCGGCCTGTCGCCAGCTTGGTCCGGTAGAACTCGGCGTCGCCACGGCCCTCGTCCAGCGCATTCTGCGCGGCAACGGCCATCCGGCCCCACATCAGGCCCAGAACCGTATGCCCGAAGAGGTGCATGAAGTCATAAGAGCCCGCTAGGGCGTCGTTCGGGTTCTTCATGCCGCGTTCCATGAAGAACATGGCGGCCGCCTGCAGGTCCTTGGACGCGGCCTTCAGGGGCTCGAGGAAGTCGGCCTTCAGCGCCGCGTTGCCCTCGTTCTCGCGGATGAAGCCCTTGACCATCTCGAAGAAGCCCATGACGTGCTTGCCGCCGTCCAGCGCCAGCTTGCGGCCGACGAGATCCAGCGCCTGGATGCCGTTCGCGCCCTCGTAGATCATGGCGATGCGGGCGTCGCGGACGAACTGCGACATGCCCCATTCCTCGATATAGCCGTGGCCGCCATAGACCTGCTGGGCCTGGACCGTGCCCTCGAAGCCCTTGTCGGTCAGGAAGCCCTTGATGACCGGCGTCAGCAGCGAGACCAGCCCCTCGGCCTGGGCGTCGCCGGCATGGCCGCGGTCGATCAGGTCGGCGCCCCAGAAGGTCAGCGCGCGGGCGCCTTCCAGAAAGGACTTCTGGTCCATCAGCGCGCGGCGGATGTCGGGATGGACGATGATCGGATCGGCAGGGCCTTGGGGATTCTGCACCCCGGTCACCGCGCGGCCCTGCAGCCGGTCGCGGGCGTAGATCACGGCGTTCTGATAGGCGGCCTCGGCCACCGCATAGCCCTGCAGGCCCACGCCCAGCCGCGCCTCGTTCATCATGGTGAACATGGCGCGCATGCCCTTGTGCAACTCGCCCAGAAGCCAACCCTTCGCCCCGTCATAGTTCATGACGCAGGTCGAGTTGCCGTGGATGCCCATCTTCTCCTCGATCTTGCCGACCGAGACAGGCTGGCGCTCGCCCAGAGAACCGTCCTCGTTCACCAGGAACTTCGGCACGATGAAGAGGCTGATGCCCTTGGTGCCCTCGCCGCCGCCGGGCGCCTTGGCCAGCACCAGGTGGATCACGTTCTCGGACAGGTCGTGGTCGCCCGCCGAGATGAAGATTTTCTGGCCGGTGATCAGGTAGCTGCCATCCTCCTGCGGCTCGGCGCGGGTGCGCAGCATGCCGAGGTCCGTGCCGCAATGAGGCTCGGTCAGGTTCATGGTGCCGGTCCAGTCGCAGGACACCATCTTCGGCAGGTAGGTCTGCTTCTGCTCGTCCGTGCCATGGGCGTGGATGGCGGAATAGGCGCCGTGGGTCAGGCCCTGGTACATGTTGAAGGCCATGTTGGCCGCCACGAAGATCTCGCCCGTGGCCACGCCCATCACATAGGGCATCCCCTGGCCGCCGTATTCGGGATCGCAGTCGAGGCCGGTCCAGCCGCCCTCCTTGACCGCCTCGAAGGCGGCCTTGAAGCCCTCGGGCGTGCGGACCACGCCGTTTTCCAGTACGCAGCCCTGGCTGTCGCCGACCGCGTTCAGGGGCGCCAGAACCTCGCTGGCCAGCTGGCCCGCGGCTTCCAGGATCGCCTCGGTGAACGAGGGTTCCAGGTCCGAGCGTCCGGGCAGGTCCGAGGCGGACACGTCGAGGACATCGTGCAGCAGGAACTGCATGTCGCGGATCGGGGCGTTGTAGGCGGTCATGGGGCCTCCACGGCAGCTGTCGCGGATGAGGGCGACGCGCGCCCCGGCCTTGCGGCGGGCGCGCCAAGGCTGCGCTGCATCCACGGGATCACGTCGGATGGCTGCCGTGGCGGACGGGCGGACAGCAGAACGTCGGACATCGCTGAACCCCTCCCCTCGTCAGCCTTGCACGACAAGAGTTACAGCGCGCCCGCCGCTTCGCCAGCGGGGACGCTGCGTCATGGGCCCGGCTGCCGGGACGTCAGTTGGCGGCGGCCTCGTCCTCGGGGGGCATCCTGCCCAGCAGCTCGACCGTGTCGTCGCGCAGCTTCCGCAGGTCGGTGATGGAGGCCTCGATCTCGTCGCGCTGGGCGGCCAGCACGTCGAGCTGGCGGGTGGCGAGGTCCACCCAGACCTCGTATTGCGCGCGGGTGCCCTGCTGCTGGTAGATCAGCAGCCACTGGCGGATATCCTCCAGGCTGAAGCCGAAGCGGCGGCCGCGCATGATCAGCTTCATGCGGGCGATCTCGCGCGGGCCATACCAGCGGGCGCGGCCTTCGCGGCGGGGGCTGAGAAGCTCGATATACTCGTAATAACGCAGCGTGCGTGGAGTCACGTCGAACCGGGCGCACATTTCCTTGAAACTGATCCAGCTTTCGTCCGGCATTCCCTGCGTCCCCGTGCGTTGTGCCGCAACGTAACGCAGCCCGCCGCCGACCTCAACCGCAACGGGTGTCGCACGGGCGGTCTTGCGGGGCGGCTGCGGGCAGGGCAGTCAATCAGGGACCACATGGCGAGGACAAGGATGGAACTGCTGCCCGGTGCCCGGACCGAGGACGCGGCCGAGATGGCCCGGATCTTCATGACCGTCATCCCCCATGCGCGCGCCATGGGAATGGAACTGGTCGAGGCGACCCCCGGCGTGGTCGAGATCGCCATGCCCTGGAGCCCGGAATTCGTGGGCGACCCGCGCACGGGCGTGCTGCATGGCGGCGTGATCTCGGCGCTGATGGACACCTGCTGCGGGGCGGCGGTGATGACCCATCCGGCGCGGCCCGCGACCACCGCCACGATCGACCTGAGGATCGACTATCTGCGCTCGGCCACGCCGGGACAGCGCGTGCGGACGCGGGCCGAGTGCTTTCACATGACGCGCTCGGTCGCCTTCGTGCGGGCCGTGGCGCGGGACGAGGGCGACACGCCCGTGGCGACGGCCACCGGCAGCTTCACCGTGGGGGGCTGAGATGGACGGCATGGCGATGACGCGCGAATCGGTGATCGACCAGTTGCTGGCGCAGGTGCCCTATGTCCGTTGGCTGGGCGTCACGGTGGACCGGCACGGGGACGAGCTGACCGCCGTGCTGCCCTTTTCCGACAAGCTGATCGGCAACCCGGTCCTGCCCGCGCTGCATGGCGGCGTCACGGCAGCCTTTCTTGAAACAACCGCCGTGCTGGGCCTGCTGTGGGCAACGCTGGACGGAAGCCGCAGCCTGCCCGGGGGGGAAGAGGGGCTGCCCCGGCTGCCCAAGACCATCGACTTCACGGTGGACTACCTGCGGTCGGGCGCGGCGCGGGACGCCTATGCGCGGGCCCGCGTGGTTCGGCTGGGCCGGCGCTATGCCAGCGTGCAGGTCGAGGCCTGGCAGGACCGCCGCGACCGCCCCTTCGCCCAGGCGAACGGGCATTTCCTGATGCCGCAGGGATAAGGCCCCGAGCCCATGAAAAAAGGCCCCCGAGGGGGCCTTTTGCGCCGGGGCAGGGCCGGTCAGGCCTCCGAGGCGATCTGGCGGCGCGCTTCTTCGCGCAGCTCGACCATCTTGGCGCGGATCGTCGCTTCGTCGGCGCGCCCGGCCAGGTCCTCGGACAGCTTGCGGAACACGTCGTCCTCGCCCGGCTCCTCGAAGTCCGAGGTCACGACGGTCAGCGCATAGGTGCGCGCCTCGTCGCCGGTCTTGCCCAGCAGGCCGGCCGCCCATTCGCCCAGAAGGCGGTTGCGGCGCGCCTCGGCCTTGAAGCGCAGTTCGGCGTCATGGGCGAACTTGGTTTCAAAGGACCGTTCGCGGTCGTCGAAGGTGGTCATCGCGGCCTCCGTTGCAAGATTGCGCCTGATATGCCTGCACGGCATGGCTCTCGCAAGCTCGTATTGCCCCCGCGGGCCGAACGGCGTTATGGGTGCGGCAAAGTTTGCAGTTTCCCGGACGAAAGGCGCGATCATGGCCCCCAGGCGCAAGAAGATCTATGAGGGCAAGGCCAAGATCCTTTACGAAGGCACAGAGCCCGGCACCCTGATCCAGTATTTCAAGGACGACGCCACCGCCTTCAACGCCCAGAAGAAGGCGGTGATCGAGGGCAAGGGCGTGCTGAACAACCGCCTGTCCGAGTTCTTCATGCAGGGCTTGGGCAACATCGGCGTGCCGACCCATTTCATCCGCCGCATCAACATGCGCGAGCAGCTGATCCGCCAGGTCGAGATCATCCCGCTGGAAGTGATCGTGCGGAACTTCGCCGCAGGCTCCATCGCCAAGCGGCTGGGGATGGAGGAGGGGACCCAGCTGCCCCGTCCCATCGTCGAATACAGCTACAAGAACGACGAGCTCGGCGACCCGATGGTGTCCGAGGAATACGTGATCGCCTTCGGCTGGGCGACCCAGCAGGACCTGGACGACATCGTTTCGCTGGCGCTGCGGGTCAACGACTTCCTGTCGGGCGTCTTCTACGGCGTCGGCATCAAGCTGGTCGATTTCAAGATCGAGATCGGGCGCATCTGGGACGGCGACTTCATGCGGCTGGTCGTGGCCGACGAGATCAGCCCCGACAGCTGCCGCCTGTGGGACGTCAAGACCGGGCAGAAGCTGGACAAGGACGTCTTCCGCCGCGACCTGGGCAACCTGACCGACGCCTATACCGAGGTCGCCCGGCGCCTGGGCGTCATGCCGGCCGCAGCCCCCGTCAAGCCCACGCTGATCAACTGAAGGAACGCCGCGCATGAAAGCGAAAGTCACGATCATGCTGAAGAACGGCGTCCTTGATCCCCAGGGCGAGGCGATCCGCCACGCGCTGGGCACGCTGGGCTTTTCGGGCGTGAACGGCGTCCGGCAGGGCAAGGTGATCGAGCTGGACCTGGCCGCGACCGACCGCGCCGCCGCCGAGGCCGAGGTCGGCCAGATGTGCGAGAAGCTGCTGGCGAATACCGTCATCGAAAGCTGGCGGGTCGAGATCCTGTGAGCGCCTGCCGGCGCGAGCCGGGGCTCTGCCCCGGACCCTGGGATATTTGGTCGAAGAAGAATGAGTTGAGGCCGCGTTCATGATCGACCGGCTTCACGCCTTCATGGTGCTGGCGCGCGAACAGCATTTCGGCCGCGCCGCCGAGGCGCTGGGGATCACCCAGCCCTCGTTGTCCTCGGCGCTGAAGTCGCTGGAGGATCAGCTGGGCGTGCAGCTTGTCCGGCGCGGATCGCGCTTCCACGGGCTGACGCCGGAAGGCGAGCGTGTGCTGGACTGGGCGCGGCGCATCGTGGGCGACGTGCGGACCATGCAGGCCGAGTTGCGGGCCACGCGCAGCGGCGTGTCTGGGCGGCTGCGGCTGGGAGTGATCCCGACGGCCATGCCGCGCATCGCGGAGCTGACCGCGCCCTTCCTTGCGCGCCATCCGGCGGCCGAGGTCACGATCCTGTCGCGGTCCTCGGACGAGATTCGCGACCAGATCGCCGCGCTGGAACTGGATGCGGGCGTGACCTACCTGGACGGCGAGCACCTGGGGCGCTTGCGAACGGTTCCGCTGTTCATGGAAACGCTCTGCCTCGTGGACCGGACCGAGGCGGGCGGGCCGGTCTCTTGGTCCGAGGCGGCGACGCGTCCGCTTTGCCTGCTGACCCCTGACATGCAGAACCGCCGGATCGTGTCCGCGCGGCTGGCCGAGGCCGAAGCGTCGGCAGTGCCGCGGGTCGAATCGAACTCGATGCTGGCGATCCTGTCCCATGTGGCAAGCGGCGACTGGGCTGCGATCCTGCCGCAGGCGCTGGCCGAGGGGCTGTCCTTGCCCGTGGGCGTCAGGGCGCGGCCGCTGTCGGGCGGACCGGGCAACATGGTCGGGCTGGTTCTGGCCGCGCGCGAGCCCCTGCCGCCGCTGGTCGAGGCGCTGATGCAGGTGGCGGAACAGTTCTCTGATAGATAGCGCCTATCAAGGAACGGCACTTCAGGATTGATCCACCTATCGTGCAGGCCTAATCCTGTGGCGCCAGCGGCCATTCCGGAGCAAGCCCATGCAGTCACCCGCCAACGCGCCCCATCCTCCGAACACGCCTAAGGTCGCGGCACTGGATGGCGAGGGCCTCGAGCGGTTGCAGGCGATCATCGCGCGGCATGCGGGGACCGAGGGTCCCTTGCTGCCGATCCTGCATGACGTGCAGGCGGAATGGGGCATGATCCCCGAGGCCGCCCAGCCGATCATCGGCAATGCCTTGGGGATGACGCGGGCCGAGGTCTACGGCGTCGTCAGCTTCTACCACGATTTCCGCGAAGTGCCCGCGGGCCGCCACGTCCTGCGCCTGTGCCGGGCCGAGGCCTGCCAGTCGATGGGTGCGGATGTCCTGGCCGATCAGGTGCGGGTGGCGCTGGGGCTCGACTGGCACGAGACAACGGCGGACGGGCGGCTGACGCTGGAGCCGGTGTTCTGCCTCGGGCTCTGCGCCTGCGGGCCCGCCGCGCAGATGGACGACCGGCTGGTCGGGCGGGCGACCGCGCAGCGGGTCGTTGCGCTGGCAGAGGAGGCACGGTGATGCGGATCTGGGTTCCGATTGATGCCGCCGCCCGCGCGCTGGGCGCCGACGAGGTGGCCGAGGCCGTCCAGCGCGAGATGGGCGTCGCGCCGACGCGCAACGGCTCTCGCGGGATGATCTGGCTCGAGCCGCTGATGGAGCTTGAGATCGAGGGCGTACGGCATGGCTTCGGGCCGGTGGCGGCCGTGGACGTGACTGCGATCCTCGCAGACCCCAGGGGACATCCGCTGGCGCTTGGGCCGGTCGAGGACCTGCCCTGGATGAAGCGGCAGACGCGGCTGACCTTTGCCCGCGTGGGCGTGATCGATCCCCTGTCGCTGGAGGACTACAAGGCCCATGGTGGGCTTGAGGGGCTGAAGACTGCGCTGGCCGCGCCCGAGAAGATCGTCTCCGAGGTCACGGAGTCCGGGCTGCGCGGACGTGGCGGCGCAGGCTTCCCGACGGGCATCAAGTGGGCGACCGTCGCCAGGGCCGCCGCCGACCGCAAGTATATCGTCTGCAACGCCGACGAGGGCGACAGCGGCACCTTTGCCGACCGGATGGTGATGGAGGGCGACCCCTTCACCCTGATCGAGGGCATGGCCATCGCGGGCATCGCCGTGGGGGCTGTGCAGGGTTACGTCTATATCCGCAGCGAATACCCCGACGCGATCCGTGCCATGCGCGCGGCCATCGACATCGCGCGCGCAGCGGGTGTGCTCGGGCCGTCGATCCTGGGTTCGGCCCATGCCTTCGACATGGAGGTGCGGGTCGGCGCCGGCGCCTATGTCTGCGGCGAGGAAACCAGCCTGCTGAACAGCCTGGAAGGCAAGCGCGGCATCGTGCGGGCCAAGCCCCCGATCCCGGCGCTGGAGGGCTTCCTGGGCAGGCCCACGGTCGTCAACAACGTCTTGTCGCTGGCCACCGTCCCGTGGATCATGGCGAATGGCGCGGCGGCTTACGCGGCGCATGGCATCGGCCGGTCGCGCGGGACGATGCCCCTGCAGATCGCGGGCAATGTGAAACACGGCGGGCTGTTCGAGGTCGCCTTTGGTCTTTCCTTGGGCGAGATCGTGGACGAGATCGGCGGCGGCACCGCCTCGGGCCGACCCGTCAAGGCGGTGCAGGTTGGCGGCCCTCTGGGCGCGTATTTCCCGCGCGCGCTGTTCGACACCCCCTTCGGCTACGAGGAGTTCGCGGGCAAGGAAGGGCTTGTCGGCCACGCCGGCATCGTCATCTTCGACGACACCGCCGACATGCTGTCGCTCGCCCGCTTCGCGATGGAGTTCTGCGCCATCGAGTCCTGCGGCAAGTGCACGCCCTGCCGCATCGGCTCGACGCGCGGGGTGGAAACAATCGACCGGATCGCGGGCGGGGATCTTGAAGCGATCCCGATCCTTTCCGATCTTTGCAACACGATGAAATGGGGAAGCCTCTGCGCATTGGGGGGCTTTGCGCCCTATCCGGTCATGTCCGCGCTGACGCATTTCCCCGATGATTTCACCGGACGGGGCGTCCGGGTGGAGGCTGCCGAATGAAGGACTTCATCATCCCCGATGACCGCGACCTCGGCACGCCCGCGTCGCACTCGGACATCACTGTCACACTGACGGTGGACGGTATCCCTGTCTCGGTCCCTGCGGGGACCTCCGTCATGCGCGCCGCCGCCATCGCCGGGATCACGGTGCCGAAGCTCTGTGCCACCGATCACCTGACGGCCTTCGGGTCCTGCCGGCTGTGCGTCGTCCAGATCGACGGGATGCGCGGCACGCCTGCCTCCTGCACCACGCCCGTGGCCGAGGGCATGGTCGTCCACACCCAGACCGACGAGGTCGCGCAGATCCGGCGCGGGGTGATGGAGCTTTACATCTCGGACCATCCGCTCGACTGCCTGACCTGTGCGGCGAATGGCGACTGCGAGTTGCAGGACATGGCCGGGGCCGTGGGCCTGCGCGAGGTCCGCTATGAGCCCGGCAAGAACCACTTCCAGCGCCGCGAAAATGGCGAACTCAACCCGGAATGGCGGGCCAAGGACCATTCCAACCCCTATTTCACCTTCGACCCGGCGAAATGCATCGTCTGCTCGCGCTGCGTGCGGGCCTGCGAGGAGGTCCAGGGGACCTTCGCCCTGACCATCGACGGGCGCGGCTTCGACAGCCGCGTGTCGGCAGGCCTGGCCTCCGACAGCTTCCTGTCCTCGGACTGCGTCAGCTGCGGCGCCTGCGTGCAGGTCTGCCCGACCGCCACGCTGATCGAGAACACGGTGATCGAGATCGGCACCCCCGAGCGCATCGTGAAGACCACCTGCGCCTATTGCGGCGTGGGCTGTTCGTTCGACGCGCATATGCGCGGCGAGACGGTCGTGAAGATGGTGCCCTCGAAGGACGGCAAGGCCAACCGCGGCCATAGCTGCGTCAAGGGCCGCTTCGCCTGGGGCTATGCGACCCACGCCGAACGCATCCTGAACCCGATGATCCGCGAGGATTACCGCGATCCCTGGCGGGTTGTGTCCTGGGAAGAGGCGATCCGCTTCGCCGCCGACCGCCTGCGCGCGACGCAGGAAAAACACGGCCGCGACTCCGTCGGCGTCATCACCTCGTCGCGCTGTACGAACGAGGAAACCTATCTGGTGCAGAAGCTCGCCCGCGCGGTCTTCGGCAACAACAACACCGACACCTGCGCCCGCGTCTGCCATTCGCCCACGGGCTATGGCCTCAAGACCGCCTTCGGCACCTCGGCGGGGACGCATGACTTCGACTCGGTGGAGGAAACCGACCTCGCGCTGGTGATCGGGGCGAACCCGACCGAAGGGCATCCGGTCTTCGGTTCGCGCCTGCGACGGCGGCTGCGGGAAGGGGCGGGTCTGATCGTGATCGATCCGCGCCACATCGACCTGCTGGATACGGCGCACCGGAACGACGCGATCCACCTGCCGCTGCTGCCCGGCACCAACGTCGCCGTCCTGACCGCGATGGCCCATGTGATCGCGGCCGAGGGCCTTTTCGACGAGGCCTTCATCCGCGAGCGCTGCGACTGGGACGAGTTCCTGGAATACCGCGACTTCCTGCTGGACCCGCGCCATTCGCCCGAGGAGGTCGAGCGGCAAAGCAACGTCCCCGCCGACCTGATCCGGCAGGCGGCCCGCGCCTATGCGGCGGCGCCGCGCGCCTCGATCTACTACGGGCTGGGCGTGACCGAGCATTCGCAGGGCTCGACCACCGTCATGGCGATCGCGAACCTTGCGATGATGACGGGCAACATCGGCAAGCCCGGCACCGGCGTGAACCCGCTGCGCGGCCAGAACAACGTGCAGGGCTCCTGCGACATGGGGTCCTTCCCGCACGAGTTCCCCGGCTATCGCCACGTCACCGACATCGAGACGCGCAAGCTCTACGAGCAGGTCTGGGGCGTGCCGCTGTCGGACGAGCCGGGGCTTCGCATCCCCAACATGTTCGACGCGGCGACGCAGGGGCGCTTCAAGGGCCTGTATTGTCAGGGCGAGGACGTGCTGCAGTCCGACCCCGATACCAGCCACGTCCAGTCGGCCTTAGCGAGCCTCGACATCCTGATCGTCCACGACCTGTTCCTGAACGAGACCTCGAACTACGCCCATGTCTTCCTGCCGGGGTCGAGCTTCCTGGAAAAGGACGGCACCTTCACCAACGCCGAGCGGCGGATCAACATGGTCCGCAAGGCGATGTCCCCCAAGAACGGCCATGCCGACTGGGAGATCACGGTGATGCTGGCCAATGCGCTGGACGCGGGCTGGGACTACAGCCACCCGTCCGAGATCATGGACGAGATTGCCCTGACCACGCCCAGCTTCGCGGGCGTCAGCTACGACCTGCTGGACCGCGAGCAGTCGGTGCAGTGGCCGTGTAACGCGAAGGCCCCGCTGGGGACGCCCGTCATGCACATCGAGGGCTTCGTGCGCGGCAAGGGCAAGTTCATCAACACCGAATACGTACCCTCCGAGGAACGCACCGGCGGCCGCTTCCCGCTGCTGCTGACCACGGGGCGGACGCTGACGCAGTACAACGTCGGCGCCCAGACCCGGCGGACCGACAACACCGTCTGGCACCCCGAGGACGTGCTGGAGATCCACCCCCATGACGCCGAGCAGCGCGGCATCCGCGAGGGCGATTATGTGCGCGTGGCAAGCCGCGCGGGCGACACGACGATCCGGGCGAAGATCACGGAACGGGTCGCGCCCGGCGTGGTCTACACGACCTTCCACCACCCGACGACGCAGGCCAACGTGGTGACGACCGACAACTCGGACTGGGCGACCAACTGCCCCGAGTTCAAGGTGACGGCGGTGCAGGTCAGCCCCTCGAACGGGCCGTCCGAGTGGCAGGAGCAGTATCGCAGCCATTCCGAGCTGTCCCGTCGCATCCTGCCGGCTGCGGAATGAGCGAGCGTGCTTTGGCCGCGGGGCACTCGCCCCTTCGGCACAAGGATTCGGATGCAATGCCGCCGGGTGAGGCATCGCCGTCCCAGGACGGCACGGCGGCTGCATCCGAGGACGCGGGGCCGCGCGGGGGAATCCCTCGCGCGGCCGACCCCGTCACCATGCCTTGGCGCTGGTCGGGCAGCGGATGGGTTCAGGCGGAGGCACCTGCCGCCCCCGAGGAAGCCGCCGTTGCCATCGTTATCGACGGCACCAGCCAGGCGGTCCTGATGGCGACCCCGCACGACTTGGCCGATTTGGCGCTGGGCTTCGCCCTGACCGAGGGGCTGATCGCCTCGCCCGCCGATGTGACCGACCGCGAGATCGCGCAGGTCCGGCCGCCCGCGCAACTGCCGGGCGTCCCCGCCTATGAGGCGCGGCTGTGGTTGCGGCCGGGCCTCGCCTCGGGGCTGGCCGAGCGGCGGCGCAGCATGGTCGGCCCGGTGGGCTGCGGCCTCTGCGGCGTGGACAGCATCGCGGCGGCCCTGCCGCAGGTGGTGCGGGTGGCCGAGGGTGCGCGCTTGTCGCCGCAGGATGTCGGCCGGGCGATGAAGGCGCTTTCGGAAGGACAGCGCCGCTGGCGCGAGACTCCCGCGATCCACGCGGCAGGCTTCTGGTCGCCCGCGCAGGCCGTGGTGCGAGAGGACGTGGGCCGCCACAACGCGCTCGACAAGCTCGCCGGGGCGCTGGCGAACCAAGCGACAGATGCAAGGGCGGGGGCCATCGTCATGTCCTCGCGCCTGTCGGTCGATCTGGTGCAGAAGACCGCGCGCATCGGCGCCTCGGTGCTGATCGGCGCCAGCACGCCGACGCGGCTGGCCATCGCCTGGGCCGAGGCGGCGGGGATCACCCTGATCGGCCGTGCCCGAGGCGAGACCTTCGACCTTTACACCCATCCCCAGCGCATCGAGGGCTGACGCCTTGTCCGAAATTTCCGAACACTCGCCGCATGACAAGCTGATCCGCATGGCGAACCAGATCGCCGCCTTCTTCCGCAGCCAGCCCGGCCAGCCCGAGATCGCCGTGGCGGGTCACATCAACGACTTCTGGACCTACCGGATGCGCATGGACCTGCTGGCCGCGCTGCGCGCGGGCGAGCCCGTGGACCCCATCGTCCAGGCCACCGCCCCCCACATCCGCCTGCCGCATGAAACAACCGAGGGCGTGAAGCCGGTCGATCCCCTCTCGCACCAGGAGTAGGTGCGGGCAGTCGCAGAGAGATAAGCCCGCCCCTCAAGCGCTTTCTTCTTCGCCCAAGTATCCTCGGGGATCGTCGTACACGACGATGGGAGGTGGAAAACCCCCGCTCCAACGGCGACGCAGGCGCTGCCTCAGCCGCAGCGTGAGTGGCCGCAGCTGGGGCAGGTCATGCAGCCCTCGATCATCCGCATCCCCGGCGTGCCGCAGGCAGGGCAGGAGGGGCCTGCCGGAACGCGTGCGCCCGTGGCTTGCGGGTCGGCCTTCAGGCCTGCGCCTTCGCCGGACAGGAAGCCGATCGCGATCATGTGGCGCTCGATTACGCCGCCGATCGCGGCCAGGATCGAGGGGACGTAGCGGCCCTCCATCCAGGCGCCGCCACGGGGGTCGAAGACGGCCTTCAGCTCCTCGACCACGAAGCTCACGTCCCCGCCGCGGCGGAAGACGGCCGAGATCATCCGCGTCAGCGCGACGGTCCAGGCGTAATGCTCCATGTTCTTCGAGTTGATGAAGACCTCGAAGGGCCGCCGCCTGCCGCCCTCCTCGATGTCGTTCACCGTGATGTAGATCGCGTGCTCGCTGCCGGGGAACTTGAGCTTGTAGGTCGCGCCCACCAGCGACACCGGGCGGTCCATCGGCTTGTCGAGCAGCGCGGGGGCGGGCGCCTCGGCAGGTTTGTCCACCGACAGCACGGACCCCGTGACTTCGTTCGGACGATAGGTGGTGCAGCCCTTGCAGCCCTGGTCCCAAGCGGCGACATAAACGTCCTTGAAGGCCTCGAAGGAAATGTCCTCGGGGCAGTTGATGGTCTTGGAAATCGAGCTGTCCACCCAGTCCTGCGCCGCCGCCTGCATGGCGACGTGGTCCAGCGGCGACAGCGTCTGGGCGTCCACGAACCAGTCGGGGAAAGGCGCGTCGCCCATGCGGTCTCGCCACAGCCGGGCGGCGTAGTCGACGACCTCCTCCTCGGTGCGGGTGCCGTCCTTCTGCAGGACCTTGCGGGTGTAGCTGTGGGCGAAGACCGGCTCGATGCCGGAACTCACGTTGCCGGCGTAAAGGCTGATCGTGCCGGTCGGCGCCACGCTGGTCAGCAGGGCGTTGCGGATGCCATGCGCGCGGACGGCCTCGCGCACGTCGGGGTCCATCTTCTGCATGAAGCCGGAGGACAGGTAGGCCTCGGCGTCGAACAGCGGAAAGGCGCCCTTCTCCTTCGCCAGACCCACGCTCGCCAGATAGGCCGCGCGCGCGATACGGTGCATCCACTGGCGGGTGGCCTCGGCCGCCTCGGGCGCACCATAGCGCAGGCCGACCATCATCAGCGCGTCGGCAAGACCCGTTACGCCCAGACCGATGCGGCGCTTGGCCTGCGCCTCGGCGGCCTGCTGCGGCAGCGGAAAGCGCGAGGCGTCCACGACATTGTCCATCATCCGCACGGCAGTCGTGACCAGTTCCTCGAGCGCGTCGAGGTCCAGCGCGGCCTCGGGGCCGAAGGGATCCTGCACCAGCCGTGCGAGGTTGATCGACCCCAGCAGGCAGGCGCCATAGGGCGGCAAGGGCTGTTCGCCGCAGGGGTTCGTGGCCGAGATTTCCTCGACATAGCCGAGGTTGTTCATCCGGTTTATGCGGTCGATGAAGATCACGCCCGGCTCGGCATAGTCATAGGTCGCCCGCATGATCCGATCCCATAGGTCCCGCGCGCGGATGGTGCGATAGACCTTGCCGCCGAAGACCAGCGGCCAGTCGGCGTCGGCCTTAAGCGCCTCCATGAAGGCGTCGGTCACCAGCACCGACAGGTTGAACATCCGCAGCCGGGCCGAATCCCGCTTGGCGGCAATGAAATCCTCGATGTCGGGGTGGTCGCAGCGCATCGTGGCCATCATGGCGCCCCGGCGCGAGCCCGCCGACATGATCGTGCGGCACATCGCGTCCCAGACATCCATGAAGGACAGCGGCCCCGAGGCATCGGCGGCCACGCCCTTCACCTCGGCCCCCTTGGGGCGGATGGTCGAGAAGTCGTAGCCGATGCCGCCGCCCTGCTGCATGGTCAGCGCGGCTTCCTTGAGCGCGTCGAAGATGCCCCCCATGCTGTCGGGGATCGTGCCCATGACGAAGCAATTGAACAGCGTGACCGAGCGCCCCGTGCCCGCGCCCGCCATGATCCGGCCCGCGGGCAGGAAGCGGAAATCTTCCAGCGCGGCGTGGAAGCGGCCCTCCCAGGCGGCAGGGTCGGCCTCGACCGAGGCGAGGTCGCGGGCCACGCGGCGCCAGGTATCCTCGACGGTGGCGTCCAGGGGCGTGCCGTCGGCCGCGCGCAGCCGGTATTTCATGTCCCAGATCTGTTCGGCGATGGAGGCGGAGAAGCGGTTCATCCGGGCGACCTGTCTGGCTTGGGGCATGGGTGGTTTCTCATGCACCCCGCACGACACGCGGGCAAGCACCGGCTGCGGCGAAGGGGCGCGGATCAACTCTCTTGCAAGTAGGCGATCATTTCTGTCAGCTTCATCTTGCCTGATCTGCATGGAGCCTTCAGATGCCCCGCACCCTTCTTGCCGCCGCGCTTGCCCTTGTGGCCGGCGGCGCGGCACTCGCCTCGGTCCCCGGCGAATACGATACCGGTCCCGAAACCGCCGGTGTCGCCGCCCCGATCAACCTTGCCCAGCCGCGTGAGACGCCCGCGGGGGCGATGACCTACGAGATCTTCGAGGCCACTGTCGAACACGGCGACATGCCGGAATGTCCCAAGGCGCTGGCCGCCGAGGGACGGTTCTGCCGCGTCGTGCTGCAGAACGACATGCTGCATGTCTTCGCCTTCGCCGAGGACGGCGACCAGCCGATGCTGGCGGTGATGGAATATCCGCTGGACGCCGTCACCTTCCCGCAGTGAGGGTCAGGCGTCCTTCCTGTGCGCCTCGCGCAGGGCCCGCCGGTTGATCTTGCCGGTGGGCGTGCGGGGCAGGGCCTCGATAGGGATGAACTCGCGCGGCTGCTTGTAGCGGGCAAGGCCCGCTTCCGCCGCCGCGCGCATCGCCTCGGGCGTGGCCGGGCCGGTCCAGAAAGCGGCGATGATCGAGGCACCCGGAACCGGCAGTTCCGTCACGGCCACGTCGCCCGCGCCGGGGACGGGAACCAGCACGTCCTCGACCTCGGCAGGCGCCACGCGGAAGCCGCCTGCGTTCATCATGTCGTCGGCGCGGCCCAGGGTCGAGATCGCGCCGTCCACGGCCTGCACCGCCAGGTCGCCCGTCAGGAACCATTCGCCCTGGAACTTCGCCGCGGTTTCCTCGGGCTGGCCGAGATAGCCCAGGAACAGGCCCGGATCGCTGCGGTGAACGGCCAGCACACCGGGCTGACCGGGGGGCAGGGGCTCGCCCTCGTCCGACAGGATCGCCACGCGGCGGCCCGGCTGGGGATAGCCCGCCGAGCCTTCGGGCGCGGGACGGGCAGGAGAGCCCGACAGGAAGGTCGAGCATTCCGACATCCCCATCGCCTCGTGCAGTTCGGTCCCAGTGCGGTCCTTCCATGCCCGGCGCAACTCGGGATCGAGCCTTTCGCCCGCCGTCAGCCCGTGGCGCAGGTCCGGCAGCGGCGCCCAGTCGGCGCGCAGCATCCGGCGGAAGACGCCCGGCGCCCCGGCGATGATCGTGGCGCCGTTGCGGCGGGCCAGCAGGGGAATCTGCTCGATCGCCGTGCCGTCGGCCGGGATCAGCGCGGTGGCGCCTGCGGTCCAGGGGTCCATCAGCCCCGTGCCCAGCGTGAAGGTCCAGTTGAAGGCGCCCGCGTGCAGCAGCCGGTCGCTGGGCTTCAACCCGTACCAGCCGTCGAACATCATCTGCCGGGCGAGAATCGCCCGATGCGCGTGCATGACCGCGCGCGGGCGCCCCGAGGTGCCCGAGGTATAGACGATATAAGCCAGCCGGTCGGCACTCCCGCGGTCGAACTCGGCCGGCGGCAGGGAAGCCATTTCCGCCAGCTCGGCCACGGGCATGACCGGCGCCGGGTCGCCTTCGGGCAGGTCGATGCCCTCGCCCGCGATGGTCAGGGCATGGGTGATCTCGCCCGCGATCTTGGTGACCTCGCGCGCCGTCAGCATGGCCGAGGTCGGCACGGGGATCAGCCCGGCCGCGATGCAGGCAAGATAGGCGACGGGGAAGGCGGGCTCGTTCCCGATCCGCAGCAGCACACGGTCGCCGGGCGTCAGGCCGCGTTCCCGCAGCCCCGTGGCCGTGCCCAGGACGGCGGCGCGCAGCCGCGCATGGGACCAGCGGTCGGCGCCGGTGGGCGAGACCACCGCGAGCGCCAGCTTGTCAGGCGAGGCCAGCCCCGCCGCGAGCACATGTTCGGCCAGATTGAAGTCCTGCATGGCGCCCTGAGTGCCGCCTGATGCGCGCCGCTGCAAGCCACTTGTGCGCATGATCCGCCGCCTGTGTCCCCGGCGCACAGCCGGGCTGCGCGCATGAAAAAACGGCCTGCGTTTCCGCAGGCCGCCAAGTGGCGCATCCGGACGGAGCGCGATGCGCCTATGAGATCAGAGCAGCTTGAGATCCGAAGCCGAGGCGCGGCCGTCACGGCCCGACTGCAGCTCGTACTGGATCTTCTGGTTGTCGTTCAGGCCGGTCAGGCCCGCACGCTCAACCGCGGAAATATGGACGAACACGTCCTTGCCGCCATCGTCGGGCGCGATGAAGCCGTAACCCTTGGTGGCATTGAACCATTTAACCGTGCCGGTCGCCATGACCTTCTCTCCTTCAGTATCCCGGTGGCGTCATTGCCGTTCCGGGCCGTGCAGCCCTTTCGCAGTCCGGCTGCCCCGTGAAGGGACGCGGTAGAAAGTCATGCTCACGCGACGTCAGGATGCCCGAATCGCCCGTAAACGCAAGCGGAGAATCGCGGCAAGCTCACGCGTGCGTGACGTTCCGGCAATTCGGCGCCGGTCGCGCAGGTCAGCCCCGCAGGTCCGGGGGCGTACCCTCGGCCATCAGGCTTTCCAGCGCCGCGTCCAGCGTCACCGATTCCGACCCCTGCCGGTCCAGGCGGCGGATCGAGACGGTGCGCTCGGCCACCTCCTTCATGCCCACGGCCATGATGACGGGCACCTTCTGCAGGGAATGCTCGCGGACCTTGTAGTTGATCTTCTCGTTGCGGATGTCCGCCTCGGCCCGGATGCCGGCGGCGGTCAGCGCGGCCACGACCTCGCGCACATAGTCGTCAGCATCCGAGACGATCGAGGCCACGACAACCTGCCGGGGGGCGAGCCACAGCGGCAGCTTGCCCGCGTAGTTCTCGATCAGCATGCCGATGAAGCGCTCGAAGCTGCCCAGGACCGCGCGGTGCAGCATCACGGGGCGGTGTTTCTGGCCGTCCTCGCCCACGTATTCGGCGTCCAGCCGCTCGGGCAGGTTCGGGTCCACCTGCAGCGTGCCGCATTGCCACTGGCGGCCGATGGCGTCGGTCAGGGTGAATTCCAGCTTGGGGCCGTAGAAGGCGCCTTCGCCCTCCTGCACCTCGAAGTCGTAGCCCGCCGCGCGGCAGGCGTTGCCCAGCGCGGCCTCGACCCGGTCCCAGCTTTCGTCCGAGCCGATGCGCTTTTCAGGGCGCGTCGAGAGCTTGACCGTCCAGTTGTCGAAGCCGAGGTCGGCGTAGATGCGGGCCAGGAACTCGATGAACTTCTTCGTTTCCGGCTCGATCTGGGCCTCGGTGCAGAAGATATGCGCGTCGTCCTGGGTGAAGCCGCGCACGCGCATGATGCCGTGCAGCGCGCCCGAGGGTTCATAGCGGTTGCAGGACCCGAACTCGGCCATTCGCAGCGGCAGGTCACGATAGGACTTCAGGCCCACGTTGAAGATCTGCACATGGCAGGGGCAGTTCATGGGCTTGAGCGCGTTGACCGTCTTCTCGCGCGCATGTTCCTCGTCCACTTCGACGATGAACATGTTTTCCTGGTAGTTTTGCCAGTGGCCCGAGGCCTCCCACAGCTTGCGGTTCACGACCTGGGGCGTGTTCACCTCGACATAGCCGCCGCGCTTCTGCTGGCGGCGCATATAGTCCTGAAGCGTCGTGTAGATGTTCCAGCCGTTCGGGTGCCAGAAGACCTGGCCCGGCGCTTCCTCCTGCATGTGGAACAGGTCCATCTCGCGGCCCAGCTTGCGGTGGTCGCGCTTCGCGGCCTCCTCGAGCATGGTCATGTGGGCCTTGAGCTCGTCGCGGTTGCGGAAGGCCACGCCGTAGATGCGCTGCAGCATGGGCCGCGTGTTGTCGCCCAGCCAGTAGGCGCCTGCGACATGGGTCAGCTTGAAGGCGTCGGCGGGAAGCTGACCCGTGTGCTGCAGGTGCGGACCGCGGCAGAGGTCCTGCCAGTCGCCGTGCCAGTACATCCGCAGGTCCTCGCCCTCAGGGATGCGGTCGATCAGTTCGACTTTAAACGGCTCGCCCCGGTCCTTGTAATAGGCGATGGCGCGGGCGCGGTCCCAGACCTCGGTGCGGACGGGCTCGCGGGCCGCGATGATCTGCTTCATCTTCGCCTCGATGGCGCCGAGGTCGTCGGGCGTGAAGGGCTCGGCGCGGTCGAAGTCGTAGAACCAGCCGTAGTCGCGGACCGGGCCGATGGTGACCTTCACGTCGGGCCAGAGCTCCTGCACCGCGCGCGCCATGACATGGGCGAGGTCGTGGCGGATCAGCTCCAGCGCCGGGGCCTGATCCTTCATCGTGTTGATGGCGATGCTGCCGTTCCCGGTCAGGGGCCAGGCGAGATCGACATGGCGGCCGTCGAAGCTGGCGCTGATGGCGTTCTTCGCAAGGCTGGGCGCGATGGAGGCAGCAACCTCGGCCGCGGTGGTCCCAGCGGGATAGTCGCGGATGCTGCCATCGGGGAAAGTCAGGGAAATCTGGGACATCGCGTCCTCCCAATCGGTTTGGCGCCCACGGAACGCCCGGTTGCGGGTTATGTGCGGGCCCGTGTGGCGTGGCAGGGCGGGAGTGTCAATGCGGCGCTTGGTGGCGCGGTCGGACTGGGGCTTCACGCCCCCGTCGTCGTATAGGACGATCCCGTGGCATATGTGGGCAAAGAAGAAGAAGGAGCGAGGGCGATGTTTCACCGGACCGCATCGGGGCGACAACTGGCGTATGAGCGGCTGGAAGGGCAGGGGCCTGGCGTGGTGTTCCTGCACGGGTTCAAGTCGGACATGGGGGGAACCAAGGTCATCGACCTGGAAGCCTGGTGCCGCGATCAGGGCCGCGCCATGCTGCGCTTCGACCTGTCGGGACATGGTGCCAGCGAGGGGCGGCTGGAGGAGTTCGGCCCGGCCGACTGGCTGGAGGACGCGCGTGACGTGATCGACGCGCTGGCGCCGGGGCCGCAGGTGCTGGTGGGATCCTCGCTGGGCGGGTGGCTGGCGCTGCTGCTGGCACGCGCACAGCCGGAACGCTGGGCGGGGCTGGTGACGATCGCCGCCGCGCCGGATTTCACCGCGCGGATGCAGGCGGGCTTCACCGATCAGGACCGGGCGGCGCTGGTGTCGGAGGGCCGGATCGCGCGGCCAAGCGAATACGGCGAGGATTACGTCTTTTCGCGCCGACTGTTCGAGCAGGGAGCGGAGAGCAGCATCTTCGAGCGACCGCTCAGGTTGCCGATGCCCGTGCGGTTCCTGCAGGGAACGGCGGATGCGGATGTGCCGATGGAGGATGCGCTGCGGCTGCTGTCCCATGCCGAGGGTCCGGACATCCGGCTGGCGCTGGTCAAGGACGCCGACCATCGCTTCAGCGGGCCTCGCGAGTTGCGGATGATCCGCGAGGCGGTGGAGGAACTGGCGGGCTGAACGACGACGCCCGGCCTTCACGGCCGGGCGTTGCGGGTGTCAGAAGCTGACGGTGAAATGGTCGCCGGTGTCGGGCTTGGCGCCGGTGATCTTCGACTTCGCGATCTCGTAGAAGAAGCCGATGCGTCCGGCGGTGGTCCAGACCTCGGCCTCGGACATGGTGAACTTGAGCAGGCGGACGTCCGGGTCGCGTTCGTCGTTGCCGAACCAGCTGGAGGCCACGGCGTTCCAGACCTCGTCCAGCTTGGCCTTGTCGTTCGACAGCTCCAGCCTGCCCTCGATCCGGGCGTAAAGCTGGCCGTCACCGTCGCCCACCGCATGCACGGCCTTCTTCGCGCCGCCTTCCACAGCTTCGACCAGGTCGGTGCCGGCGGCGGTGATGAACCACAGCGTGGCGGTTTCCGGCTCGGCGTAATGCGACATGGGCACCAGCCGCCAGTCGGGCTCGGCGCCCAGCATCCCGGCGTTGATGCCTTCGAGGCGTTTCCAGAAGGTGTCGCGGTTGTCGGTCATGGGTCCTCCTATGCGCCCTCGTGGCGCGGACAGTCGCAAGTGCAACCCCGCTGCGCTGCAGCGGTTCCGCGCAAGCAAAAGGCCCCGGCGGGAAGCCGGGGCCTTTGAAAGGGGCAGAAAGATCAGACCGCGATCTTGCTGTCTTCTTCCGCCGGATCGCGGCGGGTGTCGCCGGGCCCGGTCATGCCGCGCAGGCGCTTGGGCCGGCTGGTCTGCTCGGGGTGCTGCGAATGCTCGTCCATGAAGTCCAGCACCATCGGGCGGATGTTGATGCGCCAGCTCTTGCCGGCAAAGATGCCGTAATGCCCCGCGCCGGGTTCAAGGTGCTGGGCCTTCTTCTTGTCGGGAACGCCGCTGCACAGCTTCAGTGCCGCCACGCACTGGCCGGGCGCCGAGATGTCGTCGTTGGCGCCCTCGACGGTCATGACCGCGACGTCCCTGATCTTGCCGATGTCGACCGCGCGGCCTTCCACCGTGAAGCGGTTGCCCGCGATCTCGCATTTCTTGAAGACGCGCTCGACGGTGGACAGGTAGAACTCGGCCGTCATGTCCATCACGGCGAGGTATTCGTCGTAGAACTTGTTGTGCTTGTCGCCCTCGGAGCCTTCTCCTTTGGCTTCGGCGACGATCTTGTCGCGGAAGGCACGGGCATGGGTTTCGGCGTTCATGGCGATGAACGAGGTCAGCTGCGCCAGCCCCGGATAGACCATCCGGCCCACGCCCCGGTATTTGAAGCCGACCTGCTGGATGAACAGGTGCTCGAGCTCGCCCATCGTCATGCGGTTGCCGAAATCGGTGACCTCGGTCGCCGCCGCATCCGGGTCGATGGGTCCGCCGATCAGCGTCAGGGTGCGGGGCTGGGCGGCGGGCTCATCCTCGGCCAGCAAGGCGGTGGCGACAAGCGCCAGCGGCGCGGGCTGACAGACCGCGACCACATGCAGGTCGGGTCCCAGGTGCTTCATGAAGTCGACGAGATAGCGGGTGTAATCCTCGACGTCGAACTTGCCCTCGCTGACCGGAATGTCGCGGGCATTGTGCCAATCCGTCACCCACACGTCGCAATCGGGCAACAGGGATGTCACGGTAGAGCGCAGAAGGGTGGCGTAATGGCCGGACATGGGCGCGACCAGCAGGACGCGGCGGGCCATCGGCTCGCGCCGGGCGACGCGGAAATGGACCAGGCTGCCAAAGGGACGGCGGATCACCGGCTCGACATAGACCAGGTGGTCTTGGCCGTCGGCGCTGGGGATCGGCGGGATTTCCCAGTCGGGCTTGATGACCATGCGGGCGAAGCTGCGTTCCGTGACGCGGCCCCAGGCGCTCATGACCTTGAAGAAGGGCGAGGGGATCATGGCGAACAGCGGATAGGAGGCCATGGCCCGGGCCGAGGCGCCCATCCACTCGTTCGTGTTACGCAGCGTTTCCATCGCGTCATAGGACAGCATGCCCCGTGCGCCTTTGTAGACCATCGCCACGAACTCCCTGGAATATTCCCTGTGCGTAAAGGCGGGTTTGCGATCAGCGTCAACCTGGTCTTTAATGCAAATAGGGGTAGCGAGGATCCAATGTCATGGCCAAGAAACGTCAGAATGACGTGACGGAAAAAGCGCGGCGAACGGCAGCTTCGAACGTTGTCCAGCCGGAACAGCAGCTTGATGCTGCAATCGCAGAAACTTTGGGCGCGACCGTGATGGCTGCGGGGCACGAGGACGCCATCCTGGCCGACGAGATCACGAGCCTGGAATCGGATGTCCCTGTCTCCGTGACCGAGTCGATTCTGGCCGAAGCGGCGGTCTCCGCCCCCTCCGGGACGCAGGAGGAGGACGGGCAAGCGGCCGTTTCGGAGGCGGAAGAGGCTCGCGGCGAATCGCCGCCCCCGCAGGAGCCGGCCCCCGCCGGAGAGGCGCAGCCTGCCGCCGCGGCCGGGAATCAGGACGAGGATGCATCCGCAGCAAAGCCGTCCGACGAGATCCCCGAGGAGGAGGTGAATCCCCTCGAAAGTCTGGGCGTGATTTCGGCCGAGGAGCTGGCCGACGCGGTGGCCGAGGCCGAGGCGGAAGCCGCCGCCGAGCCGGTCACCGTGACCGACGAAGGGATTGCCGCAGCGCCCGCACCTGCGCCCGTTGCGGAGGGGCAGGGGACCGCGCCCGCGGGGCATGAGAACCCGCTGACCGCGCCCGGCCTGACCGAGAAGCTGGCCGAGAACATCGCCCGGATCGAAAGCCTCAGCCAGCGCCTGCTGCGCGCGGTTGCCAGCAAGCCGATGCGCGCCGCCTCGATCGAAGGGCCGGGCCCCGAGCTTTACGGCTCGGTCGCGCAGGCCTGGGTGAAGCTGGCGACCGAACAGCCCGCGCGCCTGATCGAGCAGCAGGTCCGTTACTGGGGCGACACGCTGCGCCACGTGGCCGAAGCCCAGGGCGCGTTCCTGCACGGCTTCCAGGCGCCCGCCGGAAGCGACACGTCCGACCGCCGCTTCAAGAACCCGCTGTGGCACACGAACCCCTTCTACAGCTTCGTGATGCGGCAGTACCAGATCAACGCCGAGGCGATCCGCAAGGCCACCGCCGACCTGCAGATCGACAACGAGGTCGAGCGCCGTCGCGTGGACTGGTTCACCCGCCAGATGATCGACATGCTGGCGCCCACCAACTTCCTGGCAACGAACCCCGACGCGCTGGTCAAGGCGCTGGAAACCGAGGGCGACAGCCTCGTGCGGGGGCTCGAGAACCTGGTCCGGGACATCGAGGAAAGCGGCGGCGAGATGATCGTCTCGCTGGCCGACCGCAGCGCCTTCCGCGTGGGCGAGAACATCGGCACCACGCCGGGCGAGGTTGTCCACCGCACCCGGATGTTCGAGCTGATCCAGTACCGGCCTCTGACGGACCAGGTGCACAAGGCGCCGCTGATCGTCTTTCCGCCGTGGATCAACAAGTACTACATCATGGACCTCAAGCCGCAGAACAGCCTGCTGCGGTGGCTCGTGGAACAGGGCCACACGCTGTTCGTGGTATCGTGGAAGAACCCCGACGAAAGCTTCGCCGATGTGGCCATGGATGACTATGTGGCGGCCTATCTCGAGGCGATGGACAAGACGCTGGAACTGACGGGCGAGCGGCAGCTGAACGCCCTCGGCTACTGCATCGGCGGCACCACGCTGACGGCGACGCTGGGCGTGCTGAAGCAGCGCGGCGACGACCGGGTGAAGTCCGCGACCTTCCTGACCACGCTGACCGACTTCTCGGACCAGGGAGAGTTCACGACCTTCCTGCAGGACGACTTCGTCGGCGGGATCGAGGACGAGGTCCGGCGCACCGGCTACCTGTCGGCCAAGCTGATGCAGCGGACCTTCAGCTTCCTGCGGGCCAATGACCTGATCTGGGGGCCTGCGATCCGCAGCTACATGCTGGGCGAGACGCCGCCCGCCTTCGACCTGCTGTTCTGGAACGGCGACGGCACCAACCTGCCGGGGCGGATGGTCACGCAATACCTGCGCAAGCTGTGCCAGGCGAATGCGCTGGCGCGCGAGGGCTTCGAGATCCTCGGCCATCGCGTCCATCTGTCCGACGTCACCGTGCCGGTCTGCGCCATTGCCTGCGAAAGCGACCACATCGCGCCCTGGCATCACAGCTGGAAGGGGATCGCGCAGATGACCTCGGCCGACCGCACCTTCATCCTGTCGGAATCGGGCCATATCGCCGGGATCATCAACCCGCCGGGCAAGGTGAAATACGGGCACTACGTCTCGCAGGCCGATTTCAGCGGCACGCCCGAGGACTGGCGGGGCCACGCCCGGCACAACGAGGGCAGCTGGTGGCCGCGCTGGGCCGAGTGGCTGGCGCAGCATTCGGGACCGATGGTCCCGGCGCGCGAGCCCCAGGTCTCGCTGGCTCCGGCCCCCGGCATCTATGTCCACGAGGCGGCATGATCTTCGCGGCGCGACCTTCGGGTCGCGCCGCTTTTCATTCTGCCTGCCGGCATCATCCTGGTCCGGTTGGCAGAAGGCGCAAAAAATTGCGCAATCTTGCTGCAGTGCAGCATGACCCACTTGAAATGCTGCACTGCAGCATCTACTCTAGTGGCACTTCCACCACCTACTGACTGCCTTTAGGAGAGTTCCGATGGCCAAGACCCCCGACTTCACCAAGCCGTTCCAGGACATGATGGCGAACCTTCCCGTCGACACCTCGTCGATGACGGAAGCCTTCAAGTCCCAGGCGCAACTGAGCGAGCGCATGACCCGCGTGGCCCTGCAGGCCGCCGAGCGTTCGACCGAGATCTCGGCCGCCTGGGCCAAGGACACGCTGGCCCGCATGGGCGAGCTGACCACCTCGAAGGACCAGCCCGCCGACTACGCCAAGGCCATGTCGGACTTCGCCTCGGCCGCTGCCGAACTGGCCGCCGAGCACATGGCCGCCTATGCCGAGGTTGCCAAGAAGGTCCAGATGGACACCGTCGACCTGCTGCTGAACGCCGGCAAGGAAGCCCAGGCCGATGCCCAGCGCATGGCCCAGACCGCGACCACCAACATCCAGAACGTCGCCCGCCAGGCGCAGGATGCGGTCACGAACCCGGGCAACAAGGACAAGGCCTGATCTTGGCCACGGGGCCGGTCGCGGCCTCTCGTTCCTGACCCATGACGCAGCGCGCGCCCGCGACGGGCGCGCGTTTTTGCTTTGCAATCGCGGCGCCCCCATCCCATCATTGCTGCAGATGCATCAAAGCGAAGCCGCCATGCCCGCCGAAGCCGCCAAGTCGAAGCCCGAGCCGCTGCTGATCAAGCGCTATGCCAGCCGGCGGCTCTACAATACCGAGACCAGCGACTACATCACGCTTGACGAGATCGCCAAGGTGGTCCGCGAGGGACGTGAGGTGCGGATCGTGGACCTGCGGTCCGGCGACGACCTGACGCGCCAGTATCTTCTGCAGATCATCGCCGAGCACGAAAGCCGGGGCGAGAATGTTCTGCCCGTGGACCTTCTGACCGACCTCGTGCGCAGCTATACCGCGCAGGCGCAGTCGGTCGTGCCGCAGTTCCTTGCCGCCAGCTTCGAGATGCTGCGCCACGGTCAGTCCAAGATGATGGAACAGCTGACCGCCCTGCAGCACCCCATGGCCTCGATGCCCGGCTTTTCGGAAATGCAGCGCCAGCAGCAGCTGTTCCTGAAGGCGATGATGGGCGGCTGGGCCGGCAGCAGCAGCCCCGCCCGCGACGAGGACGAGGACACCCATCCTCCCGAGCCCACGCCGTTGCACGGCAAGTCCCGTTCCGCGCGGCCCGCATCCGAAGAAGCGGAGGATATCCGCCGCCAGCTGGCCGAATTGCAGGCGCGCATCTCCAAGCTCTGACTTGCAGGGCGCGCCGTGGCGGGCTAAACCCCCGCCACGGACGGTTGGCCGAGTGGTCGAAGGCGCACGCCTGGAAAGTGTGTAGGCGGGGAACCGTCTCGAGGGTTCGAATCCCTCACCGTCCGCCAAATCATCTGAGTTTCTTATTTGAAATCAAATGGTTAAGCGATCTCTGAGCTTCCACAAGGTGACACAAGAGGTGACACACTGTGGTCTTGCTGTTCGACTCAGGGGCCTTTCGCTTGTCCGCTAAGTACATTCAAAAGAGAGGAAATGTCTGGTACTTCCGCCGCCGCGTGAAGGCTGGATGCGAAGGCTTGCACCGAGACGCTTCGGGAAAGCCTCAGTCGGTTCTGTTTTTCTCCTTGCAGACCGTTGACCAGAGAGAGGCCGCCAAGAGGGCAGATGAACACGCCCGCAGGCAGGATGCTCTTTGGGCCAATCACCTGAGAGGCACTGATGAAGCTGTCAGCCCCAAGGCGGCGCTGGCACGTCTAGAGGCCGCCGGAGTGAAGCCCGGAGACGGGGTGCGGTATCGGGACACTCTCACCATTGATCGGCTGATAGATGAACTGACGGGCGGTCCCTACGAGCCCTTTGAGCATCATCCGGAGCCCAGCGCCCAAAACCGGCTTACCCTTGACCTGCTGATGGGGAAGCAAGTCCCTCGCACTCTCAGCGATGCCAAGGACAAGCACATCGAGCTAGGAAAGGGGCCAAGGAATAAGATCGGTCAGCAGCAGTTTGACCGCGCTTGGGACCTGCTCATGGGCATCACCGGAGATGCAATCATCATTGATGTTCGACGAGGCCACGCCAACGAGTTTGTTGCCAAGCTGCGGTCTAGGAGTGTCTCTGCCGAAACAATCCGAAAGTATGTCTATCAGATAAAGCCCGTTCTCGACACAGCTATTAGGGAGTTTGAGCTAAAGCTGGAAAGGGGAAACCCGTTCGAGGGACTTACTATCTCGGAAGCCGAGACTTCGCCGCCAAATGAGCGGCTACCGTATAGTGCTGAGGAGCTACGGGCTATTCAGAAGAAATGCCGGGAGACCGATGATCAGAGGCGCTGGGCTATCTCGCTGCTATCAGACACCGGGGCACGACAGGCAGAAATTGTGGGGCTACGGAAGGATGAGGTCTTCTTATCCGACGATGTTCCGCACGTCTTGATTCGCCCCAACCAGAATAGAAGACTCAAGAACAAGCAGTCGGAGCGACGGGTTCCCTTGGTTGGGGAGGCTTTGTGGGCGGCGCAGAGAGCCATGACCACAGAGGGCGACAATTTGTTCCCTATCTTTCAGCCGAAAGCCTCAGGCAAGGAGTTTAATGCCAATACTGCATCCGCTGCTCTTAACAAGTGGATGAAGGACAACGGGCTGGCGAAGAAAGGTCAAGGGCTCCATAGCTTCCGCCACACCTTTGTGGATCGCCTCAGAGACGCCGGGGTGCCTAAAGATATTCGTGAGCAAATTGGAGGGTGGAAGCCTCAGGGCGTAAGCGAGGGTTACGGTAAGGGTTTCAGTCTTGCCAAGCTGAAAGACGCGATGCTTAAGATTGTTATTTAAAGCATGGGAGTGACATAAATGCTCAGAAGTTTAAGTTTGTTAGCAGCCGTGTACTGTGGTGCAGCGCAAGCCGATCCGCTCAACCTTTACTGTCGTGGGTTCTATGTCGGCGATGGTAGCGGGATTGCCTTTCACATAACACTTGATCGCCGTTCGGGCGCTGCCAGCTATGCATGGGGCAAGGAGTACTTCACGGGATGCGATGATATAACCTGTCTGCTCAATCATCCAAGGGAAACCCCTCACAACCCGACTGAACAGATTTCAATCGACAGACTAACGGGGGCCTACCGCCACAGCACCGTGGGGCCGTTCCGCGTAATTAGTATGTCAGAGGAGGGAGGGTGTGTTGTGGTGGATCGAAAGTTTTAAGTTGTCGAGATTGTAAGGAAGGATTTTCGCAATTCTGCTGGGCTAATTTTAGTTCTCTGCAATTTCTGTTCCCTATTCCAGAGAGAGTCACTGGTGAGGTCGCTCTAGCTTTCTGGCACCGACCTGCCGGGAATAACTACTCGACCTTTGGGGTGCCTTTAGGGTCAGGACTCGTTAAGTTTCATAGCCAGAAGATGATGGTTGCGGCGAGTGCGATAGCGGACAGGAACACCTTCGGGCATCTGTCGTAACGCGTGGCGATGCGCCGCCAGTCTTTCAGGCGGCCAAACATGATCTCGATCCTGTTGCGGCGTTTGTAGCGGCGCTTGTCATATTTTACGGACCGTCCACGGGACTTTCGCCCCGGAATGCAGGGAGTGATCCCTTTGTCTTTCAGGGCATTTCTGAACCAGTTGGCATCGTAGCCCCGGTCTGCCAGCAACCAT
>NZ_FNGE01000017.1 GCF_900102885.1 Paracoccus chinensis | reverse complement strand
CGGGCCTGCGAGGGCGCCCCCGCACCCGTCCCAAGTATCTCGCGGGCGACAAGGCCTACAGCTACCGGCCCGTCTTCGCCTACCTGCGCCGACGCCGGATCCGGCCGGTCATCCCACCCCGCCAGGGCGGCAACATGGGCAAGGGCTGCCCGCGACGCTTCGACCCTGATCGCTACCGCAGGCGCAATGTGATCGAGCGCTGCGTCGGATGGCTCAAAGGCTGCCGCTCCATCGCGACCCGACATGAGAAGCTCGCCGTCAACTTCGGCGCCATGCTGAAGCTCGCCTTCCTGCGCCAATACCTGCGGACCCTCAGGCCGTCAGACAGGACCTAATTGCGCAGCTTGCTGCGATGTCGCCGCGCGTGCCCGTGGTGCTGGGCCTCTCGGGCGATCCGGAAAACGAGGCCGAGGCGCTGACTGCAGGCGCCGACGGTTTCATCGGCAAGCCGGTCGAAAGCCTGGCGCAGTTCCAGCACGCGATCCTGTCGGCCCTGCCGCCCGAGGCGCGCCCGACCGGCCTGCGCATGGTCAGCGAGGAAACGGTGCATCCCGATCCGGGCGCGCTGCGCGACGACCTTGCGCATGTGGCCGAGGTGCTGGCCTCGTCCTCCGACACAGGCGCGATCGACTACATCGCCCGTTTCCTTGCAGGCGTCGCGCGATCCGCAAGGGACGAGCCGCTGGAACAGGCCGCGACGGCGCTGGCGCGTGATCATTCGGCGGACCGGGCGCTGGCGGCGGATCTCGCCCGGATCAGCGGGCTGGTGCAGGACCGCCTTGCCGCGGCGGGCGGCGCATAGACAGCCATCACGGGCGCAATCAGCCCCGCCTGGCGCGATACCAACAGCCGCCCTACTTCAGCAGGCTGTCCTTGGATGCGCGGCGGTTCATCCCGCCCGTGGGCCGGAGCACGCGGTCGGCCTCGGACTGGCAGGAGATGCACAGCTTGACGCCGGGCTGGGCAAGGCGGCGCGCCTCGGGGATGGGCTCGCCGCAATCGGCGCATTCCGACAGGCTCTCTCCGCCCGCGCGATTACGCAGCCGCATCCGCGCCAGGGCCTCCTGGGTGCTGACCTCGATCTGCTCGTTGACCGCGCCATCCGTCGCCCAGCCGCCTGCCATTCCGTGCTCTCCCCCATTCTGCTGTCGCACCTTGAGGATGTAGGCGAGATCGCCCGCAGGGCAAGAACCACTTGCCCGTGCCCGAAAGCCGCGCAAGAGGGTTGTCCTGAAAGGTTTTCCCTCGACCAAATCTGGAACGAACCGGTCTCGGCATGGTTGACTTGCTGAATCCGGGACAACAATCTGTGACGAATGAAAGGCCCGCGCATGAGCGAAAAGACGCTGACCCGAATGGATCTGGCCGAAGCGGTGTTCCGGGAAGTGGGATTGTCCCGCCACGAAAGCGCGCAACTGGTCGAAAGCGTGCTGGGCCATATCTCGGACGCCCTGGTGCGGGGCGAGCAGGTCAAGATCTCGTCCTTCGGCACCTTCTCGGTGCGCGACAAGAACGAGCGCATCGGCCGCAACCCCAAGACGGGCGAGGAAGTCCCGATCACCCCCCGCCGTGTCCTGTCCTTCCGCCCGTCGCACCTGATGAAGGAACGCGTCGCGGCGGGGAACAAATAGGCGCCGCATGAAATCTCCGCAGGCCTTCCGCAGCATCGGCGAGGTTGCGCGGCTTGTGGGCGTGGCCACCCATGTGCTGCGCTACTGGGAAACGCAGTTTCCGGCACTCGCGCCCGTCCGTCGTCCAGACGGGCGGCGCTATTACCGGCCCGACGACCTGCTGCTGGCGGCGGGGCTGTGCGAGGTCATGCGCGAGGAGGGCCTGACCATCCGTGGCGCCCAGCGCCTGATCGCGCTGGACAAGGGGGCGGCCCTGCGCGAACGCGGCCGCCTGCGGCTGGAAGCCGCCGCCGATCAGAAGGCCGCGGAAGCAACCGGCAGGCGCAAGGGCGCACCCCGGACAAGGGCACAGCGGAGCACGGAGCAGGCCGGCGGTGCGGCCAGGGTCCAAGGGGAAGCCGATCCCTCGACAGGCTCCGCCCTGCCGCGTCCGGACGGGCAGGTGGCAGACCATGAGACCAACGGGTCCGAGGTCATGGCGGGCATCGCGCTGCCACCCTCGGTTGGTACAGACGAGCAAACTGCAGATGCTTCTGGCTCGACGGAAGCTGTGGAACCCGCCCCGCCCCAGGATTGCTCCGCCTGGCTCGACCGGCTGACCATCATCGCCGCGGCCCTGCGCACGCGTGAGCATCCCCTGCCCCCCGATGCGCGTCCCCTGCATGACGCCCTGCGGCGGCTTCAGGACGACCGCTCCTGATCCTTGTGCGGAAATCGCCCCAGAGGCCCTTGTGCAGCCCCTCGGCTTCGATCTATACGGCTCGCGTCGGGCCGTGGCGCAGTCTGGTTAGCGCGTCCGTCTGGGGGGCGGAAGGCCGCGAGTTCGAATCTCGCCGGCCCGACCATCACGAAACGCCCACCCTTCGGGGTGGGCGTTTGACAATCAAGGGCTTGGCAGAGGCGTGTTGAGATGAACGGCGTTCTTCCCGACAGCGCGCTGCGCAAGCTGATCGAGGATGGCGCGATCCGGGCGCCCATCGACTTCACCCCCGACCAGGTGCAACCCGCCAGCCTCGACCTGCGCCTTGGCACGACCGCCTGGCGGCTTCGGGCCTCGTTCCTCGCAGGGCGCGGCCGCAGCGTGGCGGACCGGCTGGCCGATTTCGAGATGCACCGCATGGACCTGACCCATGGCGCAGTGCTGGAAAAGGGCTGCGTCTACCTTGTCCCGCTGCTGGAGCGCCTTACCCTGCCCGAGGGGATCGAGGC
Organism: Paracoccus chinensis; assembly: GCF_900102885.1. Lineage (GTDB taxonomy): Bacteria > Pseudomonadota > Alphaproteobacteria > Rhodobacterales > Rhodobacteraceae > Paracoccus > Paracoccus chinensis. The sequence goes on along the minus strand of NZ_FNGE01000017.1, from coordinate 41,510 downwards.
GGTGGCGAACGCCAAGTCCTCGACCGGGCGGCTCGACCTGCTGACGCGGCTTGTCACCGACGACGGGACCGAGTTCGACCGCCTGCCCGCCGGCTACGACGGCCCGCTTTACGCCGAAATCTGCCCGCGCAGCTTTTCCGTCCTCGTGCGTCCGGGGATGCGGCTGAACCAGCTGCGCCTGCGGCAGGGCCATGCCGTTCTGGACGACACCGCGCTGGCGGCGCTGCACGCCGCGCAACCACTAGTCGATGGCGAGCCGCTGATCGACCAGGGTCTGGGTTTCTCGGTGGACCTGCGCCCGGCCGACGGCACTCTGGTGGGCTATCGCGCCCGTCCGCATACCGGCGTCATCGACCTCGACCGGATCGGCGGCTATGCCGCGCGGGATTTCTGGGACGACCTGCATGGCGAAGACGGACGCCTGATCCTTGACCCCGGCGCCTTCTACATCCTTGTCAGTCGGGAAACGGTTTCGATCCCGCCGGACCACGCCGCCGAGATGTCGCCCTACCTGGCGATGGTGGGCGAGTTCCGCGTCCATTATGCGGGCTTCTTCGATCCCGGCTTCGGCCACGGCCCGGCGGGTGCAGGGGCGCGCGGAGTGCTGGAGGTTCGCTGCCACGAGGCGCCCTTTGCCCTGGAACACGGGCAGGTCGTCGGACGCCTAGTCTATGAACGGATGAGCGCCCCGCCGGAGCGGCTCTATGGCCACGGCATCGCCTCCAACTACCAGGGGCAGGGCCTGAAGCTCGCCAAGCAGTTCCGGCAGGGCTGAAGCTCAGCGCAGCTTGCGCGTGATGCGGGCGGCCTGACGGGCGCGCTTGACGGCCTGCCGCGCCGCCTTGGCCTGCTTGGCGGCCGCGGGTGAAGGCTTGCCATCCGCCGTGGTGCCGCCGGTGCGCCGGGTGGCCAGGTCAATGCCCTTGTTCATCCCCCAGCTCATCAGCCGGCGGGTCAGCATCCGGCCGATGGGGCCGAAAAGTCCGTTCAGGTTCATGCAGCAGTCCTCAGTCGCCGAAGAGGTCATCCCCCGGCTCATCGCGCGGAATATCGGTGGCCTTCGCCTTTCCCGCAAGACCCGTCGGCCTGCTGTCCAGAAGGCCCGCCGCGCGCAACTCGGCCAGTCCGGGCAGGTCCTGGGTGCTGGCAAGGCCGAAATGATCCAGGAATGCCTCGGTCACGACAAAGGTGACGGGGCGGCCGGGGCTCTGCCGGCGGCGGCCAAGACGGACCCAGCCCGTCTCGATCAGTTGGTCCAGCGTGCCGCGGCTGACGGCAACACCGCGGATCTCCTCGATCTCGGCGCGGGTGACGGGCTGGTGATAGGCCACGATCGCCAGCGTTTCGGTGGCGGCGCGGGACAGGCGTCGGGCTTCGACCACCTCCTCCTGCATCAGGAAGCCCAGGTCTGCGGCGGTGCGGAAGGCCCAGGCGTCGCCCACCCGTTCAAGCTCGACACCCCGGCCGGCGTAGCGCGCGCGCAACCGACGCAGCGCCTCGGCCGGGTCCGAGCCCGCCGGAAGGCGTGCGGCCAGGTCGCGCAGGGTCATCGGCTGGGCCGAGGCGAACAGCAGCGCCTCGACCATGCGTTCCTGCTGGTCGAGGGGCGGCGGCAGGAAGGACGGCCCGCTCACCGCACGCGCAGGGTGATGGGAGCGAAGGCGCCGCCCTGCCGCAGCTCGACCCGGCCCTGCCTGGCCAGCTCCAGCGAGGCGGCGAAAGTCGCGGCGGCGGCCGAGCGGCGCCGGGCGGGCGTGTCTTCCCATCCAGCGGGCAGGAAGCGAGCCAAGTCCGTCCAGCTGCCCGCGTGGCCGATCAGCCGCCGCATCCGGTCCAGCGCATCCTCGAGCGTCCAGATGTCGCGGCGGTCATAGGCATAGGGGCGGAACTCGTCGCGGGTGCGCAGGCGGGCATAGGCTTGCAGGATATCGATCAGCCCCGTCTTCCAGGTGACCGAGCGGACACGCGCCACGGTTTCCGGCACGCCCCGCGCAAAGCGGTCCTGCCCCAGCCGTGCACGCCCCATCAGCCGCGCTGCCGCCTCGCGCATGGCGTTCAGCCGCTCCAACTGGAAGGCCAGGTGCGCGGCGAGATCCTCGGCCGAGGGCTCCGTAGCCTCGGGCTCGGGCGGCAGCAGAAGCCGGGATTTCAGATAGGCGAGCCAGGCGGCCATCACGAGGTAATCCGCCGCCAGCTCGATCCGCAGGCTGCGGGCCTGCTCGATGAAGGCAAGGTACTGCTCGGCCAAGGCAAGGACGCTGATCTGCATCAGGTCCACCTTCTGCCTGCGCGCCAGCGTCAGCAAAAGATCCAGCGGGCCGTCAAAGCCCGGCACATCCACGATCAGGGCATCGTCCGGGCGCGTGGCGGGATCGGGCCTGTGCAGGCTTGCAGTCATGCGCCACCCTTGGAAAGGGCCACTCGCACTGTCAACCGCCTGCATCTTCTGTCGCCAAATATCCCGGGGTCCGGGGCAGCGCCCCGGTCCGGCGGCACCCAACGAAAAAGGCCGCCCGAAGGACGGCCTTTCCGAAAACCCGCAGGAACCGGATCAGTTCTGGGCGTAGTATTCGACGACCAGGTTCGGCTCCATCTGCACCGCATAGGGCACGTCGCCCAGCGCGGGGGTGCGGACAAAGGTCGCCGTCATCTTGTTGTGGTCGACCTCGATGTAGTCGGGGACGTCACGCTCGGCCAGGCCCACGGCTTCCAGCACGATGGCCAGCTGGCGCGACTTCTCGCGGACGGCGATCACGTCGCCTTCCTTGACGCGGTACGAAGCGATGTTCACGCGCTGGCCGTTCACGGTGACATGGCCGTGGTTCACGAACTGGCGCGCGGCCCAGATGGTCGGCACGAACTTGGCGCGGAAGACCACGGCGTCCAGGCGACGCTCGAGCAGGCCGATCAGCATCTCGCCCGTGTCGCCGCGCTGACGCTCGGCTTCCGAGAAGATGCGGCGGAACTGCTTTTCGGTCAGGTCGCCGTAGTAGCCCTTGAGCTTCTGCTTGGCGCGCAGCTGGGTGCCGAAATCCGACAGCTTGTTCTTGCGGCGCTGGCCGTGCTGGCCGGGGCCGTATTCCCGCTTGTTCACCGGGGACTTGGCGCGGCCCCAGATGTTTTCGCCCATGCGGCGGTCGATCTTGTACTTGGCAGAGGTGCGTTTCGTCACCGCTGATCTCCTTCGTTCGATTTGAAGGGCGTTGTCCTTCTCCCCCGAGCAGGGGCGACAGGTTTCCCCTTGCGGGGTCCACCAACACCAATGGAAGCGGCGCTTATAGACGCGCGGGCAGCAGAGTCAACCGCTCACTTCATCCGGCCCATGATGAGCCAGGCCAGCGTCGAGCAGATCACCGCCGCCAGCGCGACCGGGATCGCCGTGCCGTCATAGGCCAGCCCCACCGGCGCCGCGATGGCCACCGCGCCCAATGTCGAGATGGCCGAGACGACCGAGGCGGTCAGCCCCGCGATGTGCCCCATCCGCTGCATGGCCATGGCGTTGAGGTTGCCGAAGGTCAGCCCCGCCATCATGAACAGCCCCACCGCCCAGAGGAAGAACACGGGAAAGCGCAGGCCCTCGGGCAGCACGTCCGTCACCAGCAGCAGCAGGAACAGCGCCGACACCCAGATCTGGACCGCATAGGCTCCCCGCGCGATCCGGCGCATCCCGATGCGCATCACCAGGCGCGAGTTGATGAGCGTTCCCGTGCCCGCCAGGATCGCCATGGCCGCGAACCACAGGGGAAACTGGCCGCCCTTGTCATAGGTTTCCCCGAACAGTTGCTGGGCCGAGGAGAGCAGCGCGAACATCTGCCCGAATCCCAGAGAGATTGTGATGGTGCTCAGGACAACCTGCCGGTCCGACAGCACCTCGCGCACCCCGGTCCACAGCGTCCCGACCTGCAGGGGGCGGCGCGCGACGGGGGGCAGCGTCTCGGGCTGGCGCAGGGACAGCCACAGCCAGCCGATTGCGCCGAACAGGATGAAGCCGACAAAGACGCCGTGCCATCCCATCAGGTGGATGAAGCCCACGCCGATCAGCGGGGCCAGGGCCGGCACGATCATGAAGACCATCATGATGAAGCTGGTGATCCGCGCCATCTCGCGGCCCGAATAAAGGTCGCGCACCAGCGCCGTGCCGACGATCCGGGGCGCGGCCGCACCCAGACCTTGCGCGAAACGCGCCGCCAGCAGCAGCTCCAGCGAGTTCACGAACAGCGCCACCGCCGAGGCCACGAGATAGACTGCAAAGCCGATCGCCATGGCGGGCTTGCGTCCGATCGCGTCCGAAACGGGACCCGCGAACAGCGTGCCCAGGCCCATTCCGGCCATGAAGCTGGTCAGGATCAGCTGCGCGCGGTTCACGTCGTCGGGCGTCAGTTGCGCGGCGATCTCGGGCAGCGCGGGCAGCATGGCATCCATCGAGAATGCGACGGTGGCGAACAGGAATGCGAGCATCGCGATCAGCTCGCCCTGCGGCAGCCGGCGCGACGCCTGAGCGGTGTCGGTGGTCATGGAAATATCCTTTCCCCAAGGCTGCTACGCCCTCGTCCGGGCACCCGCAACCCTGCGGCGTCCCGCCCCTGTTAACCTTTGAGGGCGTCGCCTATATGGCCGCCATGACCACCCCCTCCCTGCACATGATGAAGCTCTGCGTGGGCGCCCCCCACCCCGAGTCGCTGGAACGCTGGCAGGCCGAACGCTTTGGCGACGGCCCGGCCGAGCACATCACCCGCATGTGGCCCAAGCGTGCCGAGGAGCTGCTCGCGGGCGGCTCGATCTACTGGGTCTTCAAGGGCACCATGCTGGCGCGCCAGCGCATCCTGGACCTGCAGCAGCGGACGGGCGGCGACAACATCACCCGCTGCGCCCTGATCCTGGACCGCGAGGTGATCCGGGTGTCGGCCGTCCCGCGCCGCGCCTTCCAGGGCTGGCGCTACCTGGTGCCTGCCGACGCGCCGCCCGATCTGCCCGCCGGGCGCGCGGCGGAATCGCCCCTGCCGCCGAAGCTCGCGCGCGAGCTGGCCGAGATGGGGCTGCTCTGAGCTTGACCGGGGCTGCGGCCCGCGCTATCGGAAACGTGTCGCGGGTGTAGCTCAATGGTAGAGCAGAAGCTTCCCAAGCTTACGACGAGGGTTCGATTCCCTTCACCCGCTCCACTCCCCTGACTGCTTGAAGTTTCGCCCAGCGGAAACGCGCGGGCATCCTGCTTGCTGTTCGGGTGCCGTCCCGCCACCCTTGCCGCGACTTCAGCCAAGGGTGCGACGTGACCGATTATCTTCTGCTGCTTGTCGCCGGGTTCCTCGGCGGGATGCTGAATGCCGTGGCAGGAGGAGGCACGTTCATCGTCTTCCCCGCGCTGGTCTTCACCGGCGTGCCGGTGGTCATGGCCAATGCCACCAGCACCGTGGCCGCCCTGCCCGGCTATCTCGCCGCCACCCTCGGCTTCTGGCGCGAGGTGGCGCTCATCCCGCGCGACATCATGCTGCGGCTGACGATCTGGACGCTGGTCGGCGGGGCGGCCGGGTCGGCGCTGCTGCTGGTGTCCTCGAACGAGACCTTCGCGGCCATTGTGCCCTTCCTGCTGCTGGCGGCGACGCTGATCTTCCTGGCGGGGCCGCGGCTTCATGCCTTCACCTCGCGCTTCCGGGGGGGCGTCACGGCCTTCGGCGCGGGGACGCTGCTGCCGGTCGCGATCTACGGCGGCTATTTCAACGGCGGCCTCGGGATCGTGCTGCTTGCGCTCTTCTCACTGTGGGGAATGACCGACATCCACACGATGAACGGGCTCAAGACCTGGCTGTCCTTCGCCTTGTCCACCATCAGCCTTGTGATCTTCGCGGTGGGCGGTCAGATCGCGTGGCTGCCCTGCCTGGTCCTTGCCATCGGCGCCATCGCGGGCGGGCTGGGGGGCGCGCCCGTCGCGCGGCGTATTCCCGTTCCGGTACTGCGCGGGTTGATCGCGGTCGTCGGCTTCGGCATGACGGCGCTATTCTTCTGGCGCCTCATCAACGGAGCATGAACATGGCGGACATCAAGCGGATCGAATGCGGAACCCGGATGAGCGAGGCGGTCATCCACAACGGCGTGGTCTATCTGGCCGGACAGGTCGGCAACCCCGGTGAGAGCGTGGCCGACCAGACCCGGGAAGTGCTGGCCCAAGTGGACCGCCTGCTGGCGGAAGCGGGCACCGACAAGACCCGCATCCTCAAGGCGCAGATCTGGATGGCCGACATCGCCGACTTCGCCGAGATGAACGCTATCTGGGACGCCTGGGTGCCGCAGGGGAACTGCCCCGCCCGCGCGACCGGCGAGGCGAAGCTGGCCACCCCCGACTACAAGGTCGAGGTGATCGTCACCGCCGCGCTGTAACGGCCGCGATCACCGAACGGGCCGCCCGCACGCCGGGCGGCTCTCCGCCGCGGCCCAGCCGCTCCATTGTCAGGTCCATTGCGGCAAGCTGCTCGGCCCGCGCGTCCGCGTCGTCCAACAGGCGCAGCAGGGCATTCGCCATGGGCCCCGGCTGGCAGCGCCGCCCCAGGAACTCGGGGACAGTGCGGGTCTCGCTGACCAGGTTCACCAGCGTCACGGTGTCGGTCTTTAGCAGCAGCCCGATCAGGGCGCGGCTGACCGGCGCCATGTCATAGCCGATTACCATCGGCACCCAGTTTGCCGCAAGCTCCAGGCTGACCGTCCCCGAAGCCGCCAGCGCCAGGTCGGCAGCGGCAAAGGCGGCGCGCTTGTCCGCCTCGCCCTGCACGACAACGGGGGCAGTCGGCCAGCGCCGGACCATCCCCCTCACCATGTCCGCAACGCCCGGCACGGTCGGCAGCACGACGCGGATTTCCGGCACGCGGTCGCGCAGCCGCATCAGCGCCTCGTCGAAGCGCGGGCCCAGCCGCTCGACCTCGCCCCGGCGCGAGCCCGGCAGGCACAGGACCAGCGGTGCATCCGCCGCAATGCCATGGCGCGCACGGAAGGCAGCGGCCTCGGCCGGCGAGGCCAGCGGCTCGGCCACGACCGGGTGGCCCACGAAGTCGCAGGTCATGCCTGCCGCCTGCATCAGCGGCGGCTCGAAGGGCAGGATCGCCAGCACATGGTCGATGACCTGCGCCATCTTCGCCGCCCGGCCCGAGCGCCAGGCCCAGACCGAGGGCGCCACGTAATGCACGGTGCGGATCCGGGGCGCCGCCGCGCGCACGATCCGCGCCACCCGCAGCCCGAAATCGGGGCTGTCGATGGTGACCAGCACATCGGGTGCGGCGTCGATCACCGCTTGGGCCGTCTGCGCGATCCGGCGCTTGAGCGCGCGGTATTTCGGCAGGATTTCCCAGATGCCCATGAGGCTCAGCTCGGACATGGGGAAAAGGCTTTCCAAGCCCTGCGCCGCCATGCCCTCGCCGCCGATGCCTTGGACCTCAAGAGCGGGGTCAAGCTCGCGCAGCCCTGCGATCAGCGCGGCCCCGAGGCGGTCGCCCGAAGGCTCGCCCGCGATCAGGAAGGCCCTCATGCCCCTACCCGCAGGGCCAGGGCAGCAGAGGCTCCTTCGTGACCCGAATGCTCCGTCACTCCAGTGCCCACAGGAACAGCCCCGCATCCTCTGCCGCAGCGAGGGTCGCCTTGCGGTCCAGCAGCAGAACGCCGCCCGCCGCCCAGGCGATCCCGGCAAGCTCCGCCCGCGCCGCTTGGGCCACCGTGTCCGGCCCGATCGCCGGAAGGTCGATACGCCGGTCCTGCGCGGGCTTAGGCGCCTTGTAAAGCACCCCCTTCGCGCCACGCGCATCCGGCCGCAGCCCTTGATGAAGGGCCGCAAAGTCCAGCATCGCTTCGGTCCCCGGCAGTGTTTCAAGCGCCAGGCACAGGCCCTGCGCCACGACGCAGCCCTGCCCGATGTCCAAGGGTCCCGTCACGGCCAGGATCTCGGCCGCCCGCGCCGCATCCGCCCGGTCGGCGGCAGAAGGCTCGCCCGTCAGCACGCCGGGACCGGGCACCAGGTCCGGGCGGATCGCATCCACGCCCGCGACCTCGAAGCCCCATTCCTCGAAGATCGAGATCAGCTCGCGCAGCGCCCCGTCGTCGCCCGACTGCATTGCGCCCAGGAAGCGCGGCACCAGTGTCGCGGTGCGAGGGTCGAACATCTCGGGTTCAAGCCGGGGGCGCCGCACCGCCCCCGCGAAGACCACGCGGCTGACATCGGAGTCGGCCATGGCGTCCAGCAGCGGAACCAGCCGTTCCAGTCGGAAGGTTTGGGCCGGGATTGCCGGGGCAAAGCCGTCCAGAGCGTAGACGAGGGGCGCGTCCAGCGCCTCGGCCACCAGCCCCGGCAGCGCGCCCTGCCCTGCGACAATGGCGGTCCGGCTCATCGCCCGCTCAACCCTGCGGCCGCAGGAAGCTGCGCTCGCTGGGTCCGAGGATGAAGTCCAGAACCTCGCGCTCCATGGGCGTCACCTCGCCTTCGGACTGCTGTCGCGCGGTTTCGCGGAAGGACCCGGCCCCCAGCATCGCCAGCAGCTCGCGCAGCGCCGCGATCTCGGCCCGGCCCGCGCCGCGCCGCTTGAGGCCCACGAGGTTCAGCCCCTCCATCTGCCCCCGTGGCCCCGACACGAGCGCATGGGGCAGCACGTCCGCCGTCACCATGGTCAGCGCGCCGATCATCGCCCCGCGCCCGATGCGGACAAACTGGTGGACGCCCGACAGGCCGCCGACGATCACCTCGTCTTCCAGCACGCAATGCCCTGCGACGGCCACGCTGTTGACCAGAATCACGCGGTTGCCGATCCGGCAGTCGTGGGCCACGTGGCTGCAGGCCATGAACAGCCCGTCGTCCCCGATCTGCGTCAGCCCGCCGCCGCCCGCCGTGCCGGGGTTCATGGTCACGTATTCGCGGATACGGTTGCGGGCGCCGATGACCAGTCGCGTCCGCTCGCCCTGGAACTTGAGGTCCTGGGGCACCTCGCCGATGCAGGCAAAGGGAAAGACAACCGTCTCGGGGCCGATCTCGGTCTCGCCCGCGACAACGACATGGGATTTCAGCTCGACCCCGTCGCCCAGCCGCACCTGCGGGCCGACATGGCAGAAGGGGCCGATGCGGACGCCCTCGCCCAGAACGGCCCCCGGCTCGACGATGGCCGAGGGATGGATCGCGGTCTCAGCCATCCGAGGAGTCGCTGCGCAGGTCCATCATGGCGGTGAACTCGGCCTGCGCGCAGACCTGCCCGTCCACCTTCGCCTCGCCCGTGAACTTCCAGATCTTGCCGCCGGGACGCTTGACGGTGACGTGCAGCTCGACCACGTCGCCCGGCTGGACCATGCGGCGGAACTTGCAGCCGTCGATGCCCATGAAATAGGTCAGCAGCGGCTTGTCGATGACGTTGAGGCTGATGCCCACGACGACCGCCGCCGTCTGGGCCATCGCTTCCACGATCAGCACGCCCGGCATGATCGGCTGGTCGGGGAAATGGCCGGGGAAATGCGGCTCGTTCGCCGTCACGCACTTGATCCCCACCGCGCTTTCGAAGGGCACGATGTCGCGCACCTTGTCGATCAGCAGGAAAGGGTATCGATGCGGGATGATCCGCTTGATGAGGGCGAGGTCGGCAGAGCCGTGGGGGGCGGGGTTGCGCTCGGTCTCGGCCATGGTTCCTCCGGCTTTCCTGGCCGTCCGTACCAAATGCCGCGAAGCCTTGGCAAGGCTGGGCCCGTGATCAGGGCCCGAGGCCAGCCAATGGCGCCCCCGCGTCAGGGCGCTCGGCGGCCTTCCGCCGGGCCGACCGGATCGCGGTCGAGGACAGGGCCGTCATCGGCACGTTGATCAGGACCCAGGCAGGCGGGGTCATGTCGGCCAGCCGGGCCGCCTGGTGCTGCGGCAGGCGCCAGCGTTCCAGGATGCGCGCCGCCCGTGCCGACCGGGCGGGCGTGCGCGACCCGGGGCGGGCGACCACGCCGATGGGCACCTGCGCGGTGATGCCCCGCCAGCGGTCCCAGCGGCTGAACTGGATCAGGTTGTCCGACCCCATCAGCCAGACAAAGCGGACACCGGGAAAGCGCGCCTTCAGCGCCGCGATGGTGTCGGCAGTCCAGCGGGTGCCCAGCCGCGCCTCGATCCCCGTCACGACGATGCGCGGATCGTCCGCGATCCGCCGCGCCGCCCCGATACGTTCCGCCAAAGGCGCGGGACCGTGAGCTTTAAGCGGGTTGCCGGGACTGACGAGCCACCATACCCGGTCCAGCCGGAAGCGGCGCAGCGCCATTTCCGTAATGTGCAGATGCCCCGCATGGGCCGGGTCGAAGGACCCGCCCAGCAGTCCGATCCGCTGCCCCGGCAGAGCGATCGGGTTCAGGTCGGCCCCCTCCTCCACGGTCAGCGCGCGCCCTGCGGCGTCCGTTCGGCTTCAGAGCCCGGCCTGCCGCCTATGGGATCGCTCGATCCCTCATCCTCTGCCGCCTCGGCCTGAGCACGTGCGGCAGCGGCGATGATCTCGCGTCCGTCGCCGAGTTCAGCGTCCAGCGCGGCAATCGTGGCGGCGGTGGCGTCGATCCGCTCGTCGGCGATCAGAACCGTGCGCTGGTCCAGGACGACCAGCGCCCCGCGTGCGGCCATCACCCGGCCCAGAACAGGCGCGGCGGCCTGGAAGAACAGGGCGCGGTCGCGCTCGGCCGTCTCGGTCAGGGCCTCCAGCGCCGCCTGTCGTTCGGCACGGACCGCCGTCACCCGTTCGTCGAAGCGGGCGGCGCGGGCGCGGAATTCGTCCGGTGACAGGGTGGCGCGGGCAGCGGTCAGCGCATCCTCGTCGGCAACGAGGTCGGCAAAGGCGCGGTCGTTGTCGGCCGCGACCTGCCGGGACTGGGCGGCAAGCTCGGCCTGCGCCCGCAGCCCCCAGCGGGACCGGCGATACATCGCCTCCTGATCCACCGTCAGGACCGCGCGCCCCAGGGCTTGCACGGCCCCGTCGAGCGACCCGGCCGGAGGCGTCACCCGCAGCGGCGCCCCCTGTCGGGACGGCTGATTGCCCGGCGGCGGCAGGTCAGGCCCTGCAAGACCCCCGGCGTCCGACGGGGATGCGGAGGGGCTCGGCGCCTGCGGCGCTGGCGAAAGCGGAAGATCCTGCGCCAGAACTGGCGCCACCCCCAGCAGGGCGGCCAGCAGAACGGCCCATCCCGCCTGTCCCGCCGTCGGGCGCATCAGAACCGGGTCGAGATCGACAGGTCGAAGGGCTGGTCCTCGTCGTAGTCCTCTTTCTTCACGGCCTTGGACAGGTTGAAGCGCAGCGGACCCACGGGCGTCGTCCAGAACAGCGACACGCCGACCGAGGCGCGCACCTTCATGCCGTCATCGACGGTGCCGTCCACGAACTCGGTCCGGTTGCCGTCGCCGTCACGGTCGTTGGTGTCACGGTTGTAGCCTTGGGCGTTGTCCAGCCCCCAGACCGAGCCCGCGTCGGCGAAGATACCGCCGCTGATGCCGTATTCCTCGGGCAGGCCCAGCGGGAACTGGGCTTCGGCCCGCACGGCCCAGAAGAAGTTGCCACCCAGCGCATCCTCGTTCGGCGCGTTCAGGTCGCGCGGGCCATAGCCGTTCGCCTCGAAGCCCCGGATGCGGCCGCTGCCCCGGAAGCGGTCGGTGATGCGGCTTTCCGTATCGTTCAGCATGACCAGCGCCCCGGCCTCGAACTCGGCGCGCAGGGCCACCTCCTCGCGCCAGGCGCGGCTTTCGACGCCGGCCAGCATCGTGGTGGTCACCGATTCGACGTCGCCGCCGACGCCCGCGAAATCCTGGCTGAAGCGCAGCTTCCAGGCGGTCAGCGGGTCCAGCCCCGTGCCGCGCGTGTCATAGTTGTAGGTATAGCCCAGGGCCGAGGTGACGCGTTCGCCCTGCTCGCTCACGAGGATGGGGGACGAGCCGATGAACTCACCCGTTTCGGGGCTGATCTCGACGGGGTCCACGTCGAACAGCTTGTCCTTGCTCAGGCGATAGCCCAGTTCCAGACGCCCGTTCGGGCTGACCGGGAACTCCAGCCCGGTCGAGAAGCCGACGCTGCGGGTGTTCAGCTTGGCGTTCTCGTAGTCCGAGGTCCGGTACCAGGTCGAGAACCGGGCGCGCAGGTCGCGGTTCAGGAAGGCGGGCTCGATGAAGGTGAAGTCGAAGCCCTGCGAGCCGCTGGCGGTCGAGAAGGACAGGTTCACCGTCTGGCCGCGGCCGAGGAAGTTCGTTTCCGACAGCGAGGCGTTGAAGCCCACGCCCTGGCTGGCACCGTAGCTTGCGCCGAAGCCAAGGCTGCCGGTCGGCTGTTCCTCGACGTTGACGTCCACGATGACCTGCTGGGGGCTCGATCCCTGGCGGGTTTCCACCTGGGCGTCGGCGAAATAGCCCAGGGCGCGGATGCGCTCGGCCGAGTTGCGGATCTCGCGCGGGTTCAGCGGGTCGCCCTCGACCGTGCGGAACTGGCGGCGGATCACCTCGTCCAGCGTGGTGGTGTTGCCCTCGATGTCGATGCGCTCGACGAAGATCTTGGGGCCGCGGGTCAGGGCAAAGGTCAGGTCCAGCGTCTGGTTGCGCGGGTTGCGCGTGACGCGCGGCTCGAAGTTGACGAAGTCGGCGCCCTGCTGGATCGCCAGTGCTTCCATCCGGCGGATCGTGTTCTCGACCGCCTGCGGGCTGTAGACCTGCCCGGGCCGGACCCGGTTCTGCGCCACGTAGGAATCGGCGGCCAGGCCCGGAACCTCGCTGATCACGTTCACATTGCCGAAGGTGTAACGCGGGCCTTCGTAGATGTTGTAGGTGACGTAGAAGGCATCGCGTTCGCGCGTGACCTCGGGCGCGACGGCCTGCACGCGGAAATCGGCGTAGCCGCGCGAGCGGTAGAAGTCCGTCAGCAGCTGCTCGTCCAGCTGGGTCCGTTCAGGCGCGAAGACGTCGCGGCGGATGAAGTTGCGCAGGATGCCGGCCTGCTTGGTCGCCAGCACGTTGCGCAACCGGCGGTCGGAAAAGGCGCGGTTGCCGGTGAAGCCGATGCGCTCGATCTCGGTCAGGTCGCCTTCGCGGATCTCGAAGACCAGGTCCACGGCATTGCCGGGGCGGCGGATCACGCGGGGATCGACCCGGGCGGCATAGCGGCCTTCGCTGGCGTAAGCGGCGGCGATGGCCTGCGCGTCCTCCTCGGCCTGGCTGGGCGAGAAGACCCGGCGCGCCTGCGAGCCGACAATCTGGCTCAGCTGCTCATCCTTGATGCGGCGGTTGCCCTCGAAGCTGATGACGTTGATCGTGGGATATTCGCTGACCCGGATGGTCAGGGTGCGACCTTGGGGCACGATCTCGACCGTCTCGAACAGGCCCGACTGCTGCAGGCGCTGCTGGGCGTCGTTCAGGTCGCCCAGCGACAGGTCCGATCCGCGCCGGATGTTGGCGATGGACAGCGCCGTTTCCGCATCCACGCCCTGCGCGCCTTCCAGACGCACCTCGTTGTAGACCACGGCCGCAGCCGGTCCCGCCGTTCCCAGGACAGCCGCAAGCGCCAGCCCCGACACAAGCGCCCGCGCGCCCCTGATGCCCGGGCCAAGGCCCATCGTCCGATCCATCATCGCCCGCCCCTCGCGTCTGGCCCATCGCGCCGGTTGTCCCGGCCGGATTTGGGGCAGGATTAACCCCGCGCAGGGTCGGGTGTCAAAGCAAACCCCTGATCTAGCGGCACAGGATGTCGTTGGAGAGGCCGAAGAACATCAGCATCAGCACCAAGGCCATGCCGATGCGGGTCAGGATGTCCATGGCACGCGCAGAAGGCGGGCGCCCGGCCACGGCCTCCCACGTGTAGAAGGCCAGGTGGCCGCCATCCAGAACGGGGATCGGCAGCAGGTTCAGGAAACCGATGCCCGCCGACAGCACGGCGACCAGCCAGAAGAAATTGCCCGCGCCCGAGCTTGCCGCGTCGCCCGCCACCTCGGCGATCGAGATCGCGCCGGACAGGTTGCAGCGCCCGATCTGGCCCGTGACCATCGCCACCATGCCCGTGAGAGAGCCCCAGATCACGTCCCAGGTCTGCTGGGCGCCCATCGACAGCGCCTCGAACGGCCCCGGCGTGCGCGTGGAAGGACGGATGTAGCCCTCGCCCCCCGTCACGCCGATGAGCCAGCGTTTTTCAAAGCCACCCCCGGCACTTGGCAGGTCCTGTTCACGTGGAACAAGAACAAAATCAGCCTCGCCCTCGCCTTCGCGCCAGACTCGCAGGGTGACGGGACGCCCTTGCGCGGCCTCGACAGCGGGGCGCAGGTCGGTGAAGCGGTTGATGGGTCGGCCTTCGACCGCCAGGATCACGTCGCCCGCGCGCAGATCGACGGCCGAGGCTGCGCTGCGCGGACCCACGCCCGAGATGCGCGGCGGCGCGACATCGGGGGCGGTGACGGTAAGCTCGTCCCCTTGCCTCCGGACGGTCCACTGCTGCTGGGGCGCGGCCGGCAGGGTCTCGGTCAGCCGGAACAGGGTAGCCCAGCCATTGACCGGCTGGCCGCCCACGGCCAGCACCTCGTCGCCGGGGCGCAGTTCGTTGACGATGCCCGGCGGCGTGGGGGCGATCTCGCCCACGACGACGCGGTCCGTGGCGATCCCCTGCCAGGCGATCACGCCCGCAAAGACAAGGGCCGCGAGGATGAAGTTGAAGACCGGCCCCGCCGCCACGGTGGCAAAGCGTGCCCAGAGCGGCGCCCCGCCCAATGTCTGCCGCGCCAGCGCCGGGTCCATGTGCCCGTCGCGCGTCATGCTGGCCGCGTCGGCGTCACCCAGAAAGCGGACGTAACCGCCCAGGGGAATCGCCGCCACCTGCCAGACGGTGCCACGCCGGTCGCGGCGCGCGAACAGGCGGGGTCCGAAACCAAGCGAGAAGACCTCGGCCCGGATGCCGGACCAGCGGCCGACAATGTAGTGACCGTATTCGTGAACGCCCACGATGATGGACAGCGCGACGATAAAGGCCACAACCGTCCAGGCGAGCCCGCCCATCTGTCCGACAAGTTCCTGGATCATGCCGCCGCCGTCTGCCAGGCCGCCGCGTCCCGCCGCGCCTGCGCATCCCATTCCAGCACCGCCTCAAGACTGTCGGGGCTGGTCCCGAAACCCGGCCGACCGGCGGCGAGGTCCAGCGCATGGGCCACCGCCCCCGCCATGTCGGTGAAGCGGATGCGACCCGCAATGAAGTCGTCCAGCGCCTGTTCCTTGGCGGCGTTCAGCACCGCGCCCGCAGCCCCGCCTTGAGCGATCACCTGCCGCGCCAGGGCCAGCGCGGGCCAGCGCGTCTCGCACGGCGCGCGGAAGGTCAGGCTGCCCAGGGCGGCAAGGTCGAGCCGGGCCAGCGGCAGCTTCTCGCGCCGCGGCCAGTGCAGCGCATGGCCGATGGCGTGGCGCATGTCCGGTGGACCCAGATGCGCCAGCGTGCCGCCGTCCACATAGGAGACCAGAGCGTGGATGATCGATTCAGGGTGGACCAGCACCTCGATCCGGTCGCCCGGCAGGCCGAAGAACTCATGCGCCTCGATGACTTCCAGCGCCTTGTTGAACATCGAGGCGCTGTCGATGGTGATGCGCTGACCCATGTCCCAGTTCGGGTGGCTGGAGGCCTCGGCCACCGTGGCCTGCGCCAGCCGTTCCAGCGGCCAGTCCCGGAAGGCCCCGCCCGAGGCGGTCAGGGTGACACGCTCGACCACTTCGAGGCTGTCACCATCAAGGCATTGGAATACGGCAGAATGTTCGGAATCGACGGGCAGGATCGTGGCGCCGGTGCGCCGGGCCGTGGCCATCAGAAGCCGACCGGCGGCCACAAGGCTTTCCTTGTTCGCCAACGCGAGCGTGCCACCGCGCTCGACCACGCGCAGCCCCGGCGCGAGTCCCGCAGCCCCCACAATCGCGGAAAGCGTCCAGTCGGCGGGCCGGTCCGCGGTCTCGGCGATGGCCTGCGTGCCCGCGGCGGCCTCGATCCCCGTCCCCGCCAATGCCGCGCGCAGATCAGGCAGCAACGCCTCGTCCGCGATGACGGCGATCTCGGCGTGCAGGGCCCGCGCCATTTCGGCCAGCCGTGCCACGTTGCGCCCGCCGGTCACCGCGACAGCGCGCCAAGTCTTGGGCCCGCCCGAGCCCATCAGCAGATCGAAGGCGCTTTCCCCGATCGAGCCGGTTGCGCCGAAGATCGAAATGCTGCGCATGTCAGCCGACGACCGGCAGCCAGCCGGCAAGCCCCAGCAGCGTCGCCGCGGCCAGCGATGCGGACATGGCGTCGAAACGGTCCATCAGCCCTCCGTGCCCCGGGATCAGGCGCGAGCTGTCCTTGACGCCCACACGGCGCTTGATCCAGCTTTCGGCAATGTCGCCCATCTGCCCCGCAAATGCCAGAATGGGGCCGATCACGATCACGCCGGGTCCTGCTCGGCCGAAGATCACGAGGATGATGCCCAGCAACGCGGCGCCGATCCAGCCGCCGGCCGTCCCGCTCCAGGTCTTCTTGGGGCTGATGGCGGGCCAGAACTTGGGCCCGCCGACGCTGCGGCCGACGAAATACCCCAGAACGTCCGAAAGCACGACAAGCGCCACGATCCACAGCGCCTCGCCCAAGCCGAAGGTCAGACGGATCCACAGCAGGCCCCAAGCTGCCAGCACCATCAGCAACGCGAAGCCGACGTAGGCCGGGCGCAACTCGCGCCGCGAGGCGCGGGTGCCCCAGGCGAGCGGCAGGATGAAGGCCAGCGTGCCCCAGCTTCCTGCAAACAGCGTGGCCGCCATTGCCAAGCCCGAGACCAGGCCGACGCCGACCACCTGGCGCATCCGGGGCGCAGGAACGACAAGGCGCGTCAGTTCCCACATCAGCATGGCGACCAGCACGGACAGCCCGACGCTTGTCGCCACGACCGGCAGCACCAGCAGGCCTGCCCCGGCAACGAGGATGATCAGCGCCGAGCCGACGCGCTCGGCCAGGTCGCCCCAGCGGCCCGGGCTTGTCACGCGCGGCAGACGCGGGGGCGTCATGCGGCGCCGAAACGACGCTGGCGCAGGCTCGTCCGGTCCAGGATCTCGGCCAGATGCGCCGGGGTGAAGTCAGGCCACAGCACGGGCGTGAATTCATATTCCGCATAGGCGGCCTGCCAGGGCAGGAAGTTCGAGGTCCGCGTCTCGCCCGAGGTGCGGATCACGAGGTCCGGGTCGGGGTGGCCTGCCGTGTCGAGGCATGCTGCGAAATCCGCCTCGGTGGGTTTTCCGATCTCTCCGGCCTCGATGCGGGCCGCCAGACGCGCTGCGGCGCGCGCAAGTTCATCCCGGCCGCCGTAGTTGATGGCGACCGTCAGGTTCAGGCGGCAGTTGCCGGCGGTGCGCGCCTCGATCCCCGACATCAGGGTCTGCAGCTTGGGGTCCAGCCGCTCGCGCCCGCCGATGAAGCGCATCCGCACGCCCTCGGCCGACATGGCGTCGGCCTCGCGCCGGATGTAGCGGGCGAAGATGCCCATGAGGCCCAGCACTTCCTCGGTCGTGCGCTTCCAGTTCTCGGTCGAAAAGGCATAAAGCGTCAGCCAGTTCACGCCCAGGTCGGGCGCGGCGCGGACGATCTGCTTGACCCGCTCGGCCCCGCGCCGGTGGCCGACGAGACGGGGCCAGCCCCGCTCGGTCGCCCAGCGCCCGTTGCCGTCCATGATGATCGCCACGTGCCGGGCGCGGGACGCGCCGGGGGCGAAGGCGGGCGCGACGACAGGCGCTGCGTCGGCCATGATGTCAGACCTGCATGATTTCGGCTTGTTTCGCCTCGAGCGCCTTGTCCACCTCGGCGATCATCTTGTCGGTCAGCTCCTGCACCGAGGATTCCCAGAACTTCTGGTCGTCCTCGGCCATGCCCTTGGTCTTGGCCTTCTTGATCTGGTCCATGCCATCGCGGCGCACGTTGCGGATCGCGACGCGGGCACTTTCGGCATATTGGGCGGCGACCTTGGTCAGCTCGCGCCGGCGCTCTTCGTTCAGTTCGGGGATCGGCAGCATGATGATGGTGCCGTTCAACTGCGGGTTGATGCCGAGCCCGCTTTCGCGGATCGCCTTTTCCACCTTCCCGACCATGCCCTTGTCCCAGATGTTGATCGTGACCATGCGCGGTTCCGGCACGTTCACGGTCCCCAGCTGGTTGATCGGCGTGGGCGAGCCATAGGCGTCCACGGTGATCGGATCGATCATGCTGGCCGAGGCGCGGCCCGTCCGCAGCGAGGAAAACTCGTGCCGCAGGCTGTCCATCGCGCCTTTCATCCGGCGCTCAAGGTCATCCGTATCGATCTCGATCTCGTCGGCCATAGGTCTGCTCGCAGATGGTTTTTTCGCTCTATAGCCGCTTGCGGCCGGGTTTGTATAGGTGCGCGACTGCCGCAGTTGCCGACAGCTTTACGGTTTCTCGTAGGCGCTGCCGTCCTCGGCCCGGCGCGGGCGGGCCACATACTCTCCTTGCGCGGGTACCGCCACCTCGCGGAAGTGCTGCGCCAGCCGGTGCAGGGCCCCGCGCATTTCGGGGCCGCGCATGGGCTGGCCGTGGAAGGTCACCGCAAGGTCGGGGTCCAGCTTGGCAAGCCTGCGCACCGACTCCCCGGCCGCCTCCCAGTCGATGGTGAAATACATGGGCGGGCCGTGCATCTCTGGGTCCTGCGTGGCCACGTCATAGGCCGATTCCTGCCCCGTGGTGCAGAAGGCGTCACCCACGATCAGGGCGCGATCCGTTTCGCGCCACAACGAGACATGGCCGACCGAATGGCCGGGCGTGTGGATCCAGCGCCAGCCGGGCATATGGGGCACGCTGCCGTCCTCGGGCAAGGCACGAAGCCGCGCGCCCACATCGACGGGCCTGGTGGGATAAAGCCGCGACAGCCGCGCCATCAGCCCGCCACCGACACTCGGGTCGGCGAGCGGATAGGCGGCCGATCCGTTCAGGTAGGGGTGTTCCAGAGGATGGGCGTAGACAGGGACGTCCCATTCCTCGGAAAGCTGTTCCAGGGCGCCCACGTGATCGAAATGACCATGCGTCATGATGATGGCGGCGGGGCGCGACCCTTCTCCGAACCGCGCCTGGGCCGCGCTGCGGATCAGGGCGGCGGTGCCCATCAGCCCCGCGTCGATCAGGACCCACTGGCGGTCGCCGGCCCCTGACGGGCCATGAAAGATCACGTTGACGATGCCGAGCCGGCGATAGGCGATGTCGGGCGCAACCTCATTCGTCTTGTCGCGCCGCGCGGCGTCGAGTTCCGGTTCGAGGGCGCTTGCCTCGTCGGACAGGGGGATCTGGTCGGACATGGACGCCTCGCGCTTGCCTTTGGGGCAGAACGAACGCGAGGGGTCCGGGTTCCTCAGCCGTGAACGCGGGTATAGGTGCCGTCGCCGGCCAGGATGCCGCGGAATCCGCCGGGCTCGTCCAGCGAGAAGACGATGATCGGCAGGTTGTTGTCCCGCGCCAGCGCGATGGCCGAGGCGTCCATGACGTTCAGGTGCTTCTGCAGCACCTCGTCATAGGTGACGTTGTCATAGCGCACCGCGTCGGCGTGCTTCTTGGGGTCCTTGTCATAGACCCCGTCCACCTTGGTGCCCTTGAAGATCGCTTGGCAGTTCATCTCGTTGGCGCGCAGCGTGGCGGCGGTGTCCGTGGTGAAATATGGGTTCCCGGTGCCGGCGGCGAAGATGATGACGCGCTTCTTTTCCAGGTGGCGGATGGCGCGGCGGCGGATATAGGGCTCGGCCACCTCGTCCATGCGGATGGCGCTGATGACGCGGGTGTGGATCTTCAGGGCCTCGAGCGCGGCCTGCATGGCCAGGGCGTTCATCACCGTGGCCAGCATCCCCATGTAGTCGGCGGTCGCACGCTCCATCCCCTGGGCGCTGCCCTGAAGGCCGCGGAAGATGTTGCCGCCGCCGATCACCATGCAGATCTCGGTGCCCATGTCGTGGACCGACTTCACCTCATTGGCGATGCGCGCGACTGTCGGCGGATGCAGGCCGTAGCCCTGGTCGCCCATAAGCGCCTCGCCCGAGATCTTCAGCATCACGCGGTCATAGCCCGCGGGCGGATGGATCAGGGAGGACGCAATCGCGGGGGTTGTCAGGTCGGTGTCGGTCATGCTCAAGCCCCCGGATTACATCGGCGCGCAAAATGCCGCAGATAGGGCGCATGATCAACACGTCCACCGCCACATCTTCCGATCGCCTGATCGAAGGGCTCGATCCGGCCCGCCCCGTGCTGATCGCAGGACCCACCGCCTCGGGGAAATCGGCGCTGGCGCTGCGGATCGCGCAGGCCATGGGGGGCGCGGTGGTCAATGCAGACGCGCTGCAGGTCTGGTCCTGCTGGCGGGTACTGACCGCGCGACCTTCGCCTGGGGACGAGGCCGCCGCGCCGCATCGGCTTTATGGCCATGTCGCGCCGGGCCGTGCCTATTCGGTCGGCGACTGGCTGGCCGAGGTGGCGGCGCTGCTTCAACAGGGCTGCCCGCTGGTGATCGCCGGGGGGACCGGGCTTTATCTCACCGCACTGACCTCGGGGCTGGCCGTGATCCCGCCCGTGCCGCCCGAGATCCGGGCCGAGGGCGACGCCTGGCTGGCGCGCGGGGACCTGGCCGGCATGGTCGCGGCGCTGGACGCCCGCACACGCACGGGCCTCGACCTGAAGAACCCCGCCCGCGTCCAGCGCGCCTGGGAGGTGCTGCGCGCCACGGGCCGGGGCCTGGCCGACTGGCAGGCCGAGACACCGCCCCCGCTGATCGCGCCCGAAGCCGCGCAGCGCATCGTCCTGCAGATGGACCGCGACCGTCTGGCAGAGCGGATCGCCCGCCGCTTCGACGCGATGCTGGACGCGGGTGCGCTGGAGGAAGTGCGGCAGGCCCTGCCCTTTTGGCAGCCCGGCGCACAGTGGACGCGTGCGATCGGCGCGACCGAGCTGAAGGACTACCTGGAAGGCCGCGTGACCATGGACGAGGCGCGCGAGCGCGCGGTCATCGCCACGCGGCAATATGCGAAAAGCCAGCGCATCTGGTTCCGCAACCGCATGCGGAACTGGACGATTCTGGAGGTCTGAAAGGCGCCGGCGGAACGCTTAAGGGTTTCTTGGTGTTTGATCTTTACTGATCCGTCCTCAGAAACCGCAGGGGGTCCACCATGTCCGCCGAGCCGAGCCGCCCAGACGAGATCCCCCTGATGCCGCGTCCCGCCGAGGCGCCTTTGACCCTGCGGACCGAGCCTGCGAACTCGCCCCAGCCGACCGTGCCGGTCACGCCCTTTGCCGGGCGGCCGCGCCTGCCGGAAAGTGGGCTGCGGGTGCTGCCGCTGGACAGCTTCGTCTGGGGCGGCGCGACGTGGGCGGGCGGACTGCGCCGGGGACGGACGCGGGGCGACCACTGCCTGATCCGGGTGACAGCGGGTACCATGCGGATCATCCTGCCCAGCGGCGCCGTCGATCACGGGGCGGGCAGCGTGGTCTTCATCCCCGCCGGCATTGCCTTCGCCGCGGAACCGCAGCCGGGCGTCCGCGGGCAGGTCCTGCTGATGGCGCGCCAGATGGCCGAGCGGCTGTCCTTGCCCAGCCGCATTGTCGTGGGTGCAGGCGTCAGCGACGCCTTTTCGGCCGATCTCGCGGCGCTTGCCGCCCGCGCGCATGACCCGATCGCTGCCGCGACCGCCGCCTGCCGGGTCGAGCTGATCGCGACCTCGCTGGAACGGCTCGCCGCCCGTCCCCAAGCCAGCCGGCCCGAACTGCCGGGGCGCGACAGCCACGCCCTGGTTCAGGCCTACCTGGATTTCGCAGGCCGGGAAATGGGGCGCGGCCGCACCATCGCCGACCTGGCCGATGCGCTGGGCGCGACCGCGGCGGGTCTGGACGCCGCCTGCCGCAAGCACCGGGGCTGTTCGGCGCTGGACCTGCTGTACGAACTGCGGCTGGACCGCGCGCGGGCCATGCTGGCCGATCCGCGCCACAGCCTGTCCCAGATCGCCGAGGAACTGGGCTTCACCGGGGTCGCCCACATGAACCGGGTGTTCATGGCCGCGACCGGAAGGCCCGCCGAGGCCTTCCGGCGGCTGAACTGAGAGGATAGCTGCAGAAGAAGCTTCAGACCTCCCCGCCCTTGCCATCCGCGTCTCCGGCCGTATCCTCGGCACGGTCCCGCCGTCCCCGGAAGCCCATGGCCACGACGAACTTCTCGGAGGAGTCCGAGCGGCTTGCCGGGGGCTTCACATTCGCCACCGAGGTGAAGTTCTGCTTGAGGATCGCCTGCAGCCCCTGCTCGGCCCCGCCTGCCAGCACCTTGGCGACGAAGGTGCCGCCCGGTTCCAGCACGTCGAAGGCGAACTGGGCCGCCGCCTCGACCAGCGCCACGATCCGCAGATGGTCGGTCCCCTTGTGCCCCGAGGACGACGCGGCCATGTCCGACATCACCACGTCGGCCGTACCGCCCAGCCAGGCCTTGACCTTCTCGTCCGCTTCCTCGGCCAGGAAGTCGAGCTGGTGGATCTCGGCCCCCGCGATCGGATCGACCTCCTGCAGGTCCACGCCCAGCACGCGACCCTGGGGCTTGCCCTTCCGCTCGCCCAGCGCATTCACGCGGCCGACAGCGACCTGGCACCAGCCGCCCGGCGCGCAGCCGAGGTCGACCACCCGCGCGCCCGGCTTCAGGAAGCCGTACTTGTCGTCAAGCTCGATGATCTTGTAGGCCGCACGGCCGCGATAGCCTTCGCGCTTGGCCCGAGCGACATAAGGGTCGTTCAGCTGGCGTTCGAGCCAGAGGGTCGAGGACAGCTTGCGCCCCTTGGCGGTCTTGACCCGCACCCGCAGGTCGCGCTGGCCGCGCCCGGAACTGCCCTTCCCTGCCCGGCTGCCCGGCTTGGTTCCGCCGCCCGAGTTGCCCGAACCAGCCGTCATCATGCCACTCCCATCAATCCATCCGAGGTCAGCACCCCGTCGCGCACCATCTGCGCATAAAGCAACCCCTCGCGCAGTCCGCGGTCCGCGACCGACAGCCGACTGGTGGGCCAGACCCGCATCAGCGTCTGCAGGATCGCCGCGCCCGACATGATCAGCGCGTGCCGTTCCCGGCCAATGCGGGGATCGGCGCGCCGCCCGTCGGGACCCAGGGCGAGGTAATTCTGGATCACCCGGTCGATCTGGGCCGTGGTCATCGTCAGCCCGTCCACCTTAGTCCGGTCATAGCGCTTGAGCCCGAGGTGGCTGGCCGCGACCGTCGTGACCGTGCCGGAAGTGCCGATGATCTGGAACTTGTCGTCGGCCTTGATCCCGGTCGTGTAGGGCTTGAAGCCCTCCAGCATCTGCTCGAACTGCCAGCTCATCAGGGCAAAGCGCGCGGGATCGTCGGTCACGTCATCAAACTGGTCGCGCAGCGTGGCCACGCCCAAGGGCACGCTGATCCAGTCCACAACCCGCGCCGCGCCCGGCGAGCAGTCGTGGAAGCCGTCCGCCAGACGCATGATCGCGCGCGGACGTTCCACCGGCTCGACATCGCCGAGGTCGATCCAGACCAGTTCCGTCGAGCCGCCGCCGATGTCCACCACCAGCAGTTGCTCGGTCCGCAGGCTGACCAGCGGCGCGCAGGAGATCACGGCCAGCCGCGCCTCTTCCTCGGCCGGGATGATCTCGAGCGGCAGGCCGGTCTCGTGCTTGATCATCCGCAGGAAGTCGCGGCTGTTCCTTGCCCTGCGGCAAGCCTCGGTCGCGACCAGCCGCATGCGACGCACGCCATGCTGCTCGATCTTGCGCCGGCACACCTGCAGCGCATGAACCGTCCGGATCATCGACTGACCCGAAAGACGGCCTGAGGCTTCAAGGCCGTGCCCCAGCTGGACCGGCTTCGAGAAGCTGTCGATCACCTGGAACTGACTGCCCATGGGGCGGGCAATCAGCATCCGGCAACTGTTGGTGCCCAGATCGAGGGCCGCATAAAGCGACCCGTCGTCGGGCTGGCGGGTGACGGCAGGCGAGGCCACCGGAACCGGGGCCGAGGACGCGTCCGCACCCGCGGGACGCCTGGGCGCCATCTGCAACGCCCTCCGAAATCGTGTTGAGTTGAAACTAAGCGTCTCCCGGATTCTGTTCAACCCCGCCGATCCCGTCAGGGATTCGCGGGAACGAAAAAGGGGCCCGAAAGGCCCCTTTCCGATGATCCGAGGATGTGCCGCTTACTGCAGCGGGATACCCGCGTGACGCGCCGCGAGGTCGCGGCCCTGCCGGCCGCTGAGGAACAGCCGCGCGCCCGGCACGGGCTCCGCCCCTGTCGCCAGTTCCGGGAACAGCGCGAAGATCTCGGCCCGGGCGGGCTCGCCCACCGCGCGCAGGGCCTGCTCGCCGGTATAAAGCGATTCGGACTGCGCGCCCTCGGCATAGACGACCTCGTGGCGGTCGAAGAGCAGGTGGACATAGGTGATCTCGGTCAGGTCCTCGGCCACCTCGACGCCGTCCAGCGCCAGCAGGTGCTTGGCCGCCACCAGTACCTCGTCGGTGCCGAACAGCGCCTGTGCCACGTCCGAGCGCACCATCATCCGGTGCTGCGGCGAGACCAGCAGGTCGCGCTTGGGCAGCCGGTCGCCCAGCGCGCCCTTGCGGATGCGGATGGGGCGCAGGTTCGGGTTCGCGGCAAGATCCACGGCATCCAGCGTCCGCATGCCGATCCAGCGGACGGGCTGCAGACCGTTGTCGGCCGTCTGCACCAGATCGCCGATGGCCAGCTTCTCGACCGGACGCTGGCCCTTGGCGGTCGCCAGGCGCACCCCGGCGGTGAAGCAGGGGATGGGCGTCCAGTCGTCAGGCGGGCAATAGTTGTAGTCGTTGTCCTTATCCGGAATGGGGCAGATCAGTTCGATCGAGGAGATCGGCTTGGCGCCGATCACGTCGCCGCCTTTGCCGTTTTCCGGAGGAACCACGAAAGTGCGCCCCAAATCATCCTGAATAACGGTCAGCACCGTATTGGCGCAGGTGCCGTCCGCATAAGTGATCTGGGCGGTGAATTGCGAAACGCCATCATACCTGAAATGGCTGACCTGCTTGACCTCTCCCGATTTGCGATCGGGCACCTCGACGGCAGGCGAGGTCTTGAACGTGTCGTAGCAACCGAAAAGATTGTTGCCTTCGAGCTTGCCGTCCCGGTTCAGGTCGCTGGTGACCGTGATGTCGACGATGTTGTCGGCCAAGGGATTATCGTGCGAACCGAAGGTGGTACCGGACAGGCAATGAGCCGTTTCCGAACCGGGCAGGATTTCATAACGGTCAATATACTGATCGCTATGAACGTCACCAAGGTAGATGGCCTTGAACGTCGTGTCACAGCCGCCCGGCTCGGGGCAGGAGCAGAAGGTCATACTGGCAACTCCGACAATCGGAAAAACTGATAAACAACGCGGCAACAAGCGCGTTCTGGATTGATGCCGCAGCACGCGAACAAATAGAACACCAATAAAGATTAAAAATACACGCACCCAGAGAGCGACCGGAATCATTATGCAATTTCCGCGCGAGCCGGAGGCCAGAAATACCTGCGGCAGATCAATTCGGAAGAACCTGCCCCCGTGTCTGCCGGCGATCCCCCTTGCTTGTCAGCCCGGTCCGATTCGCTTACAGCAGCGGTTCATCCGTCCATCCATCCGGGAAGCGGCCCATGATCGTCATCGTCGCCATCGTGCTTGGCGCCCTTCTCGGGGACCTGCGGGCGCGCCGGGCGCAGGGGAACCGCAAGGACCGCCTGCAATACGCGGCCGTCCACGCCATCGCCTTCGCCATCGTGGCGCTGTTCGTCACGATCCTGCTCGACCGCGCGCTGCGGGGCTGAGGCATGTTCCGCCCGTTCCTCGATGCGCTGCGCCGCCACGGGGTTCCGGTCAGCTTGCGGGAATGGCTGGACCTGATGGCCGCGATGGAGGCCGGGGTGGCGGGCTGGTCGGTCGACGACTTCTACACCGTCGGGCGCGCGATCCTGGTCAAGGACGAACGCCACATCGACCGCTACGACCGTGCCTTCTCGGAAAGCTTCGCCGGGCTGGAGACGGTTCCGGTCGAGGCGCTGGTCAGCGAGGCGGCCCTGCCCCGCGACTGGCTGGAAAAGCTGGCCGAGAAGCTGCTGACCCCCGAGGAGCGCGCCGCCGTCGAGGGCGCGGGCAGCTTCGAGGCGCTGATGCAAAAGCTGCGCCAGCGTCTGGCCGAGCAGAAGGGCCGGCACCAGGGCGGGAACAAGTGGATCGGGACGGCGGGCACCTCGCCCTTCGGGGCCTATGGCTACAACCCGGAAGGCGTGCGGATCGGGCAGGACGAAAGCCGCCACCGCCGCGCGGTCAAGGTCTGGGACAAGCGCGAGTTCCGTGACTTCGACGACAGGGTGGAACTTGGCACCCGCAACATCAAGGTCGCGCTGAAGCGCTTGCGGCAGTGGGCGCGCCATGGCGCGGCCGACGAACTGGACCTGCCCGGCACCATCCGCGCCACCGCCGATCACGGCTATATCGACGTCCAGACCCGGCCGGAACGCCGCAATGCCGTCAAGGTGCTGCTGCTCCTGGACGTGGGCGGCAGTATGGACGACCATATCCGCGTCGTGGACGAGCTGTTCTCGGCCGCCCGTGCCGAGTTCAGGAACCTCGAGCACTTCTACTTCCACAACTGCCTTTACGAATCCGTCTGGCGCGACAACCGCCGCCGCTGGAACGAGACGGTCCCGACCTGGGACCTGCTGCACCGCTATGGCCGCGACTGGAAGGTGATCGTGGTTGGCGACGCCTCGATGTCGCCCTACGAGATCGTCGCGCCCGGGGGGGCCAACGAGCACTGGAACCCCGAGCCGGGCGAGCTGTGGCTGCGCCGCCTCTGCGAGACCTGGCCCGACCACGTCTGGCTGAACCCCGTCCCTGAACGCCATTGGCCCCACACCCAGTCCATCGGCATGATCGGCCGGATCTTCGAGAACCGGATGATGCCGCTGACACTGGAAGGACTGACGCGGGCCATGCGCGTTCTCGGCTGAGCGCCGTTGATTGCTGCCGGTCCCGCGCCCAGATTGGCGCCATGAAGCTGCTGCCGATCCTTCTCATCATCCTTTACGCCGTCGTCATGTGGCTGCTGTCGGCCTGGCGGCTGCGCCAGCAGCTGACCGAGAACTCGACGCCGCTGGACGACCCCCGGCTTGCCGCGGCGCTGGACCGGCTGGGCCGCGCCATGGGGATCGGTCCGGTCAGGGCCCATGTCTACGAGATCAAGCCGGTCAACGGCCTTGCCGCGCCCGACGGACGGGTGTTCCTGACGCGCGGCTTCCTCGACCAGCTCGACGCCGGGCGGGTGTCCGAGGCAGAGCTTGCCTCGGTCATCGCGCATGAACTGGGCCATGTCACCCATGGCCATGCGCGCCGCCGGATGATGGATTTCGCCGGGCAGAACCTAGTGCGCATGGTGCTGGCCACGACCTTCGGCCGCTTCATTCCCTTCATCGGCCCCTGGATCGCGAGCCTGGTTGCCTCGGCGCTGGCCGCAAGGCTGTCACGCGAGGACGAATACGAGGCCGACGCCTTCGCCGCCGCGCTGATGGTGAAGGCTGGCTTCGGCACCGCCCCGCAGAAGGCGCTGCTGTCGCGGCTGGACAAGTTGACCGGCATGACGGGCCGCCCGGTGGCGTGGCTTGCCTCGCACCCGCCGATCCCGCGCCGCATCGAGGCCATCGAGGCGTTGGAGCGCCGCTGGAACCTGCCCGCCGCCTGACGAGCCTGCAGGCACCTGCCAGATCTTTCTGACTCCCGATGCCCCGAACCCCAAAGGCCGGTCGGGATCTCCCCTTCACATGGCACCGCCGCTTGCCCCCGGTGCCCCAGCCAATATGCTGCACGCGCAACAATCCGGGCGCCAGATGAGCCGATCCTTCCGCCGCCGGGTGCTCTACATCCCCGGCTACGATCCCATTCCGGCCCGCCGCTATCGTGAGCTTTACCGCCGCGAGGGCGAGGCGCAGGCGCGCATCTCGGGCTATCGGCTCGACTTCGGCCCGCGGCGCGACCGCAGGGGCTTCGGCTGGGGCGTGACGGGGCATTTCCCCGAAGGCACGGCGCAGGCCGACATCGAGGTGCTGGTCTGGTCAGATGTGGTGCAGAGCTCGATGGGCCGCTCGATCCCCGCAACTTATGCGCAGCTCGTGCGGACGGCCTGGGCCTATATCGGCTCGGGCGCGCTGTTCCGGCTGATGCGGCTGCGGCGCGCGCCCGTGATCGCGGCGCTTTATCCCATCGTCGTGCTGCTGGCGGAACTGGCACTGGCGCTGATTGTCAGCGCGGGGGTCTGGTGGATGGGCGCGTGGCTGGCCCACTGGCTGCTAGGACTGGTCGCGGGGCTTCTCGCGGCCGCCGCGATCCTGTGGGGATTTCGGCGTAACGACGGGCGCATCTTCGCCTATTACCTGATGCACGACTATGCCTTCACCGCGCAGGACGGCGGGGCCTATTCGCCTGCGCTGGAGGCCCGCATCAAGTCCTTTGCCGACCGCATCGCGGTGGTGCTGGCGGACGACTGGGACGAGGTGCTGGTCGTGGGCCATTCCTCGGGCGCCTATATCGCGGTCTCGGTACTGGCCGACCTGATCCGCTCGGGGCGGGCGCGGGGCGACGGGCGGCTGTCCCTGCTGACGCTGGGCCATGTGGTGCCGATGGCCGCCTTCCTGCCGCGCGCGGGACGGCTGCGGCAGGATCTTCGCTATCTCTCGGCATGGCCCGAACTCGCCTGGGTGGACGTGAGTGCGCCGGGGGACGCCTGCTGCTTCGGCCTCTGCGATCCCGTCGCTGTCTCGGGGGTCGAGCCGCCCGACCGGCGCGGCCCGCTGGTGCTGTCGGCGGCCTTCACGCGGACGCTGTCACCCGGAAAGCAGCGGGAACTGCGGGGCCGCTGGTTCAGGCTGCATTTCCAGTATCTCTGCGCCTTCGACCGGCCCGGCGACTACGATTACTTCGCCCTTACCGCCGGGCCGTTGCGTCTGGCGGATCGCTATGCGGGCCGCAGCCACTCGCCCGCCCGCATCGCAAGGGCGGTGAACGACTGGCCCGGTCGACGGAAGGGGGCGCCATGAGGAATGCGCTGCCGCGAGGCGCACGATGATCCCGCCCAAGCCCCGCACGACGGAAGGTCGCGGCGGCGTCCTGCGCTATGCCCTGCGCTTCCGCCGCGACCTGCTGTCAGCCTTGCCCGCGCGGCTTTACCGCGCCTGGATGGCCGAGTTCCGCAGCCCCCTGCTGCGCAGCGTGGTTTGCAACGACCCGGCGCTGGTCAAGCTGGTCCTGCAGGCCCGCCCGCGCGACTTTCCCAAGTCGAACCGACTACGCGAGGGGCTGGCCCCCCTGCTGGGCCAGTCGGTCTTTGTCACGAACGGTCCCCTCTGGGAACGCCAGCGCCGCATCATCGACCCGGCCTTCGAGGGGGGGCGCCTGGGCCATACCCTGCCCGCCATGTGGGACGCGGCCCTTTCCGCAACCCACCGCCTCGCCGCCCATGCGGGAACCGAGATCGACGTCGAGCCGGAAACCAGCCATGCCGCCGCCGACGTGATCTTCCGCACGCTGTTTTCCGTGCCGATCGAGGACGAGACGGCGGCGCAGGTCTTCGCCGCCTTCCGCGCCCACCAGGACGCCCAGCCCATCGTCAACCTCGCCGCGCTGGTACCGCTGCCTGCGTGGGTGCCGCGCTGGCACGGGCGGCGGACGCGGCACACGGCCGCCACCATCCGCGGCCTCATCTCCCGGATGGTCAATGCCCGCGCGGCCGAGATCGATGCGGGCCGCGCGCCCGACGACCTTGCCAGCAAGATCATGACCACGCCTGACCCTCAGACAGGTCAGGGCTTCACCCCCGACGAGATGGTGGACCAGGTGGCGATCTTCTTCCTGGCGGGGCACGAGACCTCGGCCAGCGCGCTCGCCTGGGCGCTGTGGCTGCTGGCCGCCGCGCCCGAGTGGCAGGACCGCGTCGCCGCCGAGGCGCGCGAGGTCCTGCAAGGGGACCGCCCGGACCTGTCCGCCGTGTCCCGCCTCAAGACCGCCCGAGCGGTCTTCCGCGAGACCATGCGGCTTTACCCGCCCGTTCCCATGATGGTGCGCGAGACGGTGCAGCCCGAATGCCTCCGCGACCGGAACCTGCCGCGCGGCACGCAGGTCGTCCTGTCGCCCTGGCACCTGCACCGGCATGAACGGCTGTGGGACACCCCCGACGCCTTCGACCCGGCGCGCTGGGACACCGAGAACGGCCGCGCCTGCGCGCGTTCGGCCTATATCCCCTTCAGCGCCGGCCAGCGCGTCTGCCCCGGCGCGGGCTTCGCCATGATCGAGGGGCCGCTGATGCTGGCGCTGATCTGCCGCGAGTTGCGGCTGTCGCGCGGGGCGGTGGACCCGGTGCCCGTCGCCCGCCTGACCGTGCGCGGGCGCGACGGCATCCGCCTGAGGATCGACCGGCGCTAGCGCAGAATGGGCGGGCCGCCCGTGTCGCGCACCCCCATCCGCAGCCCGGCACCGATCCTGTGCGCCAGCGCCGACCAGGCGACCGCCGTGTCGCGCGGAAGCACCCGGATCAGCGTCGCGTCGAACAGCATCAGCCAGTCGTCGAAATGTGCGGGCCGAACGTCGCCAGCCGCCCGATGGACCTGCATCGGATTCCCGTCATAGCCCCGCTCGTAAAGGATCGCGTTGCGCCAGAAGGCGGCGATGCGCTCCTCATGCGCGGGCCAGTCGGCGACATGGGCCGCAAAGACGGGGCCCAGCACCTCGTGCCGGCGGACGGCGGCGTAGAAGGTCTGGACGACCTGGGAAATCTGGTCGGCGGTGACGTCGAAGCGGGACAGGATGCTCATGCGCCCGATGTGGTCACACCGGGTCGCCAAGGCAAGGCGGCAGCTGGTCGCATGGAAGATTGGAAAAATGGTGCTGCGAGAGAGGATTGAACTCTCGACCTCACCCTTACCAAGGGTGTGCTCTACCACTGAGCTACCGCAGCGCCGGTGGTCCGCTTGGACCGTGCGGGGCGATTTAGACGCAAGCCCGACGACGTGCAAGGGGAATTACGCGGAAAACCGCATCTAGCCCTCCGGCTCGCCCGCGCGCTGCTGGACGGGCGGGATTGCCGCAAGTAACAGGGCGCGGTGAGCAAGGACCGCCGCCCCCCACCCTCCTCCGACAGCCGCCAGGCGCGGCTGACGGCTGCGCTGCGCGCCAACCTGGCGCGGCGCAAGGCGCAGGCGCGCAGCCGCGCCGAAGGCGAGGCCGAGGGGGACAAGGCAGCCGGCCTCATGACGGGCAGCAAGAACAACGGCCCCGCGGGCGAGACCCCGGACGAGGGCGCGAGCGAGGACTGATGGACACGATTCTGGTGCGCGGCAACGGTCCGCTGAACGGCGAGATTCCGATCGCGGGAGCGAAGAACGCCTGCCTCACGCTGATGCCCGCGACCTTGCTGACGGACGAGCCCCTGACGCTGACCAACGCGCCGCGGCTGTCGGACATCCGCACCATGACAGCGCTGCTGCAAAGCCTTGGGGCAGAGGTCGCCCGCCTGCAGGACGGGCAGGTGCTGGCGCTGTCGAGCCATGCGCTGACGAGCCACCGGGCAGATTACGACATCGTGCGCAAGATGCGCGCCTCGATCCTGGTGCTGGGGCCGATGCTGGCGCGGGACGGCCACGCGGTCGTCTCGCTGCCCGGCGGCTGCGCCATCGGAGCGCGGCCCGTGGACCTGCACCTGCGCGCGCTGGAGGCGATGGGGGCAGAACTCGACCTGCGCGACGGCTATGTCCATGCCAAGGCGCCGGCGGGCGGGCTGAAGGGCGCGGTGATCGACTTCCCCCTGGTTTCGGTTGGCGCAACCGAGAACGCGCTGATGGCGGCCACGCTGGCGCGCGGAACCACGGTCCTGAACAATGCCGCGCGCGAGCCCGAGATCGTCGATCTCGCCCGCTGCCTGCGGCGCATGGGCGCCCAGATCGAGGGCGAGGGCACCTCGACCATCACCGTGCAGGGCGTGGAGCGCTTGGGCGGCGCGACGCATCCCGTCGTCACCGACCGGATCGAATTGGGCACCTACATGCTCGCCCCTGCCATTTGCGGCGGCGAGGTGACCTGCCTTGGCGGGAAGATCGAGCTTGTGCAGGCCTTCTGCGAGAAGCTGGACGAGGCCGGGATCAGCGTCACCGAATCCGAGCGCGGGCTGACGGTCAGCCGCCGGAATGGCCGAGTGAACGCCGTCAATGTCGTGACCGAGCCCTTCCCCGGCTTCCCCACCGACCTGCAGGCGCAGATGATGGCGCTGCTCTGCACCGCCGAGGGCGTCAGCGTGCTGGAGGAGACGATCTTCGAGAACCGCTTCATGCACGCCCCGGAACTGGCCCGCATGGGCGCGCGGATCGAAGTCCACGGCGGCCACGCCCGCGTGACCGGGGTGGACAAGCTGCGCGGCGCGCCGGTCATGGCGACGGACCTGCGGGCATCGGTCAGCCTGATCCTCGCGGGGCTTGCGGCGGAAGGCGAGACGGTGGTCAGCCGCGTCTACCATCTGGATCGCGGCTATGAGAAGGTCGTGAGCAAGCTGCGCGGCGTGGGCGCGGACATCGAACGCATCAAGGAGCAGCCGATCCATGACTGACGCGCGCTATGCCGACGCCGGGCCGGACATCTCTCTGGCGATCCGGGCCGAGGATGCCGAGGACCTGCGCATCCTCGCCACGCTGGCGCAGGACGCGGTTCTGACGGCGGGCGACATGCTGCACGACGGCCGCGCGCGGCGCTTCAGCCTGCTGCTGAACCGCTTTCGCTGGGAGGACGCCGAGGCCGCGCGCCGCGAGGGGCGGCCCTATGAGCGGGTGCGCTCGCTGCTGGTGATCTCGGACGCGCTGCGGGTCCGGCATGACGGGATCGACCGGGCCGATCCGGGCACGGTCCTGTCGCTGCTGGACCTCGGCTGGCAACCGGGCGACGATGGCACGGGCATTCTGACCCTGAATTTCGCGGGCGACGGGACCATCGCCATCGACGCGGAATGCCTGTCGGTGGACCTCCGCGACGTGACGCGGCCCTATCTGGCCGTGTCGGGCGACATGCCCCGGCACGAGTGACACAAGGGGCCCCGCGCCTCGCCATCGCTGGCGGCTCACTCCAGGGGATTTGGGCCGGGAAGAAGACGCGGGCTTCGGCTTGAGAGGCGGGGCCCGCGGCGGTAACAGGCGAGCCAAGCCGCCGAAAGGACCGACCATGCCCGTCTTCCTGTCCACCTCTGACCCCGATTTCGAGGCGCGCTTCGCCGCCATGCTGTCGGCCAAGCGCGAGGATTCCGCCGACGTGGGCGACGCGGTGGCCGGGATCATCGCGGAGGTACGAGCGCGGGGCGACGCGGCGCTGGTCGAGCTGACCGCGCGCTTCGACCGGCTGGAGCTGACGGCCGAGGGGCTGCGGTTTTCCCCGGCCGAGATCGAGGCCGCGGCGGCGCAGGTGTCGGCCGAGGATCGCACGGCGCTGGAACTCGCGGCCGAGCGCATCCGCGCCTATCACGCGCGACAGATGCCCGAGGACGCGATGTGGACGGACGAGGCGGGCGCACGGCTGGGCTGGCGCTGGACGCCGGTGTCCTCGGCCGGGCTTTACGTGCCGGGGGGACAGGCGAGCTATCCGTCATCCGTGCTGATGAACGCCATTCCCGCACGCGCGGCAGGGGTCGGGCGGCTGGTGGTCTGCGTGCCAACGCCGCGCGGCGAGGTCAATCCGCTGGTGCTGCTGGCCTGCCAACTGGCGGGGGTCGATGAGATCTACCGCATCGGCGGCGCGCAGGCGATTGCGGCGCTGGCTTACGGAACCGAGACGATCCGGTCGGTGGACAAGATCACCGGACCGGGAAACGCCTATGTGGCGGCGGCCAAGCGGCAGGTCTTCGGGCGCGTCGGGATCGACAGCATCGCGGGCCCGTCCGAGGTGCTGGTGATCGCGGACGGGGCACAGAACCCGGAATGGCTGGCGCTGGACCTGCTGGCGCAGGCCGAACATGACGCCGACGCGCAGTCGATCCTGGTCACGCCGGACCAAGGCTTGGCGCAGGCGGTCGCGGCCGAGGTCGAGCGGCTTCTGCCCACCCTGCCCCGCGCCGCCATCGCGGGCGCAAGCTGGCGCGACCACGGCACGGTCATCGTGACGCGCGACCTGACCGAGGCGGCGGCGCTGTCCGACCGCATCGCCCCCGAGCATCTTGAGTTGTGCGTGGACGACCCCGAGGCGCTGTCCACGCGGGTCAACCACGCGGGCGCGATCTTCCTCGGCGGCTGGACGCCCGAGGCGGCGGGCGACTATGTCAGCGGGCCGAACCATGTCCTGCCGACGGCGCGCTCGGCGCGGTTCTCGTCGGGGCTGTCGGTGATGGACTTCCTCAAGCGCACCACGCTGTCGCGGCT
The DNA here is from genome assembly GCF_900102885.1 of Paracoccus chinensis. Taxonomy (GTDB): domain Bacteria; phylum Pseudomonadota; class Alphaproteobacteria; order Rhodobacterales; family Rhodobacteraceae; genus Paracoccus; species Paracoccus chinensis. Next base: position 7,085 of record NZ_FNGE01000017.1, on the reverse strand, counting down.
GGACCCCGGCTCGCTGTCCGCCATCGGCCCCGCAGCGGTGCGGCTGGCGGAATCCGAGGGGCTGTCGGCGCACGGGCGCTCGATCACGGCGCGGCTTGCCACGCTGAACCGGGGTTGAGGCCCGCCTTTCCGCTTGAATGATCCGGCGCTTGCCGTGATCGTGGCAGCCGCCCGGAAGGGGGCAGCGCTAGCCAAGGGGGCTCGTCCGATGACAACCGATCGCCTCATCCGGGTCGAGATCGACGATTCCGCCCTGCCCCCGGCCACGCCCGAGATGGAGCAGGAACGCCGCGTCGCCATCTTCGACCTGCTGGAAGACAACAGCCTCGCGCTGCCCGGCCGCCCCGACCAGCCCGCGCCCGGCGGACCCTATGCGCTGCTTCTGGCCGTGCGTGACCGGCGGCTGGTGTTCGAGCTGTCCTCGGAAGCGGGCGAAAGGCTGGCCGAGTTCCACCTGTCGATGGGCCCCCTCCGGCAAGTGGTGAAGGATTACTTCCAGATCTGCGAAAGCTACTTCGACGCCGTCAAGCGCCTGCCGCCCGCGCAGATCGAGGCCATCGACATGGCCCGGCGCGGCATCCACAACGAAGGGGCGCGGACCCTGCAGGAACGGCTCGACGGCAAGGCCACGGTGGACATCGACACCTCGCGACGGCTTTTCACCCTGATCTGCGCGCTGGTGACGGAATAAGGCCCATGGAGGACAAGGCCGGCATCCCGAACTCGGTCCTGTTCTGCTGCGATCACAACGCCATCCGCTCGCCCATGGCGGAAGGCATGATGAAGAAGCTCTACGGGCGACAGGCCTATGTGCAGTCGGCGGGCGTCCACAACGACATGGAGATCGACGGCTTCGCCATCGCCGTCTGCCAGGAGATCGGGGTCGAGTTGTCCCGCCACCGCACCCGCAGCTTCGACGAGATGCGGGCATGGGGCGACGACCTGGGGCAATTCGACCTGGTGGTGGCGCTGACGCCGGCCAGCAAGCACCAGGCGCTGGAGCTGACGCGCCATTACCATCTCGAGGTGGAATACTGGCCCATCATGGACCCCTCGGGGCTGGCCGAGGGGCGCGAGGCCAAGCTGGGCCTTTATCGCCAGTCGCGCGACCAGATCATGAAGCACATGCTGGCGCGCTTCGGCCCGCCGATCGAAGACGACGCGGGGGACTCGATCCCTCTGGCGCAGGGCGGCGCGGCCTAGGGCTTCCAGTCGAGGAAGTTGCCGAGGATGCGCAGGCCCAGCGCCTGCGATTTCTCGGGGTGAAACTGCAGTCCCACGATGTTGTCGCGCGCCACCACCGCCGTCACCGGCCCGCCGTAATCGACCGAGGCGACCAGATCCTCGGGCCGATCGGTCACGAAATGCCAGCTATGGACGAAATAGGCATGGCCGCCCGCGGGCACGCCCTCCAGCACCGGATGGGGGCGATGAAGGATCAGGTCGTTCCAGCCCATGTGCGGCACCTTGAGGCTGGGGTCGTCCGGCATGATGCGGTCCACCCGCCCCCTGATCCAGCCGAAGCCGGGAGTCGGGCGGTATTCCAGCCCCTCGGTCGCCAGCATCTGCATCCCGACGCAGATGCCGAGGAAGGGGACGCCACGCTGCGTCACGGCCTCTTCCAGCGCCTCGTGCAGGCCCGGCACGGCCTCGAAGGCCGCGCGGCAAGCCGGGAAGGCGCCGTCGCCGGGAAGGACGATCCGGTCGGCGCGCGCGACGACCTCGGGGTCGGACGTCACCTGCACCTCGGCGCCGCGATGGGCGCCGACCAGCGCCACCGCCTTGGCCGCCGAGTGCAGGTTGCCGCTTTCATAATCGATCAGGGCCACGCGCATTTACAGCGCCCCCTTGGTCGAGGGCAGTTCTCCCCCCATGCGCGGATCGGGCTCGACAGCCTCACGCAGGGCACGGGCCACGGCCTTGAAACTGGCTTCCGCGATGTGGTGCGAATTCAGCCCGTGCAGCCGGTCCACATGCAGGGTGATGCCGCCGTGGGTGGACAGCGCCTGGAAGAACTCGCGCACCAGCTCGGTGTCGAAGCTGCCGATCTTGTCGGTCGGGAAGTCCACGTTCCAGACGAGGAAGGGCCGCCCCGACAGGTCCAGCGCCGCGCGGATCAGCGCGTCGTCCATCGCCAGGTGGAAGCTGCCATAGCGGCGGATACCGCGCTTGGTGCCCAGTGCCTTCGTCAGCGCCTGCCCCAGCGCAATGCCGCAATCCTCGACCGTGTGGTGGTCGTCGATATGCAGGTCGCCCGTCGCCTTCAGGTCGATGTCGATCAGCGAATGACGGGCAAGCTGGTCGATCATGTGGTCGAAGAAGCCGACGCCTGTCCTGCTGGACGATCGGCCTCGCCCGTCCAGATCGATCGTCACCGTGATGTCGGTTTCCGCCGTCTTGCGGCTGACGGTGACGCGGCGGGCCGTGTCGGTGGTGGTGTCAGGCATCGCGGCCTCCATCTGCGGGACAGTTGCGATTAGCGCAACAAGGCAGGCAGGCGCAACGCCGCGGGTCTGTTCAGTCGAGCCAGAGCTTCGCCTGCTTCAGCCGCTTGCGGATGCCGCGCTCGGGCGCATGGACCGGGTAGTCCGCGAACATGGGGCGGATCGTGCGGCGCCCCTCGCCCGCGCGCAGCAGACGCTCGGCCGCTTCCCACTCTGACAGCAGGGGAACGATCTCTGGCCGCGCGGCGACAGCCTCAAACTCGTCGAGGGCACGCTGCGGACCGCGCGCGTAAAGCAGCGGCAGGTTGCGGTAATGCCAGGTAATGTCCCCATCGAGGCCCGCAAGTTCGGGGCCGGGGCGGCCGCCGCCGAAGCTGTGGATCACCAGTGGCAGCACCACCTGGTCCAGCCACGGGTCAAGCGACTGGCAGGCCAGCGCCTCGCCCGGGTCGTTGCGCACGGCCAAGGCCCAGTCGCGGAAGCGGCGACCGAACTCGGGCCCGTCCGCGCCGAAGAACCAGCCGGCGTTGAAGTAAAGGAACCGCTCCCAATGCTCCTCGGGCTGGGACAGGTCCAGCGAGCCGTCCATCTCCAGCCCGAAGCGGTCGTAAAGCGAGTGCCAGATCGAGGCGTAAGTCTGGCGATAGGCGGGAGGCTGCGGCCAGCTTCCCTCTCGCCGCATCGAGGCCGAGGGGCGCGAAAAGTCGAAGGGCAGCGCGCCGATCTCGCCCAGGATCAGCGTGTCGCTGTCGAGAAACAGGAACGGCCGGCCCGCATCCAGCAGCGCCAACGCCTCGATCTTGTTGCCGTAAGGATAGCTGCGGCCGAAGTCGTGGGCGACCAGGGGGCGGATCTCGGCGCCGAACGCCTTCAGCGCGGCGCGGGCCTGCGGTGACATGCGCGGATCGGTGCCTGACCATGCGCCCTCGGGCTGCGGCTCGGCGACGATCAGGCGGCCCTGAAAGCCGGGCGCGTTGCGGCGCAGGCTGGCGGCCAGAATCGCGGCCTGCCGGTCGATGCCGCCGCCCTGGCCGACGACCAGAATGTCGAAATCGGACTGCGCCTGCGCCGGTTCAATGCGGACAGGCGATTCGGTGGCGCCAGCAGCAATGCCATTCTCGCGCGCAGGTTTCGCACGCGCGGCGCGTTCTGCTTGCCGTTCGGCGCGGCGCGCCTCGCGTTCGGCGATGCGCCGGGCCTTGCGGGCGTCGCGTTCGGCCTGGCGGCTGTTCGGATCAGGATTGTCGGTCATCTGCGCCCCCGGTCAGCGATCAATGACCACCATATTCCCGGCATGTTGGGGAATGGTGGGCGACCCTGCGGCCATTCGCCCCTCTAAGCCACCCCAAAGCGGCATAAATCGGCGGATTAAGTTGTTGTTTTTCATATACAAAAGCCTGTCCGCCATATGAATCCATTGCAAGCCCGCCCAAGCCAATTTAAGCTGCTATTATGGGTGTAGTAATGGGTGTATATGCCATGCCAAGGGCTGCTAAAGAACTATCGGCTATTGAGGTGAAGCGGCTCAAATGCCCGGAGGGGCGGCGGGGGGCTATGGTGGCGGTCGGTGGGGTCGCGGGCCTTTATATGCAGTTGCTGTCCACAGGCGGTCGCACATGGATACTTCGCACCAAGGTAGGCGACAAGACGCGCGACATTGGCTTGGGTGGCTACCCGGATGTCACGTTGGCAATGGCGCGCGACAGGGCGCGCGAGGCCAAGGACAAGATCAGACAGGGCATCGACCCGGCGGAGGAGCGCAAGGCGGCCCGCGCGGCGCTGGCGGCGGCCCAGCGGCGGGGGCTGACCTTCGGCGATGCCATCGGCAAGTACAGCGAGGCGAAGCTGGCAGGGGTCGGCGAGCAAGGCCGCTGGGTGTCCTCGCTGGACCGCTACGCCCGCCCGCACATCGGCGACATGCTGATGCAGGACATTGCGGTGCAGGACGTGCTGCGCGTCCTCAATCAGCCGCTGGAGGAAGGCGGCACCCTCTGGACCAATAAGACGGATACGGCGACCCGGGTGCGGTCCCGCATTGAAGCCATCCTATCATGGGCCACCGTGGCAGGGCACCGGACGGGCGATAACCCGGCGCGCTGGGGAGGCAACCTCAAGGAGCTGCTGCCCGCGCCGTCCAAGATCGCCAAGGGCAGCAATCACCCCGCCTTGGCGCTGGCCGACGCGCCCGCTTGGTTCGCGGCCCTGCGCCAGCGGGACGGCATGGGCGCGCGAGCGCTTGAGTTCCTGACGCTGTGCGCCAGCCGGTCGGGCGAGATCCGGGGCGCGACATGGGACGAGCTGTACGGGCTGGACGGCGACAACCCTATGTGGGTCATCCCAGCGTCCCGCATGAAGGCAGGCAATGACCATAGGGTGCCGCTGCCGCCGCAGGCTGTGGCGCTGCTCAAGGCCCTGCCCCGCTTCGCAGACAGCCCGCTTGTCTTCCCCTCCTCCAAGCGCGACGCCCAGCTATCCGACATGACCCTTTCCGCGACCATGCGGCGGATGCACGAGGCCGAGGTCGAGGCGGGGCGCAAGGGCTGGCTGGACCCACGCAGCGGCAAGCCCGCCGTGCCGCATGGCCTCCGTAGCACCTTCCGAGACTGGGCTGCCGAAACGGGGGCCGACCACATCGCCGCCGAGCTTGCCCTTGCCCATAGCGTAGGCTCGGACGTGGAACGCGCGTATCGTCGCAGCGATATGGTGGAACGGCGGCGTGAAATGATGACTAATTGGGCGCAATTCTTGATTATCGCATGATGTGCGAGGTCAAGTTCCACATCAAGATCAAAGAAAGTTACGTAAGAACAGTTTGTTAGCGCAGTTTATTTGCGAATATACTCAATTGAATTATTGCCTACCTATTAATCACAAAGCTATATTAGGGCTTATATGGCATTAAGCATAAGGAGCCCTGCTATGAAATACCTATCCGTGAAGCAAGTCTCTGAAAGACTTGGTATCTCGATTCCCTGTGTGTGGAATTGGTCAGGAAATGGACCGTACTCCGTTCCTGATTTTCCCAAGCCCTATAAGCTGGGGCCGCATATGGTCCGCTGGCGGATTGACGAGATTCAGGCTTGGGAAGAATCGCGGGAGAAAGTGAAATGAGCTGGACCGTTGATGACTATCTCGACGTTGAGGAAAACGACCTTGAATGGTTCGAGAGCAACCCGGATCGCATTCTGCGCCGCCGCACGGCGTTTCCGTTTGAAGTGGAGGCGCTGGATGAGTCGGCAAGCCAGTGGGGAGTTGAGCGGTCTATCTGCGAGTCTTCCGAAACCCTATGGGCACTCGTCCTGCGGGAAGCCCCGATAACGAGGCTCTACTATACCGACCCGGAAGACTTCTACGACTATGGCGAGCCAGCGGTAAATGACGATTTCACGCTCATGATGATGTGGGACAAGATCATGAAGAAACCCAATAAGACTACCTCCTTAATCAAGGTGAACAACGCCGGGAGGATAAGTATCAGCGGTACCCTGATCGACCTGCATTACCTCCAAGGATTCAAGGCAGCTATGATCGCCTACCGCAAGCACCAGCGCAAAACGCTTACGCTGCAATGACGAGAAAGAAAAAGCCCCGGCGCATTTGATACGCCGGGGCAAGTCTCACCAAAGCTAAGGGAATAATAGAGAATGCCCAGCGAAAATGCAAGCCCCGGATTTTGCACCGGCATGGGTGCCTTTGATACCCGCGCCAATTCAGATCGACCTTATGAGGGGGTCACGTGGGACGACATCGTGGCTATGGCCGAAAACCCACGCACCGTCGCTAAGGAGGAAGCGCAGTGGATCATCCCCAGCTATTACCGGGGGCCTGATGCGCGTAGCCATGCGGTGCAGCGCGAGCGGGGGAAGTTCTACGCCCTCGCCTTCGACATAGACGAGGACAACCCGTCCCTGGAGGAGGTCGTGGCCGCCGTAGGCAAGATGCTGGGCGGCGTTCAATGCCTGATCTACGCAACCCGCAGCGCCAAGCCCGAGGCGCGCAAATGGCGCGGGCTGCTGCCGCTAAAGCAGCCGCTGCCGGGCGCATGGTATGGGCCGATGCAGGATGCCTTGTTTGACGGCTTGGAAAAGGCCGGGCTGCACCCTGACCGCAGCTTGGCGCGCACAGCCCAGCCAATCTACTTGCCCAACAAGGGCGAGCACTATGAGAGCCGGTTGATCGAAGGGCCGCCGCTGGACATCGCAGCCCCCTCCGGCCTTACCAGCCGGGCGGAGGCATATGCGGAGTTACAGGAGGCCGTCAGCAGCGGGCAGGCGCGGGCGGAAGGCCCCCGCAGCCACCTCGCCGCCTTTAGGGTCAGGACCCATTGATTTGCCTGCTGCTGCGTGATTCAGTCTCCGTGAGGAGACTGATCGATGAGCAACCTTTTTTGGCTGACCGATGAGCAGATGGCACGGCTCCGGCCCTTCTTTCCGAAGAGCCACGGCAAGCCGCGTGTTGATGATCGGCGTGTTCTGAGCGGCATTATCTTCATCAATCGCAATGGTTTGCGGTGGTGCGACGCGCCCAGGGAATACGGTCCGGCTAAGACGCTTTACAACCGTTGGAAGCGGTGGGGCGATATGGGCGTCTTTGCGCGGATGATGGAGGGGCTGGCAGCAGCGAGCCCTGAACCGAAGACGA
>NZ_FNGE01000067.1 GCF_900102885.1 Paracoccus chinensis | reverse complement strand
GACATGAGAAGCTCGCCGTCAACTTCGGCGCCATGCTGAAGCTCGCCTTCCTGCGCCAATACCTGCGGACCCTCAGGCCGTCAGACAGGACCTAAAAGAGAACCTCTAATGGAGCCCCGCCGCAAACGAGACCAGCGGCGGGGCTCTTTCGCAGGAAGACTGAGGAACGATCGATAGTCTGGGCCCGGAGTCCCGGTTCTCGAAACATAACGATTGGTTCCTGGCTCCATCGCAGGTAAAGAATTCCCGAATGATCCCGGTCTGCGGCGAAGCCAGGGAGAGCTTGTCTATTCGGGGGGAACTTCGAGGGGTACTGATGAAAGACCTGAAACCATCAGGGCTAACCCGTGAACAATGGTCGGCGATGACGCTCTACGAGAAGTTCGAACAGGTCGTCATTTTCGTCCTCAGCGCCATCATTGCGGTTATCGTCGTGGCGTCGGTTTGGGCGCTGATGCGCGAGGTCGTGAACCGGTTGGTCTTGGGAGCGTTCGACACGCTCGATTACGCCACCTTCCAGGTGGTGTTCGGAATGATCTTCACCGTTGTAATTGCGCTCGAGTTCAAGCGCTCCCTTCTTGTGGCGACAGAACGCAGCTTCGGCATTCTCCAGGTCCGCACGATCGTGCTGATCGCGCTCCTCGCGATCGCGCGCAAATTTATCATCCTCGACCTTGGCGAGACGGAGCCAGCCAAGATTGCCGCCCTCGCGGGCGCGGCTCTTGCGCTCGGAGCAGTCCACTGGCTGGTGCGCGATCAGGACCGGCGCGAAGAGCCCGGTGCTAAAAATGCCGAAGGCGATCAATGAGCCGAAGCGTTTTCGTTCGACTTGTTTCATCAACCTCTGCCGCACTCATCATCATAATTGTTTAGCAGAAATTTTTTATCATGCCGAGCGTTGCGCTGGGTCGGTTTGCCGAGCCGCGCGCCGTCGCTTCCCGCGGAGACTTGGCGGCGTTCGAACAAAGCACCATCACAGTTTTCAACGCCACTCGAGACAGTGCGTCTCCATCGCGACAACCGAGCGTATAGTCGATGCCTAAACCCGGAGTGCCTATGACGGTCCGCGTTGACCTGCCCCTCCTTTGCGGCTTTTCCCGCGCCGCCTGTCTCGTCCCGAGCCAGCCTGCGCGGGGCCGCAATAGTCGGTCCAGCGGCCCAGTCTCGGCCCTGTCGGGTGATGATCGCTTGCGGGGGTAGCCCGGTTGTCCAGCCTCGCGCCGCAACGACCTTGGGAGTGGAGGCGGGAGGCCGCAGCAGGCTGTAAGCGAGACCACAGGGATCGAGCGCACAGCCTGTGGTCAACCGGGCGGGCAGTTGCAGGCTGCCGGTGATGCCCAGAGATAGCTGCCTTCCCGTCTGACTGCTGCGGCAGGAAGAAGACACGGGAGAGGCCCGCGCGAGGCGCGGGCCAGGATGATCCATTTGTCGGACCAGAGGATCGACGGGCTGTCGCCCGCTCACCCCCGTCCGCAGCCTTTTTGTGTTCCTGTCCGCCACGCATCCCCGCCCGAGCCGGTCAAGGGGCAAGCGCCGCCCGTTACGGGCGTCGTCGTCCAGGCGGGCCGTGTCCTCGCCCGT
>NZ_FNGE01000004.1 GCF_900102885.1 Paracoccus chinensis | reverse complement strand
AACATGGGACGCCGACCCATCGAGACCGTTATGTCTTTCGTAAGCCAAGAAGGTTAAGTGGACATTTCATGACCGGAACCCGCCGCCGAGGCGGCAGGGCCAGCGTCCCGATATCCTGGCATCCTGAGCGCTCCGCCCCGAAGGCCCGTACGCCCCCCTTCCTCGCCCGGGGGCCGGGCAGCAGGCGTTGCCCGGCAGGCCTGTGGCGAAAGCCCGGCCTTCCTCAGCCCAGCTCCTCGAGAAAGCGGGTCAGGAGGGCGGCATAGGCGGGCGCGACCTCGACGCCGGGCAGGTGGCCCGCGCCGGGAAGGACCTCGAAGCGTGCGCCGGGGATCAGGGCGGCGGTGTCGCGCACGATCTCGGGGGGCGTCGCGCCATCCAGCTCGCCCGCGATGGCCAGCGTGGGCAGCCGCAAGGTGGCCGTGGCCTCGCGCAGGTCGGCGGCGGCGATGGCCTCGCAGGCGGCGGCATAGGCGTCCAGCGGCTGGCGCTCCAGCATCATCTGCCAGGCGCGGCATTCCGTCGTTTCGCGGAAGGCGGGCGAGAACCAGCGTTCCATCGTGGCGGCGCCGATGGCCTCGATGCCGCCCGCGCGGATGGTGGCGATGCGGTCGCGCCACAGCTCGGGCGTGCCGATCTTCGCGGCGGTGTTCGACAGCACCAGCCCGCGCAGCAGGTCGGGGCGCCGTGCGGCCAGGCTTTGCCCGATCAGTCCGCCGATCGAGAGGCCCACGAAGACCGCGTCCCGCAGCCCGAGGTGATCCATCAGCGCGGCGGCGTCATCGGCCAGCTGCCCGATGCTGTAGGGGCCGGGCGTCGCCTGCGTCAGCCCGTGGCCGCGCTTGTCATAGCGCACGAGCCGCAAGCCCTGAGGCAGCAGCGGCAGCACCGCGTCCCAGACCCTGAGGTCGGTGCCCAGCGAGTTGCCGAAGACGACCGCCCGGCCGTCGCGCGGCCCCTGGTCGGCGTAATGGACCGCGAGGCCCTGAAGTTCTGCCACCTGCATCGGACGGACAACTCCTTATGTTGCTGCGCAGCGGTGCCAGCCCGGGACCGGCCCAGCGTCCAGCCATAGAACAGGCACCCGCCGCTTGAAAGCAGGCCCTCAGCCCGCCGCTGTCAGCGAGGCCACGCGCCGCAGCCCCAGGCGGTAGCCCTCGGTCCCGCAGCCCGCGATCACCCCGTCGGCCCGTAGGCTGACATAGGAATGGTGGCGGAAGCTCTCGCGCTGGTGGACGTTCGAGATGTGAACCTCGATCACCGGCCCGTCGAAGGTCTTCAGCGCGTCGAGGATGGCGACCGAGGTATGGGTGAAGGCCGCCGGATTGATGACGATGCCCACCGCGTCCTCGCGCGCCTCGTGGATCCAGTCGATCAGCCGGCCCTCGTGGTTCGACTGCAGGAAGCGGATTTCCACCCCCAGTTCCCCGGCAAGGGCGGCGCAGTCGCGTTCCACGTCGGCCAGCGTCTCATGCCCGTAGATCTCGGGCTGGCGCTTGCCCAGCAGGTTCAGGTTGGGGCCGTTGAGGATGTAGATCAGGCGGGCCATGCTGTCCTTTCATGCGCGGCGGTGTCGCAGCCGCGCTCAGTCGTCCCAGGCGGGCGAGAAGTCGTAATCGCAGTAGCGCCGCCCCTCGGCGAGACCGTGGATGGCCGCCATTTCGTCCTCCGACAGGGCGAAGTCGAAGATGTCGAGGTTCTCGGCCAGCCGCGCGGGTCTGGAGGACCGGGGGATCGCCGCCACGCGGTCCTGCTGGACCAGCCAGCGCAGCGTAACCTGCGCGGGCGTCTTGCCGTGGCGCGCCCCGATCTGCTGCAGCAGGGTCACGTCCGCCACCGCGCCCCGCGCGATCGGCAGATAGGCCACCAGCAGCATATCGGCCCGCGCCATGCGGTCAAGCAGCCGGGCCTGCGACAGGAAGGGGTGATATTCCACCTGGTTGCAGAACAGGTCCGCCTTGTGGACCTCCAGCGCCTCGTCCAGCAGGGGCAGGGTGAAGTTCGCGACCCCGATCAGGCGGGTGCGGCCGGCGGCTTTTTCCTCGGCAAAGGCGGCCAGAGTCTCGCCCAGGGGGATGTCGCGGGCGGGCCAGTGGACCAGCAGCAGGTCCACCTGATCCAGCCCCAGCCGGTCCAGGCTTTCGGCCATGCGGGCATGGACGTCGTCGGGGCGCAGATCGCTGGGCCAGATCTTGGTGGTGACGAACAGTTCGTCCCGCGCCACGCCGCTGTCCCGGATCGCGCGGCCGACCTCGGCCTCGTTGCCATAGCGGATGGCGGTGTCGAGATGGCGATAGCCCATGGCGATCCCGTCGCGGATCGCGGCCTGCCCCGAGGCGCCCGTCAGCTGGTATGTCCCCAGCCCCAGCGCCGGGACAGTGTCGCCCCGGATCGTCTTCAGCATGCCCGACCCCTCCGTTTCCGCTGGCCCGCAACCTACGGGGCCGCCCGGCGGCTTGTCAAAGCGGGGCGGCCGCATGAATCCGCCATCGGCTGCACGGCTTTCGGCAACAGCCCCATTGGCGGAAATCCGGACCACTGCTACAAATTGGCCAAACCCCGTCGAATGGACAATATATGGACCAGGATCACGAGCCGCCGGTGCTGATTTCCTCGGCCGGCCGGCGGGCGGCGCTGCTCGCGGCCTTCCGCGAGGCGGGGGCAGGCCGCCTTCATGCCTGCGACCTGAACCCGGAGCTTTCGGCGGCCTGCCGGCTGGCCGACGCCGCCCATGCGGTGCCGCGCTGCGATGCGCCGGGCTTCGTCGAGGCGGTCGAGGCCATTGTCCGCGACAACGGCATCCGTCTGGTCGTGCCCACCATCGACACCGAGCTTCCCGCCTATGCCGAGGCCGCCGGGCGGTTTGCCGCGCTGGGCGCGCGGGTTCATGTCTCGGACCCCGCCACCATCGCCGTGGTGCGCGACAAGCAGCTGACGATGCAGGTGCTGGGCGCGGCGGGCGTGCCCGTTCCCGAGACGCGGACGGAAGCCGAGCTGCGCGCCGATCCGCAGGGCCTCGGCTGGCCGGTCTTCGCCAAGCCCTCGGGCGGCAGCGCGAGCCGGGGGCTCGCGGTCTATCGCTCGGTGGGCGAGCTGCCGGAAGGTTTCCCCGAGCCGATGATCTTCCAGACCCGGCTTTCGGGACCGGAATACACGGTCAACATCTTCGTGGACCAGGCGGGCGAGCTGCGCTGCGCCATTCCGCACCTGCGGCTTCAGACCCGCGCGGGCGAGGTGGAAAAGGGCCGGACCGAGCGGCGGGCCGACCTGGCCGCCATCGCCCGGAAGGTGGCCGCCGCCCTGCCGGGCGCACGGGGCGTCCTGTGCTTCCAGGTGATCGACGATCCCCGCCACGGACCCCGCGTCTTCGAGGTCAACGCCCGCTTCGGCGGCGGCTACCCCTTGGCGCACCAGGCGGGGGCACGCTTCGCCGACTGGCTGCTGGACGAGATCGACGGCCGTCCCTGCCGGGCCCATGACGGCTGGCGCGAGGGCGTCACGATGCTGCGCTATGATGATGCCGTCTTCCTTGGCTGAGCGGATCGTCTTCGACCTGGACGACACGCTTTACCTGGAACGCGACTTCGCCTTCAGCGGCTACCGCGCGGCAGGCGACTGGCTGGAAGCGCTGGGCAGCGCCCCGCCGGGCACGGGTCCCCGTCTTGCCGACGCCTGCCGGGAGCTGTTCGCCCGGGGCGAGCGGCGCGCCATCTTCGACCGCGCGGCGCAAGGGCTGGGATTGGCCCCAGAACTCGTGCCCGAACTGATCGAGGTCTACCGCGGCCATATGCCCCGGATCTCGCTCTGCCCCGACGCCCTGCGCTACCTGGCCGGGCATACGGGTCTTGGCCTCATCTCGGACGGGTTCGAGCAGACGCAGCGCAACAAGATCGCGGCGCTGGGGCTGCAGGCGCATTGCGACCTGATCCTGCCGACGGGGCAGTGGGGGGCGGACTACGGCAAGCCGCATCCGCGCGCCTACGAGATCGTGGCCGCTGCCTCGGGAGGGCGGACCTGCGTTTATGTCGCGGACAACGCCGCCAAGGACTTCCTTGCGCCGAACCGGATGGGCTGGATCACGGTGCAGATCCTGCGGCCCGGCCGCGTGCACGAGGGAAGCCCGCCCACCCCCGCCCATGCGGCGGGAGCGGTGATCGAGAGCCTCGATCAGCTGGACCAGGCCATCGCCGCCTTGCGCGGCTGAAGCGCGGCGCCCAGCACGGCGTCCCATTGCGCCATGATCCGGCCCTGCTCGAACCGGGCGGCGGCGATATGGGCCGCCTGGCCCAGGCGATTGCGCAAGGCGGGATCGGCGGCAAGCCGCGTCATCGCGCCCGCCAGCGCCGCCACGTCGCCGGGCGGGACCAGGAAACCGTTCCGGCCTTCGACGATCATCTCGGAAGGGCCGTAGGGACAGTCGAAGGATACCACCGGCAGGCCCGAGCAGGTCGCCTCGGCCACGACGTTGGAAAATCCCTCGAAGCGCGAGCTGACCACCAGCACATGCCCCGCCCCCAACCATTCCTGCGGCCCACGGACGATGCCGGGCAGCGAGACGCGGCCCTCCAGGCCCGAGGCCCGGACCAGGTTCTCCAGCGGCGCGCGCTCGGGTCCCTCGCCGAAGATCGTCAGGCGCGCGCCGGGATGAGGCACCCGGGCAAAGGCCCGGATCAGCAGGTCGAAGCCCTTCTGCGGGTCCAGACGCCCCACGGCGATGAAATGGCAGTCGGGGGCGGGCGAGGCGCGGCGGAAGGGGACCGGATTGCAGAAGTTGTGGATCACCACCGCGCGTTCCTGCAGCGCCGGGGGCAGGTCGTCGTGCTGGCCTCTGGTCTGCATCACGATCCCGGCCGCGCCATGGGCGAGGACCTGCTGGGCGCGGTTCCAGAAGCCGGGCGACTGCATCAGCGGGTTGTTGCGTTCCGAGATGACGACCGGGATGCCCGTCCCCCGCGCGGCCAGCATCGTCAGGCAGTTCACCTTGGTCAGGAAGGACAGGATCACGTCCGGCTTCACCCGGCGGATCAGCCCCCGGATCGCGGCCAGCCGCCGCAGGTGCAGCAGCTTGTCGGGCCGCGCGCCGTCGGCCAGAAGATGCAGGCGGACGTCGGGCGGATAGGGGAAGAACGGGCCCGCGGGCGGCATGTACATGCCCGCCACGTGAACCTCGTCCCCTTGCGCGTGGCGATGCGCCCCGATCGCGGCCATGATCTTCTCGGCTCCGCCCGTGCCGAAGCCGCCTTGTATCATCAACAGCCTCACTCGGCGGCCTCCATGCGCAGGGGGGTGACGGGGCCGGGGGCGTTCAGCGCCGCCTCGACGATCGGGGCGTTGATGTTCTTGGTCTGCAGGAAGATGCGGCCGATGTATTCGCCGAGGATGCCCAGGAACATCGCGTTCAGCGTCATCGACATCAGCAGCAGGATCGCCAGCGTGGCAAAGCCGGGCGGCCATTCCTGCCCGAACAGGAGCTTGCCCACCAGGTAGCCCAGCAGCACGAGAAAGGTTAGAAGCCCCGCCAGCAGCGACACGGTGGACGCAAGTCGCAGCGGCAGCAGCGAGTGGTTGACCAGCCCGTCCACCGCCAGTCCCAGCATGGCGCGGAAGGGGAACTTGGACTGTCCCGCCACCCGCGCCGCGCGGTCGTAGTCGAAGCCTGCCTGGCGGAAGCCCATGGCGCTGATCATGCCCCGCATGTAGGGCGAGCGGTCCTCGGACCGGCGAATCTGGTCCAGGATCACGCGGTCGGTCAGCCGGAACTCGCCCGCGTTGCGGGGCAGATCGTCGGGGCTGACGCGATCGATGAACCAGTAGAAGGCCCGCCTGAGCGCGGCCACCACCGGGCCGTCGGGCAGGCTGCGGCGGATGCCGTAGACGACCTGGTTCCCCTGCCGCCACAGGTCCAGCATCCGGGGGATCAGCTCGGGCGGGTCCTGCAGGTCGCTGTCCAGCTGGATCGCGCAATCGCCGCGCGCCGCCTTGTAGGCGAACATGACCGAGTTCTGGTAGCCCACGTTGCGCGAGAAGCGGAACACCCGGACGCGGGGGTCCTCTTCGGCGATCTCGCGCAGGATGGCGAAGGTCAGGTCGGTGGAATGGTTGTCGGTGAAGATGATCTCGGCCTCGACATCCTTCAGGCCGTCCAGCACCGCCGCCACGCGCGCGTGGCATTTCCGGATGTTCTCTTCCTCGTTGAGGCAGGGGATCAGGATCGAGATCAGGGTCATGCAAGGCACTCCTGCGGGGGCATGATGCGCGCCCGCTCCCAGTTGATCGTTTCGCGCAGGCCCTCGGCCAGTCCAACGCGCGGGTGCCAGCCCAGGGCCGCCATCTCGGGCGAGGGGCGGCAGGACACGACATGCGCGGCCAGGGCAGGAACCGGTGGTGTTGCAGGCAGGGGGCCGTCGGGGCGCAGGGTCAGCGCCGCGATGCCGTCGGCCAGATGGCCCGCCAGCAGGGGGCGCCCGGTGGCCACGGTGACGACGGGCGGCAGGGCGGCGGCGTGGTCGGCTGCAAGACGCAGGGCCGCCACGCAGTCGCGGACATGGATCAGGTCGCGCTGGGCCTGCGGCCGTTGCACCTGAAGCGGAAGGCCGGACAGGGCGCAGTGGATCAGGCCCGGCACCAGGAAGTCCGGGGACTGGTCGCCGCCGTAGGTCAGGCACAGCCGCGCGGTGACGGCGGGCAGGCCCAGGCGCGCGCGGGCCAGCCGCAGCACCTGGGTGCCCATCAGGGCCGACAGCCCGTAGCCGTCCCCGG
Source organism: Paracoccus chinensis (assembly GCF_900102885.1). Classification (GTDB taxonomy): domain Bacteria; phylum Pseudomonadota; class Alphaproteobacteria; order Rhodobacterales; family Rhodobacteraceae; genus Paracoccus; species Paracoccus chinensis. The sequence goes on along the minus strand of NZ_FNGE01000004.1, from coordinate 211,733 downwards.
GGCGCTCGGCCTCGTGCGGGTCGAGCACCCGGTTCGTTTCGCCCATCTCCGCCAGCGACCCGGTGCGGACCAGTGCGGGCGGATGGGCCAGTCGCCGCAGGGCGTCCAGAAGGACCCTGAGCGGCGCGACATTCGCGGCGACCGCATCGTCGAGATCCGACAGGTCGTCCTGCGCGGGGCTGCGCGTCCGGGCCGCCAGGTGGAAGACCTGCTGCGGCCGGGCGCGGGCCACCGCGGCGGCGACCGCCGGTGCGTCCAGGGGATGGGCGCGGGCCAGGGTGATCCGCCCCGCGAGATCCGCCAGCCGCCAGGGATCGCTGCCGGGGCGGGCCAGCACCGTGACCTCGTCCCCGCGCGACAGGCAGTCGCGCGCCAGATGCGAGCCGATGAAGCCCGTTCCTCCCGTGATCAGCACCCGCGCCATGCGCCTTACCCTTCGCCGCCGCCGACGATCCGGGGATAAGGCAGCGGCACGATGAACTTGCCCCCCGCCGCCTCGTAGTCGCGCAACTGGTCCCGGATCTCGTCAAAGAAGTTCCAGGCCAGCACCAGCAGGTAGTCGGGGCGCTGCTCCTCGATCTTCTCGGGCCCGTGGATCGGGATCAGGACGCCCGGCGACAGCGTGCCCTGCTTCAGCGGGTTGCGGTCCACCAGGTAGTCCAGCGTCTCGGGGCCGATGCCGAAGTAGTTCAGCAGCGTGTTGCCCTTGGCCGCCGCCCCGTAGCCTGCGATCCGGGCGCCCGAGGCCTTGAGGTCGGCCAGCATCCAGACCAGCCGGTCGCGGATGTCCTCGACCCGCTGGGCGAAGTCGGCGAAGGCCTCGGCGCCCTGCATGCCCGCCTCGCGCTCGGCCTCGAGCATGGCCGTGACCTCGGCGCTGGGCGCCTGCGCGGCCTGGGCCTTGCGCATGAAGACGCGCATGGAGCCGCCGTGGACCGTCAGGCGCGTCACGTCCACCACCGCCATGCCCGTCGCCTCGGCCAGCCGGACCAGCGACATCAGGCTCATTTCCGACATGTGCTCGTGATAGACATTGTCGAACTGGTTGGTCAGCAGGATGTCGCGGCCCCAGGGGACCTCGACCACGAACCAGCCATCGTCGGACAGCAGCGTGCGCACGCCCTCCATGAAGCCATGCAGGTCGCCGATGTGGTTGAGCGTGTTGGTGGTCGAGATCACCTGCGCCGGGCCGCGCCGGGCGCGGACCTCGGCGGCGGTTCCGGGGCCGAAATAGGCGACATGAACCTCGACCCCGTTCGCGGCGGCGTTGGCGACCAGGTTCGCGGCCGGGTCGATCCCCAGCGTCCGCCCGCCCATGCGGTTGGCGAAGGACAGCATCAGCCCGTCGTTGCAGCCCACGTCCACGATCAGCCCGCCCTGGGCCAGGTCGGTCAGGACGCGGGCCAGCCCCTCGAAATGGCCGTGCATGGTCCGCGCGCCCGAGGGGACATAAAGGTAGTGCGTGAAGAAGCCGTCCGGGATCTGGTCGGCCACCTGGATCATCCCGCAGTCAAGGCAGGCCTGGGTGTTCAGCGGAAAGGCCGGCTGCGGCGCGTCGCGGTCCTCGGGGCGGACGAACATGTTGGCCGGCGGATGGTCGCCCATCGGCAGGAACAGCAGAAGGTTGTCCGAATCGCAGGCACGGCAGCGGTCGAGCTGGTCGGGGCGGGGGGCGTGGTCCTTCATCATCCGGCCTTTCTGCTGGCGTGATCGGCGAAGTCCTGGAACGAGGCGTGCATGTAGTTGATCTGGTCGTCCGTCAGCCCGTGGTGGCAGGCCATCAGGATGCCGCCGCGCATCACCGCGTCGGCGACCGGATAGCCGCCGGGGGCCTCGCGCCGGGGCTGGTTGCGCATGGCGGGCTGGCGCAGGATGTTGCCGGTGAAGACGGGCCGGGTCTGGATGTCGCGGCGCTCCATCCAGATCTGCAGGTCGCGCCGGGTGAAGGGCGCCTCGGGCCGGACGGTCAGCGGGAAGGCCAGCCAGCCGGTGACGGATTCGGGCAGCTGCCGGGGCAGGATGAACCAGTTCCGGTAGGCCGAGAAGAAATCGAGATGACGGGTGAAGTTCGCCTCTCGCGCGGCGATGTTGGCCTGCAGGCGGCCCAGCTGGACCAGCCCGAAGGCCGCGCCCATCTCGGACGGCTCCATGTTGTAGCCCAGTTCCTCGAACAGGAACTTGGCGTCATAGGGGATGCCGTCCAGGTCCACGTTGAAGCGGTTCTCGATCGTCTCGCTTTCGACGAACAGCGACGAGGTCCGTCCCCAGGACCGCAGCAGCAGCGCCCGCCGTGCCAGCGCGTCGTCGTTGACGCAGAGCATTCCCCCGTTGCCCGCGCAGTTGATGACATGGCTGCCGTAGAAGCTGGTGGTCGAGATGTCCGACCATGTCCCGGTGCTGGTTCCGCCGATGGTCGCGCCCAGGGTGTCGGCGCTGTCCTCGATCACCTTCAGCCCGTGGGCGTCGGCGATCTGGCGGATGCGCGGCCAGTCGGACAGGTTGCCGATCAGCGACGGCACCATGATCGCGCGGGTGTTGGGGCCGATCATCGCCTCGATCCGGTCCGCGTCGATGTTGTAGGTTCCCTCAGCCGCATCCACGAAGGCCGGCACCAGCCCGTGCTGGAGGAGGGGGGCCACGGTCGTGGCGAAGGTCAGCGCGGGGGTGATGACCTCGGACCCTTCGGGCAGGTCCAGCAGCGCGACGGCCAGGAAATTCGCCGACGAGCCCGAGTTCACCATGATCCCGTGCCGCTTGGAGAACAGCGCCGCCACCCGCTCCTGCATCTCGCGCACGTGCTTGCCCATCTGGGTCGAACTGCGCAGCACCGCCGTGACGGCGGCGATTTCCTCTTCTCCGTGAACGGTCTGGCCGTAGTTGACGCGCATCTCATCCCCTCTGAATGGCAAGTTGGCTGGTCGGCAATGCAGGGCGGGCCAGGGCTGCGGGCATGGGCCGCAGGCGGGCCGCGTAATCGGCGATCTGGCCCAGTGACAGGCGCAGCATGTCGGCGCCCGCGGCCTGGGCGCGGTACCAGGCCGCGGTCAGCCCCAGCGCCTCGCGCAGGGACAGGCGCGGCTGCCAGCCCAGACGCTGACGCGCCTTGGTGCTGTCGAGCCGCAGGATGCCGGCCTCGTGGGGCGCGTTCGGCGGCGGGTCGGCGCGGAAGCGGGGGCCGTCCTCGCCCCAGGCCTCGGCCAGCATCGCGCAAAGGGTGCCGACCGGGACCGCCGCCTCGCTGTCGGGGCCGAAGTTCCAGGCACCCGCGACCTCGGTCCCGCGCCCTTCCAGCATGGCCGCGCCGATGGTCAGGTAGCCCGCCAGCGGTTCCAGCACATGCTGCCAGGGGCGCAGGCTCGCGGGGTTGCGGATCACCGTTTCCCGCCCTTCGAGGGTCGCCCGCACGATGTCGGGGATCAGCCGGAAGGGCGACCAGTCGCCGCCCCCGATGACATTGCCCGCGCGCACGGTCGCGAGCTGCGGCCCGGCGGGGTCGGCGAAGAAGGACTGCCGGTAGGCCTCGGCCACCAGTTCCGTGCAGGCCTTGGACGCCGAATAGGGATCGCGCCCGCCCAGCCGGTCGGTTTCGCGGTAGCCCCAGTCCCATTCGCGGTTGTCGTAGCATTTGTCCGAGGTGACGACGATCACGCCGCTCAGGCTGTCGCGGTGGGCGCGCGCGATCTCCAGCACGTTGGCGGTGCCCACGACATTGGTGGCGAAGGTCTCGGCCGGGCGGTCGTAGCCGTCGCGCACGATCGCCTGGGCCGCCATGTGGATGATGAGGTCGGGCCTGAAGCCCGCCACCGCACGCGCAAGGTCCAGGGGCGCGTTGATGTCGGCAAAGCGGCTGTCGCAGAGCGTGTCGATCCGCGCCAGGTGGTACAGCGCGGGCTGGGTGTCGGGGGGCAGCGCGACCGCGCGCGTCTCGGCCCCCAGCTGGTCCAGCCACATCGCGAGCCACCCGCCCTTGAAGCCGGTCTGTCCGGTCAGCAGCACCCGGCGACCCAGAAAGGACTCGCCGAAGGGACCCTCGGGGCCGAAGCCGGTGTCGTGGCGCGCGCCGTTCATATCGCCAGCGCCAGATGCTCGCGCCGCCGGGTCTTTTCATCGAAGCACAGCCAGGGCGGCGTGTCCTCCATGCAAAGCTCGTTCAGCGTGTTGCGGTCGCGCACCGTGTCCATCGGGTGCCAGAAGCCGAAGTGGCGATAGGCCATCAGCTCGCCGTCCTGCGTGAGCTGAGCCAGGGGCGTCTGCTCCAGGGGCTCCATCTCGTCCACGAGATAGTCGAAGACGGCGGGCTCGAAGACGAAGAAACCGCCGTTGATCCAGGTGTCATAGCGGCGGACCTTCTCGGTGAAGGCCTGAACGCGGTCGCCGACCAGCTCGATGTTGCCGAAGCGGGCGGGGGGCTGGACGGCGGTCACGGTGGCCAGCTTGCCGTGGCTGCGGTGGAACTCCAGCAGGGCGCCGATGTCCACGTTGCCCAGGCCGTCCGAGTAGGTGACCATGAAGGTCTCGTCCCCGATCCAGTCGCGCAGCCGCGCGATCCGGCCGCTGGTCATGGTATGGGCGCCCGTGTCCACGACCGAAACGGTCCAGCCGCCCTTGCTGATGGGCGACAGCCGCACTTCGCCGGTGTCCACCGAGACGCTGATGTCATTGGCGATCAGGTGGTAGTTGGCGAAGAACTGCTTGAGCATCATCGCCTTGTAGCCGGCGGCCACGATGAAGTCGGTGTGGCCGAAGTGGCAGTAGATATCCATCACGCGGGCGATGATGGGGCGGCCGCCGACCTCGACCATGGGCTTGGGGATGGCCACGGTTTCCTCGGCCAGTCGAGAGCCGAGGCCGCCCGCGAGCAGGATCGTCTTCATGGAGTGCCTCCTGGGTTGTCCTGGGTTGAGCCGGCGGGAAGCCAGAGCGTTCCGGTCCCGTATCGGTCTTGAATTTCGGGGATGGCCCGGGGCCGGTAGCCATGGGCGCGGGCATAGTCTTCCAGCGGGGCTTCCAGCGCGGGATCGAAGCCCGTGAGGATGGCCACCGGCGGCCGGGTCCCGAACAGCCGGGCAAGGTCCTCGGGCCCGGCCATGACGTAGGAGGCGCGCAGCGCGGGGTCGATGTGGCCCGCCACGCGCCAGGCGAAGGGGCCGGTGGCGAACTCGGGATAGATCGGCAGTCCGGCCTGCAGCGGATAAAGGGGCGACAGCGTGGCGACCGGACCGGCGGCAAGCCCGTCGGGGGCGGCAAGCCGGGCCAGCGCCTCGGCCCCGTGGCTCAGGCGCGCGGGCGTCAGGAGGTCGGGGTGGCGCAGGTCGGCCAGCCCCGTGGCAAGGCGCGGCAGCGCGACCGCCCCCATCAGGACTGCGGCGGCGGGCAGGGCACGCAGCAGGACGGTGCGCGGCGCGGGCGGCAGGGCGCGGATCGCCAGCGCCGCCAGCACCGGCAGTCCGGCCAGTGGCTGGATGAAGTACTGGGGGAAGGCGGGCGTCGGGACAAAGGCCAGCGCCGCCGCCGTCCCCATCGCGGCAGCGACCACGCCCGCCGCCTGCGCGGCCCGCGCGGCATCATCGTCGCGCCCCGAAGACTGCGACCACATCGTCCAGGCCATCGCCGCGACGAACAGCCCCAGGATCGCGCCCCCTGCCAGCCAGACCCCTTGGGCCAGCTGAACCTTTCCGGGCAACCCCATGGCCAGCCCCGGCTCGGAGGCCGCATTGGCCTGCCAGTAGGCGACATGGGGGCCGGAGTGATAGCGCAGGATGTGGTCGAAGAAGGTGGGCTCGGTCAGCGCCAGCCAGATCAGCGGCAGCGCGCCGACAAGGCCCCCCAGTGCCACGGGCAGTGCCGTCAGCCGCGCGCGCCGGGCCAGCGGAACCCCGCGCGGCAGCAGGAAACAGGCCGCCACGACCGCGGGCACGAAGGCGATGGCGCTGGCCTTCATCCCGGCCGCAACGGACAGCGACAGCCCGGCCGCGAAGTAGAGGCCGAAGGGCGAGCGCCCGCTGAGATGCGCCATGGTGAAAAGCGCCAGCCCCAGCAGAATGAAGGGCAGCGGCAGCAGGTTGTTGGTCGCGGCCATGCCGGCCTGCGACAGCAGCGTCTCGCTGCCCAGGGGGATCGCCGCCGCAAACAGGCCTGCGCGCACCGAGCCCGCGATCCGCCAGCCTGCCCAGAAACCCCCGCCCATCAGCAGGATCCAGGCCACAAAGACCGTCAGCCGCGCCGAGGTCAGCAGGTCCAGCCCCGGCAGCGCCAGGTGGACGGCGCGGAAGGCCCAGGCCGAATAGGGCACGTGGTTGTAGAACTGTCCCGAATACAGCGGCCAGTCGCTCAGGGTGGCGGCGGGCGGGACGAACATCCATTCGTCGCGGCGCAGGTCGAAGCCCATGATGCGCCCGTAAAGCGCGGCCCCCAGCAACAGCAGGCCCCCGATGGCCAGGGCGGCAAGAGCCGCCTGGCGGGACAGGCTGCGGGGGGCGGGCAGGTCGGTGACGCTCATGGCCTGCCTCCGGCGGTGTGAAAGCCCATGACGCGGCCGATCAGCCCCCAGGACAGAAGCACCGTCGCAGGCAGGATCAGCGCCTGCGCCGCCAGCGCGCCCGTGCCCGCCGCCAGCAGCGTCCGCAGGGCCAGCGCGTTCAGCACCCAGATCAGCAGATAGGCGCCCACATAGGCGGGCAGGCGGCCCCAGCCCCGGACGGCGAAGACCAGCCGCGCGTGCAGGCGATAGTTCCACAAGGCGCCCAGCAGGAACTGCAGCGCCAGCGCGGCCTGCGCAGGCAACCCGGCCAGCACGCCCGCCGCATAGACGCCGTAGCCGAACGCGGTGTTCAGCACGCCCACGGCGAGAAAGCGCAGGAAGGCCGCGCGCGCATCCGGGCGAAGGGGCAGGGCCGCCGAGATCATGCCGCGGCTTCCCGTTCCAGCGCCGGGCTGGCGCCCTCGGCCTCGAGGCCCGTGGCGGTCAGGATCATCCGGTTGATCAGATCGACGTCATGGCGCGCGCAGACCTGCCGCCGCGCCTCGGCCCCCATGCGCCGGGCCAGCGAGAGGTCCTCGGCGAAGGCCCGCATGGCGCGGGCCAGCGCGGGCACGTCGCCGGTCGGCACCACGAGGCCCGACTGTCCGTCCGCCACCGTCTCGCGGCAGCCGGGCGCGTCGGTGGTGATGACGGGGCGGCCGCAGGCCATGGCCTCCAGGATGGTGCGCGGAACGCCCTCGCGCAGACGGGTGGGCAGGACGACGACATGGGCGCGGTGCAGGTGCGGGATCACGTCGCGCGTCTCGCCCAGCACCACCGCCTCGCCCGAGGCCTGCCAGCGTGCCAGCAGTTCGGGCGCGATGGCGTCGGGGTTGCTGTCGGTCGGACCCAACAGTTCCAGCCGCACGGGCAGTCCCTCCGCGCGCAGGAGGCGGGCGGCGGCCAGGGCGTCCTCGACCCCCTTGCTGCGCAGCATCCGCCCCACGAACAGGAAGACCGGCGGTCCCGGCGGCAGGGGCGCGGGCGCGAAGCGCGCCGTATCGACGCCCGAGCCGGGGATCTCGACCAGCCGCGCGGCCTTCGGGATCATCCGGTGGCGGCGGATGTCGTCGCGGTCGGCGTCGTTGTAGCAGAAGGCAAGCTTCACCCCGCCTGTCGCCAGCCGGTGCAGCGCGACCGAGATGTCGCGCACCATGCGCCGCTTGCCACGCGGGTGCGGGTCGGAAAAGGCATAGCCCAGACCCGTGAACAGGGGATGACAGGCGGGCACCCCGGCCAGCCGCGCGGCCATGGCGCCATAGACGATGGGCTTCATGGTGTAGGGGATCACCACATCCGGCCGCTCGCGCCGCATCAGCCGGCGCAGGGCTTCCATCGTCGCCATGTCGGCCAGCGGATTGATCCCGGTGCGCTGCATCGGCACCGTGGCGGTGCGGATGCCCAGGGCTTCCAGCCTGCCCCGGACCTCTCCGTCCAGGTCGGGCGCGACAGCGGTGACATGGTGGCCGTTCGCCAGCATCCGCCGCATGAGGTCCAGCCGGAAGTTGACCAGCGACCAGCCCAGCGAGCCGATGAGCATCACCCGGCGCGGCGGCACGCCTGCCCCCGGATGACCGCCGAACGGAGGAACCATGCGGTTCATGCGACCCTCGGCTGCTGATCGGGCTCGGTGCCGCCCGTGCAGTAGCCGGGCACGAGATCGGCCAGAAGCCGGCGCACCGCGTCCTCGTCGCCCGCCCGGGCGGCGCGCTCCAATTGCACCATCGCCCCCCGCAGGCGCGAGATCGGGACCGGCTTCGGCACCGCGCAGTTGACACCTGCGAAGCCCGCGGGGCGGACGACCTCGTTGCGGTCGAACAGCTCCTCGAACAGCTTCTCGCCGGGGCGGATGCCGACGAACTCGATGCGGATGTCGCGGCCCGGCTCCTTGCCGGCCATGCGGATCATGCGCTCGGCCAGGTCGACGATGCGGACCGGCTTGCCCATGTCCAGGACGAAGATCCGCCCGTTCTCGTTCGGGCTGCGCAGCCCCTGGGCGGCCGCGACCAGCGTGAGCTCCACCGCCTCGCGGATGGTCATGAAATACCGCTCCATCCGCGGGTCGGTGACGGTCAGGGGGCCGCCGCGGGCGATCTGTTCCTGGAACAGCGGCACCAGAGAGCCCGACGAGCCCAGAACGTTGCCGAAGCGCACGGCGAAGAAGCGCGTTTCCCAGCCGATCTCGCGGGTGATGAGATCCTGCGCCTGGGCGTAGAACTCGGCCACGCGCTTGGTCGCGCCCATGACATTGGTGGTGTTGACCGCCTTGTCGGTGGACACCTGCACCATCGCCAGCGCCCCCACGTCGCGGGCGGCATCCGACACGTTGCGCGCGCCGATGACATTGGTCAGCACGCCCTCGGCCGGGTTCTGTTCCACCAGGGGGACGTGCTTCAGGGCGGCGGCGTTGAAGACCAGTTCCGGCCGGTGGCGCCGGAACAGCGCCAGCAGCTTTTCCCGGTCGCGCACGCAGCAGATATGCAGGTGGCGCGGGACATCGGGGAAGTGGCGGGCCAGCGAACGGTCGATCTGGTAGGCGTTGAACTCGGAGTTCTCGATCAGCACGATCTCGGCCGGGCGCAGCGAGGCGATCTGGCGCACCATCTCGCTGCCGATGGAGCCGCCCGCGCCCGTCACCAGCACCCGCCGGCCCTGGTAGGTCAGGGCCAGAAGCTGGCGTTCCACACGCGCCTGCGGGCGGGTCAGCACGTCCTCGGGGTCGATGTCGCGCAGGGCGCTGCCGCCGCCGGGCGGGATACAGCCCCCCTCGGGGTCGGTCAGGTCGGGCAGCGAGCGCACGCGGATGCCCCGGCCTTCCGCCCATTTCATCAGCACGGCCATGCCGTCGCGGTCGAAATGCGTGACCGGTCCGGTCAGGAAGATCTGCCGGGGCAGGCGGTTGGCGGCGGCCAGCCGCGCCAGCACGGGGCCGGGATCGCGCACGGCCCCCAAGATTGGCACGCTGTGGAACAGAAGGCTGGCGCTGGTGCTCGAGCTGTCGATGATCCCGATCACGTCATAGCGCGCGGGTCCTTGGCGGATCGCCCGCAGGAACAGGTCGGCCGAGGCGTCCGTGCCCACCAGAAGCACCGGTTCCCGCGGGGCGTCGGCCGTGTCGCGGCTGTCGAGGCGCAGGATCTCGCGGTGACGGGCGACCAGGCGCGCGCCGCCCAGCAGCGGCATCAGGGCCAGGAACAGGATCGGCCAGGTCGTCAGCGGCGCCTCGGGGACGAGATTGACGGTGTTCTCGATCCAGAGGGCGATGAGCAGCGCGGTGGCGGTTCCCGGCACGAGGATCGGCAGGTCCGGCAGCGAGGACGAGCGCGCATGGCGCCGGTAGAAGCCGAAGCAGGTGAAGACGGGCATGCCCACCAGCAGCACCAGCGCCGCCAGCCGCGGCAGGGCGGCCAGCTCGGCCATGCCGAAATGGGGGCCCGCCGACAACAGGAGGGCCGTCCCGCAGGCCACCACGATGCCCCCCGCATCGGCAAGGACGAGCTTGTTGTTGGCCTGCAATTGCGCCTTGAGGCTGGCAGCCTGGGCGCGGATGGCCCCGTTCAAACCCTCGCCCGTATTACCGACATCTGCGTGCATGATGTGCAGTCCCGCCTGAGTGAAGCAGGGCCGTTCGGAAGCGACCCCTGCTGGCAGTCTTGCGCCGGCAGCCGCGCATCGCCCCATGTGAATGAAGGGGGACCGTAAAGAGTTAAGACATGTTAATGATTATTAACGGAAAGACATTCTCTGCCATTTGCAATGCCGCCGCGCGCGGATTCAAATCAGACTTCTGATTGCGCTAAATAACAACCATGGGTCGTAATGAAGGGGACATTACTCTCTTGTCCTCAAATCATTAGCCCATTTGGGCCGTTGCCGCGATTCGGGACGGGAAGGCCAGCAAGATGTGCGCCCTCGCTTCCGAGGGCGTCAGGCAAGTTGCGGAAAGGCTGCGGAACTCAGGCGCGGCTGCCCCATGCCGCGGGATCGATGCCTGTCAGAACGGCCAGTCGGGCGATCTGCGGCTTGTAGAAATCGGCGATCTCGCTGCGCAGGACGGGGTCCAGCGGGGGATAGCGATAGGGACGGGCCACCATGCCGCGCAGGGCGCGCAACGGTGCAGTGCCGCGGATCGGGTCCAGCACCGGCCGCAGGGGCGCCAGCAGCCGCCGCAGCGGGCGCGGAACGGCCGCGGCGCGGGCATCCTTGACCCGCTCGGTGAGCGGCGGAGCCAGGGCGCCCGAATGGCCCACATGCGCCGCCAGCAGGCGCAGCTGGCGTTCCGGGGCGCGGCGGACATCCTCGTACAACAGGACCAGGATCGGTTCCGCCCCGAAAAGCGCGATGAAGCGTTCCAGGTGGTCGGCATAGCAGCCATCTGCCAAGAAGCGGCCCTGCGCCGCGCGGTCGGGGTCGAGGTGGCGGGCCACGTCACCGTCCACCTCGCCGCGCCGGAACAGCATGCAATAGTCGGAATAGGCCCGCGCCACCGGGTCGCGCAGCTGGAAGACCAGCCGCACGCCGGGCAGGTGGCGGTGGATGCGGCCCGCCGCCTCGGGCATTGTCAGGTACGAGTTGGACTTCTCGCCCGTCAGCGCGCCCGGCGGCGCATCCGCGAAATGACGCAGGTAGGAGGGAAAGCCCGCCTCGTAGGTGCGGGAAAAGAAATGCAGCTCGGGGTCGGGCATCCAGATGTCCGGCGAGGCCTGCAGCGACTGCTGAAGCCAGGTCGTCGCGGATTTCGCGGCGCCTGCGATGATGAAATCGGGTCCTCGTGTCATGTCCGTCCCAGAACCTCGTCGTAAAGCGCCTGCACGCGGCGCAGGTGCTCGGCCGTGCTGTAGCGGTCGAGACCCGTGCGGGCGGCGGCGGTGATGTGATCGGTCAGTCCCGGCTCGTCCAGCAGGCGGGCGAGCGGGGCAGTGAAGGCGGCAGGATCGTCGGGATCGACCAGGAAGCCGTTCCGCCCGTCCTCGATCGCCTCGGGGTTGCCGCCGTGGCGGGTGGCGATCACGGGGGTGCCCAGGTGCATCGCCTCGATCAGGGTGCGGCCGAAGGGCTCGCCCCGCGCCGTCACCAGCAGGGCGAAGACGCCCGCAAGCGCGGGTTCGACCGGCGAGACATGGCCCATCAGGTGGATGCGGTCGGCGATCCCCAGCGACAGGGCCAGGGCGCGCAGTTCCTGCTCGACCGGGTCGCCGTCGCGCTCGGGGCGGCCGAAGATCGCGCCGTGGATGTCCCGGCGCGGCAGGGCGCTGCGGATCGCGGCAATGGCGCGGATGAAATGGTCGGGCCGCTTGCGCTCGTTCAGCGCGCCGAAATAGCCCAGCACCACCGCGCCGGGCGCGGCGCCGATGCGGGCGCGCAGCGCCTGGGCACAGGCGGCGCGGTCGGGCTGGTCGGCGGGCGTGTCGAAGGGGCTGCGGATCACGCGCAGCCGGTCCCCCAGCGGCCGGATCGGACGTGCGGGACGCGAGAAGTCCGAGACCGTCACCACCCGGTGCGCCAGAAGCGGCGCCACCCGGTTCACGCCCGCGGCCCCGGGGTCGCCGCGGTGGTGCCAGATCAGCCGGCAGCCGGCCAGTCGCGCGGGCAGGGCCCAGGTCAGGTGCATCCGCCCGTCGTTGGTATGGACGATGTCGATCTTCCAGCGCCGCAGCAGGCGGGCAAGGCGTGGCACGCCTGTCAGTAGGTAGCCCGGCGCCGAGGCGTCCCCGGGCCTGCGGCTATAGCGCGGCGCGATGATCCCGGGCCGATCGACGCGGATCGGGTCCAGCCCGTTCTGAGTGGCGAAGCGCGCGACCTTGCCGCCCTCGCCATGCACCAGCACGACCGGCTCGAAGCGGCGGCGGTCCAGCCCGGCGGCCAGCCGCAGCGCCGACTGGTGGCTGCCGCCCACCAGATCGCCCCCCGCGAAGGGGAACAGCACGCGCACCGCTGCCGTCATCGCGCCGCCAGGGCAGGGCTGGCCGCCGCGACCTGTCCCACGGCGGCAGGGGGCGGAGCCGCCGCGACCGGCCGGGCAGAGGCATCGACAGCACCGGGCAGGGCGATCTCGAGCACGTCGCCGGGTTCGAGCGCCATGTCCGGCGTGGCCTCGATCCGCTCGGGCGTGCCGTCCGTGATGCGGGTGACGACGAAAACGGGCTGCTCGGCCGCGCCCGGCTCGGGCGCGAGCTCGCCTGCCAGCATGGCCTGGGTCAGCAGCCGGTCGGCCGTGCCAAGGCGGATCGCGGTGGCGGCCATCTCGTCTTCCAGCTCGGCCAGCTTCTGCAGGTTGGCGCTGCGGGCATCGTCGATGATGGCGGCGCGGTCGCGCTCGGCCTCGTTCAGCTGTTGCTCGGCCATCAGCAGGGTCGCCTCGAGGTCCAGGCGCTTGGCCTCCATGTCGTTGATCGCCGTGGTCAGGGCGGTGACCCGGGCGTTCACGGCCAGGCCCTTTTCCTTCAGCTCGGCGATGCCTTCCAGGTCGCGGCGGTTGTCGGCCAGCTGCTGGTCGCGCAGGACAATCTGCTGGCGCAGCTTGTCGGCCTTGTCGCGCAGCAGCTGCTGCAGGCTGTCAAGGCTGGCCGCCTGCGCATTGCGCGCCACCCGGTCGGCCGCCTGCAGCCGGCTGCGCAGGTCGGCGTCGGCCGGCAGCTCTGTATCCTGCTGCGGCTCGGGGCTTTCCAGTTCGGCCAGCTCGGCCTCGATGGCGGCGCGCTCGGCCCCGTGCTGGCGCAGCTCCTCGGCCGCCAGCCGCGCGTCGCCCGCGATGCGCGCCATCAGCATCGGGTCGGCCGAGGACAGGTTGCGGTAAACCCCGCCCGCCAGCGCCAGCGCCTGCCGGGCGGTCAGGCCGGGGCGGAAGGCGACCGCGCCCTGGCTCTGGGCTGCGCCCAGGACGTAGACGGGCAGGCTTTCGACCAGCTCGACCGTGACATGGGGCGGGCGGTCCAGGCCGGCGTTGCGTCCCAGGGCCATGGCCAGCTGCTCCTGCAGGCCGGTCATGGTCTGCCCCTCGGCGGGCAGGACGCCCGCCAGTGGGAATTGCAGCGTTCCGTCCGAGGCCAGAAGGTATTCGCCCGACACGCCCGCCCATTCGGCCAGGCCGTTGGTGTCGGGGTCCCAGGCCACGACCCGCACCAGAAGCCGGTCCTGCGCGTGCAGGCGGTAGGGTTCGGCGAAGGCGGGGGCGGCGCCCAGGGCCAACAGCAGGGCGGAAAGGACGAGGTCACGCATGGACTGCACTCCGGCTCGGGCGCGGTGCGCGGGCCTGCGGCAGGGCGCAGGACAGCGACAGGGCAAGGATCAGGGGGACGTTCCAGAACCGCGCGTAGAAATGGGGAAAGGTGTTCAGCATCAGGGCGAAGATCAGCAGGATCGTCAGCGTCGTGGCCGCGATCCCGCGGTAACGGCGGAAAGGCAGGTGCGACAGCGGCGCGGGCAGCCCGGCCAGCATCAGCGCCACCAGCCCGCACAGCGACAGCAGCCCGCCTTCGTTGAGAAGCAGCAGATAGGTGTTGTGGACGGGCGCGTCGAAGACGCTGATGTTGCGGAACTGCTCGGCCCCCATGCCGATCAGCAGGCGGTCGTCGGCCAGGCGGAAGGCTTCCTGGATCAGCAGCATGCGGTCGGCGAAGGTGCCGGACAGGGCCGGGTCGGCCGCCGCGATCCCTTCCAGCACGCGGCTGCGGAAGACGTCGGGCACCAGCGCCGGAAAGGCGAAGCCCAAGGCGAGGATCGACCCCGCCACGACCAGCACGAACAGCGTCAGCCTGCCCGAGGGCGCAAAGACCATGATCATGCCCACGCCCAGGGCCGCGCACATCAGCCCGGTGTTCGATCCGGTCAGCATGATCCCGTAGGCCAGGATCGGCAGCGCGACCAGCAGCTCCCACAGCCGGGCGAAGCCGGCCTGCCAGAGGCCCAGCAGGAACACGACCGCCACCGCCCCCAGGGCCGCGCATTCATTTTCCCGCTCGACCAGCGAGCGCATGCGGTTGTTGTAGGACACGAAGCGCAGGGGCGGGTCGGGGACGAAGTGGATCATCCACATGCCGAACAGCATGACCACGACGATGGACAGCACCAGCACCCGCGCCAGCGCCACCGTCTCGTCCAGGCTGCGCCCGGCGACGACCAGAGGCACCAGCAGCAGCGAGAAGGCATACTGGGCCATCACCTTGCCCAGCTCCACCCCCGCCGCATGGGCGATCGAGCCCAGCATCAGCCCGGTCCCCAGCATCAGGAACCCTGCGATCCACAGGCCCGTGGCGCCGCCGAAGGGACGCCGGGGCAGGGCGCCCTGCCACAGCATCACCACCAGCGCCACGACCACCGCGACGTCCGAGGCGGTGATATAGACGGCATCAAGCCGGAAGTGGTTCATCGGCGACAGGAACACCGCCAGCATCGCCAGGTGAAAGCCGGGGGAATGTGCCGAGGCCAGCGCGCCCATGTGCGGGGCGGGCATCAGGGAGGTCATGCGGGCGCCCCTTGCGGTCATGTGGCGGCCTGCCCCTGGATGGGCTGCGGGCGGGAGGCCGACAGGGCCAGCGCCAGGCAGGCCACCAGCCACAGCGCATTGCCGACAAGCTGCATGGCCGCCGCGCCCTCGGCCCCCCAGATCCGGGCGGCCGGGATCAGCGCGGCAAAGAAGAAGGCGGTCGTGGCCCCGGTCAGCACCGTCATTGCCTGATCGCGCCCCAGCACCATCAGCGCGGGCCCGCTGGTCAGGCCCGCCATGTACAGCGCCATCGCCGCCGCCATGATGTTGACGCAGGCGGAGGCGCCCGCGAAGCCGGGGCCGAAGGCCAGCGGCAGCAGCCGGTCCATCTGCATCGCGACGGGTACCAAAATCACCAGCAGCGCCGCGCTGAGCCCCAGCGAGGACCAGACCAGCAGGCGCCGCAGCCGCGCCCGGTCGCCCCGCGCCACCAGCCGTGCGAATTCAGGGAATGTCACCTGCCCAAGCGGCCGGCCCAGCCGCAAGGCCGCTTCTCCGATCCGGCGGGCAAGCTGGTAGTGCCCCAAGGCCGCGGCGGGCAGGACGCCCGCCAGCAGCACGATGTCGAAGCGCTGGCGCAACTGGCGCAGGGTGACGTTCGCGTTGCTGTTGACGAAAAGGCGCAGCAGGCCCGGGTTCTCGGCCGCGATCCGGCGGGGCGAGGCCGGGCGCAGGCGGTGCCCGCGCTGGCGCATCTGGGGCAGGGTGAACAGGATCGGCAGCAGCCCGTCCGCGACGGTCCAGGCGACGAACACCAGCACAAAGGCGAAAAGTTCACCTCCTGCCGCCCAGACCACGGCCACCAGCGCCACCCTGAGAAGGGCAATGCCCATGTCGATCCGTGCCAGCAGGTCGAAGCGGTCGTAAAGCCGCAGCACGCCCGTGGCGGTCGGCCGCGCGGCCAGCAGCGCGGCGGTCGCCCCCAGGGCCAGCAGCGCCGCCCCGCCACCCACCGCGCCCATCCAATGCGCGGCAAGGCCCGCAAGGGCCACCCCCGCCACCGCCGCCACCAGCCCCAGCGCCAGATCCGTCACCAGCGACAGCCAGACCAGCCGCTCGAAGCGCTCGTGGTCGCCGGCTTCCAGCGCCTCGGCGCCATGCTTGATCACCACCTGCCAAGGCTCTGGGTGCAGCAGGCGGGCGATGCTGCGGGAATAGGCCTCGACCACGGCCAGCACGCCAAGACCCGCAGGGCCGAGGGCACGCGCCGTCAGCGCCAGCGACACCAGCCCCAGGACCGCGATCACCGCCTGGGACGAGCCGACCCAGGCCAGGTTGTGCAGCAGCCTGCGGCGCATTCCGGCCGTGGAAGGGGAAGCCGCCCGCGCGCTCATCGGTCGCCCGCAAGTTCGGCAAGCCAGGCCTCGACCGCCGGGATCCCGTCGCCGTCGGGATCGGCCCAGGGGTCGTCGGGCCGGGCAGGACGCAGACCGGGGTGGCTCTGCTCGAAGGCGTCGGGCAGCAGGTCGCCGTCGCGGTCGGGCGGCGGCGCGGCCGAGGCGATGGCGGGCCAGCCGCCGGCCTGGTCGGGCTGGTCGATGACCTGCCCTTCGCAGCGCGCGAGATCGTTCAGGATGCGGCGGTCCAGCGCGTCGCGGTGCCCCCCGCCGGGCAGCACGTCGCCCACCCGTGCGGGCAGGGTGCGTTCAAGCGTGTTTGCCGCCACGGGTCTCATCGTCATGGGCGGGGGCAGGGGCGCGCGATGCACCAGCGCCGGTCCGTCCAGGATCGGGATCGCGCGACGGGGGCCGCAGTCCTTCTGGCGGAAGGCGAGGTTGCCTTCCTCCCAGACCGAGATCGGGTTGCCGCCGATCCGGGCGATCACCTCGACCGCCGTGCCCGCACGGGGCGTGGTGGACCGGCCCGTCAGCGCGAGGTTGCCGACATAGGCGATCCGCGTCTCGCCCAGCAGATCGTAGAATTCGCCGAACTGGCTGATGGGGTCGTAGAAGATGTTGTTGATGATCTCGACCGGCCCGATCGCCGTCGCCTTGACGTCCGGGTTGCGGTCGCGGTGATGGGCGAACAGGTTGCGGATCAGGCTGATGCGGCCGCAGCGGGGGTTGCGCCCCTCGTCCGAACAGATCAGCGCGCCCTTGGAATGCGCCCCCTCGGGATGGTTCGCCCGGTCGAGGCTGTAGGCCAGGATGCTGTCGGCCAGGGTGATGTCGCTGGCGGTGGCGCCCGAGACATGGATGTTGAAGGTCTCGTCGCTGGCAAAGGCCATGGAGAGGTTGCCCGCATAGACACGGCGGGCGTTTTCCACCGTCAGCGCGTCGATGTTGGCGCTGGTCCTGCCCCCGGTGCCGGGGCGCAGCTTGAGGAAGCGGATCACCACGTCCGTCGCGTCCTTGACGACCAGCGGCCCGTGGTCCGACCGGCCCAGCCGCAGCTGGATGCCGCCCCCCGGTGCGGTCTGGCCCGCGACGTAGACGTTCGAGCGGACCATGATCGGCCGGCTCAGCATGATCGTGCCCGCCACGCGGAAGATGCAGACGCGGGGGCCGGTGGCCTCGGCGCAGGCGCGCAAGGAGCCCGCGCCGCTGTCCGCCAGCGAGGTGACGGCGATCAGCCGCCCGCCGCGCCAGCCGCCGGCCTCGGCGCCATGGCCGACGGCGCCCGGGAAGGCGGGCCTGGCCGTGACGGTGCCGGGCAGCAGAGCAAGCGCCGCTGCGCAGGCAAGGGCCAGGGGACGCAGCCGATGCCTGCGCCAGCTACGCGTATTCATAGCCTGCGCCGTGGTTGTGCTGACGATAGCGGCGCGGCTCGATGTCGTTGACCACGGTGCCGCCCACGACGATGCCCGCGCGTTCGAGCTTCTGGATGGTGGCCTGCAGCGCGCCTTCGGTCGTCTGGCCTGCGCGGACGACCACCAGCGCCTCGTCGGCGATGGTGCCGAAGCGCACGGCATCGGCGCTGGACAGCGCGGGCGGCGTGTCCAGCACGACAAGGTCATAGTCTTCGCGCATGTCGGGCACGACGCGGGCCGCGAAGGCCGAGATGAGGCGGCTGGTCCAGCTTGTGCCCGCCGGAAAGCTCAGGACGTCCAGCCGCTCGAAGTCTGGGACGGGGCGGACCGCCTCGCGCCAGGAGGCCGAGCCGTCGGCCAGCGCGGCCACGGGCAGGCCCTCGGCCTGGACATGCAGGATGTCCGAGGCGCCCGCGTGCCGGCTGTCGAAGTCCAGCAGCAGCACGCGCAGCCCGTCCAGCGCGGCCGAGGCCGCGAAGGCCGAGGCGATGGTGGACTTGCCCTCGTCCTGCGCGGCCGAGGTGACCATGACCAGCTTGGGCGCGTCCGAGTCGCGCCGCTGGCTGGACCAGATCGTGAAGAACGAGCGCAGCGATTCCGAGAAGCCCGAGCGCGGGAACCGCCGCAGGAAGCCGACCGGATCGTGGCGGCGCGCCAGCACCCCCCGGCGGCGGACATGGGGGATCGTCGCCAGGTTGGGCCTGCCGCTGATCTGGGTCGCCTGCGCCCCGTCCTCGACCGTCCGCTTCAGCGCGCCGCGCAGCAGTGCCAGCAGGAAGCCCAGCACCAGCGAGGCCGCCAGCACCACCGCCAGCGTCGTGCCCCGGTTCGGCGCCGCGGGGGCCACCGGGACCTCGGCCTTGGAGATCTGGCGCGCGTCGGCCTGCAGGATGTCCTTGCGCGGCTCGATCTCGTTCAGCCGCTCGATGGCGGTCTGGTAGCGGGTCGACAGCAGGTCGAGGTAGCGTTCCAGCCGGTTCTTGGCCAAGTCGTTGCGGGTCCGTTCGTCCAGCTGGGACCCGAGCGCGGCGATCTGCTCGCGGATCTGCCCGGCCTCGGCGCCCTGGCCCTGCCCGTCGGCTTCCAGGTTCGCCAGGACCGAGGAAAGGTGGTTCAGTTCGCGGCGCAGCTGCACCGGCAGGTCCGCGTCGTCCAGCGCGCTGGTGCGGATTAGCTCGGCCAGCTCAACCTCCTTCTGGGACAGTTCCTCACCCAGGGCGTTGACCTGTCCGCGCAGGTAGGCGACCGAGTTGTCGATGACCTTGGACTGGTCGCGCACCGAGGTTTCCACGAAGTTCCGCACGATGCCGTTGGCCAGCCGGGCCGCCGTCTGGGGGTCCTGCGCCTCGGTCTGGACGGTGATGACGAAGCTCTCGCCCGCCCGGTGCACGCTGTAGGAGGCCAGGAGGTGGTCCACCACCATCCGCTTCCAGGTCTCCTTGTCTGGCGCAGGCTGGTCCTTGGGGCGGGGCAGGAAGGTCTGGTTGTCGAACAGGTCCAGGTTGGTGGCGACGGTCTGGGCGAAGTTGCGCGACCGCAGGACGTCCATCACCGTGGCGATCCGGGCGCTGTTCAGCTCGTAGCTTTCGAACTGGGCGTCGATCTGGCTCAGCCGGACCTCGGCGTTGGTCAGCTCCATCGCGGCCTGGGCGCGGTAGATGTCGGGCTGGACCGACAGGTAGCTTGCCGTCACCCCCAGCGTCGTCGCGCAGATCGCCACGATCATCCAGATGTTGCGGCGCAGAAGGTTGAGGATGTCCTCGGCCCGGAAACCGCCGCCCGGTGGGGCGAACTGGCTCGGGACCGGGCCCTCGCGCATCGGTGCATTCATGCGACGGCCCCTTGCTGGCTGGGTGCGGCGCGACGGACCAGGGCATCGCGGTAGGCGGTTTCATGCAGTTCGACGTAGTGCGGCATCGACATCAGGGCGATCATGCGATCACGCCCGCGACGGCCCAGCTCGGCCCGTTCGGACGGGGACAGCGACAGGATCCGCGCCGCGGCCTCGGCCATCGCCGCGCTGTCGCGCGGGGGGCAGACGGCACCCGCCTCGCCCACCAGCCAGCGGCTGTCGCCCACGTCCGTCACCACCGCCGGCACGCCCGAGGCCACCGCCTCGGCCACCGCCAGCGGCATTGATTCGCCCCAGGCCGAGGACAGGACATAAAGGTCGAACCCCGGCACCAGCGCCGGGATGTCCTGGCGCGGGCCGATGGCGGCCAGCCGGTCGGCAATGCCCTCGGCCGCCGCCTGCCGCGCGGCGGGACCACCGGGCTGGCCTTCGCCGATGACGACGCCGTGGACATCGAGCCCCCTGCGGACCAGCGCGGCAATGCAGCGCGCAAAGGCGGCATGGTCCTTCATCGGGTGGTTGCGGCCGACGCTGCCCACGATCAGCCGCCCCGGCGGGATGCCGGCCAGTGCGGCCAGCCGTGCCCGCGCCTCCGGATCGGGCCCGAACTCGTCGCAGTCGATGGCATTGGGAATCAGCCGGTCGCGCGCGCCCGACAGCCCCTGCGCCCGGTGCTGGTCTCGCGCCACCCTGGAGCAGTAGGTGATCACGTCCGCCCGGCCCGCCAGCCGCCTGAGGGCTGCGAAGACCACCCGGGTCATGCGCTTTTCCCGGCGCGGATCGGCCAGCGAATGATGCATTCCCCACAGAAGCCCGATGTCCCCGCGCCGTGCCGCCAGCAGCGCCAGCGTGCCGACAAGGCAGCCGTGATACATCCAGCAGTGCAGCACCTGGGGGTCATGCTCGCGGATCAGCCGCGCCAGCCGCATCACGCCCGCGGGCAGTCCCGCCGCGCCTGCGACGTTCAGGGTCCGCACCGGAACCCCCAGCGCCGCGATCTCGGCCGCCAGTGCCCCCGGAGGCATCATCGACACGACCACGTGCCCTGCCCGGGCATCCCCCAGCGCGCGCAGATAGCGCAGCAGCATCATCTCGGCCCCGCCAAGCGCCGTTCCCGTGATGACATGCATGACCCGGGCTTCGGACATCGGCAGTTCTCCGTGAGGCCTAGAAACAGAGTCGTGCCTGCACATTACGCTGTTGCGGTGTTTCGCCAAATACAATTCTTGAAATTATGCATATCTCTGATCCATGATGATTTGCATGGATGTTCAATCCCTCGAGGGTCAAAGGAAGCCAATCTGTCGGGAATTAAATCCTGAGTTGAACTTCCCTCTTTAGGGAATCTTGGCAATTGAATTGGATGGTGGCGTTTCGCAATGGCGAGATGGCAAGAACTGCTTGTAGCTTGGGCACTGCTGATACTGACCTTGCCGTTCCGGCTGCTGACGGCCGGGCTGCTGCTGGCGCATCTGGGCCGGCCGCTGATGTTCCGCCAGGCGCGCGTGGGGCAGGGCGGGCGCGCAATCCTTGTTCCCAAGTTCCGCACCATGTCCGAGGCGCGGGGTGCCGACGGCCAGCTTCTGCCCGATGCGCAGCGGCAGACCCCTGTCAGCGGCATCGTCCGGCGCCTGCGGCTGGACGAGCTGCCGCAGCTGGACCGAATCATCGCGGGGGACATGGCGCTGGTGGGGCCGCGCCCGCTGCTCGAATCGACCCTGCGCGGCTTCGGGGCGCTTGGGGTGATTCGCAACTCGGTGCGGCCCGGACTGACCGGCTGGGCGCAGGTCAGCGGCAACACCCGGCTGAACGACGACGAGAAGCTGGCGCTGGACCTGTGGTATGTCGCCCACCGCAGCCCGGGGCTGGACCTGCGTATCCTTTGCGACACCCTGGGCGTCGCCCTGCGCGGCGAGCACCGGCACGAGGAGCGGCTGCGCCGCGCCCAGGCCTGGCTGCGCGACCAGCAGACCGCCGTGCCACCTGAAATGGAGATGGCGGGGGCCATGTCGTGATCTCGGTCTTCGTGGGCGCGGTCGAGGGCTCGGCGCTGGCGCTGGCGGCCCTGTGCGAATCGGGCCATGCGCCCGCGCTGGTGGTGACGCTGCCCCTGGAAAGGGCCGGGGCTCATTCGGACTTCGCCGACCTCAGCCCGCTCGCCGCGCGCTACGGGGTGCCGGTCCACCGCACGGCCCGGACCTCGGCCCCCGAGACGCAGGACGCGATCCGCGCGCTTTCGCCCGACGTCATCCTGGTCATCGGCTGGTCGCAGCTGGTCGGGCCCGAGTTCCGTGCGATTCCCCGGCTGGGCGTCCTGGGCTTTCATCCCGCCGCCCTGCCCCGGATGCGGGGACGGGCAGTGATCCCCTGGCACATCCTGTCGGGCCAGCGGCAGGGCGGCGCCACGCTGTTCTGGATCGACGAGGGCACCGACAGCGGTCCCATCGCCGCCCAAACAATGTTCGACATCGACCCCGACCGCATGACCGCGCGCGAGCTTTACGACCGCAGCGTCGCCGCCATGCTGGCGCTGCTGCCGCCGCTGATGGACGCGCTGGCGCGGGGCGAGCGTCCTGCCATCCCGCAGGACCACGCCCAGGCCACGATCTGCGCCCGCCGCCGTGCGCAGGACGGGATCATCGACTGGCAGCGTCCCGCGGCCGAGATCGAGCGGCTGGTCCGCGCCGTGGGCCCGCCCTATCCCGGCGCGCTGACCGCGGGGTCGGGTGGCCCGATCACGGTCACCGCCGCCCGGCTGCACCCGCGCGAGGGCTATTTCATCGGCCTGCCCGGTCAGGTGCAGGACCTGGACGGACGCGCCCTGACGGTGATGTGCGGCGACGGCCGCTGCCTCGATCTTCTGGAATGGAGCGGCCCGGCGCCGCGGCGGCACGAGATGCTGGGGGGACCACGCGATGGGATTGCTTGACGACAAGGGCCCGGTTCTGGTCCTCGCCCCGCATCCCGACGACGAGGTGCTGGGCGTGGGCGGCACCATGGCCCGGCTGGCCGAGACGGGCGCCGAGGTCCATGTGGCCATCGTCACCACAGGCCGCGCACCCCGCTTTTCGCCCGAGCAGGCCCAGGGCGTGCGGGCCGAGGCCGAGGCGGCGCACCGGGCGCTGGGCGTGGCGCAGACGCATTTCCTTGACTGCCCGGCGGCGGAACTGGGCGAGATGGCCCATGCCGACCTGAATGCCGCAATCGGCGGGCTGGTGCGCGCGGTCGATCCGGTGACGGTCTTCGCCCCTCATCCGGGCGACATCCACCTGGACCACCAGCTCTGCTTCCTGTCGGCGCTGGTTGCGGCCCGGCCGCACCAGCACCACTACCCCCGCCGGGTCCTGGCCTATGAGACGCTGTCGGAAACCAACTGGAACGCGCCCTACCTGACCCCGGCCTTCCTGCCCAATCTTTTCGTGGACATCTCGGCCACGCTCGACCGCAAGCTCGATGCCTTCGCCCTGTTCGCCAGCCAGCAGCGCGAACCGCCCCATGAACGCTCGGTCGCCGCGCTCAGGGCGCTGGCGACCCTGCGCGGCGCGACCGTGCACCGCGCCGCGGCCGAAGCCTTTGTCGCAATCCGTCTGGTGGAGTAAGCCATGCATCGAACCCGCTTCTGGCCCGAATACGACGAGGAACAGGTCGAGGCCGTGGCGGCGGTGCTGCGCTCGGGCAAGGTCAATGCCTGGACTGGCCCCGACGTCGCGGCCTTCGAGCGCGAGTTCGCGGATCACGTCGGCACCGCCCATGCCATCGCCATGGCGAACGGCACGGTGACCTTGGACGCGGCCCTGCGCGCGCTGGACCTGCAGCCGGGCGACGAGGTGATCGTGACGCCCCGCAGCTTCGTCGCCTCGGCCAGCTGCGTGCTGCTGGCGGGGGGCGTGCCGGTCTTCGCCGACGTGGACGCGGACAGCCAGAACATCACGCCCGAAACCATCGCGCCCCTGATCACCCCCCGCACGCGCGGCATCATCCCCGTCCATCTGGCCGGCTGGCCCTGCGACATGGAAGGCATCATGGCCCTGGCCGCGCGGCACGGGCTGTGGGTCATCGAGGACTGCGCCCAAGCCCATGGCGCGGCCATCGGCGGGCGGCCCGTGGGCGGCTTCGGCACGCTGGGCTCCTATTCCTTCTGCCAGGACAAGATCATGACCACGGGCGGCGAGGGCGGCATGATCGTCACCGACGACGACGCCCTGTTCGACGAGATCTGGAGCTTCAAGGACCATGGCAAGGACCGCGCCCTGGTGTTCCAGAAGGACCCGGCTCCCGGTTTCCGCTGGCTGCACGCGGCGGGGCCGGGCACCAACCTGCGCATGACGGCGCCCTCGGCCGCGCTGGGCCGCGTCCAGTTGCGGCGGCTGCCCGAATGGCGGGCGGCGCGGGAACGCAACGCCCTGCGGCTGGCGGCGGCGCTGGACGGCACGGACCTGCTGCGCATCCCCATGCCGCCCGAGGGCATGACTCATGCCTGGTACCGCTTCTATGCCTTCGTCCGCCCTGAACGACTGGCCCCCGGCTGGGACCGCGACCGCATCCTGGCCACCATGGCCGCGCGCGGCCGGCCGGTGCTGACTGGAAGCTGCTCGGAAATCTACCGCGAGGCGATCTTCGCCCCGCCCGGCCTGCATCCGCCCGAGCCGCTGCCCATGGCGCGGGCCCTGGGCGAGACGAGCCTGTGCCTGCTGGTCGATCCCACCTGGACCGAGGACGAGCTGGACGCCGTCGCCTCGGCCTTGGTCGAAACCTGCGCCGAGGCGGCCGCCTGACCGGCCGCTCCGGGACTTTGTCGATCGAGGGCTCGGGCGCGTGATGTTGCCCGGCCCGTCCCGATCTCAACGGGGAGGGAACTGCCGATGACGAGCGAGGTGGTTGACCGGGCATCGGCTGCGGCGCCCGAAGACGAGGCCGAGGTCCGGGGGCATCTGCCCTTGCACGCGCTGTTCTTTTCCCCCGGCCTGATGCTGCCCTTTCTGCTGATCGCGGCGGCGCTGTCGGTGACGGTCTTCGCCTCGGTGCAGCTGTGGCGGATGGAGGCGCGCCCCCTGCGGGACCCGGTGGCCGACATGCCCCGGCTTTACGTCCAGGCGGCGGTCGAGGCCCTGCGGCTGAACGAGGTCGCGGAAGACCATGCCGAGAACCCCGCCGCCCGGCAGGAATTCATCCGCCGTTACCACCTGCTGCTGCGCCGGCTGGACCAGCTGGAGCCCGTGCTGCGGGACCGTTCCGCTGCCGCCGCCGCCTTGGACGACGAGATCGCCGCCGCCATCACTCAACTGCGCGACCGCGACCCGGCGCGCGTCGTCTACAGCCGGGGCGATCTGGCGGGCCTTGCCGCCCGGCTGACGCAACTGGAACGGGCGCTGAGCCGGGCCGGGGCGCGCGTGCAAAGCGCCCACGAGGCGCAGCAGGTCGAAAGGGCAGGTCAGCTTTACCGCATCCTTGTGCTGGGGGCGGCGGCGGTGCTGGCGGGGCTCGTGGGACTGGCGTGGCTCGTCCTGTGCCTGCTGTGGACGCTGCGCCGCGTCCAGGACGACCGCAAGCTTCAGCGGGATCTGCAGCGCGCCTGCGATTCCGCGGCCTACCTGCGCAACATCGCCGCCGTGATCGCGCACCAGATGCGGTCGCCCCTGACGGTGATCGACAGCGCCGCGCAACGGATGCTGTCGCGCGCCGATCTGGCCGAACGTCCCCAGGACAGCGCGGCCCTGCTGCGGATCCGGCGGCAGATCAGCCAGGTGCTGCATTTCATGGACCAGGCCATGCTGGCGGGCGCGGTCGAGGGCGGTGCGCCCTCGATCCATCCCCGTCCGGTCCCGCTGCAGCATCTGGTCGCCATGATCCTGGCGCATGAAGGGATGGGGGAAGGGCGCCAGCGGTTGGTCCTGCCGACGGACGCGGCAGGGCTGCGCCTCCTCTGCGATCCCAGCCTTGCCTTTCACGCGCTGGCCAACCTGGTCGAGAATGCGCTGAAATACTCGCCCAGCGGCAGCCCGGTCGAGCTGCGGGCCGCCGAGGCGCAGGGGATGGCCGTCATCTCGGTCATCGACCAGGGCGCGGGGATTCCTCCGGCCGACCAGGAGGCGATCTTCCAGCGCTTCTGGCGGGGCGAACGCGCGGTGGGCCATCCCGGCAGTGGCGTCGGCCTGTGGCTGGCCCGCAGGCTGGCCGAGATCCAGGGCGGAACGATCCGCGTGGCCAGCGACGGACAGCACGGTGCGCGCTTCGACCTGGTGCTTCCGCTGGCCGAGGCAGGAACGGGAGCCCGGTATGTCAGCCCCGACGCGCCCGTGCGGCCCGGCCCGGCAGAGGTGCGCCGTGGCCGCCCCTAAGCACCCCAGCCCGGCCAAAGGCGAGGAAGAGCGCGCCCTCATCCTCGTCTGCGAGGACGAGCCGGACCTGCTCGAGGATCTTTCGGCGGTGCTGACCGAGGCGGGCTATGACGTTCTGGCCGAAACCAGCGCCGAGGCCGCGCTGGCCCGGCTGGACAGTGTCCGCGCTGACGTGATCCTGTCGGACATCACCCTGCCCGGGATCGACGGGATGACCTTTCTGCGCCGGGTGCGCCAGACGCGGCCGGACCTGAACGACGTGCCCTTCATCCTGCTGACGGGCTTCGCGGACCGGTCGGACATCCTGGCCGGCAAGCGGGCAGGAGCCGACGACTACCTGGTCAAGCCGGTGGATTATGACCTGCTGGTGGCGGCCGTGGACGCGCAACTGCGGCTGGCGGCGCGGATCGCCTCGGTCCACGGGCATCCCCATCAGGACGATGCCGTGGCGGGGCTGGTGCGGGCGGTGAACCGACTGGATTTCGGGCTGGTGCTGCTGGACATGCGCGGACGCATCTGCTTTTCGAACCGCGCCGCGCGGCGACTGTCCCAGGAGCTTTCCCCGCCGACCCGCAACTGGCTGCGCCATGCCATCGGCGAGGCCGACTACATGCAGTCCATCAACGCGGCCTATGACAGCCTGCGCCAGGGCGGCTGCCACCATTCGGCCGCCGTGATCAGCCAGGATCTTCCGCAGGACAGCTGGAGGCTGGTCGTCCTGTCCGACCTGGGCTCGCTGCCGGTCCGGCCGGGCGATCCCATGATGATGGCGCTGATCCTCGGCTTCGACGCGGCGCGGCGGCTGGGCGTCCGCCTTATCGCGCAGGCGGCCGGGCTGACGGCGGGCGAGGCCGCGGTGGCCGAGCTTCTGGCTAGGGGGCTGCGGCTGAAGGACATCGCGGACCAGCTGGCGATCAGCCTGACGACCGTGAACTTCCATCTTCGCAACATCTTCCAGAAGACCATGACCTCGCGGCAGGCCGACCTGATGCTGCTGCTGCGCAGCGTGCCCCTGGCTGAATGTCCGCATTGCACCGACCCGAAGGGACAGGCAGGTCCCCCGTCCCGGCCGGCGACCTGAGGCGCAGGCCTGCAAGGACGCGGTTGTCCTCGCAGGCCGGAAGGACGCTCAGTTCGTGGCGCCGCTGGTCGCGGCAGAGCCGCCGGGGGCAGCGGGATCGGGGCTGACGGTCTGCGTGGCGCCGTCCGTGCGCAGGGCGGGGCAGCCGATGCTGGTCACGGGGTCGCATTGCCCCTCGATCCCCGTGTCCTCGCGTTCCGCGGCCTGGCCCTGGCGCTCGGGCAGGGGCGGCACGCCGGCCGGGTTGGCCGTGGGGATCGAGGTCGAGGTGCCGGGCAGGGGGTTGCCGCGCAGGGCGGTGGGCGAGCCATCGGGGCCACCGGTCAGGGCGGGCAGCATCAGGTGAGGGTCGGCAGGCTCGCCGCCGCCCGCTGCGGGCGCGGTCGGAACGGCCACGGCATCGGGCTGATCGGGCGCAGGATTATCAGCCACCGGCGCGGTTGCGGCGGGCGCGTCGGGTGAGCCACCGGCGGGCGCCGGAGCGCTCTGCTGCGCAAGGACGGGCGTGGCCAGCAGGGCCGCCACCGCCGCCGGACCCAAGAGACGAGACATGGTGACCATCGCTTCCTTCTCCTTCCCAGAGGTTGTTTTCCGGGCAACGCGCGCCCCTGCTCCCTTGTTCACCGGGACAGGAAAACAGGCAGGATTTCGCGCAAGCCGGACCTGATTCCACAACCAGAAGGCAACCTTCCCCGCCCCGCTGCCTTGATCCAGATCATGGACCGGGGCCGCCCCGCGGGCCCATATCATGCCGAAAGATGGAATGGAAGGAATCGCCCATGACCGCATGTCAGATCTCGCGCCGCAGCTTCATGCAGGCAGGTGTCGTGGCGGTGGGGGCCTTGGGCGCCGCCCGGCTGATGAACAGTTCGGCCCTTGCTGCGATCGACCCCAACTCGCACGGACAGCGGGTGTTCCACGCCACGCATTTCGGGCCCTTCGAGGCGGTCGTGCGCGACGGGCGCCTCACCTCGATCTCTCCGGTGACCGAGCTCGACCACCAGCCCACCGACATGCTGATGCTGGGCACGGTGGATCGCGTTTATGACGAAAGCCGCATCCTTTATCCCATGGTCCGCAAGTCCTACCTGGACGGCTGGCAGACCGGCGACACCAAGCCGGAACTGCGCGGGCGCGAGGAATTCGTCCGCGTGGACTGGGACACCGCGCTGGCGCTGGCCGGCAACGCGATCCTCAAGACCATCGAGGAAAACGGCAACGAGGCGATCTTCAGCTCGTCCTACGGGGGCTGGGCCAATGCCGGGTCCTTCCGCCCGAACGTCATGCAGCAGCGCTTCTTCAACCTGATCGGCGGCTGCACCATCACCCAGGGCGACTTCTCGGCCGGGGCGAGCCAGGTCGCGCTGCCGCACATCATCGGCGACATGGAGGTTTATTCGCCCCAGACCGCCTGGGAGGTCGTGCGCGACAACACGCAGGTCTTCGTGCTGGTCGGCTGCGACCCGATCAAGAACAACCGGATCGAGTTCACGGTCGCCGACCACGGCATGTACGGCCCCTGGGCCGAGATCCGCGACGCGGGCTGCCGCTTCATCTCGATCAACCCGCAGCGCACCGCCTCGGACTACTACCTGAACGCGGACTGGGTGCAGATCGTCCCCAACACCGACATCGCGCTGTTCCTCGGGATGGCCCACCACGTTCTGGAAAAGGGGCTGGAAGACAAGGACTACATGGCGAAATACACGGTCGGGGCCGACCGCTGGATCGCCTATGTCCAGGGCCGGGACGACGGCACCCCCAAGACGCCCGACTGGGCCGCCGCCATCACCGGCATCCCGGCCGACCGGATCCGCGAACTGGCCGAACTGTTCGCCGGTTCGCGCACCCAGTTCGCAGGCGCCTGGTCGCTGCAGCGCGCCCACCACGGCGAGCTGACCCACCACGCGATCATCAACTTCGCCGCGCTGGTCGGCAAGATCGGCAAGCCGGGCGAGGGCGTGGGCTTCAGCTGGCATTATGGCAACGGCGGCATGCCCCAGTCGGGCCAGCCCACCCCCACGGGCCTGTCCTCGGGCAAGAACCTCGTGGACAAGCTCTGCCCCGCCAGCCGCATCGTCGAGATGCTGGAAAACCCGGGCAAGGAGTTCTTCTACAACGGGCAGACCCGCACCTATCCCGACGTGAAGATGATCTACAACGCAGGCAACAACTTCGTCTCGCACCAGCAGGACCTGAACCGGCTGCTTAAGGCCTTCGGCAAGCTGCACACGATCGTCAGCCAGGACATCTGGTGGACGGCCGCCGTGCGCTGGGCCGACATCGTCCTGCCCGCCTCGGGCACGATGGAGCGCGACGACATCTCGGTCGGCGGCACCTATTCCAACGACAAGATCTACGCCATGAAGAAGGTGATCGAGCCGCTCGGCGAGTCGAAGAGCGACTACGAGATCTTCGAGGCGCTGGCCGACAAGATGGGCCTCTGGGCGCAGTTCACCGACAGCCTGGACTTCATGGACCACATCCGCGCGGCCTATGAACGCTCGGGCGCGTCCAAGACCACGCCCTTCGAGGAGTTCTGGGAAAAGGGCTATGCGCTCCAGCCCGCGCCCCCCGAGGCGCGCAAGTGGGTCCGCCACGGCGCCTTCTACGAGGACCCCGAAAAGAACCCGCTGCACACGGTCTCGGGCAAGATCGAGATGTTCTGCAGCTCGATCGCCGACATGAAGGTGGCCGACAACCCCGGCATGCCCGTCTGGCAGGAGCCGCTGGAATACCTGGGCAATGCCGGGGAAGGCCAGCTGCATGTCGTGAGCCCCCATCCCTGGTACCGGCTGCACAGCCAGATGGACAACTCGGCCCGGCTGCGCGAACTTTACAAGATCGACGGGCGCGAGCCGGTGCGGATCAACCGCCAGGACGCCGAGGCGCGTGGCATCGCGGACGGGGACCTCGTGGAAATCCGCAACGATCGCGGCGCGATCATCGCGGGGGCGGTGCTGTCGGACGACATCATGCCGGGCGTCATGTCGCTTTACGAAGGCGTCTGGCCGGACCTCGACAGCAAGGGGCGCTGCAACTCGGGGCAGATCAACTGGATCACCTCGGAACGCCCCGCCTCGGGGCTGACGCAGGCGACCATCGCCAACACCTGCGTGGCCTCCGTCGCCAAGTGCGAGGATGCGGAACGTCCCAACCAAGCCTATCAGCCGCCCGCGATCCTGACCGACTACCAGTTCGCCGCCGTGGACGAGGGCGAGCTGGGGCTGGACCGCGTCGCGGGCCTGGTCGAGGCGCTTTACGAGAACATGGAGCCGGGCGAGCGCATCTTCTACCAGCGCTGCACCGTCTGCCACGGGCCTCGCGATCCAAAGGGCTTCACCCAGCTGCAATGGCGCGGCATCACCCCGTCGATGTTCCCGCGCGCAGGCCTCGACGAGGAGGAAGCGGCCCTTGTCACCGACTTCCTGATGCGCAACGCCGCGGACGCCGTGCCTGCCGCTAACTGAGGCGGGCAGCCGACAGGGAAAGGCCGGCCGCACTGGCCGGCCTTTCGCCTGCATCTGACGCTGCGGCAGGCGGGCTGCCCGGGATGAACCAATTCCCTTCCCTGCCGTTGCAGGGAAGCGTCAGGCAAGGTTGACGGCAGCTTCCTGTTTCTTCACCCCTTTCCTGAGACATGCAGCTACCCGGACACGCCGCCGGGCAGGGGAGAAGGGATTGCCGGGAATCGACCTTCATCACGCCTATCCGCAGCTGTTCTCGCATTCCGAGGCGGAACTGGTCACCTCCCTTCAGGGGCCTGCGGCGACCGTCCGGCCCCGGCACAAGCTGGCGCAGGCCGGGGTGCCCGTGACCGCCTGCTCGTATCTGCTGGAAGGTTTCGCCGGCCGCTATCGTGCCGACCACCAGGGGCGGCGGCAGCTTCTGGGCCTGCTGATCCCCGGCGACTTCGTCGACCTGCCGACCTGCCGGCTGGGCCACAGCGACCACGAGATCGAGGCCCTCGCCCCCGCCACGGTCAGCGCGCTGCCCCATGAGGCCATCTCGGCGCTGCGGCAGGATGCGCCCGACCTTTACGACAAGCTGTGGCAGGTCACGCTGCTGGACGCGGCGGTCGAGCGGTACTGGACCTTCCGCAACGGGCGGCTGACGGGGCGCCCGCGGATCGCCAGTCTTTTTGCCGAAACGCTGGTCCGGCAATATGCGCGCGGGCTTTGCGGGCTGAACGGCTGCCCTCTGCCCATCAGCCAGACGGACCTGGCCGAGGCCTGCGGCATGACTCCGGTCCATGCCAACCGGATGCTGGGCGAGTTGCGGCAGGAACGGATCTGCCTGTTCCTGGATGGCCGGGTCGAGGTCATGGACCTGCCGCGGCTGTTCCGGCAGGCCCAATTCGACTGGGACTACCTCTACCTGCCGCCTGAAACCGCCGAGCGGCTGGCCCAAGTGTCGCGGGGCGGCGTCATGACCGCACCGCAAGGCCGCCTGCGGCAGGTTGCGGCCCGGTCCTGATAATTCGCCCCTTGGGGGAACCCCGGGCAAGACCGGGGCCTTCCCTTCCCGCAGGTGCAGCCCGCGCCTGCGGAGCCACAGGGGGTGTAGCCATGAGCCAGAAGCGAATCGATCCCGAAACGCAGCAGGATCCTGACACGCCTTACTATGGGGGACCTGCCGGCGGCTGGGGCTCGATGGAAGGCATCAGCAAGGTCATGGTGGGCCAGCCGCCGACCGCCGCCGTGCTGGACACGCTGCGCCGCCAGAACAAGCCCAATGGCCACATGTGCACCTCCTGCGCCTGGGCCAAGCCCGCCAAGCCCCACCTGGCCGAGTTCTGCGAGAACGGCGCCAAGGCCACGATCTGGGACCTGGACCGGCGCACCTGCGACCCCGAGGTCTTCGCCAGCCGCACGGTCGAGGAACTGCGCGAACTGTCCGACCACGAGCTGGAGTCGCTCGGCCGCCTGACCCACCCGATGCGCTTCGACCCCGGCACCCGCCGCTATGTGGAAACCACCTGGGACGAGGCCTTCGCGGCCATCGGCGCCACCCTGCGCCGGATGGACCCGAAGTCGGTCGTCTTCTACACCTCGGGGCGCGCGAGCCTCGAGACATCCTTCATGTGGCAGCTTTTCGCGCGCATGTACGGGCACAACAACCTGCCCGATTCCTCGAACATGTGCCACGAGACGACCAGCGTGGCGCTGAAGAAGTTCATCGGCTCGCCTGTCGGCACCTGCGTGCTGGAGGACTTCGACCATTGCGACCTGATGCTGTTCTTCGGCCAGAACACCGGCTCGAACAGCCCGCGCTTCCTGCACACGCTGCAGCAGGCCAAGCAGCGCGGCTGCACCATCATCACCTTCAACCCCGTCCGCGAGGCAGGCCTGCTGCGCTTCCGCAATCCCCAGCAGATCACCCAGATGCTGGGCGGCTCGACCGAGATCTCGGACCTTTACCTGCAGGTGCGGCCGGGCGGCGACATGGCCGCCATCCTCGGGCTGATCAAGCGGGTGCTTGAACTGGAAACGGCCGAGGGCGGCATCCTCGACCACGGCTTCATTGCCGAGCACACCACAGGCTACGAGGCGCTCAAGGCCCATGCCGAGGCGACGGGCTGGGACGAGATCGAGGCGCTGTCGGGCCTGTCGCGCGACCACCTGCGCGAGGTCGGCACGGCCTATGCGCGGTCCAAGCGCGCGATCGCCATGTATGGCATGGGCCTGACCCAGCATGTCCGGGGCGGCGAGACGCTGGGGATGCTGGTCAACCTGATGCTGCTGCGCGGGAACCTCGGACGGCTGGGGGCGGGGATTTCCCCGGTGCGGGGGCATTCCAACGTGCAGGGGCAGCGCACGGTCGGCATCTCGGAAAAGCCCGAGCTGGTGCCCCTGGACGAGATGGGGCGGATGTTCGGCTTCACCCCACCGCGCGAGACCGGCCACACCACCGTCGAGGCGGCCGAGGGCGTCATCGACGGCTCGGTCAGGGGCTTCCTGCAGATGGGCGGCAACTTCGCCATCTCGATCCCGGATTCGGGCCGGGTCAAGGAGCACTGGACGGATCTGGACCTGATCGTCAACGTGGCCACCAAGCTCAACCGCTCGCACCTGCTGCCGGGGCGGGAGACCTGGCTTCTGCCCTGCCTCGTGCGGTCCGAGGAGGACGAGCAGGTGTCCGGCCCTCAGGTCGTGTCCATCGAGGATTCGCTGTCCCACATCTATGCCTCGCTGGGCCGGAACGAGCCCGCCGCGCGGACGCTGCTGTCCGAGCCCGCGATCGTGGCAGGCATCGCCAAGGCCACGCTGGAACCGAACCCCGACGTCCCTTGGGACGACTGGGTGGCCGACTATTCCCGCGTCCGCGCCTGCATCGAGGCGCTGTGGCCCGACAAGTTCGCGGACTACGAACGGCGGATGCATGAGCCGGGCGGCTTCTACAAGGGCAATGCCGCGCGGGAACGCCGCTGGCAGACGGAGAGCGGCAAGGCCGAGTTTTCAGTGCCCGATTCCAACTCGGGGCTGAACCGGCCGCTGGGGCAGGGGGAATACACGCTGGTCACGCTGCGCTCGAACGACCAGTTCAACACCACGATCTACGGTTTTTCCGACCGGCTGCGGGGGCTGTCGGGCGACCGCATGATCGTGCTGATGAGCCCGGCCGAGATCGCGCGGGCCGGACTGGCCGAGGGGCAGAAGGTGCGTCTGGTCTGCGCCGAGGAGGACGGCCATCCGCGCGGCGTGGCAGGTCTGACGGTGACGGCCTACGACCTGCCCGACCATTGCGTCGCAGCCTATTACCCCGAGGTGAACCCGGTCATCCCCGTGGGCCTGCACGACCGGATGTCCAAGACCCCGGCCTACAAGGGCGTGCCCGTGCGGCTCGAGGCGATGTAAGGCCATGGCGCGCCGGGAGCCTGTCCCGGCGCGCGGGTCGTCACAGCGCCACCAGCAGCAGCAGGCCCACGGCCACGATCCCCGCGATGATCACGATCGAGGCCCGGCCCGGCCCGCGCTTGTCGTTGCCGAAGTCGGGCGCCCGCTGGCCTGCCTGCGCACCCTGGCCGCGTTCGAGGCTGCGGGCCATGGCCACCTGCTGGGGCGTGTTGGGCGTGCCCGCGGCCTCGTCATCCGTGCCCAGAGGCGAGGCCGCGGGGTCAGGGTAGCTGACCTTGTCCCCGGTCAGCCCCTGGTCGATGTCCTTCTTGAGCAAGCTGGGGTTTCCCCGCTGTTCGCCAGTGTCGTTCACGAGAGCCATCCGATCCTGCTGTCTGTTGCCTGATGCCATGCCGCCCGGCCGACGGCCGGAGGTCCGGTGAAGTCCTGCGCCCTCGGGCGCGTTCCCGTGTCAGTCAACGACTCTGCCCCGGCAAACGGTCCCTGCCCGTGCCCGAAAATGAAACGGCCGCCGCGAAGGGGATCGCGGCGGCCTTGGTTCCTGTGGTCGGCGGGGCCTCAGCCCGGCGGGCGCAGGCCCAGGGCGCGGCCCAGGCGGGAATGGGCCAACTCGCCGATCAGCCCGCGGCGGAACAGCATGACGCAGACCATGAACACCAGCCCCGTGATGATCGTCACCGGGAAGGCCGAGGTCGCCAGCAGGTTCTGCAGCGCGATCACGATGCCCGCGCCCAGGACCGGGCCCAGCAGCGTCCCGATGCCGCCGATCAGCGTCATCAGCACCACCTGCCCCGACATGTGCCAGTCCACGTCCGTCAGCGTGGCGAACTGCATCACCAGCGCCTTCAGCCCGCCGGCCATGCCCGCCAGCGCCGCCGACATCACGAAGGCGCCCAGCTTGTACTGCGCCGTCGCATAGCCCAGCGAGATCGCGCGCGGCTCGTTTTCGCGGATCGCCTTCAGGATCATGCCGAAGGGCGAGTTCACGAAGCGCCAGATCAGCACCAGCCCCAGCACGAAGACCGCCAGCACGAAGAAATACATGGTCATCGTGTCGTTCAGGTCGATGAACCCGAACAGATGGCCGCGCGGCACGGCCTGGATGCCGTCCTCGCCATGGGTGAAGGGCACCTGCAGGCAGAAGAAAAAGAACATCTGCGCCAAGGCCAGCGTGATCATGGCGAAGTAGATGCCCTGCCGCCGGATCGCAATGGCACCGATCACCACGCCCAGTGCAGTCGCCCCGAGAACGCCCAGCGCCAGCGCGAACTCGGGGTTCCAGCCCCAGACCTTGGCGGCATGGGCCGTGAAATAGGCCGCGCCCCCGAAGAAGGCCGCGTGGCCGAAGGACAGAAGGCCCGTGTAGCCCAGCAGCAGGTTGAAGGCCGCCGCGAAGAGCGCGAAGCACAGCATGGTCATCGCGAAGACGGGATAGACCACGAAGGGCGCCCCGATCAGCACCAGCGCGCCCAGGGCCAGCAGCAGAAGCTGCACGCCCCGGCCCATGGTCGGAACCGAGCCGGGCTCGGAGGTCGAGATTTCGGATGTCCTGGCCATCTCAGGCCTCCTTTCCGAACAGGCCCGCGGGGCGCAGGATCAGCACGATCGCCATGATGACGAAGATCACGATGTTGGAGGCTTCGGGATAGAAGACCTTGGTCAGCCCCTCGGCGATGCCCAGCAGGTAGCCGGTGACGATGGCGCCCATGATCGAGCCCATGCCGCCGACCACGACCACCGCAAAGACCACGATGATGATGTTCGAGCCCATCAGCGGCGAGACCTGGTAGATCGGCGCGGCCAGCACGCCGGCGATGGCGGCAAGCCCCGCCCCCAGCGCATAGGTCAGCGTCAGCAGCATCGGCACGTTGATCCCGAAGCTCTGCACCAGGGTCGGGTTCTCGGTCGCCGCGCGCAGGGTGGCGCCCAGACGCGTCTTCTCGATCAGCGCCCAGACGGCAAGGCAGACGATCAGCGAGGCGAGGATCACCCAGCCGCGATAGATCGGCAGCACCATGAAGCCCAGGTTGACCGCCCCCGTCAGCGCGGCCGGGGCCGCGTAGGGCTGGCCCGAGGCGCCGAAATACCAGCGCATCGTGCCTTCCAGCGTCAGCGCCAGGCCGAAGGTGAAGAGCAGGCCGTAAAGGTGGTCAAGCTGATAGAGCCGCGACAGCATCGTGCGTTCCAGCAGCGCGCCGAAGGCGCCCACCACCAGCGGCGCCAGGATCAGCGCGAACCAGTAGTTCAGACCCAGCCAGTTCAGCGCCAGCAGGGCCACGAAGGCGCCCAGCATGTATTGCGCGCCATGGGCGAAGTTGATGACGCGCAGAAGGCCGAAGATCACGGCCAGTCCCAGCGACAGCAGCGCGTAGAAGGACCCGTTGATCAGCCCGATGAGGATCTGGCCCATGAAGGCCTGGATCGGGATTCCGAAGATCATCGTCATCTCAGACCCCCAGCGTTTCGTGCAGCATGTCCATGCGGGCGTTCAGCTCTCCGACAGGGAATTCGTGGGTCATCACGCCATGGTCCATGACATAGAAGCGGTCCGCGACCTTGGACGCGAAGCGGAAGTTCTGTTCCACCAGCACCACGGTCATGCCGCGCGCCTTGAGTTCGCGCAGCACCGCGCCGATCGCGTCGATGATGACGGGGGCCAGCCCCTCGGTCGGCTCGTCCAGCAGCAGGCAGCGCGCGCCGGTGCGCAGGATGCGCGCCATGGCCAGCATCTGCTGCTCGCCGCCCGACAGCTTGGTGCCGGGGCTGTTGCGGCGTTCCTTGAGGTTCGGAAACAGCGCGTAGATCTCGTCCAGCGTCATGCCGCCCGGCGCCACAACGGGGGGCAGCATCAGGTTCTCGTCCACGGACAGCGTCGCGAAGATGCCGCGTTCCTCGGGGACGAAGCCCAGGCCCGCCCGCGCGGTGCGGTGCAGCGGCATCGCCAGCACATCCTGGCCCGCGAAGGTGATCTGGCCCGTCCGCTTGCGCACGATGCCCATGATCGAGCGCAGGGTCGTGGTCTTGCCCATGCCGTTGCGGCCCAGGATGCAGACCGTCTCGCCCTCGCTCACATGCATGTTCACGCCATGCAGGACGTGGCTTTCGCCATACCAGGCGTTCAGCCCGGCCACGTTCAGAAGCGCGCTCATGCTTCGGTCCCCATGTAGGCGGTGCGGACGCGCGGGTCGGCGGCGACGGTGGCGTAATCGCCCTCGGCCAGGATCTCGCCCCGCTGCAGCACGGTCACGTGGTGGCAGATGTCGGCCACGACCGAGAGGTTGTGTTCCACCATCAGCACGGCGCGGTGGCGGGCGACCTCGCGGATGATCTCGGCCACGGTATGCACGTCCTCGTGCCCCATGCCGGCCATCGGTTCGTCCAGCAGCAGCACCTGCGGGTCGAGCGCCAGCGTGGTCGCGATCTCAAGCACCCGCTTGCGCCCATAGGAAAGATCGGCGGCGCGCACGTCGCGCCAGGGCGTCAGGCCCAGTTCGTCGATCAGCACCTCGGCGCGGCCGTTCAGCACGTCCAAGGCCCCGAGCGAGCGCCAGAACTGCACATGCAGCTCGGCCGGGCGCTGAAGGGCGACGCGCACGTTCTCCAGCACCGTCAGGTGCGGGAAGACGGCGGAAATCTGGAAGGACCGCACCAGCCCCATGCGGGCCACCGCGTCGGGCTTCATCTTGGTGATGTCGGTGCCCAGAAGCGTGATCTGCCCGCGCGTGGGCTGCAGGAACTTGGTCAGAAGGTTGAAGACGGTGGTCTTGCCGGCCCCGTTGGGGCCGATCAATGCGTGGATACGGGCGTGATGGACATCCAGGTTCACGTTGTTGACGGCCGTGAACCCGGAAAAGTCCTTGCCCAGACCGCGGGCGGACAGCACCACCCGCGGTTCGTCGTCATGCGGGACGTCCGTCATCCGGTGACCAGCGGGCAGCCCGACTCGGCCGGGTTCATGTAGGCCTCGGCACCGGGGATCGTGGCGCGGACATGGTAATAGTCCCACTCGCCCTTGCTTTCCTCGGGCGACTTCACCTGCATCAGGAAGACGTCGCTCATGAGACGGCCGTTCGGGGCCACGGTCGCGTTGCGGGCGAAGGCGTCGTTGATCGTCATGCTCTTGAGCTGCTCGGACACCTTGGCGGCATCGTCGCTGCCCGCGGCCTCGATCGCCTTGAGATAGGACAGCACCGCCGAGTAGGTGCCCGCCTGGACCATGGTCGGCATCGCGCCGGTCCGTTCCTTGTAGCGGTTCCCGAAGTCGCGCGACTGGTCGTCGCGGTCCCAGTAATAGGACTCGGTCAGGTACAGACCCTGCGCGGCCTGCAGACCCAGACCGTGGACGTCCGAGATCATCAGCAGCAGACCGGCCATGTTCTGGCCCGCCTGGGTCAGACCGAACTCGGCCGCCTGCTTGATGGCGTTCTGGGTGTCGGTCCCGGCGCTGGCGAGGCCGACCACCTTGGCGCCCGAGGCCTGGGCCTGCAGCAGGAATGCCGAGAAGTCGGTCGTGTTCAGCGGGTGGCGCACCGATCCCAGCACCTGGCCGCCCGCAGCCTCGACGGTCTTGGTGGTGTTTTCTTCCAGCGAATAGCCGAAGGCATAGTCGGCGGTCAGGAAGAACCAGCTGTCGCCGCCCTGCGCCACGACGGCGCTGCCGGTGCCCACGGCCAGCGCATGGGTGTCATAAGCCCAGTGGAAGCTGTAGGGCGTGCAGGCCTTGCCGGTCAGTTCCGTCGTGCCGCCGCCGGTGATCATGGTCACCTTGTTGCGCTCGCCCGCCAGGGTCTGCACGGCCAGCGCCACCGACGAGGTGGTCAGGTCCATGATCGCGTCCACCTGCCCGGCATCCAGCCATTCGCGGGCGATGGACGAGCCCACGTCCGCCTTGTTCTGGTGGTCGGCCGCGACGATCTCGACCGGCATGCCCAGAACGGTCCCGCCGGCTTCCTCGACAGCCATCTTCGCGGCCTCGACCGAGCCCAGTCCGCCCAGCGCCGAATAGGCGCCCGACTGGTCGTTCAGGATGCCGATCTTGACCTTGCCGTCCGAGACTTCCTGCGCCGTGGCCGTACCAGCCAGCAGCGCCGCCGTGGCGGCGGTGACATACAGAAACTTCATGTCGTCCTCCCGATTCTCCCCGGGCCGCCGGCCGCGGGGCGGCGCATTGCTTGCGCCCTTTCTGTTCTCTCCGAGCCGGATGATTGCCGCAGTTCATGTGCGAAGCAAGACGTTCGGACGATGAATTGTGCGAATGAAAAAGGGCCGGGGATGCCCGGCCCTGCAGGGTCGTTCTATTGCACCAGCGGGCAGCCCGCTTTCGCCGGGTCGATATAGGCCTGGTCGCCCGGGATGGTCGCCTTGACGGTGTAGTAGTCCCACTCGCCCTTGCTTTCGGCGGGGGTCTTCACCTCCATCAGGTAGACGTCCGAGATCATGCGCCCGTTCGGCCCGACCCGGCCGCTTTCCGCGAAGGCGTCGCTGACGGGAAGTTCGCGCATCTTCGCGGCGACGGCTTCCGTCTCGTCGGTGCCGGCGGCCTCGATGGCCTTGAGGTAATGCAGCACGCCCGAATAGGTGCCGGCCTGCACCATGTTGGGCATCTTGCCCGTGCGTTCCTTGAAGCGGTTGGCGAATTCGCGGCTGGCTTCCGTGCGGTCCCAGTAGAAGCTTTCGGTCAGCGTCAGCCCCTGCGCCGTTTCCAGCCCCAGCCCGTGCACCTCGGCCAGGGTGAACAGCAGCCCCGCCATGCGCTGGCCGCCCTGCACGATGCCGAACTCGGCCGCCTGCTTGATGGCGTTCTGGGTGTCCAGCCCCGCGTTTGCCAGTCCCACGACCTTGGCGCCCGAGCTTTGCGCCTGCAGCAGGAAGGACGAGAAATCGGTTGCCGCCAGCGGATGGCGGACCGAGCCCACCACCGTGCCGCCCTTTTCCTTGACCACGGCGCCGGTGTTTTCTTCCAGCGAATAGCCGAAGGCATAGTCGGCGGTCAGGAAGAACCAGCTGTCGCCCCCGTCCTCGACCAATGCGCCCCCGGTGCCCACGGCCAGCGCATGGGTGTCATAGGCCCAGTGGAAGCCGTAGGGCGAGCAGGCCTTGCCCGTCAGGTCCGCCGTCGCCGCCCCCGTGACAAGGTTGATCTTCTTCTTCTCGGCGCTCAGCGCCTGGACGGCCAGCGCGACCGACGAGGTGGTCAGCTCCATGATCGCGTCCACCTGCTCGGTGTCATACCACTGGCGCGCGATGTTGCTGGCGATGTCCGGCTTGTTCTGGTGGTCGGCCGAGACGATCTCGACAGGCGCGCCCAGAACCGTGCCCCCAAACTCCTCGGCGGCCATCTTCGCGGCCTCGACCGAGCCCAAGCCCCCGAAATCGGCATAAACGCCCGTCTGGTCGTTCAGGATGCCGATCCTGACCTTGTTGTCCGAAACCTCGGCCCAGGCCGGCACGCCCAGCAGGGCCGCGACCGCGACCGATGCGAAAAACCTCGCCATGTTCTTCCTCCCTTGTCTGGGTGTCTTGCGCGGTCCTTGCCGCGCAGCCCCGTTCCTCCGCCGCGCAGACTGTCCAATGCGCGTTCCGCTGGCAAGCGCCCGCAAGCGGACAGGGCAGAATTCCCGCTGCAAGTTTAAGCGTTTGGGAAAGGGCAGCTCCAGGGTTGCGGGAACCGGATGGCACCCTTGGCGCTATAATCCTCGGCCGCCCCGGCCAAGGGGCATCAGCTTCGCGCCCGTGCACCGCCCGAGGCGCCACAGGAAAGAAGGGAACCTTGATGGTCAGGACGATGATTTCCACGGCGCTGGCGGCCGTTCTTCTTGCCGCGCCCGTGCAGGCGCAGGACGTGGGCGAGATCGTGGGCGGCATCGCCCGGCAGTATCTGCAGCAGGAACAGGACCGCGCCGCCTTCGCGCAGGCGCAGCAGACGAACTCGCTGTCGGCCTACCAGTCCTACCTGCGCCAGTTTCCCAACGGCGCCTATGCCGAACAGGCGCGAGAGCGCGTGCGGCGGCTGGGCGGGACCGTGGCAACCACCGGCAGCCAGTCGAGTGCGGGCAGTGCCTCGCTGTCGGCCGACCAGCGTGTCGCCATCCAGCGCCGCCTGAACGCGCTCGGCTACAACACCAACGGACTGGATGGCAGCTTCGGCCCCGGCACGCGCCGCGCCATCTCGCTGTGGCAGCGCGACCGCAACTATCCCCAGACCGGCACCCTGACCTCGGCACAGGCGACCGAGATCCTGCAAGGGCGCGCGCCTGCCGCAAGCGGCTCGGCGTCGAACACGGGCGCGGCTGCGGACGGGGCCCCTGCGCGGGCCGAGGGGGTGCTGAACCTCAGCCGCCAGCAGCGCGCGGCCGTGCAGGCCGGGCTGACGCGGCGCGGCTTCGACACGCGCGGCGTGGACGGCGTCTTCGGGCGCGGGACCCGCAACGCGATCGCGGCCTGGCAGCGGGCCAATGACCTGAACGCGACGGGCTATCTGACCGCCAACCAGTTCGAGCGCCTGACCTCGCGCTGAATCGCCGAAAGGCAAGGGCCGCCCCGAG
Organism: Paracoccus chinensis; assembly: GCF_900102885.1. GTDB lineage: Bacteria > Pseudomonadota > Alphaproteobacteria > Rhodobacterales > Rhodobacteraceae > Paracoccus > Paracoccus chinensis. Next base: position 170,307 of record NZ_FNGE01000004.1, on the reverse strand, counting down.
GGCGGCCCTTTTTCGTTTCAGCCCGCCAGGTCGCCCGACAGCAGGTAGGGGGGCAGGTTCTGGAAGGACACCGGCCGCAGGAAGCGGCGGATGGACAGTGTGCCGACCGAGGTCGCGCCGAAGTTGGTCGAGGCCGGGTAGGGTCCCCCGTGGACCATCGCATCGGCGACCTCGACCCCCGTCGGGAAGCCGTTGGCCAGCACGCGGCCGGCCTTCTGCGCCAGGATCGGCAGCAGGCGGCGGGCGAGATCGGCGTCTTCGGGATCGGTATGCAGCGTCGCGGTCAGCTGGCCGGGGAAGCCGCGGGCGATCCGCTCCATGTCCTCGGGCGAGCTTGCGCGGACGACCAGTCCCAGCGGCCCGAAGACCTCCTCGGCCAGGTCGTCCTCGCCCAGGAAGGCGTCGGCGGTGGTCTCGTAAAGGTTGGGCGAGGCGTTCCGCTCGGCGCTGTCGGTGGTCAGCACCGGCTTCACCGCGTTGGACTTGGCCATGCGGTCCACGCCTTGGCGATAGGCCTGAGCGATGCCGTCGGTCAGCATGGTCTGGGGCGCGACCTGTTCCAGCGCGGCGCGGGCGGCGGCGATGATCCGGTCGGCCTCGGGGCCGTCCATCACCACGGCGATGCCGGGGTTGGTGCAGAACTGGCCCGCGCCCATGGTCAGCGACCCGGCCCAGCCCTTGCCGATCTCCTCGCCCCGCGCGGCGGCCGCCTGGGGCAGGACGAACATCGGGTTCACCGAGCCCAGTTCCCCGAAGAAGGGGATCGGCTCGGGGCGCTGGGCGCAGAGGTCGAACAGAGCCCGGCCCCCCTGCAGCGAGCCGGTGAAGCCCACGGCCTTGATGCGCGGGTCGGTCACCAGCGCCTCGCCCACCTTCCGGTTGCCGCCCTGGATCAGCGAGAAGACACCCTTGGGCATCCCGGTCTTCTCGATGGCGGCAAGGATCGCCTCGGCCACGATCTCGCCGGTGCCGGGATGGGCGGAATGGCCCTTGACCACGACCGGGCAGCCCGCCGCCAGCGCGGCGGCCGTGTCGCCGCCCGCCGTAGAGAAGGCCAGCGGGAAGTTCGAGGCGCCGAAGACCGCGACCGGGCCGATGGGCATCTGGATCATCCGCAGTTCCGGGCGCGGGGCCGGGGCGCGGTCGGGCAGGGCCGCGTCGAGGCGCCGGTCGAGGTAGTCGCCCTTGCGGATATGTTCGGCAAACAGCCGCAGCTGGCCGGTGGTGCGGCCACGCTCGCCCTGCAGGCGGCCTTCGGGCAGGCCGGATTCCTGGGTGCCGATTTCAGTGATGGCCTCGGCGCGGGCGTCGATCTCGTCGGCGATGGCTTCGAGGAAGCGGGCGCGTTCCTCGCGCGTGGTCGCCGCATAGGCGTCGAAGGCCCCGGCGGCGGCGGCGCAGGCGCGGGCGACCAGATCGGGGGTGCCCACCGCGAAGTCATGTGCCGGGCCATGCGCGGGGCTCGACTGGAACGTCGCCTCGCCCGCGACCCATTCGCCGCCGACCAGGTGCTTGCCGTGAGGGGTGAAGCCTGACATCCGAGGATCCTTTCGCTTGTGCCGCCAGCCAAGGGAAACGCCCGGTGCTGGCCGATGCGAGGACACATCCCCCGCCCGCGCCCCGGCTGCAAGGGCAGGGAAGCGGCTTTTTCAGCTAGGCCTCGCGGCCCCGCGTCTAGATCCCGCGCATCAGGCTCGGCACCTCGCCGGGCAGTTCGCGGGCAAGGAAGCCCATCATCCCCAGCCGCTCGGCCAGCCGCCGTCCCGCCTCGCCATGCAGCCAGACGCCCCAGCAGGTCGCCTCCCAGGCTGGCATCCCCCGCGCGCAGAGGCCCGCGATGATCCCGGTCAGCACGTCGCCCGATCCGCCCGTCGCCAGCCCCACGCCGCCGCCGCCATAGACGATCAGCTCGCCGTCGGGGCTGGCGATCACGGTGGTCGCGCCCTTGATGAGCACCACCGCCCGCAGTCGTTCGGCCTGCTCCAGCGCGACCTTGTCGCGGTCGGCCTCGATCTCCTCGGCGGGAATGCCGGTCAGCAATGCCATCTCGCCCACATGCGGGGTCAGGATCGCGCCGCCGGGCAGGGCGGCGATGGCGTCCTGCCGGTCGATCCCGGCGCAGACGGCAGCCGCATCGATGATGACGGGCGCGCCGCCCGCATGGGGCAGCAGCCTGTCGAGGATCACGCCCCCGGCCTCGGTCGTGCCCACGGCGGGGCCCAGCGCCAGGCAGTCGCAGGGGGCGAGCTTGTCCATGATGGGGCTGCAGTCGGCGATCTCTCCGTCCGGGCCGGTGGGCAGGGCGAAGATGCCGGATTCGGGCATGGCCATGCCGGTGGGGATTGCCAGGGGCTCGGGCAGGGCGATCTGCACCTTTCCCGCCCCTGCCCGGAAGGCCGCGGTCGCGGTCAGCGTCAGCCCCCCCGGCACCAGAAGCGAGCCGCCCACCAGCATCAGCCGGCCGCGGCTGTTCTTGTCGGTGTCCTCGGGGTGGACCGGCAGGGGATGCCGGCGCAGCCAGGCCGCGTCGAGAACCTGTGCCTCGGTCATCCCCGGTTCCCTACGATGGCGTCGGGCTCGCGCGTGACGGGGGTATGCTCGGCCTCCATCGGCGCGGTCACGTTGTAGCGGACCAGCGCCATGCCGCCGTCGGTGCCTTCCTCGCCGGCTTCCCAACGGTATTCGGTGATGGAACAGTTGGCCACGTCCCCTGCGCGGTCGATGGCGAGGATCTCCTGTTCCGTCAGCCCCTCGATGACGTAGCGCAGGCAGAGGACGACGACCTGATGGGCCACGATCATCACCCGGCAGCCGCCGTGATGCAGCCCGACCGTGTCCATCAGCGCGCGCAGGCGGAAGATCACGTCGCACCAGCTCTCGCCCCCCGGCGGACGGTGGTAGAACTTGCCCAGGCTGGCGCGCAGCTCGGCCTGCTGAGGGTGTTCCGCGCGGATGCCGAGGCCGGTCAGGCCGTCGAGGATGCCGAATTCCTTTTCCCGCAGCCGCTCGTCCAGGTGGATGCGGGTGCCCTCCGGGCAGCCCCCGGCCTCGCGGAACAGGCGCGCCGTTTCCATCGCCCGGAGATAGGGCGAGGCGAGGACGACGTTCGGCCGCCCTTCCTCCTTCCCCTGCGAGAACCAGTGGCCCAATGCACGGGCCTGCTGTTCGCCCAGGGGGGAAAGCGGCACGTCCACGTCCCGGCCCGTCAGGTCGATCCGGGGCAGGCCCTGCTGATAGGCGAAGTCGCGCGCCACGTTGCCCGCGCTTTCGCCATGCCGCACGATCCACAGTCGCTCGGGCCATCTTGGCGTCATTGTCGTCCCCCGCATCCGTCTGACGGACAACACGGGCGGGTGCCTTCGGGTTGCGCCATCGTGATGCTTGCGTCGCGGGGCAGGATGGCGCACCAACGGCGCAGAGCCGGACGAACCGGCCAGCAATCCCATGCGCTTGCCCGCGGCCCAAGGACGAGGAGCGGCGCCAGAACCGACAGGATCAGGACCATGACGCTTTCGTTCTCCGCCCGCGCGCTGCTGCTGGCCTCGGCGCTTGCGCTTGCCCCGGCGGCTTACGCCGAAACCCCCGCCGACACGCTGGTGGTTGCTGCCCAGATCGACGACATCATCAGCCTCGACCCCGCGCAGAGCTTCGAGTTCTCGGGCAACGACGTTACCCAGAACCTTTATGACCGGCTGGTCGATTTCGACGCGCTGGACCTGTCCAAGGGCTACCAGCCCAGCCTCGCCGAAAGCTGGCAGATGAGCGAGGACGGGCTGACCCTGACGCTGACCATGCGCGAGGGCGTGACCTTCCAGTCGGGCAACCCGGTGCGCGCCGAGGACGCCGCCTGGTCGCTGCAGCGCGTGGTCAAGCTGAACAAGGCACCGGCCTTCATTTTGACCCAGTTCGGCTTCACGCCCGAGAACGTGGACCAGATGATCACGGCCGAGGGGCGTACGCTGACCATCCGGCTGGACAAGCCCTATGCGCAGTCCTTCGTGCTGAACTGCCTTGCTGCCAGCAATGCCGCCGTGATCGACAAGGAAACGGCGATGGCCAACGCGCAGGGCGACGACCTGGGCAACACCTGGCTGTCCACCAACGGCGCGGGCTCGGGCCCCTACAGCCTGGCCGCGTGGCGCCCGAACGAGGTCGTCCAGCTTGTCGCCAACGAGACCTACTGGGGCGGCGCGCCCGCGATGAAGCGGGTGATCGTGCGCAACGTGCAGGAGTCCAGCGCCCAGCGCCTTCAGCTCGAGGCTGGCGACATCGACGTGGCGCGCAACCTGACGCCCACCGACGTGGACGCCCTGGCGGGCAACCCGGAGATCAAGTTCAGCGAGGAACTGAAGGGCCGCATCCTCTACATGGGCCTGAACCAGAAGGACCCGCTGCTGTCCCAGCCTCCCGTGATCGAGGCCATGAAATACCTGGTCGATTACGCCGGGATGGAAGCCTCTTTCCTGAAGGGCCAGTGGAAGACGCACCAGGCCTTCCTGCCCGAGGGCTACCTTGGCGCGCTGGAAGAGAACCCCTGGACCTATGACATCGAGAAGGCCCGCCAGATCCTGACCGACGCCGGCATCAACGGCGGCACCGTCACGACCAAGGTGCGCGACATCCGCGAATACCTGGACGTGGCGCAGTCGCTGCAGAACGCGATGGCCCAGGTCGGCCTGACGCTGGAGATCGAGCAGATGACGGGCGCGCAGGTGCTGGACGCCTACCGTGCGCGGCAGGTTCCGATCTTCCTGGGCGAATGGGGCCCCGATTATGCCGACCCGCAGACCAACGCGGGGACCTTTGCCTATAACCCGAACAACGCGGATGACGCGGGGCTGACCGGCATCCTGGCCTGGCGCAACGCTTACGCGGTGCCCGCCGATATGAACGCCACCGTCGAGGCCGCGGTCGTGGAACAGGACACCGAGAAGCGCCGCCAGATGTATGTGGACCTGCAGAAACGCTATCAGGCCGAAGCGCCGATCATCCCGCTGTTCCAGCGCGTCGCGCGGGACGGGATGCAGGCCAACGTGCAGAACTGGTCCACCGGCGGCTCGGTCATCAGCGCGCCCTACAAGCAGGTCACCAAGGGCGAGTGATCCGGTGAGCCTGAACACCGCCCAAGTGCCGGGGCCGCAGCCCCGTCCCCGCAGCCCCGCCTGGCGGCGGCTGCGCGGGGCGGGCGGCGTGCTTCTGTCGCTGGTCCTGACGATGCTGGGGCTGCTGCTGGTGACCTTCATCATCGGGCGGGTCATGCCGATCGACCCGGTGCTGAAGGTCGTGGGCGAACGCGCGACCCAGGCCCAGTACGAGGCGGCGCGCCAGGCCATGGGCCTCGACCAGCCGCTGATCGTCCAGTTCCTGACCTATATCGGGGACGTGCTGCGGGGCGACTTCGGCCGCTCGATCTCGACCGGGCATCCCGTGGCCGAGGACCTGCGCCGCGTCTTTCCCGCCACGCTGGAACTGGCAAGCCTCGGCACGCTGATCGGCGTCGTGATCGGCGTGCCGCTGGGGGTGGTCGCGGCCGCCAACCGGGGGCGCTGGATCGATCAGGTCGCGCGCGTCGTGGCGCTGGTCGGCTATTCGGTGCCGATCTTCTGGCTGGGGCTGATGGGCCTTCTGGTCTTCTACGGCATCCTCGGATGGGTCGGCGGGCCGGGGCGGCAGGGCATCCTGTTCGACGGCATGGTGGACACCCGCACCGGCCTGATGCTGCTGGACACGGCGCTTGCGGGCGACTGGCCCGCCTTCCGCGACGCCTTCAGCCACATCATCCTGCCCGCGAGCCTCTTGGGCTACTTCAGCCTCGCCTATATCAGCCGCATGACGCGCAGCTTCATGCTGGAGCAGCTGTCGGCGGAATACATCACCACGGCACGGGTCAAGGGCCTGCCGGAATGGCGCGTCGTCTGGGGCCATGCCTTCCGCAACATCGCCATCCCGCTGACCACCGTTATCGCGCTGAGCTTCGGCTCGCTTCTGGAAGGCTCCGTCCTGACCGAGATCATCTTCAGCTGGCCCGGCATCGGCAGCTACATCACCAAGGCGCTGCTGGCGGGCGACATGAACGCGGTGCTGGGCGGCACGGTCGTGGTCGGCACCTGCTTCGTGGTGCTGAACCTTCTGTCCGACATCCTGTACCGCGTCCTCGACCCGAGGTCGAAATGAGCGACGTTTCCCTGCGCGACTGGCTTCTGACGGATGCGCCCCAGACCCGGCGGCAGGCGCGGCTGGGGGCCTTCTATCAGGGGTGGCTGGTATTCCGGTCCAACCACCTGGCCCTGCTGGGCTTGGTGATCTTGGTCCTGCTGGTGGGAACCGCGATCTTCGCCCCTTGGATCGCGCCGCAAAGCCCCTTTGCGCAGGACCTGGCCGACCGGCTACAGCCGCCCTCGGCGGAACATTGGCTGGGGACCGACGCGCTGGGCCGGGACATCCTGTCGCGGCTGATCTGGGGCTCGCGGATCACGCTGTTCATCGTCGGCACGGTCGCGCTGATCTCGCCCCTGATCGGGCTGCTGATCGGAACGGTCGCGGGTTTCGCGGGCGGCTGGGTGGATCAGGTCCTTATGCGGATCACCGACATCTTCCTGGCCTTTCCCAAGCTGATCCTCGCGCTGGCCTTCGTGGCCGCGCTTGGCCCCAGCGTCACCAACGCCGTCCTTGCGCTGGCCCTGACCGGCTGGCCACCCTACGCGCGGCTTGCGCGGGCCGAGACGCTGACCATCCGCAACGCCGACTTCATCGCCGCGGCCCGGATGCAGGGCGCTTCGGCGCCGCGGCTGCTGATCCTGCACATCTGGCCCTTGTGCCTGTCCTCGCTGATCGTTCGCGTCGCGCTGGACATGGCGGGGATCATCCTGTCGGCGGCGGGTCTGGGCTTCCTCGGCCTTGGTGCGCAGCCGCCCGCGCCGGAATGGGGGGCCATGATCTCGGACGGGCGGACCTATATCCTCGACCACTGGTGGGTCGCGGCCATGCCGGGGATCGCCATCTTCCTCGTCAGCCTCGCCTTCAATTTCCTGGGCGACGGCTTGCGCGACGTGCTGGACCCCAAAGGGGCCGGGGAATGAGCGCGCTTCTGTCCGTTCGCGACCTGCGGGTCACCTTCCCGAGCCGGCAGGGGGTGTTCGAGGCCGTGCGCGGCGTCTCCTTCGACCTTGGCCGCGAAAGGCTGGGCGTGGTGGGCGAAAGCGGCTCGGGCAAGTCGATGACCGGCCGCGCGATCCTGGGCCTTGTCCGCCCACCGGGGCGAGTGACGGCGCAGGCGCTGACCTTGGGCGGGCAGGACATCCTGAACCTGCCCGAACGCGAGCGCCGCAAGATCCGGGGCCGCCGCATCGCCATGGTCATGCAGGACCCCAAGTTCAGCCTGAATCCCGTGATGCGCGTTGGCGATCAGATCGTCGAGGCCTACCGCCTGCACAGCGGCGCGGGCCGCGCGGCTGCGCGCCTGAAGGCGCTGGAGATGCTGGAAGCCGTCCGCATCCGCGACCCCGAGCGGGTCTACCAGTCCTATCCGCACGAGGTGTCGGGCGGGATGGGCCAGCGCATCATGATCGCCATGATGCTGGCCGCCGGCCCCGAGATCCTGATCGCGGACGAGCCGACCTCGGCGCTGGACGTGTCCGTGCGGGCCGAGGTGCTGCGGATCATGGACGACCTTGTCCGCGACCGGGGCATGGGGCTGATCTTCATCAGCCACGACCTGAACCTTGTTGCGCAGTTCTGCGACCGGGTGCTGATCATGTATGCGGGGCGCATCGTGGAAACGCTGGCCGCCCGCGACCTGCACGCGGCGCGCCATCCCTACACGCAGGGGCTGCTGAACAGCCTGCCGCGGCTGGACGCGCCGGTGGAGCGCCTGCCCGTGCTGGAACGGGCCGAGGAATGGCGCGAGGGGCCGCTGGTCGATGCCTCGATGACCGAGGCCCTGCCCGGGGGCCTGCGATGAGCGCGCCTATCCTGTCAGTTGCGGACCTGCGCGTCTGGTTCGGCCATCCGCCCGACCGGGTGGACGCCGTGCGCGGCGTGGACCTTGGGGTGCAACGGGGCGAAAGCTTCGGGCTGGTGGGCGAATCCGGGTCCGGCAAGTCCACGGTCCTGCGCGCCATCGCGGGCCTTGCCCCCGACTGGTCGGGCCGGGTCGCCGTCGCGGGCGAGACCCTGTCGGGCGCCCGCCGCAGCCCCGCCTTCCACCGCCGCGTGCAGATGGTCTTCCAGGATCCCTATGCCAGCCTGCACCCCCGCCACACGGTGGACCGGGTGCTGGCCGAGACGCTGACCCTGCAGGGCATGGACGACATCGACCGCCGGATCGTGCGCCTGCTGGACGACGTGGGGCTGGGGCGCGGCTTCCGCTTCCGCTATCCCCACCAGCTGTCGGGTGGCCAGCGCCAGCGCGTCGCCATTGCCCGGGCGCTCGCCGGGGAACCCGAGCTTCTGCTGCTGGACGAGCCGACCTCGGCGCTGGACGTGTCGGTGCAGGCCGAGATCCTGAACCTGCTGACCGACCTGCGCGCGGATCGCGGGCTGACCTACCTGATGGTCAGCCACGACCTCGCCGTGATCGGGCACCTCTGCCAGCGGCTGGCAGTGATGCAGGCAGGCGAGATCGTGGACCGGCTGGAGGTCGCGGACCTGCGGGCGGGTCGGGCACAGAACGCCTATACCCGCCACCTGATCGCGGCCTCGCAATACCAGCGGGCCTGAGCCCTCAGTCGTCCCGGCGCAGCGCGGGCAGGCCCACGCCCGTCGCGTCGAAGCCGCCGTCCACGGCGAGGGTCTGGCCCGTGACGAAGCTCGCGTTGTCCGAGCACAGGAAGACGATGCCTTCTGCGATTTCGCGCGCCTCGCCATAACGGTTCAGCGGGATCGCGTCGTAATAGGCCGCGATGATTTCCGGCGCATGGACCGCCATCGCGAGCTTGGTGCGGACCGGGCCGGGGGCGATGCAGTTCACGCGGATGCCCATCTCGCCCAGCTCGGCGGCATATTGCTTGGTCAGGTGGATGACAGCGGCCTTCGACGTGCCGTAGGCCACCCGCAGCGTGGACGCCCGCAGCCCCGAGATCGAGGCGATGTTGACGATCGCGCCCTTTGTCTCGGCCAGCGCCGGGGTCAGCGCCTGGGTGCACAGGAACACGCCGTCGAGGTTCGTGGCCATCACCTCGCGCCACTGCTCGAAGGAGACCGTCTCGGCGCGGGCGAACAGCGCCACGCCCGCGTTGTTGACCAGGGCGTCGATGCGGCCGAAGCGGGTCAGTGCCTGCTCGCGCATCTGCTCAACCTGCTCGGGGATCGAGACGTCGGCGACGATGGGATGGACGCCCTGCAGCGTGCCCGAGGCGGCGGCCAGTTCGTCCCCGTCCCGGTCCACCATGGCGACCTGCCAGCCGCGTTCCAGGAAGATCTCGGTGGCGGCAAGGCCGATGCCGCGCGCGGCGCCGGTGACGAGGGCGACTTTGGTGGTCATGTTCTGTCCTTGGTCGGTTCGATCAGAAGTTCCAGCGTCACACCCACGGGGTTCGCCCCGCGCGCCAGCACGCCGTGAGAAATGGCGCCGTCGATGTCCACGACATCGATGGGCAGATGCGCGCGGCCGCCCTCGACCCGAGCACCCGCAAAGCGCAGTTCAGTCGCAAGACAATCGACGCGGGTGCCGTCGGTGAACAAAATATGGTCGATGCTGCCGAGGCCGTGGATGCGCGCCTCGGTCCAGCCTGCATCGGCACAGAGGGCCTCGACGGCGGTCACGACATCCTCGCCCGGCGCGATGCGGGCGAGAAGGCCATGGGTGCCGGGCTGGCCGCCTGAAATCTGGAACAGGGTGAAGTTCGTTTCGGCATCGGGGCGCGAGTCGAACCAGGCATCCCGCGCGCCGATTCCGGTCACGGGTGCATCCTGTGCGACCACGCTGTCAAAGGGCAGCAGGTGCCCCATGGCCCTGCTTTCGCCCGCGCCCCAGATGCCGTGGCAATGCAGAAATGCCGCGCCGTCGCGCTGGCCGACGCTGGCCGTGGCACACTCAATCCGCACCGGCCCTTCGGGGGCGTAGGTGTCCGAATACCATGCCGCGTGCGACGCATCTCGGGACAGGGCCGGCAGGACATAGCGCATTGGGTCGCAGGTCACGCCGTCCAGGAAGACCACGCCTCCCGGACAGCCCGCCTCGGCGAACAGCCGGGCGACCCCGGCCATCACCGTCTCGCCTGCCCGCAGGGTGCCCGCGACCGGTACCAGCCGTGTCCGCGCCGCCTGCACCCGCTCTGCCGCGGGCGGTCCGGGGTGGACCATGCGCGCGGTCTTTGCCCCCGAGGGCTGGGAGGTCCGGGGCATGGCCCAGGCTGCGTCCAGGGTCATGCCTGCGCGTCCCCGGACAACTCGCGCCGTTCCAACTCCTCGCGGATCATCTTCTTGGTGATCTTGCCATAGGCCGACTTCGGCAGCGCGTCCCACATCACGAAGCGGCGCGGCAGCTTGTAGCGCGAAAGCTTGCCGTCGAGATGCGCGGCCAGGTCCTCGGGCGTGACCTGGGCGCCTTGTCGGGGCACGCAGACCGCCCAGCCGACCTCGCCCCACAGGGGATCGGGCATCCCCAGCACGGCGACCTCGCTGATGGCGGGGTGGGTCAGGATCTTCTCCTCGACCTCGCGCGGATAAACGTTCGAGCCGCCCGAGATGAACATGTCCGACTTCCGACCGGTGATGTAGAAGAACCCGCGCGCGTCCATGTGGCCGAGGTCGCCCGTGCGGAACCAGCCATTGCGGAAGGATTCCGCGTTTGCCTTGGGGTTGTTCCAGTAGCCCGCGAAGACGGCGAGGCCGGTCACGCAGATCTCGCCCGTCTCGCCGGGGACGACTTCGTTTCCGCTGTCGTCCTGCACCTGCACCTCAAGCCCCGTGCGGGCAAAGCCGCAGGTGCCGGTCAGGCCGTCGTCGGTGGCGCTGTGCAGCCAGGTCGGCAGGACGGTGATCGCGCCCGTGACCTCGCCCAGGCCGAAATACTGGACCAGCACCGGGCCCAGCACCTCCAGCGCGCGCTTCTGGTCCTCGCGGTACATCGGCGCGCCCGCGTAGATGACATAGCGCAGCGAGGAGAGGTCGGCCGTGGCCGCCGCCGGATGTTCCACGATCAGCTTGAGGATCGTGGGAACCGTGAAGATGGTCGAGACGCGCCATTCCGCGATCAGGGCGCAGACGGTCTCGACGTCGAACTTCTCGGACGGCATCAGCACGGTCTTTACCCCGCGCGCGACCTGCGTCAGCTGGTGGACGCCCGCCCCATGCGACAAGGGCGCGACGACCAGCGAGGCATCCTCGGGCGTCAGTCCCGGCATCAGGTCCGCGAGGTGATTTGTGACCACGAAGGCCATCTGCCCGTGGGTCAGGACGGATGCCTTGGGCCGCCCCGTGGTCCCCGAGGTGAAGAAGAACCAGCAGGGATCGTCACGATCCACCACCGCCACGCGTGGGCGCTGGCCCATGTAGTCCTCGGTCAGTGCCTCCAGCGAGGTGCCGAAGGCATTGCCGCCGATCGTCAGCGTGAAGCCCAGATCGCCGCAGGCTGCTGCGTGATCGGGGAAGGCCGCGTTGCAGACCAGCCCCACGGCGCCCGAGGCCTGCACCTGATAGGCGACCTCCTCGGGGGTCTGGCGGAAGTTCGCGGGCACCCAGACGCCGCCCGCGCGCCAGACCGCGAACATGGCCTGCATCATCTCGGGGCAGTTCTGCGACTGGCAGAGGACCCGGTCGCCCTTCTTCAGGCCCAGCCGGTCCTGAAGCGCGGCAGCCAAGGCATCGGTGCGGGCCTCGAACTCGGCCCAGGTCCAGCGGCGATCACCCATGACCAGCGCGATTTCCTCGGGCAGGCGGCGGGCGGATTGCGTCAGGAAGGTGGCGAGGTTCATCACCCGCGTGGACACCGGCAGGGCCGTCGCGGCGGTGCCCGCTAGGGGCAGGGTCGCGTCGTTCATTTCACCCTCTCGAGGATCGAGCAGTAGTTGGCGACGGCCGCGCCGCCCATGTTGAAGACACCGGCCAGTTTCGCGCCCGGCACCTGCATCTCGCCCGCTTCCTCCGCCAGTTGCAGGCAGGCCATGACGTGCTGGGAAACGCCCGTGGCCCCGATGGGATGACCGCGCGACTTGAGCCCGCCCGAGGGGTTCACCGGCAGCGCGCCGCCCATCCGCGTGGTGCCGTCCCGCACGACCTTCCAGCCCTCGCCGGGGGCGGCGAGGCCCATCGCCTCGTATTCGATCATCTCGGCGATGGTGAAGCAGTCATGGGTTTCCACGAGGTCGAGGTCCATGATCTGGACCCCCGCCTGATCCAGCGCCTGTGCCCAGGCGCGGTGTGCGCCCTCGAAGGCGATGGGATCGCGGCGGGACAGCGCCAGCACGTCGCCCGCCTGGGCCCGGGCGCGGAAGCGGATGGCGCGGGACAGGCTTTCCGCCGTCTCGGCATCCGCCAGCACGATGGCCGCCGCCCCGTCCGAGATCAGCGAGCAGTCGGTGCGCCTGAGCGGCCCTGCCACGCGCGGGTTCTTGTCCGAGGGCGTGTTGCAGAACTCGACCCCGAAGTCCTTCTGCATATGGGCGTAAGGGTTGCGGGTGCCGTTCTCGTGGTTCTTGGCGGCGATCATCGCCAGTTCCTCGGACCGGTCGCCGTGGCGCTGGAAATAGGTGTTGGCGATCTGGCCGAAGACGCCCGCGAAGCCGCCTTCCACGTCGGCCTCCTCGGGGACGTAGCTGGCGGCCAGAAGGATGTCGCCGACTTCGGAGACCGGGGTCGCGGTCATCTTCTCGGCCCCGATCACCAGCGCGACCCGGCCGCGCCCCGAGGCGATGAAGTCGGCCGCCGCGTAAAGCGCGGCCGAGCCGGTGGCGCAGGCGTTTTCCGTCCGCATGAAGGGCACGCCCGCCAGTTCCGGCGTCCCCATCGCCACCAGAGCGCCCTGGAAATCCTGCCGCGAGAAGCCGTTGTTCCAGACGCCGACGAAGATGCCGTCGACCTGGTCCGCTGACACGCCGGCATGGGCCAGCGCGGGGCCTGCAACCTCGGCCATCAGGGCGGTGGTGTCGGGGGCCTCGGACTTGCCGAAGCGGGTGTGGGCCCAGCCCACGATCAGCGGCTCGGTCATCAGTTATCCTCTCGGGGTGCGAAGCGTCGGTTGCGGCGCGGGGCTTGCGCCGGGGGTGAGGGGCCGGGCGAGCCGCGCCTCGATCAGCGCGGTCTCGGCCCGCAGCAGGCGCACGAGTTCCGCTTGGCGCGCCGGGCCCATGCGGCTGTCGATGGCGGCGATGGTCAGCGCGGCGGCGGGCCGGCCATCGGGCCAGAGCACCGGGACCGCCACGCCCCAGCTTCCCGGCACGACCCGGCCCGGGTTCAGCGCGAAGCCCTGCTCCCGCGCCAGCGCCACGTCGGCGGGCAGATGTGCCGCGGCCTCGCCCATCCGGGCGGCAGTGGCCGGCGCGACGCGGTCCAGGGTGGCCGCGGCTTCCTCGGGCGACAGGGCAGCCAGCAGGGCGAGCCCGCCCGCGCCCACGCCCGCCGGGTTGCGGTCGCCCGCCAGCAGGGCATGGGTGCGTATGGGGAAGGCGCCTTCCTCGCGCATCAGGCAGACGACCTCGTCCCCCTGTGGCACCAGCAGGAAGGCGCTGTCGCCGCTGTCCCGCGCCAGCCGCGCTACACAGTCGGCCGCCAGTTCGGCCATGTCGTGGCGACGCCCGGCGCGCAGGCCCAGCAGGAAGGCGCCCGCGCCTAGGTGGTAAAGCCGCGTGCCCGCGTCCTGTTCGACCAGGGCCGCCCCCATCAGCGAGATCAGCAGGCGCCGGGCGGTGGGCTTGGCCACCCCCGCCACCTGCGCCAGGCTGGAGAGGGACGCCCCCTCGGGCGGGGCGCGGCCCACGGCGGCCAGCAGCGCAAGCGCCCGGTCCACGGCCTGCGCCCCGCCCGGAAGGGCGGGACCGGTCGCGGGAAAGGGCGCCTGCACCACCATGTCAGGCCAGCGCCCGGTCGACCGAGCGTTCCAGAATCGCCCAGGCCTCGTCGCCGAACTTGCCCTTCCACTCGGCATAGAAGCCCGCCTCGCGCAGCTTCTGCTCAAAGGGCGCGGGATCGACCTCGTTGAAGGCCATGCCGGCGGCCTCAAGCTCTCCGCGCAGGGACTCGTTCAGCGCCATCACGTCCTGGCGCTGAGCCATGCCCGCCTCGTTGAAGTTCTTCGAGACGATCGCCTGAAGGTCTTCGGGCAGCGCGGACCAGGCGCGGCGGTTGCCCAGCATCCAGAAGCCGTCCCACATGTGGTTGGTCAGCGAGCAGTATTTCTGCACCTCGGCCATCTTCGAGGTCGAGACGATCGCCAGCGGGTTTTCCTGCCCGTCCACGATGCCCGTCTGCAGCGCCGAATAGGTTTCGGCGAAGTTGATCGAGGTCGGCGCCGCGCCGAAGGCCGTGAACATCGAGGTCCAGAGCGGCGAGACGGGGACGCGGATCTTCATCCCCTCGAAATCTGCGGGCGTGGTGATCGGGCCGCGCGACGAGGTGGTCTGGCGGAAGCCGTTGTCCCAGATATTCTCCTGCACGATCAGCCCGCCCGCCTCGATCTGCGACCGGGCATAGGCGCCAAGCTCGCCATCCATGGCCGACCAGACGGCGTCGTAGTTCGGGAAGGCGAAGCCCACGCCGTTGACGGCGGCGTTCGGGATCAGCGTGGACAGGATCAGCGGCGAGAGCAGGAAGAACTCGACCCCGCCCGAGCGCAACTGGCCCAGCACGTCGGTGTCCGCGCCCAGCTGGTTCGAGGGGAAGACCTGGATGTCCACGCGGCCGTCCGATTCCTCGAGGATCTTCGCCACGGCCTCGGCCGCGCGGACGTTGGTGGGGTGGGTCATCGGCTGGTTGTTGGCCAGCTTCATGGTGAACTCGGCCGCGCGGGCGGCGCCGGGGCGGATGAAGGGCGCGGCAAGGCCGAGGGCAGCAGCCCCCATCAGCAGGGTGCGGCGGTTGGTTTTCACGGGTTCTCTCCTCCCAGAGATCAGCTTCAGATGAAGGCGGTGGAAATGGCGGGCACGGCGGCGATCACGCCCAGGCCCACCAGCAGCGCGACAAGGTAGGGCCAGATGCGCCCCATCACGGCGTCGGGCGAGATGTTGGCGATCTTGCAGGCGATGTAGAAGCCGATGCCGATGGGCGGCGCCATCAGGCCGATGTTCATCGCAGTCACGATCACCATCGAATAATGGATGTCGTTCAGCCCCAGCGCGCGGGCCAGCGGGAACATGATCGGCGCCAGCAGGACGATGGCGGGCAGTCCTTCCAGCACACAGCCGAGGATCAGGAAGATCACGACCGAGGCCAGCATGAAGATCACCGCGCCCCCCGGCAGGGCGGTCATGATGGCGGTCAGGTCGCGGGCGAAGCCCGATTGCGTCAGCGCCCAGGACATGGCCGAAGCGGTGCCGAGGATCAGAAGGATCGCGCCCGACATGGCGACGGTTTCCACCAGCATCGGCACGATGCGCTTGCGCGGGATGCCGCCGTACAGGACGACGCCGATCAGGAAGGCATAGACCACGGCGATGGCCGAGACCTCGGTGGCTGTGGCGATGCCGCCGCCGACGAGGCTGCGGATCAGGAAAGGCAGGACCAGCGCGGGCGCCGCGACCAGCAGGGTGCGGCCGATGATGCCGGGGCGGGCGCGGCGGACGCCGGTCATGTCCTCGCCCCGCGCCTTCCAGCGCGCGAGGACCGCCAGAACCAGCAGCAGCACCATGGCGATGACGAAGCCCGCCTTGAAGAGCCCCGCGATGGAGACGCCCGCGGCCGAGCCCAGCACGATCAGCACGATCGAGGGCGGCACCGTGTCGGCCATGGCCGCGCCCGTCGCCAGCAGCGCGGTTATCTCGGCCGGCGAATGCCCCCGCCTGCGCATTTCGGGAAACAGCGCCGGGGCCACCGTTGCCATGTCCGACACCTTGGACCCGGAAATCCCCGAGACGAGGAACATCGAGCCGAGCAGCACATAGCTCATCCCCGCCTTAACGTGTCCGAGCAGCGAGGCGAGGAAGTTCACGATGGCCCGGCCCATCCCGGTTTCATCGAGGATGCAGCCCAGCAGCACGAAGACCGGGACCGACAGCAGGATCAGCGAGGACATCCCCTCGTCGATCCGGCCCATCATCACGAAGACGGGCGCATGGCTGGCGAAAGTCAGGTACGCGAGTGTCCCCGTGGCAAAGCAGAAGGCGATGGGCACGCCGATGGCCAGCAGAAGTGCCACGGCCAGCCCGAGGAAGATCGGCAGGTTCCAGTTGCCGAAGCTGGCAAGAGTGGGTTTCCCCGCCCACAACAGCTCCACGATAGCCCCGACCAGCACCAGCGAGGACAGGATCGCGCCCCAGTTGCGGGTGCGGACGGTGGCAAGGACCATCAGCAGCGCCATCAGCCCGATCCCCGCGGGCAGGGCCGAGGCGCGCCAGGACATCGGCAGTCCCAGCGCCGGCGAGGTGACGAAGGACTCCTCATAGGCGTAACTGACGGCCTCGGGCAGCAGGCGCAGCAGAAGGATGCAGGTGACGACCAGCCCTGCGACCTCGATCCAGGGACGGATGCGTTCGGGGATCAGCGGCAGGAAGATGGTCAGGCGCAGGTGCTCGTGCCGGTCCACGGCAATGGCCGCACCCAGCATCGCCATCCAGATGAAGGCCAGCGAGGCGAGTTCGTCGCCCCAGATCAGCGGCTGGTGCAGGACGTAGCGACAGACGACATTGGCCAGGACCGTGGCCATCATCACCGCCAGTAGGGCGGCGGCGACAAGCTCGACCGGCCGCATCCAAGCTTCGGCCTTCTTCGGCTCGGTCAGCGTCTCGATGCCGCCCAGCGCCACTTCGGCACCGGGCTCTTCGGCCAGTTCCATGCCCTGTCCCCCTCTGCTCCACATGCGTTCCGTATGGTGGAGCGGCAGGTGGCTTTCTTTTGCCTGGCAATGAACACCATCCGCAAAGGATGGGGCAAGCCATAAAATTGCTTGAGGAGGGCTATTCCACGCTATGAAACGTCCCTTGAGGGCATCTGGGGCTTTCCGATCTTGCGCGGCCTTCTTCTGGCTCTCGCCTGTGGCTGCGTGTCCGGGAAGACGCGGACGGCTGCCAAGGACCTGTCGGCACCAGTCTTCACGCCTCTGACCAAGGTCGCAGAGGCAGACGGGCCACAGCCTTCGTGATATAAATGCAACAAACTTAAAACCGTTAATAAGTGGTTAATGACAATTGGAAACAGGAGGGCTAATTAAGCTGCATTCAACGGACCTCGGAGTTTATCGATGATGAAGACCACTTTCCTCGCGGCTCTCATTTCCGGCAGCGCTGCCGCTGCAATGGCTGGTGGCTATGCCGCCCCGGTCGTCGAAGTGGCACCTGCCGCCCCGGTCGTTGTCGCGGCCGAACAGCCCACCGGCGATTGGACCGGTTTCTATGCCGGTCTGCAGTACGGCAAGACCGAAGCCGATATCGACGGCATTGACGTCGATGGCGACAACTACGGCGTCCATGTCGGCTACCTGCGCGACTTCGGCCGCTTCGTCGGCGGCGCCGAGCTGTCCTATGACAAGCTGGACGACTTCGACATCGGCGGCATCGACGTCGATGACCTGGTTGGCGACGTGGATGGCAACCTGCTGCGCGCGAAGCTTCTTGCCGGTTACGATGCTGGGCAACTGCTGCCTTACGCTGCGATCAGCCTGGCTCGCGGAGAGCTGGAGTTCGACGGAGAAGATGGCAGCGAGACCGGCCTCGGCTTCGGCCTGGGCGTCAAGTACATGGCGACGCCGCGCTTCATGCTGGGCGCCGAATGGATGCGCAACAGCTTCGAAGTGGACAACGGTGCGGGCTCGGACACCGACGTGGATCTCGACACGCTCAGCCTCAACGCCTCGTTCCGCTTCTGATCGGCTTCTCTCCTGCCTCTCCTGGGTGCCGCAAATGCGGCACCCTTTTTTATTTGCAATCTCGGGTCTGTTTGATTCATAATATTCCGTTCTAAAGTGAAATTGACCGCGCGTAATATTGATCGCCCAACAGATCGATTTTTCCGATCTTCCGCTTAATGTATCTGCTTCGGAGGTGCGAATGACCTTGGCCGAGATGATCAGGCGCCAGCGTGCACACTTCGCAGCAGACCCGCGTCCCGACCTGAAAAGGCGGCGGCATGCTCTGGCGCAACTCGCAGGCGCAGTCCGTGCGCATGAGAGCCGACTGATCGCCGCCGTGGATGCCGATTTCGGCGGTCGCCCGGCTTCCGAAACGCGCCTGTTGGAACTGCTTCCGCTTTACGACCAGATCGCCCATGCCCGTCGCCACCTGCGCGGCTGGATGCGCCGCCGCCGGGTGGCGGCCTCTCTCTTCCTGTGGCCGGCACGGGCGTTCTACGAATTCCAGCCTTTGGGCGTGGTTGGGGTGATCGGCGCCTGGAACTATCCGGTCCTGCTGACGCTCGGTCCCATGGTCGATGCGCTTGCCGCCGGCAACCGCGTGCTGCTCAAGCCGTCCGAGCTTGCGCCGCATACGGCCGAGGCGCTGGCCGCGCTGCTGGCCGAAGCCTTCCCGCCCGAGCAGGTCGCGGTCGTAACCGGCGATGCGGAGGTCGCCCGCGCCCTGACGCGCCTGCCGCTGGATCACCTGGTCTTCACCGGCTCGACCCGTGTCGGGCGCGAGGTGATGCGGGCCGCCGCCGACAACCTGACCCCGGTCACGCTGGAACTGGGTGGCAAGTCGCCCGCCATCCTGCACGACAGCGCCGACCTGAGCCGTGCCCTGCCGCGCCTAATGACCGGCAAGCTGCTGAACGCGGGCCAGACCTGCGTCGCGCCCGATTATGCGCTGGTCCCGCCCGCGCGCATGGCCGAGTTCGAGGCGCAGGCCCGCCGCGCCGTCGCGGCCATGTTCCCGAACGGTCTGAACGGCGACTACGCGCGGATCATCTCGGACCGCCACCTCGCACGGCTGCAGGGCCTCGTGGCCGAGGCACGCGAAGGCGGCGCCCGCGTCGTTGAACTGGCTCCCGTGCCTGCCGGGACGAACGGCCGCCTCATGCCGCCGACACTGGTCTTCGACGCGCCCGAGGACAGTGCCCTCATGCGCGAGGAGATCTTCGGCCCCGTCCTGCCGGTCATCCCCGCGCCGACTCTGGACGATGCGCTGGCTTTCGTGAACGCAAGGCCAAGGCCGCTCGCGCTCTACTACTTCGACGAGGACAAGGCGCGGCAGGACGAGGTACTGGCGCGGACCATGTCGGGCGGCGTCACCTTCAACGACTGCATGTTCCACGTGGGCCAGCTGAACCTGCCCTTCGGCGGGGTCGGGGCCAGCGGGACCGGTGAATACCACGGCTTTGACGACTTCGCGCGCTTTTCCAAGAAGCGCCCGGTGATGGTGCAGCCGCGGCTTGCCATCACCGGCCTTGTCCGGCCGCCCTGGGGCGCGCGCAAGCGGCTGATCGGCGCGATGCTGGCCTATGCCCGGCGCAGCGCCGGGCGCTAGCGCTCCGCCTCGTCCATCAGCCCGCCGACCCAGCGTGCGGCGAGCCATGTCGCGGGGATCGTCAGCGGCACCGCGACGATCAGCGTGGCCACCGGCGACAGGCTCGGCCAGCCGACCGAGGCCGAGATCAGCCCCAGCATGAACAGGTTAATCGCCACCGCCCCCCAGACAAAGGGCGACAGGATCAGCCCCAGCCGCCACAGGTTCCTTCTAGTGGCTGGTGCCGTCCGAGAAGGTGATCTTGTTCCAGACATTGTACTTCCCCGAGGGCTTCCTCATCGGCAGCCGCCGGACCTCCTCCAGCGTCTTGGCATCATAGACGATGACCGCGCCGTCGTCCTCCCAGATCGAGACCAGGGCATACTTGCCGTCCTTCGTGAACTCGGTATGGGCCACGGTCTTGCCGGGGGCGGGGTTCACGGTCTTGACGATCTCCAGCGTCTGCTTGTCGATGATATGGACCTCGTCCTTGTGCGGGCCGAAGAACACATCCGCCCAGACATAGGGCGAGGTCTCGTGGCTGCGCAGGAAGAAGCCGGGGCCGCTGGTCTCGATCTGCTTCACCAGCGTCCAGTCGGTCATGTCGATCACCGACAGGACGCCCTCGTCCAGATGCGGGGTCGCCATGACCTTGTGGCCGTTCCGGTCCCAGGTGATGCCGGAGCCGAGATGCGGCATCCCGGGCAGCGGCAGCTCGGCCACCTTGCCGCCGCTGGTCAGGTTGATGACCACGCCCTTGGTGCCCTCGCGGTTGGTGCCGATCAGGTTCCTGTAGCCGGGATCGAAGAAGAAATCGTCCAGCGGCTCCTCGGTGCGGATGCGGCGGCGGGCGAACAGCCCCTCCTGCGCGCCGAAGGCCTCGGTCGCGTCCTTTTCGTAGGTGTGGACATAGCCGTCGTAATAGGGGCCCGCCTCGGGATCGGTCGCGACCTCCCAGATCTCGGGCGCGTCCTTCAGCGCGAGGATGAAGCTTTTCCGCTCGGGCGCTTGGTAGACCGCGCTGACCCGGCTGGGGGTGCCGTCCTTTGCCGCCACGTCGAGGACGCGCACAGGTTCCAAGGTCTCGGTGGACAGGATCGTCAGTGTCTGCGGCAGGTAGTTGGCGACGGCGAGCCACTGGCCGTCATGGCTCATGGCGATGTTGCGGCTGTTGAGGCCCGCGCGGACACGGCCGACCTCCTTCAGGGACCAGATGTCGTATTTCTCGACCCAGCCGTCACGGGACATGACGAAGACATAGCGGCCGTCGGGCGAGAACTTCGGCCCCCCATGCACCGCATAGGGCGTGCCGAAGCGGTCGAGCACGTCGAAGGTGTCGCCGTCCAGCACGCTGACATGGTGGTCACCCGTCTCGACGACCAGCGTGATGTTCATGGGATCGGCGGTGAAGACCGGCTTTTCCGCCGGGGTGTAGTCCGCGACCATCTCGCGGCTGGCCGCGATGTCGTCCACGGTCCAGCTCGGCGTCTCGGCCAGGGGCGCCTTGATGAACTCAACCAGCGCGGCGATGCGCTCGGGCGAAAGCTGGTCGGCGAAGCCCATCATCTGCGTCGAGGGCCGCCCATGCGCGATCACCTCGTCGATACCGCGCACCCGGCCCAGCGTTTCGGGGATCAGCGCCGGACCGGTGCCGCCCAACCGGTTCTCGGCGTGGCAGGATGCGCAATGCTCGGCATAATCCGTGGCCGCGTCGGCCCAGCCTCCGGTGGGCAGCAGCGCCAGAGCGGCAGCGATCGCGATGTCTTTCGGCCTCAAATATCCCCGCCGGAGGCGTCTTTCAGAAGAAACGGTGCGCGGGGTCATGGCTCTTTCCACGGAAGGGTCTCACGGTCAGCCGTTCGAGGTCATCCTCGACGCCGATCTCGGCATTGGACAGGTAGCAGGCCGGGTCCTCGGCCCAGGGGTCGCCGGTCAGCTGCAGGGCGCGGATGCGGGTGTTGCCGCCGCAGACGTCCTTGAAGGCGCAGGCGCCGCAGCGCCCCTTAAGCGGACGCGGCCGGGTCCGCAGCGTGGCCAGCATGGGATCGTCGCCCGTCCACCATTCGGTGAACGGCTTCTCCTTGACCGAGCCCACGGTGTAGTCCGACCAGTAGGTGTCGGGATGCACCTTCCCCTGCGGGTCGATGTTGGCGACGCCGAGGCCCGAGGAGTTCCCGCCCCAGGCCACCAGATGCTCGCGCACATGGGCCACGGTGGCCGCGTCGAAATTCCGTTCCGCCCAGCGCATGAACCACACGGCATCGGCATCGTTGTTGCCGGTCACAATCTCCAGCGGGCGGCCGTTGGACACGGCGTCCCAGCCCCGCTCGATTAGCAGGTCCATGGCGCGGCGGGTATGGGCGTGCTCCTGATCCTCGCCCCGGTGCTTGTCGCCCCGGCCGGCATAAACGAGGTGGGACAAATAGAACTTGTCCACCCCTTCGGATTCGCAGAGGTCCAGCATCAGCGGTAGCTGGTCGCCGTTGTCCTTGGTGATGGTGAAGCGCAGGCCCACCTTGACGCCCCGCGCCTTGCAGGCCCTCACGCCCGCCAAGGCATTGGCGAAGGCGCCCTGGACGCCCCGGAACCAGTCGTTCGTCGCCCCGATCCCGTCGAGCGAGATGCCGACATAGTCGAAGCCCAGCGCCGCCACGCGGTCGGCCACGCCCGGCTCGCCAAGCTTGGTGCCGTTGGTGGACAGCGACAGGTGGCGGAAGTCCAACTGGCGCGCCCGTTCCGCCAGTTCCCAGAAGTCAAAGCGGCTCAGCGGCTCGCCCCCCGACAGGATCAGCGCAGGGATGCGGAAGGCAGACAGGTCATCCAGCACGCCCAAGGCCTGCTCATGCGTCAGCTCGCCCGGGAAGACGTGGTCCGAGCTGACTGTGTAGCAATGCCGGCACTTGAGGTTGCAGGTGCGGGTCAGGTTCCAGATCACCACCGGCTTGACGGAACCCGGATTGCCGCGGCGCCGGACCGGAGTCGGCTCGACGAGCTGGTGCATGTATTGGGTCAGGCGGAACATCGGCGGCCCCTTTCATTCATCGCGCAGGCGCAGCCCGGTCTTCTTCAGGATGCGGGTCGAATAGAGGATGTCGTGGCCCCGGCAGGCCGGCCCCAGGATCGAGGCGACCTCGGCGCGCTTCCCTTCGACTTCCTCGCGGCTTTCGCCATGCAGCATGGCGAACAGGTTGTAGGGCCAGTCGGGCAGGGCGCGGGGGCGCTGGTAGCAATGGGTCACGTAGGGCAAAGCCCCGATCCGGGCGCCCAGTTCCGAGATGCGGTCGTCGGCCACGTCCCAGACGCTCATCCCGTTGGCGGTCATGCCCAAGGCATAATGGTTCGGGGCAACCGCGATGCGCCGGATGACGCCGCGATCCTGCATCGCCGTCATGCGGGCGATCACTTCGGCCTCTGTCAGCCCGACGGCCGCTGCCACGGCGGCATAGGGCGCGGCCACCAGCGGCAGCCCCGCTTGCGTGGCCCGGATGATGCTGCGGTCGCTGGCGTCGAGAACGGTCATGCCTGCACCCGGAAGCCGATGAAATATTCCTCCAGCTTGGGAAACAGCATCACTTTCAGCCCCGTCTCACCCTCGATCGCCTCTGCCGTCCGCTCGATTCCCTCGGGCGAGTCAGTCGCCAGAACGAACCACATGTTCAGTGCATGTGTGCGTTCATAGTTATGCGCGACTTCCGGATGCGCATTGACCTTGGTCAGGACCTCGTCGAAGCGATCCGCAGGCACGGCCATCGCGCAAAGGCAGAAGGCCCCGCCCATGGCGGCCGCGTCGAAGAAGGGGCCGAAGCGGGTGATCGCGCCGAGGTCCCGCAGGCGGGCCAGGCGGGCGATCAGGTTTTCGCCGGTGATCCCCAGCGCGGCGCCCGCGTCGTCGTAGGGGCGAAGGGTCAGCGGAAAGCCGTCCTGCAGGGCGTTCAGGATGGCGCGGTCGGTCGGGTCCAGCGCCTCGGGCGGCAGGACGGTGCGGGTGGGTCGGGTCATGCGGCCTCGATCAATGCGCCGCGCTGCTTGAAGCAGCGGGTCGAGAACAGGATCTTGTGCGGGATTTCCGCCAGTTCCGGCAGGGCACGGGCGCGGTCCAGCACCTCCATCGCCTCGGGACGCGAGCGCGCGTGGATCATGCAGAAGAGCGGCCAGTCCCAGACGCCCGGCACGAGCCGCCGCTGGTAGCACAGCGTCACGCCCGGCACCTGCGCCAGCGCCCGGCCGGCGGCTTCGATGGCCTGTTCGGGCAACTGCCAGACCACCATCGCATTCGCCGCCCAGCCCAGCGCCCGATGGCGCACGATGACGCCCACGCGGGTCAGGATGCGGGCCTCGGCCAGCGCGTGCACACGGGCGATGACCTCGGCTTCCTCGCGGCCCAGCCGCGCCGCGAGGGCGGCGAAGGGGGCGGGCACGAGGTCCAGACCTTCGGACAGGGCCTGCATCAGCGGGCGGTCATCCTCGCGCAGCACCTTCATGTCGGGCGCGCGGTCCAGTCCCAGCGGCTGGCGGGGGCCGCGCAGGCGGAAGCCGAGGTCGATGTTGAAGGGTCGCACCAAGGGCAGCGACAGCACGGGCAGGCCCGAAGCTTCCTCGATGCGGGCCAGCGAGGCGGCAAGCTCGTCCTCGGATGGCGCGGTGGCGACGAACCACAGGTTCCAGCGGTCCTCGCGCAGGTAGGAATGGTTCACGCCCGGCTCGGCGCCGACGATGGCCGCGACCTCCTCGATGCGGTCCTCGGGGATTGCAAGAGCTGCCAGCGTCGAGGCCCCTGCCGTGTTCGGCCGACAGGTCGCGCCGACGCGGCTGATCCGGCCGCAGTCCTGCAACCTTTCCAGCCGATCCAGCACATCCGCCTCGGTCGTCCCCAGCGCCTCGGCCATGGCGGCGAAGGGGCGGGGCACCAGCGGCAGGTCGCGCTGGAACTCGTCCAGCAGGCGCGTGTCGAGGCAGTCGGGCGAAAGCTCTGTCATAGGCCGGTCCTGTGGGCGCGGGCGGTGAAGAAGATGCCGGACGGCGCCTGAGCCTCGATCTCGCCAATCTTCTCGTAGCTGCGGGCGTCGAGGATCACGACCTTGTTGTCATCTCGGGCCGACAGCCAGACCTCGCGCCCGCGTGGCGTGAATTCCATGTGCAGGATGCCCTTGCCGGGTTGCAGCGTCTGCTTGACCTCGTGGGTCAAGCCGTCGATCACCTGCACGGTGCCGTTGTCGGGGGTGGCGAAGTTCACCCACAACTCGCGCGCGTCGGGGCGGGCGGTGACGAAGACGGGCTGGCCCGCGACATCCGTGCGGCCGCTTTCCTCGCCGCTGGCCGCGTCCACCCAAAGCACTTGGTGCAGGCCCACAGCGGGCAGGGCATAGGTCGAGCCCGCCAGCGTCCAGCCCTGCAGATGCGGCATCTTGTAGACGGGCAGGTCGGGCTGGTTCTTGCCATAGTCGGGCAGGATGCGGCGCGGCTGGGGCGGGTCGGCCCACAGGTCGATGGTGGTCAGGCCCTTTTCCCCGAAGAGCCCCACGATATAGGTCCGCCCGTCCGCCGTCATCAGCGCGTCATACGGGTTCGCCCCCACGCCCTCGATCTTCGTGACCTGCGGATTGGCCGGATCGACCGAGTGGTCCAGCACCCAGACCTCGCCCGTGTCCCATGTGGCGACGACAAAGCGGGAGCCCGGCGCGTCCGCCAGACCGACGGTCTTCGACCCCATCGGGATGTCCGCGACCTGTTCCAGCGTGCCGGCGTCGAAGACCTTGACCCCGCCGGGCTCATAGTTCGACACGGCGACCAGTTTCCCGTCGTCCGAGATCGCCCCGCCGATGGCGTTGCCGCCCTGCACGATGCGGTTTTCCAGGGTGCAGGTCAGGATGTCCACCTTGGACAGCCCGCCATCGCGGCCGAAGACATAAGCGAAGCGCTCGTCGGGCGAGAAGGTCAGCGAGGCATGGGACAGGTCGCCCAGCCCCTCGACCCGGCAGAGCGCCGCGCGGTCGGACTGGTCCACGACCAGGACCGAGCCCGTCGCCCGCTCGATCACCACGCCCAGGTCGCCGGTGCCGCGCGGCCCTTCGGCAGGGCCGGGCAGGGCCGCCGGCACTGGTGCAGCCGTCTGCGCCAGCGCGGCGGCAGGGGCGATCAGGGCAAGCGCGGCAAGGCAGGCGCGGATCATTCGGTCTTCTCCGTCTTCAGGTAGTCGGCAATCCACAGCGCCTCGGCTTCCGAGATCAGGGGCCGCCACGGCGGCATCGCCGTTCCGGGCACGCCATCGAGAATGATCGCGGCGAGCCCCTCGGGGTCAAAGCCCGCCAAGTCGGCGGGGGTGATGGGCTTGCCCAAGCCTCCCTTCATCGTCAGGCCGTGGCAAGAGCCGCAGTCCTGGATCACCATGTGCTCCAGTTCGGCCTGTCGCTGGGGGGATATCTCGGCGGCAAGCGAGACCGAGGCGACGGCCATAAGGGCAGCCGCTATCAGGCCGGCGTCAGCCATGCCCGACCACGCGAAGATGCGCGGCACGCAATTCGCGCGGCAGGGGCAGGGCGGCGGTGTCGTAGAGGCCCGCCGTGCGGCCGATCATGAAGAGGACCGGCGCCTCCATGGGCGCACGGGCGAGGTCGGCGCCGATCTGGGTGAGGTTCGACAGCATCCGCGCCTCGCGCGGAGTGGTGGCATGGGCCACGGCCAGCACCGGAAGGTCCACGGGCATCCCCGCGGCGATCAGCCGGGCGGCGATCTCGGCCATGTTCGCGGCGCCCATGTAGACGACCAGCGTGGTGTCGGGGTCGGCGAGGCTCTGCCAGTCGAGGTCCAGCACCTCGTCGCGGGCCCGGTGGCCGGTGACGTAGCGGACGCCCGTGGCAAGCCCCCGGTGGGTCAGCGGCACGCCGGTCGAGGCGGCGGCCCCCTGCGCGGCGGTGATGCCGGGGACATAGGAATAGGAAATGCCGGCGGCGGCGAGTTCCTCGGCCTCTTCCGAGCCGCGGCCGAAGATCAGGGGATCGCCCCCCTTCAGGCGCAGGACGGTGTGGCCCTCGCGGGCGAGGCGCACCAGAAGCTCGTTGATCTGGTCCTGGGGGACGGAATGGAAGCCCGCGGACTTGCCGACGGAAATGCGGCGGGCGGCGGCGGGGATCAGCGCCATGATCTCGGGGCTGACCAGCCGGTCGTGGACCACGATCTCGGCCGATTGCAGCAGGCGCAGCGCGCGGACCGTCAGCAGTTCGGGATCTCCCGGTCCTGCGCCGATAAGATAGACCTTGCCCGCCATGTGCCTGTTCCCTTGCGGCTTTCTGCTGGGGATGGAGAGGCGCGCAGTCTGCCCGCGCGCCCCTTTTGCGTTCCGACGATCAGTAGACGTCGTTCTGGGTGTTGTAGACGTTGAACTTGCCGGTCGGCGTGACAAGGCGCTCGTCCTTGATGACGTGCTTCAGTTCCAGCGTCTTGTCGTCGATCACGACGATGGCCGACTGCTGGTCCTTGCCGTTCCAGACCGAGAACCAGATCTCGGTCCCGTCCTTGTTGAACTCGCCCTGCACCACGCGCGGCTGGCCTTCGGTGATCTCGGCCATTTCCGCGATGTTCAGCGTGATCGGCTCGGGGTCCGAGCCGTCGCCCTTCATCTGCGTGGTGTCGAAGACCGCGACCGAGCCGGACACCGCCGCGTCGGGGTTCAGCGTGGCGTCGACATACAGGTACTTCGAGTTCGGATGCGTCTTCACGAAGAGCGAGCCGCCCCCCAGTGCCGGGAAGCTGTCCACGATCTTCCAGGCGTTGTCCGCGTGGCCTTCGGGGTCGGTGCCGATCAGCGCCACCGATTCGTCGCCCAGGTGCGAGGTCGCCCAGACCGGCCCGTAGGTCGGGTGGGTGAAGTTCGCGCCCCGGCCCGGGTGCGGGGTCTCGCCCCCGGTTTCCGTGATCGCGGCCAGCTTGCCTTCCTTGGTGTCGATGACCACCAGCTTGCCGCGCGCGTTCGCCGCCGTGATGAAGTAGCGCTTGGTCGAATCCAGGCCGCCGTCATGCAGGAAGCGCTCGGCCTCGATCTCGGTGACCTTGAGGTTCTTCAGGTCGGTGTAGTCCACCAGCTGGATCTTGCCGGTTTCCTTGATGTTGACCAGGAACTCGGGCCGGTAGTGCGAGGACAGGATCGCCGCCACCCGGGGCTCGGGGTGGTAGGTCTGCTCGTCATAGATGTTGCCGCGCGTGGACACGATCTTCAGCGGTTCCAGCGTGGCGCCGTCCATGATGACGTACTGGGGCGGCCAGTAACCGCCGGCGATGGCGTACTTGTCCTCCCAGCCCTCCATCTTCGAGGTCTCGACGGAACGGGCTTCCATGCCGATCTTGATGGTGGCGACGACCGAGGGGTCCTCCATCCACAGGTCGATCATGTCCACCTTGGCGTCGCGGCCGATCACCAGCAGGTAGCGGCCCGAGGCCGACAGGCGGCTGATGTGGACGGCGTAGCCGGTGTCGATGACCTTGCGGATCTCGTAGGACGAGCCGTCGATCAGCGCGATCTGGCCCGCGTCGCGCAGGGTGACCGAGAACAGGTTCTCGATGTCCCAGTCGTTCTGCTTCTCGGTCGGGCGCTGTTCCGGCGGCACGATGACCTGCCA
The DNA here is from genome assembly GCF_900102885.1 of Paracoccus chinensis. Taxonomy (GTDB): domain Bacteria; phylum Pseudomonadota; class Alphaproteobacteria; order Rhodobacterales; family Rhodobacteraceae; genus Paracoccus; species Paracoccus chinensis. The sequence goes on along the minus strand of NZ_FNGE01000004.1, from coordinate 142,172 downwards.
GCTGTTGCGCATCTCGGGCATGCCCCATTCCGGCGGCGCGGCCGGGTCGAGCAGCAGGTAGTTCGCCATCAGCGTCACCTGCTCGGGCGTCAGTTCGCCCGAGGTACCCCAGTTGGGCATCCCGGCCGGCGAGCCGTATTCGATGAAGCTGTGGAGGTAGTCGAAGCCCAGTTCGCGCGTCAGGTCGGGCGTCAGCGGCTTGCCGGTGGCGCCGTTGCGCAGCACGCCGTGGCAGCCCGCGCAACGCTCGAAGTAGATGGTGTTGGCCTCGTCGAACTGCGCCTGGGTCAGCGCCGGGATGCCTTCGGGGGCGCCGGGGGCCGGGATCGATTCCTGCGACAGCGTGGTCAGGGCCGGCTCGTACTGGTCCTGCGGCTTCGAGGTGTGGTCCTGCACCTCGGATTCCACCGCCTTGTGTTCTTCGCTGGGCAGCTGCGCGCCTTCCGAGCGCGGCAGTTCCTCGACCGTGGTCTCGGGGCCGGCGACCGGTCCTTCGACGGTGTTCAGCTCGGCCGCGGCTTCCGTCCCGGCCGCATCGCGGGCGGATTGGGTTCCGGCGGCGGCGTCGGTCGGCGCCTGCGCGTCGGCCGGGGCGGTCTCGGTCGTGGCCGTGGTGGGGGCCGCGCTGTCATTCGCCGGGGTGGTCGCTTCGGCGGGTGCGGCGGGGGCAGGCGCGGCGGTCTGGGCCGCCGCGATGCCCGCGCCGAGCACCATGGCCAGAGCCGCAGACGCCAGAAGCGATGTCCTGGCCGTATGCGCTGGGAACTTCATGAAGATTCTCCATTCTGCTGGTGAGGCGAGGATGAGGTTAGCGCCCTCGGATCACAAGTCTTTGACTTCGGTTAAGGCACGCGCTGAAGTTCCGGGCGAGTGTTGTGCTCTGCCTGCAGTTGCGGCGTCTGGTCGCGCCCGCAGAATTGCTGGGTCCATCCGGGAATGTTCATGAACCTGCCCGCGCCCCTTTGCCGCCTTGCCCATGTCGCCGCGATCCTGTCGCTGGCGGCCCTGTCCCTGGTGCCGGTCCCGGCGGCGGCTCAAGCGCCGGCCGCCGGTTCTTCGGCGCCCGCCGAGGCGATCGCGCCCGCAGCCCCCGACGCGGGTCTTGCGGCGGCGCTGTTCCAGTTGCCCCCGGAGCGCCAGTCCACCGTCGCGCGACAGGAGGCGCCCGTTCCCGGCTGGCGGGTCGAGGCCGACGGCGAGCCCCTGGGCCTGATCGGCTCGACCTGGGAACTGGCGAACTCGACCGGCTATTCGGGACGGCCGCTGGACGTGCTGGTGGCGGTCGCGCCGGACGGGCGCGTGGCAGGGGCGCGGCTGATGCGCCATGCCGAGCCGGTGCTGACGCTGGGCATCTCGGACGCCGACATCGCGGCCTATGTGGACGGGTTCCGCGGCTATGACACGAACCAGTCCGGCGAAGGCGCCGAGGGCCTGCCGGACGTGATTTCCCGCGCCACCGTCTCGACCGGGGTGATCCGCGACGGCATCCTGCGGACCGCGCGCATCTTGGGCACGGCGCAGGGCGAGGGCGGGGTGATCGACCGCGTGGCCTATGCGCCCGCCGACTGGGCGGCGCTGGAATCCATGGGTGCCCTGTCCCATGCCCGCGCCAGCATGGCGGATGCCGCGCAGGCCTTTGCCGGGGCGCGGCAGGTGCCGACCCATTCGGACAAGCCGTTCCTGGAATTCTGGACCGGCATCATCGACACCCCCACGGCGGGCCGCAACCTGCTGGGCCAGCAGCCCTTCAACGCCGTCGCGGGCGCGCGCGCCTCGGGCGAGGCGCTGCTGGCGATCTTCTCGCGCGGGGCCACGGGCCATCGTGGCACCGGCTGGAAGCGCGCCGGGACCTTCGAGCGGATCGCCGTGACCCAGGGCGAGGTCACCCTGACCCCCACCGCCGAGGGCTACACCCAGGTCAACCGCATCGCCGCCGAGGGCGCGCCGTCCTTCACGGAACGCAGCGTGTTCCGCATCGACGCCGACCCCGAACGCGGCGGCATCGACCTGACGCAGCCCTTCACCGTGACCGTCACCACCACCCGCCCTGCTGCGGACGGCGGCACCCTGTCCCTGCCGCTGTCCGCGCAGGTTTCCGTGCCTGAGGCCTTCCGCCTGGCCCCGCCCGTGCCCGAGATCCCGCTGTGGCAGCAGTTCTGGCAGGCCAAGAAGCCGCAGATCGCCGTGGTCGGCGCGATGCTGGGGGTGCTGGGGCTGATCCTTTTCGGGCAGGAATGGCTGGTGCGCCGCGCGGGCCTGTGGCGGCAGGTGCGGCTTGTCTACCTGTTCGTCACGCTGGTCGTGCTGGGCTGGGGGTTGAACGCGCAGCTGTCCATCGTGCAGGTGGTGGCCTTTCTGCACGCGCTTCTGTCGGGCTTCCGCTGGGAAACCTTCCTGGTGGCGCCGCTGATCTTCGTGCTGTGGTCGGCCGTGGCGCTGGGGATGCTGTTCTGGGGCCGGGGGGTTTTCTGCGGCTGGCTCTGCCCCTTCGGCGCGCTGCAGGAACTGACCAACGCCGCCGCCCAGCGCCTGGGCGTCCGCCAGATCGCCGTGCCGCAGGCCCTGCACGAACGGCTGTGGGTCATCAAGTACACGCTGTTCGTGGCGATCGTGGCGCTGTCCTTCTATTCCATGGAGCGGTCGCTGGTCCTGGCCGAGGCCGAGCCCTTCAAGACCGCGATCTCGATGTATTTCCTGCGGCCCTGGCCCTTCGTGCTCTACGCGCTGGCCCTGCTGGGCGCGGGGCTCTTCATCGAGCGCTTCTTCTGTCGCTACGTCTGCCCCCTGGGCGCGGGGCTGGCGATCCCGGCCAAGCTGAAGGTCTTCGACTGGCTCAAGCGCCGTCCCCAATGCGGGCGCGAGTGCCGCCTGTGCGAAACGAAATGCCCTATGGGCGCAATTGACCCGCTGGGGCGCATCAACCCCAATGAATGCGTCCTGTGCCTGCGCTGCCAGACGATCATGGACGACGAGAACACCTGTCCCGTCCTCAAGCGCCGCGCGCGCGGCGCGGGCGGCGGCGGCTTCAGGGCGCCGCCCATTCCGACCGCCCCCGCGACCGGCCCCGTGCCGCCGCCGCTCGAACCCACCCAGGTGCCCGCAGGCGCCCATGCCGGCGCCGCGGCGCCGGGCTCCGACCAACCGCCGGCCTTCCGGTCCCAGCAGGTGACGTCATGACCATGACCGCTTCCTCCGCCCCCACCCCGTCCTTGCCCATCCTCTTCCGCGACGGCTGGCGCGTCTTCTTCATGGCCGCCGGGCTTTACGCGGTCGCCGCCATCGCCGTCTGGCTGCTGTGGACCACCGGCGCGGCCGAGTTGCCCTTTGCCCCCGGCCCGATCGCCTGGCACGCGCATGAGATGGTCTTCGGATTCGCCAGCGCGGCGCTGGGCGGCTTCTTCCTGACCGCCGTGCCGAACTGGACCGGCGCGCCCGCGCCTTCGGACCGTTTCGTGGCGCTGGTCGCGGGGCTGTGGCTCGCGGGGCGTGTCGCGGTCTGGTTCGCGGGCGCGCTGCCCGCCGGGGTGGTGGCACTGCTGGACCTCGCCTTCGTGCCGGTGCTGGGCGCGCGGATGGTGGCAATGCTAATGATCAAGCCCAAGCCCCAGAACCTGATGTTCATCGCCCTGCTGACGCTGTTCTGGACCTCGAACCTCCTGGTCCACCTCGACTGGATCGGTTGGAGCGCGACCGAGGCGCAGGGGATGCGCGGCGGGCTGCTGACGGTTTCGGCCATGATCGCGGTGCTGGGCGGGCGCGTCACCCCCGCCTTCACCCGCAACGCGCTGCTGCGCGGGAACCCCGCCGCCCCGGTCCCGGTGTCGCGCAAGCCGCTCGAGATCGCGGGTGTGGCCCTGCCGATCCTGACTGCGCTTCTGGCGCTGGCGGGCGCGCCCGATCCGCTGACCGGCGCTGTCGCCGCGGCGGCGGGAATCGCGGCCGGGCTGAGGCTGGCGGGCTGGCGCGGGCTGTCCACCCTGGGCGATCCCATCGTCTGGGCGCTGCACGCGGGCTATGCGATGCTGGTGCTGGGGCTGCTGGCCTGGGGGCTGGCGCTGCTGGGCCTAAGCTCCGAGATCGGCGCGCTGCACATTCTGGGCGTCGGCGCGATCGGCGGCATGACGCTGGCGGTGATGAGCCGCGCCAGCATCGGCCATTCGGGCCGCCCCCTGCGCGCGCCTGCGACTGTGGCGCTGGCCTACGGGCTGATCCCGCTGGCGGCCCTGCTGCGCTGGGCGGCTTCGGCCTGGCCGGGCTCGTTCCACGCGGCGGGCACGCTGGGCGCGGGGGCGCTGTGGATTCTGGCCTTCGTGCTGTATCTTCTGGCGCTGTGGCCCATCTGGACCACGCCGCGCCCGGTCAAGGGGAACGCCTCATGATCCTGCCGCGCCGCCGTTTCCTTGCCCTGTCGGCCTGCGCGCTGGCCTTGTCCGCTGCTGCTGCGCCCACCCGCCACCACTGGCAGGGCGTGGCGATGGGTGCCGATGTCGCGCTGACGGTCGAGGGCGGCACCCCCGCCGCCGCCCGCGCCTTCTTTTCCGAGGCCGAGCGCGCGCTGCAGTCGGTCGAGCGGCAGTTCTCGCTGTTCGGCGGGTCTGAGCTGATGCGGCTGAACGCGCTGGGCCGGCTGCCTCATCCGTCCGCCGACATGCTGGCGCTGCTGGACCTGGCCGGGCGTGTGCATGCCGCAACCGGGGGCGCCTTCGATCCGACCGTGCAGCCGCTGTGGCAGGCGCGCCGCCTGGGGCATGACGAATCGCCTGCGCGCTCGCTGGTCGGATGGGACGAAGTCCGCGCCGATGTGGCCGAGATCCGGCTGGCGCGTCCCGGAATGGCGCTGACGCTGAACGGGATCGCCCAGGGCTTCGCCGCCGACCGGCTGGCCGAGGTGGCAACCCGTCATCGCCTGGGAGACCTGCTGATCGACGCGGGCGAGGTCCGGGCGCTGGGCGCCTCGGGCTGGCAGGCCCGAATCGAGACGCCCGACGGGGGTCTGGTGCGCGAGCTGACGCTGCAGGGCAGGGCGCTGGCGACCTCGGCGCCCTTCGGAACGCGGATCGGTCTCGCCGGGGACCGGGCGCATATCCTGGGGCCGCAGGGCCAGCCGCCGCGCTGGGCGCTGGTTTCGGTCAGCGCCGAGAATGCCGCCCTGGCCGATGCGCTGTCCACCGCCGCCGTGCTGATGGAACGTCCCGCGATCGATGCCGCGCTGCAGTCATTCCCCGAGGCCCGGCTCGAGGCGCTGGTGTCGCTCTGACAGCGCAGGAAAATCCGGAAAAACACGGCCTGGTCACGCCTCGTTGACTTTGGGCAAGGCTTGGGCCCACGCTGCCGTTATCCGTATGATTGTGTAAACTGCTCGAAGGGACCGCCGCCATGAGCGACGTCATGACCAAGAGCATGGCCCGCAACGTCTTCTATGGCGGGTCATTGTTCTTCATCGCGATATTCGGCGCGATGTCCGTCCACAGCCACCTTTACGCCGTCAACGTCTCGACGGACCAAGCCGCCCTGACCGAGAGCGTCGTCGCCGGCAAGCTGGTGTGGGAAAACAAGGCCTGCATCAACTGCCACACGCTGCTGGGCGAGGGCGCCTATTTCGCGCCCGAACTGGGCAACGTGATGAAGCGCTGGGGGGTCCAGGACGATCCCGATGCGGCGGTGGAAACGCTGAAGGCCTGGATGGATGCCATGCCGACGGGGATCGAGGGACGGCGGCAGATGCCGCAGTTCAACCTGACGGACGAGGAATACCGCGCGCTTTCCGACTTCCTGCTGTTCGTGGGGTCGGTGAACACCCAGCAATGGCCGCCGAACGACGCGGGCTGAGGCGAGAGGGACAATCATGAGATACGCAACACAGAAGATCGCCTTCGCCTATTTCGGCGTGGCCATGGCGCTGTTCGCGCTGCAGGTCACCTTCGGCCTGCTCATGGGCTATGTCTATGTCCAGCCGAACTTCCTGGCCGAGATCCTGCCCTTCAACATCATCCGGATGCTGCACACCAACGCCCTTGTCGTGTGGCTGCTGCTGGGCTTCTTCGGCTCGGCCTATTTCCTGCTTCCCGAGGAAGCCGAGCGCGAGATCCATTCGCCGGCCATCGCATGGCTGCAGCTGATCATCATGGTGGTCGGCACGCTTGGCGCGGTGCTGACCTACATCTTCAACTGGTTCAATGGAAGCTACTTCCTGGGCACCCAGGGGCGCGAGTTCCTGGAACAGCCCACCTGGGTCAAGGTGGGCATCACCGTGGCCGCGCTGCTGTTCCTGTACAACGTCACCATGACGGTGCTGAAGGGGCGCAAGACCGCGATCTCGAACGTGCTGCTGCTGGGCCTCTGGGGTCTGGCACTGCTGTGGCTCTTCGCCTTCTACAACCCCCACAACATCGTGCTGGACAAGCAGTACTGGTGGTACGTCATCCACCTGTGGGTGGAAGGCGTCTGGGAACTGATCATGGCCTCGATCCTGGCCTTCCTGATGCTGAAGCTGACGGGCGTTGACCGGGAAGTGGTCGAGAAGTGGCTTTACGTCATCGTCGCCACCGCGCTCTTCTCGGGCATCCTGGGGACCGGGCACCATTACTACTGGATCGGCCTGCCGGCCTACTGGCAGTGGGTGGGGTCGATCTTCTCGTCCTTCGAGATCGTGCCCTTCTTCGCCATGATGTCCTTTGCCTTCATCATGGTCTGGAAGGGCCGCCGCGACCACCCGAACAAGGCCGCGCTGCTGTGGTCGCTCGGGTGCTCGGTCCTGGCCTTCTTCGGCGCGGGCGTCTGGGGCTTCCTGCACACGCTGCACGGGGTGAACTACTACACCCACGGCACGCAGATCACCGCGGCGCACGGGCACCTGGCCTTCTACGGCGCCTATGTCTGCTTGGTGCTGGCGATCATCACCTATGCCGCGCCCATCCTGCGCAACCGCGATCCCTATAACCAGGTGCTGAACATGGCCTCCTTCTGGCTGATGTCGGGCGGGATGCTGTTCATGACCTTCACGCTGACCTTCGCGGGCACCGTGCAGACGCACCTGCAGCGGGTGAACGGCGAGGCCTACATGGACGTGCAGGACCAGCTGGGCATCTTCTACTGGATGCGCTTCGGGTCGGGCATCGCCGTGGTGCTGGGGGCGCTGCTCTTCATCTACTCGATCGTCGTCGTGCGGCGCGAGATCGTCGAGCCCGGGCCCGCGCAGGTCCATCGCGACCACCTGGCCCATCGCACCCCGGCGGAGTGAGGACATGAACGCTCATGCGGAAACGAGGGAGGGGGCGGACGCCCCCTTCTACCTGCCCCAGCGCGACGAGGTCGCGGTCTTCGAGGCGGCGGCCAGGAACGACCTGCCGGTGCTGCTGAAAGGCCCGACCGGCTGCGGCAAGACCCGCTTCGTCACCCACATGGCCGCGCGGCTGGGCCGGCCGCTTTACACGGTCGCCTGCCATGACGACCTGTCGGCATCCGACCTGATCGGGCGCTACCTGCTGAAGGGCGGCGAGACGGTCTGGGTGGACGGCCCCCTGACCCGCGCGGTCCGCGAGGGGGCGATCTGCTACCTCGACGAGGTGGTCGAGGCGCGCAAGGACGTGACGGTGGTGCTGCACCCGCTGACCGACGACCGCCGCATCCTGCCCATCGACCGCACGGGCGAGGAACTGGAGGCCGCGCCGGGCTTCATGCTGGTCGCCTCCTACAACCCCGGCTACCAGAACATCCTCAAGACGCTGAAGCCCTCCACCCGCCAGCGCTTCGTCGCGATGGAGTTCGACTTCCCGCCCGCGGCGCAGGAAACCGCCATCGTGGTGCAGGAAAGCGGCCTGGACGAACGCCGCGCCGCGATGCTGGTGCGGCTGGCGGGCAAGCTGCGGGCGCTGAAGGGGCAGGACCTGGAAGAAGGCGTCTCGACCCGGCTCGTCGTCTATGCGGCGACGCTGGTGGCAGGCGGCATGGACCTGAACCGGGCGATCTCGGTTGCGATGATCGAGCCGCTGACCGACGACGCCGACATCAAGCGCGGGCTCGCCGACCTCGTGGTGGCGGTGCTGGGCTGACACCTGAGGACCGGGGCTCTGCCCCGGACCCCGGGATATTTGACCGAAGAAGAAAGGCATGATCATGGCCGCGCGTGTGGACTGGCGCGAGATCGAGCCGTGGGAGCCCGAGGAAAGCATCGGCAAGCTCTGGCACGGGCTTGCCAGCGGCTTTGACTCGCTGCCTGTGCACGAGGACGCCCGGGTGAACCTGTCCGAGGTCTCGGGCCGCCTTGCGGTGCTGTTCCGGGGCCTTGGCGGCGATCATTCGATCGAGATGCGGCCCGCGGCGGATCGCGTGAGCCGCCACCGGCTGAGCTGGCGGCGGCGCCTGGGGACCGAGGCCGAGGCGCTGCCCACGCCCGAGTTCGACGGCGGCATCCTGCGCCTGCCCGCGACACTGGCCCTTCTGCCGACACCCGAGGCGAACGGCGCGCTGTACCTGTGGCTGGCCGCCTATGCCGCGCATCTGGTGGCGCCGGAGGAGACCGGGGACGACCCGATGCGCCGCGATCTGGCGCGGCTGACCGCGGCGCGGGCGACCATCGATCGGGTGGCCAAGGCCGCGCCGGGGCTGATGGGGCTTTACGACGAGTTGCGCGGGCTGATCCTCGCCGGACGACCACTTTCGACCCTGCCGCCCGAGGAGGCGGCAGTCGAGGCGGTCGCGCGGCATCTGCTGGGCGATGATGCCCCCTTGTCGCCCCGCGCGGCCGAGATGCTGGAAGCGCTGGAGGGAGACCTGACGGGTTTCACCGCGCCCCGGCGTTATCAGCCGCTGCGGCCCGTACCCCTGTGGGTGGTGTCCGAGGCGGGCGCCGCTTCCTCGCCCGACCGGGTCGAGACGCGCGAGGCCGAGGGCGAGGTCGTGGAAACCGGCGAGCATCAGGAGCGCACCCTCCGCGCCCGACGCAAGCAGGCCGACGCGGCCGAGCGCAAGGACAGCCTGATCATCAACAAGTTCGAGGCGATCCTGAGTTGGGCCGAGTTCCTGAACCTCAACCGCCGCGTGGACGACGATGACGAAGACAGCGCCCGCAAGGCGCTGGACGACCAGGAGGAGCTGAGCCTCGGCCAGGTCAGCAAGGCCCCGGCCACGCGGCTGAAGGTCCACCTGGACCTGTCGCCCGAGGACGTGGACCGCGAGGCGCTGTCGGGCGCCTTCACCTATCCCGAATGGGACGCGAGGACCGGCCGCTACCTGCCCGCCCATGCCCGCGTGCTGGACAGCTATCCCGAGGCGGATCCTGCGGCCTCGCATTCCTTCGACGACGCCGCCCGCCGCCGCATCCGCGCCGTGCGCCGCCAGTTCGAGGCGATGCGCCCCGGCCGCGTCATCACCACCGGCCACCGCGACGGGGACGAACTGGATCTGGACGCGACCGTCCGGTCGCGCGTGGGGCTGAAGGTCGCGGGCGAAGGGTCGGACCGCGTCTGGAAGCAGTCGCGCCCGCAGAACCGCGATCTCGCCGTGTCGATCCTGCTGGACATCTCGCGGTCCACCGAAAGCGCCGTGACAGGGCGTGCCGTGATCGACATCGAGCGCGAGGCGCTGGCCGCGCTAACCTGGGGGCTGGATGCAACCGGCGACCAGGTGGGGGTGCAGGCCTTCTGCTCACTCAAGCGCGACCGGGTGTTCGTAACGACCTGCAAGCGCTTCGACGAGCCCATGTCGGCTGCGGTGGAATCCCGCATCGCGGCGCTGCGGCCCGCCTTCTACACGCGGCTCGGCGCAGGCATCCGCCATGCCAGCGCCACGCTGGCCGAACAGGGGCGTCGGCGGCGGCTGCTGCTGGTCATCACCGACGGCAAGCCCAACGACCTCGACCATTACGAGGGCCGCCACGGCATCGAGGACAGCGCCATGGCCGTGCGCGAGGCGCGCCGCGCGGGCCATTCGGTCTTCGGCATCACCGTGGACCGCGACGGCAAGTCCTGGTTCCCGCGCATCTTCGGGCAGGGCGGGCACGCGCTGATCCCGCACCCCGACAGGCTGACCGAGGCGCTGCCGCAGATCTATCGCCAGCTTGTCGGCGCATGACTGAGGCTGTCCACCCCCGCACCGGCCTGCCGGGCGAGCTGATCATGTGGGTGCTGATCGTCAGCGAGCTTGCCGTCTTCGGCGCGGCGCTGCTGATCTTCCTGGTGCTGCGGCTGGGGGATCCGCAGGGTTTCGCCGCCGCACAGGACCAGCTGCACCGGCTGTCGGCGGGGGTGAACACGATGGTCCTCGTGACCTCGGGCCTGGCCGCGGCGCTGGCGGTGCGCGCAGCCGAAGCGGGCCAGCGGGCAGCCGCGCGGCGCTGGCTGGCGGCGGCCATCCTGCTGGGGGGCGTATTCCTCGCGCTCAAGGGCGTCGAATATGCCGATGCCGCCCGGCGCGGGATCGGGCTGGAAACCCATGTCTTCTTCACCTTCTACTGGCTTTTGACCCTGTTCCATGCGGCCCATGTGCTGGCAGGCATGATCCTGCTGGGCATCGTCGCCATCCGCGCCGGGGCCGAGGCCGTCGAGGCGGCGGGCCAGTTCTGGCATATGGTGGACCTTGTCTGGGTCCTGCTGTTCCCCGTGATCTATCTGCTGTGACGACGCGCGATCCCCTGATCCGGGCTTGGCTTGCCCTTGTCGCGCTGTCGGCTGTTGCAACCGCCGTGTCGCTGCTGCGCCCCGCCTCGCCCCCCTGGGCCGCAACGGCGGCAGGAGCGGTGATCCTGGTGCTCGCCTGGCTCAAGGCGCGGGTGATCCTGGACCGCTACCTGGGGCTGGCCGGGGTGCCGGGCGCGCGGCGTGGCTTCGGAGCGGGGCTCGGGGCCTTCGCGCTGGCGGCGCTGGTGCTTTATGCGCTGGGCTGAGGCCTCAGCGCAGCCAGGCCTTGGCGGGGTCCTCCGCCACCAGCTCGCGCAGGCGGTCGACGTCCTCGATGTGGGCCATCGCGGCCTCGATCCGCACGCCGTGGTCGCGCAGACGGGCAAAGGCGCGCGACAGCGTTTCCGGCTTGATGCCCAGGCGCCCCGCGATCAGCGCCTTGTTGTAGGGCAGGGCGACCGACACCTCGCCCTCGCGCCCCGCCGACAGGTCCAAGAGGAACTCGGCCACCCGCTGCACGCCCGAGCGCGCCTTGAGCCCCTCGATCTGGCCCACGAGATGCTGGAGATGGACGAAGACCGCCGCCAGCATCGAGGTCGCCATGGCCGGGTCCGATTGCAGCAGGTGGCGCAGCCGCGCCGCGTCCAGCCGCAGAAGCCGCGCGGGCGTGATCGCCTCGGCCGAGACCGGATAGGGCAGGCCCCGCAGCGCCACCGCCTCGCCGAAGCTGCGGCCGCGCGTCATGACGCTGACCACCGCCTCGGTCCCGCTGGAAGCCACGCGGTACAGCTTGACCCAGCCGTCCAGCACGATGAACAGGGCGTCGGCGGGTTCGTCCTGCAGGAAGATCGTCTGGCCTGTTTCCACGGACTGCACCTGCGCCCCCTCCATCACGCGGACGCGCTGGGGTTCCGGCAGGGCGGCCAGTAGGGCGGACTGCCGTGCGGTGTCGAGGTCGGCAGGCGTCATGATCTCTCCGGCAGGGAAGGGACGGGGCGGCAGGGGACGACAATACCGGCGCGCATCCGGCGCGGCAACTGCGGGGCGCGCCTTGTCCGCCGCGTCAGGCCACGCCCACGGTCAGGCCGCGCTGGACGGCGGGCCGGGCCAGGAAGCGGTCCATCCAGGCGGCGACATTGGTGAAGCCCGAAAGCCGCACAAGGTCCTGCGCCTCGTAGTTGACGGTCAGCGTCCGCACCCAGGGCGCGGTCGCGATGTCGGCGACCGAGTAATCCCCGGTGATCCACTCGCGCCCCTGAAGCTGGCGGTCCAGAACGCCCAGCAGCCGCCGCGCCTCGTTCACGTAGCGGTCGCGCGGGCGCTTGTCCTCGATTTCCGAGCCGCGATAGCGATGGAAGAAGCCCAACTGCCCGAACATCGGACCGACGCCGCCCATCTGGAACATCAGCCACTGGATCGTCCGGTAGCGCGCGGCGCCCTCGCCCGGCAGGAAGCGGCCGGTCTTGTCGCCCAGATAGATCAGGATCGCGCCGGATTCCCACAGGCCCATCGGCCCGCCGTCCGGCCCCTGCGGGTCGATCATCGCGGGGATCTTGTTGTTGGGGTTCAGGGACAGGAACTCGGGCGTCATCTGGTCCTCGGGGTCGCCGATGCTGATGCGGTGGGCGTCATAGTCGAGCCCGCATTCTTCCAGCATGATCGAGGCCTTGAACCCGTTGGGCGTGTTCAGCGTGTAAAGCTGGATCGCGTCCGGACGCCGGGGTGCCCAGCGGCTCGTGACGGGAAAGCCACTCAGGTCGAACATTCGGCTGATCCTCCGTTAGACATTTGTTTGTAAACGGCCCGCGTGGCAGTCTGGATCCAGCGATATCCGACCGGGGAAGGACAGGTCATGATCAAGGAGTTTCGCGATTTCATCGCCAAGGGCAATGTCATGGACATGGCCGTCGGCATCATCATCGGGGCGGCCTTCACGGCCATCGTGGCCTCGATGGTGGACGATCTTCTGCAGCCGGTGCTGGGCCTGCTGACCGGGGGCACGGACTTCACCAACTACTTTCTTGCGATGGACGGCGGTGACTATCCCACGCTGCGCGCCGCGCGCGACGCAGGCGCCCCGGTCTTCGCCTACGGCAGCTTCATCACGGCGGTGATCAACTTCCTCATCATCGCCTTCGTGGTCTTCCTGCTGGTCAAGGGCGTGAACCGGATCAAGGACGCGGCCATGCGCAAGCAGGTGGCGGAAGCTTCCGCCGCCGGCCCCTCGACCGAGGCGCTGCTGGCCGAGATCCGGGACCTGCTGGCCGCCCGGCCTCAGCACTGACGCGTTTTGCCTCTGGCGAGTGCCGACGGCGCGGCTAGGCTGCAGGCGACGACGCCGCAGCGAGCCGCCGATGAGCCCTGATCTCGACCCGACCGACCGCCGCATCCTGTCGGTCCTGCAGAAGGAAGGGCGCATCTCGAACGCCGACCTCGCGGCGCGGATCAACCTGTCGGCCAGCGCCTGCCACCGCCGTGTCCAGCGGCTGGAGGAGGCGGGCTTCATCGCGGCCTATGTAGCCCTTCTGGATCCCCGCCGTCTGGGCCGCACCACCACGGTCTTCGTCGAGATCACCCTGTCCGGCCAGGGCGACGCCACGCTGGATGCCTTCGAGAAGGCCGTCCGCGCCATTCCCGAGGTGCTGGAATGCCACCTGATGGCGGGCTCGGCCGACTACCTGCTGAAGGTCCTGGCCGCCGACACCGACGACTTCGCCCGCATCCATCGCCAGCACCTGGCCCGCCTGCCCGGCGTGGCGCAGATGCAATCCTCCTTTGCGCTGAGGGTGGTGCTGCAATCGACGGCCTTGCCGGTCTGAGCCGAAACCCTCGGGAAAATCCCTGCATCCGTGGCCCCGGAGGCTGCCCGGACCAGCCGGTCAGAGGCGCTTCCTGACGTCGCCTTGGACGCCGGACAGGCTTGCAACCTTCCCGCGGGGCGCATTACCCGGCTGCGTCACCTTCGGATAAGGCGCATCATGCCCCCTGCCGCCAGCCATTCCCGACTTCGCGCCCTCGGTCCCTCGGTCGCCGCCGTTCCCCTGCGCGAGGCGCTGCGGGCGGGGCTTGGCGCCGCGCTGGGGCTTGCCGTGGCGGCGGGATGCGCGCTGGCCTTTTCGCCCGACCTGTGGCTGGGCATCTACCTGATCGCGCCCTTCGGGGCCTCCTCGGTTCTTCTGTTCGCGGCGCCGAACAGCCCGCTGGCACAGCCTTGGCCCGCCATCGTCGGCAATACCGTGGCGGCGCTGACGGCGATCCTCGTCTGCCGCTTCGTGGCGGACCCGCTGCTGTGCGTTCCGCTGTCGGTGGGGCTTGCCATCGTGGTCATGGCGCTGTGCCGGGCGACGCATCCTCCGGGCGGGGCGGTGGCCATGACCGTGGCGCTGGGGGCCGAGCGGATCGCGCCCCTGGGCCTGAGCTTCGCGCTGGTGCCCGTGGCGGCGGGCACGGCGCTGCTGGTGCTGATCGCCGCAGTTTACGCCCGTGCCACGGGCCGTCGCTATCCCTTCCGCCAGTTCCACGAGCCGAACCCCAACGGCACCACCGACCCCCCGGCCGTCGAGCGCCTGGGCCTGACCGAAGAAGAACTGTCGGACATCCTTGTGCGCTATCGCCAGTCGCTGAACCTGGGCGTCGAGGACCTGGCGCGCCTGATCGCCGCCGCCGAGATCCAGGCCGCGAGCCACCGCACCGACGTCCAGACCGCCGCCGACATCATGTCGCGCGACCTGGTCACGGTCGGTCCGCGCACGCCCCTGCGCGACGTGGCGGGGCTGTTTGCGCACCACGGCTTCACCTCGCTGCCGGTTGTGGGCGAAGGGGGGCGCTTTCTCGGCATCATCTTCCAGCTGCACCTGATCGCCAGCGACTGGGCGCTGCCAGGCAAGGGGCTGGGGAAGCTGCTGCCGCGCCGGGGGGCGGCGTCCTGCGCCGCCGACGTGATGCAGGCCGACCTGCCCACGGCCGCCCCGGAGACCCCCATCGCCGCGCTGCTACCCCCTCTGGCGACCCACCGCACCGACGCGGTGCCGATCCTTGAAGGCGACGGGATCGTGGGCATCGTCACGCAGACCGACCTGATCGCCGCGCTGGCGCGGCAAAGCCTGCAGGCAGGGTAGAGGCACGGATCACCCGCCTGTCACCGTCAGCGCAATCCCGCGCGGCAGCGAAATCCCGACGATCGAGCCTCGCCTGGCCTCCTAGACCAGTTCCGAGGCGTCCGAGCCGCCCTCCATCCCGCAGCGCACGCGCATCTTGGCCGAGGTTGCGACCAGGGGATCGCCCTCCATCTCAAGCGCCACCTCGCCCGAGAGGACGGCGATCGGGCGTCCCAGCCGGTGCGAGATGTAGCGCAGGTCGTTGCAGAAGCAGCCGATGGCGGGGGCGAGCAGCTGCGCGCCGTTGAACCCCAGTCCCATGCCGCCGGCCTTGCGTTCGGGGCGATCAGCCATGACCGTGTGGCCGCCGGCCCGGCCCAGAGCGGCCTCGGTCCCCGGGACAATCGCGAAACTGACGCTGACGCTCGGCATCGGCGCACCACCTGCTGCGCCGGGACCCTGGCACGTCCGGCCGGGTGCCCAAAGAAAAACCCCCGCGGCCATGGCCACGGGGGTTCCTTGAACCATCCGGTTCGCTTGCGCCTTACAGCGCGCCTTCGCGCTGGGCCTTTTTACGGGCCAGCTTGCGGGCGCGGCGGACGGCCTCGGCCTTTTCACGGGCCTTTTTCACCGACGGCTTCTCGAAATGCTGCTTCAGCTTCATTTCGCGGAAGACCCCTTCGCGCTGAAGTTTCTTCTTCAGGGCACGAAGCGCCTGTTCGACGTTGTTGTCGCGAACGCTTACCTGCATGTGGTTGTCACCACCTTCCTAGGTTAGAGTTGATTTGATTGCAGGACGCAGCCCCTTAGCGCGGCGCGTCCCGTTTGTCCACCCTGACGGAGGTTTTTCGGATGCAAGACGACCGCGACCGGCTGCTGGAGGCCGCGCTGACGCATGTGCCCTTCGAGGGGATGAACGACCGCGCCCTGATGGCGGGCGCCCGCGACCTGGGGATGTCCCCCGACCTGGCGCGCGTCCATTTCCCGCAAGGCGGCGCGAGCCTTGCCGCGGCCTACCACCGGCAGGGCGATGCGGCGCTGGCCCGCGCGCTTGCGGCAGGCTCGCGGACGGGGCGCATCCGCGACCGCATCGCCGACGCGATCTGGCAGCGGCTGGCCCTGGCGGACCCCGAGCTCGTGCGCGCGGGCGCGACCGTCATGGCGCTGCCCCAGAACGCGGCGCTGGGCGCCCGTCTGATCTGGGAAACGGCGGATACGATCTGGACCGGTCTCGGCGACAGCTCGGAGGACGTGAACTGGTGGACCAAGCGCGGGACGCTGGCGCCGGTCTTCAGCGCGGCGGTGCTCTACTGGCTGGGCGACAGCTCGCCGGGCCATGCCGATACCCGCGCCTTCATCGACCGCCGGATCGGGGACGTGATGCGCATCGAAAGGCTCAAGGCCAGCCTGCGCGACCTGCCGGGCGCGGCACCCCTGACGAAGCTGGCCACCGGCTGGATCCGCAAGCCCCGGCCAACCTCGGCCCCCGGACACCGGGGGCGCGCCTGATGTCGCTGCCCCACGAGATGAAGGTCGTCGAGATCACCCGTCCCGGCGAGGCCGATGTCCTGCAGCCCGCCCGCCGCCCGCTGCCCGCGCCCGGCGCCGGTCAGATCCTGATCCGCGTGGCCCATGCCGGGGTGAACCGCCCGGACGTGCTGCAGCGGCAGGGGAACTATGCCCCTCCGCCCGGCGCCTCGGACCTGCCGGGTCTGGAATGCGCGGGTCATGTGGCCGCCGTGGGCGCCGGCGTCACCCGCTGGCAGGTGGGCGACGCCGTCTGCGCGCTGCTGCCGGGCGGAGGCTATGCCGAATACGCGCTCACCTCCGCCGAGCACGCGCTGCCCGTGCCCGAGGGCCTCAGCCTCGCCGAGGCCGCCTGCCTGCCCGAGACCTGCTTCACGGTCTGGTCCAACATCGTCATGCACGGCGGGCTGCAGGCGGGCGAGCGGTTCCTGGTCCATGGCGGATCGTCGGGCATCGGCACCACGGCCATCCAGATTGCCCGCGCCTTGGGCGCGCGGGTCTGGGCGACGGCGGGCTCGGACGAGAAATGCGCGGCCTGCGCGCAACTGGGTGCCGCGGCGATCAACTACCGCGAGCAGGACTTCGTCGAGGCGCTGCGGACCGAGGGCGGCGCGGACCTGATCCTGGACATGGTGGGGGGCGACTATGTCTCGCGCAACATCCGGGCGATGGCCGACGATGGGCGGCTGGTCTTCATCGCCTTCCTGGGCGGGCCGAAGGTCACGCTGAACCTTGCCCCCGTGATGATGCGGCGGCTGACGATCACCGGCTCGACTCTCAGGCCGCAGTCCGATCTGGCGAAAGCCCGGATCGCCGAGGAGTTGCGCGCCCATGTCTGGCCGATGATCGCGGCCGGCAAGCTGCGCCCGGTCATGGACACCGAGTTCGCGCTGGAGGAGGCCGCAGCCGCCCATGCCCACATGGAAGCGGGCGATCACATCGGCAAGATCGTGCTGCGGGTGGGGGAGTAAGGCCGGCTCCCTTCCTTGCACCGTCTTTCCTGCGTCCCTGCCAGAGCCTCCGGCGGGGATATTTCAGGACAGAAGATTCCCCATGGGTTGCCATGCACACACCCCGGCCCGGCACCCGTCCGGCCGGGGTGTGGCATCTCCTGTCGCGGTCATCGGCGTCCCCGCCTGTACCGCAGGCACAGTCTTGCAGCGGAAATCCTAACAGGCGGTTAAGCAAGCATCTTCTGTCTGCAAATATCCTCCGGGGGTGAATGGGGCAGGGGCCCCATTCGCGGGGGTGGAAAACCCCCGCTTCGGCGCCTCAGCCCGGCGTCTCGATCAGCATCCGCGTGCGGCAGTCGCGCCGGATGTCGGCGGCGCAGGCGCGTGGCTGCAAGTCCCGGCTCAGGCAGATGCGGACCTCGTCCAGCCGTCCCTCGTCGCAGGTCACGGTGATGCCGTCGCGGGTCAGGCCGGGGTTCACGTCGATGAAGGCCTCTTCGACCATTGCGGCCTCAACCCGGACGTCGCGCGGAAGCAGGCGCAGCACGGGCGGGATCTCGACCGTTTCCGCCGCCTTCCGGGTCGCCTGGTAGTAGTCGGTCCCCGAAAGGCCCGAGCAGCGGCCGTGCTTCTTCCACTGGTACCAGGCGAGCCCCGCCGAGCCCATGATGTCCTCCATCCCCCGGCTTTCGGCGTGAGAGGGGTCGCGCTGGCGCGTCTCGCACCAGTCCGGCCAGCTGCGTTCGTGCTGCGGCCAGAGGCCGTGGACGACGAAGCCGACGCGCCGGCCGGGCTCGCATTGCGCGGCGTCCCGCCCCTGGCCTTCCGTCGCGCACCAGCTTGGCGACCAGCTGAGCGACAGGACGTAATAGTCGAACGCGCCCGGCGCGTCCTGTGCGGCAAGCGGCAGCGGCACGAGCAGGAGGAAAACGGCCAGTCGCTTCATGCGTCCGAACCTAGGGCCCGCGCGTTCCCCGAAAAAGGGGGTTCAAACGGCGGGGTCCGGGGCGTATATGGGACGGCAATTCCCCCGAAATTGTGGACTGGCCCCGCGGCCGACCCCGGTTTCCCGGCCGAGAAAGATATTGCGAAGGAGCAACCGATGAACAAGCCGCTGATGGCCAAGGCCACCGCCGTCTGGCTGGTCGACAACACCACGCTCAGCTTCAAGCAGATCGCGGATTTCTGCGGGATGCACGAGCTCGAGGTGCAGGGCATCGCCGACGGGGACGTGGCGGCGGGGGTCAAGGGCTTCGATCCCGTGGCCTCGAACCAGCTCGACCCCGTCGAGATCGAGAAGGGCCAGAAGGACCCGGCCTACAAGCTGAAGCTCAAGCACAACCCGGCCGCCGAAGGCGAGGAGCTGCGCCGCGGCCCGCGCTACACGCCCCTGTCGAAGCGGCAGGACCGTCCCGCCGCGATCCTGTGGCTGGTCAAGTTCCACCCGGAACTGGCCGATTCGCAGATCGCCAAGCTGGTCGGGACGACCAAGCCCACCATTGCCTCGATCCGCGACCGGACCCACTGGAACATCCAGAACATCACGCCCATCGACCCGGTGGCGCTGGGCCTTTGCCGCCAGTCGGAACTGGACGCCGCCGTCCAGAAGGCCGCGAAGTCGAAGACCGAGGTCATGTCGGACGACGAGCGCCGCAAGCTCGTGTCCACCGAGTCGAGCCTTGCGATGCCCGACGAGCCGCGCCTGCCGTCCTCGATCGCGGGCCTGGAAAACTTCTCGCTGACCCGCGAGGAGGAGAAGCCGCAGGCCGATCTCGACGCCGACAGCTTCTTCAACCTGCCCGACAGCGACGAGGAGGACGAAGCCGAGGACCGCTGAGCGCGGTCCTTTAGCCCCGTGCCAGCGCGACCAGCTCGTAGATCAGGTCCAGCGCCTCGCGCGGACTGAGGCTGTCGGGCTGGACGGCCTGGAGCCGCTTTTCGGCGGCAGACTCCGGCTTGTGCGCCGGGGGAGGTGCGGGCGGGGCCGAGCGGAACAGCGGCAGATCGTCGATCAGCGCCGCCGGTCGCGCGGCGCCGTCGCGGGCGCCGGCTTCCAGCGCGTCGAGGATTTCCCGCGCGCGTTCCACCACCTCCGAGGGAAGGCCCGCGAGCCGCGCCACCTGCACGCCATAGCTGCGGTCGGCGGCGCCCTTGAGCACCTCGTGCAGGAAGATCACCTCGCCGTTCCATTCGCGGACGGCGACGGTGGCGTTTTCCACCCCCTCCAGCTTGGCGGCAAGCTGGGTCATCTCGTGGTAATGGGTCGCGAACAGCGCCCGGCAGCGGTTCGCGCCGTGCAGATGTTCCAGCACCGCCCAGGCGATCGAAAGCCCGTCCCAGGTCGCGGTGCCGCGGCCGATCTCGTCCAGAATCACCAGCGCGCCCGCATCCGCCTGGTTCAGGATCGCGGCGGTTTCCACCATCTCGACCATGAAGGTGGATCGTCCGCGGGCGAGGTCGTCCGCCGCGCCGACGCGGCTGAAAAGCTGCGAGACCAGCCCGATATGCGCCCGCCGCGCCGGCACGAAGGCCCCCGCCTGCGCCAGCACTGCCATCAAGGCGTTCTGCCGCAGGAAGGTCGATTTACCGGCCATGTTCGGCCCGGTCAGCAGCCAGATTGCCGGGGTCTGCCCTTCCGTCAGGGCGCAGTCGTTGGCGACGAAGGGCTCTCCCTTTCGCTTGAGCGCGCGTTCCACGACCGGGTGGCGACCGCCCTCGATGACGAAGGCGCGGCTGTCGTCCACGAGGGGGCGGGTCCAGCCCTCGCCGGTGGCGAGGTCCGCGAAGGCTGCGGCCACGTCGATCTCGGCCAAGGCGCGGGCGGCCTGCCCGATGCGCGGGGACTCGGCCAGCACGGCCCGCACCAGCCGGACGAAGATGGCGCGCTCCAGTTCCAGCGCCCGGTCGCGGGCGTTCAGGATGCGGGTTTCCAGTTCCGACAGATCGACAGTGGTGAAGCGGATCTGGTTCGCCGTCGTCTGGCGGTGGATGAACCGCTCGTTCAGGGGCGGGGCGAGCATCCGCTCGGCGTGGGTCGTCGTCGTCTCGATGAAATAGCCCAGGACATTGTTGTGCTTGATCTTCAGGCTCTGGACGCCGGTCTCGGCGATGTAGTCGCCCTGCATCCGGGCAATCACGCCCCGGCCTTCGTCCCGCAGCGCCCGCGTGTCGTCCAGTTCGGCCTCATAGCCGGGCGCGACGAAGCCGCCGTCGCGGGCGAGCAGCGGGGGTTCGGCCACCAGCGCCTCGTCCAAGAGGTCGATCAGCGCGTCATGGCCGACCAGATCGCCCGCCGCCTCGGCCAGCAGCGGGTCGTCGCCGCCGATCATCGCGGCGATCCGCACTGCCGCCGTCAGGCCGTTCCGCACAGCGGCGAGGTCACGGGGCCCGCCGCGTTCCAGCGCCAGCCGCGACAGCGCCCGGTCCATGTCGGGCACCTGCGCCAGCGCGTCGCGCAGGTCGGCGGTCAGGCGGGCGTCCTCGACCAGCGCCGCCACGGCCGCCTGCCGCCGGTGGATCAGCGACAGGTCGCGGGAGGGGGCCGAGATGCGGCGCTCCAGCAGCCGCGCGCCCGGCGCCGTCACGGTGCGGTCGATGGCGGCGAGCAGCGACCCCTCGCGCCCGCCCGAGAGCGCCTGCGTCAGTTCCAGGTTGCGCCGGGTGGCGGCGTCGATCTGCATCACGCCCGCGCCGCTTTCGCGCACGGGCGGAGACAGGCGCGGCATCCGGCCCCGCTGGGTCAGCATCAGGTAATCCGCGATGGCGCCCATGGCCGACAGCTCGGCGCGGGTGAACTGGCCGAAGCCGTCCAGCGTCTCGACCCCGTAAAGCTCGCACAGGCGGCGGACGGCGGCGGTGGAATCGAAGCTCGCCGCCGAAAGCTCGGTCAGGGCGGCGCCAGCTTCGGCCGCGATGTCGTTCAGGCGCGATCCGTCCAGCGCCAGCAATTCGCGGGGGGCGTGGCGGGCGAGTTCCGGCCCGAGCCGCACCTGCGGGCAGGGGGCGACCCGCAGCGCGCCCGTGGAAATGTCCACCCAGGCCAGCGCGCAGTCGTCCCGTACCGTGGCGAAGGCGGCGAGGAAGTTGTGCCGCCGCGCTTCCAGCAGCGATTCCTCGGTCAGCGTGCCGGGCGTGACCAGCCGCACCACGTCGCGGGCGACGACGGATTTCGAGCCGCGCTTCTTCGCCTCGGCCGGGTCCTCCATCTGCTCGGCGATGGCCACGCGAAAACCCTTGCGGATCAGGGTCAGCAGGTAGCTTTCGGCGGCATGGACGGGGACGCCGCACATGGGGATCGGCTCGCCCCCATGCGTGCCGCGCTTCGTCAAGGCGATGTCGAGGGCGGCGGCGGCGGCGACCGCGTCGTCGAAGAACATCTCGTAGAAATCGCCCATCCGGTAGAAGAGCAGCGCGCCCGGGTTGGCCTCGCGGATCGCGAGATATTGGGCCATCATCGGGGTCGGCTGGTCGGTCATGGGCAGGGGCCTTCGCTCGGAACCCCGCCGTTCTAGAGGGGCCCGCGCGGCTTTGGAACCGGCCCGCCGGATTCCATTGGACAGGGGCCCGGCGCGCTGGCAGCGTCGAGGGAAACGGGAAAGGGGAGGTTCCCATGAAACTGATCGCTGCCGCCCTGGTGCTGGCCGCGGGGCCGGCGCTGGCCGAATGTCCGCCGCCCGCGCAGATGCAGGACGCCGCGCGTGCCTGGCTTGCGGGCGAGCGTCTGCCGGACCCCGGCGTCGCCACGGTCGAGGACGCCGCCTGCGCCTATGCCCCCTTCCGCGCGGCGCTTGAGGCCGAGATGGGCGCCCCCGTCGGCTGGAAGGTCGGCTTCACCTCGAAACCCGCGCAGGAACGCTTCGGCGTGACCGCCCCGGTCGCGGGCGCGCTGTTCGCGCCGATGATCCTTCAGGACGGAGCCGAGGTCTCGCTGAAGGGCAGCCGCTCGCCCTTCTACGAGGCGGACCTGGTGGTGACGGTCGCCGACGCCGCCATCAACGAGGCGACCTCGCGCGAACAGGTCGCGGCGGCGCTCTCGGATGTGCGTCCCTTTATCGAGCTGCCCGACATGGCGCTGGCCGAGGGGGTGAAGCCCACGGGGCCGATCATGGCCTCCTACGGCGTGATCCCCTGGCGCGGGGTGATCGGGCAGGGCGTGGCGATGACCGATCTGGCGGACCCCGTGGCGGATCTTGCCGCGCTGACGGTCGAGCTGAAGGCCGATGGTGCCGAACCGGTCCAAGGCACGGGCGAGATGCTGCTGGGCCATCCGCTGGACGTGGTGCTGTGGCTGATCGGCCATGGCGGCGCGCGGCTGGAGCCGGGGCAGGTGATCTCGCTTGGCTCGCTCAGCCCGCTGGTCGAGGCCACGCCCGGCGTGACGGTGACGGCAGATTACCAGGTCGGCGGCAAGCCGATGACCGTGACGGCGCGGCTGGTGGACTAGGCGCCGGCAAAGGGCGCGGGGGCGCATTGCGCGCCCGGCCATTCTGGCGAGACAGGAACGGGGAAGGACAATTATGACCGACAGCAACCAGCCGCAGCGATCCCGCATAACGCCCGAGGAGGCGCTGGCCTATCATCTCGAGCCCTGCCCCGGAAAGCTCGAGATCGTGCCCTCGACGCCCATGGCGACCCAGCGCGACCTGAGCCTCGCCTATTCCCCCGGCGTGGCCGTCCCGGTCGAGGCCATCGCCGCGCGCCCCGAGACGGCCTATGACTACACCACCAAGGGCAACCTGGTGGCAGTCGTGTCGAACGGGACTGCGATCCTCGGGCTGGGGAACCTGGGCGCGCTGGCCTCGAAGCCGGTGATGGAAGGCAAGGCGGTCCTGTTCAAGCGCTTCGCCGACGTGAACGCCATCGACATCGAGCTGGACACCGAGGACCCCGAGGAGATCATCCGGGCCGTCCGCCTGATGGGGCCGTCCTTCGGCGGCATCAACCTCGAGGACATCAAGGCGCCCGAGTGCTTCATCATCGAAAGCCGTCTGAAGGAGATGATGGACATCCCCGTCTTCCACGACGACCAGCACGGGACGGCGGTGATCTGCGCGGCCGGGCTGCTGAACGCGCTGGAACTGTCGGGCAAGCGCATCGAGGACGTGAAGATCGTGCTGAACGGCGCGGGCGCGGCCGGGATTGCCTGCCTCGAACTGCTGAAAGCGATGGGCGCGCGGCACGAGAACTGCATCATGGCCGACACCAAGGGCGTCATCTACCAGGGCCGCACCGAGGGCATGAACCAGTGGAAGTCGGCCCATGCGGTCGCGACCGAGGCACGGACGCTGGCCGACGCGATGGTCGGTTGCGACGTCTTCCTGGGCGTGTCCGCCAAGGGCGCGGTCACGCAGGACATGGTGAAGTCCATGGCGCCGAACCCGGTGATCTTCGCCATGGCCAACCCCGACCCCGAGATCACGCCAGAGGAAGCCCATGCCGTCCGCCCGGATGCCATCGTGGCGACGGGCCGCTCGGATTATCCGAACCAGGTCAACAACGTCCTGGGATTTCCCTACCTGTTCCGGGGGGCGCTGGACATCCACGCCCGCGCGATCAACGACGAGATGAAGATCGCCTGCGCCCGGGCGTTGGCGGAACTCGCGCGCGAGGACGTGCCGGACGAGGTGGCGGTGGCCTACGGGCGCAAGCTCAGCTTCGGGCGCGACTACATCATCCCGACGCCCTTCGATCCGCGCCTGATCCATGTGGTGCCGCCCGCCGTGGCCAAGGCCGGGATGGACACGGGCGCGGCGCGGCGCCCGATCATCGACATGGAGGGTTATGTCCAGACCCTGCGCCAGCGCATGGACCCGACCGCCTCGATCCTGCAGGGCATCCATGCGCGGGCCCGGCAGGCGCAGGCGCGGATGATCTTCGCGGAAGGCGACGACCCGCGCGTCCTGCGCGCCGCCGTCGCCTGGCAGCGCGGGGGACTGGGCCGGGCGCTGGTCGTGGGGCGAGAGGAGGACGTGGCCGAGAAGCTGGCGGCCGAGGGCATGGCCGATGCCCTGCGCGAGCTTGAAATCGTCAGCGCGCTCACCTCGCCGCATCTGAATGCCTATCACGAGACGCTCTACAAGCGGCTGCAGCGGCAGGGCGTGGACCGCGAGGACGCGCTGAAGCTCGCCCGCCGCGACCGCCATGTCTTCGCCGCCTTGATGCTGGCGCATGGGCATGGGGACGCGCTGGTGACGGGGGCCACGCGCAAGGCCTCGCATGTCCTGTCGCAGGTGGGGCATGTCTTCGACCTGCGGCCGCAGGACGGGGCGGTGGGCATCACGGGCGTGCTGCACAAGGGCCGCATCGTGCTGGTCGCCGATACGCTGGTCCATGAATGGCCCGAGGCCGAGGACCTTGCCCTGATCGCCACGCGCGGCGCCCATGTCGCCCGCGCCCTGGGGCTCGAGCCCCGCGTGGCCTTTCTGTCCTTTTCCACCTTCGGCCACCCGATCAGCGAACGTGCGATCAAGATGGCCGAGGCGCCGAAGGTGCTGGACCGGCAGGGCGCCGATTTCGAATACGAGGGCGAGATGACCGTGGACGTGGCGCTGAACCCGGAAGCCGCCGCGCGCTATCCCTTCAGCCGCCTGACGGGGCCTGCCAACGTCCTCGTGATGCCCGCGCGGCATTCGGCCTCGATCAGCGTCAGGCTGCTGCAGGAGATGGCAGGCGCGACGGTGATCGGCCCGATCCTGACCGGCATCCCCCGGCCGATCCAGATCTGCGGCATCGGCTCCACCGTGAACGACATCCTCAACATGGCGGCGATGGCGGCAGGCCGGGTGGGGCAGGTGGCCTGAGGCGCGGCCCACGTCAGAGAAGGACGTGATCCGGCGCGAACGGCCCATGATCGGGAAGGAACACCGGCTCCGGGCCGAAGTCGGGGCCGGACTCGGACAGCGGCTGAAGGATCAGCAGGTCGAACCAGGCCTCTGACCCCAGCGGCATGGCCGGAGAGCCCGCGCCGTCGGCGGGATCACGGCTGCCCGGTGCCGGCAGGAAGATGAAGGCGTCCGCCTGCGTGGCCCGGTCGAGCCAGTCACGGTCCGACACCTCCCGCAGGTCCCGGCGTGCCTGTGCGCAGGGCGACTCGCAGGCTGGAAGGCCGTGCAGCGGCTCGGTGGCGAAGCCGGACTTGAGCCGGCCCATGCCGGGCGCCTCGGCCCAGGACAGGGCGCGGGCGGGCATTGCGACCACCGGCATTTCCCCGGCGTCGCGCAACGTCCAGGCCGTTTGCGGATGCGTCCCGAGGCCTGCCCTGACCCGGACGGGCGTCCCGACGTCCCAGGTCCGACCCGCACCGAAGGGATCGTCATCGTCCCCGAGGGCGAGAAGGGACGAGGCCGCAAGGAAAGGAAACAGGATCTCGGCACCGTTCGGGCCAAGGCCCGTGCCGCGAGGAAAGGTCGTCATGGTTGCCCCTTGAAGGATATCCCCTCGCTTTACAGGGCAGAGTCTAAGATCCCGTTAAATCAGCTCGCCCCGCTCGGCCTGCCGCTGGCGGTCGCGGAAGCGGTCGCGGTCGGCCTCGGTATATTCGTCCGCGCAAAGGTGGCAGCGAACGCCTTCCTCGTATTCGGGACGGGCCGTGTCCTCGGGCGCCAGCGGCCTGCGGCAGGCGTGGCACAGGATGTGGCCGCCGGGCCGAAGACCGTGGGTCAGGCTGACGCGCCGGTCGAAGACGAAGCAGGCGCCGTCCCAGAGGCTTTCGCCCTCGGGCACCTCTTCGAGATATTTCAGGATGCCGCCCTGCAGGTGGACGACCTCGGTCACGCCCTGACCGACAAGGAAGCTCGTGGATTTCTCGCAGCGGATGCCGCCGGTGCAGAACATCGCCACGCGCTTGCCGGCGAATCGGCCGGCGTTATCGGCCCACCAGTCGGGAAACTCGCGGAAGCTGCGGGTGCCGGGGTCGATGGCGCCGCGGAAGCTGCCGATGGCGATCTCGTAATCGTTGCGGGTGTCGATCACCACAGTGTCGGGGTCGCTGATGACCGCGTTCCAGTCGGCGGGGGCGACATGGCGGCCGACGCGGGCGACAGGGTCCACCTGCGGCTGGCCCATGGTCACGATCTCGGGCTTCAGGCGCACCTTCATCCGGCCGAAGGGCATCGCCTCGGCGGCGCTTTCCTTCCACTCCAGCGCCTCGAAGCCGGGCCAGGCGCGGACATGGGCCAGCACGGCCGCGATCCCGTCGCGCGAGCCGGCGACCGTGCCGTTGATCCCCTCCTGCGCGAGGATCAGCGTGCCCCGGACACCCTGCGCCTGGCAGAGCGCCAGCAGGCCCTCGCGCCGGGCATCGGGGTCGGGCAGGGGGGCGAAGTGGTAAAGGGCGGCGACTGTGAACATGGGCGCGGCCTAGTCCAGCCGCGCCCATGAAGGCAAGCGGGCAGGGGTCAGAACGCGACGCCCATCGCGATCCCGCCCAGCAGATACATGATGCCGACGATCAGGATGACGCCGATGATGTTCATCACGGCCCCGCCCCGGGCCATCTGCGCGATGGTCACCTTGCCGGTGCCGAAGACGATGGCGTTGGGCGGCGTGCCGACCGGCAGCATGAAGGCACAGGTCGCGGCCAGCGTCGCCGGGATCAGCAGAAGGAAGGGATCGACGCCGATCCCCAGCGCCACCCCGCCCAGGATCGGGATGAAGGTCGCGGCCGTGGCGGTGTTCGAGGTGATCTCGGTCAGCATCAGGACGATCGCGGTGATGGCGGCGACCAGCCCCAGCGTCGGCAGGGCGCCAAGCCCCGTGACCTGCTGGCCGAACCAGGCGTCGAGCCCGGTCGAGCCCACCGCCGAGGCAAGGCTCAGGCCGCCGCCGAACAGCAGCAGCACGCCCCAGGGCAGGCCCTCCTCGGCGTCCTTCCAGTCCAGCACCATCTGCGTCCGGCCGCGTCCCGGCAGGATGAACAGAAGGATCCCCGCCGCGACGGCAACGCCCGTGTCGTCGAAGCTGCCCACCCAGGGCATCGCCGCGCTGACCGCCGGGATCGAGCCCAGGATGCCCGGCACGATCCAGAAGAAGGCCGCGCCCAGAAAGACATACAGCACCATCTTCTCGCCCTGGCTCAGCGGGCCGAGTTCGCGGATCTGCTGGTCGATCATCTCGCGCCCGCCCGGGATCGCGGGCAGGTCGAAGCGGTACAGAAGCCGCGTCATCAGGAACCAGGCGATGAAGATGAAGGCGAAGGCCAGCGGAAACCCGATCATCATCCAGTTCAGAAAGCCGATTTCCCGGCCCAGTTCGGACGAGGCATAGCCCGCGACGATGGCGTTGGGCGGGCTGCCGATCAGCGTGCCCAGGCCCCCGATCGAGGCCGCCCAGCCGACGGCCAGCACAAGGCAGGTGCCGAAGCGCGCGACATTGGGGTCGTCCACGGCCTCCGTGATGGTTGCGCCCCCTTGCAGGGCCTGCTGCTGGGCGGCGGTGCTGGTGCCGCTGCGGGCCAGGACCAGCGCCAGGACCGAGGTGGCGATGGGCAGCATCATCAGCGCGGTCGCCGTATTGGACACCCACATCGACAGGAAGGCCGTGGCCAGCATCAGCCCCAGCACGATCCGGCGCGGCGACACCCCCACCCGGCGCAGCGTCAGCAGCGCGATCCGCAGGTGCAGGTTCCATTTTTCCATGGCGATGGCGATCAGGAATCCGCCGAGGAACAGGAACACGGTCGAACTGGCATAGGGCGCGGTCGCCTGCGAGATCGTGCGCTCGGTCAGCGCCGGGATCAGCACGATGGGCAGCAGCGATGTGATGGCCAGCGGGATCGCCTCGGTCATCCACCAGATGGCCATCAGCGCCATGACGGTGGCGACGATGCGGGCATCATGGGGCAGGTCGGCCTGCGGACCGAGCGCGACATAGACAACCCCGGCGACGATCAGGCCCAGCGCCCGCAGCGTCCAGAGCGTCCGTGCCGAGCGTCCTCCGGGTCCGTCTTCCTCGAAATCGCGGGCTGTTTCCATCCGGCTGTGGTCGGCCATCCCTTTCCTCCCCTGCGTTCCATTGATTCGCCGATCCGTTAAGCAGCTTTGCGTTCAGTTTCTAGCGCAGGCCGGCCATGCATACAGTGCAATACTTGGAGTGCTGTGGCCGACTTGGGCTTCACGTTGACGCAACCCGGCAGGCTTCCTAAGGTTCGGCGTCCATCGTGGGAAATCTCATGCGCGCCCTGATCGTCGTTGATCTTCAAGTCGATTTCTGTCCCGGCGGCGCGCTGGCGGTGGCGGGAGGCGATGAGATCGTGGGCCCCGTCAACGCCCTGATGGCCGATCATGATGCCGTGGTGCTGACCCAGGACTGGCACCCGGCGGATCATTCCAGCTTTGCCGGCAACCATCCCGGCGCGCAGCCCTTCGGGACCGTGGCCATGCCCTATGGCGAGCAGGTCCTGTGGCCCGACCATTGCGTCATCGGCTCAAAGGGGGCGGCCTTCCATCCCGGCCTGGATCTCGACCGCGCGGACCTGATCCTGCGCAAGGGCTTCCGGCGGGAAATCGACAGCTATTCCGCCTTCTTCGAGAACGACCGCCGCACGTCCACGGGGCTGGCGGGCTATCTGCGCGACCGCGGGCTGACGGACCTGTGCTTCGTGGGCCTCGCCCATGATTTCTGCGTGGCCTGGTCGGCGATCGACGCGGCGCACCTGGGCTTTTCCGCCACGGTGATCGAGGAGGCGACCCGCGCCATCGACCTCAACGGCTCGCGCGAGGCCGCGCAGGCCGCCATGCGCGAGGCAGGAGTGACACTCGCATGATGACCCCGACCGTCGACATCGCCACGCGCGTTTATAACCACAAGTGGAAGATCGACCCGATCGTCCGCTCGCTGATCGACACCGACTTCTACAAGCTGCTGATGTGCCAGTCGGTCTTTCGCTACCAGCCCGACGTGACGGTGACCTTCAAGCTCATCAACCGCTCGAAGGACATCCGGCTTGCGGACCTGATCGACGAGGGCGAGCTGCGCGAGCAGCTGGACCATGTCCGCAGCCTGTCCCTGGCGCGGGGCGAGTCGACCTGGCTGCGGGGCAACACCTTCTACGGCAAGCGCCAGATGTTCCGCCCTGACTTCATGGAGTTCCTCGAGAACCTTCGCCTGCCCGCCTATCACCTGGAAAAGCGCGAAGGCCAGTACGAGCTGACCTTCGAGGGCCGCTGGCCCGAGGTCATGCTGTGGGAGATCCCGGCGCTCGCCATCATCATGGAGCTGCGCTCGCGCGCCGTGCTGAAGGACCTCGGCCGGTTCGAGCTGCAGGTGCTTTATGCCCGCGCCATGACCCGGATCTGGGAAAAGATCGAGGCACTGCGCGAGCTTGGCCCCGACCTGCGGATCGCCGATTTCGGCACGCGGCGGCGGCATTCCTTCCTGTGGCAGGACTGGTGCGTGCAGGCCATGATCGAGGGCCTGGGCGAGCGTTTCACCGGGACCTCGAACTGCCTGATCGCCATGCGCCGCGACATCGAGGCGATCGGAACCAACGCCCACGAACTGCCCATGGTCTACGCCGCCTTGGCCCAAACGGACGAGGAACTGCGGCAGGCCCCCTATCGCGTGCTGGCCGACTGGCATGAGGAACACGACGGCAACCTGCGCGTGATCCTGCCCGACACCTACGGCACGCCGGGGTTCCTGCAGAACGCACCCGACTGGCTGGCGGGCTGGACCGGAATCCGCATCGATTCGGGCGATCCGGTGGCGCTGACCGAATATGCCATCGACTGGTGGAGGTCGCGGGGCGAGGACCCCACGCAGAAGCTGGTGATCTTCTCGGACGGGCTGGACGTGGACGAGATCACGACGCTGTTCCGCCGCTTCCACGGGCGGGTCAAGGTCAGCTTCGGCTGGGGCACGCTTCTGACCAACGACTTCCGCGGGCTGGTGCCGGGCGACGGGCTCGCGCCCTTCAGCCTGGTCTGCAAGGCGGCGGCCGCGAACGGCCGTCCCACCGTCAAGCTATCGGACAACCCCGAGAAATCGACCGGCCCCGCCGATCTGATCCGCCACTACCGGGAGGTCTTCGGCACCACCGAGGGGCGGCGGTTCGACCTGGTGGTGTAAGCGCGGCATGGTACGTGCAGAGCACACATCTCATGGGCCCGATGCATGCAGCCGTAGGGTGCGTGGTTCCCCCGCACCATTCGCTTCACACCATCCGCACCGGCCCGCCATATTCCGCAACGCGGCGGTCGGCGGTCAACAGCTGCATCCCCTCGGTCATGGCCTGAGCGACCAGCATCCGGTCGAAAGGATCGCCATGCACCGGCGGCAGCGTTGGAATGGCGAGACAATGCCGCCCTTCGACCGGCAGCTCAAGATAGCCATTGGCCAGAAGGCCCGCGCGGAAGGGTGCTGGATCGACCGTAAAATCGGCGCGGCCCTGCGCGAACTTGATGGCGATCTCCCAAAGGCTCGCGGTGCTGAAATACAGGCGGTTCTCCGGGTCGCTCATCAGCGTCACAGCGCTCCGGGGAAGCTTCTGCACCGCTACCGCACCCCAGATCAGCAGATGCGTGTCGATCAGCAGGTTCACGCCTTGGGCTTCCGCCGGTCGGGCGGGACGTAAAGCCCGCTGCCGTCATACTTGCCCTCAAACATCGCCTGGATCTCGTCAGCCATCATGTCGTCAAAGTCGTCGGGCACCTCGAACTGGCCCTGCATGAAGCCGAGCCGCCTTGGCGCGGGCTGCTCGACCAGCGTCACCTTGACCACCGGCTTGCCGGCGCGGGCGATGATGAAGGGTTCTCCCTTTTCCACGCCCTCGACGAGGCGGGAAAGATGGGTCTTGGCCTCGTGCATGTTGACGGTCTTCATGGCGGCACCCTGTGGTGGACTAAGCAAATCTAGTCCACCCGTGCCTTCCGTTCAACCGCCCGCCGGGTCGCGCCACCTGTTGACCAGCGGATAGCGCCGGTCGAGCCAGAAGGACCGGGGCGAGACCCGCGGCCCCGGCGCCGCCTGATACCGCTTCCACTCGCTGCCGTAGAGCAGCCGTTCGACCTGCCGCACGGTCTCGCGGTCGAAGCCCTGCGCGACTAGGTCGGCGACCGAGCCGTCGCGTTCGACCAGCCCTTCGAGGATCGCGTCCAGCACCTCATAGGGCGGCAGGCTGTCCTGGTCCGTCTGGTCGGGGCGCAGCTCGGCCGAGGGCGGCTTGTCGATGATGACCGGGGGGATCACCTCGCCCGCCGGACCCTTCATCCAGGGGCGATGGTTCGCATTCCGCCAGCGGCAGGTCGTGAAGACCCGCGTCTTGTAGAGGTCCTTGATGGGATTATAGCCGCCCGCCATGTCGCCGTAGATCGTGGCATAGCCCACGCCCACCTCGGACTTGTTGCCGGTGGTCAGCAGCATCTCGCCGAACTTGTTCGACACGGCCATCAGCAGCACGCCCCGCAGGCGGGACTGGATGTTCTCCTCGGTCAGGTCGGGGGCGGTGCCGGCCATCACCTCGGACAGCGCCTGCGTCACCGCACCGACCGGCCCGTTGATCGGCAGCGTGTCCATGCGGATGCCGAGCCGCTGCGCCAGGTCCTCGGCATCGTCCAGCGAGCCCTGCGACGAATATTCGGACGGCAGCCGCACGCCGCGCACGTTTTCCGGACCCAGCGCATCGGCGGCGATGGCCGCGACCAGCGCCGAATCGATGCCGCCCGACAGGCCTAGCAGCACCTTGCGGAAGCCCGACTTGCGCGCGTAGTCCGCCAGTCCGAGGCAGATCGCGCGGTAATCCTGTTCCCATTCGTCGGGCTGGGGCACCATCTCGCCGCCCTCGGCCCGCCAGCCTTCGTCGGTGCGGGTGAAGTCGACATGCGCCACCGCCTCCTCAAAGGGGGCAAGCTGGACGACCTTGTGGCCGCCCGGGTTCAGCACGAAGCTTCCCCCGTCATAGACCTGGTCGTCCTGCCCGCCCACGAGGTTCAGGTAGACCAGCGGCAGGCCCGTCTCGACCACGCGGGCGACCATGTGGCCCATGCGCAGATCCAGCTTGTTGCGGTGATAGGGGCTGCCGTTCGGCACCACGAGGATCTCGGCCCCCGTCTCGGCCAGCGTCTCGGCCACGCCCGGCCACCAGGCGTCCTCGCAGATGGGCGAGCCGATGCGGACGCCCTCGACCGAGAAGGGCCCGCTGATCGGGCCGGGATCGAACAGGCGGTATTCGTCGAACAGCTCCTTGTGCGGCAGTTCGTGCTTGAGCACCCGCGCCGTGATCCGCCCGCCCTGCAGCACCAGCCAGGCATTGTGCAGCCTGCCCTCCAGCCGCCAGGGCGCGCCGATGCCGATGGCGGGGCCGTCCGCGCAATCGGCGGCCAGTTGCTCGACCACGCGCAGGCAGTCGTCCAGGAAGGCGGGCTTCAGCACCAGGTCCTGCGTCTGGTAGCCGGTCAGGAACATCTCGGGCAGGGCCAGCATCTGCGCGCCCGCGGCCTTTGCCTGATCCCAGGCGGCGCGGGCCTTGGCGGCATTGCCCGCCAGGTCGCCCACGGTGGCGTTCAGCTGCGCGATGGTCAGGCGGAAGCGGTCGGTCATCGCGGTGTCTCCGGGCGGTTTTCCGCGACGATAGGGCGGGGGCGGGGCAAGGGGAAGACGCCCGCTCACGGTCTCGGGCTTTGCGCGGGGCGGCCGGCTGCGCTAGACCGGCGCCGAACAGCGGGCGGCAGACCCGCGACCACGAAAGGCTTGAGGCGATGAAACCCGCAGTCCTCCTCGCGGCGCTTGCCGGTCTGGCGATTCCCCTGGGCGTTCCTTCCGTCCATGCGCAGGCGGCCGCCGTGGTGACCAAGCAGTATGACGACGGCGGCGTCTACGAGGGCACCTTCCGCAACGGCCTGCAGCACGGGCGCGGCACCTACACGCTGCCCTCGGGCTATCGCTACGAGGGCGACTGGGTGGACGGCGAGGTACGGGGCCAGGGCCGCGCGACCTATCCCAACGGCTCGGTCTATGAAGGCCAGTTCGAGAACGGCAAGCCGCATGGCAAGGGCAAGATCACCTATGCCGACGGCGGCACCTATGAGGGCGACTGGGTCGAGGGCGAGATCACCGGCCAGGGCCGCGCCACCTATGCCAACGGCTCGACCTACGAGGGCGGGTTCGAGAAGGCGCTGCACCACGGAAGGGGCCTGCTGAGCCAGCCGGACGGCTACCGCTATGACGGCGACTGGGTGCATGGCGCGCGCGAAGGGAAGGGGAAGATCACCTATCCCGACGGGTCCGTCTACGAAGGCGGGATGCTTGCGGGGATGCGCGCGGGCCAGGGCAAGCTGACCATGCCGGACGGGCTGTCCTACGAGGGCGTCTGGGCCGCCGGGCAGATGTCGGGGCAGGGGCGGCTCGTCCAGCCTTCGGGCGACAT
The DNA here is from genome assembly GCF_900102885.1 of Paracoccus chinensis. GTDB lineage: Bacteria > Pseudomonadota > Alphaproteobacteria > Rhodobacterales > Rhodobacteraceae > Paracoccus > Paracoccus chinensis. Next base: position 108,619 of record NZ_FNGE01000004.1, on the reverse strand, counting down.
CTACGAGGGCACGATGGTCGCCAACCGACGCGAGGGCCACGGCCGCGCGACCTATGTCAACGGCGACGTCTACGAGGGCGGCTTCCGTGCCGACAAGCGCCACGGCAAGGGCGTCTTCACCGGCACGGACGGCTACCTTTACGACGGCGACTGGGTGGACGGCCGGATGGAAGGCCAGGGCCGCATCCAGTATCCCGACGGCTCGGTCTACGAGGGCAGCCTCAAGGCCGACCAGCCGGACGGCAAGGGCAAGATCACCTATCCCGACGGCGCCTCCTATGAAGGCGACTGGGTCGCGGGGGTCATCGAGGGGCAGGGCAAGGCGGCCTACGCCAACGGCCTCGGTTACGAGGGCGGCTTCAGGAACGCCAGGAACGACGGGCTGGGGACGATGTCGCACCCCGACGGCTATGTCTACACGGGTGCCTGGAAGGACGGCCAGCGCCACGGCGAGGGCGCGGCCACCTATCCCGACGGCACCACCTATCGCGGCGGCTTCGTGAACGGCCTGCGCGAAGGCCAGGGCGTGCTGATGACCCCGGACGGCTTCCGCTACGAGGGCGGCTGGAAGGCGGGCGAGATCGACGGCCAGGGCGTCGCAACCTATGCCAACGGCGATGTCTACGAGGGCAGCTTCGTCGGCGGCAAGCGGCAGGGCATGGGCGTCATGCGCTATGCCAGCGGTCGCGTGGCCGAAGGGGAATGGCAGGACGACCGGCTGGCCTCGGAAGGCGAGGCGGCGGCGCCCTCGGCCGCGCTGCCCGCCGATCCCTCCAGCGAGGGCGCGGCGCAGTCCCCCCCTGCGACGGGCGGACCCGCGGCCGAAGGGGCGGTCCCGGCACCACCCTCGGACGGGGGCGAGCCGGAGAGCGAGGACACGCGCGGCTGAGCGGTCCGCAGCGCCAAGGGACAGGCCGGAAGCCTGTCGCTGGCGCATGACCCCGGCGCGACCACAACCGGCCGGATGATTCGCGGCACGCCGTGCGCAGTGGGACGAGGGCCATGGCTCCCGCCTGCGCCCGCCCCTTTCCGGGCATCCGGGCGACGATCCCGTGACCCTGCGGCAGGACGGGCGCCCCCGAGGGTGGCGCCCCCGGCCGGAATCCTGCTACACACCCGCATCTCCGCAGCAGGGAGTCCGCCATGTCGCCCTGGACCTTGGCGCAGCGTCTGGCCGCCTTTGTCACCCTTCCGGCCATGATCCTTCTGGGTGTGGGATGGTTCTGGCTGGACGATCCCGCGCTGTTTCTCAAGGAAGGCCACACGGTCGAGACCGTCTCGGTCCTGCTGCTGCTCCAGGGCGTCCTCTGCTGGTTCGCCGTGCACGGCCGCGAGGGCTGGCGCGAGTGGCAGATCCCCGCCCTGCTGGTGCTGTTCGCCGCGCGCGAGATGGATTTCGACAAGCGACTCACCGACTCGGGCCTGCTGAAGCTGCGCACCTACACCGGGGACGCGCCTCTGGACGACAAGCTGCTGGGCGCGGGGGCGATCCTCTTCTCGCTGCTCGTCATCTGGCGCATCCTCCGGCGGAACGCGCCCGGATGGTGGCGCGCCCTGCGCCAGGGGCAGCCCTATGCGCTGGCGATCCTGCTGGCGGCCGCGCTGACGGTGGCGGGCAAGACGCTGGACGGGCTGGGGCGCAAGCTTCTGGATTTCGGGATCACGCTCGCGCCCCACCTGGACGCGCGGGCAGGGCAGGCCGAGGAGTGGCTGGAACTCGCGGCCTGGTGGCTGCTCGGCCTGTCCATCGCCCTGCTGCCCGCCGCTCGCGCGCAAGGCCCGCGCGCCGCACCGACGCGCGACTGACCGCCCGCGGCACGTCACAAATCACACACATGCGGCCAAATGCATCAGGCCGGACCCGGCTGGCCGCTGGACGGGCGCAATCCGTCCCGCTAGAACCGCCGCTGCGAGGGCTGTCCCAAGGACGGCCCGACCCGTCGTATCGGCCCGGCCCGCAGGTCGGCCCCGAATTGGAGATTGACCGTGTCCCACGCTGAAGACCACGCAGGAGACCACGGCGCCACCCGGAGGGACTTCCTCTATTACGCGACCGCCGGTGCCGGTGCCGTCGCGGCCGGGGCAGCCGCCTGGACCCTCATCAACCAGATGAACCCCTCGGCCGACGTGCAGGCGCTGTCCTCGATCCAGGTGGACATCAGCGGCGTCGCGGAAGGGACGCAGCTGACCGTGAAATGGCTGGGCAAGCCGGTCTTCATCCGCCACCGGACGGCCGAGGAGATCGAGCGTGCGCGCGCCGACGACGGCGCGACCCTGATCGACCCGCTGTCGCAGAACGCCAACAAGCCCGACGCCAGCGCCGCCGACGAGAACCGCTCGCTGGACGAGGAAGGCCGCTGGCTGGTCCAGATCGGCGTCTGCACCCACCTCGGCTGCGTTCCGATCGGTGACGGCGCGGGCGATTTCGGCGGCTGGTTCTGCCCCTGCCACGGGTCGCATTACGACGCCTCGGGCCGCATCCGCCGCGGCCCCGCACCGCAGAACATGCATATTCCCGTTGCGTCCTTCGTGGACGACACCACCATCAAGCTGGGCTGAGGAGCGCGACGATGTCCGCCGGTATTCCGACCGATGACTACGAACCCAAGACCTCGGCCGAGCGCTGGATCGACCGGCGCCTGCCGATCGTCCGCCTGATCGTCGATTTCACCACCCTGCCGACGCCCAAGAACCTCAACTGGATGTGGATCTGGGGCATCGTGCTGACCTTCTGCCTGGTGCTGCAGATCGTCACCGGCATCGTCCTGGCGATGCACTACACGCCCCACGTGGACATGGCCTTCCGCTCGGTCGAGCACATCATGCGCGACGTGAACGGCGGCCATTTCCTGCGCTACCTGCACGCGAACGGCGCCTCGCTGTTCTTCTTCGCGGTCTACCTGCACATCTTCCGCAACCTTTACTACGGCAGCTACAAGCCGCCGCGCGAGATCACCTACATCGTCGGCATCCTGATCTTCATCCTGATGATGGCGACCGCCTTCATGGGCTACGTGCTTCCCTGGGGCCAGATGTCCTTCTGGGGCGCGACCGTGATCACGGGCCTCTTCGGGGCGATCCCCGGCATCGGCGCGACGATCCAGACCTGGCTGCTGGGCGGCCCGGCCGTGGACAACGCCACGCTGAACCGCTTCTTCTCGCTGCACTACCTGCTGCCCTTCCTGATCGCCGCGCTGGTGGTCGTCCACTTCTGGGCCTTCCACACGACCGGCAACAACAACCCCACGGGGATCGAGGTGCGCCGCACCTCGCGCGAGGAAGCCGACCGCGACACCGTCCCGTTCTGGCCCTACTTCGTGATCAAGGACCTGCTGGCGCTGGCCTTCCTCATGATTCTGTTCTTCGCGGTCGTCGGCTTCATGCCGAACTACCTCGGCCACCCCGACAACTACATCGAGGCGAACCCGCTGGCGACGCCCGCGCATATCGTGCCGGAATGGTACTTCCTGCCCTTCTACGCGATCCTGCGCGCCTTCACCGCCGACGTCTGGGTCGTGATGGCCGCCAACTGGCTGTCCTTCGGCATCATCGACGCCAAGTTCTTCGGCGTGCTGGCGATGTTCGGCGCCATCATCGTGATGGCGCTGGTGCCCTGGCTTGACACCAGCCGCGTCCGTTCGGGCCGCTATCGGCCGTCGTTCAAGTGGTGGTTCTGGATCCTGGCCGTGGACTTCGTCGTCCTGACCTGGGCGGGGGCAATGCCGGCCGAGGGGATCTATCCCTATATCGCGCTGGCGGGCTCGGCCTACTGGTTCGCCTACTTCCTGGTGATCCTGCCGCTGCTCGGCGTGATGGAACGGCCCGCGCCGATCCCGAACACCATCGAAGAAGACTGGAACGCTCATTACGAGCGTCTCACCACCCCCGCCGAGTAAGGAGAGGCGCGAATGTCCCTGAGAAACGTCACGCTCACGGCGGTCGCGGCCCTGTCCCTCGGGATGGCGGCGAATGCCCAGACGACCATGACGGTGCCGCTGAACGAGCCCGGCACCGAAGCTCCGGCCCCCTCGGGGCCGGGCACCACCGTCACCCGGCAGCCCGACGGCACCAGCACGGTCGAATCGACCGGCACCGTGCCGCGGCCCGAAGGCGTCGCCCCGCAGCCGCCCGAGATCGGCTTCACCGGCGGCACCCCGGACCTGCCCAGCACCTCGGCGCCGATAGACACCAGCGGCACCGGCCCCGTGCAGCAGCGCGTGGGCCAGCCCCGCGCGGGCAGCACCGGCCAGATCGGCCAGGGCGAGCTGACCGGCGAGGTCGCCGACACGACCGGCGTCACGCCGGGCGGCGGCGCGCCCTCGGGCGCTGACGTGGGCGACGAGGATGCCGGCGGCGCGACCGACGGCGCGACCTCGACCCCCGCCAACCCCGAGGCGGACGCCACGGCCGACGAGCGTGCGACGCCCGACCAGCCCGCGCCCGCCGCCGACATCCCCGAGACGACCGGCGCCGAGCCGGAGGTGGTCGAGGACCGCACCACCGACGTCATCACGCCCACCCCCACGGCCGAGCCGGGCGAGCCTCCGGCCGCGCCGAGCTTCGGCCTGCCCGACGAGGCGACCGAGGCGCAGACCACCGCCCCCGTTCCTGCCGCCGAGGGCGCGGCCCAGATCGACGCGCCGGACACGGATGTCCCGGGCTCGCCGGCCGAGGGCAGCACCGCCGATCCGCAGGCCGAACCGACCGGTGAAGCCGCTCCCGCGGCCGACACGGAGGCCGCGGCCGAGCCCGAAGCCGGTGCGGAAGCCGATGCCGATGTCGCTCTGGACGTCGCCCCCGGCGACGAGGCTCCGGCCGCGATCCAGAACCCCGACGAGGCCCAGGCCGAAAGCGCGCCGGTGGATGCCGCCGCCGCGACCGAGACCGAGGGTGCAGAAGGGGCCGAGGGCGAGGTTCCTGCCGATCACAGCGTCGCGGCCGATGGCGGCGAGGTGGTGCATCACCAGGAGATCCACGACGTCGCCTACAGCTTCGAGGGACCCTTCGGCAAATACGACCAGTTCCAGCTGCAGCGCGGGTTGCAGATCTACACCGAGGTCTGCGCGGGCTGCCACGGGATGAAGCAGGTGCCGCTGCGCACCCTGTCGGACACCAGCGGCCCCGGCCTGCCCGAGGACCAGGTCCGCGCCTATGCCGGCCAGCTCAGCGTCGTCGACGCCGAGACCGGCGAGGAGCGTCCGCGCGTGCCCACCGACCACTTCCCCACGATCGTGGGCGAGGGCATGGGTCCGGACCTGTCGCTGATGGCCAAGGCCCGCGCGGGCTTCCACGGTCCCTACGGCACCGGCATCAGCCAGCTGGTCAACGGCATCGGCGGGCCCGAGTACATCTACTCGATCCTGACCGGCTACACCGGCGAGGAAAAGGAGCAGGCGGGCACCGTCTTCTACGAGAACACCGCCTTCCCCGGCGGCTGGATCTCGATGGCCCCGCCGCTGTCGGACGACGCCGTGACCTTCGAGGACGGCTCGCCCACGGATCTGGACAACCTGGCCAAGGACATCTCGGCCTTCCTGATGTGGACGGCCGAGCCCAAGATGATGCAGCGCAAGCAGGCGGGCCTTGTCTCGGTGCTGTTCCTGCTCGTGCTGACGGTGCTGCTGTACCTGACCAACAAGCGCCTGTGGTGGCCGCTCAAGCACCGCAAGGACGTGCCCGGCGACGGCCTCTGAGGCCTCCGCATTCGGCGAAATGAGAGCGCGCCCCTTCGGGGGCGCGTTTTCGTTTGGTCCCTCTAGGGGTGCGTGATCGTCAGAGCGCCCGAAGGGCGGGGGCCAGCCCCCGCACCCCCGGGATATTTGGACGAAGAAGATGAGTGCGGGGCTGATCCTGCGCCTCGGGTCGGGGCTTTGGACAGGGAGCGACGGCAAGGGGAGGCAGGCCTTCGCCGCGCATGGGCCGAAGACGTGGCAGGGGGCAGCGCAAGGTCCGAGTGCCAGAAGGTGGAAACCGGGCGCCGTTCAGCGACAGATCAGGGCCGCGCCCTTGTGGCTTTCAGAGCCAATGTCCGGGGGAACTGTCGCGGACGGGACTACCAAGGCGGCGGTGCGGCCCTCCATGCAACGGGCTGCCGCCGCCTCAGTGCCGCCCGGCCCGCCGTTCCAGCACGGTCTTGGCGACCAGCACCACCAGCGCAATCAGGGTCAGCACCGTCGCGGCTGCGAAGGCGCCAACGACGTTCAGGTCGTTGAACAGCAGTTCGACCTGCAGGGGCAGGGTGTTGGTCTTGCCCCGGATGCTGCCCGAGACGACCGCGACGCCGCCGAACTCGCCCACGGCACGGGCGGTGGTCAGCACCGCGCCGTACAGCAGCGCCCAGCGGATGTTGGGCAAGGTCACGCGGCGGAAGACCTGCCAGCCGCCCGCGCCCAGCGTGACGGCGGCCTGCTCCTGGTCGGACCCCTGCGCCTGCATCAGCGGCAGCACCTCGCGCACGACGAAGGGGGTCGTCACGAACATCGTCACCATGACGATGCCGGGCAGGGCGAAGAGGATGGTGATGTCGTTCTGCGCCAGCCAGCCGCCCAGGTAGCCCTGCCGCCCGTACAGAAGCAGATAGCAGATCCCCGCGATGATGGGCGAGATCGAGAAGGGCAGCTCGATCAGCGTGATCAGCAGCCCGCGCCCCGGAAAGGTGAACTTCGACAGCAGCCATGCCGCCGCGATCCCGAAGGCGACCGTCACCGGCACCACGATCACCGCAACCAGCGTGGTCAGCCAGATCGCGTGCAGCGTGCCGGGGTCGAGGATGTTGGCAACGTAAGCCCCCCATCCCGCCGACAGCGCCTGCACGAAGATATAGACCAGCGGCACGACGACCAAGACCGCCGTCAGGACGAAGGCCGCGCCGATCAGCAGCACCCGGGTCATGCCGTCACCGCCCCGTAGCGGGCCGCGCGCAGCTGCACCATGTTCGAGACGAACAGCAGCACCAGCGCCAGCACCATCAGCACCAGCGCGATCGCGGCCGCGCCCTCGTAATCGTATTCCTCAAGCCGGATATAGGCGAGGAGCGAGGCGATCTCGGTCTTGAAGGGCAGGTTGCCGGCGATGAAGACGACCGCGCCGAACTCGCCCAGCGAGCGCGCGAAGGAGGTCGTGACGCCCCCCAGCCAGGCCGGCATGATCGCCGGGAAAACCACCCGGCGGAAGGTGGTGAAGCCGCGCGAGCCAAGGCTCGCCGCCGCCTGCTCCAGCGCGGGGTCCAGTTCCTCCAGAACGGGTTGGACGGCGCGGACGACGAAGGGGATCGAGGTGAAGGACATCGCCAGCACGATGCCGCCCAGCGTATAGACGATCTGCAGCCCCAAAGGCTCCAGCACCGCCCCGAACCAGCCGTTCGCGGAATACAGCGCCGTCAGCGACAGGCCCGCGACAGCGGTCGGAAGGGCAAAGGGGATGTCCATCAGTGCATCCAGCAGCCGCCGCCCCGGAAAGCGATAGCGCACCAGCACCCAGGCCATCAGCAGCCCGTAGACGGCGTTGATCACGGTGGCGATGGCCGCCGCCGTGATGGTGATGCGCAGCGAGGCAAGCGTCCGCGGCGCGGTGATGATCGCCCACAGCCGCCCCGGCCCGATCCCCGCCCCGGTCAGGACAAGGGCGATGATCGGGATCAGCACGATGATCGACAGGTACAGGACCGTCGTGCCAAGCGTCAGGCGAAAGCCGGGAAGGACGGCCCTCGCCCGGACGGCCGGGGCGGATGCCGGGCTCATTGGTTGGTGAACACCTGGTCGAGGATGCCGCCCGAGGCGAGATGCTCGGATTCGATCTTGTCCCAGCCGCCGAAGACATCCTCGACGGTCAGCAGCTCGACCTGCGGGAACTTGTCCGCGAACTCGGCCGTGACTTCCTCGTTGGCGGTGCGGTTGCCGCCCTCGGCCACGATGCGCTGCGCCTCAGGGGAATAAAGCCAGTTCAGGTATTCGGTCGCCAGTTCCGTGGTGCCGTTCTTCTCGGTGTTCTCCTCGACCACCGCGACGGGGAAGGCCGAGAACAGGCTGACCGGCGGCGTGATCGGCACCAGCCCGCGGTCGGCATATTGCGCGGCGATCTGGCGCGTCTCGGCCTCGAAGGTCACCAGCACGTCACCGATGTTGCGTTCCACGAAGGTCTGGGTCGCGGCGCGCCCTCCGGTGTCGAAGACCGGCACGTTGGCCATGATCTTGCGGACGAATTCCTGCGTCGCCTCGTGGTCGCCGTTGTTCTCGCGCAACCCGAAGGCATAGGCGGCCAGATAGGTATAGCGGCCGTTTCCGGACGTTTTGGGGTTCGGAAAGACCACCTGCACGTCCTCGCGCGCGAGGTCCGACCAGTTCTGGATGTTCTTCGGGTTGCCCTCGCGCACCAGGAAGGCCGGCGCGGAATACCAGGGCGAAGCGCCGTTCGGGAAGGCCTCGCGCCAGTTCTCGGCGACCATGCCGCCCTTGGCCAGCATGTTCACGTCGGTCTCCTGGTTGAAGGTCACCACGTCGGCGGGCAGCCCTTCCAGGATCGAGCGGGCCTGCTTGGACGAGCCCGCGTGCGACTGCTCGATGGTCACGTCATTGCCGGACTTGGCCTTCCAGGCTTCGGCAAAGACGGGGTTCAGCGCCTCGAACAGCTCGCGGCTGATGTCGTAGCTGACGTTCAGCAGCTTGTCCTGCGCCAGGGCGGGCGTTGCCGCCAGCACCAGCGCGGCCACCGCCGCCTTGATTGCGCTCAGTTTCATCGGAAGAACCCTTTCAGGCGGTTTCAGCAGGAAAGACAGAGGCATGTTCCGGGCGCAGGTTGACCCGCATGCCGGGGGCGATCTGGGCCGCGCGCGGGCTGCGCCGGCGCAGGTCGGCGGGGATCTCGGTGCCCGCCGCATCCGACAGGACCAACCGCAGATGCGCGCCGGTGTTCGACACCGAGGCCACCGTCCAGGGGCCGCCGGGGTCGGGAACCGGGGTCAGGTCCTCGGGGCGCACGAAGAGGCGCGCGGGGCCGTCGGGCAGGCGGGCGGGCAGGTGGTCCGCGTCCAGCCCCGGCGCGGCCAGCCGCCCGCCCTGCACCGTCACCGGCAACTGGATCGAGGCACCCATGAAATCCGCGACAAAGGGCGTGGCGGGGGAATCGTGGATCGTGGCGGCATCGCCCGTCTGCACGATTCGGCCGTGGTCCATGACGACCACGCGGTCGGCCAGCTCAAAGGCCTCCTCCTGGTCGTGGGTGACGAAGATCGTGGTGGTGCCGGTCGCGTCATGGACGCCGCGCAGCCACTGGCGCAGGTCGCGCCGGACGGCGGCATCGAGTGCCCCGAAGGGCTCGTCCAGCAGCAGCACCGTGGGCTCGATCGCCAGGGCCCGGCCCAGGGCCACCCGCTGGCGCTGGCCGCCCGACAGCTGCGCCGGATGGCGGTCGCCCAGCGCGCCGATCTGCAGGAAGCCCAGCAGCTCGTCCACGCGGCGCCGGATCTCGGCGCGAGAGGGCCGCTCGGCCTTCGGGCGCACGGTCAGGCCGAAGGCGATGTTGTCGCGCACCGTCATGTGCGGGAACAGCGCGTAGTTCTGGAAGACGAAGCCGATGCGGCGGTCCTGCGCGTCGAGCTTCAGCCAGTCCGTCCCGTCCACCGTCAGCCGACCCGCGTCGGGCCAGTCGAGCCCCGCGATGATCTTCAGCAGCGTCGTCTTGCCCGACCCCGAGGGACCCAGCAGCGCCACCAACTCGCCGTCGGCCACCGTCAGGTCGATGCCGCGCAGCACGGCGGTCTTGCCGAAGCTCCTGGTCATCTGCGTGATCTCGATGGTCATGGGCGGCTTTCCCTTCCGGTCATGGGGCATCTAACCCCCGGGGCCCCGTGCAACAAGGGATTGGCCCGAAAGACAAAATCGGGGCACGGGAACCGTTTTCCGCCCGGCGCCGGGCCCCTTGCGCCCGTCGATCCGGCTTTCAACGCGACGTGGAACGAATTGTTTCCTCGGGGCACCAAGGCGGACCGTTTTCCTTTTCTTTGCCGCCGTGTCGCTGGCCGGGTGACAAATCGTCCGTCGCAGGAGAGCGCGGGCCTTCGCCTTCGCGTCTGCATCACTTGTGCATCCCCTGTGCAGCGCGCGTGCATATGCCGCGCGGCTTGCCGGGCGGGGAGGCAGGGCTTATCTCGGACCCATGCGCATCCCCTTCCTGTCGCCCCGGCGCCCGACCGTTTCCGTCATCCGACTGCAGGGCGCCATCGGCGTGGCGGCACGGACGGGCGGCGGGACCGGGCTGTCGGACGCAGGCCTCGCGCCGCTGCTGTCGCGCGCCTTCACCCGGGGCAAGCCGGTGGCCGTCGCCATCGCCCTGAACTCGCCCGGCGGCTCGCCCGTCCAGTCCTCGCTGATCGCCGCCCGCATCCGGCGTCTGGCCGACCGTCACAACGTCCCCGTCCATGCCTTCGTCGAGGATGTCGCGGCCTCGGGCGGCTACTGGCTCGCCACCGCCGCCGACACGATCTGGGCGGACGACTCCTCGGTCCTGGGCTCGATCGGCGTGATCTCGGCGGGCTTCGGCTTTTCCGACCTGATCGCCCGCTACGGGATCGAGCGGCGCGTCCATACCGCCGGCACCGCCAAGTCCTGGCTGGACCCCTTCCGCCCGGAAAAGCCCGAGGACGTGGCCCGCCTGCACCGCCTGCTGGAACCCATCCACGAGGCCTTCAAGGCGCAGGTCCGCATGCGCCGCGGCGACAAGATGGACCCCGCGCGCGACTATTTCACCGGCGATGTCTGGGTCGGCCGCGAGGCGGTGGACCTTGGCCTCGCCGACGGCATCGGCCATCTCGAGCCGGTGATGCGCGACCTCTTCGGCGACAAGGTTCGCTTCCAGACCTACGGGCAGCGGGTGCCCTTCCTGCGCCGCTTCGGCATCTCGGCCGACGACATCATCGACGCGGCCGCCGAGCGTGCCGCATTCGCGCGGCTGACGCCGGGGGGCTGACATGCTGAAGACGGTGATCCTGTTCCTGCTGATCATGGTGGCCATGGCGCTGGCCTTCGGCCCCGGCTTCCGCCGCCTGATCGCGCGGCTTCTGGGGCTGCGCCTTGGCCGCTGAGGGCGTTGCGCTGGTCACGGGCGCCGCGAAGCGGTTGGGCCGGGCCATGGCGTTGGCGCTGGCCGAGCGGGGCCATGACATCGCCATCCACTACAACGGATCCGCCGAGGAGGCCGAGGCCACCGCGGCCGAGGCCCGCGCCTTCGGCGTCCGGGCGCAGGCCTTCCACGCCGACCTGCTGGACGAGGACCGGACGCAAGCCCTGATCCCCGCGGTGGTGCAGGCGATGGGGCCGCTGACCGTGCTGGTCAACAACGCCTCGATCTTCGAGCATGACACGCTGGCGACGGCCACGCGCGACAACTGGGACCGGCACATCGGCTCGAACCTGCGCGCGCCCTTCGTGCTGACCCAGGCCTTCGCCGCGCAACTGCCGCCACCGCCCGCGCGGGACGGCGAGCCGGTGGCGCATGGGCTGGTCGTCAACATGGTGGACCAGCGGGTGCTGAAGCCGACGCCTGCCTTCATGACCTATTCGCTGGCCAAGGCGGGTCTCTGGGCGCTGACGCGCACCTCGGCCCAAAGCCTGGCTCCGCACATCCGTGTCAATGCCATCGGACCGGGGCCGACGATGCAGGGCATCCGGCAGAGCGACGAGCATTTCGCCCGCCAGCGCGCCGCCACCATCCTGCAGCGGGGTGCGGATGCGGGGGATATCGTCAGGGCGCTGCTTTACCTGCTCGACGCCAAGGCGGTGACGGGGCAACTGATCTGCGTGGACGGCGGCCAGCACCTGGCCTGGAAGACCCCCGACATCCTGGGCGCCTGAGCCCCGCGGCGGTGACGCTGCGGCAGGTTGTCCACGCGCCGAAGGGGCGTCACGCTACCTTCATGAATCCTTTCGCTGAATCATGGGCTTGGCCGTGCTGAAGAAAAAAATCAACGAAAACAGTGACCTGAATATCTGCCTAATTTTTGTGCAAAAGTGGAAATTCCTTGGGATTCCTGCCTGGGCGCATCCTCGTCCGCAGCCGATCCACAAACTTGTCCACAGATTCCGTGGACACAAATCGGGTTGCACCCCACCCGCACTTGCGGGCTGAGACAGGAATCACTTTCTAGGCCTCATGGACGACACCGCACCCCCTATTGACGCCCCGCTGACCGGCCACCGGCTGATCGCGGATTACTGCCGCCGGCTCGATTCCAGTCCCGGCGTCTACCGGATGCTCGATGCCCAGGGGGCGGTGCTTTACGTCGGCAAGGCGCGGAACCTGAAGGCGCGGGTGTCGAACTATGCGCGCCCTTCGGGCCATTCGGGGCGCATCGCGCGGATGATCCGCGAAACGGCCTCTATGATGTTCCTGACCACGCGCACGGAAACCGAGGCGCTGCTTCTGGAACAGAACCTCATCAAGCAGCTCAAGCCGCGCTACAACGTGCTGCTGCGGGACGACAAGTCCTTCCCCAACATCCTCGTGTCCAAGTCGCACGCCTTCCCGCAGATCAAGAAGCACCGCGGGGCCAAGTCGGAAAAGGGCGACTATTACGGTCCCTTCGCCAGCGCGGGCGCGGTGAACCGGACGCTGAACCAGTTGCAGCGGGTGTTCCTGCTGCGGTCCTGCACGGATGCGACCTTTTCGTCGCGCACGCGGCCCTGCCTGCTGCACCAGATCAAGCGCTGCAGCGCCCCCTGCGTCGGCCGCATCGACGAGGGCGCCTATGCGGATCTGGTCGCGGATGCCGAGCGCTTTCTGCAGGGGCGGTCCACGGCGGTCCAAGTGCGGCTGGCGGCCGAGATGGCCGAGGCGGCCGAGGCGATGGAGTACGAACGCGCCGCCGCCCTGCGGGACCGGATCAAGGCGCTGACCGCCGTTCAGTCAGTGCAGGCGATCAACCCCAAGGGCGTGGCCGAGGCCGATGTGGTGGCGCTGCACATGGAGGCGGGACAGGCCTGCGTGCAGGTCTTCTTCATCCGCGGCAACCAGAGCTGGGGGAACCGCGACTTCTATCCCCGCACGGGGGGCTCGGAATCGGCCGAGGAGATCATGCAGGCCTTCCTCGCACAGTTCTACGACGACAAGGTGCCGCCGCGGCTGATCCTGCTGAGCCACGGGACCGAGGACCAGGACCTTGTCGCGCGGCTGCTGTCGGACCGCGCGGGCCGCCGCGTGGCCGTCGGCGTGCCGCAGCGGGGGGAAAAGGCGGCGCTGGTGGCGAACGCTCTGCGGAACGCGCGGGAAAGCCTCGCCCGGCGGCTGGCGGAAAGCGCGACCCAGCGGCGGCTGCTGGAGGGGCTGGCCGAGGCCTTCGATCTGCCCGTGGTGCCGCGCCGCATCGAGGTCTACGACAACAGCCACATCCAGGGCGCGGCCCCGGTGGGGGGCATGATCGTCGCGGGTCCCGAGGGCTGGATGAAGAGCCAGTACCGCAAGTTCAACATCAAGGGCACCGAGATCACGCCGGGCGACGACTTCGGCATGATGCGCGAGGTGCTGACGCGGCGTTTCTCGCGCCTGCTGAAGGAGGACCCCGACCGCCAGTCGGACGCCTGGCCGGACCTGCTGCTGATCGACGGCGGCGCCGGGCAGGTTTCTGCCGTGGCCGGGATCATGGCCGAGATGGGGGTCGAGGACATCCCCATGATCGGCGTGGCGAAGGGCGAGGACCGCGACCACGGCAAGGAAGAGTTCCACCGCCCCGGCCAGCGTCCCAAGGCCCTGCCGATGAACGATCCCGTCCTGTATTTCATCCAGCGCCTGCGGGACGAGGCGCACCGCTGGGCCATCGGCACCCACCGCGCGCGGCGCACGAAGCAGGCGATGGCGAACCCGCTGGACGAGATCGCGGGCGTGGGGGCGGCGCGCAAGCGGGCGCTTCTGGCGCATTTCGGCAGCGCCAAGGCGGTGGCGCGCGCGGGGCTCGAGGATCTTCAGGCCGCGCCGGGTATCTCGGCCACGATGGCGAAGACGATCCACGACCATTTCCACCCCGAGGGGTAGGCCTCAGGCAACGTCGGCGGCTGCGCTGTCGGCGTCCCCGCCCGGCACCGGCATGTCGCCGTCGTCGCTGCGGGGAATGTTGAAGCACAGGACGTTGCGGTTCAACTCCCGGTAATGGAACAGCGAGCGGGTGAGGTCGCGGATGATGACCCAGCCGAATCCCCCCGCCCGCAGCGCCGACAGCTCGGGCGAGGGGAGGTGCTCGGGTTCCTCCAGACAGCCGGGCGGCAGGGGCGGCCCGTTGTCGGTGACGGCGCAGGCAAGACCCCCCGCGTGGCGCGTCACGGTCAGGTGGATCGTGACGGCCCGGCGGGGCGCCGCGCCGGGCAGGGGCTCCTTCCCCGCGCCGGTGCCGTGCTGGGCGATGTTGTTCAGGACCTCGGCCATGACCAGTTCCGTCCGCGCCAGGGCGTCGTCCGGGACCGTGCCCTCGAAACGCGCGCGGACGTCCATGAGCGCCTGCTGGACCGCGGTGGTGTCGGCGTCCAGGATGCGGTGGAACATCGGCTCTCCGCGCGAGGAAAGGGGGCGGTTCGGCGGAAGGGCGGCGCGGCTCATGCCCCGGCCTCCGTTTCGGCGGGCGCGGCGCCGTTGCCGTGGATGGTGAAGATCATGTCCATGCGCGTCAGCCGGAAGACCCGGTCCACGTTGGGCGTGAGCCCCGTCAGCTCGATCCGCTGGCCTTGGGGTAGGGCGCGACGGATGGCCAGGATCGCGCCCAGGCCCGAGCTGTCCATGAAGCCCACTTCGGACAGGTCCAGCAGGATCAGCGGCCCGTGCCCGCCCACGACCTCGCGCAGCCGGTCCTTGAAGCGGATCGCCAGCGCCGCGTCCAGCCGCGGCTCGGCCACGCGGACGCGGATGCCGCCCTCAATCTCCTCGATCGTGATGTTCATGCCTGCCCCTTGCAGCGAATCCGTCCTTCCCGGCATGGTTACCGAAGATTCCTTGCCAAACCGTAAGCACGCGAGATCCCCATGACCGCCGTCTATGTCCATGCCGCCGTCCGCACCCCCATGGGGGGCCTGCAGGGTGCGCTGTCGCCCCTGACCGCCCCGGAACTCGGCGCCGCCGCCATTGCCGAGGCGCTGTCGCGCGCGGGCCTGGACGGCGCGCAGGTGGACGAGGTGCTGATGGGCTGCGTGCTGCCCGCGGGCCAAGGCCAGGCGCCCGCGCGTCAAGCTGCCCTGGGGGCAGGGCTGCCGCAGTCGGTGCCCGCCGTCACGCTGAACAAGATGTGCGGCTCGGGGATGCAGGCGCTGATGCAGGCGTCGGATTCCATCCGCGCGGGGTCCGCCCGCACGGTCGTCGCGGGGGGCATGGAGAGCATGACCAACGCGCCCTACCTTCTGCCCAAGATGCGCGGCGGCGCGCGGCTGGGGCACGGGCAGGTGATCGATTCCATGTTCCTCGACGGGCTCGAGGACGCCTATGACAAGGGCCGCCTGATGGGCACCTTCGCCGAGGATTGCGCCGAGGAGTTCCAGTTCACCCGGCAGGCGCAGGACGATTATGCCTTGCGCTCGCTGACCCGCGCCCAGGCGGCCATCGCCGAGGGGCGCTTTGCCGACGAGGTCGTGGGCGTGAAGATCGCGACCCGCGGCGGCGAGACGCTGGTGGACACCGACGAGCAGCCCGGCAACGCGCGGCCCGACAAGATCCCGACGCTGAAGCCAGCCTTCCGCAAGGACGGGACGGTGACGGCGGCGAATTCGTCGTCGATCTCGGACGGGGCGGCGGCGCTGGTGCTGTCGGACAACCCCGAGGGCGCCATTGCCCGGATCGTCGGCCATGCGGGCCACGCCCAGGCGCCCTCGGACTTCCCGACCGCGCCGGTGCCGGCGGCGGAAAAGCTGCTGGCAAAGCTCGGTTGGTCCAGGGACGACGTGGACCTGTGGGAGGTGAACGAGGCCTTTGCCGTCGTCCCCATGGCCTTCATGCAGAAGATGGGGCTGTCCCCCGATGTGGTGAACGTCAATGGCGGCGCCTGCGCGCTGGGCCATCCCATTGGCGCCTCGGGGGCGCGGATCGTCGTCACGCTGATCAACGCGCTGCGCCAGGCGGGCAAGACGCGCGGCGTCGCCGCCATCTGCATCGGCGGAGGCGAGGGTACGGCGCTGGCGGTCGAGCTGATGTGACCTGTCCCGAAAGACAGGCAGGCCCCTGGTGGCTCTGATTGCCCGGTTTTGCGGCAAGGGTTAAACGAGAAGTGTCGGCCGCAGGATATTGACGCGGTTTGCCAGTATCATTTTACCCGGAGTTCCGTCATGACTGCAGCATTCCCCCGGGGCCGAGCGCCCGCCCTCCTAGACCAGGATCCCCTTTACGCCACCATTTCCGAGGGCGCCGATGCGGCCGCGAACAGCGGCACCCGCTATCGCATCGCGCCGGACGACGTGTTCCGGGCAGCATCGGCGTTCCGGGTGATGCGGACTGGATCGCGGTCAACCTGACGGCTGGTGAGTCCTATACCTTCGAGATGGACGGTTTCTCGCTGTCAGACACCGTCCTCACCCTGGTGGATGCCTCGGGCAATACGCTGGGCTACAACGACGACAGCGGGACCTTGGACCATTCGGAGTTTTCCTTTGCCGCCAGCGCGACCGGGACCTATTACCTGATCGCGACCGGCTACGGCTCCTCGAGGGGCACCTACCAGGTCACCTACTCCGAGAACCAGCCGAACCCCGGACCCGGCTCGGACATCCTGACGATGACCGAGATCGCCGAATACCTGACCGACGGTTTCTGGGAGGACAACGGCCAGACCCGGCGCAGCTTCGCCGCGACCCAGGGGTCCACGCTGACCTGCGACATCTCGGACCTGGGCGCGGCCGAGCAGCGCGTCGCGCGCATGGCGCTGAACGCCTGGAGCGAACTGACCGGCATCCGCTTCGACACGAGTTCGCGCGCGGGCGCCTCGGCCAACATCCAGTTCGTCAACGACGAGTTCGGCAGCGCCTATGCCGTGCCCACGTCCTGGACGGGATCGACCCTGCAGTCGGTCCGCATCAACATCGACGCCAACTGGTCCGAGGGCCCCTCGGCCGGCTTCGACACCTATTTCTACCAGACCTATCTGCACGAGATCGGCCATGCGCTGGGCCTCGGCCATGCGGGGCCCTACAACGGCAGCGCCACATATGGCATCCACAACGGCTATGCCAACGACAGCTGGCAGGCGACGCTGATGTCCTATTTCAGCCAGATCGACAACACGGTCGTTGATGCCAGCTACGCCTATGCGGTGACGCCGATGATCGCGGACATCATCGCGATCCAGGACCTTTATGGCGCACCGCGCAACGTGAACGGCGGCAATTCCGTCTGGGGCGAAGGCAGCAACGTCACCGGCGCCTTCGGCATGGCCAACGGATTGATGGTGTCGCGCGCGGCCGTCACCATGACGATCTTCGACCAGGGCGGCACCGACTGGCTGAAGCTGACCTCGGACACGGCCGCGCAGCGCATCGATCTTGCGGGCGGGGCGGTGTCCAGCGTCTACGGGCTGGTCGGCAACCTGTCGATCGCGGAAGGCACGGTGATCGAGAACGTCATCGCCGGGCGCGGCAACGACATGATCCGGGGGAACGCGGCCGCGAACCTGATCGCGGGCCGGGCCGGGGCGGACACGATCCAGGGCCATGGCGGCAACGACACGCTGGAAGGCGGCGCGGGCGCAGACCGGCTGCTGGGCGGGCTGGGCGACGACCTTTACGTCATCGACGCGCTGGACACGCTGGTCGAACTGGCCGGGCAGGGCATCGACCGGGTGCGGGCGACGTTCAACTTCACCCTGGCCGAGCATTTCGAGGCGCTGCTGCTGATCCAGTCCTTTGCCAAGTACGGCACGGGCAATGCGGTCGCCAATACGGTCGTCGGCAACAGCCAGGTGAACTACCTGTCCGGCGGGGCGGGCAACGACACGCTGTTCGGGATGGCGGGCGACGACACGCTGGCGGGCAACGCGGGCGCGGACCGGCTGGTCGGCGGCGACGGCAACGACACCTATCTGCGCGACGCCTTCGACACCATCGTCGAGGCCGCGAACGGCGGCTTCGACACCATCGTCACCTCGCGCGACATCGTGCTGGGCGCCCATGTCGAGCGGGTCCTGGTCGAAGGCACCGCGGCCGTGCAGGTGATCGGCAATGCGCAGGACAACATCCTGGTCGGCAACGGCGCCCGCAATGTCCTGGTCGGCAGCGGCGGCAATGACGAGCTGACCGGCGGGGACGGCGACGACGTCTTTGTCTTCGCGGCCGGGCAGGGCGGCCGGGTCACGGACTTCCAGGACGACATCGACCTGATCCGCATCGATGCGCGCACGGCCGGCGGGCTGACGGCCGCCGCGCTGATCGCGGACGCGGCCGAGCGTGATGGCGGCGTGGACCTGCGCCTCGCGGGCGGGCTGCTGCGGATCGACGGCATCACCCTCGACGCGCTGCAGGACGACCTGCTGGTCGCCTGAGGTAGCCGGGGCGGGTTCCCAGCCCTGGTCCCAAGTTCATTTCTGAAAATGCGAAACCGCCCGGGTCTCCCTCGGGCGGTTTCTGTATTCTCGGGGGCTTCAAGGCCACGGGCGGAAGGGGCAGGCCCCCTCCCGCCGCCGCTGCCGCCGCTGTCAGACCGACAGGCAGACGTATTTCATTTCCAGGTAGTCCTCGATCCCGTGGCGGCTGCCCTCGCGGCCCAAGCCAGACTGCTTGACGCCGCCGAAGGGGGCGACCTCGGTCGAGATGATGCCGGTGTTCACGCCGACGATCCCGTATTCCAGCGATTCCTGCACGCGGGTGATGCGGCCGATGTCGCGGGCATAGAAATATGCGGCAAGGCCGAAGATCGTGTCGTTGGCCTTGGCGACCACCTCCTCCTCGGTCTCGAAGCGGAACAAGGGCGCGAGCGGCCCGAAGGTTTCCTCGGTCGAGACCTTGGCGTCGGCGGGCACGTTCGTGACCACCGTCGGCTGGAAGAACGAGCCGCCGAGGTCGTGGCGCTTGCCGCCGGTGACGACCTGAGCGCCGCGCCCCAGCGCGTCGGCGATATGCTCCTCGACCTTCTCGACCGCGTCGGCGTTGATCAGCGGGCCGGTGGTGGTCCCGTCCTTCAGCCCGTCGCCCACGGTCAGCTTGTCCACGGCCTTCGCGAGACGCTTGGCGAACTCATCATAAACGCCCGCCTGCACGTAGATGCGGTTGGCGCAGACGCAGGTCTGGCCGTTGTTGCGGAACTTGGACGCCATCGCGCCTTCGACCGCCGCATCCAGATCCGCGTCGTCGAAGACGATGAAGGGCGCGTTGCCCCCCAGCTCCATCGAGCATTTCAGCACCTGGTCGGCCGCCTGGCGCAGAAGAATGCGGCCGACCTCGGTCGAGCCGGTGAAGGTCAGCTTGCGGATCAGGGGGTTCTCACAGAACTCCTTGCCGATGTCCGAGGACCGCGACGAGGTCACGACCGACAGGATCCCCTTGGGCAGCCCCGCGCGTTCGCCCAGCACGGCCAGCGCCAGCGCCGACAGGGGCGTTTCCGCCGCCGGACGGGCGACAAAGCCGCAGCCCACCGCCAGCGCCGGGCCGCATTTGCGGGTGATCATGGCATTGGGGAAGTTCCAGGGCGTGATCGAGGCCACGACCCCGATCGGCTGGCGCAGCACGGTGATGCGCTTGTCGGCCATGTGGCCGGGGATCGTCTCGCCATAGACGCGCTTGGCCTCCTCGCCGAACCACTCGATGAAGCTGGCGCCATAGGCGATCTCGCCCTTGGCCTCGGGCAGGGGCTTGCCCTGCTCGGCGGTCAGGATGGTGCCCAGGTCGTCCTGGTTCTCCATCATCAGCTCGAACCAGCGGCGCATGACCTTGGCGCGGTCCTTGGCGGTGCGGGCGGCCCAGTCCTTCATGGCGGCCTGCGCGGCCTCGATGGCGCGCTTCACCTCGGCGCGCGACAGGTCGGCCACGCGGGCGATCACGTCGCCGCGGGCGGGGTTCCTGACCTCGAAGGTCCTGCCGTCGTCGGCATCGACCCACTCGCCCGCCACGAAGGCGCGGGTTTCCAGCAGCGAGGGGTCCTTGAGCAGCATCTTCAGGTCGGTCGAATGGGCGGTCATGGCGTCCTCCGGTCGGTCGCGCGTGTGTTGCGGTTGGCCGAGAGGTCAGCACCAGCGGGGGCGGATGTCCAGCGCCAGTCTACGGGATCGTGAGCGTCCGTCATCGGGCGCGGATGAACCCCGGCGCCTCGGCAGACATTGTGCCCCATGACGGGCCCCGGGCCCGAGCAATGACGGAGACTGCCCATGCGCAAGCTGCTTGCGACCACCACCCTTGCCGCCCTGACGCTGGCGGGTGCCGCCTCGGCCCAGACCGCCGCCGCCCCTGCGGCCCCCGCCGCCGATCCGGCCGCCCCGGCCGTCACCGCGACGGGTGCGCCGACCACGGCGACGGCCGCGACCGACCTGAACCTGCGCTCGGCCCCCCAATCGACGGCCTCGATCCTGGGCGTCATCGCCAATGGCGACGAGGTTTCGGTCGCGGGCTGCCTTGAATCCGCCAACTGGTGCCAGGTCACCTACAAGGACCAGCAGGGCTGGGCCTATGGCGACTACCTGACCGCGCAGGTCGGCAACGAGCCGCAGCCGCTTTACCCGAACCGCCAGGCTGTCGGCGTGACCGTGATCGAGACGCCGGCGACGATCCCCGCCGAGGCCCCGAACACCGCCGTCGGCGCGGCGAGCGGCGCGGCGATGGGCGCGGTCGTGGGCGGCCCGGTGGGGGCGCTGGTCGGCGCCGCGATCGGGGGCGCCACGGGCAATGCCGCGACGCCCGAGCCGCCGCCCGAGGTGCGCACCTACATCACCGCGAACCCGCAGCAGCCGGTGGTTCTGGACGGCGAGGTCGTGGTCGGTGCGGGTATCCCCGAGTCGGTCACCTTGTATGAAGTCCCCGGCCAGCCGGATTATCGCTATGTGGTCGTGAACGACCTGCCGGTGCTGGTGAACCAGGATCGCCGCATCGTCTACGTCTACCGCTGATCGCCTGAAGCTTCCCTCTTGCAGGCGCAATCGGGGCGGGGCCAGTGGCCTCGCCCCTTTTCATGTCCGGTCGCGCCAGCAGGGCTGGAGGTCGCCGGGCGCCGGGGTCGCCTCGAAGACCGCCCGCGCCACGGCCCGCGCCAGCACGCAGGCGGCGACATGGCCCAGCCGGAAGGGATCGGCCACCCGCTGGCCCGTGGACAGCCCGAAGACCAGGTCCCCGTCAAAGGGCGTGTGCGAGGGCAGGATGGCGCGTGCCAGCCCGTCATGCGCCGCGACCGCCATCCGCGTCAGCCCCGCCTTGTCCAGCGTGGCATCCGTCGCAACGATGGCGATGGTCGTGGCCTCGCCCTGTCGCTTCTCGGGCGCGGGCTCATGCCCCGGATCGAAGGGGCCGCTCAGGCCCAGGCCCCCGAACTCGGCCTCCATCTCCCAGGGTGCGGCCCAGAACTGCCCCGAGGGCGCAGTGACCGATCCCAGCGCATTGACCGCGACAAGCGCGCCGACGGTCGTTCCGTCCTCCATCATCGCCGAGGCCGAGCCGAGGCCCCCCTTCCAGCGCGCCGTCGCCGCCCCCGTACCCGCGCCCGCCGTGCCAAGGGCAAACCGCGTTCCCGCCGCCTCGAAGGCCTGCCGCCCCAGCGCCGGATAGGGGCTGTCGTCCCACCCCTTGTCGCCGCCGTTCAGCAGGTCGAACAGGATCGCCGCCGGAACGATAGGCACCCGCGCCGTGCCCACGGCAAAGCCGCGCCCTGCCGCGCGCAGGCCCGCCATGACGCCCTCGGCCGCACCAAGGCCGAAGGCCGAGCCGCCCGACAGCACCAGCGCATCCACTGCCTGCACCAGCCGGTCGGGCGCCAGCAGGTCGGTTTCCCGCGTGCCCGGCGCGCCGCCCATCACATGGACGCCGCAGGCAAAGGGCGCGTCCGCCGTCAGCACCGTCACGCCCGATTTCACCCGCGCATCCTGTGCATTGCCGACCCGCAGACCCGCGACGTCGGTGATCAGGTTCAGCGGTCCGGGGCGCATGGTCATTCTCCTTTTCCAGATATTCCGGGATCGTCCTGTGCGACGATGGGGCAGCGCCCCGATCCGGCAGCGCAACCTCGCGCCGAACCGCCTGCCCGCGCAAGCCGTTGTGCAGGACCGCCCCGCACCCTAGATCATCCCCCAAAGCGACAGGAGCACGCCATGCCCACCCCCACCCATGCCATCTACAACCGCCCGCTCGACACCCCCACGCCTCCGGGCTTCGAGGAGATCGTCCTCGGGATGGGCTGCTACTGGGGCGTCGAGCGGCTGTTCTGGCAGCAGCCCGGCGTCTTCCTGACCGAGGTCGGATTCGCCGGCGGCACTGTCCCGAACCCCACCTACAAGCAGGTCTGTGGCGGAAACACCGGCCATGCCGAGGTCGTGCGCGTGGTCTATGACCCCAGCCGCATCAGCACGGAACAGATCCTCAAGCTCTTCTGGGAAAACCACGATCCGACCCAGGGCAACCGGCAGGGCAACGACGTCGGCGACCAGTATCGCTCGGCGATCTTCACCACCAACGACAGCCAGGCCGCTGCCGCCGAGACGACTAGGATCGACTATGGCAACCGCCTGGCCGTCGAGGGCTATGGCCGCATCACCACCCAGTTCGCGCCGCTCGACCACTTCTGGCGCGCGCCCGAGGACCTGCACCAGCAATATCTGCACAAGGTGCCGGACGGCTACTGCGCCCTGCGCGGCACGGGCGTCCAGGCCTCGCAGGCCAGCGCCCTGCACGACGCGACCACCGGCGGGATCGACGGCAACCCCGAGCCCTCGCCCTCCTCTACCGGCGGCAGCTCGGTCGTGGCCGGCGGGGCGGCCTGATGGCGACCTGGACCGCGCTGACCCACCTGCAGGGCCGCGAGGCCGCCGAGGCGCTGGCCGAGGACTGCGAGGACCTGACCCCCGAGCCCGTCGGCAGCGGAGTCTTCGAGATCGAGGACGGCTCGGACCGCTGGGAGGTCGGCGTCTATTTCACCGAGGCCCCCGACGAGATCGCGCTGGCGCTGCTGGCAGCCGCCCATGGCGCCCAGCCCTTCGCCATCTCGGAACTGCCCGAGGTGGACTGGGTTGCCCATGTCCGGCGCGAGCTGTCCCCGGTGGAGGCGGGGCGCTTCTTCGTCCATGGCGCCCATGATGCCGACAAGGTGCCCGAAGGGGCCGAGGCGCTTTGCATCGAGGCGGCGATGGCCTTCGGCACCGGGCATCACAATACGACGCGGGGCTGCCTGCTGGCACTGGACCGCATGATCTCGGACGGTGAGATGCCGCACCGCATCGCCGACATCGGCTGCGGGACGGCCGTCCTGGCGATGGCGGCGGCCAAGGTGCTGCCGGGGGTCATTCTTGCCTCGGACATCGACCCCGTCGCGGTCGAGACGGCGCAGGCCAACGTGATCGCCAACGGCCTCGAGGGGCGGGTGGAATGCGTGATGGCCGAGGGCTTCGGCCATCCCCTGCTGCACGACGCCGGACCCTATGACCTCGTTTTCGCCAATATCCTCAAGCAGCCGCTGATCGAGCTTGCGCCCGACATGGCACGTCATCTCGCACCGGGCGGCAAGGCCATCCTGTCAGGCATCCTGGTGGAACAGGCCGACGCCGTGGCCCGGGCCTACGCCGAGGCCGAGGTCCCGGTGCTGCGCCGCGACGACCTGGGGGAATGGACCACGCTGGTCGTCGGGAAACCCGCCGAAGGCTGAGCCGGACGGCCCCGCCCTGCGTCACACGCGCAGCCGGGGCGCGCCCGCGCCTAGTCCTCCGGCCGGGCGCGGGGACGGCGGATGCCGTCGGGTTCCGGCTCGGGCTCGGGGGCAAGCATCGGCCCCTGGACGAGGGGCGGCGGAACCGGCGTCGTCAGGCGCGCGCCGTCCCGCGTGATCGTCTCGGGGCGGATCGAGATCCCCTCGGAGGCCGCGACCTCGTCGGGCGTGGGTCGGGCCTCGGCCGCGTCTTCGGGCGCCGCGTCCGACGCTGGCAGGGCCGGTGCCATCCCGGCCGGGGCAGGCCCGCCGGTCACGCCGCGGGTAAGCGTGGGGGTGGCGGGCCGTTCGTTCACCGGATGGGGCGAGATCAGGCGGAACTCGATCCGCCGGTTCGCTTCGCGCCCCGCTTCCGTGTCGTTGGGCGCCACGGGGCGGGTTTCGCCATAGCCCACGGCGGCCAGATTCGCCGTGTCGATCCCGCCCTCGGTCATGGCGGCAAGGACCGCGCGGGCGCGGGCGGCGGAAAGCTCGCGGTTGATGCTGTCGGCGCCCTGCGAATCGGTATGCCCGCCGATCTCGATGCGGAAGCCCGCGCAGCGCTGCATGGTGGCCGCCAGCGCCTCGATCACCGGCGCCGCGTCGCCCGCGATCACGTCGCGGTTCGGTTCGAAGCCGATGGCGGACTGCTGCATGGTGGCGTTCAGCGCGTCCACGCAATCCTCGCCCGAGGGCAGGTCCACCGCCGGGTCCAGCCGGGGATCGTAGATCAGCGCCAGCTCATAGGGCACACCGTTGCCCAGCCGCGTGCCCAAGCGCTCGGCGATGGCCTGCGCGGCCGTGGGGCTGCCGGTCGTGCCGCCGATGCGGATCAGGTCGGGCGTGACGGCGACTGCGCCCTCCTGCAGGCCGTCCATCGCCTCGAGTGCCGCCATGACCCGCGCGGTCCAGCCCGGAGGCGTATCGCCGCGCAGGGCCAGGGCGCTTTCCACCGTGCCGAAGCGGGCACTGGCCAGGCTTTCCAGCGCCGCGCCCATACTGTCGTCCGGAATGGCGCCCTGCAGCCGGACGCCCCCGTTCGTCATCGACGCCTCGAAGCGCAGGGGCTGGTCGTCTGCTTCCTCGGGCGCGGGGTCCAGCATCGCCGCCAGCGTGAAGGCGCGCGGCAGTTCCCGCGTCAGCCGGTCGCGGGCGGCATCGAAATCGGCCTGCGGCACGTCATGGGGCGCGGTCAGCGTAACCCGCGTACCGCTGATCTCCAGCCGTCCGGCGGGCAGGGCATCCAGCGCCCCGATCCCGGCCAGCGCCGCCTGGTCCCATTCGGGCGAGGGGGCGCCGAGGCCCAGGTCGCAGGCCGCCGTGTCGGCGCCCGCCTGGGCCGCCGCTGCAAGGATGCGGTCCCGTGCAGCCTCGCTGTCGGCGGCGCAGCGGGTCAGCCGCGTGCCTTGGGGCGTCCGCACCAGCTCCAGCGCGAAGGGGGCGATGACCGGCCGCGGCGCGGTGATGTTCGTCACCAGCGCCACGCCCTCGGGCACTGTGTCAGCCAGAGCCTGTTCCAGCTGCGCCTTCTCGGCCTGCCCGTCGGTCACGGCGTCGATGCGGACCTGCCCCGGCGTGACCGAGACCTTGGCGCGCGGCATCCGGGCGGCGGCCTGAACCGCGAAGGCGACGGTTTCGTTCCATCCCTCGGGCGCGGGCTGCTCGACCAGTTCCACCAGGTCGGTCAGTCGGCCCGGCCCGGCGGCGCGGCCCAGTTCCGCGACCAGCTCCTCGCGGTCGGTGGCGCGCGGCGCCAATCCGATGACCGAGGTGCCCTGCTCGTTCCGCAGGACCTCGATACGGAAGGAAGGGGGCGCGGCATCAGCAGGGGTGGGAACGGTGATGGCGTCCTCGATCCGGCCGAAGGTCGCGGCCCCTGTCGCGGTGGCGACAGCGCGGACATGGGCGACCGCATCCGGCGCGGCACCTTCAAGCCGGACGGTCAGCCCGTCCCCGGCCACCCGCGCCCAGCCGAAGCCCCCGGCGGCGAGCGCGGTCTCGACCCGGTCCTCAAGCCATCCCTCGACCCGGGGCGAGGCCCATTGCGCGGCCTCGTAGGCTCCGACCGCGCCCCAGCCCAGCAGGACAAGGCCGAGAAAGCGCGAGGGCGCCGGTCCGGCCATCAGCGGGCCTTTCCTTCGGGGGCGGTCATGCGCCCGATATGGGGACGAACCGCCTCCATCACATCAGCCCGGCCAGGGCCAGGGCGCCTGCGACGATCAGCCCGGCATCCCGGTTCGACCGGAACAGCCGCAGCAGCAGCGGGTTGCTGTCCGGGTCGAACTGGCGCAGCTGCCACCACAGGTGCGCGGCAAAGCCCGCGACCCCCAGCATCGCGATCAGCGCGGGCAAGGGCGCCGGCCGCGTCGCCGCCACCGCCGCCGCAAGCAGCAGGACCGCGCCCGCGGCAAAGCCCAGAAGCCAGCGCGGGCTGTCCTTGCCGAACAGCCGCGCGGTGGACTTCACGCCGATCAGCGCGTCGTCCTCGGCGTCCTGGTGGGCGTAGATCGTGTCGTAGAACAGCGTCCACAGGATGCCCGCCGCATAGGCCAGCATCGGCGCGGGATGCAGGGTGCCGCCATGGGCGGCAAAGGCCACCAGCACGCCCCAGTTGAAGGCCAGCCCCAGGAAGACCTGCGGCCACCAGGTGAAGCGCTTGGCGAAGGGATAGATGGCGACCAGCGCCAGCGAGGCGACCCCCAGCAGCACTGCCGCCCAGTTCATCGTGAACAGGATCAGCGCGCCCACGGCCAGCTGCGCCCCCAGCCAGGCCAGGGCCCCCCGCAGCGTGACCTGCCCCGAGGGCAGGGGGCGCGAGCGGGTGCGCGCCACCTCGCCGTCGATGTCGCGGTCAGTGATGTCGTTCCAGGTGCAGCCGGCGCCCCGCATCACGACCGAGCCGATGGCGCAGGCCACGACCACCCACAGGTCCACCCAGGCCGGGCGGTCGGCCATCATGGCAAGCCCCGTGCCCCACCAGCAGGGCAGCAGCAGAAGCCAGGTCCCGATCGGGCGGTCGGCACGGCTGAGGCGCAGCCAGGGCCTCCAGCCGGGCGGGGCGAGCCGGTCCACCCAGTTGCCGCGCGGTGCGTCCGCAACCGTTGCAGTGACCTGTGGCGTTGAGACATCAGACTGCATAGGGTCCGCCGTCATGGGAAAGATCAGGCTTTACATAGATCACCGCTTCGACCCGGGACAACCCGTGCCCCTGGACACGGACCAGTCACATTATCTTTCGACGGTGATGCGGCTGGCCCCTGGCGCCGAGATCGCCGTCTTCAACGGGCGGCAGGGCGAATGGACGGCGCGGCTGCTGCAGGCGGGCAAGCGCGGCGGCACGGTCGAGCCGGTGGCACCCGCCGCGCCGCAACTGGACCCGCCGGACCTGTGGCTGGTCTTTGCGCCGATCAAGAAGGCGCGGACCGACTTCATCGTGGAAAAGGGGGCGGAACTCGGCGCCGCGCGCATCCTGCCCGTCCAGACCGACCACACCAATTCCGAACGCATCCGCCGCGACCGCCTGCAGGCCCATGCCGTCGAGGCGGCCGAGCAATGCGGCGGCACCTTTGTGCCGGCGGTCGAGGACCTCGTGCCCCTGTCGCGGCTGCTCGACGGCTGGGACCCGGGCCGCCGCATCCTCTGGGCCGATGAGGCGCTGGTTGGCCCCGCCGAGACGCTGGCGGGGCTGCCGGGCGGTCCATGGGCGATCCTGATCGGCCCCGAGGGCGGCTGGTCCGAGCCCGAGCGGCGGCGGCTGTCCGCGATGCCCTGCGTGCACCGCATCAGCCTCGGCCCGCGAATCCTTCGGGCGGACACGGCAGCCGTCGCGGCGCTGGCCCTGTGGCAGGCGTCCCTGGGGGACTGGCGGTGACGTTGCGTTCCGTTTCAGCAGGCAGATGGCGCAGCCCTGCGACAAACTTGCCACTAGAAGAAAGGTTGTTCGTCAACAGTTCCAGTCAGCCGAATTTTCATGCGGCGCAATTGGCTTGAGCGATCTTTTCTTCGCAGGCTCACACAAAAGAGAGTAATGTGAAGAATTTACTACTTACAACAGGTTATGCGCCGGCGACATAGCTGGATTTCGGCTTCGTCCGTGGTCGGAATGGCGGCATCTGCCTATATCAGCGTCACCGACGAAGATCGCCCGCAACAGGCGGGCCGCAAGAAAAACAGGTTTCTGACATGGCTGCCATCGACACCCTCCGCGCCCCTTCGGCGGCGCGTCACCCCAGCATTCTTGATCGCGTTTCCGCGACCCTCCGCTACTGGTCGGACGTCCGCGAGACCCGCCGTCAACTGAACGCCCTGTCCGACCGCGAACTGAGCGACATCGGCCTGGTGCGCGGCGACATCGAGCGCGTGGCGCGCGGCTTCTGAGCCCGTCCACATGCCAGCAAAAAGCCGGGGCCGCCACGCGGACCCCGGCTTTTTCATGTCCGAAAGCTGCGGGGGCCGGGCGGCCCCCACGGCGATGATCCCTCAGACCCCTGCCTCGACAATGGCGCGGGCCAGGATCGGCACGCTGTCGCGGTTCAGACCGGCGATGTTCAGCCGCGAATCGCCGACCATGTAGATGGCGTTGTCTTCCTTGATCTTCTGCACCTGCTGGGGCGTCGCGCCCAGGCGCGAGAACATGCCGCGGTGCCGCTCGATGAAGTCGAAGCGGTCGCTGCCGGTCAGGTTGCGCAGTTCCTCGGCAAGCTGCTGGCGCAGGCTCAGCATTCCCAGCCGCACCTCTTCAAGCTCGGCCTTCCAGTCGGCCGCCAGACCCTCGTCGTCGAGGATCGTCTGCACGATGCGGGCGCCGTGGTCGGGCGGGAAGCTGTAGTTCTGGCGGCCGAGGAAGGCCAGCGCCCCCTGCGCCAGGTCCTTCTGCGCCGCATCCGCCACCTGCACCATCAGCAGGCCCGTGCGCTCGCGGTAGATGCCGAAGTTCTTGGAACAGGAGGCCGCGACCAGCGCATCGGGCCGCGAGCGCAGGACCAGCCGGGTGCCCGCCGCGTCCTCCTCCAGCCCGTCGCCGAAGCCCTGGTAGGCCAGGTCCACCAGCGGCACCGCGCCGGTCTTGTCGAGGATCGCCACGATCTCGGCCCACTGCTCCAGCGTCAGGTTCGCGCCGGTCGGGTTGTGACAGCAGCCGTGCAGCAGGACGAGGTCGCCCTTCTTCGCCCGCGCGATGTCGGCCTTCATCCCCTCGAAATCGACGCCGCGCGTCTCGGCGTCGAAATAGCGGTATTCGAAAAAGGGAATGCCCACGAACTTCAGGATGGACAGGTGGTTCGGCCAGGTGGGGTCCGACACATGGACGGTCAGGTCGGGGTTCCCCATCCGCGCCATCTCGAGGGCCTGCCGGATCGCGCCGGTGCCGCCGACGGTGGACAGCATCGCCGTGCGCGCGTCGTCCCGCGCGTCGGCCAGCACCATCGAGGACAGCGCCTGCAGATAGGCGGGCTCGCCCGTCAGCGCGGTATAGGCCTTGGTCGTCTCGGCTTCCCAGATGCGGCGCTCGGCTTCCTTGACGGCGCGCATCACCGGGGTCAGCCCGGTCGGGTCCTTGTAGACCCCGACCCCCAGGTCGATCTTGCCCTGCCGCGTGTCGGCGCGGAACTCGCCCATCAGGGCGAGGATCTTGTCGGGGGCTTGGGGCTGCAGGTTGCCGAACATTCAGGCGTCTCCGGTTGCGATCTTGAGGTCTGGGTAGCTGCCCCATTCGGTCCAGCTGCCGTCATAAAGGGACCAGTCCCGCTTGCCCAGGCGTTCCAGCGCCAGCGCGAGGCTGGCCGCCGTGATGCCCGAGCCGCAGGTGGTGATGACGGGACGCGACAGGTTCACGCCCGCGGATTCGAAGGCGGCGCGCAGTTCCTCGACGGGCTTCATGGTGCCGTCGGGATTGTAGAGCCGGCCCACGGGGACGTTCCGGGCGCCGGGGATATGGCCGGACCGAAGGCCGGGACGGGGTTCGGGCTCGTCGCCGCGGAAGCGGGCGGCGCTGCGGGCGTCCACGATCTGGTGGTCGCCCAGCTTGGCCGCCGCCGCCACCTGCGTCACGTCGCGCACCAGCGCCGCCTGCCGCTGCACGGTCATGTGGCGGTCGCGGGTGATGGGGGGCATGTCCTCCACGGGCCGTCCCTCGGCCTGCCACTTGGCGAAGCCGCCGTCCAGCATCGCGACGTCGGTCTTGCCCATCAGGCGGAAGGTCCACCAGACGCGGGCCGCCGAATGGGTGTCCGAGTTGTCATACACCACGACCTGGTGCCCGTCGCCGATGCCCATGGCGCGCAGGCGGCTGATGAACAGCTCGGGCGGGGGCGCCATGTGGGGCAGGGGGCTGCGGCTGTCGGCGATGGCGTCGATGTCGAAGAAGCGCGCGCCGGGGATATGGGCGGCCTCGTATTCGGCGCGGGCGTCGCGGCCTGCTGCCGGCATGTGCCAGCTTGCATCGATGATGCGCAGGTCGGGGTCGTCCAGATGCGCCGCCAGCCACTCGGTCGACACCAGCGTCTTCGGATCGTCGGTCATGGCCACCCCCTCGCGCCTTTCTGCGGGCCCAGCCTTAGCGCCCCCGCGCGGGCGCTGCAACGGACCCTCAGCCCTGCTTGAGAAGGCGCTGCTTTTCGCGGCCCCAGTCGCGCTTGGCCTCGGTGGCGCGCTTGTCGTGGTTCTTCTTGCCCTTGGCGACGCCCAGCTTCAGCTTCACCACGCCGCGGTGGTTGAAATACATCACCAGCGGGACCAGCGTCATGCCCTCGCGCCCGACGGCCTGCCACAGGCGCGACAGTTCCTTGCGGCTGACCAGCAGCTTGCGGTGGCGGCGTTCCTCGTGCCCGAAGACGCCCGCCTGCTTATAGGCCGAGATATAGCCGTTGATCAGCCACAGCTCGCCGTTTTCGACGCTGGCGTAGCTTTCGGCGATGTTGGACTGGCCGGTGCGCAGCGCCTTCACTTCGGAGCCGGTCAGGACGATGCCGACCTCGATGTCGCTTTCGATGAAGTAATCGAAGCGTGCGCGCCGGTTCTCGGCGATCACCTTGTAGTTCGGATCGGTCTTTGCCTGGGCCATGATCGGCGTGAGATAAGGGGCGCGGGCGGGCAAGTAAAGGCGGCGCCGGACAGTGGGGAAGTCGATGCTGTTCCAGATCGCGCTCGGGTCCGTCCTCATCCTGACGACGATCGTCGCGGGGTCGCTGAGCCTGTATCTGGTGGAAATCGTGCTGTGGCGCGTGCATGGCTGGCTGCTGCGCGAGCCGCACTGGCCCAAGATGTTCATCATGGTCATGGCGGCAAGCGTGTGGGCCTTGGGGTTGATGGGGGCCTGCGTCTGGCTGTGGGCCTCGGCCTTCATGGCGCTGTCGGTCTTCCCGACTTGGGAACTGGCGGTCTATTTCGCGCTCGAGACCTTCACCACGCTGGGCTTCGGCGACGTTCTGGCGCCGGCCCGCTGGCGCATCCTCGCCGGCATGGCGGCGGCGAATGGGCTGCTGAACTTCGGCCTGATGACGGCGGTGCTGATGGAGGGCGTGCGCGACCTGCGGATCCGGCAGTCGCGCAGCCGGTCGTCCCGGCCAGGGCATCGCGCCGGGCACGAAGAGGTGTGACGCCAAGGGCTTGCCGCCCTGCGCGCGCTGGCACAAGGTGCCGCCCGCGCGGTTGAACGGCAGGAGAGGCGAGATGCGGCACGGCGGACAAATACTGGCGGAGGCGCTGAAGGCGCAGGGGGTCGAGCGGGTCTTCTCGGTGCCCGGGGAAAGCTTCCTTGCCGCGCTGGACGGGCTTTACGACGCGGGCATTCCCAACACCGTCTGCCGGCAGGAGGGCGGGGCCGCGATGATGGCCGAGGCCTGGGGCAAGATGACCGGGCGGCCCGGCATCTGCTTCGTCACGCGCGGACCCGGCGCCACCAACGCCAGCGCGGGCGTGCATGTGGCGAAACAGGATTCGACCCCGATGATCCTCTTCGTCGGCCAGATCGCGCGCACCGACCGCGACCGCGAAGCCTTCCAGGAGGTCGATTACCGCCAGATGTTCGGGGGCCTCGCCAAATGGGCGGCCGAGATCGACGCGACCGACCGCATCCCCGAATATGTCGCCCGCGCCTTCGACCTCGCCATGTCGGGCCGCCCCGGTCCCGTCGTGCTGGCGCTGCCCGAGGACATGCTGTCGGCCGAATCCGGCGTCCCCGACCTGACGCCCGCGCCGCGCCCGATTCCCGGCATCTCGGACGCGCAACTGGCCGCCATTACCCAGGCGCTGGCCGGTGCCGAGCGGCCGCTGGTCATTCCGGGCGGTTCGGTCTGGACGCAGGAGGATTCGGATCGGCTCGCGCGCTTTGCCGAAAGCTGGGGCCTGCCGGTCGCGGTGCCCTTCCGCCGCCAGCACCTGTTCGACAACCGCCTGCCGAATTACGTGGGCGACCTTGGCGTGGGCATGAACCCGAAGCTGGGCGAGGCGCTGCGGGAGGCGGATTGCCTCCTGTCGCTCGGCTCGCGGCTGGGGGACACGCTGACGAACGGCTATGACCTGATGAGCCCGGCCGCGCAGGGCAGGCGCATCATCCACGTTTATCCCGACCCCGACGAGATCGGGCACCTGTGGCGCGCCGATCCCGGCATCGCCGCCTGCCCCCGCGCGGCGCTGAAGGCACTCGCCGACACCCCCGCGCCGCGCCAGTGGTCCGACTGGACTGCCCGCCTGCGCGCGAATTACGAGGCCTGGCGCCAGCCGAAGCAGACCCCCGGCGCGGTGAAGATGGAGCGGGTGATGACCTGGCTTTCGGACAACCTGCCCGAGGACGCCATCATCGCCAATGGCGCGGGCAACTTCGCGACCTTCATCCACCGCTACCACCAGTTCAAGCGGGTGGGCACGCAGCTTGCGCCGACTTCGGGGTCGATGGGCTACGGGCTGCCGGCGGCGGTTTCGGCCAAGATCCGGCACCCGGAACGCACCGTCGTCTGCGTGGCAGGCGACGGCGACATCCAGATGACGGTGAACGAGCTTTCGACCGCGGCGCAGGAGGGCGCGGCGGTGATCGTGATCGTGGCCAACAACGGCCGCTACGGCACGATCCGGATGCATCAGGAAAAGCACTATCCCGGCCGCGTCTCGGGCACCGATCTCTTCAACCCCGACTTCGCCGCGCTGGCCCGCGCCTACGGCGGGCATGGCGAGTTGGTCGAGCGCGACGAGGACTTCGCCCCCGCCTTCGCCCGTGCGCAGGCGGCAGGCACGCTGGCCGTGATCGAGCTGCGGCTGGACCCCGAGGCGCTGACCGCAGGGGCGACGCTGACCGAGGTGCGCGCGGCAGGCGAGGCCGCGCTGCGCGCCAGGGCCGCGCCCGAGGAGAAGCCCGCGCCCGCGACGGTCCCGGCCCCCGCGCCCGAGCCGCCGCGCGGCCTCCTTGGCCGCCTCTTCGGTCGCTGAACCGGGCCCTTGCGAGGGCGGCGGATTTGCGCTTCTGATCCGCGCATGACACCGACCCTCGCGCCCCTTCCCGCCAGCCTGCCCGATGCCGTCCCCTTCGTCGGGCCGGAAACACTGGAACGCCAGCGCGGCGCGCCCTTCCGCGCGCGGCTGGGCGCGAACGAGAACGGCTTCGGCCCCTCGCCGCTGGCCATCGAGGCGATGCGCAGGGCAGCCGCCGAGGTCTGGAAATACGGCGACCCGACGAACCACGACCTGAAGGCCGCGCTCGCGGACCATTGCGGTTGCGCGCCGGGCAACATCGTTGTGGGCGAGGGGATCGACGGGCTGCTGGGCTTGGCCGTCCGGCTGATGATTGCGCCGGGCGACCGCGTCGTGACCTCGGCGGGCGGCTACCCGACCTTCGACTTCCACGTCACGGGCTTCGGCGGCGAACTGGTCCGCGTGCCCTACCGCGACGACCGGCAGGATCCGGCCGCGCTGGTAGCCAAGGCCGCCCAGACCGGCGCGCGGATGGTCTATCTCTGCAATCCCGACAACCCCATGGGCGGCTGGCATCCGCCCGAGGTGATCGAGGCTGCCGTGGCGGCGCTGCCCGCCGACATCCTGCTGATCCTCGACGAGGCCTATGCCGAATTCGCCCCCGCCCTGCCGCGCATCGACCCCGCCGACCCGAGGGTGCTGCGGATGCGGACCTTTTCCAAGGCCTACGGGATGGCGGGTGCCCGGATCGGCTATGCCTTGGGCGCGCCGCAGGTGATCCGTGCCTTCGACCGCGTCCGCAACCATTTCGGCGTGAACAGCGTCGCGCAGGCGGGCGCGCTGGCGGCGCTGGGCGATACGGCGCATCTGGCCGGGACCGTCGCCCGCGTTGCCGAGGCGCGCGAGCGCATCGCCGCTATCGCCCGCGACAACGGGCTTGAAGCGCTGCCCTCGGCCACGAACTTCGTCGCCATCGACTGCGGCCGGGATGGCGATTTCGCGCGCGCGGTGCTGGCGGCATTGGGCGAGCAGGGGATCTTCGCGCGGATGCCCTGGGTCGCGCCCCAGAACCGCTGCATCCGCGTCAGCTGCGGACCCCGGGACGAGCTGGACGCCTTTGCCGAGGTCCTGCCCGGGGCGCTGGCCGTGGCCCGGGGCTAGCCTGCATCACCTGTGCATGGATCGTGCATCGCCCGTGCATCGCCTGCACGGCCGTTTTCAATGCCCCGCCGCCTGCGAGAAGCCGTTGATGACCACCACGCCCGCCAGGATCAGCGCGATGCCTATCACGGCGGGCAGATCCGGCACCTGCCGGAAGACGAGGATGCCGATCCCCAGGGTCAGGATGATTCCCAGCCCGCTCCACAGCGCATAGGCGATGCCGAGCGGCAGGAACTTCAGCGCCTGCGACAGGAAGTAGAAGGACACGAGGTAGGACGCCGCCATTGCCGCCGTCGGCCAGGCCCGCGTGAACTGCTGCGACAGCATCAGGAACGAGGTGCCGATCACCTCGAAGACGATGGCGAGGGTCAGGACGGCATAGGCCACGGCGCAGGTCTCAGATCAGCCCGGCGTGGGCCATCGCGGCGTCGATGCGGGCGCGGGTTCCGGCGGTCAGCGGCGTCAGCGGCAGGCGCACGGTCTCCTCGCACATGCCCAGCCGCGACAGGGCGTATTTGGCACCGACGAGGCCCGGCTCGATGAAGATCGCGATGTGCAGCGGCATCAGCAGGTCCTGCAGCCGCAGCGCCTCGGCATAGTCGCCTGCAAGGCAGGCCGCCTGCATCTGCGCGCAGAGCGCGGGCGCGACATTCGCCGAAACCGAGATGCAGCCCCGGCCGCCTTGGGCGTTGAAGCCATGCGCAGTTGCATCCTCGCCCGACAGCTGCAGGAAGTCCGGCCCGCAGGTGATGCGCTGGCAGGACACCCGTTCCAGCTTGCCGGTCGCGTCCTTGACGCCGGCGATGCGCGGCAGCTTCGCCAGTTCGCCCATCGTCTCGGGCGTCATGTCCACGACCGAGCGGCCGGGGATGTTGTAGATGATGATCGGCTTGTCGGTCGCGTCATGGACGGCGGTGAAATGCGCGATCAGCCCCGCCTGCGTGGGCTTGTTGTAATAGGGCGTCACCACCAGCAGCCCGTCCGCGCCGACCTGGCAGGCGTGGCTCGCCAGGTCGATGGCCTCGTGCGTGTTGTTCGACCCCGCCCCCGCGATCACCGGCACCCTTCCGGCGGCATGGCGGACGACCGCCTCGACCACCTGGCGGTGCTCGTCATGGCTCAGCGTCGGGCTTTCGCCGGTGGTGCCGACGGGCACCAGGCCGTTGCTGCCCTGTTCGATCTGCCACTCGACCAGCCGCTCGAGCGCGGGCCAGTCGATCTTGCCCTCCCCGGTCAGCGGGGTGACGAGCGCGGGCAGGGACCCTTGGAACATGACACGATCCTGACGATTGTTTCGCGGGCGGCATACAACCGGGCGCGCGGGTTGCCAAGCGCGCCTGCCGCGCTTGTGAGTTGCCCCGGCGGCCTGCCGCCCCCAGATTGGCGCGCATGAACCGCTTGATCCCCCGACTGGCCGCCCTGGCGCTGGCGACGGCCTGCCTTGTTCCGGCCGCGCTGGCCGAGGATGCGGGCGCGATCCGCCGGGCGCTTGCTGCGGCGGGCGCAAAGGACTGGACGGGGGCCGAGACGGCCGCCCGCCAGTCGGGACCCATCGCCACGGACCTGGTCCTGTGGCAGCGCCTGCGGGCGGGGCAGGGGACATGGCCCGACTATCGCGACTTCGCCGCGCGCAACCCCGACTGGCCGGGGATGGAGCTTCTGTTCCGGCGCGGAGAAGCGCTTCTGCGCCCCGACCTGCCCGCCGGCGAAGTGCTGGCCTGGTTCGGCGAGCGCCTTCCGGAAACCCTGAACGGCGCGACCGCCTGGATCGCGGCTCAGCCCGAGAACAGGCGGGCCGAGGCCGCTGCCCGCTTCTGGACCCATAGCGCCGCGCTGGACGCGGCGGGCGAGACGGCCTTCCTGGCCGCCCATGGCGCGGCGGTCGCGGACCATCATCCCGCCCGGCTGCAGGCGTTGCTGGATGCGGGCGAATGGGCCGCGGCCGAACGGATGCTGCCGCGCGTGACCGGCCCCTTGGCCGACCTTGCCCGCGCCCGCATCGCCGTGCAGGCGCGCCGTCCGGGCGTGGACCCCCTGATCCTGGCGCTGCCCGAAGACCTGAGGAACGACGCAGGCCTCGCGCTTGACCGCTTCCGCTGGCGGGTGGCGGCGAGGCAGGGGGATCTCGCACGCCAACTGATGCTGGAACGCTCGACCGGGGCCGAGGCCCTGCGCGATCCTGCCGCCTGGGCGAGCCTGCGCCGCGACTATGCGCGCGAGGCCCTGCGCAAGGGCGACTGGGCGCTGGCGGAACGCTTTGCCGCCAGCCACTTCCTGCCCCAGGGCGACAGCGCCGCCGTCGATCTGGACTGGATCGCGGGTTACGCCGCGCTGCGCGCAGGCGCCCCGGACCGGGCGGCCACGCATTTCGCCCGACTTCCGGTGGCGGATTACAACGGGATCACCGTCGCCCGCACCCATTACTGGCAGGGCCGCGCGGCCGAGGCGCTGGGCGACCAGGCCACGGCCCGGGCCGCTTATGAACGGGCCGCAGCGCACCAGACCGCCTATTACGGCCAACTGGCCGCCGAGCGGATCGGCGCGCCGATGCAGCCCGCGCTGGCGGTGACCGGACCGGCGGTCGAGACCCTGCCCGACTGGCGCAACTCGGCCCTGTCGGGGAACCGCCTGTTCCAGGCCGGACTGTGGCTGATCGTGGCCGGAGAGCCCGCGCAGGCGCAGCGGTTCTTCCTGCATCTCGCGCAGACCGCCGCCCCCGAGGACATCGCCCGCATGGGCCGCGTAATGCTGGAACTGCGCCGCCCCTGGGACGCGCTGCGGCTGTCCAAGGCTGCGGCCGCGAAGGGCGGCGTCTATCCGGCGCTGCATTATCCGCTGACGGGGCTGGAGGGCGGCAGCTTCGGCCTGCCGCCCGAGCTGGTCATGGCCATCGCCCGGCAGGAAAGCGAGTTCAACCACACCGTCCAGTCCCCGGTCGGCGCGCGCGGGCTGATGCAGGTGATGCCCGACACCGCGCGGCAGATGGCGGGCGTCGTCGGCGAGGCCTTTGAACTCGCACGCCTGACGCGGGACGGGGGCTACAACGCGCGGCTGGGCGCGGCCTATCTGGAGGGGTTGCGCAACCGCTTCGGCAATTCGGTCGCGCTGGTGGCGGCGGGCTACAACGCCGGGCCGGGGCGGTCCGCACGCTGGCTGCGGGACTTCGGCGACCTGCGGGACGAGGGCGTGGATCCGGTGGACTGGGTCGAGATGATCCCTTTCGACGAGACCCGCAACTACGTCATGCGCGTGGCCGAGGCGCTGCCCATCTACCGCGCCCGCATCGCCGGCCACACGGTGCCCTTCGTGCCAAGCTGGGACCTGCGCGGCGGCGTCTCGAAGCCCCAGCGCGCCGAGGGGCCGCTGATGCTAGCCCTGTCGGCCCGCCCGCCCGC
This sequence comes from Paracoccus chinensis, assembly GCF_900102885.1. Taxonomy (GTDB): domain Bacteria; phylum Pseudomonadota; class Alphaproteobacteria; order Rhodobacterales; family Rhodobacteraceae; genus Paracoccus; species Paracoccus chinensis. Next base: position 70,841 of record NZ_FNGE01000004.1, on the reverse strand, counting down.
GCCGCCCGCCTGGGTGGCCCAAGCTGCAAACCATGCGCTGCGCCTAGCGATGGCCACAGACCCAAGGGCGGCCGCGCAGGGGATTGCAGCGATGGCCAAGGCGCTGTCCGAGGCCACGGACGAGGCGCCCCGTCCCGAGGCGCAGATCGCCGCGGTGGCGCAGAGCCTCGACCCGCCCAGGGTCGGCCTTGCGCCCGCGCCGCAGCCCCGCCCGGCGACCGCCCTGCCGAACGCCGGGGCAGAGGCCGCGCCTGCGACGGAGGCCGGTTCTGCCGATCCTGCGCCCGGGCCTGTTCCTGCGGCCGAGGCGTCCTCTGGCCCGGCAGCCGAGCCCCTTCCGGCCTCCGCCCCCGAGCCTGTTTCGGCCTTTGCCTGGCCTGCGGGAATGGTCAGCGGGGCGGTGACGCTGTCCGCGCCTTCTGCACCGTCCGCCACCAGGTGAACAGCCCGGCGCCCACGACGATGGCCATGCCGACGGCCACGTTGGGGGCCAGCCGCTCGTCCAGCATCAGGACGCCGATCACGCTGACCCAGACGAGTTGCAGGTAGGAGAAGGGCTGCAGGCTCGAGGCCTCGGCCAGCGAATAGGCGCGGATCAGCAGGTAATGCCCCAGCGTGCCCGTCACGCAGAGCGCGGCCATCCAGGGCCAGTCGGCGCGGGTGATCGGCTCCATGTGCCACAGGCCGACGGCGGTGATGCCCACGACCCCGGCGATGCCGGTCCAGAAGAAGCTGACCTCGGCGCTGTCCCTGGCCGAGACCATGCGCGTCAGCAGCCCGTAGATCGCGAACATCAAGGCCGAGATCAGGGGCAGGATCGCCCAGGGGGAAAAGACCCCCACCCCCGGCTGCAGGATGATGAGGATGCCCGCGAAGCCCGCCGCGACCGCGGCCCAGCGCCGCCAGCCGATGCGCTCGCCCAGAACCGGGCCGGACAGGGCCACGACCAGCAGCGGGTAGGCGGCGAAGACCGCATGTGTGCCGATCAGCCCCAGCTTCACGAAGGCGACGATCATGATGACGATCTCGAACACCAGCAGCAGGCCGCGGATGATCTGCAGCAGCGGGTGGTGGCTGCGGCTCGCGGCCCGCAGGCCGCCCGGCCCCCGCGCCGCCATCGCGATGACGAAGATCCCGAAGAACCAGTAGCGCACCATCGTCACGAAGATGGGCGAGTAGGCCGCGCCCAGATGGCGCGACACCGCGTCCTGAACCGCGAAGACCATGCTGACAAAGCAGATCAGCAGGATCGCCAGCCCCTGCCGGTCGCCTACCTGCCGCGGCGGCGGGTTCGAGGAAAGGGACGGCGCCGAGGCGCCCAGGCCGGGCTTTGAATGAATCATGGGGTCACCGCGCAGGGATCACCCCTGCGCCTTTACCCCCGGGGGGCGAGTGTCAAGCGCCCGCCCGCCGGATTGCACCGAAAATCCCGCACAGGGTGCAGGAAGGCGTCAGTCGCGGCTGCGGACGATCTCGGCGAAGCCTTCGAAGAGCTGCGGGTTCGCGCAGACGATGGTGCTGGAATCGGCGATGGCGCCCTCATGTTCGCGCAGGGGCTCGACGAAGCCGCCGGCCTCGCGCACCAGAAGGATGCCCGCCGCGATGTCCCAGGGCTGGATGCCGCGTTCCCAGTAGCCGTCGTAGCGGCCCGCCGCGACATAGGCCAGGTCGAGGGCGGCCGAGCCCCAGCGGCGCACGCCCGCGCAGATCGGCATCAGCCGGGCGAGATCCTTCAGCGTCGCGGGCAGCGTCGTCTTGGCGCCGAAGGGCACGCCGGTCGCGAAAATCGCGCTGTTCATGTCGCGACGGCCCGAGACGCGCAGGCGCTTGTCGTTGACAAAGGCGCCGTCGCCTTTTTCAGCGGTGAACATCTCGTCCTTGGCGGCGTCGAAGACGACCGAAACCACGATCTCGCCCTTATGCTCAAGCGCGATGCTGACCGCCCAGTGGGGCAACCCGTGCAGGAAGTTCGTGGTGCCGTCCAGCGGATCGACGATCCAGCGGCGGGTCGGGTCCTCGCCGGCCTCCATCCCCGTTTCCTCGCCCAGCCAGCCGTAGTTCGGACGGGCGCTGCGCAGTTCCTCCTTGATGATCCGCTCGGCCTCGCGGTCGGCGCGGCTGACGAAGTCGCCGGGGCCTTTCGAGGAAACCTGCAGGTTCTCGACCTCGCGGAAGTCCTTGACGAGGCTGCGGCCCGCCTTGCGCGCGGCCTTGATCATCACGTTGAGGTTGGCGCTGGGCATGGGGGAATCCTTCGGGACGGGCGTGGGGAGGGGCAGGCCCCTTTAGGCCGGTCAGGGGCGAAAGTGAAGGCGGGTGACGCGGGGGAAGCGTCAGCCGTCCCGGTCGGGACGCATGGCCGCAAGGATGGCGACAGCGCCGGTCACCACCAGCGCGTCCTCGGCAAGGCCGGTGGGCGTCTGGCCGTGATCCTCCATCGCCGCCATGCGCGTCCGCCAGCCGGGATAGGAGGCCGCGACCGCCGTCAGTCCGCCCAGCGCCGCGCCCTTCCAGAACTGCCCGCGCGGGGCCAGGGCGCCTGCGGCAAAGCCCGCCACGATCAGCCGCGCGGCAAGGCCCGCAGGCACGATGCGGTCGGGGGCGCTTTTCATCTTGTCGCCCGCCAGTTCCGCCAGCGCCAGGGAGACGGCGCCCGTCGCAACCGCGGGATTGCGCAGGAACCCGGGCGCGGCGCAGTCGCGCGGCAGGTCGTCGCGCGCCGCCGCGACGGCGACGGCGGCGAGCGGCGTCATGGATCTCTGGCCCCCAACGAGGCCCATGAGGAACGAGGCGAGCATGGGCTTTTCCCTGATTGTCCACGACCGGAACGTCCGCGCGCCGGGGTCAGGTTCCGGCTTCCCGTCGCCCCTCGCGGGCCAGGCACAGGATGTCCTGCATGAAGCCCATGTTGCGGTCCTCCTCGCGCAACGCCGCGTAAAGCCTGCGCGTCACGCCGCTGCGGCCCAGGGGCAGGGTCACGAGGTCGGGGTTGTCCGCCTCGCGCTGCAGCACCCAGTCGGGCAGCACCGACACCCCGCGTCCCGAAGCGACCAGCAGCAGGATCACGTCGGTCAGCTCGATCTCGCGCACCCCGGCGGGACGAACGCCTGCGGGGTCGAGGAAATGCGAGAAGACATCCAGCCGCGCCCGGTCCATCGGATAGGTGATCAGCGTTTCCGTGGAAAGATCGGCGGGTTCCACGAAGTCGCGCCCGGCCAGCGGATGCGCGGCGGGCACGGCCAGCAGCGGGTGATAGTCGAAGAGCGGCTCGAACACGATGCCGGGCAGGTCCTCGGGGTCCGAGGAGACGACGAGATCGGCCTCGCCCCGCATGAGCGCCGGCAGGGCGGTGAAGGCCAGCCCCGCGCGCACGTCGATGTCCACCTGCGGCCAGAGATGGCGAAAGGCGTCGAGCGCGGGCAGCAGCCAGTTGAAGCAGGCGTGGCATTCCATCGCGATATGCAGCCGCCCGATCCGGCCCTGCGTGACGCCGCGTATCTCGGATTCCGCCGCCTCGACCAGCGGCAGCACCTGCCGCGCCAGCGCCAGCAGCCGCAGCCCGGCGGGCGACAGGCGCATGGGCTTGGTCTGGCGCAGGAACAGGGACGTGCCCGCCTGATCCTCCAGCGCGCGGACCTGATGGGACAGCGCCGACTGGGTGATGTTCAGCACCTCGGCTGCGCGTGCAAGGCCCCCTTGGTCGTGGATGGCGCGGATCGTCCGGAGGTGGCGCAATTCAAGATGCATGGGATTCATGTGAAACTTGTGGAAGATGAATTTGTCTCACGGCCTGCCGCGTGGCACAAGGGAAGGCGAAAGGATACCCGCCATGACCACTCCCTCTGTCAGCTTCGAGTTCTTCCCGCCGAAGAACCTCGACCAGTCCTTCAAGCTGTGGGAAACGGCGAATGCCTTGGCGCCGCTCGGGCCCGATTTCGTCTCCGTGACCTATGGCGCGGGCGGCACGACGCGGCAGCTGACGCACGAGGCGGTGACGGCGCTGGCCTCGAACTACGGGTTGAACGTCGCCGCGCACCTGACCTGCGTCGATGCTTCGCGCGAGGAAACGATGCGGATCGTGGACGACTACGCCAAGGCGGGCGTGCGCGAGATCGTGGCGCTGCGGGGCGACCCGCCACAGGGTTCCGAGCGCTTCGCGCCCCATCCCGAGGGCTTCGCCGATTCGGTCGAGCTGATCGAGGCCATTGCCGCGCGTGGCGGCTTCACCATCCGCTGCGGCGCCTACCCCGAGCCGCACCCTGACAGCCCCGACACCGCCGCCGACGTGGTCTGGCTCAAGCGCAAGGTGGACGCGGGCGCCTCCAGCGCGATCACGCAGTTCTTCTTCGACGCGGATGTGTATTTCCGCTTCCGCGACGCCTGCGATCGCGCAGGGGTGGCCGCCCCGATCATCCCCGGCATCCTGCCGATCCAGAGCTGGTCGGGCGCCAGGAAATTTGCCGCCCGCTGCGGGGCAAGCGTGCCCGCCTGGGCCGACGCGGCCTTTGCCAAGGCGGGCCCCGAGGGCGAACGGGCGCTGGCTGTGGACATGGCGGTGACCCTGTGCCGCCGGCTGATCGAGGGCGGCGTGGACCGGCTGCATTTCTACACGGTCAACCGGCCGCAGATGACGCTGGCGGTCTGCGAGGGGCTGGGGATCGCGCTCCGGCAGGCCAAGGTCGCGTGAGGGCGGGGCGCCACCCGGAAGGGTGAGGCCCGGCAAGCTCTCAGTCGAAGCCCATCACCGTCAGCTGGCGCAGCTCGCCGAAGCCGTTGAAGCGGGTGTTGGTCACGACCGAGTAGGCGCCCGCGCCGTGGAAGACGACGTAATCGCCTTCCTGGATGTTGTCGGGCAGCGAGATCTCGCCCGGCAGGCGGTCCACCGAATCGCAGGTGGGGCCGAAGACCACGCGGCCGTGGGCGTTCTCGCCCCGCAGCTTGCCTTCGGGCGTCAGCACCTCGATCCGGTCGAGGTTGCCGATCACGGGCAGCTCGTTCATGCCGCCGTAGACGCCGTCGTTCAGGAAGACGCTCTGCCCGTCACGGACCGCCTTGACGCGGGTGATGATGGCGAAGGCATCGGCGCAGATCCCGCGCCCCGGCTCGCAGACGAGTTCCGGGGCGTTCCCGCCGAAGGCTTCCGCCGTGGTGCGGCCGATCAGCTCGAAGATCGAGGCGAGGTCGGGCTCGACCCCGTGGACGCGCCAGGAGGGGAAGCCGCCGCCGACGTTCAGGCGCCTGGGCTGCACGCCCGCCATCCCGGCGATCTCGGCGGCGGTGCGGATATACTGCTCCCACGCATGGGGATCGGTGCATTGCGTGCCGGGGTGGAAGGTCAGCGAGGCGATGTAGCCCCGATCATGCACCGCCCGCAGCAGGTCCGCCGCCAGTTCGGGCGTCGCGCCGAACTTCGAGCCGAAGTCATAGGCCGCGCCCAGCACCGGCAGCTTGAAGCGGGGCGAGATCTCGCAGTTTTCGGGCGGCACCTGCTCGAAGAGCTTGTCCAGCTCGGTCCGGCTGTCCACCGACCATGCCTTGATGCCCGCGCCGACCGCATGGGCGATCTCGGCGCGGCTTCGCACCGGGTTGTGATAGTGGCGCGCGGCCATGGGGGCGAGGCGGCCGATCAGGTCGATCTCGAAGGGCGAAGCCACGTCGAAGCCGCGGATGCCCGCCTGCACGAGGTTCTGGATCACCGCCTCGTCGGGGTTCGACTTGACGGCATAGGTGACGAGCCCGGGAAAGCCCGCCAGGAAGGCGCGGGCGCGGTCCTGCAGCACGGTCGGCGCGAAGACCATCACCGGGTTTTCGGGCTTGAGGCTGCGGACGATCTCGGCCGGGTTCTCCCACACGGTCTTGGCCTGGTGGCCTTCGGTCAGTCCCATGCGCAATCCTTTCCATGGCCGGGGGTTCGGCCGCTCAACGCGAACGGCGCCCTATGGGGTGCATCCGGCGCGATGAAAAGGATGGATCGTCGCCCTTGGCCGGTTAATCTGACCGGCAACGCCGTCACATCGACGAGAGGGCAGAATGGACGACACCGACCGGGCGATCATCGCGCATCTGGGGCAGGATGCGCGCATGTCGGTCGCCGTCCTCGCGCGGCGGCTGAAGCTGGCCCGATCCACCGTGCAGGCCCGGCTGGAACGGCTGGAAACCTCGGGCGCGATCGCGGGCTACACGCTGCGGCTGGGCGAAGCCGCGCGCGTCACGCGCATCCGCGCGACCTGTCTGCTGACCATCGAGCCGCGCGCCCAGGCGGCCATCCTCGGCCGCTTGAAGGCCATTCCGGCGGTCGAGAAGGTGCATTCGACCAGCGGGAGGGTCGATCTTCTGCTGCAACTCGGCTGCGCTTCGACGTCCGAACTGGACGAGGTGCTGGACCGCATCGGCAATCTGACGGGCGTGCGGTCGTCCGAAAGCCTGGTGCACCTGTCCACCAAGTTCGACCGGGCCCTGTGACCATGCTTACGGCCGGGCCAGCCGGAACAGGTCCACGAAGGCCTGCCCGCGGCCGGGGTCTCCGGTAAAGCTGACCCGGCCGCTGGCGATCGCCTGCGCCAGCAAGGCGGGCCCGTAGATCGCCACCGCCATGTCGTTCGGGGGGGCGGAAAACCGCATCTCGGCCTGGACTGCCTCGCCCGGCCGGGCCTCGAACCTGGGGCCTTCGACGTTCACGACAAAGGATTCTGCCCCGAGGTCGAAGCCCGCGGTGAAGCTGCCGGGTCCGGGCCGCATCATCGCCTCCATCGACAGCATCAGCGATGTCGGGCTGATCGGCAGGCGCGGATCGTGGCCCGGCACGCCGACACCCCAGCGGCACAGTTCCAGCAGCAGCGGCCGCAGGGCGCGCCCGTGGTCGGTCAACTCATAGACCGGCACGCGGGCGGGCGGGGGCAGGGTGCGGTGGGTCAGGATGCCGGCGGCCTCGAGATCCTCAAGCCGGCGGGCCAGCATGTTGGTGGCGATACCGGGCAGGCCCGCGCGGATCAGGCCGAATCGCCTGGGCCCCAGCATCAGTTCCCGCACGACCAGAAGCGCCCAGCGATCCCCGATCAGGTCCAGCGCATGGGCCGCCAGGCAACCCTCGGCATAGGTCTTCTTTTCAGCCACTTTCCGCCACGTGCCTTTCGCGAGGTTTCGATTTAGGACTTAATGCTTGCAAATTGCAAGCGTTGTGGCAGCCTTCCCCCATCTGGGGAGGAAATGCCATGACCTATTACAGCGGCTCGGTTGCCCCCGTGCCCGATGCCAACCGTCAGGCCTATGTCGATCACGCCCGCCGCGCCTGGCCTCTCATGCGCGAGCATGGGGCAACACGGATGGTCGAGACCTGGGGCGAGGATGTGGCGCACGGCAAGCAGACCGACTTCTTCCGCGCCGTCGCGGCGCAGGACGGCGAGACGCCCGTCTTCTCGTGGATCGAGTGGCCCGATCGCGCCACCGCCGACGCCGGCTTCGAGAAGATGATGAGCGATCCGTCCTTCCACGAGCGGCTGGGCGAGGTGCCATTCGACGGCAGGCGCATGATCTTCGGCAGCTTCTCGCCGCTGTTCACGGCCGGCACCGATCGCGGCGCGGGCTGGTACCAGGGCTTCCTGGTCCCCGTCCCCGAGGCGAACCGCCAGGCCTATGCCGATCTTGCGCGCGAGGCGCACGAGACGATGTTCGCGCCGAACGGCTGCGCCGGGATCTTCGAATGCTGGGGCGAGGACGTGCCGCGCGGCCAGCAGACCGACATGTATCGCGCCACCGACGCGCAGGACGGCGAGGCCATTGTCCTTTCCTGGACCGCCTGGCCCGACCGCGCCACCTGCGAGGCCGCCGCGAGGGCGATGGAGGCTGCCATGGCCGCCCAGCCGATGCCCAACATGCCCTTTGACGGAAAGCGCATGATCTGGGGCGGCTTCGGGGTGCTGTTCGACAGCGACCGGGCCTGAGGGAAGTGGGGATGAGCTATCAGGGCAATCCCTGCTGGTATGAGCTGGGGACCGGCGACCTGGACGCGGCGCAGGCCTTCTATGGCGCCGTTCTGGGATGGGAGATCGCGGACGCGGGCATGAAGGACTTTCCCTATCTGCTGGCGCGCTCGGGCGGCGAGATGGTCGCGGGCATGATGTCGCTGGCAGAGCAGGAATTCGCCCCGCCGCCGAACTGGCTGATCTACTTCGCCGTCGACGACTGCGACCGGACCGCCGGGGAGATCGCCCGGGCGAGCGGCCGGGTGATGCGCGGCCCCGCCGACATCCCCGGCACCGGCCGCTTCGCCATCGCGGCCGACCCGCAAGGCGCGGTCTTCGGCATCCTCGAGCCCGACATGAGCGGCATGAGCGCCGAGGATATCGCCAGGGCCGAACGCGGCGAAGGCGCCTTCGACCAGCGCAAGGACGGCCACGGGAACTGGCATGAACTCATGTCCTCCGACCCCGAGGCCGGATTTGCCTTCTACGCCGGCCTCTTCGGCTGGACCAAGGGAGAGGCGATGGACATGGGCCCGATGGGCTCCTACCAGCTGTTCCGCCACAAGGGCACGGACATCGGCGGGATGATGGGCCTGGGGAACGCGCCCATGCCCGTCTGGCTGCCCTATTTCGGCGCGAACGGCATCGTGGGCGCGATCAGCCGCGTCAAGGCGGCGGGCGGCTCGGTCTCCCATGGCCCGGTCGAGGTGCCAGGCGGGGCCTTCATCGCGGTCTGCACCGATCCGCAGGGCGCGTGGTTCGCGCTTGTCGGCCCGCGCGAGCATACGGCCTGACGCGTCCGCTTGCCCCTTGGCCCGTGGCCCTTGCTTCGGTAAGTCCGACCCCAAGCAAGGGGACCGACCGATGAGCATGGACAAGACCTTCGACGCCGCCGCAGCCGAGGCCCGCATCGCGGCCGAATGGGACAGGACCGGCGCCTTCGCCGCGGGCGCCAACGCAAAACCCGGCGCGCCCAGCTTCTCGGTCGTGATCCCGCCGCCGAACGTCACCGGCAGCCTGCATATCGGCCACGCGCTGAACAACACGCTGCAGGACATCCTGGTGCGCTGGCACCGGATGCAGGGGCACGACACGCTGTGGCAGCCGGGGCAGGATCACGCGGGCATCGCAACCCAGATGGTGGTCGAACGCCAGATGGCCGCCGCGCAGGAACCCGGCCGCCGCGAGATCGGGCGCGAGGCCTTCCTGCAGAAGGTCTGGGCCTGGAAGCGCGAATCCGGCGGCACCATCACCAGCCAGTTGCGGCGGCTGGGCGCGAGCCTCGACTGGTCGCGCAACGCCTTCACCATGTCGGGCGCGCCCGGCGCCCCGGAAGGCGAGGGCGGCAACTTCCACGACGCCGTGATCCGCGTCTTCGTGGACATGTATGACAAGGGCCTGATCTACCGCGGCAAGCGGCTGGTGAACTGGGACCCGCGCTTCGAGACCGCGATCTCGGACCTCGAGGTCGAGAACCGCGAGGTCGACGGCCAGATGTGGCACTTCAGGTACCCGCTGGCCGGCGGCGAGACCTACGAATACGTGGAACGCGACGCCGACGGGAACGTGACCCTGCGCGAGACGCGGGATTACATTTCCATCGCCACGACCCGGCCCGAGACGATGCTGGGCGACGGCGCGGTGGCGGTCCATCCGGGCGACGCGCGCTATGCCCCCATCGTCGGAAAGCTCTGCGAGATCCCGGTGGGGCCCAAGGAGCACCGCCGCCTGATCCCGATCATCACCGACGACTACCCCGACCCGGACTTCGGAAGCGGCGCGGTCAAGATCACCGGGGCGCATGACTTCAACGACTATGGCGTGGCGCAGCGCAACGGCATCCCGCTGTACGCGCTGATGGACGGGCAGGCGCGGATGCGCGAGGACGGGCTGTCCTATGCGGAGTCCGCCGCCATCGCGACCCGCGCGGCGCGGGGCGAGGACGTAGGCGACGTGTCGCAGGTGAACCTTGTCCCCGAGGAGCTGCGGGGGCTCGACCGCTACGCGGCGCGCGAGCGGGTGGTCGCGGCGATCAACGCCGAGGGGCTGGCCGTCACCGACGCCGAGGGCAACCCTTACGTCGAGCGCAAGAAGATCATGCAGCCCTTCGGCGACCGCTCGGGCGTGGTGATCGAGCCGATGCTGACCGACCAGTGGTTCGTGGACACGGCCAAGATCGTGCAGCCCGCCATCGACGCGGTGCGCTCGGGCCGCACGAAGATCATCCCCGAGCAGCATGAGAAGGTCTATTTCCACTGGCTCGAGAACATCGAGCCCTGGACGATCTCGCGCCAGCTCTGGTGGGGCCACCAGATCCCCGTGTGGTACGGCCTCGACCTGGAAGCGCCCGACTTCCGCGACGACCAGGGCGACGGCGAGCTTGACCCGGTCGAGATGCTGCGCCTGCTGAACGACGACCGGCTGGTGCGTCCAGGCGAGATCCAGCACTGCGCCGCCAGCTTCGACGAGGTCCGCGCGAAGTTCTTCGACGAGCTTGCCGCCCAGCCCGCGCCCATCGCGGCGGGTTCGGTGATCGAGGTCGAGGACCGCGACGCGGCGCTGCACGCCTTTGCCGTGGGCCTTGCGGAATACGAAACGACGGGCGACCCGACCCGCATCGTCTATCCCGTCTGGCGCGACCCGGACGTGCTGGATACCTGGTTCTCGTCCGGCCTCTGGCCCATCGGGACGCTGGGCTGGCCCGAGGACACCGCCGAACTGCGCCGCTATTTCCCGACCGACACGCTGATCACCGGCTTCGACATCATCTTCTTCTGGGTCGCCCGGATGATGATGATGCAGCTGGCCGTGGTGGGCGAGGTGCCTTTCCGCACCGTCTATGTCCACGGCCTCGTCCGGGACGAGAAGGGCGCGAAGATGTCCAAGTCCAAGGGCAATGTCATTGACCCCCTGGACCTGATCGATCAGTTCGGCGCGGATGCGCTGCGCTTTACCCTGACCAGCATGGCCGCCATGGGCCGCGACCCCAAGCTGGGGCCGAAGCATGTCGAGGCGAACCGCAACTTCGTCACCAAGATCTGGAACGCCACCCGCTTCGCCGAGATGAACGGCGTCTTCGACGCGCCCGTGGGCCAGCCCGCGCCGCAGCACACGGTCAACCGCTGGATCATGGGCGAGACGGCGCGGGCGCGGCTGGCGCTGGACGAGGCGCTGGGGGCCTACCGCTTCAACGACGCGGCGCAGGGGCTTTACGCCTTTGTCTGGGGCAAGCTCTGCGACTGGTATGTCGAGTTCGCCAAGCCCCTGTTCGACGGCGAACATGCGGATGAAACCCGCGCCACGATGCGTTGGGTGATCGAGCAGGCGATCACCATGCTGCACCCGATCATGCCCTTCGTGACCGAGGAGATCTGGGCGCTGACCGGCAACCGCTCGACCATGCTGGTGCATGGCGACTGGCCCACCTACGGGGCCGAGCTGATCGACGCGCAGGCGGATCGCGAGATGAACTGGGTGATCGGGCTGATCGAGGGCATCCGGTCCGCCCGCGCCCAGATGGGCGTGCCTGCGGGCGCCAAGCTCGACCTGGTCGTGGCCGAGGCCGACGCGGCCGCCCGCGCGGCGCTGGCTGCCAACGCGCCCATGATCGAGCGGCTGGCGCGGGTGAACCCGCCCGTCGATGGCGCGGCCGGGCGGGGGATGATCGCGGTGGCGGCGCCCGGCGCCTCCTTCGCGCTGCCCATCGGGGACGTGATCGACGCGGGCGCCGAGACGGCACGGCTTCAGAAGGCTTTGGCGAAGGTCGAGAAGGATGCATCAGGCTTGCGGGGGCGGTTGTCGAACCCCAAGTTCGTCCAGAACGCCGACCCCGAGGTCATCGAGGAAACGCGCGGCAAGCTGGCCGACCTGGACGAGGACATCGCCCGCACCCGCGCCGCGCTGGAGCAGCTGAGGACTTTTTGACCCATTGGTTTGAACGCATCGCCCTGCGCCGCATCGACGAGGCCGCGGCGCGGGGGCAGTTGAGCGGGCTGCGGGGCGAGGGCAAGCCGCTCGACCGCGACTGGCTGCGGGAAACCTCGGAGGACGTCATGTACCGCATGATGTCCGACGCGGGCTTCCTGCCGCCGGAATTGCAGATGGCCAAGGACATCGAGGCCAAGCGTGCGGTTCTGGACCAGATCGAGGACGAGACCGAGCGCACCCGCTTGCAGAAGCAGATCGCCCTGCTGGAACTGAAGCGCGGCATGGCGGCCGACCAGCGCCGGCGCTTCGCGGCCCGCTGAGGCGCGTGGCGGCGCGGTTGCGCTCGAAGATGGGTATTTGGGCCAGAAAGAAGTCCTGAGCGTGGCGCAGGGTGCGTGGTCTCTAGGCACCGTCATGGAGCACGGCTTGGCGGATGGTGCGTGGAGAGCACGCACCCTACTTCATGGCCTTTACAACTGTTCGGGCAGCGTAGGGTGCGTGGTCTCCACGCACCATTATCCCTCATTTCAGGCGGAACTCGTCGGGGATGTGGTCCTGCCCGAGCAGGACCAGGTCAGCCATGAGGGCGGCGATGGCAGGGGCCATGCCGAAGCCGATCTTGAAGCCTCCGTTGGCGACGAAATGGCCAGGGTGCCCAAGCCAAGGGCCAAGAAGGGGCGCGCGGCTGGTGGCGCGGGGGCGGACCCCGGCCCAGCGGTCGATCACGGGGGCGTCCTTCAGTGCCGGGCAGAGGACGCGGGCGCGCTCGATCAGGGCGTCGAGCTGTGCGTCGGTGCGGGTGGGATCGTCGAAGTCGCGTTCCGAGGTCGAGCCGATCGCCACCGTGCCATCCGCATGGGGCACGATGTGCAGTCCTTCGGCAAAGACCTGCGGCGCGTCAGGCGCAGCGTGGGCCAGCAGGGCGGACTGTCCCTTGACCCCATTGCCGATGCCGCGGCCCAAGTCGGCTGACAGGGCGGCAAGACCTGCGGCACCGGTGGCCCAGATCACCGGGCCTTTCAGCGTATCCGGCGTCTGGTGTCCGGCGTTTTCCTCGATGATGCCGCCACGCGCGCGGATCGCTGCCGCCAGCGCGGCACCGGCGCGGCGCGGCGAAAGGCGGGCTGTCAGGTTGTCCGTCAGGTAAAGCCCGCTCTCGCTGACAGGCAGCAGCGCGCCCTCGGGTGCTCCGGTCAGGTCCATGCGGAAGGGCGCGGGCCAGACCTCGGCAGCCGCCGCGATGCGGGCGTGAAGGCGGTCGAGCGTGGCTGGATCGGCCGGCTGGATGCGGCCGGTTCGCGCGTAGCCGGGATCGGTGCCGCCAGCTTCGGCGACCTCGGCCCACCAGCCCTCCGCCGCGACCAGCGCGTCAAGCTGCATCTGCTTCTTGGCGTTCCAGTTTTCGGGCGCGTGCGGCGCCAGCGCTCCGACCGTGCCGCCGCTGGAGCCTGCGCCGACGCGGGCGGCCTCGATCACCCGCACCTCGGCACCCCGCCGCAGGCATTCCCAGGCGCAGGACAGGCCGAAGATCCCGGCGCCGATCACCGTCACCCTGCTTGCCATCGCCCTATCCTTTCCGCATGAGCCGCGCCGAAGGGAGTTAGCGCCGATGACCCACGACGACCAGAGCGGGCTGGACTGGCGCGGCGCGATCCCCGTGTCGCGGCGCTTCGACGATCCGTATTTCAGCCTCGCCGGGGGGCTGGACGAAACGCGCCATGTCTTTCTTGCGGGCAACGACCTTCCTGCGCGGCTGCGCCCGGGCTTTCACGTGGCCGAGACGGGCTTCGGCACCGGGCTGAACCTGCTCGCGCTGGCTCAGGTTGCCACCGTGCCCGTGCACTTCACCAGCTTCGAGGCCTTCCCGATGACGGTGAAGGAACTCGCCCGCGCCCACGCGGCCTTCCCCGAACTCGCCGTGCTGGCGGCCGAGTTGCGCGCGGGCTGGGGCGCAGCCACCTTCCGCGTTGGTCAGGTCACGGCAGAGATCGTTACAGGCGACGCCCGCGAGACGCTGCCAGCATGGGGGGGGCGCGCCGACGCCTGGTTCCTTGACGGCTTCTCGCCCGCGAAGAACCCCGAGCTTTGGTCCGACGCGCTGATGGCCGAGGTCGGCCGCCACACCGCGCCGGGCGGCAGCTTCGCCACCTATACCGCCGCGGGCCATGTCCGCCGGGCGCTGGCGACGGCGGGCTTCGCCGTCGAGCGTACCCCCGGCTTTGCCGGCAAGCGCCACATGAGCCGGGGAATCAAGCCCTAGCGGCGCACCTGCGGGATGCGGCTGGGGACATATTCCACGGGCGGGTGGGGCGGCTGGCCGTGGGTGACGCGCCAGAAGGCCGGCCCTCCGCGCCGCAGGAACAGCGGCAGGGCCAGCACCATCCCCGCCACGAAGCCGCCCGCATGGGCCCAGTAGGCCACCCCCGAGTCCCCGCCGATCATCGCATAGCCCGAGAAGAGCTGAACCGCGAACCAGACCGCCAGCATCACCCAGGCGGGAATGGTGAACATCTTGATGAAGATGATGATGATCGCCACCACGTCCACCCTGGCGCGCGGGAACATCAGCAGATAGCCCCCCATCACGCCCGCGATCGCCCCCGAGGCGCCGACCATCGGCACGCCCAGGTAGGGCTCGGCCAGGACCTGCGCCCCGGCGGCCACCAGCCCGCTGCCCAGGTAGAACAGCAGAAAGCCGAGATGGCCCATCTGGTCCTCCAGGTTGTCCCCGAAGATCCACAGGAACAGCATGTTGCCGCCCAGGTGCAGCAGCCCCGCGTGCAGGAACATGTGGGTGAACCAGCCCCACAGCAGCTCGCCATGCACCACCGCCACGGGATACAGCGCCAGCCTTTCCCACAGCCCCATCATGCCGCCCGCCCAGGGCGCCGTCAGCAGGAACAGCGCCACGTTCAGCAGGATCAGGACGCGGGTGACATGGGGCGTGCCCGTGGAAGGGTTGTGGTCTCGGATCGGGAACATGGCCTGCCCTTTCGGCGGTCGGATGTGGGGCCGGCTGCGCGGGCCTGACAGCCAAACACCCCATTGTGCAGGACGGTTCACAGGCTACAGATGAGGCCAGTCGGCGCCGGGCGCGCCGGATGCCGAGGGAGAGGCCGATGACCACGATGACCGACCGCAAGAACGCCGCCATCTCGCGCGGCGTGGGGATGACGACGCAGATCTATGCCGAGCGCGCCGAGAACGCCGAGATCTGGGACAAGGACGGTAACCGCTACATCGACTTCGCCGCCGGCATCGCCGTTGTGAACACCGGGCACCGGCACCCGAAGGTGGTGCAGGCCGTCAAGGACCAGCTCGACCGCTTCACCCACACCTGCCACCAGGTCGTCCCCTATGAGAATTACGTCGCGCTGGCCGAGCGGCTGAACGCGCTGGTCCCCGGCGACTTCCCCAAGAAGACGATCTTCGCCACCACAGGCGCCGAGGCGGTCGAGAACGCCATCAAGATCGCCCGTTATGCCACTGGGCGCAGCGCGGTCGTGGCCTTCACCGGGGCCTTCCACGGCCGCACCTTCATGGGCATGACGCTGACCGGCAAGGTCCAGCCCTACAAGGCAGGCTTCGGCGCGATGATGCCCGATGTCTGGCACCTTCCCTTCCCGAATGAACTGCACGGCGTCAGCCAGGCCGACGCGCTGGCGGCCTTGGACAAGCTCTTCAAGGCTGATGTCGATCCCGCCCGCGTGGCCGCGATCATCGTCGAGCCCGTGCAGGGCGAGGGCGGCTTCTACCCCGTGCCGTCGGGCTTCATGCAGAAGCTGCGCCAGCTTTGCGACGACCACGGGATGCTGCTGATCGCCGACGAAGTGCAGACCGGCTTCGCCCGCACGGGGCGGCTGTTTGCCATGGAACTGCACGGCGTTGCCGCCGACATCACCTGCATGGCCAAGGGCTTGGGCGGCGGCCTGCCGATCTCGGCCGTGACCGGCCGGGCCGAGATCATGGATGCCCCGAACCCCGGGGGCCTGGGCGGCACCTATGCTGGAAACCCGCTGGGCGTGGCTGCCGCGCACGCCGTGCTGGACGTCATCGAGGAAGAGCGTCTGGCCGAGCGCGCCGAGCGGCTGGGCCAGCGTCTCAAGCAGCGGCTCGCCTCCCTGCGCGATGACGTGCCCGAGATCGTGGACATCCGCGGCCCCGGCCTGATGAATGCGGTCGAGTTCAACGTGGCGGGCAGCGACAGGCCCAGCCCCGAGTTCACCAACCGCGTCCGCGAGGAGGCGCTGGCCCGCGGCCTCATCCTGCTGACCTGCGGGGTTCACGCCAACGTGATCCGCTTCCTGCCGCCGCTGACGGTGCCGGACCCGGTATTCGAGGAGGCGCTCGACATCCTCGAGGATTCGGTCCGTGCGGCCCGCGTATCCTCGCGCAGGGACGTGGAAAAGGACGGGCACCTCGCCCCCGGCAAGCAGGAGGCCTGACACAGCCCTGTTCATGACGGCGGACGGCCCCGCGCGGGCCGTCCGCCGCTTTTTTCCGTCCTGCCTGTAAACCAAGCAGCCTGCAAAAACATTGTCCCCGTGTCGGCGCTGCCACAGCGGCGCTGCATAAGGAGGATGTTCCCAATGCAAGACGACAATCGCTACGACCAGGGCTATCGGCGCCGCGAGCCGGGCCGCAACGACCGCGACGACGAATTGCGGGCCAGCCGCCGCTATGGCGACCCCGACCATCCGGGCATGATCAGCGACCGCGACTGGGCCGGTCCTTCCGAATACAGCCGCTATGACCAGGGCCGCGGCGGACGCGGCGGCGACTATGGCAGCGGCGGATATCGTGGCGGCGAGAGCGGCAGCGGCGGGTTCCGCGGCGGCGACCGTGATGATTACGGAAACCGCGGCTTCTCGGGCCGCGACACCGGCGGCGACCAGGGCCGCGGTGCCTATGGCAGCGGCGGTGGCGGCTATGGCAGCGGTGGCGGTGGCTACGGCAGCGGCGGCGGCTATGGCGGCGGCGGCAGCGGCGGCGGCTATGGCGGCGGCAACAGCGGCGGCGGCTATGGCGGCGGCAACTACGGTCAGTCGGGCCGGGGCATGTCCACCAGCTATGACTATGCCGGGCGCAACCTGAGCGGCGGCTCGTCGGGCGGGTCCGGCGCGGGCTATGGCGGCGGCTACGGCGGCGGCGACCAGGGCCGCGGCAGGGGCGGCGAGGACTGGAACCGCGGCGCCCAGCGCGGCGGCGACCAGTGGCGCGGTTCGGACTTCGGCTCGTCCGGCTATTCGGGCGGCTCGGGCGGTTACGGCTCGGCCTATTCGGGTGACTACGGCTCGGGCTACTCGGGCGAGCACGGCTCCGGCTACGGCGGCGGCATGGGTGCGCGCCGCGGCGGCGGCATGAGCGGTGGCATGGGGGGCGGAATGGGCTCCAGCATGGGGGCCGGTATGGGTGCGGCGGGCGCGGGCTATGGCCGCGGCGTGGACACCTGGGGCGAGGACGGATCGTTCCGTGGCGGCTACGGCGGCAGTCAGGGCAGCGGCCAGGGCGGTGGCCAGGGGCAGGGGATGTCCCATCGCGGACGTGGCCCCAAGGGCTATTCCCGTTCTGACGACCGCATCCGCGAGGATGTCTCGGATCGCCTGTCCGATGACCATATGATCGATGCCTCGGATATCGAGATCGAGGTCAAGGGCGGCGAGGTCACGCTGACCGGCCATGTGGACAGCCGCGAGGACAAGCGCCGCGCCGAGGACGTCGCCGAGCGCGTGATGGGCGTGAGCCATGTCCAGAACAACCTGCGCATCAAGGGGCGCGGCGGTTCGTCCAGCGGCTATGGCGGCAGCATGTCGACCGAGTCCTCGAGCGGCAGCGGTTCGGGCGGGGCATCCGGCGGGAGTTCCGGCAGCGGCCGCTCGGGTTCCGGCAGCAGCGGGTCCGGCTCGGGTTCCAGCGGGTCCGGTTCGGGTGGCTCGTCCTCAGGCAGCTCGGGTTCTGGCGGATCAGGCGGATCCGGGACGGGCACCGGCAGTGGTTCGGCCAGTTCGTCCTCGGGCAGCATGAGCGGGGGCTCGTCGACGACCGGCGCGAGCGGCTCAGGCTCGGCGGGTCCGACCTCCGGCTCGTCCGGCGGCACCTCGGGCGGCTCGGGTTCCTCCGGCCGCAGCTGATCGGACGGCACAAGTGACACAGGCGGGCGGCCGATGGCCGCCCGTTCTCGCGTCCTAAAGCCCGCCCAGAAGCGCCTCGGTCAGCGGATGCGCGGGATCGGTCAGCCCGTCGATGACGTCAAGGTGATGCCGGCCGGGTTCCACCGTCAGGTCGGCCCGGCCGGGCCAGCCGGCCCATGCCGCATGGATCAGGCGCGACTGCTGGACGAAGACCGGCCGCTCGTCCGCACCGACCCAGACATGCAGGTCGAGATCGCGGGCGGGCAGGTGGAACAGCGGGCTTTCCCGCCGCGCGACCTCGTCTGTCAGGCCAAGGTCGCCGCGCATGGCCGTCTGCTGCAGCGGCCGCAGGTCAAACAGGCCCGAGATGGGCAGGCAGCGCCGGACCCGCGCCAGCACCGCTGCGGGCAGGGGGCTGTCGTCGCAGATCAGCCGCGCGGCGAGGTGACCGCCGGCGGAATGGCCGGTCAGGGCGATCGGCCCCGCGACCCGCTCGGCCGCCGCGGAGACCTGGGCGGCCACGGCATCCCGCAT
Source organism: Paracoccus chinensis (assembly GCF_900102885.1). GTDB lineage: Bacteria > Pseudomonadota > Alphaproteobacteria > Rhodobacterales > Rhodobacteraceae > Paracoccus > Paracoccus chinensis. Next base: position 52,288 of record NZ_FNGE01000004.1, on the reverse strand, counting down.
CCCGGACAGCGTGCCCGTGGGCGCCAGCGGATAGCCCGGCAGCAGCACCGCCCATCCCCGCGCCAGCGCGCCCTGCGCGAAATGGGAAAACCACGACGGCCCGAATTTCATCCAGTAGCCGCCGTGGATGAAGACCATCAGCCCCTTCGGCGTGCCCTCGGGCATGTGGAATTCGCCGCTCCCCAGTCCCTCGGGCGCCCGCGCCGCGCGGAAGGCGGCAGCGTCGCGCGTCCAGCGGTCGGGGAAGTCCGCCCCGCCGGGGATGTGGACGATGTTGGCATAAGCGTCGTCCCAGTCGGTGATGCCCTGCACGCTCATTGCGGCTTCACCTTGGCGGCCGTGCCCTTGGCGAAGGCTTCCAGCCGCGCCTTGGCGGCCTCCTGCGTGTTCACGACACCGGCCACGACCGACTCGGCATAGGCCGCGTCCAGCGCGCTCATGTTCTGCATGTGGCTGATGGCCGAGCAGATGGCGAAGTTCGACAGGGGCGGGTTCTGGGCCGCGGCGCGGGCGATCTCGTAGGCCTTCGCCTCGGAGTCATCGACCAGATACTGCGCGAGGCCCACGTCCACCGCCTCCTGCCCGCGATACAGGCGGCCCGACAGCATCATGTCGATCATCCGCGCCTTGCCGATCAGGTCCGCGACCCGGATCGTCGCGCCGCCCCCGGTGAAGAGGCCCCTCTGGCCCTCGGGCAGGCCGAAATAGGTCGTCTGGTCCGCAACGCGGATATGGGCGGCCGAGGCGAGCTCCAGCCCCCCGCCCACGACCGCGCCCTTCAGGGCGGCGATGACCGGGACGCCGCCGTATTCCATCTTGTTGAAGGCCTCGTGCCAGCGCAGGCAGACATGCATGAAGTCCGAGGCGCTGCGGTTGGCGTGGTAATGTTCCACGAGGTCAAGGCCCGCGCTGAAATGCGTGCCCTCGCCGCGCAGGACGCAGGCGCGGACGCCCGCGCGGGGCAGGGTGGCGAAGACCTCGATCAGTTCGTCGATGGTGGCCGCGTCCAGCGCGTTGCGCTTGGCCGGGCGGTTCAGCGTCACGGTCGCGATGCCGTCCTCGTCCACATCCAGCCGCAGGTTTTCCAAGGACAGGTCCGAGATCGTCCGCATGAAGGTTCAGCCTTTCGTGATGAGGTGGATGACAAGCGGCAGCGTCAGGATGCTGACCGCCGTGGACAGCAGGATCGCCGTCGAAACCTGTTCCTCGGCCAGCCGGAAATGGTGGGCAAGGATATAGACGTTGCCGGCCACGGGCAGGGCCGCGGCGGCAACCATGACCCCGGCGGCGGTGGGTTCCACCGCCAGCAACCATGCGGCCAAGGCCACCGATGCCGGATGCAGGACCAGCTTGGCGAAACTGAGCGTCGCGGCCGTCCCGGGCAGCCGCGCGGGCTGCAGGGCCAGCGAGGCGCCGATCGCGAAAAGCGCACCGGGCGTCGCGGCGCCACCCAGCAGCGTCAGGAACTCGGTCGCGGGCGCGGGCAGCGGCAGGCGCAGGGCGGACCAGCCCAAGCCCGCCAGCATCGCGACGATCATGGGGTTGCCGATCAACCCCCGCAGGACCGGCAGCAGCGTGCCCAGGCTGACGCGGCCATGCCGCGCAGCCGCGACGATCAGGGTGATGAGAGTGGAAAACACCACCAGGTCGATGGTGAGCACCATCAGCACCGGTCCGATCGCCGCCGGTCCCAGCAGCACGACCAGCATCGGCACGCCCAGAAAGCCCGTATTCCCGATCACCGAGGTATGGGCCAGCATCGCGGCCTCGCTGGCAGAGGCGCCGCGGCTGCCGCTGGCAGAGGCGCCGCGGCTGCGCGCCGCAGCCGCAGCCAGCAGCCACAGGGCGGTCGACCCGCCCACATAGGCCAGCGCAAAGCGCGGGTCGAAGAGCTGGCGGATGTCCAGTGCGGCGGCGAAGCCGAACAGCATCGCCGACAGCGCGAAGTAGAAGACGAATCTTGTCAGCGCCGCCGTCGCCTCGGCTGAAAAAAGCCGCAGCCATCCGGCCAGCCAGCCGGTCCCGATCAGCGCAAAGAACGGCAGCGTCTTGAGAAAGATCGCCAGCACGGGCGTTCCTCCCTCGACCGCCTTCCGGGCGCGACAGAAGCATCCCCGCGCGCGGGGCGCAAGATCAGCCGCGCCGGACCAGGTAGCGGCGGGCGCCGTCGGGCAGGGGGTCCGAGGAAACCAGTTCGTGCCCGCCCTCGGCGCAGAAATGCGGCACGTCGAGCACGGCAGCCGGGTCTGTCGCCACCAGTGCCACGGTTGCGCCGGGGGACAGGGGGGCCAGCACCCGGCGCAGCTTCAGGACTGGCAGGGGGCAGAGGAGATGCCGCGCGTCGATCTCGGTCGTGTCGGTCATGCGTCGGCGGGCTGGCGGGCGCGGCACCAAGCCTCGGCCTCGGGCCAGATCAGGGGAGTGGCGTAAGCGCCCGCGAATTCGATGAAGGCGGGGACCAGTTCGGGCGCGACGGCGATCAGAAGGGGGATCTCCTCGGCCAAGGCCGCGGCGATGAAGTCGCGGAAGCCCCGGCCCGCAGCCTCCTGCTTGCCGAACTTGTTGACCAGCGCGAGGTCGGCGCCCTTCAGCCCCCGGGCTGCCAGCGCTGCCGCCCGTTCCAGCGCGTCCGTATCCAGCCGGCAGCCCTGCGAGCCCGCGCCCAGCGATTGCGAGATGCGGATGGGGGCGGCGTCAGTGCCCAGCACCGTCAGCTCCATGTCGCAGGCGCAGTCCGCGCCGCGGTTCAGGTTCGTCTGCACGGCGCCCGCCAGCCGCAGGCCCTGGGCGACAAGCGTCCGGGCAAGCGCGGCCATCCGGCTGTTGCCGTCGTCCTCGTCGTGGATCACGTAAGCCAGCATGGGGGCGATCCTAGGCGGGCGCGCCTGCCCCCGCAAGCGACAGGCCGTCGCGCCTGCCCGCTTGCGGCTCCCGGGGCGGCGGCGCAGAGTGCCGCCCTATGGGTGGAGAGATCGCGGGAATCGTGCTGGCCGGGGGGCAGTCGCGTCGCATGGGCGGCGGCGACAAGGGACTTCTGGACCTCGGCGGTCGCCCGGTGATCGCCCATGTGATCGCGCGCCTGGGCTGCACCCGCGCCATCAGCGCGAACGGCGATCCCGCGCGCTTTGCGGGCTTCGGCCTGCCCGTGCTGCCCGATAGCCTGCCCGACTGGCCGGGGCCGCTGGCGGGGGTTCTCGCAGGCATGGACTGGGCGGCCGGGCAGGGCATCCCCCGCATCGTGACCGCTGCCGCCGACACGCCCTTCTTCCCGCGCGACCTTGCGGCGCGGCTTGGGGCGGTCGAGGCACCCGTCGTCATGGCCACCAGCGGCGGCGACCATCCCGCCTTCGCCGCCTGGGACGTTTCCTTGCGGGACGACCTGCGGGCGGCGCTGGTGGCGGGCACGCGGCGGATGCGCGACTGGATGGACGCGCAGGGAGCCGTCCGGGTCGAGATTCCCGGCGAGGACCCCTTCTTCAACATCAACACGCCCGCGGACCTGGATGCAGCCCGGCGCAGGCTTGCCGAAGGACCGCAATGGACCTGAAATCCGTCCTCATGGGCCTGAGCTTCGCGGCGATCTGGGCCTCGGCCTTCACCTCGACGCGCATCGCGGTGGTCGAGATGCCGCCGCTGCTGGCGCTGGTGATCCGCTTCGGGATCTCGGCCGCCATCGCCATCGGGCTGGCATGGGCGATGGGCCAGTCGATGCGGCTCAGCCGGGCCGAATGGCGCACGGTGGTCGTCTTCGGTCTGTGCCAGAACGCGCTTTACCTTGGCCTCAACTGGGTCGGGATGCAGTGGGTCGAGGCCTCCGCTGCATCCATTGTCGCCTCGATGATGCCGCTGCTGGTTGCCTTCGCGGGCTGGGCCTTCCTGCGCCAGCCGCTGCGCCCGCAGGCCGTCGCGGGGCTGGTCGTGGGCATCCTCGGCGTTGTCATCATCATGAGCGTGCGGCTGTCGCAGGGCATGAACCTGCTGGGCCTGTGTCTGTGCCTCGCCGCCGTAGTGGCGCTGACCGTCGCCACCCTGGTCGTGCGCGGCGCAGGGGGCGGCCCCAACGTCATGATGATCGTGGGCCTGCAGATGGCCGTGGGCGCGGCGGCGCTGGCGCTGCCCTCGGCGATCCTGGAATGGGGCCGCCCTTTCGAGTGGAGCGGGCGGCTGGTCGGTGCGCTTGCCTATTCGATCCTCGTCCCCGGCATCCTCGCGACCTTCATCTGGTTCCGGCTTGTCACCCGCATCGGCGCGGTCCGGGCGGCGGCCTTCCACTTCCTGTCGCCGCCGCTTGGCGTTGCCATCGCGGCGCTGTGGCTGGGCGAAAGCTTCGGGTGGTCGGACGTGATCGGCTCGGTCGTCGTCGCCATCGGCATCCTGATGGTGCAACTGGCACGCGTGGCCCCTGCGGCGCTTCCCCTCGTGATCGAGCCGCGGAACGCTTGACCCGCGCGCCGGGTTGAGGCGGCGATGCGCGCCGACGATTTCCTTCATCCAACCGATGCCGGGCTTTACTGCCCGCCCGGCGATTTCTTCATCGACCCGGTGCGCCCCGTGCCGCGCGCGCTGATCACCCACGGCCATGGCGACCACGCCCGGTCGGGCCACGGCGCGGTCATGGCCACGCGCGAGACGCTGGAGATCATGGCGATCCGCTATGGCGAGGACTTCACCGCCGCGCGCCAGGTGGCCGACGGGCCCACGCGCGTGGGGGATGTCGAAGTCAGCTTTCACCCCGCGGGCCATATCCTAGGCTCGGCTCAAATCCGGCTCGCCTGCGACAATGGCCCGGTGATCACCGTCTCGGGCGACTACTGCCGCACGCCGAATCCCGTCTGCGCCCCGTGGGAACCCGTACCCTGCGACATCTTCGTGACCGAGGCGACCTTCGGCCTGCCCGTCTTCAAGCATCCCGACCCTTCGGCGGAAACGCAGAAGCTGCTCGCCAGCATGGCCGAGTTCCCCGACCGCCCGCATCTCGTCGGCGCCTATGCGCTGGGCAAGGCGCAGCGGGTGATCGCCCTGCTGCGGCAGGCAGGCTACGACGCGCCAATCCACCTGCATGGCAGCGCGCAGCGCCTCAGCGACTATCACGTGGCCGAGGGCATCCCCTTGGGCGACCTGCGCCCTGCCACCACGCCGAAGCAGATCGAGGGGCAGGTCGTCATCGCACCCCCCTCGGCCTTCGCGTCGCCTTGGGTGCAGCGCTTCCGCGACCCGGTGATCTGCTTTGCCTCCGGCTGGATGGCCGTCCGCGCGCGTGCCCGCCAGCGAGGGGTGGAACTGCCGCTGGTCATCAGCGACCACGTGGACTGGTCGCAGCTCACGCAGACCCTGTCCGAACTGCGCCCCTCCGAGGTGTGGGTCACCCACGGTGCCGAGGAGGCCCTCGTCCGCTGGTGCGAGCTGAACCAGCTGCGCGCGCGCCCCCTGCGGCTGGTCGGCTACGAGGACGAGGCGGAATGAGTTCTTCATCATGCAAGTATCCCCGGGGCTGCCGAGCGCCTGGAAAACAGTCCGGGGGACTGTTTTCAGCGAGGCAGGGGGCGGCAGCCCCGAACCGGGGCGCAGGCAGCCTCCCGTCCAGCGGTGCTGCATGAAAGCCTTCGCCGCCCTGCTGGAACGGCTGGCGTTCACGCCTGCCCGGAACGCCAAGCTGCAGATCCTGCAGCACTACCTGGAACGCACGCCCGACCCCGACCGGGGCTATGCCTTCGCTGCGCTGACAGGTGACCTCAAGCTGCGGGCGGTCACGCCGAGCCTGCTGCGCGGCCTTGCCGTCGAGCGCTTCGACGAGGTGCTGTTCGCTCTCAGCTATGACTTCGTCGGCGATCTCGCCGAGACCATCGCGCTGATCTGGGACGGCGAGCCGCAGGGCGAACTGTCCATCGCTGAGGCCGTCCACCTGCTGGAAACCACCGGCAAGGCGGGACTGCCCGCGGCCATCGTAGGGGTGCTGGACCGGCTGGGTCCCTCGGAACGGCTGGCCTTCCTCAAGCTTGCCACCGGCAACCTGCGGATCGGCCTGTCGGCGCGGCTTGCCCGCACGGCGCTGGCGCAGATGGGGGCGCCGACGCTCGATGAGATCGAGGAGGTCTGGCACGGCCTCAAGCCTCCCTATCCCGAGGTCTTCGCCTGGGTCGAGGGCGGCCCGCGCCCCGACCGCGCGGCGCTCGCGCCCTTCCGGCCCGTAATGCTCTCCACCCCCACGGACCTCGAGGAACTGCGCGCGCTCGACCCCGCCGATCATGTCGCGGAATGGAAATGGGACGGCATCCGCGTGCAGGCGGTCAGCGACGGTGGCGTGCGCCGCCTGTATTCCCGGACCGGAGAGGACATCTCGGGCGCCTTTCCCGACCTGATCGCCGCCATGACCTGGGAGGGCACGGTCGATGGCGAGCTTCTGGTCCGCAGCCAAGGGAGCGTCGCCACCTTCAACGACCTCCAGCAGCGGCTGAACCGCAAGACCGTCAGCCGCGCGCTGCTGCAAAGCCACCCGGCGGGCCTGCGCGTCTATGACCTGCTGATCTGGAACGGCGAGGACCTGCGCCCCCAGCCTCTGATGGACCGCCGCGCCGTGCTTGAGGCGGCGGATTTCGGGTCCGACCGCATCGACGTCTCGCCGCTCCTGTCCTTCGACACATGGGACGACCTCGCCGCCTTGCGCGCCGATCCGCCCGACCCGGTGATCGAGGGCGTGATGATCAAGCGCCGCGATGCCCCTTATACCGGCGGGCGGCCCCGCGGCCCCTGGTTCAAGTGGAAGCGCGATCCCCGCGTGGTGGATGCGGTGCTGATGTATGCCCAGCGGGGACACGGGAAACGCTCGGGCTATTACTCCGACTTCACCTTTGGCCTGTGGCAAGAGGACACGCTGGTTCCCGTCGGCAAGGCCTATTTCGGCTTCACGGATGAGGAGCTGCGCGAACTCGACCGCTTCGTGCGTAACAACACGACCGAGCGCTTCGGTCCTGTCCGCGCCGTGGCTCCCAAGTTGGTGGTCGAGGTCGCCTTCGAGGGCGTCAACCGATCCGCCCGCCACCGGTCTGGCGTGGCGCTGCGCTTTCCCCGCGTCAGCCGCATTCGCTGGGACAAGCCGGCGGTCGAGGCCGACCGGCTCGACACGCTGGAAGCGATGATCGACGCGCCCAATGTCTTCGATGCCGAGGCCGCGCGGGCGGGCGTGCGGCACGGGCGCACCAGGCGGCGGGAGTGAGGGGGTGGTGCGTGGGGAACACGCACCCTACGTGCAGACGATGAACGAAGGTTCTCCCTTGACTCAGGCCGTCCTGCCGCCCGACTTTGCCGACTGGTTCGCGCGGCAGGGCTGGACACCGCATCCGCATCAGCTTGCGCTGTTGGAAGCCCAGGGCGACAGCCTGCTGATCGCGCCCACGGGGGGCGGCAAGACGCTGGCCGGCTTCCTGCCCTCGCTGGTGGAACTGGCCGAGGGCTGGAAGGGGCTGCACACGCTCTATGTCTCGCCGCTGAAGGCGCTGACGGCGGATATCGGCCGCAACCTTGCGCGTCCCGTGGCGGACCTGAACCTGCCGATCCGGGTCGAGGACCGCACCGGCGACACCAAGACCAGCGCCCGCCAGCGTCAGCGTACCGACCCGCCGCAGGTCCTGCTGACGACGCCCGAAAGCCTCGCGCTGATGCTGAGCTACCCGGAGGCTCCGAAGATCTTCGGCAGCCTGCGTCGCGTGGTGCTGGACGAACTGCACGCGCTGGCGGAATCCAAGCGGGGCGACCAGCTGATGCTGGGGCTCGCGCGGCTGCGCAGCCTCGCGCCCGGCCTGATCGCCACCGGGCTGTCGGCGACGGTGGAGGACCCTCAGGCGCTCGCGGACTTCATGGGCGGCGCGCAGGTCGTCCATGCCGATCCCGGCCCCGAGCCCGACATCGCCATGCTGCCGACCACCCGTCCCCCTCCTTGGGCCGGGGCAGGGGGGCGCTATGCCGTCCGCGACGTGCTGAAGGCCGTGTCCGAGGCCCGCACAACGATTTTCTTCATCAACACCCGCGCCCAGGCCGAGCTGTTCTTCCAGGCGCTCTGGGCCGAGAACGACCAGAACCTTCCCATCGGGCTGCATCACGGCAGCCTTTCACGAGAGGCCCGCGCGAGGGTCGAGGCGGCGATGGCGGCGGGCGAGTTGCGGGCGGTGGTGGCGACGGGCAGCCTTGATCTCGGGATCGACTGGGGCGACGTGGACCTGGTGATCCAGGTGGGCGCGCCCAAGAACGTCAAGCGGCTGGTCCAGCGGATCGGGCGGGCGAACCACCGCTACAACGCGCCGTCGCGCGCGCGCATGGTCCCCGCCAACCGCTTCGAGGTGATCGAATGCATCGCCGCGCTGGAAGCCGTGCGCGAGCGTGACCTCGACGGCGACGCGCGAGGGCCGGGGCCGCTGGATGTTCTCTGCCAGCACATCCTGCTGACTGCCTGCGCGGGACCATTCGACGCAGACGCGCTCTACGCCGAGGTCCGCACCGCCGGTCCCTATCGCGACCTTTCCCGCGCCGATTTCGATGACTGCCTGAACTTCACCGCGACGGGGGGCTATGCCCTGCGGGCCTATGACCGCTGGCAGCGCCTGATGCAGAGGGGCGGTTTGTGGGGCCTGCGCGATCCCCGGGCCGCCCGCGACCTGCGGATGAACGTCGGCACCATCGTCGAGGCCGAGATGACCAAGGTCCGCTGGAAGCGCGGCGGCGGGCTGCTGGGCGAGGTCGAGGAGTCCTTTGCCGCCACCCTCGTCCCCGGAGACACCTTCCTGACCGGCGGCCAGATCGTGCGTTACGAGGCCCTGCGCGAACTGGTGGTCGAGGTCAGTCCCAGCCCGCGCAAGGAACCGAAGATCGCCGTCTTCTCGGGCGTGCGGATGCCCATGTCGGCGGAACTGAGCCACCGTGTCCTGTCCCTGATCGGCGACCCCGCCCGCTGGGAGGTCCTGCCGCAACCCACCCGCGACTGGCTGTCCCTGCAGGCCGAGGTCTCGGCCGTGCCCCGGCCCGGCACGCTGCTGGCCGAGACCTTCCCGCACATGGGCCGCTGGCACCTCGCCGTCTATGGCTTCGCCGGGCATAACGCGATGCAGACGCTGGGCCTGCTGCTGACCCGCGCAATGGAGGAGGCGGGGCTGGGGCCGCTGGGCTTTTCCTCGACCGATTATGCCCTGCTCGTCTGGTCGCTGGACCCGGTGACGGACCTCGCGCCGCTTCTGGACCGCGACAAGCTGCGGGCGGGGCTGGGAGACTGGCTCGCAGGCAATGCGGTGATGAAGCGGACCTTCAAGAACGTCGCCATCATCTCGGGCCTGATCCACCGCAACATGCCGGGCGGGCGGCGGTCGGGCAAGCAGGCGACCTTCTCGACCGACATCCTCTATGACACGCTGCGCCGGCACGACCCCGAGCACCTGCTGATGCGTATCACCGCGGCCGAGGCCGGGCGCGGCCTCGTCGATTTCGGCCGCATCGAGGAGATGCTGGACCGCTCGCCCGTCCTTGACCACCGGCAGCTCGACCGCGTATCGCCCCTCGCCGCGCCCCTGATGCTGGAAATGGGTCGCGTCAGGATCGAGGGGCAGGGCCGGATGCGGCTGGCCGAGCAGGAGGCAGAGGCGATGATGCAGGCGGCAGGATTGCAGCTGACAGACGATCCCTCGGGCTTCGACGCACCTGCGCCCGTTGTCGCCCGGCCCGAGCCGTCCCGCCGGCGCAAGGCCCGCCCGGCCCGATGACGGGCTTTGCCTTCACATGGCACGGCCTCAGGCTCGAGGCGCGCTGTTCCGGCGCCCTGTGGTGGCCCGAGGAACGCTGGCTGGTCGTGGCCGACCTGCACCTGGGCAAGTCCGAGCGCATGGCCCGGCGCGGCGGCGCCCTGCTGCCACCTTACGAGGGGCTGGAAACCCTGCGCCGCCTCGAGGCCGAGGCCGAGGCGCTGGACCCGGCGGTGATCGTCAGCCTCGGCGACGGTTTCGACGACGACGCGGCGGCCGAGGCGCTTGAGCCCCAGGTGGCCGAGCATCTGGCACGTCTGGAGGCAGCGCAGGAGATCCGCTGGATCGCGGGCAACCACGACCCGCGCGCGGGCGGAGAAGAGACGCTGCGGATGGGGCCTGTCACCCTGCGCCACCAGCCGGAAGGCGAGGGGCCGGACATCAGCGGGCATTTTCATCCGGTCGTGCGGCTGGCGGGCGCGCGCAGGCGGGCGCTGCTGATCGGGCCCTCGCACATGATCCTGCCCGCTTTCGGGGCCTACACCGGCGGACTGGACGCGGGGTCCGGGGCCATCACCCGCTGGGTGCCCCACGGCATTGCCGTGGCCTGCCTGCACAAGGCGCTGCCGGTGCCCCTGCGGGCCGCCTGAACGGAAAAGGCCGCCGGATGAACCGGCAGCCCCCCTGATGTTCCTTGACCTGCCGCTCAGAAGCGGAAGTTCAGGCCCAGCTTGACGTTCGAGAACGAGGGCGTGGCGACCGAGGTCGCGCCGGGCACGATGTCCACATCCGTCGAACCGAAGTCCGAGTATTCGTATTCACCGGTCAGCGACATCCGCTCGGTCAGCTGGCGCTCGACGCCCAGACCGACCACGTAGCCGTCGGCATCGTAGTCCTCGCTGTTGCCGTTGACGTTGTAGGTGAAGTCACCCTTCTGCCAGCCGGCGATCCCGTAGACCAGCGTGTCGGGACGGACCAGGTAGCCGGTCTTCAGGCGCAGGCCCAGCAGGTTGTTGACTTCCGACTCGAACTCGCCACCGACGCCGAAATCGAAGTCGTCGCTGATGTCGCCCGCGACATAGGCAACTTCCGGGCCGACCACCCAGCGGTCGCGCTGCCAGCGATAGCCCAGGCGCAGCCCGGCGTTGGCGCCCGACAGCTCGGCGCTGCCGATGTCAACGCCCGGAGGGCGAACGCCGATGTCGTCGTCGCCGCCGAAGGCGTAGCCCAGCGTGATGCCGGCATAGCCACCCTGCCAGTCGGAGGGAGCCGGTGCGACGACCGGAGCGGGCTCGACGTCCAGGACCGGCGCGACAAAGCCGCCGGCATGGGCGGCGGGAACCGAAAGCAGGGCTGCGACCGATGCCGCGATCAGGTTGTTACGCACCTTGAACCTCAAGCAGTAAACGTGACGGCCGCGACAGGAACGCGGCTGTTTCTGGAATGATAACTGGCATGAAGACCGGCCGTTCCCAAGGGGCGGGCCGCCGAATTTCGGATTTCCCGAGGGATTGATGCAGTCCTGCCACCTTTTTCAACCGTCAGTAGCAAAGGCTTGAGTCAGATCGCCTGTTCTGAGCTTTGCGCCAAGGGAACAGGAACTTGGCCCCTGTTCCTCAGGGTGAAAACGGGTGCTTTACCCCGCGTAGAGGGCGCGCAGGCAGTTCATCCTGCGCGTTGCAGTTTTATCACGCGTCAAGATTTTCCACGCTCAGCGCATTGGTCTGGATGAAGTCCCGGCGGGGCTCGACCACGTCGCCCATCAGCTTGGTGAAGATGTCATCGGCCTCGGCCACGTCCTCGACCCGCACCTGCAGCATGGTGCGCGCGGTGGGGTCCAGCGTGGTTTCCCACAACTGTTCCGGGTTCATCTCGCCCAAGCCCTTGTAGCGTTGCAGGCTCAGGCCCTTTTCGCCTTCGGCGAAGATCGCGTCCAGCAGTGACAGGGGCCCGTGGATCGGCTGCAGACGGTCCCTGCGCACCAGCGTGACGCCGCCGGCATAGACCTCGCGCAGCGCCTCGGTCATGGCGCCCAGCCGTCGGCTTTCGCCCGAGCGCAGCATCGGCCCGTCCAGCAGGCGCGACTCTTCGACCCCCCGCAGCAGGCGAGTCAGGCGGATGCCGCCGTCCTGCGTGGGGCGGGCGGTCCAGCCGCGCTCGTATTCCTCGGCGATCCTGTCCAGCCGTGCGGCCACCGCCGCCCCGACCGCCGCCGCGTCGGCATCGATGGCGCCGGGCGCCATTGCCCCGGCGATCGCCGCCTGCTCGGTGATGTGGGGCGGGTAATGCGTCGGATAGCTGCGGATGACGCGGCGCGCGGTCCGCGCCTCGTCCACGACGCGGGCGAGATCCGCGCCCGTGATCTCCTCGCCGGAACCCAGCCGCAGGGCCGTGCCCTCGATCCCCTGCTGGATCAGGTAATCCTCCAGCGCGGCCTGGTCCTTCAGGTAGACCTCGGACCGGCCCCGCGCGACTTTGTAAAGCGGCGGCTGCGCGATGTAGAGGTGCCCCGCCTCGATCAGCTCGGGCATCTGCCGGAAGAAGAAGGTCAGCAGCAGCGTGCGGATATGCGCGCCGTCCACGTCGGCATCCGTCATGATGACGATCTTGTGGTAGCGCAGCTTGTTCAGGTTGAACTCGTCGCGCCCGATGCCGGTGCCCAGCGCGGTGATCAGCGTGCCGATCATGTCCGAGGACAGCATCCGGTCGAAGCGGGCGCGTTCCACGTTCAGGATCTTGCCGCGCAGGGGCAGCACCGCCTGGTTCTGGCGGGACCGGCCCTGCTTGGCCGAACCACCCGCCGAGTCACCCTCGACGATGAACAACTCGGCCAGCGAAGGGTCCTTCTCCTGGCAGTCGGCCAGCTTGCCCGGCAGGCTCGCCACGTCCATCGCCGTCTTGCGGCGCGTCAGTTCGCGGGCCTTCCGGGCGGCTTCGCGCGCCAGCGCGGCCTCGACGATCTTGCCGACGATCTGCCGGGCCTCGCCGGGATGCTCCTCGAACCACTCGGCGAGCTTTTCGTTCACGAGGTTCTCAACCGCAGGGCGCACCTCGGACGACACCAGCTTGTCCTTGGTCTGGCTCGAGAACTTGGGGTCCGGCACCTTGACCGACAGCACGCAGGTCAGCCCCTCGCGCGCGTCGTCGCCGGTGAAGTCCACCTTCTCCTTCTTCGCGATGCCGCTGTCCTGCGCGTACTTCCCGATCACCCGCGTCAGCGCGCCCCGGAAGCCCGCCAAGTGCGTGCCGCCGTCGCGCTGGGGGATGTTGTTGGTGAAGGGCAGCACCGTTTCGTGGTAGCTGTCGTTCCACCACATCGCGATCTCGACGCCGATGCCGCCGCGCTCGCCGGTGATGAAGATCGGCTCGGGCATGACCGCGGTCTTGGAGCGATCGAGGTATTTCACGAACTCGCGGACGCCGCCCTCGTAGAACAGCTCGGTCCGCAGGGGCTCGGCCGGGCGTTCGTCTTCCAGCAGGATGCGGACGCCCGAGTTCAGGAAGGCCAGTTCCCGCAGCCGGTTTTCCAGCGTCTTGAACTGATAATCGAGGTTCGAGAAGGTCCCGCCATGGGCGTTTTCCTTCGAGCTGGCAAGGAAGCGGACCTCGGTCCCCTTCTCGCCGGGCGCGGCATCGCCCACGACGCGCAGGTGTTCCACCGTGTCGCCGTTCTCGAAGCGGGCGAAATGTTCCTTGCCGTTGCGCCAGATGCGCAGCTCCAGCCAGTCGGACAGGGCGTTGACGACCGAGACGCCCACGCCGTGCAGACCGCCCGAGACCTTGTAGCTGTTACTGTCGAACTTTCCGCCCGCGTGCAGCTGGGTCATGATGACTTCGGCCGCGCTGACGCCCTCGGTCGGGTGCATGTCCACGGGGATGCCGCGGCCGTTGTCGCGGACGGACACGCTGCTGTCGGCATGGATCTTCACGCGGACATAGTCGGCATGACCGGCCAGCGCCTCGTCGATGCCGTTGTCCACGACCTCGTAGACCATGTGATGGAGGCCCGAGCCGTCATCGGTGTCGCCGATATACATGCCGGGCCGCTTGCGGACGGCTTCCAGACCCTTCAGAACCTTGATGGAATCGGCGCCGTATTCGACCGGCTGCGCGGTGGCTGCGCTCATTGCTGACATTATCCTGCGATTGTTACGCATGATATAGGGTTCGCGCGCGCGAATGTCACGGGAAACACACAAGATTTTGCGGGTTTCCCAGGTCTTTGGCAGGGTCTTGCCAGTGCTTTGTCAGCGTTCCTTGACGTAGGGCTCGCCCCCCGCGCGGGGCGGCGTGGCGCGGCCGATGAAGCCCGCAAGGATGATGACAGTCAGCAGGTAGGGCAGGGCGCTCATCACCATCGAAGGGATGGTCACAAAGCCCATGTCCAGCTCGGGATAGCGGTTCGCGACCGCCTCCATCAGCCCGAAGAGGAAGGTCGCCCCCAGCGCCCGCCAGGGCCGCCAGTTGGCGAAGATCAGGGCGGCCAGCGCGATATAGCCCCGGCCCGCCGTCATCTCCTTGACGAAGCCCGCGGACAGCCCGGTGGCGAGGTAAGCCCCCGCCAGCCCCGTCAGCATCCCGCAGATCGCCACCGCCGCCCAACGCAGGCGCGGCACCGATACGCCCGCCGTATCCACCGAGGCGGGGTTCTCGCCCACTGCCCGCAGACGCAGGCCGAAGCGGGTGCGGTAGAGCAGCCACCAGGTCCCCGGCACGAGCAGCGCGGCCACATAGACCAGCGCCGTGTGGCCCGACACGACCTCGGCGTAGAAGGGGCCCAGCACGGGAATGCTTCGCAGCGTCTCGGCGCCGGGCAGGGTGATGCTGCCGAAACGCGCCGCGCCCTCCAGTGAGGGCGTGCGGCCGCCCAGCGCGAACCAGCTCTGTCCCAGCAGTACCGTCAGGCCCGAGGCCAGGAAGTTGATCGCCACCCCCGAGATCAGCTGGTTGCCGCGGAAGGTGATCGCCGCCAGCCCGTGGATCAGCGACATCCCCACGGCCGCAAGGATCCCGGCCACCAGCCCCAGCCAGACGCTGCCCGTGACCGCCGCCGTGGCAGCGGCCGAGAAGGCCGCCATCAGCATCTTGCCTTCCAGCCCGATGTCGAAGACGCCCGCGCGTTCGGAATAAAGCCCGGCAAGGCAGGCCAGCAGCAGGGGCGTCATCAGCCGCACCGCGCTGTCGAGGATCTGCAGAATCGTCGCGTAATCCATCACCGCGCCCCGAACAGCCGCGCCAGCGGCATCCTGACCATGTTGTCCAGCGCCCCCGTGAGCAGGATCACCAGCGCCTGGATCACCACGATCAGCTCGCGCGGGATCGCCGTCCAGAGCGCCAGTTCCGCGCCTCCCTGGTAGAGAAAGCCAAAGAGCAGCGCCGCCAGCACGATGCCCACCGGGTGGTTGCGGCCCATCAGCGCGACCGCGATGCCGATGAAGCCCGCGCCCTCGGCGCTGTTCAGAAGCAGCCGCCCGGCTTCACCCATGACGTTGTTGATGGCCATCAGCCCCGCGAGTCCGCCCGAGATCATCATGGCAATCACGATGATCCGAGTGGGCCGGATGCCCGCGTAAAGCGCGGCGCGTTCCGACCGGCCGAAGGCGCGGATCTCGTAACCCAGCGGCGTGCGCCAGATCAGCAGCCAGACCAGCCCGCAGGCGGCCAGCGCGATCAGGAAGCTGATGTTGGCAGGCGTGTTCCTGCCCCATTCGATTCCCACGGCCGCTGCCATGTCGGTCAGGTGAGGCAGTTGCGTGGTCGCGGGAAAGGCGGCCGAGGCGGGGTCCATGCTTCCGACCGGGCGCAGGACGTTGACCAGCAGCCAGTTCAGCAAGGCGGCGGCAAGGAAGTTGAACATGATCGTCGTGATGACGATGTGGCTGCCGCGCTTGGCCTGCAGGATCGCCGGGATGAAGGCCCATAGCGCCCCGAAGAGCGCCGCCCCGATCATCGCGGCGGGGAGCGCAATCCCCCAATGCGGCCAAGGCAGCGACAGCGCCACCAGCGCGACGCCAAGGCCGCCGAGGCTCGCCTGTCCCTCGGCCCCGATGTTGAACAGCCCCGCGTGTGCCGCCACCGCCACGGCAAGCCCCGTGAAGATGAAGTTCGTCGCGTAATAAAGCGTGTAGCCCCAGCCGTAGGAGGACCCGAGCGCGCCCGTGACCATCACCTTCAGCGCCTCGATCGGGTTCTGGCCGATGGACAGGATCACCAGCGCCGAGATGGCGAAGGCCAGCGCCAGCGAGATCAGCGGCACCAGCACGAGGTCGGCCCAGCGGGGCAGGCGGGTCATCAGATCACCCCTTTGGCGGGTTCGCGTTCATCCGGGTCGGGCTGGCCCTGCTCGGGCGGAATGCCCGAGGGCGAGGCGCCGGCCATCAGCAGCCCCAGTTCGGCGGCCGAGGTGGCGTCCGGCAGTCTTTCACCCATGATGCAGCCGTCGAACATGACGGCGATGCGGTCGGACAGCGCCATGATCTCGTCGAGTTCGACCGAAACCAGCAGGATCGCGGCGCCCGCGTCGCGCAGCTCGATCAGGCGGCGGTGGATGAACTCGATGGCGCCGATGTCCACGCCGCGCGTGGGCTGGCCAACCAGCAGCAAAATCGGGCGGCTCTCGATCTCGCGTGCGACGACGATCTTCTGCTGGTTGCCGCCGGAAAAGTTCTTGGCCGCAAGCTCGGGGTCGCGGGGGCGGACGTCGAACCGCTCCATCTGGGCGGCGGCCCTGCTGCGGATGGCGTCGTTGTCCATCAGGGCGGTCCCTGCGTCGCGATGGCGGCCGAGGACCGTGTTCTCCCAGGCCGAGAAGTCCATCACCAGCCCCTCGGCCTGCCGGTCCTCGGGAATGTTGCCGATGCCAGCGTGCCGGCGCGCCCGCGCGTCGGTGCCCGACAGGGGCAGCGTGCGGCCCGCGAGCCGGGCGGTCCCGGTGACCTGCGCGCCAGCCTCGGGATAGCCGCCGAGGATGTCCAGAAGCTGCGTCTGGCCGTTGCCGCTGACGCCGGCGATCCCCAGGATCTCGCCCGCGCGCACGGTCAGGTCGATGCCGCGCAGCCGTTCCACCCCCGCGCGGTCCACCATCCGCAGTCCGCTCAGCTCAAGGATCGGCGTGCCGGGCGCCGCCTGCGCCTTGTCCACCCGCAGCAGGACCTTCCGGCCGACCATCAGCTCGGCCAGTTGCTCGGGCGAGGTTTCGCGTGTGGGCACGGTCGCCACCATCTCGCCGCGCCGCATGACGCTGGTGTTGTCGGTGATCTCCATGATCTCGCGCAGCTTGTGGGTGATCAGGATCACCGTCTTGCCGCGGTCCCGCAGGCCCTTGAGGATGCGGAACAGGTGGTCCGCCTCGGCCGGGGTCAGCACGCCCGTGGGTTCGTCGAGGATCAGGATGTCGGCCTGGCGGTACAGCGCCTTGAGGATCTCCACACGCTGCTGGTGGCCGACGGACAGGGTCTCGACCACCGCGTCGGGGTTCACGTCGAGCTGGTATTCCGCCGCAAGCCGCCGCAGTTCCTTGCGCGCCCGCGACACCGAGGGCGCCAGCAGCGCCCCGTCCTCGGCCCCCAGGATGACGTTCTCGACGACGGTGAAGTTCGGCACCAGCTTGAAATGCTGGAACACCATGCCGATGCCTGCGCGGATCGCCGACTGGCTGTCGGTGATCCCGGCATCGCGCCTGCCGACAAGGATCTGCCCCGCGTCCGGCCGGTAGAAGCCGTAGAGGATCGACATCAGCGTGGACTTGCCCGCGCCGTTTTCCCCCACGATGCCGTGGATCGTGCCCGCAGGCACGACCAGAGAGATGTCGCGGTTGGCCTGCACCGGCCCGAAGGCCTTGGAAATCCCGCGCAGCTCGATCGCGGGCGGCGCGGTGGCTTGGGTGCCGGGCAGGGCCATCTGCCGTTAGTCCGCCGGGCAGCTGTTGTCGGACATGTAGTCATGCGGCACGATCTCGGCCGCGATGATCTTGGCCTTGGCCTCTTCCACGGCGGCGGTCATTTCAGGCGTGATAAGGGGCGCGTTGTTGTCGTCCATCGCCAGCCCCACGCCGTCGGCCTTGAGGTCCATCAGCTTGATGCCCGGCTCGACCGCCTCTCCGGCCTTGAAGGCCTCGTAGACCGAGTTGTCCACGCGCTTGACCATCGAGGTCAGGACCTTGCCCGGATGCAGGTGGTTCTGGTTCGAATCGACGCCGATCGACAGGATGCCCTCGTCGGCCGCCGCCTGCAGGACGCCGATCCCGGTGCCGCCCGCCGCGGCATAGATCACGTCCACGCCCTGGGACTTCTGCGCGCGGGCAAGCTCGCCGCCCTTCACGGGGTCGTTCCAGGCCGCAGGCGTCGTGCCGGTGAAGTTGGTGATGACCTTGCCGTCGGGCCGCACGGACTTGAAGCCCTCGGCATAGCCGCAGCGGAACTTGTGGATCAGCGGGATGTCCATGCCGCCGATGAAGCCGACGGTGCCCGTCTTCGACGCCATGCCCGCCAGAACGCCCGCGAGATACGACCCTTCGGGCTCGGCATAGACGTTGGACTGGACGTTCGGCTGATCGACCACCGTGTCGATGATGACGAAGCGGGTGTCGGGATAGTCGGGGGCAACCTTGTTCAGCACCTCTCCGAAGGCGAAGCCCGTGGTCACGATGGGGTTCAGCCCGGATTCGGCCAGCCGGCGCAGCGCCTGCTCGCGCTGGGCCTCGGACTGCATCTCGAGTTCCTTGTAGGTGCCCCCCGTCTCGGCCTTCCAGCGCTCGGCGCCGTTATAGGCCGCCTCGTTGAAGGACTTGTCGAACTTGCCGCCCAGGTCGAAGACCAGCGCGGGCTCGGCCAGGGCTGCGGCGGTGGACAGCGCCAGCGCGGCGAGGCTCGCGGCAAGGCGGAAGGTCAGGGTCATGGCGGCTCTCCCGTTGGGTCTGGGCGGATTACAGGAAAACCCCCGCGCGGCGTCAATCGGAAACGCCGCGATGGGCGCAGCGTCCATTGGCCAGGACGCGGCGATGGTGCCGTCCGCCATCCTTGCCGACAGACCCAAGGGACACCCATGAGCGATCCGGCTGCGGACCTGTCACCGAACGCAGGTACAGGACTGCGTCCGGCAGGCCCGCGCGGATTGCCGCGGCCCAGCACTGATGCGCGGCGGTGACAGGGGCGAGGCCGCCGCCGCGCCGCCGCTTTCCGGGCCCCTGGCTCAACCCTATAGTGTCCCGGCCCGAGGCGCCGACGAACGGCTGCCCGACCAACAGGACCCAGGAACGGCTCACCCGATGAAAAGACTGACTGCCCTTGCCCTTTCCGCGCTGCTGGCCGGCTGCGTGGTGGCTCCTCCGCCGCCCACCGTCGTGGTGGACCCGGTCCCGGTCGTCGTGCCGCCGCCGCCCGTCACCGGAGTCGCGGGCCTGCAATCGCGCGAACCCGATGGCTGCAAGGCGACGACCTACCGCTCGTCGATCGGCCAGCCCGGATCGGTGATCCCGACTCTCGGCATCACCCGCCAGTATCGCGTCGTCGAGTACCGGGGCATCGAGCCGCAGGAATACGATCCGCTGCGGATCGTCTTCCGGCTGGACGCCGCGGGCAACATCCAGGCCGTCGATTGCGGCTGATCGGAAAGGACATCACCATGCGCGCCCTTGCGCTTCTTCCCCTGCTGGCGCTTGCCGCCTGCGTCGAGCCCGCGCCCCCGGCCGAGCCCGAGCCCGCCCCCGACCTGTGCAACGCCACGGCGATGCAGGGGCTGGTGGGCCAGCCCGCCTCGGTGCTGCGCGACATGATGCTGCGCGCGGGCACGCGGGTCATCAATCCCGGCGATGCGGTCACGATGGACTTCCGCGCCGATCGCATGAACATCGAGATCGGCACCGGCGGGCGGATCGAGAAGGTCGCCTGCTACTGACCTGAGGATCCTCAAGGCAGACAGGGGCGGGCCTGCAGGTCCGCCCCTTTCTTCGTGGCGCTTCTCGCGGCCACTTCCGTGGAAAGCCCCCCTGCGCTATTCCATGCAGGGAATGCGACCCGCCGCGGCAGACGGCCGGCGCGGCAACGGAGGAACTCATGCGACATTTCACCCTCGGCGCGCTTTTCGCGGCCGTCCTGGCGGTGCCCGCGATGGCGGCGGACTACACCATCATCGCGCCCGCGAATCCGGGCGGCGGCTGGGACCAGACCGCGCGCACCATGCAGGACGTGCTGCAGAAGGAAGGCATCTCGAAATCCGTCCAGGTGCAGAACGTCCCCGGCGCGGGCGGCACGATCGGGCTGGCGCAGTTCGCCGAGCAGCACAAGGGCGACCCCAACGCGCTGATCATCGGCGGCTATGTTATGGTCGGCGCCGTGCTGACCAACAACTCGCCCGTCAGCTTGGCCGACGTGACCCCCATCGCCCGCCTGACCGGCGAATACGAGGCGATCGTGGTGCCCGCCGCCTCGCCCCACCAGACGATGGCCGACCTGATCGCGGCGCTGAAGGCCGACCCGGGCGCGGTCAGCTGGGCCGGCGGCTCGGCGGGCGGCACCGACCACATCGCCGTGGGCCTGATCGCACAGGCGGCGGGCGTGGACCCGACCAAGATCAACTACATCGCCTATTCCGGCGGTGGCGAGGCGCTGGCCGCGATCCTGGGCAACCAGGTGACGGCGGGCGTGTCCTCGCTGGGCGAGTTCCAGAGCCAGATCGAGGCGGGCACCATGCGGCTGCTGGCCGTCAGCGCCCCCGAGCGGATCGAGGGCGTGGACGCGCCCACGCTGAAGGAAGCGGGCCTCGACGTCGATCTGCAGAACTGGCGCATGGTCGCCGCGGCCCCCGGCATCACGGACGAGCAGAAGGCCGCCATCACCGCCGACATCGAGAAGATGGCGAAATCGGCCGGCTGGCAGGAACAGCTGGCCAGCAAGGGCTGGTCGGACACCTGGCTGGCCGGCGCCGACTTCGACGCGCAGCTGGCCGAAGACACCGCCGCGACCGAGCAGGTGCTGAAGTCCATCGGTCTGGTGAAGTAAGATGACCGACCGCCCGCCGCCCCACACCGATCCGGCCCCCGATCCTGCCGAGCGCCCGCCCGAGCCGCATGTCGTCCATCCGTCGCTGTTCGCAGTGGCGGCCGGGCTTGCGGTCATCGGCGCGGTCATGCTGTGGGACGCGGGCCGGCTGAGCGGGGCGGCGGGCTATTCCAACGTCGGCCCGGCGATGTTTCCCCGCATCATCGGGGGCGTGCTGATCGGGCTGGCCGTCTGGACCGCGATCTCGACGTTGCGCCGCGACTTTCCCGACCCGCACCCTTCGGCCCACGGGCCGATCCTGTGGGTGCTGGCCGGGCTGACCGCGCAGCTTCTGCTGCTGAAGGTCGCAGGCTTCTCCATCGCCACCGGCCTTCTGTTCGCGCTGACCGCGCGCGGCTTCGGCAAGCGCAACCTTGCCGTCACGATTCCGCTGGGCATTGCGATGGCCTTCGTCATCTGGGCCGTCTTCTCGCAGGTGCTGATGCTGAACCTTCCGGCCGGGCCGCTTGAGCGGCTGTTCTTCGGAGCCGCGCCATGAGCTCGTTCGACTTCCTCCTGCAGGGGCTCGCGGCCGCCGCGCAGCCGATGCTGCTGCTTTATGCCTTCATCGGCGTGCTGCTGGGCACGATGGTAGGCGTCCTGCCGGGCATCGGGCCCGCGCTGACGGTCGCCCTGCTGCTGCCCGTGACCTACGGGCTGGACCCCGCCGGATCGCTGATCATGTTCGCGGGGATCTATTACGGCGGCATGTATGGCGGCTCGACCACCTCGATCCTGCTGAACACGCCGGGCGAAAGCGCCTCGATCATCACGGCGCTGGAAGGCAACAGGATGGCCCGGAACGGGCGCGGCGGCCCGGCGCTGGCCACCGCCGCCATTGGGTCGTTCATCGCGGGCCTGATCGCCACGCTGCTGCTGGCCTTCCTTGCGCCCTATATCGTTCGCATGGCGCTGGTTTTCGGCCCGCGCGAGTATTTCGCGCTGATGGTGCTGGCCTTTGTCACCGTGTCCTCGGCCTTCGGGGATTCGACGCTGCGCGGCCTGACCTCGCTGTTCCTGGGCCTTGCCTTGGGCTGCATCGGCATCGACCAACTGACGGGTCAGGCGCGCCTGTCCTTCGGCTTCCCGGACCTTCTGGACGGGGTGGACGTGACCACGCTGGCCGTCGGCATGTTCGCCGTGGGCGAGGCGCTGTTCGTCGCAGGCCAGCACGCGCTTGACCGCGACCAGGTGCTGCCCGTGAAGGGCTCGATCTGGATGAGTCGCCGCGACTGGGCGCGCTCGTGGAAGCCTTGGCTGCGCGGCACCGCCATCGGCTTTCCCATCGGCGCCATGCCCGCGGGCGGGGCCGAGATCGGGACCTTCCTGTCCTATTCCGCCGAGAAGCGGCTGACGAAGCACCCCGAGGAATTCGGCAATGGCGCGATCGAGGGCGTGGCCGGCCCCGAGGCCGCCAACAACGCCTCGGCCGCAGGCACGCTGGTGCCGCTGCTGACGCTGGGCCTGCCCACCACGGCCACGGCCGCGATCATGCTGGCGGGCTTCCAGCAGTTCGGCCTGCAGCCGGGACCCTTGCTGTTCGCCACCAACCCCACCTTGGTCTGGAGCCTGATCGCCTCGCTGCTGATCGCCAACCTGATGCTGGTCGTGCTGAACCTGCCGCTGATCGGACTGTGGGTGAAGCTGCTGACCATCCCCAAGCCCTGGCTTTACGCGGGCATCCTGATGTTCGCGACGCTCGGCACCATTGGCACCAACCCCTCCAGCTTCGAACTTGGGATGCTGATGGGCTTCGGCCTGATCGGCTACCTGATGCGGATGTTCCACTATCCCGTGGCGCCCATCGTCGTGGGCCTGATCCTGGGGCCGATGGCCGAACAGCAGCTGCGCCGCGCGCTGTCCATCAGCCAGGGCGACTGGAGCGTGCTGGTCCAGTCCCCCGTCGCCGCCGTCCTGCTGACGCTGGCGGCGCTGGGGCTGATCGTGCCGCTGGTCCTGCGCGCCATGGGCAAGGGCCAGGTCCTGCAGGCGGTCGCCGCCGACGAGGACTGAGGCGGCCCCTTGCCGCGAAAGACGCGATTTGCCCGTTGAACGGACGGGGGTGGGGTGCCACCTTGAAGGCATGACGGTCCAGCCCATGATCCCGCCCAGCCCCGCGCCCGAGGTCGTGTCCTTCGACCGGCAGGAACTGGGGGTGATCCTGTCCCTTTATGGCCGCATGGTCGCGGCCGGCGAGTGGCGCGACTACGGCATGTCCTTTCTGCGCGACATGGCGGTCTTTTCCGTCTTCCGCCGCGCGGCGGAAAACCCGCTGTACCGCATCGAGAAGCGCCCCAAGCTGCGGAACGCCCAGGGCATGTATGCCGTGGTCGGCATGGACGGGCAGATCCTGCGCCGCGGCCATGACCTGCCCACCGTCCTGCGGGTCCTGGAACGCAAGCTGATCCGTCCCGTCTGATCGCGCCGGGGAACCACCCGCCGTTCCTGCGGTTTGGGGCAGACAAGGCGGCTTGCCCCCGAACGGATGGAGATTGCGCGATGAAATGGACCCATGTGCAGGCGAACTGGCCTGCGTTCTACGAGGCCATCCTTGAAAAATGGGAGGACGCCGATGAATCGACTCTGGACGAGATCGACGGCGACCAGCGCGCCTTTGTCCGCTACATCGCCGAGATCACCGAGCAGGACGTCGAGGAGGCCCGCGACGAGATCAAGCAATGGCTGGCCGGCGAAATCCCTTCGGACATCGTGATGGACCCGCTGCACGACAACCACTCGATCCGCCTGTCGGGCAAGTACGTGGCCGAGGGCGAGGATGAATATGCCGACGACGCCCGCTTCGGGGATGACGACGATTACCCTGACGACGGCGACGACGAGGGCCGCTGAGCCGAATCCTGCCCGCCCGCCTGCTCGGACCACCACAGGTCCGGCAGGAAGCCGGGCCAGTCGCCATAGGCCGTGAGCCGCGCCGGATAGCGCAGCCAGGCCGCATGGGCGATCCGGCTGACGGGCGAATAGCTGACCGGAATCACATAGCGCCCGGTCGTCAGCAGCCGGTCCAGCGCGCGGATGGCGGCGACATGCCCGGCCTCGGTTTCGGCATTCACCGCCTTGACGATCATGGCGTCCACCGCGTCCGAGCGGACCCCCATCCAGTTGCGCGAGCCCTGCTGATCCGCGCTGGCCGATCCCCAGTAAAGCGCCTGCTCGTTGCCCGGCGACAGCGACAGGCCGCGTTCGTACCAGGTCATGTCGAAGGCAAAGCGGTTGGTGCGTTCGACATATTGCGCGCTGTCCAGCACCGTTATGCGCGGCTGAATCCCTAAGGGCCGCAGCGCCTCGACATAGATGTCCACGATCTGCTGGACCTCGGACCCCGCCCGCATGGCGCTGCCCGACTGGTTCAGGACGATCTCGGGCGCGAAGGGCAGGCCGTCCGCGTTCTTCAGCACGCCTTCCTGCACGGTCCAGCCCGCCTCGGCCAGCAGGCGCACCGCCTCGCGCAGCGACGCGCGGTCGAGCATCCGGTCCGAGCCATCGGGCAGGGCATAACCCTCGAAGGTGCCGGGCGGAACCTGGGCGGCGAAGGGCGCCAGCAGCGCGGCCTCGGCCGGCTCGGGCGGGCCGGGGCGCATGGCCAGGTCCGAGTTGGCGAAATAGCTGGAAATCCGGGGGTCGATGCCGCCGGTCAGGGTCTGGTTGATGAAGCGGTGGTTGAAGGCCAGGATCATCGCCTGCCGCACGCGCCAGTCCGCAAACAGCGGCGAGCGGGTGTTCATCGCCAGCCCCATGATGCCGGACGGGCGGCGGTGCGGGATCTCGGACTTGACGACCCGGCCGCTGGTGAGGGCGGGGAAGGTGTATTCCGTGGCCCATTTGACCGCGCTGAGTTCGCGCCAGACATCGACCGCGCCCGCCTTGAAGGCCTGGAACATGGCGTTGCTGTCGGCGAAATAGTCGTAGCGGATCTCGTCGAAGTTATACATCCCGCGCGTCAGGGCCAGGTCGCGGCCCCAGTAGTCGGGGTTTCGGCGGAAGCTGATGGACCGGCCCGGATCGACGCGGTCCACGACGTAAGGACCCGAGCCGACCGGCACCTCCAGCGACGAGGCGGCGAAGTCCTTGCCCTGCCACTGCGCCTTCTTCAGCACCGGGCGCAGGCCCATCAGCAGCGGCAGTTCGCGATCGGGTTCCGAGAACTCGATCCGCAGCGAGCGTTCTCCGGTCTGCGTGATGCCCGACACCTTGGCCCAGGCGCCCGCATAGCGGGGATGACCCTCGGTCCCCAGCGTCTGGAAGGACCAGATCACGTCCTCGACCGTGACGGGCGAGCCGTCGGAAAACCGCGCCTCGGGCCGCAGCGTGAAGGCCACCCAGCTGCGCTGCTGATTCGTTTCCACGGTCTCGCACAAAAGACAATACAACGTGAAGGGCTCATCCAGCGACCGCAGCATCAGCGGCTCGGCCACATGGACGCCCACGGACCACGCGGGATTGCCTTTCAGCACCCAGGGCTTGAGGGAATCGAAGCTGCCCGGCTCGGCAAAGCGAATCGTCCCGCCCTTGGGTGCCCGGGGGTTGGCATAGGGCAGAGAGACAGCTTCCTCACCAAGAACGGGTTTTCCAAACATTGCAAGGGCATGGGCCGCCTCGGCGCGGCTTGGCAGCGGCATGGCTGCAACACATGCCAGACCCAGAACGGCGGCCTTCAGCAGGCGGATGACTGCGAAATCATCAGGAAATCGAAGGTTTCGCATGGGTGCCTGTCCTGCTTTGCGCGGCTTGGATGCCGGTTCTGCGCCCGAGATTAACCTTCTGGTCAGTTCGAGGCAAACTCGGCCCTTGGCGTGGCAGGGCGTTGGGCGTATATCGAAATCACTGCTCGATAGGTTTCTTGCCTGTATGAAACCTGCCTCATGACTTGGCGCCCGCTTCGTGCGGGCGTCTTTTTTTGTCCCTGGGGGATCCCGGGCACCTGCGGGAAGGGACTGGCGGACGCGGTTTGCCCGGCGCTAAGCTCGCAGGGGAACAGGCAGAGGACAGCAGGACATGGCGGACAGGGTGCTGGCGGGCAAGGCGGCGGTGGTCACCGGATCGAACAGCGGCATCGGCCTCGGCGTGGCCGAGGCGCTGGCCGCGGCGGGGGCCGACGTGGTCATCAACAGCTTCACCGACGCGCCCGAGGATCACGCGCTGGCCGAGCGGCTGTCGCGCGACCACGGCGTCACCGTCCGCTACATCCAGGCGGACATGAGCAAGGCCGAGGACTGCCGCGCGCTGGTCGAGAAGGCCGGGCGCTGCGACATCCTGGTGAACAACGCGGGCATCCAGCACGTTGCCCCGATCCCCGAGTTCCCGGCCGAGCGCTGGGACGCGATCATCGCCATCAACATGTCCAGTGCCTTCCACACCACGGCCGTCGCGTTGCCGATGATGCGCAAGGCGGGCTGGGGACGGGTGGTCAACATCGCCTCGGCCCACGGGCTGACGGCTTCGCCCTACAAGTCGGCCTATGTGGCGGCCAAGCACGGCGTCGTCGGGCTGACCAAGGTCACGGCGCTGGAAACCGCGACCGAGGCTATCACCTGCAACGCCATCTGCCCGGGCTATGTCCTGACGCCCATCGTGGAAAAGCAGATCCCCGACCAGATGAAGACCCACGGCATGGGGCGCGAGGAGGTCATCGCCAAGGTGATGCTGGCCCGCCAGCCCTCGGGCGAGTTCGCCACGGTGGAACAGATGGGCGGCACGGCGGTCTTCCTGTGCTCGGATGCCGCGGCCCAGATCACCGGCACGACCATCTCGGTCGACGGGGGCTGGACGGCGCTCTAGGCGCCCGGCCCCTCGTCCGCTGCGAGTTCGGACAGCAGGAAGCGGCGGAAGGCCTGGATGGCAGGCCGGTGCCGGCGCGCGGGCGGATAGACGAGCCAGTAGGCCTTGCCGTCCGTCGCCGTGATCGGGAAGGGCTGGACCAGCGCGCCCGTCGCCAGTTCAAAGCGGAAGAAGCGCGGCGTCAGCAGCGCGACGCCTTCGCCGGCCATGGCGGCGCGGGCCTCGTGGATCTGCGTGCCCAGCGTCAGCGCGGGCCGAGCCGGGTCGTCGCAGGACAGCACGACCCCGGCCGCCGCCAGCCAGATCTGCCAGCCCGGCTGGTCCCGGTCGATCCAGGGCAGCGGCACGATCTGCGCGGGGTCCGCCAGCGGGCCGTGCCGCCGGATCAGCTCGGGCGACAGCATGGGCGTGAAGTCCACGGGAAACAGCTGGTGCGCCGTCAGCCCGGGCCAGTTGCCGTCGCCCATGCGGATCGCGACATCCAGATCCTCGCGCGCGAAATCGACCAGGTGGTCCGAGGTTTCCAGCCGCACCGCAAGGCCGGGATTCTCGGCCTGGAACCGCCCCAGCCGCTGCGACAGCCAGTTGCCCGCCAGCGTCGCCAAGGTCGAGATTGCCAGCCGCTCGCGTTCCCGCGCGGGCCCGAAAGCCGCGCGCAGCAGGTCAAAGGCCTCGTGGGTCGGCCCCGTCACGCGAGCGCCGAAGCTGGTCAGCTCAATGCCGCCGGGCTTTCGCAGGAACAGGGGACTGCCCAGCCGGTCCTCGAGCAGGCGGATGTGGTGGCTGACGCCGGCCTGGGTCATGCCCAGCTCGCGGGCGGCGGCGGTGAAGGACATGTGCCGCGCGACCGAGTCGAAGACCCTCAGGGCTGCCAAGGGGGGAAGGTGATCCATCAGCCGCGCTTATGCCCCCATGACGAACCATGATTGGCAATGCGCCTTCAAGGCTAGCATCTTGCGGGAAGGCAGGAAAGCAAAGCCTGGGGATTCTGCGACATGGCGGTGACGATGGAACACGGCGTGGCGCCGGCCACGCGGGGATGGCGGCTGCGCGAATTGTGGGTCCGGCAGTGGCAGGCCCGGCGGGACCGCGCCAGCGGCGGATGGCAGGTGCGCCGCCGCTGGGTGGCCTGGCGCCGCGAGCGGCTGGACCGGCAGGAACTGGAGCAGGCGGCCAGCCTGCCACTGTACCTGCGCAAGGACATGGGCCTGCCGCTGGGAATGCCCACGGACGGCTTCACCAACGGCGGGCGCACCTTTTTCGTCCGCGGCTGCCCGGACAGCACGCTGAGCGGCTGGCGCTGGTAGCCTTCAGCCAAGCTGCGCCGGGCTGCCCGACAGCATCAGCGGGCGGGCGCCCAGCCGCGCGGCCTCGGCCGGGTCGTGGGTGACAAGGATCAGCCCGGCGCCGCTGTCGTCCAGCAGCCGCGCCGTCAGGTCCAGCATCCGGGCCGCCGTGGTTGCGTCCAGCGAGGCGAAGGGCTCGTCCATCAGCAGGATCTGCGGCTGCGCGGCAAAGGCGCGCGCAAGCCCCAGCCGCCGCTGCTGGCCCAGCGACAGCTGGCGCGGATAAGCCTCCTCGCGGCCCGCAAGGCCGACCTCGGCCATCAGCCGCCGCGCGGTCTCGCGGTCCGCGCCCGTGGGCAGGGTCACGTTCAGCAGCGCCGTGCGCCAGGGCAGCAGCGTCGGTTCCTGAAAGACCATCGCCAGCCGCTCGGGCACCTCCAGCACCCCCTCGAAGTCGCGGTCCAGACCCGCGACGATGCGGGCCAGCGTGGTCTTGCCGATGCCGGACGGCCCCAGCAGGGCGACCCGCTCGCCCGCCGCCACGTCCAGCACCAGCGCGCCCAGCACGGGGCGGGTCCCGAAGGACTTGGATCGCAGGTCAAGGCGCATCCTGCCTCCAGCGGTTGGCGCGGGCCTGCCAAGGACGCAGCAGCCCGAGGTCGATCAGCATCATGATCGCCACGAAGGCCAGGGCCCAGGCCAGTACGCGGGCCACGTCGAAGCTTGAAAACAGCAGGTGAATCTTGAAGCCCACCCCGTTCGAGCGGCCCAGGAACTCGACCACCAGCACGATCTTCCAGATCAGCGCGATGCCCGACCGCGCCGCCGCCGCGATGGCCGGGGCCAACTGCGGCAGGATCACGTGGCGCAGCCGCGCGACCGGCCCCATGCGGAAGACACGCGCCATGTCGTCCAGCGAGGGCGAGAGCGCGCGCGCCGCCTCGCGCAGGATCACGGCGACGGTCGGGATCTTGTTCAGCGCCACGGCCAGGATCGCGGCGGTCTCGTTCAGCCCGATCCAGATGTAGCACAGGACGATCACCACCAGTGCGGGGATGTTCAGCAGGATCACCAGCAAGGGGTTCAGCCAGCGGTCCGCCGCGCCCGCGCGGCCCATCCACAGCCCCAGCGCGCCCCCGACCAGCATGGCGGCGACAAAGGCGATGGCCACGCGCATCAGCGTCATGCCGGCGTGAAACCACAGCTCGCCCGTGGCCGCGATCTCGGCCAGCCGCTGCAGGACCAGCAGGGGCGAGGGCAGGCGGCGCGGGTCGTCGCTGACGGACGCGACCACCGCCCACAGCACGATCAGCGCGGCGATCGAGACGATGCCGGGAAACGGCCCGCCCCGCGCCGGGCGGCGCCCCTGGTCTGCCGGGGCCTTACTCACCGGTCCAGAACAGCCCCGCCGGCAGTTCCGTCAGCCCGCCGGTCAGCTCGTCCCCGCCGAGTTCCGCCATGACCGAGAACATCTGCTGCGCCGCCGCCGGGTCCACGTCCTGCGTCCGGGGGATGCCCGCGCGCCAGCCCTCGCGCAGCGCGGTGAACTCGGCGTCGTCAGCCGCGTTCATGATCGGGCGCAGCTTGTCCCATTGGGCGTCGTCGGAGGCGAGGATCTGCTTGGCCTCCCACGAGGCGGCGGCGAGGCCCTTCGCGAGCCCGGGGTTCTCGGCGATCCAGCCTTCGCGCAGGACATAGCCCAGCAGCGGCGTTTCGGGATCGAGCCCGAGGTCGCGGGCGGCGTTGCCCACGTCGATGATCTCGCGCGCGCCCGCGGCCTCCATCTTGGCCTGGAAGTGCCAGAAGTTGATCGCGGCATCGACCTCGCCCGTATCGAGCGCGTTCATGATGATGGGCGGCGCGCCGAAGACCTGCTCGGTCGTGGTGGCGATGTCCTCGCCCCCGTCCCGCCGCGACCAGGCGCGCAGGATCAGCCAGCTCTTGTCCACCGGGCCGCCGGCGATGCCGATCTTCTTGCCCTTCAGGTCGGCCAGAGACTGCGCCGGGCTGTCGCCGCGCACCATCATGCCGCCGACCGAGGTCGAATAGGGCAGGAACATGAAATCCGCCCCCGCCGCCCGCTGCTGGGCGACCCACAGCAGGTCCGAGACGATGGTATCGACCTCGCCCCCCTGCATGGCGACCTGCGTGGCGGGGTTCCCGGCCAGGGGCAGCATCTTCAGCGTGAAGCCATGGGCAGCGTCGAGGCCCCGTTCGCGGATCGTTTCCAGTTCCCATGTGACGGTGCCGTTTTCCAGCGTGCCGACCGTGATCTCGGGCAGGGTCTGGGCCGTGGCGGGCGCGGCCAGCGCCAGCGCAAGGGCGGCGGCGGTGGCGGCGATGCGGTGAAGAAACGACATGGGCGGGACTCGCTGATCGGGGACGGCGGAACGGCCGCAGGCTGGCACGGGGCTGCGCGCCGATCAATCGCCGGATGGACAGTCTTGCGCCCGGGACCCACGACCTTAGACTAAGGTCGGGTCTGTCGGCAGCGACCGGCCCCGTGGGGGAGGAAGACCATGACCATGACCAGCCAGAATGCCGCGCCCGAACCGGGCTCCGGCAGCGGACCCGTGTCCGCGCAGCCCAGACTGTCCGCCGACCGCGTCAAGGATATCCTGATCGTCGATGACCACCCGCTGATGTGCGACGCGCTGGCACTGACGCTGAAGATCAGCTTCGGCCGCAAGACCGTCCGCACCGCCCGCAGCCTGGCCGCAGCGGTGGAACAGATCCGCACCCATGGCGCGCCCGACGCGGTCATCCTGGACCTGAACCTGCCCGATGCGCGGGGCGCGGAAGGCATCGTCACCCTGCGGCGGCAGCTTCCGGACGTGCCGATCACCATGATCTCGGCCGACCTGGAAAACGCCATGATCTCGGCCGCGATGGCGGCGGGCGCGCAGGGCTACATCGCCAAGTCGCTGGGCCGCGAGGCGCTGGTCGACAGCCTGCGCCGCATGTGGGAAGGCGAGCGAGTCACCCCCGAAGGCTACGAGCCCGAGGCCTGCGGGACCGAGGACGACGCCCGGGCCGAACTCGCCCGCCGCTTCGCCACGCTGACGCCGCAGCAGATGAAGATCCTGCGGCTGATCTGTCAGGGCAAGGCCAACAAGGAAATCAGCTACGAGCTGTCGATCGCCGAGGCGACGGTCAAGACGCACATCACTGCGATCATGTCCAAGATCAACGCCCGCCGCCGTACCCAGGCCGTGCTGCTGGCCAACAGCGCCCGGCTGTTCGAGCCGGGCTGAGCGATGGAGGGCGCCGGGCTTTCTCCGGTAACGCTGGGCGTCGAGGCGGCGGACCCGCAGGCGGCGGCGACGCTTGCGCGGGGGCTCGAGGGCTGCGACCCGGCGCTGGTGCTGCTGTTCGGCTCGCCCCGGACGGCGCTGGACCCGCTGGCGCGGCAACTGGCCGACGGCCTGCCCGAGGCCTGCATCGCCGGCTGCTCTTCTGCCGGAGAGATCGGGCCGCAGGGCTATCAGCGCGGCACCGTGGTCGCCATCGGCTTTCCTCGCCGCGCGTTCCGCGCCCGGGCCGTCGCCCTGCGCGACCAGCAAGCGATCCCCGTCTCGGCCTGGCTGTCGGAACTGCGCCAGTTGCGCGACGCCTTTCCCCCGAACCCCGGCTGGTCGCGCTTCGGCGTGCTTCTGGCCGACGGCACCGCCTGTCACGAGGACGTGGTGGTCGCGGCCATCGACGCGGCCCTGCCGGGCCTTCCCGTCGTGGGCGGCTCGGCCGGTGACGGGCTGGCCTTCGAGGAAAGCTGCCAGATCCTCGGTGGCGCCGTGGTGCCGGGGGCTGCGGTCTTCGTGCTGGTGGAAACCGCTCTGGAGGTGGCCGAGGTCAGCTTTGCCCATTTTTCCCCCACCGCCCGCCGCGCCGTCGTCACCCGTGCCGACCCCGGCCGCCGCGAAATCCAGGAACTGAACGCCGAGCCCGCCGCACAGGAATACGCCCGCCTCGCCGGGCTCGACCCCGACCGGCTGGAGCGCGCCGATTTCGCGCGCCATCCCCTGCTGCTCAAGACCGGGCGGCGCCACCATGTCCGCGCGATCCGCGGCCTGGGCGAGGATGGCGGCCTGCGGCTTCTGTCGGCCATCGAGCCGGGCACCGTGCTGACGCTGGGGCAGGCGGGCGACGTGACCGAAGGCTTCGCCGCCGCGCTGGATGCCCTGCCGCGCCCGCCCCTGATGGTGCTGGGCTTCGACTGCATCCTGCGCCGCCTGGCCGTCGAGCAGGCGGGCATGACCGAAGTGATGACCGATCTCTTCGGCCGCTACCGCGTCTGCGGCTTCAACACCTATGGCGAGCAGATCAGCGGCATGCACGTCAACCAGACCTTCGTGGGCCTGGCCCTGATGGAGCCGGCGGGACCGTGATGCTTCCGGACACCGAGGATGCCGAACGCCGCGCCGCCAAGCTCGAGCGCATCGCCCAGGTGCTGATCGACCGCGTGGACCGGCTCGAGGAAACCCGCGGCTCCGCCTGGTCCATGTTCCAGGCCGCCGTCGCGCTGGAACAGGAGGCCCTCGCCCGCACCCGCGACCTGGAACGGGCGCTGGCGGACCTGTCCGAAAAGAACCGCGACCTCGCCGTGGCCCGTGCGGCGGCGGAAGAGGCGAACCGCTCGAAGACCCGTTTCCTGCGCGCGGCCAGCCACGACCTGCTGCAGCCGCTGGCCGCCGCACGGCTGTTCCTGTCGGCGCTGACCGACACGGACCTCGACCCCCTGCAGCGCGAGCTGACGGGGCGGCTCGCGGGCGCCTTCGAGTCGGTCGAGGAACTGATGCACGCGGTTCTCGACATCAGCCGGCTCGACAGCCAGAGGATCGAGTTCCACCGCAAGCCCGTCGAACTGGACGCGCTGTTCCGCCGCCTGGCCGTCGAATATGCGCCCATGGCCGAGGCGGGCGGGCTTCGGCTCAGCTTCGTTCCCACCTCGGCGGTGGTGGACAGCGACCCGACCTTCCTGCGCCGCATCGCGCAGAACCTCGTGTCGAACGCGATCAAGTACACCGAGGCGGGCGGCGTGGTCGTGGGCGTGCGCCGCCGCGCGGGCCTTGTCTGGCTTGAGGTGCGCGACAGCGGCACCGGCATCTCCGAGGACGACCGCGCCCGCATCTTCGACGAGTTCCAGCGCGCCGTGCGCGAGGGCGGGCCGCAGGGCATGGGCCTCGGCCTGTCCATCGTCCGCCGCGCCTGCGTCAAGCTGGGCCACCCGGTCGAGGTCGACAGCCAGCCCGGCCGCGGCACCGTCTTCCGCGTGGGCCTGCCCCCGGTCCAGCCGGGCACGGCCCTGGACGACCCGGCCGGCGACGCGCCGCGGGGCCTGCGCGCGCGGGTGGCGCTGATCGTGGAAAACGACGCGGCCATGCGGCGGGGCTACGAGCTGATGCTGGCCGGCCGCTTCGGCATGGTCGCCCGCGCCACCGGCGGCACGGCCGAGGCGCTGGCCGCGATGGGGCAGGACGATCCGCCCGACGTGATCCTGGCGGACTACAATCTGGACAACGGCGACACCGGGATCGCCGCCATCCAGGCGCTGCGCGCAGCGGCGGGCCAGCCCATCCCGGCGGTGATGGTGACCGCCCAGCGCGACCCCCGCATCGCCCGCGACTGCGCCGCCATCGGCGCGGCGCTGGTGGAAAAGCCGGTCTCGCCCGAGGAACTGGGCGCGGTGCTGTCCCGCGCCCTGTCGCGCTGACGCAGCCGTGAGCGTGCGGGGGGCTTGGCAAGCGAACCGCGCCGCGACATCGTGTCGCCCGAGGGAGGACTGACGATGCGACAGCGGAAAGGCCTGCGCGGCCGTCTGGCCGCGGCGATGCTGGTGGGCTGCCTGGCCGGGGCGCCCGCGATGCTGGCGGCGAACGAGGCGAGCGATCTCATCTTTGCGGACCGGGGGCCCTGGAACCTGGCGGACCGGACGCTGACCTGGTCGCTGGTTCACAAGGGTCCGGCCTCGCCGGCCTTCGTGGCGGTCGAGGACGGGCGGATCACGATGACCGAGGTGACGGACCCCTCGGATGGCAAGCCCGTTCTGCAACTGGAACAGAAGGCCACGGGGCGAAACCTCAAGATCGGGCGCTTCCCCGTTTCGGGCGGCGACCCCAGCGTGGTGTTCTTCCTGGAAAGCACCACCCGTGACATGGCGACCCTGACGGGCGGCAATCCCGACTATATCCGCAACCGGATCAAGGACGCGGTGTTCCGGGGCGGCGCGGTCGCGCGCGAGGGCGGCGTCACCACCGTGGTCGCCCGACCCTTCGAGGCGGACCCGAACCGCGCCCGCATGGGCGGCTTCGAGACGCTGGAACTGCGCTTCGTCCTGGGCGAGGACCCCAAGGCCCCGATCCGCGAGATGGTCGCCGAAACCACCGGCCCCGTGGCGGCTGCCGTCCCGCGCGAGATGGCGGGGCAGGTCATCGCGCCCGCGCCCTATCGCCACGCCATGGTGCTGCAGTGAAACGCGCGCTGGTCCTGCTGGGGCTGCTGGCGGCGCCCGCGGCCGCGCAGCAGGTCAACGACTATCCGACCGAGGCGCGGGTGGAATACGCGGTTGCCTGCATGGCCACGAACGGCGAAACGGCCGATGCCCTGCAGCGCTGTTCCTGCGCCATCGACGCCATCGCGGCCGTGCTGCCCTACGAGGAATACGTCAGCGCCGAAACGGTGCTGCGGATGCGGCAGACCACCGGCGACCGCTCGGGCATGTTCAAGGGGGGCGGGGTGATGGAGGCGATGGTGGCCGACCTGCGCCGCGCCGAGGCCGAAGCCGAGATCCTCTGCTTCTGACCGGCCGCCCTTGACCTCGGCCGTCCGGAAGGGTTCGGTCTGCCCGGACATCCAACCGGGGGCGAACATGGATCTGGGCATCAGGGGCAAGAAGGGGCTGGTCTGCGCGGCCTCCAAGGGACTGGGTCGCGGCTGCGCCGAGGCGCTGGCCACCGAGGGCGTGGACCTCGTCATCAACGCGCGCGGAGCCGAGGCGCTTGAACGCACCGCGCGCGAGCTTTCCGACCGCTACGGCGTCACCGTCACGCCGGTCGCGGCCGACATCACCACCGAGGAAGGCCGCGCGAAGGTGCTCGATGCGCTGGGCGGGCAGGCCGACATCCTCGTGACCAACGCCGGCGGTCCGCCGCCCGGCCTCTGGACGGACTGGAGCCGCGAGGACTTCATCCGCGCCATCGACGGCAACATGCTGTCGGCCATCGCCCTGATGCAGGCGCTGGTGCCCGGCATGATGGACCGTGGCTGGGGCCGGGTCGTCAACATCACCTCGGCCGCCGTGCGCGCGCCGATCCCGCAGCTCGGCCTGTCGAACACCGCGCGCAACGGCCTGACCGGCTTTGTCGCCGGCATGTCGCGGCAGGTCGCCGAAAAGGGCGTCTGCGTGAACAACCTGCTGCCCGGCATCCACGACACCGACCGCGCCACCTCGCTGGACCAGGGCGTGTCGAAGGCGCAGGGCATCAGCCATGACGAGGCCCGCCGCAAGCGCGAGGCCACCATCCCGACCCGCAACTACGGCCGGGCCGACGACTTCGGCGCCGCCTGCGCCTTCCTCTGCTCGCAGCAGGCGCGCTTCATCGTGGGCCAGAACCTGATCCTGGACGGCGGCGCGCTGAACGTCACCGTGTGATGCAGGAACAACAGGGTCACGCCTCGTGGCGCGGCCCTGTTGTTTCTTCTTCGACCAAATATCCCGGGGTGCGGGGCAGAGCCCCGCCGTGGCGGATCAGCCGCCGACCAGCACCGTCCACCAGATCTTGTTGGTCGGCTCTTGGAACCAGCCCATGCCCAGTTCGCGCGCGGCCGGGTCCATCAGGATGTCGCGGGTGTCGCGGGTCTGCATCCAGGCGCCCAGCGTGCTGATCTCGTTCTCATAGGTTTCCGAGATGTCCTCGCCCAGGAGCCGCCCGGCATAGCCTTGGCGGCGCACCCGCTCCAGCGGCGAGGACCCGTCCGAACCGAAGTGCCAGGCCCGGTTCTGCGCCGACATGTCGCGGGAATGGGCCATGGCGGCGGCGGCCAGCTGCGGGCTCAGCGTCAGCGCCTGCAATCCCTGCTGGGTGCGCAGCAGGTTGATCTGGGTCAGCACGCGGGTCGGGATCTCGGCCTCTTCGCGCGGGGTGATCCGGTAGGCCACGGGAATCGGCTGCCCGTCGGGCCCGACCTGGGGGACTGGGCGGACGGCGCAGGCCGACAGGGTCATCAGGGCCAGGACGGCGGCAAGGGTCAGCTTGGTCATGATCGGGTCCGTTCAAGGGTTTGTGCCCGATTACCGGACGGGATTCGGGCCTTCAAACCCAAGAATGCGTGTGGCGCCATGATGCCCGCGCGGGCGTTGCATCCGTGCCCGGGTCAGGCCTGGGCGGGCTCGCTTTCGTCGTCCTCGACCGACAGGATGGCAGGCACGGCAGGGCAGGGCAGAAGCCCGTTCATCGCCACGTCCCCCAAGGTCGTGTTGTGCAGGAAGACATAGACATGGGCCGACAGCCCCTCCCACAGCCGGTTGGTCAGCGACTGCGCCCGCGTCCCGCTCTGCCCGCCCGAGGCGCCGGCGCCCACGTGCAGGGCGCTGACCGTCTCGTCCACGGCGCCCAGGATGTCGGCCACCCGGATGGTTTCGGGCGCCCGCGCCAGCTTGTAGCCGCCGCCCGGGCCGCGCACGCTTTCGACCAGCCCCGCGCGGCGCAGCCGCACGAACAGCTGTTCCAGGTAAGGCAGCGAGATGTTCTGCCGTTTCGAGATCGCCGCCAGCGTCGTCAGCCGACCGGGGCTGGTCGCCAGATCGACCAGCGCGACCATCGCATAGCGACCCTTGGTGGAAAGCTTCATCTGCGCGCCCCCTGTCCTGACGGGCGGTCCAGACGGGCGGGACAGATTGACGCCGTCTTGCGCCCTGCGCTAAGCCCGCCCTGCCGTTTCTTGCGGAAACCGGCTGCGCGTCCCAGATGTCCGTCTAAGGTCTGCCATCCGCTGCGTCAAGGAACCCGCCCGGCGTGGCCGCGCGGGCCGCGCAGGGTCAGCCGAACAGGAGTGTCATGCCCGAGCTTATCTTCCCCGGACCCGAAGGCCGCCTGGAAGGGCGCTATCACCCGCAACCCAAGCCCGATGCCCCCATCGCCATCGTGCTGCATCCGCATCCGCAATATGGCGGGACGATGAACAACCGGGTGGTCTACAACCTGCATTATGCCTTCCACCGGATGGGCTTCACGGTGATGCGCTTCAACTTCCGGGGCGTCGGCCGCAGCCAGGGCGAGTTCGACCAGGGCATCGGAGAGCTGTCGGACGCGGCCTCGGCGCTGGACTACCTGCAGGCGATGAACCCGAACTCCAAGCACTGCTGGGTCGCGGGCTTCAGCTTCGGCGCCTGGATCGGGATGCAGCTGCTGATGCGCCGCCCCGAGATCACCGGCTTCGTCAGCGTCTCGCCGCCCGCGAACATGTATGACTTCAGCTTCCTCGCGCCCTGTCCGTCCTCGGGCCTCATCATCAACGGCACGGCCGACCGCGTGGCGCCCCCCAAGGACACCAACGCCCTGGTCGCCAAGCTGCGCGAGCAGAAGGGCATCACCATCACGCATGAGGAAATCGACGGCGCGGACCACTTCTTCCGCGACGACGAGGCCCACATGAAGCCGATGATCGACACCGTGCAGGCTTACGTGCGCAAGCGGCTGACCGAGACGACGCGCTGAAAACGGGCGCGCCCCCGGAAGGGGGCGTGCCGCCGCCGGACGGGGTCAGCTCGCCAGCGCGATCCCGTTCTTGCCGTGGCGCTCGGCCAGCTTGCGGGCCAGACGGCCGGGCACGAGCTGGCGGGCAGGGGGGAAGCCGTCCTCACCCTCGCACAATTCGGGGAAAAGCGCGTGGATCTCGGCCGCCGCGGCCTCGCCCAGCGCGGCCAGTGCCACCGGGCCGGGGTAAAGCGATTCCGTCTCGGCGCCGTTCGAGACCAGCACCTCGTGATGGTCGAACATCAGGTGCAGATAGGTGACGTCGCGCGCCGACTCGTCGATCTCGATGCCGGGCAGGGACAGAAGCTGCTTGGCCGCGACCAGCACCTCGGCCGCGCCGAACATGCGCACCGCGATGGCCGAGCGCACCAGGATGCGATGCTGGGGCGAGACGACCAGGTCCCGCGCCGGCTGCCCCGCGCCCAGCGCGCCTGCCTTGATGCGGATCGGGCGCAGGTTCGGCTGCGCCGCAAGCTCGGCCGGGCGCAGCACCCGGCGGCCGATCCAGCGGATGGGCTGCAACCCGTTGTCGCGGGTCCAGACGAGATCGCCCAGGGCCAGGTCCTCGACCGGGCGCTCGCCTTCGGCGGTGCGGATCAGGGTGCCCGCCGTGAAGCAGGGCACGATCGGAAGATCGAAGATGTCGGGGGCGAAGGAAATGCGCGACGACGGATAGATGGTCGCCGGAAGCGGCTTTGCCTTCAGGATCGTGACGCCGCGCAGCCCGTCGATGTTCTTCCAGTCCCTGAGCGTATCGACCGCAGGGCGAAAGAACATGTCGCCATTGGCCATCTGGATCAGCACGCCCGATTCATCGGTCGTGCATCCATCGGGAAGGGTCAGCCTGTAATCGACCTCGAAGAAACCGGTGATCTGGGTGGAAAGCTTTTTGCCCGATTGCGGCGAGACATAGGTCATCACCGAGGGCTGGTCCTTGTTGTAGCTGGACGAGAAACCCCATTCCGGCTTCCACCATTCCCCGACCTTGTATTCCTTGCCGCTGAGCGCGACCGGCTTGATTTCGGCCGGGCCGAAGGCGTCGTAGCCCACAAGGGCATTGGCCTCGTTCTGCGTCGCCGTTGAATTGGAAGTGGAATTGAATTGCGGCTGATTGCCGAACCAAAGCAAATTGACCGTAGCCACTGGAAACATCCTGACGTGTAAACTGGTAACAGTTCTCGTCTTTAGCTTGTCCCATGGCCTTCGATGAACCTGTACTTCCGGACAGTTTTATTCAAAAACGCCGCTAATCGGGTGCAATCCGAATTTGACGTGGCGGCATTTGGCGGCATGCCTTTGCATACGGATTATGCGGCATACCATCGCATACCGTCTTCACATCCGGGGGGATCGGCGCTATGGGCCCGCAACGCCAACGCCAAGGGGAGCCCCCCAATGACCAAGATCAAGGTAGACAATCCCGTCGTCGAACTGGACGGCGACGAGATGACCCGGATCATCTGGGACTTCATCAAGAAGAAGCTGATTCTGCCCTATCTGGACATCGACCTGAAATACTACGACCTGGGCATCGAGGAGCGTGACCGCACCGAGGACCAGGTCACGATCGATGCCGCCAATGCGATCAAGCAGCATGGCGTCGGCGTCAAATGCGCGACCATCACCCCCGACGAGGCGCGGGTCGAGGAATTCGGCCTCAAGAAGATGTGGAAGTCGCCCAACGGCACCATCCGCAACATCCTGGGCGGCGTGATCTTCCGCGAGCCGATCATCGCCCGCAACGTCCCGCGCCTGGTTCCCCACTGGACCCAGCCCGTGATCGTCGGCCGCCATGCCTTCGGCGACCAGTACAAGGCCACCGATTTCCGCTTCCCCGGCAAGGGCAGGCTGACGATCCGCTTCGTCGGCGAAGATGGCGAGACCATCGAGCACGAGGTCTTCCAGGCCCCGTCCTCGGGCGTGGCGATGGCCATGTACAACCTGGACGACTCGATCCGCGACTTCGCCCGGGCCTCCATGAACTACGGCCTGAACCGCGGCTATCCGGTCTATCTCTCGACCAAGAACACGATCCTCAAGGCCTACGACGGCCGCTTCAAGGACCTGTTCCAGGAGGTCTTCGACGCCGAGTTCGCCGACAGGTTCAAGGCCGCCGGCATCACCTATGAACACCGCCTGATCGACGACATGGTGGCCTCCAGCCTGAAATGGTCGGGCGGCTATGTATGGGCCTGCAAGAACTACGACGGCGACGTGCAGTCCGACACCGTGGCGCAGGGCTTCGGCAGCCTCGGCCTGATGACCTCGGTCCTGATGACGCCCGACGGCAAGACCGTCGAGGCCGAGGCCGCCCACGGCACCGTGACCCGCCACTACCGCGAGCATCAGAAGGGCAAGGAGACCTCGACCAACTCCATCGCCTCGATCTACGCCTGGACGGGCGGGCTGAAGCACCGTGCCAAGCTGGACGGCAACGAGCAGTTGCAGCGCTTTGCCGAGACGCTGGAGCGCGTGACCGTGCAGGCGGTCGAGGACGGCTTCATGACCAAGGACCTCGCCCTGCTGGTCGGCCCCGACCAGAAATGGCTGTCCACCATGGGCTATCTCGAGAAGGTGGACGACTACCTGAACAAGGCGCTGGCGGACTGACCGCCGCTGCCTTGCGGAAAACGCAAACGGCCGGGCGCTTGCCCGGCCGTTCTCATGTCAGCTGGCGGGACCCTTGGGGTCGTCCGTTTCGGGATACCAGTCCACGATGGCGACGGCGGTCGCGGCACCGGTGGTGCGCAGCTTCTCGGCGAACTCGGCCGGGTCGTTGCCGCGGTGGTGATAGGGGATGACCATCTTCGGCGCCATCTCGGCCACGCCTTCGACCGCCTGGTCCACCTCCATCGTGTAGGGCAGGTTCATCGGCACGAAGGCGACGGCGATGTCCTTCTGGGCGCGGAACTCGGGCGTGGCCTCGGTGTCGCCCGCAATGTAGATGCGGCCGTGCTCGGGCGAGGTCAGCACATAGCCGTTGTCGCGGCCCTTGGGGTGATACTGCGTCCGCTCGGGCGTGACGTTGTAGGCGGGCACGGCCTCGATGGGCATTCCCGCGACCTCGCCCGTGTCGCCGTTGGCCATGACGGTCGCGCGGGACCGCAGCGCCTCGGGCAGCTTCTCGGCGACGGCCGGGTTCATGATCAGCGCCACGCCCTCGGTCACGACGGCGGCCAGGGTCTCGGGGTCGAAGTGGTCGCCGTGTTCGTGCGTGACCAGCACGGCGGCGGGCGTCCCGGCCGAGGCATAGCGGTCGGCGCCGCCCACCGGGTCCACCAGGATCTTCTGGCCGCCCAGCGTCAGCATCAGGCTCGCATGGCCGAAGGGGGTCAGGAACTCGGGCGCGGCGGCAGGGGCGGCGGTTCCAGAGGCGGCGGCCTGCGCCCGCAGCATGGCGGGCAGGCTGGCCGCGGCCCCCGCGGCCAGGGCGGCGGCAAGGGTCTGGCGTCGGTTGAGGCGCATCGCATGTCTCCGAAGATCGAGGGGTGACGATCAATTCCCGCGCGCCACCCCCGGTTCCCGGCCCCGCAGGTCTTTCCCCCGGGGCCCCCGCAGGCTATCTCCACGCCATCCCCAGCCTCGGAGCGCCGCCGATGAAAGCCGCCGTCATCACCTTCCCCGGGTCCAACTGCGACCGCGACCTCCTCGTCGCGCTGAAGGCCGCAGGCGCGGATGTCGCCCGCGTCTGGCACAAGGACGACGCTCTGCCGGCAGGGACCGACCTCGTCGCGGTGCCCGGCGGCTTCTCCTTCGGCGACTACCTGCGCTGCGGGGCCATCGCCGCCCGCTCGCCCGTCGCAGGCGCGATCCGCGACCATGCCGAACGGGGCGGCTATGTGCTGGGCATCTGCAACGGCTTCCAGGTGCTGACGGAACTGGGCCTGCTGCCCGGCGCGCTCATGCGCAACGCGGGCCTGACCTTCATCTGCAAGGACGCCGCCCTGCGCGTCGAATCGCGCGACAACGCCTTCCTGTCGGCCTTTTCGGACGGCGAAGAGATCACCTTCCCCGTCGCCCATCATGACGGCAACTACCAGATTGACGCCGAGGGCCTGGCCCGCCTCAAGGCCGAGGGTCGCATCGCGCTGACCTATCGCGGCGGGCTCAACGGCTCGATGTCCGACATCGCGGGCGTTCTGTCGGAAAACCGCCGGGTCCTGGGGATGATGCCGCATCCCGAACGCGCGGCGGA
Source organism: Paracoccus chinensis (assembly GCF_900102885.1). Classification (GTDB taxonomy): domain Bacteria; phylum Pseudomonadota; class Alphaproteobacteria; order Rhodobacterales; family Rhodobacteraceae; genus Paracoccus; species Paracoccus chinensis. Next base: position 10,501 of record NZ_FNGE01000004.1, on the reverse strand, counting down.
AGCGGCGCATGGCGGCTCGGACGGGGCGCGGCTGTTCCACGGCCTGATCGACTCGACCGTCGCGGCGTAAAGCAGCCGACCGACGCAAGAGCTTGAGCGGAAGCCCGCCATTTCCTAGATTGGCCGGCATGGCAGATCGCGGCCAAGAGATCGAGGACGACCCGACCCATCCCGCCGCGCTGCGCGCCCGGGTGGCCGCCCGTGCCCGGCTGGTCAACCGCCTTGCCGTCGTCCTTCTGCTGGCCGCGGCCGTGGGCGCGATCTGGTGGACCAATGTCTGGCTGACCGAGCGCTTTTCGGAAAACACGCGCGTCCGGGCCGAACTGCGCTCGGCCCTTTATACCGGCAACCTGCTGTCCGAACTGCAGCGCACGGCGGTCGTGCCGCTGCTGCTGGCGCGCGACCCGGCGCTGATCGGCGCGCTCAGCACCAAGGACTACGCCACCGTCTCGGCCCGGCTGATCGCCGCGCAGAAGGACATCGGCGCGGCCTCGATCCGGCTTCTGGACAATTCGGGCCGCACCGTCGGGGCCACGGACCGCAAGCTTCTGGGCGCGAACTACGTGCTCTCGCCCTTTTATGTCGAGGCGCTGCGGACGAACGACACAGTCTTCACCGTCTCGCCGGGCGACACGGGCGGCTTCGACTTCACCTATTCCCGCGCCGTGGTCAGCGACGGACGGGCGCTGGGGGTGATCGTCGTCGGCGCCGACCTGCTGCGGCTGGAACGGTCCTGGTCGGGCATCTCGGACGCGGTGGTGGTCACCGACAGCTCGGGCCAGATCATCCTTTCGACCGAGCCGCGCTGGCGCGGCCACACGCTGGCCGATGCGCTGGCGGTCCGTTCCGCCCCTTCGGCCATCGAGCGCGCCTTCCAGGTCACCGCCGACTGGTCCAACCGCCCCGCCGATGCCTATGTGGGCGGCCGCGCGGTCATGCAGACGGAAACGCGCATCCCCTTCCGGGGCTGGCGGATGACCCTGTTCACCACCTTCGACTCGGTGCGCGACCGGGTGAACGCCTTTCTTGCGCTGGAAATCATGGGCTTTGCCCTGCTGATGGCGCTGGGCTTCTATGTCCTGTCGCGCCGCGCCAGTGTCCAGTCCGCCCGCTATCGCCGGGAATCGGCCGACCTGCGGGCGCTGAACGCCCGCCTGACGCGCGAGATCGCGGAACGCGAGCGGATGCAGCGCGAGCTGCGCGTGGCCGAGCAGACCGTCCAGCAGGCCTCGAAGCTGGCCGCGCTGGGCGAGATGTCGGCGGGCGTCAGCCACGAGCTGAACCAGCCCCTGGCCGCCATGAAGACCTATCTTGCCGGGGCGCGCCTGCTGCTGGAACGCGGGCGGGGGGACGAGGCGCTGACCTCGTTCCAGCGCATCGACGACCTTCTGGACCGGATGGGCACCATCACCCGCCAGCTCAAGTCCTATGCCCGCAAGGGCGGCGAGGCCTTCGAGCCGGTGGACCTGCGCGTGGCCCTGTCCGGGGCGCTGACGATGATGGAGCCGCAGTTGCGCAACCGCCGCGTCCGCCTGCAGCGCAGCCTGCCGCGCGAGCCGGTGATGGTCTTCTGCGACCGCATCCGGCTGGAACAGGTCATCATCAACCTGTTGCGCAACGCCATGGACGCCACGCGCGAGATCCGCGACCCCTCGATCGAACTGGTGGTGGACAAGCTTTCGCACGCGCGGCTGTCGGTGCGCGACAACGGCCCCGGCGTGGCCGACCTGGAAAAGCTGTTCGAGCCCTTCTGGACCACGAAAAGCCCCGGCGAGGGCACCGGCCTCGGGCTCGCGATCTCGTCGGGCATCGTGGCCGATTTCGGCGGCCGCCTGACCGCCCACAACCGCGACAGCGGCGGCGCGGTGTTCGACCTCGAGCTGCCGCTGTATGAACCCGCCCGGCGCGGCGCCACGCCGCTGGCCGCGGAATGACGAAAGGACTTCGCAGATGACGCAGACGATGACCGTGGCGATCGTCGATGACGAACCCGACATGCGCGAATCTATCAGCCAGTGGCTGACGCTCTCGGGCTTCCGCACCGAAAGCTTCGCCAGCGCCGAAGAGGCGCTCAAGGCCATCGGTCCCGACTGGCCCGGCGTGGTGATTTCCGACATCCGCATGCCCGGCATGGACGGCATGGCCTTCCTCAAGCGGCTGATGGGCCAGGATTCGGGCCTGCCGGTCATCATGATCACCGGGCACGGCGACGTGCCCATGGCGGTCGAGGCGATGCGTCTGGGCGCCATGGACTTCATGGAAAAGCCTTTCAATCCCGACCGGATGACGGAACTGGCCAAGAAGGCCACGCAGGCCCGCCGCATCACGCTGGACAACCGCGCCCTGCGCCGGGATCTCAGCGAGGGCCAGCAGGTCATGTCCAAGCTGGTGGGCTCCAGCCCGGCGATGGAACGGCTGCGCGAGGATATCCTCGATCTCGGCCAGGCCGACGGCCATGTCCTGATCGACGGCGAAACCGGGACCGGCAAGACGCTGGTCGCCCATGCCCTGCACGCGGTCGGGCCGCGCGCGTCCCGCAAGTTCGTCCCCATCTCCTGCGCGGCCTACAACGAGGAGGCGCTGGCCACGCGCCTGTTCGGTCCGGTCGAGGACGGGCTTCCGGCCGTCGAGGAGGCGCGCGGCGGCACGCTTTGCCTCGAGGACATCGAGGCGCTGTCCGAGCCCCTTCAGGCACGGCTTCTGGCCTTCATCGCGGGGCAGGGCGCGCCCGCCGAGACGCGGATCATCGCCATTTCCAACGCCCGCGGCGAGGGTCGCCGGGCCGAGGACAGCCTGCGACCCGACCTCTTCTATCGCCTGTCGGCCTTGAAGATCACCCTGCCGCCCCTGCGCCAGCGGGGCGAGGATATTCTCGCGCTCTTCACCCGCATGACCGAACAGTTCGCCGACGAATACGGCTGCGAGCCGCCCCAGATCACCGCGCAGGAGGCCGCCCAGCTTCTGCAGGCGCCCTGGCCGGGCAACATCCGCCAGCTCATCAACGTGGCCGAGCGCGCGGTCCTGCAGAACCGGCGCGGCTCGGGGTCGATCACCTCGCTCCTGATGGGAGACGGGGAAGAGGCGCAGACCGACGCGACGACTACGGAGGGCAAGCCGCTCAAGGAATATGTCGAGAGCTTCGAGAAGATGCTGATCGACAACACAATGCGCCGCCACAAGGGTTCGATCAGCGCGGTCATGGACGAATTGTGCCTGCCGCGCCGGACGCTGAACGAGAAGATGGCCAAATACGGCCTCAGCCGCAGCGACTATCTCTAGGCAGACGGATTGTGCATCGCCTGTGCATGGATTGTGCATCGGCGGTGCTGCAACCAGGGGCTGAAAGGGCCGGCGACGCTTTCGCATTGTCATTCCTTGGCTTCACACCCTATGTTGGACCCATGCGCGGGCTTGCGGCCGTCTGATCGGCCGCGCTTGCCCGGCACCCGGTTTCGCAACGCGGTGGTCTTGTCGGTTTCTTCCGGCGGTCCCCTGCGTGGGAAAAAGCCGGCGGACCGGCTCGTCCCTGGGGACGCGCGGCCCGCCGAAACATTCGCCGTCCTTGTCCGTGTGATGCGGTTCAAGGGCACAGGAAAAAGAGACGCGATGGATCGCGCGATGGATGACGACGCACGGAGCCGGCGGGGCATGAGCCCCGCGGGCCATGTGGTCGCCGGCCCCGCAGTCCCGTCCGGCGCCCTCCGCGCGTCCTCATCAAGCCGCACCTCCATGTCCGCTCCGCCTTTGCGCGGACGGACCGGGCTGCGCGAAAGAACGATTCATGGCAAAGAAAATGCTGATCGATGCCACGCATCCCGAGGAAACTCGGGTCGTCGTGGCGGACGGAACCAGGGTCGAAGACTTTGATTTCGAGACACTGAACAAGCGGCAGCTCGCCGGCAACATCTACCTGGCCAAGGTCACGCGGGTCGAACCCTCGCTGCAGGCGGCCTTCGTGGATTACGGCGGGAACCGCCACGGCTTCCTGGCCTTCGCGGAAATTCACCCGGATTACTACCAGATCCCGGCCGCCGACCGCCGCGCGCTGATCGAGGAGGACCGCGCCGCCGCCGAGGAGGCCGAGGCCGAGGAAGGCGCCTCCGAGCGCCGGCCGCGCAACAACCGCAACCGCAGCCGCAATCGCGATGAACGCGCCGAGCGCGCGAGCGGCAACGACGCCGTGACCCGCTCCGAGCATGTGCCGGGGATGGAGGTCATCGACGCGGGCAGCGAAGAGCACGCCGAGGAGGCCGCGGTGGAGTCCGGCTTCGCCGCCGCGGGCGGCGATGTCGTGGACGCCTCGGTCGAAGGGCAGGGCGGCAATGCCGACGCGCCCGAGCCCGCCCCCGCCGATGCGCCACTGCAGGCCGAGGCCGAGGCAGGCGACGAAGTCCGCGCCGCCGAGGAGGCCGAGTCCGACGAGGGCGCGGCGGACGACAAGGCCGAAGGCCGCAACGCCGACCACGACGACGAGATCGAGTCCGTCGCCGAGGAGGACGTGGCCGAGGAGATCCGGCCCGCCCGCAAGCCGCGCGCCCGCCGCTACAAGATCCAGGAAGTGATCAAGGTCCGGCAGATCATGCTGGTCCAGGTCGTCAAGGAGGAACGCGGCAACAAGGGCGCGGCGCTGACCACCTACCTGTCGCTCGCCGGCCGCTATTGCGTGCTGATGCCGAACACGGCGCGCGGCGGCGGGATTTCCCGCAAGATCACCAATGTCGCCGACCGCAAGAAGCTGAAAGAGATCGCGGCCGAGCTGGAGGTGCCGCAGGGCGCCGGGCTGATCATCCGCACCGCCGGTAGCCAGCGGACCCGGACCGAGATCAAGCGCGACTACGAATACCTCATGCGCCTGTGGGAGCAGATCCGCGAACTGACCTTCAAGTCGATCGCGCCCGCGCCGATCTACGAGGAAGGCGACCTCATCAAGCGGTCCATCCGCGACCTTTACAGCAAGGACATCGACGAGGTGCTGGTCGAGGGCGAGCGCGGCTATCGCACCGCCCGCGACTTCATGGCGATGATCATGCCGACGCAGGTCCGCGCCGTGAAGCACTACACCGACCCGACGCCGCTTTATGCGCGCTACCAGGTCGAAAGCTATCTGGGCGGGATGTTCAGCCCGGTCGTGCAGCTGAAATCGGGCGGCTACATCGTCATCGGCATCACCGAGGCACTGGTCGCCATCGACGTGAACTCGGGGCGGGCGACCAAGGAAGGCTCGATCGAGGATACGGCCTTCAAGACGAACTGCGAGGCCGCCGACGAGATCGCGCGCCAGCTGCGCCTGCGCGACCTGGCGGGCCTGATCGTCATCGACTTCATCGACATGGACGAGCGCAAGAACAACGCCGCCGTCGAGAAGCGCTTCAAGGAGGCGCTGAAGAACGACCGCGCCCGCATCCAGGTCGGCCGCATCTCGGGCTTCGGCCTGATGGAGATGAGCCGCCAGCGGCTGCGGCCGGGAATGCTGGAGTCGACCACCCAGCCCTGCCCGCATTGCCACGGCACCGGGCTGATCCGGTCGGACGATTCCATGGCGCTGACGATCCTGCGCGCGATCGAGGAAGAGGGCACGCGCAAGCGGTCCCGCGAGGTGCTGGTGCGTGCGCCCGTCGCCGTCGCCAACTACCTGATGAACCAGAAGCGCGAGCATATCGCCACCATCGAGTCGCGCTACGGCCTGTCGGTGCGGGTCGAGGCCGATCCTTCGCTGATCTCGCCCGACTATACGATGGAGAAGTTCAAGACCGCGACCCGCGTGGTGCCCGAGCCGGCCTCGGCCGCGCTGTCGGTCGATGCGCGCCTGATGGCAGAGATCGACGAGCACGAGGACCTGGCCGAGGAGGAGATCGAGGTCGAGGCGGAGGCCGAAGCCGAATCTGCAGACGTCGCGGCGTCTGGAGCCTCTGCCGAGGAGGAAAGCGAAAGCGGCTCGCGCCGCCGCCGCCGCCGCCGCCGTCGGGGTGGGCGCAATGGTGACGAGGCGCACGGGGGCGAGCAGTCCGTTTCGGACGACGCCGAGGCCGAGGCGCAGCCCGCGCAGGCCGAGGCCGAGGGCGAGACTGCCGAAGAGGACAAGCCCGCCGGTCGTGCCCGCCGCTCGCGGTCACGGTCGCGCCGCCGCGGCGAAGATCGGGATGCCACCCGCGCCGAGGCCGGGGAGGCGCCGCAAGGCCTCATCGACGAAAGCCGCGACGTTCCGGCGGGCGAGGGCGAGCCGGTGGAAACCGGCGGCATCCCCGCGAATGCGGACGGACTGAGCGACGATGCCGAGGCTTCTCGGGACAACGCTCCCGAGGCTGCGGACATGGCCGAAGCGGCGGCGGATCCTGTCCAGCCGCAGGATGCCGGTGAAAACGCGGCGGCTGCTGAGGTCGCCGAGGTTTCGGCCCAGCCGGAGGTGACCTCGGACCTGTCCGAAGTTGCGCCGTCGCACGAGGCGGCAGCAGGTGACGATGGAAGCGCGGCCGGGGTCGAGGCAATCTCCGGGGCTCCGGCCTTGGAGGAAGGCACGACGGTTGTTGCGGATGAGGCTGCAGGAGATGACGCCGTGACCGGCGAGGTCTCGCCTGCATCCTCGGAAAGCGGCCCTGCCATGGAGGCCGAGCCGCAGGCCGATGTCTCGGTCCTCGAAGCGCCCGAGCCTGCCGCCGAGCCGCGGCCCCGGCGCCGGGGCTGGTGGTCCAAGGGCTGACCTGACGCAGCCGTGACGTTCTGACGCGAGGCCGGGGCTTTCCCGGCCTCGTTCTTTTCGCCAAGGTGCCGCCCATGTTTGGGATCGAACTCGCCGATGCGGCCATCCTGCCGGCCGCCCTTGTCGCGGTGGTCGCGGGAATCCTGTCCTTCCTGTCGCCCTGCGTCCTGCCGATCGTGCCGCCCTACCTGGCCTACATGACCGGGGTGAAGGTCTCGGCCCTGAAGGAGCGCCAGCGCAGCGCGGTGCTGCCGGCGCTGTTCTTCGTGCTGGGACTTTCCACCGTCTTCCTGCTGATGGGCTATGCGGCCTCGGCCTTCGGCCGCGCTTTCCTGCAGTATCAGCCGATGCTGGTGACGGTCTCGGGCATCTTCGTCATCCTTCTGGGCCTGCATTTCCTGCATGTCTTCCGCATTCCGATCCTCGACCGCGAGGCGCGGATCGAGGCCGGGGACAAGGGCGGCACGGCAATGGGAGCCTATCTGCTGGGCCTTGCCTTCGCCTTCGGCTGGACGCCCTGCATCGGGCCGCAGCTGTCCATGATCCTGACGCTAGCCGCGACCGACCCGACGCGCGGCACGACGCTTTTGGGAGTCTATGCGCTGGGCTTGGGCATCCCGTTCCTGCTCTCGGCAATCTTCATCGAGCGGTCCATCGGGCTGATGAACCGCCTGAAGCGGCACATGGGGGTGATCGAGCGGATCTCGGGCGTCCTGCTGATCGCGGTCGGTGTGCTGCTGCTGACCGGTTGGCTGGGGGTCATCAGCTACTGGCTGCTGGAAACCTTCCCGGCGCTGGCCGCTATCGGCTGAGCCGCCCAGGCAGGCTGGCGCTTTTCCAGAAAGGCGTTCAGCCCCTCGTCGGTCTCGGGCAGCATCAGGTTCTCGCACATGACGGCGCCGGTCTGCCGGTAAGCGTCGGCAAGGCCAAGGCCAAGCTGTTCGCGGAAAGCCCGCTTGCCCAACCGCACCGCCGCAGGCAGCTTGGTCGCGACCAGTTGCGCCAGCGCCATGGTCTCCTCGGCCAGCCGCACGGACGGAACGACGCGGTTCACCAGCCCCAGATCGCGGGCACGATGGGCGTCGATGAACTCGCCCGTGACCAGCATCTCGAAGGCAGCGCGGGGATGGATCGCGCGGGTCAGCGCCACCATGGGCGTCGCGCAGAAAAGCCCGATGTTGATGCCGTTGGCGCCGAAGCGCACGCCCTCGGCAGCCACGGCCATGTCGCAGCTGGCGACCAGCTGGCAGCCTGCCGCGGTGGCGATTCCCTGCACCTCGGCGATGACCGGCTGGGCCAGGGCGCCGATGGCCTGCATGACGCGGGCGCAGTCCCCGAACAGAGCCTGATAGGCGGCCTCGCCACCATCCGCATCCGCGCGCGCCGCCTGCATCTGCTTCAGATCATGGCCCGCCGAGAAGGCCTTTCCCTCGGCCGCAAGGATCACGGCGCGCACGGCATCGTCGGCGGCGATCCGGTCCAGTTCCCCGGCCAGCGCGGCCAGCATCTCGTTCGACAGCGCGTTGTAGTTCGCGCCGCTGGTCATCACCAGGCGCGCGACCGCGCCCTGGTCCTCTCGCCGGATCAGTCCGCCGGTGTCAGCCATTGTCTCTCCCCTCTCGCTCGCGCCAAAGTCTAGGCGGCGAAAGAAGGGGTGAAAAGCATGATGCAGCCGCAGGAGATCGAGGCCTTCCTGGACCGCGAGTTCCCGCAGGTCAGCGGATACAGCGTGACGCGGGTGGACGGGCAGGGCGTGGAGATGCGGCTGGCCGTCGAGGACCGGCACCTGCGGCCCGGAGGCACGGTCTCGGGGCCGACGATGTTCGAACTGGCGGACCTTGCGATGTATGCGGCCGTGCTGTCGCGGATCGGGCCGGTGGCGCTGACGGTAACGACGGGGGCCAACATCGACTTCATGCGCAAGCCCGCGGCAGGGCGCGATCTGCTGGCGGAATGCCGGCTGCTGAAGCTGGGAAACGTCCTGGCCGTTGGCGACGTGCTGATCCGCAGCGAGGGGGCAGAGGTGCCAGTCGCACGGGCGTCTCTGACCTACTCGATTCCGCCGAAATCGCGCAGGAACTAGGCCGTAGTCATTGGTACTATATTACCAATGTCGTAAGTGCATGAGGTGCAATTATTTTTCGGCGTGCTCGCGCGTTGACCGGAGGGGGTGCTTTGGTGCATAGACCCCTATCCGAATTCACACCCCCCGAAAGGGACGACCGATGAAGACCTATACCGCGAAACCGGCGGAGATCGAGAAGAAGTGGATCCTGATCGACGCCGAGGGCGTCGTTCTGGGCCGCCTCGCCACGATCGTCGCCAGCCGCCTGCGCGGCAAGCACAAGCCGACCTACACGCCGCACATGGACATGGGCGACAACGTGATCGTCATCAACGCCGACAAGGTGCAGATGACCGGCGACAAGCGCGACGACAAGAAGTATTACTGGCACACCGGCCACCCGGGCGGGATCAAGCACCGCACCGCCCGCCAGATGCTGGAAGGCGCCCATCCCGAGCGCGTCGTCATCAAGGCCGTCGAGCGCATGATCAGCCGCAACAAGCTGGGCAAGCAGCAGATGACCAACCTACGCGTCTATGCCGGCGACCAGCACCCGCACGAGGCCCAGCAGCCCGAAGTGCTGGACGTCAAAGCGATGAACCCCAAGAACACCCGGAGCGCCTGAACATGGCCGAAGACATCAAATCGCTGGACCAGCTGAGGGACGCGGTGACGGCCAGCGCCGGCGCCGTCCAGGGCTCGACCTCGGAAGAAGCGCGCAGCCTGCAGGCCGCCGTCGCGCGCGAACCCCAGCGCGATGCGCAGGGCCGCGCCTATGCGACCGGCAAGCGCAAGGACGCGGTTGCCCGCGTCTGGGTCAAGCCCGGCTCGGGCAAGGTCACCGTCAACGGCAAGGACATGGCGGACTACTTCGCCCGTCCCGTGCTGCAGATGATCCTGCGCCAGCCCTTCGACATCGCCGGCGTCGCCAACCAGTACGACGTTTACGCGACTGTTGCTGGCGGCGGCCTCTCGGGCCAGGCCGGCGCCGTGAAGCACGGCATCTCGAAGGCGCTGCAGCTGCACGAGCCGAGCCTGCGTGCGGCGCTGAAGGCTGCAGGCTTCCTGACCCGCGACCCTCGCGTCGTCGAGCGGAAGAAGTACGGCAAGGCGAAGGCTCGCCGGTCGTTCCAGTTCTCGAAGCGCTGATCGCTTCGACTCGGACAGGCTTCAGGGCGCGGCATCTGCCGCGCCCTTTTTTATTTCGGCGAAGCGATTCCGCGGCTCTCGGTTTGTGTGCCACCGTTCTTGTCACCTGGTTGTTGCGGTTCCGTGGGAGATTCGGGGGTGGGTTGTGGCTGTTCTGGGTTCCGGGCCGGTTGCGGGTGGCGGAACTGGCAGTGGAGAGTGTTGCGCGTCAGTGGGTTGCAACGAAGTTGTGGCTCGGGTGATTTTTTGTGCTTGCCCCCGTCTGCATCTCCCCCTAGATACCGCTTCACCGAACGGCGGGGACGCTGGGCGGGACGGGGAAGCCGGGAGGCGGAACCGGGTGGGGCTCTTGAGGCTGCTGCGGAAGAAAGTCGGGATTTTGGTCTTGACGGGGCAACGCGGGGTGGCTAGATAGGGTTCCGGCCTCGGCGACGGGGCGGAAGGAAATTCGGGACGGGCTGGCTGTTGGCGCCAAGTGGTATTGGCGACTGCGGTCTGTTTTGTTCCTCTGCTGTTTGACATTGCGAGATATCTGAAGGGATATGCGGGCGGTTTGGTCATTCGACCGGAGCACCGACGCATATCGGCTC
>NZ_FNGE01000006.1 GCF_900102885.1 Paracoccus chinensis | reverse complement strand
GGGATCGGGTCTTCGTGGCCGGGCTGTCCGCCGGGGGCGCGATGGCCGCCACGCTGGCGGCAACTCACCCGAGCCTCTTCGCGGCCGTGGGCATCCATTCGGGGCTGCCGCATGGGATTGCCCATGACATGCCCTCGGCCTTCGGGGCGATGCGCGGGCAGGGCGGGCGAGCGCCGCGCCGCACCGAAGGATCGGTCCGCATGATCATCTTCCACGGCGCGGCCGACGCCACCGTCCATCCCTCCAACGCCGAGGCGCTGGTGGCCGCGGCCGGGCCAGCGCTGCGGGGCACATCCCGGCGCGAAAAGGGCCGGTCGGCGGGCGGGCGGGCTTACAGCCGCAATCTCGTGGAAGCTGCCGATGGCACGCCGCTGGTCGAGTCCTGGCGGATCGAAGGGGCAGGCCACGCATGGTCGGGCGGGCGCCCCGAGGGCAGCTACACCGACCCCGCAGGCCCGGACGCCTCGGCCGAGATGGTGCGCTTCTTCCTGCAACCGCGGGGGTGAAGGGGGACGATGTGGCTGCCACCTCAGAGAGCGGCCAGAGCGGGTTCAGTGAGGGAGAGTCTGCAATCTTGTGGCCGCCCTGCGACAAGGCTGACGTGCGCTTCCAGCGGAACCTCACGGGATATTCTGTCTCCGCTATGCCCTGGCAAGCACAACCGCCACGGGCCTGGGCTGCCCGACGCCAGTCGCGTCGGGCCGACGGGCCTTCACGAGCGCAAGCCTCAGTTTCCCGGTACGCTGGCCGGGGCCCCGCAGAAGCCGCCGACGGGGGCCGCGCCTGATCCCAAGGCGAACAGCGCCGGGGCGTCATAGGGATTTGGCGGCACCGCCGCGAGATCGAAGGCGAGCAGGGCCGCCAGCATCACGCAGGCGATGGCTGCAACCGCGCGCCGGGTCATTGCCGGGGCTCCAGCCCGAACCAGGGCCGCAGGCGCAGGCCAAGGACGGAGCCCGCAAAGGCCGCTGCGAACCAGACCCATCCGTGCAGGCTGCCGGTCGCAATGCCGGAATAAAAGGCGCCCACGTTGCAGCCGAAGGCCAGGCGCGACGAATAGCCCAGCACAAGGCCCGAAAGTGCCGCCGCGATCCAGGCGCGCGCGGGCAGGCGCGGCACCGGCTGGTCCAGCGCGCCCGTTCGGCGCATGCTGATCCACGCCGCCCCCAGGATCATGCCGATGTTGGTCAGCGAGGTGTAGTCGGTCAGGATGCTGGAATGCAGCCGCTCGGCATTGATCGGCGCTGACCAGAAGCCCGAGGCCGAAAGATCGACACCCAACCCGGCCGCGCTTTTCGCCGCCCAGAGGCCAAGCCCGTAGACGACGCCCCATGGCTGCCCCGCGACAACCAGGTTGGCGATGGCCAGCGCCGCCAGCAGCACCGCCGCCAGCACGTAGCGTCCGGGGATGCGCCGCGTGCCGGGCGCGGCCCGGACCAGCACGACGGCTGCGACCGCCGCCAGCATTGCCAGGGTCAGGGCAAGGCCCGAGCCTCCCGACAGGACGATGGGGGGCAGCGCGCCCAGGTTCGTCCACCAGTCCAGATGCAGGGTGCCCAGCAGGCTGCCGATGCAGAACAGCGGCAGCGCCACCAGCGCCACCGCATTGCCCGATCCCGCGTTGACCAGCGTCCCCGAGCCGCAGCCCAGAACGACCTGCATGGCGGTGCCGAAGACAAAGGCGCCGCCGATCATCGCCCAGCCGATCCGGCCCTGCGAGCCGATCAGTTCCTCGGGGTTGGCGCCAAGCAGCGGAAGGGCGACCAGCGCCACCAGCCCGATCGACAGCAGCTGCGCCAGGATCCCGCCCGGATCGCGCCGCAGGATCATCTGCCGCCAGGGCCCGGCAAAGCCAAAGCGCAGCCCTTCCAGCACCAGCCCGAAGCCGAGGCCGAGGACCAGCATCAGCCCGAAGCGCGCGCCTGCAAAGAGGGTGGTGGCGGCCACGCCCGCCAAAACGACGGCCGCGAAGGGAAGCCCCGCGCTCCGGCGGGCAAGGGGCTGTGCGGCGGATGCGGCAAAGGTGTTGGCCATGTCAGCCCCCGAAGATCTGCCGGGTCAGGTTGGACAGCAGGCCCGGCACGTTCTCCATCGGCATGTCGGTCTGCGAATATTCGACCATCGAGCCGGGATAAAGCTTGACGTTCTCCAGCCCGGCAAGCTCGGACAGCGCGAACCACTCGGTCGCGGCCCAGTGGCCGGTGTTGCAGAAGGCGACGATGTCCTTGCCGCCTCCGATCCCGAGCGCCTGCTTCAGCGCGGTCACGTCGGTGGCGGCCGCGATGGTGGGCGTGCCCGGAGTGAAGAACGTGGAATGGGGCAGGCTCTGCGCGCCCGGCAGGGTGCCGGGCCTGACCGCGGCATCGTGCTTGGAGCGGCCCTCGTGGAAATCCGTCGGCCGCGCATCGACCAGCACCGCGTCATGCGTTCCCTCGACCACCTGCGTGACCGTATCGGTCGAGGCGAGCCACTGGTCCGAGAAGGTCAGATCCAGCTCGCTCGGCTGCGGTGTGACCACGGCGGTCTCGACCGGCAGGCCGGCCGCCGTCCAGGCCTGGGTGCCGCCGTTCAGGATCGTCAGATCGGTAAAGCCGGTGGACTTCAGCGTCCAGTAGACCCGGGCCGCCGCGCCGAAATCGGTGTCCGTCTTGCCTTCCGGCACGATCACGATGGGCTGGTCCTGCCGCAGTCCAAGCTGCTCGAACGCGGTTTCCAGCGCCGCCACGTCCGGCACCGCGCCGGGGTTGTCGCTGCCGCCCCGAACGGTCGCATAGGGGGCCGAGATCGCGCCGGGCAGGTGGCCCTTGTCGTAGCCCGCATCGCGGATGTCGAGGATGACCGGCTGCGCGGCCGGTGCCTCGGCAGCGAGTTCGGTCGGCGTGACCAGCGGCCCGAAACTTGCGGCGAAGGCCCCGCTGCCGAAGATGGTCGCCACGCAGGCGGCAAGAATGATCCGGGCCATTGCATCTCTCCCATGCCGATGCTGCTGATGTAGGTGAGCCTCCCTTGGTCAGCCAGAGAGGCCCCGCTGACCGACGCCGCCCCGCCTTCCCGTTCCGTGGGACCAAGCGCGAAAACTTTCCCACAATGGCAAGAAATGGCGGCATCAAGCCTGCCGACCGACCTTGGGAATGAAACCTTGTCCTTTTTTGCTAATACGGGATTGGCCTGTGAGGCAGGAGCGGCGACCTGCCCGCGTGCAATCCAACTGCCGCCCTCGTAACCGCACTGCGGCATGTTCAGGAGGTTGCACGTCGGTCAGGGGCCAAACAGGTCAGGTCAGCCCGCCTTCATCCTGCGACGGCGGCGTTTCCAAGCCTTGAACATCTTGCGCAAGGCACGAACCCTGCCCGGGGCGGGAACGAGGTCCGCGCGCAGCTCCGGTTGGGCTGGGACCTTCAGCGCAGCCGTGAACTCGGCATCGAAATCGGCAAGGGACCGGGTCGCCGCCTCCTTCACAAGGGAGGCTCGGGCGCGTCCTTCTTCGGACAGGCAGCGCTCAAGTGCCGCTGCTACAGCCTCGTCCGTCACGAGATCAGCCTCGAACACCTCGTTCCAGCCCAGCAGGCGTGCCTGGCGTGTCACCTTATCGCCCCCGGCGACCGGATCGATGGCGATCACCGGAACGCCGTTCTTCAAGGCCAAGACCATGCCGTGAAGCCGTGTCGTCAGCATGACATCGAGCCGCCGGCAGACGGCCTCGACCTGCGCCCCGTTGGACAGGCCGAGGCGGTTGGTTTCGGCAAGGCCCGGATGTGTCCAGCTCGGCACAGGCACCGCCGGGTCCCTCGACAAGGCCGCGCAGCCTTGCGGCGGCAAGCTCGCCTCTGTGTCGCCCTTCATACTCACGCTGCGGCCCGGTCAGGCAAAGCCCCATGACAGGCACGGGAACCGGCGCTTTGCGAAAGCTCAGATCCGCACGCGCGGTCCTGTCGCTGTCCCGCTCCAGCAGGACTTCGAACGGATTGAACCACGCAACGCTTCCACCATCGTCAGATTAACTCCGATATGCACGCAATGCCGGAAGCGTACGAAGATGCTGTCATCCCGGACGGCCATCGCCGGAGTGAATGGTCCGCAGATGACGATCAGATGCGTATAGCGCGCCGGGTCGAGGGTGAACCTGTCAAGCCACGAGTTGTCGCCCGAAAGGCGCGCGTCGGTATGGGGCGAGACATCATAATCCATGCCCAAGGTCTCGAGCTGCCGTTCCGTCTGCCGCAGGACCTCGGCATCGCCTACCTTGGAGAAATGCCCGACGAGAGGCGCCCGTGGGGTCTTGCCGGTCGAACTGGTCCCGCTGTTCGGCGTGTGAGGCAGGCTCCAAGAGGTATCCGGCCCGGATGAAAGGCAGCAAGGTCACTTAGGGATACGAAGGCGCTGCATGGTCGCACGCGTCGGGACCGGCATCGATCGTGTCAGGTCGGCTTGAGGTGAGGATGCTTGCGGAGAAATTTCCGCAAGGCGCTCTGATAGACCAGCGTGGCGCGGCCCCGCGAGGACCAGACGTCCCAGCGCCTGTTCCGCCAGGGCTTCTGCGGGCCGTGGTAATGCAGGATGGTGGGCCTGCCGGGCATGAGGCCCCGGGTCGGCAGGCCTGACCGTGCCAGCAGGTTTCGATGGCGCCGGACACGCCCCCAGGACGCATTCCAGATCAGGTCCAGTTGCACCACGTTGTTCCTGAACAGGGCATTCAGGTGGTCCTGATCGCCATGCGTGCATGCCGAAGCCGCGGCCACGTCCTCGATGCGGGACAGAAGCTCCGGTTGTGCGCGGAGGGCGTCGCAGTTGAGAAGAAGAACGCCGGCGTTGAAGTAGTCTCCGGCCGGCGCAGGCTTCATGAACTGCCGGATTTCCGCAAGTCTCTGGTCGCGTTCAGCCGAATCCGCATCGGTCTCTGCCAACCAGTGCGAAACGTGGTAATCGCGCACCACCCCGGCATAGGCGCTGCCCAGGTCGGCGGCGAACAGCCGGCCCACATCGCCCGTCACAAGGGTATCGCCGTCGATGTACAGGACGTAGCCGTCAATCAGGCGGGGGATCAGCAGCCGCCCCATCGTGGCAGCCGAGATATAGTCCTTGGGCCCGTGCGCCCCATCAAGATCCCCCGAGCCGATATCCCTGCACAGCAGGGTGACGCGATCGTTCTCGGCAACGACGCTTTCTGCATCCGCCCAGCCCCGGGCGTCGAATCCGACACCCCACAGGTGCAGTTCGGCGGGACCGCTGAGATGCTGCAGCAAGCTCCATATCGAAACCAGCGTCGGCCTCAGGAAATCGCGGTCGGTCACATAGACGACCCTGACCGTGCGTGGCCTGGCAGGCAAGGACCGCTTCCTTTGTCCGAATGGTGACAGTGCACAGTGAAGCACCATTCCGGCGCTGCGGCAACATCGCTGGCCGGAAGGCGTGGCCTGCCTCCCGTTCGTCCTCCGTCCGCAGGTGCATCTGCCGGAAGACCCCGGTTGCCTGCATCGGCCGACTTGTAGCGGCGGCATTTTGGTATACCGTTTCGCACGACGGCCAAGCGGGAGGGATGTGCCATGACGAACGGAACGGATGACACCAGCGGGACGAAACCGCGGATCGGCTTCATCGGGGTAGGGTTCATGGGCCACGGGATGGCCGCGAACCTGCTGCGCAAGGGCCATGCGGTGCAGGTTCTCGGCAACCGCAACCGCGCCCCTGTCGATAACCTGCTGGCCATGGGCGCGACCGAGGCGGCATCCCCGGCCGAGATGGCGCGCGCCGTCGATGTGCTGCATCTGTGCCTGCCCAACTCGGCCGTGGTCGAGGCCACCATGCGCGGGCCGGACGGCATCCTGTCGGGTGCGCGCGAGGGCCTGATCGTCATCGACACCACCACCGCCGATCCCGGATCGACCCTGCGGCTGGCCGAGGAGCTGGCGGCGAAAGGCGCCACGCTGGTCGATGCGCCGCTGGGGCGCACCCCGCGCGAAGCCGAGGCGGGCACGCTGGACGCCATGGTCGGCTGTTCGCCCGAGATGTTCCAGCGGATCCGGCCGGTCATCGAGTGCTGGGCCTCGACCATCAACCACATCGGCCCGGTCGGATCGGCCCACAAGATGAAGCTGATCATGAACTTCATCGCCATGGGCTATGCGGCGCTTTATTCCGAGGCGTTGGCGATCGGCGCCCGGTCCGGGATCAGCCCCGCGACGGTGCGACGGGTCATCGGCGCGTCGCGGATGTCGAACGGGTTCTTCGAGACCTTCATGGCCGGATCGGTCGGCGGCGAGCCCGAGATCCACAAGTTCACCATCGCCAATGCGGCCAAGGACACGCGCTATGCCGCGCAGATGGCCGACGCGGCGGGAGCGATGAACCCCATGGGCGCGGCGATCAAGAACTACTTCTGCCAGGCCGAGACCGCCGGGCGCGGCGCCGACTACCTGCCTGCGCTGGCCGCCCATGTCGCCGCCCTCAACGGGCTGGACCTGACCGTCGAGGCCGCAAAGCCGTAAGGCGCCTTCCCCGGTATCTTCGGCGCCCTTGTCCGGAGGGCGCCCCCTATCGATCGGCCGCATGGCCGGACCAAGGAGACTCGCATGACCCGCATCCTCGCCATCGGCAGCTATACCGACACCGACTCCGCCGCGCTGGCCGGGATGGGGGCGCAGGCCCTGCCGTCGCTGGACGCGCTGGCGTCCCTGCCGCAGGACCTGCGCAGCGGCGTCGAGGGGCTAGCCTACAAGGGTCACGCGGCGCTGGGCGGGGACAGCATGGACCTGCTGCCGGGGCTGAGGGTGATCGCGAACTTCGGCGTGGGTTATGATGCCATCGACGTGGAGGCGGCGACCGCGCGGGGCATCGTCGTGACGAACACGCCGGACGTCCTGAACGACGACGTGGCCGATCTTGCCGTGGGGATGCTGATCGCGCAGAATCGCGGGTTCGAGCCGGCGATGGCCGCGGTCCGGTCGGGCGACTGGTCGGCCAAGGGCGACCTGCCGCTGGCGCGCAAGATGTCCGGCCGGCGCGTGGGAGTGCTGGGCCTCGGCCGCATCGGGCAGGAGATCGCGGCGCGGCTGGTGCCGTTCAAATGCGAGATCCACTACTGGTCGCGCAGCCCCAAGAGCACGCCGGGCTGGACCTTCCACGATGATCCGGTGGCGCTGGCCCGGGCCGTGGACGACATGATCGTCGCGGTCGTGGGCGGGCCGGAAACCGAGGGGCTCGTCTCGGCGCAGGTGATCGAGGCGCTGGGGACGGACGGCGTGCTGGTCAACATCGCCCGAGGCTCGGTCATAGACGAGGCGGCGCTGATCGAGGCACTAGAGCAGGGCCGCATCCGCGGTGCCGCGCTGGACGTCTTCCGGGGCGAGCCCCATGTCGACCCGCGCCTTGCCCGACTGCCGAACCTGCTGCCGCTGCCGCATATCGGCTCGGCCACGGTGGAAACCCGCGCCGCAATGGGGGCGCTGCAACGGCGGAACCTGCAGGCCGTTCTGGCCGGGGATGCTGCGGTGACACCGGTGAATGCAGTCTGAGTCGGCGGCCTTGCCGTTCCGGTCCGAAGGGCATTCCGACCTCAGTGACATCCGGTTTCGAGCGAGTGCAAGTGCGCGACGTATACGTGTTTGCAGCAGAGCAAATTCTGCCTCCGTTATGGCAGAATCGTATCAATTTGAAAGACTCTAAGCAGGCTCTCATTGAACGATTGACAATGTATACATCGCTTCGCACTCTGCGCATGGAGGAGGGCAGAAGGTCCTGGATCTGCCTGCCGATTGATCAAGGGAGAGGCTCGTGTTCAGACGTCAGCTCATTGCCGCGTCCGCGGCGATTACGGCCGCGCTTGCGTTGGCCGCACCGGTCGCCGCGCAGACCGCCTGGCCGGAGCGGCCGATCGAGATGATCGTGCCATGGGGCGCGGGCGGCGGCACCGACGCGGTGGGGCGCATCTTCGGCCAGCTTCTGCAGCAGAACCTGGGCCAGCCGGTGAACGTGGTGAACCGCACCGGCGGTTCGGGCGTGGTCGGTCACACCGCCATCGCGCGGGCCCGGCCAGACGGCTACACCATCGGCGTCATGACGATCGAGATCGACATGATGCACTGGCAGGGATTGACCGATCTGACCTACGAGGATTTCGACATCCTTGCGATGGTCAACGCCGATCCCGGCGGGCTGATGGTCGAGGCCAATGCGCCCTGGGCCGATGCCGCCGCGCTGCGCGACCACATCAAGTCGAACCCGCCCGGCACGATCAAGGCCTCGGGCACGGGGCAGGGCGGCATCTGGCACCTGAACCTGCTGGGCTGGCTTCTGTCCGAGGACATCCCCGTGACGAACGTCCCCTGGGTGCCGTCGGAAGGATCGGTGGCGGGCCTGACCGACATGGTGGCCGGCGGGGTGCAACTGGTGCCTTCGTCTCTGGCCGAAGGACGGTCGCTGATCGATGCCGGCCGGGTGCGGCCGCTGGCCAGCATGTCGGACGAGCGGCAGCCGCTGTTCCCCGATACCCCCACGCTCAAGGAGGCGACCGGTTCGGACTGGCAGCTTTCGGTCTGGCGCACCATCGTCGCCCCCAAGGGCATGCCCGAGGACGTGCGGGCGAAGCTCGTCGAGGCGATCAAGGCGGCCTATGACAGCCCCGACTACCAGAACTTCATGAACGAGCGCGGGTTCGGGCTTGTCTGGGCCGGCCCCGAGGACGCAACGGCGCGGGTGGCCGCCGACGATGCCCGGCTGGGCGAGGTGATGAAGGCGACCGGGCTCGCCGCGCAGTGAACCGGAAGGTCCGCGGTGGTGGCGCCGCGGACCTTGTCATCCACGGACATGGCGGAGGGGCGATGGGACGGACAGGGGTGGGCAGCCGCGATCTGGTGCTGGGAACCGTCTGCCTGACGATGGCGGGGGCCCTGGTCTGGATGTCGCGCGACCTCAAGGCCATTCCCGGCCAGCATTATGGGGCCGACACGCTGCCGAACGTCATCGCCGCGCTTTCGGCGGCGGTCGGGCTGTGGATGGTTGTCTCGGGCCTGCGGGGCGGCGCCGATGCCAGCCCCGGTGACGACGAACTGGCCGCCATGCAGGCCGAGGCCGCCACCCTGCGCGATCCGCACTGGGCCCGAAAACCCGCGTCATGGGCGCGGCTTGCGGCGGCGGTCATGCTGGTGCTGGCCTACATGGCGCTGTCGGTGCCTTTCGGCTTTCTTCCGGCGGCTCTGGTCACGCTGCTGGGGATGCTGCTGCTGATGGGCGTGCGGCCTTTTACCGCGCTGCTGATCGCCGTGCCCGCGATCGTCGCCACGCGCTATGCCTTCGGCGACCTGCTTCTGGTGCCGCTGCCGCGCACCCCCTTCCTGGGAGGCTGGTGATGGTTCTCGCGCAGGCGCTGCAACTGGTCCTGACGCCCGAGGTGCTGATCACGATGGTCCTGTCGGGGGCCTTCGGGATGTTTGTCGGCGCCATGCCGGGCCTTACCGCGACAATGGCGACGGCGCTTCTGGTCCCGGTGACCTTCTTCATGGAGCCGGTCCCGGCCATCGCCGCCATCGTCACCGCCGCCGCCATGGCGATCTTCGCGGGGGACCTGCCGGCGGCGCTGCTGCGCATCCCCGGCACCCCCGCCAGCGCCGCCTATGCCGAGGACGCCTGGTGCCTGACCCGGGGCGGGCAGGCGGCGAACGCGCTGGGCGCGCTGCTGGTGTTTTCGGCCATCGGCGGCACCTTCGGCACGCTGGTCCTGATCCTCGCCGCCCCGGTACTGGCCGAGGTCGCGCTGGCCTTCTCGTCCTTCGAGTATTTCTGGCTGGTGGTGCTGGGGCTTTCCTGCGCGATCTTCGTGTCGCCCGGCTCGGTCCCGCGCGGGCTGATGTCGCTGGCGATCGGGCTGGCCGTGGCCAGCGTCGGCTTCGACAACCCCGCCGGTCAGCCGCGCTTCACCTTTGGCAGCGTCGACCTGATGGGGGGCGTTCCCTTCATCTGCGCGATGATCGGCCTTTTCGCCACGGCCGAGGTCTTCCGCGCCGTCGTCGCCCCCACCCGCCTGCGCCGGGCCGAGCGTCCCGACACCTCCGGCCTGTTCCGCACCCAGTGGCAGAACATCCGCCGCTATCCGAAACAGATGATGCGCGGCAACATCCTGGGCACGCTGATCGGGGCGCTGCCGGGCGCGGGGGCCGACATCGCCTCCTGGATCAGCTATGCGGTGTCCAAGCGGTTCTCGAAGACACCCGAGCGTTTCGGCAAGGGCCATGTCGAGGGGCTGGTCGAGGCAGGCTCCTCCAACAACGCCGCCGTGTCCGGGGCGTGGATTCCGGCGCTGGTCTTCGGCATCCCCGGCGATTCCATCACCGCCATCGTGATCGGCGTGCTTTACATCAAGGGCATGAACCCCGGCCCGACGGTGTTTCTGGAACAGCCGCAACTGATCTATGCGCTGTTCATCGTGTTCCTGCTGGCCAACCTGATCATGCTGCCGCTCGGCTGGGCGGCGATCCGGCTGGGCGCCCGGATGCTGTCGGTGCCCCAGAACATCCTGATGCCGGTCATCCTTCTGTCCTGCGTGGTCGGCGCCTTCGCCATCACCAACTCGCTGTTCGGAGTGGTGGTGATGCTGGTCTTCGGCGTGATCGGCTTCGCGATGGAGGAACTGGACGTCCCCATCGCGCCCGCGATCCTCGGGATGGTGCTGGGGCCGATGCTGGAAAAGAACTTCGTCACCTCGATGATCAAGGCGGACGGCGACCTGCTGGCCTTCTTCGAGCGCCCGATCGCCGCGGGGCTCGGGGTCGCCACGATCCTGTTCTGGCTGCTGCCTGCGATCCGCTGGGCCCTGGCGCGCAGACGGTCAGCGGCGGCGGTCTGACGGCTTTGACCGCCAGGGCGGGCGGCCTCGACCTGTGGAAGTCACGCCGTCGCGACACCGGGGAGATGGCGCTTTGCTACTGTGCTCCTGTCCCCCCTTGGGACCGCATGGCCGCATGCCTGAGTTGTCCGCAAGTCAGCCCCCGGTCGCGGCGCTCAGCCGCACAGGAAGAAAGTTCAGTTCATCTGCGCGCCGAAACGGCCATGCATCTCGACCGGCCGGAACTGCTGCTTCAACTGCTGCAGCCCCTTGCGGCCGCTGTCCCCGGAGTCGTTGAAGCACGAGAGATCAGGATAGGCTTCCATCAGCCGGTAGCGCAGAAGCTCTGGGAGGCCGGGGAAGCGGGGGTCCGTGTGAAAGAGATAGGCGCATCCCATCTCGCTCGAAAGCCGGCCCCCGAAGGCGAAGCCCCTTGCTTCGCCGTCGATCTCGGCGACCATTCCGGTCAGCAGGGGATAGGTGAAGCGGTCTGACTGCGCCAGGCAGGCCCGTGTTGCGTAGCTTCCGACGGTCAGCTTTATGCCTGCCGCGACCATCCTTTCCTCCCAGTCCTCCAGCACGGCGAGGCAGGCGGGCTCGTCCGCGGGGCGGTAGGGCCGGATTTCAAGGTTGCTTGTCCTGAGGGCGCCTGAGAGTTCTCGCCTCAGCCTGCTGAAGCCTGAACCTTCGAGCTTCATGACGGCAGCGCGATCATAGATGAACTCGTCCATCTTGAAGAAGACCGAGAATCCCGCGCGCGCGACCTTGGGGACGTCCTCTTCGGCGACCCAATTGATCCGGGCGGACTTGCTCTTGTTGAAATGCTGCATCCGTTCCAGGGCGTGATGCAGCGCCGCGGTGTCGAAAGGCATCGGTGGCAGGTACAAGGTCATGCGCGTGCCTCCGGCGTTCCGTCGCCGGATCTGATAGACGAGGACCGTGTCTCCATGCCGCTCCCAGCGGAGCCGGCCGTCGCTGCCGTAGAAATGCAGGAACGGGAAATAATGGATGTAGGAACGCGCCTTGGCCAGGTCGCAAGCTGCGACAAAGGTGTCGGCATCCCGGGCACCGACAGGCGCGAGGCCGTCCAGATCAGGGACAGGCTGCGGTCCTGTTGCGCTCATCTTCTGGGGATACATGGGGCACCCGAGGCTTCCACAAGGTGGCTTGTGTGAAGCATGCCTTTCACCTTGTCCCGCATCAAGGTGAGAAATCATGATGGCAGCGTCCTGACTGTGTCCCCGCGATGAAGGACGTCGCACGGGAGTTGTCGGCATGGCATGGTGGAAAGGGCATGGCCCGTCCGAGGTTCTGCAGGGGACAGAAGGGACTGCTTTCTGGAATAATGCTGAACGGATAAAGTTAAGACCGTCTGCAAAGCTTGAGGCCTAGCCCCATCCCTTTGATCCCTTTCCCCACCGGCCTGCAGACTGGCGGGCCAGTCTGATGAGGTCCTGCGCCTCCATGCACCATACCCCGACCGAGATGCCGCGGGATGCGGAAATCCGCCGCTTCGTCCGGGCCAGATACGGCCTGAAGGGCACCTTGAGCCTGCACAGGGCGGCGCTGCCTTGGGACATGCTGCGGGCACCCGTCAACGTGACGCTGTCGCCCCTCTTCCTGCTGATCAGGCTGGGCGCCGGGCTTGCAAGGCTTTGCCGGCTGCCCCGGCTTGGGCAATGGCTGGACAGCCGCAGGATCTTCCTGCCTTCGGATCTGTCGCGCCGGCTGGAGACCGACCTGAGGGACTTCGTCTCCCGGCTCGACCTGAAGGGGCTGGGGCCGGAGGCCTCGGAGGAGGAGATCGGGGCCGCGATCTCCAGCCATGTCGAGACGCGCAACGCGGTGGCCGAGATCACGACCTCGCTGATCGTGGTGCTGGCCGGGCTGCTGCTGTTCCATCGCGCCACCCCCGGGGTCATCTCTCTGGCGGGACCGGTGGCGCATCTGAGGGCGCAGGCGCAGGCCATCGAGGACTTCGCCCTGGGCAGCTGGATCGGCCGGATGTGGTACGGGCTGTTCCCGGCCGAACTTTCCACGGCCGAGCTTCTGTTGGCGGGACTGCTGCTGACCGGGGCCGCCTCGCTTGTGACCACCTTTGCCGGCCTGCTGGCCGATCCGGTTCAGCTCTGGACAGGTATCCACCACCGGCGGCTGCGCCGCATGCTGGATCGGCTCGACCGCAAGCATGCGCCACCTGCCCTGGAACGCGAGCATCTTCTTGCCCGCGCAGGCGACCTCGGCGACATCGCGGCCTGGCTGTGGCGGAACTGGAAGTAGGGAGAAGGAGGAAATGCCCGCCATCCCGCGGCTGTCACGTTTCAAGCGTGGGGACTCCTGCCTCAGCCTGCGCGGGAGTCTGCTGTGCAGTGCGGCACTTGGCTGTTCTTGACCGGGGCAGCCCGGGGTGCGTCTAATCGTTGCTCTTGCGGCTTATCCCAACACAGGAAGGTTCCCCCGGATGAATGCACGTTCAGCACTGATTGGCGGTGCGGCCATTGTCTTTGGCCATGCGGCCTTCGCCGACGTGACGGTGACGCGGGGACCGACCCCGATCCCCGACGGCGAGGCAGTCGCCGCCGGCGACATCACGGTGCAGAACGACCATCTGGCCTTCACCCTGGCCGTTGAATCGCAGGCCCCTTGGGGCGTTCCGCGGGGCGTCATCGTCGATATGGCCCCGGTCAGGAACGGCGTGCCCGATCTCGATCGCATCGCCTTCGCGGATTTCATTCCCAACAACTGGTCCGGCTGGCCGAACACCCGCCAGCAGGTCGAGGTCGTGACCGAGACGCCCGAAAAGGTGGTCATCCGCGTCATCCGCGATTTCGGCGAGGCCGAGATCCAGACGACCTACACGCTGGAGGAGGGGTCGGATCGCATCCATCTTGCGACCACCATGACCAACAACGGGTCCGAGGTGCTGGCCGACCACATGTCGGGCTTCACGCTGTGGCCGGACACCGGCTACCTGTTTTCCGTGCCGGGGCTGGCTGGCGAGGACTCGGCCACTGCCGAGAAGGCACTGTCCGACCGCGTCGTGGCCTATGACCGCGACTGGTTCATTGCCCTGCACGCGCCCTATTTCGACCGCATCGAGTACAAGTCGAAGGACCTGTATCTGCTGCATTCGCTCGCGCCCGGAGAAAGCCGGACCTTCGAGGGATGGCTTCAGGCCGGGCCCTCGGGGGACCTCGCGCCCGTTGTTGCG
This sequence comes from Paracoccus chinensis, assembly GCF_900102885.1. GTDB lineage: Bacteria > Pseudomonadota > Alphaproteobacteria > Rhodobacterales > Rhodobacteraceae > Paracoccus > Paracoccus chinensis. The sequence continues at coordinate 188,710 of NZ_FNGE01000006.1, read as the reverse complement.
GCAGAGATCGACCGCGCGGAGACGCCGGGCGGCACGCTGACGGGCCGGATCGCGTCGGACGGCAAGGCCGTCGAGAACGCGGTGCTGGTGGTCGAGAAGGAAGGCGCGCCCTTCGCCTGGACCCTGACGCCGGACGGAACCTACTCGATGACCCTGCCCGCCGGGGAATACCGCATCTACGGGACGGCCGAGGGATATTCGCAGTCCGCGCCCCGGACGCTGACCGTGGTCGCAGGCGAAAGCACGACGCTTGATTTCGGCGACCTGCAGCCGCCGGGAACCGTGTCCTTTGCCGTGACCGACACATCGGGCAAACCGCTCGATGCCAAGATCGGCATCGCCGAAGGCCAGACGCCGGTCGTCGAGTTCCTGGGCCGGCGGACGTTCTTCACCGAAACGGATGCACCCGGGAAGACGCAGGCGACGCTGGCGCCCGGCGATTACGTGCTGTCGGTCGGCCATGGCGCGGGCTTCCTCGGCAAGGCAAGGGAGGTTCCTGTCACCGTCGCCGCCGGCGGCAGGATGGATGTCCCCGTGGAACTCGAACTGCTGGCGCGCCCGTCTGAACAAGGCTGGTTCGCCTCAGACATGCACCATCATGCCGACCAGCTCGAAGGCACGACGCCGCCTGCCGATCTCGTCCGCAGCGAACTGGCGGCCGGGCTGGACCTGATCTTCGTCAGCGACCACGACACCACCGTCAACCATGCCGAGCTTGCCCGCATCGCCGAAGCGCGGAACATCCCCTTCATCCCCTCGGTCGAGCTTTCACCGTCCTGGGGGCATTTCAACGCCTATCCGCTGACCCTGGGCGAGCCGCTGCAGATCGACACCTCCACCGCGACCGCGGCCGAGGTCCTTGCCGAAGCCCGCCGCCTCGGTGCCGATGCCATCCAGTCCAACCATCCGTTCATCCCCTATGGCTACCTCGCCAGCCTGGAGGCCGGGACGGTGCCGGGAGGATTTGCGACCGGGATCGACCTTCTTGAACTGAACGGCCCGGAGGACGACGCGAAGGTGTTCGAGCGGGCGGGCCAGCTCTGGACCCGGGGGCAGCGCATCTATCTTTCCGGCGGCTCGGACGCCCATGACGTCTGGGTGGACGAAAGCGGGCAGGCCCGCGCCTATGTCCATGTGCCGGGCAGCCTGACCGCCGAGGGCTTTGTCGCAAACCTGAAGAACGGCCATGCCTATGTGACCCGTGGTCCCCTCATCATCCCGTCGGTGATGTTCGGCTCGGACCTGAGGGCGCAACCCGGCGAACCCCTCGGGCTGTCCTTCGACCTGACCGCCGCGAACGGTCTTGCCAAGGCGACCCTTGTCGGGCCGCAGGGCGAGATCGAGAGCCGCAGCCTGGACGCCGCCCCCCTGTCCGGGACGGTGGAGTTCGAGACCGTGATGCCCGAGACAAGCGGCCAGGACGCGCAGTGGGTCGCGCTTGTCGTGGAGGATGCCGAAGGCAAGATGGCATTCACGAACCCGATCTGGCTGAAGCCTCTCACCCAGGCGGACCTGCTTCCCTCCAGGTGACCTGTAGGCGGCCGAGCAGTTCTTCAGAGGGGCAGGCAGACGACACTTGATCTGGTCGCGCAGCCGGGCTGCGCGCATCACCTTGCGTTGCGTGTCCGCGGGCCAGCCGCTGCCGGGCCTAAGCGTCAATCTGTCGTGGAAATGGCCGCGTTCCGCGACGGCCTGAACCGGGCGCTTGCCAAGCGTCCCCAGGGCTGTCACCTGCAGTCCTTGGGGCCGTCATGGGGCGTCTTGCCCTTGACACCTCCTCTCAGGACGTGAGGGTAGTCCCCTTGCTCGGCGTCCTTGTTGACGCGTGTCTTGCCGAAAGTGGGATATTGAACCAGGCTGAAAGCCTCCGCACCAGATTGCGAGACGACACGCGTGCCGCGCATGAGCGCGTCGATGCCGCCTACCGATCGTGCGATATCGCCGGACCGCACGGTCTCGGCCTGTTCCTGTCGGATCACCTGCGCGCCTTTTCCGCCCTGTCGCTGACGGAGGGCGCGGGATACGCCCAGGCCCAGGCATTGCGCGCAGAGTATCGCCACGCGCTGGAAGCCGATCTTGCCGCCCTGGGTCTTCCGCTGCCTAAGGCTCGCGAACAGCTTCGGGTCACGGCAGTTCCGGCGTTGTATATCTTCCTTGGATCGCGGCGCGGTGCGCAGATGATGCACCGTCACTGGTCGGCTTCTGCCCGGGGCGAGGCCCGTTCGGCCGGCAGGTTCCTGTCACTGGACCCGCGCAATGCCGACTGGCGCAGGCTTTGCCTCGGCCTGTCCGCGCGGCCGGCGCAGGGACCCGAGGCCGATCACATGGTTGCCGAGGTCAACGCCATCTTCGGCTTGTTCGATCCCCGGTCCGCCTCCGTTCCGAAAGGACGTCATGACTGAAACCACGCTTCCGAGGATCGCCGCCGAACCGGCCCACGACACCGTGACGCAAGAGATGATCGATGCCTGCGCGCAGGAGCAGATCCAGTTCCTGGGCCATGTCCAGGACTTCGGTTGCCTGCTGGTCGTGACGACGCAATGGATCGTGCGCAATGCCTCGGCGAACTGCGGGGCGACCCTGGGGCTCGAGCCCGGCTCGCTGATCGCGCAAAGGCTGACCGACATCCTGCCCGCATCCACCATGCACACGTTGCGCGGCAAGGTGCAGGTCATGGGCCGGACCGATCAGGGCATCCGACTTTTCGACGTGGATGTGTTCGAGGATGGCCGCGGCTTCGACATCGCCATACACAGGGACGGCTCCGTCTTCCTGATCGAGTTCGAACGCAAGAAATCCGACCGCGTGCGCGACCCCGGCGCCGTGGTGCAGTCGCTGGTGCCCCGGCTTGTGCGTGCGGAGGACCAGGACGAACTGTGCGCCATCGCGACGGATGCGGTCTGGGCGCTGACCGGCTTCGACCGGGTGATGGTTTATCGCTTCGAGCCGGATTTCAGCGGCGTGGTGCTTGCCGAAACGCTCAGCGGGGCGGGGGCAAGCTACATGGGCCACCGCTTTCCCGCCTCGGACATCCCGCCGCAGGCGCGGGCGCTTTACACGCGGAACCTGATCCGGATCATCGCGGACGTGGATGCGCAGGTCCATCCGATCGTGCCCCCGCATGCCCCGAACGGCGTGCCCACCGACCTGTCGCTGTCCATCACCCGCGCGGTGTCCCCGATCCATCTGCAATATCTGCGCAACATGGATGTGCGGTCGTCGATGTCGGCCTCGATCCTGGTCGAAGGCGAGCTGTGGGGGATGATCGCCTGTCACCACGAGCAGCCGCATTACGTCGATTACGAGACCCGTTCCGCCATCGAGCTGTTCGCCCGGCTGCTGGCCTATGAGCTTGGGTTGCGTGCGCGACAGGAGGAAAGCCGGCAGGGCGCGGCGGCCCTCGAGGCGCATGAGCGGATCTCGATCATGTTCGAAAGCGCAACCGCCGCGACCCCGGATCTGGCCGCAGTTGCCCGCGAGATCGGCCGCGCGATCAGGGTGGACGGCATCGCCCTGAGGGTCGGCGGCCATTATCACGTGTCCGGACTGGTTCCCTCTCCCGAGGAATTCAGGACATTGATGGATCACGTGGCCCGCAACGGGTCGAGCCGGGTGTTCAGCGCCGACAACCTCGAGCAGGTCTGTCCCGGCACCGTTCCGCAGGATCGCGGGATCGGGGGCATGCTGGCACTGCCGATCCACAGCCGCCGCAGCGACGGCGTGATCCTGTTTCGTCGTGAGATGACACAGGACCTGATCTGGGCCGGCCGGCCCGCAAAGGAGAAGCTGCCCGATGGCCGCCTGTCGCCGCGCACCAGCTTTTCGGCCTGGCGCGAGCAGCGGCGCGGCTTCTGCGAAAGCTGGACTGCGGGTGACCTTGCCGCGGCCGAGGTGCTGCGCGTCAGCCTGCTGGAGATCACGCTGCGCCTCAGCGCCGAACGCGACCGCCGCAGCACCACCCGCAACGAGCGGCAGGAGGTCGTGATCGCCGAACTGACGCACCGGCTGCGCAACGTCTATTCGACGGTTTCGGCCGTTATCGAGTCGGGGGCGGATGGCGGGGACCCCGCTCTGCAGGCCTATGTCGCCGAAACGCAGGAGCGGCTTGCCGCCATGAAGCGGGCAAGCGACGTCCTGACCGACCGCGGGCAGCAGGAAACCTCGCTGCGCCAGCTGATCCTGGACGAGGTCCGCGTCTATGGTGGCTCGGCCGGCGAGCGGGTGGAATACGTTGGCGGCGACGTCATGCTGTCGTCCCGGCAGCGCTCGGCCCTGACGCTGGTGATCCATGAACTGACGACCAATGCGGTGAAGCACGGGGCGCTGGGACCCTCGGGCGGGCGGCTGCAGGTGAGCCTCGGCGAATGGAAGGGCGGGGTCGAGATCCGGTGGCGCGAGCGCGGAGGTCCGGCCGTGTCTGCGCCCCATCGCGTGGGCTTCGGCAGCGCGCTGATCGAACAGGCGATTCCGCACGAACTCGGCGGGACGGTCACGACCAGCTTTGCCCCCGAAGGCTTCGAGATGACGATGCAGATCCCGGGTCTTTCGATCCGGCCCGAAGCGCCTGCGCCTGCGGCCCAACTGCGGCCTGCGCCGGCCCAGGCGGACGACATCCGCCTTTCGGGCCGCGTGCTGGTTGTCGAGGACAACATGATCATCGCCATGAACGCCGCGCAGAGCCTGCGCAGGCTGGGGGCCGAGGATGTCGTGATCGCCGCCAGCCCCGACAAGGCCCTGTCGGTCCTGGATGAAACCACGCCGATCAGCTTTGCCGTGCTGGACCAGGATCTGAACGGCCTTTCATCCGAACCCGTGGCCGCGCAGCTCGAGGACGCCGGCGTGCCCTTCGTCATGGCAAGCGGGCTTGTGCCCGAGGCCGAGGAAGTCGGCGGCGTCTTCGGGCGCGCGGTCTGGATCGAGAAGCCCTACAGCAGCGAGGCCATCGGACAAGCCCTGCGCAGGCATTTCGGCGACCGCTTTCCCGAGAGGTGACCCCTTCGACCAGGAGGGAGGTCCGCTTGCGCAGGATGCAGCGGACGCGGGGCCGCAAGCCGGATTCCCGCGCCGTCAGTGCATCCTTGTCACGACCGCGGGCGGGTGATGCCCTCGATGGCAGGCCGGGGGACGGGCTGGGTCACATGCTCGGGCCTGCGCCGTTCGTAGAAGGCGTTCCCGCCCGTGGTCAGCACGTAATGCATGTTGTTGTAACCGGCCCGGTAGCTTGCCGCATGGAAGAACTGCGCGTCGCCGATCATCGGATGACGCTCGCCCCGCAAGACGGCGATCGCCGCCTCTCGGACCATCGGCGCCGAGCGCTTGTCCATCCTGCGCGTCATCACCCCCGGGGCGAACTGGTTCTTCTGCGAGACCACCCCGCAGACCGTCCGGGGATACTGGCGCGATGCGACCCTGTTCATGACGACGCTGCCGACCGCGACCATGCCGTCCCGGCTGGAGCGGTTCGATTCGAAATACATGGCGCGTTCCATGCATTCGAGTTCGGAGTGCCGCTTGAACATGCCGCACCCCGACAGGGCCGCCATTGCGGCTGCCATCAGGACGAGGTTACGGGCAGGGCGACGAGATCCCATGGGCTGCTGCTCTTCAGTTGAACTTGCCGCACCTTGTCCGGGGTGGCCGGGAACAGCAAGGCGTCGTCTGTCCCGTGGTGACGAGAAGTCTGCGAGAGGCCCGGCATCTGAGATGCCCGGCCGTGGAAAAACGGCGCGGTCGGGCTGCCGCAGGATCATGCGGCTGCCTTGGCCCTGCGGCTCAGCCGCAGGGCCGTGATCCCGGCCAGGATGATCAGGGTCGAGCCGGTCACCGTCCACAGGTCCGGCCTTTCGCCGAAGACCGTGACCCCTGCGACCATTGCGAAGACAAGGCGGGTATAGCGGAAGGGCGTGACCGCGCCGACCTCTCCGGTCCGCATGGCGATAGTCAGCGAGGTATAGGCCCCGATCCCCGCCACCGAGGCCGCCGTCAGTCCGAGCCATCCAGCCGCATCGGGCCGGACCGGCGCGGGACCGAAGGGCAGGGCGATCAGCCCCGCCACGATCAGCATTGCAAAACCCAGCACGCCCAGTTGCCGGAAGGACAGCGCCGGTGGTGCCGCACGGGTGGCGAGGTCACGCCCCGCGAAGCCCAGCATGCCCAGCACGGCAAGCAGCGACAGCGGCCCGAAGCCCTCGGTGCCGGGGCGCAGGATCATCAGCACGCCGGCAAAGCCCGTGGCCACCGCCAGCCAGCGCCGCGGCCCGATCCTTTCTCCGAAGATCAGTACCGCGCCAACCATCACCACCAGCGGCGTCGCCTGCAGGATCGCCGAGGCGGTGGACAGCGGCGTCAGCGCGATCGCCAGCATGAAGAACAGCCGCCCGACAATCTCGGACAACGAGCGCAGGATGATCGCCGGCCGCAGCATGGCACGGCTGACGGGCGGCTCGCCCGACCCCATCGCCCAGGCCGAGAAGGCAGTCACGCCGAACACGCCGAAGGTCATCAGCACCTGCCCGACCGGCAGGCTGCCTGCGGCGATCTTGAGCAGCGCATCCTCGACCGCGAAGCCCGCCATGGCGAGGCACATGAATGCGGCGCCCCGCCGGTTCCAGGCAGCACCAAGGCGGGAGGGCAGAGGCAAGTCCAACGGTTCGATCCTTCAGCTGTGGTCCTGCGGAGCCAGGCAAGTGTGCGCCGCAGGCAGGCCATTGTGCGGGTGAACTGGCCTTTGGCACGCCACCTTGGCAATATGGCTTGGCGTTGCAGAGGATCATCGACCGACGAGGTACGGCTTTCCGGAGCCGGAACTTTCCAGCCTGCCTTCGCCTTCCCCGAGTTCGGCATCACCTAGCTTCAAGTTCAAAGCGTGGGCAGGGCCCGGGTGAAGCCCACTTATGCCGCTTTCAAGGCTTTAGACCGCGGCCGGGAAGGAGAGCGCGATGAATGAGAAGGTCTGGGCTGCGCATCTGGCCACGCAGGCAGCATCGCGAGCTTTCTGGAGCTCTGATGTTCGTGGGGTCTGCCTTGAAAGTGGCGGAGAGGGTGGGATTCGAACCCACGGAACCCGTGAAGGCTCAACGGTTTTCGAGACCGCCCCGTTCGACCACTCCGGCACCTCTCCGCGCTTTGGGTGGTGCGGGGCATTTATCGGGGCGGGGGTTGAAGCGCAAGGGCTTTCGCGGAAAAATCGCACGGTGGCAGATGAGCCCGCGCCAGAGGACCCGTCCCGATGATCCGAACCGCATCCATCGGCCTGACCGGCCTCGTTCTGGCCGCCTGCTTGGGCCTTGCCCCGCCCCCCGCCTTCGCCCAGGCGCCGCTTGCGCCGGGGCAGGCACCGCCCCAGTTCCAGGCCGTGGATGCCGACCGCATCGTGGCCGCCATGCAGGTCGACCTGCTGGCCGACGTGCTTGCGGCCGAGATAGCCGCCTCGGGCGACCCCTTCCGGCCCGACACTCCGCCGCATGCGGGCCCGGACGACGGCTGGGGCGTAATCGTCGAACGGGTCGCGCCCGCGCAGAACATCCGCAGGGCGCTGCGTGACGGCATCGCCCGTGGTGTCGAAGGGCTGCGCGATCCTGCCGAGCGCGCCGCGGTGGCCGAGGCGCTGAGCTTCTGGGAAAGCGGCCTGGGCCGCCGCGTGGTCCTGCTCGAGATCGGCGCACGCGAGGCGATGGCCTCGCCGGATATCGAGGCCACGGCGCGGGAAAGCTTCGCGGCCGCTGCCGCCCGGAGCCATCCCCGCGCTGCGCAGGTGCGCGAGTTGATGGAGGCCGCGGACCTGGTCGAGCCGGCCGTCGCCGCCTCGCTGAACATCGCGGTGGCGACACTGCAGGGCGCGCAGGAGGCCGCGCAGGGCGGTGCGCGCAATTCCTCGATCCTTGAGGATGCCTGGGCGCAGGAGCCCGAGATCCGCGCCGACCAGACCGGCTGGATCGAGGCTTTGGTCTTCATGGCCAGCTCGCCCCTGTCGGATGCCGAGATGACCCGGCTGATCGAGGCCTCGGGCCACCCCGGAAACCGGCGTCTGGGCGCGATCCTGAACGAGGCCGCGACCGGCACCTTTGTCGAGATCGCGCGCAACCTGGGTCGCGCCTCGGCGCTGCGCCTGCAGGGCGAGCGTCTGTGAGCGCCCGTCTGCTGCTGGTCGGACCGCTGGCCGAGCCCGCGATGATGGCGGCCCTGGGGCTTGAGCCTGCGGGCGCCGCCGTGACCCTGCCCGGTCGGCTTTCGGGCGGCGGTCGCGCGGGGATCGCCCTCGACGGCTGGCCCGGCTGGGACCGAGAGGCGCCGGGCCAGGTCACGGCGCAACCGGTCGCGGCGAGTGAGGGGCTGAGGCGCTATGCCGAGATCATGGACCTGCAACCGGTCGAGGCGCCGCAGGGCAGGGTGATGGGCACGGTTCCCGGCACCCGGCCCGAAGACGGCCCGTTCCAGCGGGACCTTGCAGCCCGGGTCGCCGCCGACCTGCTGGCACGCGACCCGGACCAGCCCGCCGAGGCGATCCGCGCACGGCTGCCGATGATTGCCTGGTGGGCGGCCTCTCGCCTGCGCGCGGCGGCCGAGCGTGGCGAAGCCCTGCCGCCTGGCCCCAGGGACCAGGACCGGCTGCGGATCGAAAGCAGGCGCGAGCCCTATGGGCAGTATTTCTCGGTCGAATCGCTGCGGCTGACGCATCGCCTGCATCAGGGCGGCTGGTCCGAGCCGCTGGAACGCGCCGTCTTCGTTTCGGGCGACGCCGTCGTCGTGCTGCCCTGGGATCCGGACCGCGACCGGGTTCTGCTGGTGGACCAGTTCCGCGCGGGGCCTGCCGCGCGGGGCGACGGCCAGCCCTGGATCTACGAACCCGTCGCGGGCCGCATCGACGCGGGCGAGACGCCCGAGTCCACCGCCCTGCGCGAAGCTGTCGAGGAAGCCGGCCTGACCCTGTCCCGCCTGATCCCCGCGCCGGCCTTCTATCCCACGCCGGGGATCGCGGCCGAGTTCATCTATGGATTCATCGGCATCGCGGACCTGCCCGACGGCGTTGCCACCGTGACCGGCCTGCCGTCCGAGGGCGAGGACATCCGTGGCCAACTCGTGTCGCGCGACGAGCTGATGCGCATGGTGCTGGACGGCCGCATCGTCAGCGGGCCGCTGATGATTCTGGCACTGTGGCTGAACCGCATGGCGGATGAGCTGAAGCGGGGTCTCGCGCCTGGTTGACGCCTGCGCGAGCCGGGTTGCCCGCCCCGGCCGCTGCTGGTTTAACGGGGGCGACAAGGAAAGGCCCCGCTCATGCGCAACTGTCCCGACCTGGCCGCCGCGATCGGCCATACCCCCCTGATCCGCCTCAACCGCGCCTCCGAGGCGACAGGCTGCGAAATCTGGGGCAAGGCCGAGTTCATGAACCCCGGCCAGTCGGTCAAGGACCGCGCCGCGCTGTACATCATCAAGGACGCGGTGGCGCGGGGCGAACTGCGCCCCGGCGGCACGGTGGTCGAGGGGACGGCGGGCAATACTGGCATCGGGTTGGCGCTGGTCGGTGCATCCATGGGCTTCAAGTCCGTGATCGTGATCCCGGAAACCCAGAGTCAGGAAAAGAAGGACATGCTGCGGCTTGCCGGGGCGGAACTGGTCGAGGTTCCGGCCGCGCCCTACAAGAACCCCAACAACTATGTCCGCTATTCGGGCCGCCTTGCCGAGGCGCTGGCAAAATCGCTGCCCGGCGGCGCGATCTGGGCCAACCAGTTCGACAACACCGCGAACCGCCAGGCGCATCTGGAAACCACCGGCCCCGAGATCTGGGAACAGACGGAAGGAAAGGTGGACGGCTTCATCTGCTCGGTCGGGTCGGGCGGAACGCTGGCGGGCGTGGCGATGGCCCTGCAGGACAAGGGCGTGAAGATCGGGCTGGCGGACCCCGAGGGCTCGGCGCTGCATTCCTTCTATACCGAGGGCGAGTTGAGCGCGCCCGGCAACTCGATCACCGAAGGGATCGGGCAGGGCCGGATCACGGCGAACCTGGAAGGGATCACGCCGGATTTCAGCTGCCGCGTGCCCGACGACGAGGCGCTGCCGGTGCTGTATGACTTGCTGGAATACGAGGGCCTGTGCCTCGGTGGCTCGTCCGGGATCAACGTCGCGGGCGCGATCCGCATGGCGCGCGAGATGGGGCCGGGCAAGACCATCGTTACCATCCTCTGCGACGTGGGCACGCGCTACCAGACCAAGCTGTGGAACCCGGTGTTCCTGCGCAGCAAGGGCCTGCCGGTGCCCCATTGGCTGGAACGCGGGGTATCCTCGCTGCCGGACGTGACCGAGGCGTGACCTCCATGCACGTCGGTTCTGTTTGCGCCGCGCCCTCGCGGCTGGCGGCGGTTGCCCTTGCCTTGGTGGCGGCGCTGTGGCTGTCGCTGGCCACGGCTGCGCTGGCGCAGCCCGCCAACGAACTCGACTATGCCGCCTGGGAGCAGACGGCGGGCCGGGCCGAGCAACTGCTGGACGCCCCGGACACTCCGCCCGCCGCGCTGGATGCGGCGCGGGCCGAGGTCGCGGGCTGGCGCGAGCGCTTTTCCCAGGCGCAGACGCTGAACGCCCCGCGCATCGCCACCGTGCGCGAACAGATCGCCGCCCTTGGTCCCGCGCCCGCCGAAGGGGAAACCGAGGCCGAGGACATCGCCGCCCGCCGCAAGGAGCTGAACCAGCAGCTTTCGGAACTGCAGGCTCCCGGCCAGCGCGCGACCGAGGCCTACAGCCGCGCCGACAGCCTCGTGCGGGCCATCGACGAACAGGCGCGGGCCCAGCAGACGAACGAGCTGCTGCGGCTCAGCCCCTCGCCGCTGCTGCCGGCCAGCTGGGCTGCGGCGGCCGATGCGGGGATGCAGGTCGTCCAGGGCATCGTGCAGGACATGCGCGACCGGACCTATGGGGCCGCGCGCTCGGCCCTGATCGAGCGGGTCCCCGTGATTGTGATCCACCTGCTGGCGGCGCTGGGTCTTCTGATCTTCGGGCGCCGCTGGGTGGATTCGCTGCCCTCGCGGCTGTCCTCGCGGGCCAGCGATTATGCCCGCGACGCGGTCGCCTTCGCGGCCTCGCTGGGGCAGATCGTCATTCCGACCGTGGGCGCCTACCTGCTGGTCCGGGCCATCGACACCACCGGCCTGATCGGCCCCTGGGGGCGGCCGATCCTGATGGCGCTGCCGATTGCGGCGCTTCTGGTCTTTGCCGGGCGCTGGCTGGGGCGCCGCTTCTTCCCGATGAACAGCGACCCGCCGATCTGCTATCCGGACGAGCTGCGCCAGCGCGGCCGGATCTATTCGACCCTGCTGTCGGTGATGGTGGCGGCCCATTACGTCACTGCCCAGGCGCTGCTGCCACTGTCGGGCCTGCGCGCCGGCGCGCCGCTGGGCCGCCGCGTGCCCATGGAGATCAGCGAGGCCGCCGCCGCCGTCTGGCACCTGCCGCTTGTCGTTCTGGGTGCGGTGGTCCTGTATCGTCTTGGCAACATCCTGCGCCGCGCCCCCAGCTATACCACGCCGGGCACGCCCGGCTATCGCACCCGCGTGGTGGGCTTTGCGGGCAACCTCGCCCGGCTGGCGGCCGTGATCGCGCCGCTGGCGCTGGTGGTCGGCTTCGTCACCATGGCCAACGCCATTTTGTGGCCGATGGCGATGACGGTCGGGCTGCTGGCGCTGCTGATCCTGCTGCAGGAGTTCTCGACCGACCTGTGGGTCCTTCTGCGCCGCAACCGCAACGGGGCGCGCGACGACCTGACGCCGGTGCTGATCGGCTTCGCGCTGGTCCTTCTGTCCCTGCCGGTGCTGGCGCTGATCTGGGGCGCGCGGGGGACCGAGCTTGTCGAGGCCTGGACCCGGCTGCGGCAGGGCGTCACCCTTGGCGGCGTCCGGCTGTCGCCCGGCGCGATCCTGACCTTCATCATCGTCTTCACGCTGGGCTACCTGCTGACGCGGGTGGTGCAGGGAACGGTGCGCAACTCGATCCTGCCGCGCACCAAGCTGGACGAGGGCGCCAAGAACGCGGCCGTGTCGGGCTTGGGCTATGTAGGGATCGTGCTGGCGGCGCTGGTGGCGATCACCTCGGCGGGCATCGACATGTCCAGCCTGGCCATCGTCGCCGGTGCCCTGTCGGTCGGTATCGGTTTCGGCCTGCAGAACATCGTGTCGAACTTCGTGTCCGGCATCATCCTGCTGGTCGAGCGCCCGGTCGCGGTCGGCGACTGGATCCAGGTCGGCAACGCGCAGGGCTATGTACGGCGCATCTCGGTCCGCTCGACCCGCATCCAGACCTTTGACCGCACCGACATCGTGGTGCCGAACTCGGACCTGATCTCGAAGGAGGTCACGAACTGGACGCGCGGCAACCTGCAGGGCCGCATCATCGTGCCGGTGAACGTGGCCTATGGGGCGGATACGCGCCGCGTGTCGAAGATCCTGCTGGACATCGCCGAGGACCAGCCCACGGTCCTCATCAACCCCGCGCCTTCGGTGCTGTTCACCGGCCTTGTCAACGAGGGCATGACCTTCGAGATCCGGGCCATCATCTCGGACATCAACCAGGGCATGGGCGTTTCGACCGAGATCCGGCACCAGATCATCGAAAGGTTCCGGCGCGAGGGCATCGCCATCCCCTTCACCGTGCGCGACTTCTACAACGATGAGGGCACGGTCCTGTCCCAGGCCGCCGCCATTGCGGGCAAGACGCCTGACGACGAGGAGGAAGAGGGCGAAGGTGACGGCGTGCCGCTCAGGACGGCCGCTGCCGTCAGCCCGAAGCCCGCGGGCGGGAACGATCCCGAGGGTCTCGACCCCCGCATCGCCGGAGCCTCGTCGGGCGGGATGGAGGATGCGGGCGACAACGACAGCCCCGGCCAGCGCTAGGCCCACCTGTCCCGGCTAGCCGGCGTCTCAGCCGGTCAGCGCTTTCCAACGAGAAACGCCGCGCTTTTCCAGGCGCGGCGTTTCCGGTTCATGGGAGGGGATCTCAGCTTTCCGCTTCGACCGTGTCGATCTCGGGACCGCCGTTGCCGTCGCTCTGGTCGGCGACGCGGGCGACCGAGACGACCTCCTCGCCCTCGGCCGTGTTCAGGACGCGGACGCCGCCTGCCGAACGCGAGCGGAAGCTGATGCCTTCCACAGGCACGCGGATCGACTGGCCGGTCGAGGTCGCCAGCATGATCTGGTCGTCGCGCGTGACGGGGAAGCTCGCGATCAGCGTGCCGCCGCGCATGGCCTTGTCCATCGCCATCACGCCCTGACCGCCGCGCCCGCGCACCGGATAGTCGTGCGCCGACGACAGCTTGCCCGCGCCGCGCGCGGTCACGGTCAGGATCAGGTCCTCATGCGCGCTCATCTCGGCATAGCGTTCCGAAGACAGCGCGGCCTCGCTGACGTTCTCGTCCTCGTCCGGCTCGGCCCCGTCGTCCAAGGCGCCCTCGACGGCGCGGCGCATCTTGATATAGGCCGCGCGCTCCTCGGGGCTCGCCTCGAAGTGGCGGATGATCGACATGGACACGACGCGGTCGCCACTGGCCAGACGGATGCCCCGCACACCGGTCGAGTCGCGGCCCTTGAAGATCCGCACGTCGGTCGCCGGGAAGCGGATCGCGCGCCCCATGGCCGTGACCAGCATCACGTCGTCGTTTTCATCCGCGATGCGGACGTCCACCAGGCTGACGCCCTCGGGCAGCTTCATCGCGATCTTGCCGTTCGACTTGACGTTGGTGAAGTCCGACAGGGCGTTGCGGCGCACGTCGCCGTCCGAGGTGGCGAAGATCACCTGCAGCGCGTCCCAGTCCTTCTCGGGCACGTCCACCGGCATCAGCGCCGCGATCGAGGTGCCGCCGTCGATCGGCAGGATGTTGACCAGCGCCTTGCCACGCGCGGTCCGCCCGCCCAAGGGCAGCCGCCAAGTCTTGAGCCGATAGACCATCCCGTCGGTGGTGAAGAACAGCAGTTCGGTATGCGTGTTCGCCACGAACAGCGTCGTGACGACGTCGTCTTCCTTGGTCGCCATCGAGGACAGGCCCTTGCCGCCGCGCCGCTGGCTGCGGAACTCGCTGAGTGCCGTGCGCTTGACGTAGCCGCCCGAGGTGATGGTGACGACCATGTCCTCGCGCTCGATCAGGTCCTCGTCGTCGAGGTCGCCCGCCCATTCGACGATCTCGGTCCGGCGCGGAACGGCGAACAGTTCCTTCACCTCGCGCAGCTCGTCCGAGATGATGCCCAGCACGCGCTGGCGGCTGGCGAGGATCGCCAAATAGTCGCGGATGGCGTCGGCCAGCGACTGCAGCTCGTTCGTGACTTCCTGCACCCCGAGCTGCGTCAGACGCTGCAGCCGCAGGTCGAGGATGGCGCGGGCCTGCGCGTCGGACAGGTTGTAGGTGCCGTCCTCGTTCACCGGGTGCAGCGGATCGTCGATCAGCTTGAGATATTCGAGGATCTCATGCGCCGGCCAGCGCCGTTCCATCAGCCGGTCGCGCGCCTCGGCCGCATCGCGCGAGGCGCGGATGGTCGCCACGACCTCGTCCACGTTCGACACGGCGACGGCAAGGCCGCAGAGGATATGGCTGCGCTCGCGCGCCTTGCGCAGTTCAAAGGCCGTGCGGCGGGCGACGACCTCCTCGCGGAAGGCGATGAAGTAGGTCAGGAAGTCGCGCAGCGTCAGCTGTTCCGGCCGCCCGCCGTTCAGCGCCAGCATGTTGGCGCCGAAGGTGGACTGCATCGGCGTGAAGCGGAAAAGCTGGTTCAGCACGACCTCGGCGGTCGCGTCGCGCTTGAGCTCGATGACCACGCGCACGCCCTGACGGTCGGATTCGTCCTGGACATGGGCGATGCCCTCGACCTTCTTTTCCTTTGCAAGGTCCGCGATCCGCTCGATCAGCGTGGCCTTGTTCACCTGATAGGGCACGTCGTCCAGGATGATCGCCTCGCGCCCCGCGCGGACCGTCTCGATCCGGGTGCGGGCGCGCACGGTGATCGACCCGCGGCCTTCCAGATAGGCCTTGCGGATGCCCGAGCGCCCGAGGATCACGCCGCCCGTCGGGAAGTCGGGGCCGGGCACGATCTCCATCAGCCGCTCGGTCGGCAGGTCGGGGTTCTCGATCAGCGCCAGCGTGGCGTCGATCACCTCGCCCAGGTTGTGGGGCGGGATATTGGTCGCCATGCCGACGGCGATGCCGCCCGCGCCGTTGACCAGCATGTTGGGGAAGCGCGCGGGCAGGACGGTCGGCTCGCGGTCCTTGCCGTCGTAGTTGTCCTGGAAATCGACAGTTTCCTTGTCGATGTCCATCAGCAGCCAGTTGGCGGCCTTCGCCATCCGGACCTCGGTATAGCGCATGGCCGCGGGCGGGTCGCCGTCCATCGAGCCGAAGTTGCCCTGGCCGTCCAGAAGCGGCAGGGACATGGAAAAGTCCTGCGCCATCCGCACCAAGGCGTCATAGATCGCGGCGTCGCCATGCGGGTGGTACTTACCCATCACGTCGCCCACGGGACGGGCCGACTTGCGGTAAGCCTTGTCGAAGGTGTTGTTCGTCTCGTCCATCGCGAACAGGATGCGGCGATGGACGGGCTTGAGCCCGTCGCGCAGGTCCGGGATCGCGCGGCTGACGATGACCGACATGGCGTAATCGAGATACGCGGTGCGCATCTCGGTCGCGATGTCGATGGTAGGACCGTCATGGGGCATCACGGCGCGCTCGGGCGCCTCCGTGCCTTCGGGATCGTCCGTCGGCAGGTCGTCTTCGGGGGTATCGGCCAAGGGTTTCGCCTTTAGATGTCGTTGGGGGCAGATGTATCATCTGCCGCCTTGAAATTCAACCATTTCGCCTGAATTTTCAGGGTTTTCGGCGCCCGGAACGACGCAGCGACAGCGCCCAGACGGCAACCAGCACCGCCGACAGGATCGCGTTCCAGGCGGCCATGCTGAGGCCGAGGAAGATCCAGCTTGGCTGGTCGCAGCGGATCACCTGCGCGCCCCGGATGCGGGCAAGCAACTCGTCCGTGCTGACCGCCGACAGATCGCCCAGACCGCCCGAGCAGGCGCTCGGCCCGGCCCACCAAGCCTGTTCCACGCCCACGTGATAGATGGCGAAGGCGGTGGCGAGTATCGCCGCCACCAGCCCCAGCAGCCCCCAGGCCCGGCGGAAGCCGGTCGCGGCCACGGCAAGGCCGATCACCACGGCGGCGGCATGGGGCCAGCGCTGCAGCAGGCACAGCTCGCAGGGCGCATAGCCCAAGGCCTGGAAGAAGAAGGCCCCCGCCAGCAGCGCGGCCGAGCCGGCTGCGGCAAGCACTGCCCAGGTGCGGGTGTCGGAATGCGAGGGGCGGATCATGGGCGGGTTGTCCTCAATGCGGCTTCCAGGTGATGACGCGGTAGAGGTAGACCAGAACCACCGTCACCACGACCAGCTTCGACAGCGGATCGATCACATCGGCGACACGGTGGTAGTTCGCCTCGAGCGCAAGCCCGGCACTGGCCAGCAGCGTCGTCCACAGCAGGCTGCCCCCTACCGTGAAGGCCAGGAAGCGGCCGAAGGGCATCCGCGCGACGCCCGCCGGGACCGAGATCAGCGTGCGGACGGCAGGGATCATGCGCCCGATCAGCACGGCCTTGCCGCCGTGCCGGTCGAACCACGCCTGCGCATTGTCAATGTCCGAGGGGGAAACCGTCAGCAGTCGGCCGTGGCGGGCCGACCAGCGCTTCAGCCGCGCCGCCCCGATCCAGGCCCCGATGAAGTACCACAAGGACGTGCCCAGGACCGACCCGATGGTGCCGATCAGCACCGTGGGCAGGAAGGACAGCTTGCCCGTCGCGGCCAGGTAGCCCGCCAGCGGCATGATGACCTCGGAGGGGATGGGCGGAAAGACGTTCTCTGCCAGCATCAGGAAGAAGATGCCGGGATAGCCCCAGCCCTCGATCACCGACAGAACCCAGTCGAACATCCGCCCCTCGCATCATTGGCCACGGTTCAGACGTCCGCAACGCCGTTTCCTTTCCAACTCTTGCGCGGTCCGTCAAGCCTGCGTAACCGTTGGAGCGGATCACCCCAAAGGATGCGCGACATGGAATGGCGAGGCCGGCGCGGCAGCAGCAACATCGAGGATCGGCGCGGCATGGGCTCGGCCGGCGCGGGCGGCCTTGGACTGGTCGGCACGCTGGTCGTGCTGGCGGTAGGCTGGTTCTTCGGCGTCGACATCTCGCCCCTGGTCAGCGGGATGCAGGACGACGCGCGCCCCGGCGCGGAACGCCAACTCAGCACCGAAGAACAGGAGATGGGGCAGTTCGTCTCGGTTGTGCTGGCCGACACCGAGGAGATCTGGACCGATGTCCTCGCCCAGCAGGCGGGGCTGCAGTACCAGGAACCCAGGCTGGTGATGTTCTCGGGTGCCGTGCAGTCGGCCTGCGGCGGCGCGTCCTCGGCCATGGGGCCCTTCTACTGCCCCGGCGACCAGCGCGTTTACCTCGACACCGACTTCTTCCGGGTCATGCAGCGGCAGATGGGGGCAGGGGGCGACTTCGCCTATGCCTATGTGATCGCACATGAGATCGGGCACCACGTCCAGAACCAGATCGGCATCCTGCCGCGCGTCAACCGCCTCCGCGGGCAGGTAGGCCAGACCGACGCAAACCGCCTTTCGGTTCTGACCGAACTGCAGGCCGACTGCTTTGCCGGGATCTGGGCGCGCCACGCGGGCGACCGTTTCGGCTCGATCGAGCGCGGCGACATCGACGAGGCCGTGAACGCCTCGCGTGCGGTCGGGGACGACATCCTGATGGAAAAGGCGGGCCGCGCGCCCATGCCCGACAGCTTCACCCATGGCTCCGCCGCCGAGCGCAGCGAGTGGCTGATCCGGGGAATGCAGTCGGGCGAGATGGCCGACTGCAACACCTTCGCGGAAGCCGGGCTTTAAGCCTCAGGACCCGGGGATGCGGCGGGGGGCGCGGTCCATCTGCGCCCACTCGGGCACCCAGCCCATCCAGTCGGCCGTGCCCAGCAGGATCACCACCACCACGATGGCGACCACCAGCTTGACCCGCCCCGCCGAGGGCGGGTTGCGGACCCATCGGGCCGCCCGCATCAGCCAGATCATGTTGTTCATCGTCCGAAACCTCTGCTAGACCGTGCCCGCCTGACGCCGAAGGACTGCCCCTTGCCCACTCATACCGAAACACGGGTGCTGCCCTATACCGCGCAGCAGATGTATGACCTTGTCGCAGACGTGGAAAGCTATCCCAAGTTCCTGCCTTGGAACACGGCGGCGCGCATCCGGTCCCGCACGCCCGGCCCGGACGGGTCCGAGGTGATCGAGGCCGACCTGGTCATCAGCTTCAAGGTCTTCCGTGAACGCTTCGGCAGCCGCGTCACGCTGTTTCCCGACCAGAAGCGCATCGACACGCGCTACCTGGACGGGCCTTTCACGCATCTGCACAGCGAATGGACCTTCAAGGACCGACCCCAGGGCGGCTGCGAGGTCTGCTTCTTCGTGGACTTCGAGTTCCGCAATGCCATCCTGCGCCGCGTGATCGGTGTCGTCTTCGGCGAGGCCATGCACCGCATCGTCCGCGCCTTCGAGGATCGCGCGCGCGCCCTTTACGGCGCGGACCGGGCGGCGGCTTCCCACAGGGCGTAATCCTCGGCCAGCGCCGCGCGCAGCCGCGCCTCGGTGTCCGGGGCCAGCGTCATGTCGGCGGGGGGCGAGACGTTGACGCGCCTGAGCGTCAGTTCCGTCTTCAGCGCCTCGCCGAAGAAGCGCAGCACCTCGTCCATCTGTTCGTAGCGGAACAGGAGGTCGGGACCGTTCCGGCCGGGGGCGGGCGACAGGAAACCCGACTGCCGCCCCAGCGCGGCATAGGGGGGGCGGTCCTCGGACAGGTAGTCCTGCACGAAACCCTCGAAGCTGATGCCGATGGTGCTGTTGGGCTTGCCCATGGTCTGCGGGCGCTGGCGATAGCGATACCAGCTTCCCAGCCACGAAATCGGCTCTCGCACGACCGCCGCGACCCGGAAGGGCGGGCCGGGAATGTTGCGCAGCAGGGGTTCGATCCGCAGGTTGTACTGGCTCATCGTCAGGTGCTTGATCTCGGGACGCGAGCGCAGGACCATCTCGGCCTTGGGCGCCAATGCTGTCTCGAGCGCGGTGGTTCCCGTCTTAGGGATCGACAGCAGCACCAGACGGGGGGCGACGAAAGCCAGCATCGGCAAACCTTTCCTGTTGCCCGGGGTATTCCCGGCAGGGGGCGGCTTGGCAAGGCCGCGCGGCCGTGGCACCTGTTGGACGCAACGCAAGGGAGCGCAGCATGACGTCACGCCAGCAGGTCTTCGCCGCCATCGACGCCGCCAACGCCGCCGACCCGCGGCTTGAAGACGGCCAGCCGGTCGAGCTGCTTTACGGCCAGCGCATGACCGCCGAGCAGGAGCGGCTGCATCCTGACGCATCCGACGCCTTGGCCATCGCTTGCCGCGGCCAGCACATCGAGCGCTGGCTGCTGCCGCGCAAGGACTTCCCCGAGGGGCGCGAGGGCTACCTGACCTGGCGGCGCGAACAGGGCCGCAGGCACGCCGAGCGTGTCATGGGCCTGATGCGCGACGCGGGCTATCCCGAGGATCAGGTGGACCACGCCGGCCGGATGCTGCGCAAGGAAGGCATCAAGCGCGACCCCGCCGTGCAGGCGCTGGAAGATGTCGCCTGCTTCACCTTCATCCGCCATTACCTCGGCGATTTCGCCACCACGCAGGAACCCGACGCGCTGCTGGTCATCGTCCAGAAGACCGCCCGCAAGATGTCTCCGCAGGCCCGCAGCCGCGCGCTGGCCGAGTTCCCCATGCCTGCCCAGTTCGCCGCCGCCTTCGAGCTTGAGGACGCCAGATGATCGACGCCGCACCCCGCTGCCAGGGCTGCCGCTGCGCCACCGGCGCGGCCGCCGTCGAGCCTGCCGCCCCGCCCTTCGCCGCCATCGTGGCGCATGGCCAGCCGGGCGACCCCGGCGCGCTGCAGCCGGAACTCGAGGCGCTGGCCGCCCGCGTGCAGGCGCTGCTGCCCGGCTGGACCGTGCGCGGCGCGACACTTGCCTGCCGCCGCAGCCTGTCGGCGCTGGAGGGTGTGCGGCTGGTTTTCCCGCAATTCATGGCCGACGGCTGGTTCGTCCGCAGCGAAACGCCGCGCCGCCTGGCCGAGGCCGGGGTGGAGGGCGCGCGGCTGATCGCGCCTCTAGGGCTCGATCCTGAACTGCCCGCCATCGGCGCACGGATCGCGCAAGAGGCGGCGCGACGCGCGGGCATCGACCCAACGCGCGCGACGCTGGTGGTCGTGGGCCACGGGTCCAAGGGCTCGCGGGCATCGGCCAACAGCACCCGCGCCTTTGCCGAGGCGCTGCCGGATCGCGCGGGCTTCGCAGCCGTGACCACCGCCTTCATCGAGGAAGCGCCCTTCCTCGACGACGTGGTGCCCGAGGGTCCCGCCGTCTGCCTGCCGTTCTTCGCCACCAACGGCGGCCACACGACCGAGGACATCCCGCAGGGCTGGCGCGGCCACGGCCCCATCGCCCCGCCGATCGGGATGAACGACGCCATCCCGGACCTGATCGCCGCCGCCCTGCGCACCGCCGAGGAACCCGTCGAAGGCTGAGGTTGCGGCCCTCGGGCCGAAACCTCAGAAGCCGCGCTTCCGCAGCATCCGCCCGAGCGCACGGTTGATCGTGGTGTAGATCGTCAGCGACAGCGCCACCACGACGATCAGGGCCGCGAACATCAGGTCAGTCTTCATCCGCCCGTTCGCCTGGATCATCAGCGCGCCCAGGCCTCGTGCGCCGCCGACCCATTCGCCGATGACTGCGCCCACGGGCGCATAGATCGCGCCCAGCCGCAGCCCGGATGCGAGCCGGGGCAGCGCCGCCGGAAAGCGCAGGTGGCGCAGCTCGGCCCAGCGGCCTGCGCCCATGGTCCGCGCCACGTCCATCTGCGCAGCAGGCGGGGCCATCAGGCCGTCGTAAAGCGCCTGCGCCACGGGCACGAAGACGATCAGCACCACCATCGCGATCTTGGGGGCCATGCCGAAGCCCAGCCACAGCGTCAGGATCGGCGCCAGCGCAAAGACCGGGATCGCCTGGCTGACCACAAGCGCCGGGGACAGCGCCCGGCCGAGCCGGGGAACGGTTGCCATCGCGGCCGCCGTGACGATGCCGAAGGCCGCGCCAAGGCCCAGCCCCAGCAGCGTTTCCCAGGCGGTAAGCATTGCCGCCGGGGCAAGCTCGGCGCGATGAACCCACAGCGCCCTGCCCACGGCCAAGGGGCTTGGCAGCAGGTAGGGCGGCAGGCCGGTCAGGCGGACGAAGCCTTCCCACAGCAGCAGGGCCGCCGCGATGGCCAGCAGCGCCCTCATGCGAGCAGCCTGTCCGTCAGGGCGGCCTGCGCGGCCAGCACCTCGGGCGCGTCGTGGCGGCGGGGGACCGGGCCGGGCGGGGCGGGGTGTTCGGCGAGTCCACCCGGCGTCATCACAAGGATGCGGTCGCCCAGGCGCGCGGCCTCGGCGGGATCATGGGTGACCATCAGGACCGTCGTGCCCTGCAACAGCCGCGCCGCCATGTCGCCGATCTGCAGCCGCAGCCGCGCGTCCAGCGCCGAGAAGGGCTCGTCCAGCAGCACCAGCGGCCGGTCCTCGGCCAGCGTCCGCGCCAAGGCCGCCCGTTGCCGCTGGCCGCCCGAAAGCTGCGCGGGCAGCCGGTCTTCCAGACCGTCCAGCCCCACGGCCTCGACCATCCGGGCGATGCGGGCGGGATCGGCGGCCTCGCGCCGCAGCCGCGCGCCAAGGCCGATGTTCTGTGCCACGGTCAGCCAGGGAAACAGCCCCCCGTCCTGCCCCATCAGCGCGCAGGGCAGGGTGGCCACCGTGCCTTGGAACTCGACCCCTGTCGGCAGCCCGGCGAGCAGCCGCAGCAGCGTCGACTTGCCGACGCCCGAAGCGCCCAGAAGGCAAGTCAGCCGTCCCGGTTCAAGCGTCAGGTCGAGCGCCGCAAACAGGCCGGGCGCCGCGCCCGCGACCCGCGGCGCCGCGTCACTTCTCAAGGCCGAGGTTCCAGAAGGCCGCCTCCAGCCGCGTCGCTGTGGCGAAGCGCCCCGCGAGTTCTGCCCAGCGCGGCAGGGTCTCGGGGGTCCCGCCCAGCCGCGCCGCTACCGCCGCGTCGATCAGCGCACCGACCTCGCGGCAGGTCCGCTGATAATCCTCCGAGGCATAGGTCTCGATCCAGTCGCAATAGGGGCTGTCCGTCGCCCCCTCGCGCGAAAGGCGCAGGCCGATCTCGCCATAGCCCAGCACGCAGGGCGCCAGCGCCGCCAGGAGGTCCAAAAAGTCGCCGCTGTAGCCCGCTTCCAGCACATAGCGGGTATAGGCGAGGTTCTGGGGAGCCTCGGGTGCATCTTCCAGTGCCTCGGGCGAAATTCCCGCCTCGGCGCAGATGCGGATGTGCAGCGGCATCTCGTGGTTGACCAGCGCATCCACCGTGACAATGCAGGCGCGCATCTCGGCCAGCGTTCCGGCCTTGGCCGCGCCCAGCGCCCAGGCGCGGCTGAAATGGATCAGGAAGCGATAGTCCTGCACGAGATAGCGCAGGAACCCCTGACGTGGCAGCGTCCCATCGCCCAAGCCCTGCACAAAGGGATGGCGCACATAGTCGTCCCAGGCTCCGGCGGCCTCGCGCCAGGCAGCAAAGCTGCGGCCGTAATCCGTCATTCCCTGGCCCCCGGATCAAGGGCAATGCGGTCTACCGGCCAGGCCTCATCGATCAGCCCAGCCTCCAGCAGGAACTGCTCGAACCGGCGATAACGGCCATGATCCAGCGCCGCGGGGGACAGGGCGAAGCGGCCGAAGGTGTCCGCCCAGGCCTGGGTGTTCAACTCGTCCGACAGGTCGGGGGCATGGGCGGCAAAGACCTCGCGCGCCTCCTCGGGGTGGTTCAGCATGAACTGGGTGCCGCGCTCGACGGCGGACAGGAAGCGGCTGATGCGTTCGGGGTCCATGCGGTCGGGGTTGGCGACGAAGATCAGCTCGTCATAGGCGGGCAGGCCCTCTTCCTCCAGGAACAGGCAGCGGCCTTCGCCGCCCGCGAGCCGAATCTGCGTCATCTCGAAGTTCCGATAGCCGCCAATGGTCGCATCGACCTGCCCCGACAGCAGCGCGGGCGTCAGCGACCAGTTGACGTTGACCATCTCGACATCGTCCAGCGTCAGCCCGGCAGACTTCAACAGCGCCGAAACCAGCGCCTGCTCCACCCCCGCGACCGAATAGCCGATCCTGCGGCCCTTGAGGTCCGCCACCTCCTGCACCGGCCCGTCGACGCGAACCATCAGGCAGTTCAGCGGCATCGCCACCAGCGTGCCGACGCGGCGCAGCGGCAGTCCCTCGTGCACCTGCAGGTGCAGTTGCGGCTGGTAGGTGATGGCAAGGTCGGCCTGCCCCGCGGCGACTAGCTTGGGCGGGTCGGCGGGATCGGCGGGGGCCACGATCTCGACCTCAAGCCCCGCGTCGGTGAAGAAGCCGCGCTCCTGCGCGATCACGACGGGGGCGTGGTCGGGGTTCACGAACCAGTCCAGCATCAGCGTCAGCTTGTCCTGCGCCACGGCAGGGCTCGCCAGCGCCAGCAGCGCGGCGGTCAGCAGGTGCTTCATCAGTGGTCTCCGGCAGCGATCAGCACGATCTCGGGGTGGGTGGGGGCAAGCAGGCGGGCCGCCCGCCAGGCGCGCAGGCCCGAGCGGCAGGCCAGCACGGCGCGGGCGCCGGGTGGCGGCGCAGGCGGCGCGGCGGGATCAGCCCGCCGGGCCGAGGGGTGGATGGGAACCGGGGCCTCGTCCTCGCCGCGCAACTCCAGCACGAAATCGCCCGGGCGGATGTCGCTTGCGTCGATGAAGCGGAAGCCATCTTCGGGCTCGGGCGCGCCGTCGAAGCGGAAGCCGCCCCAGCGGAGGCCGGAGTTCAGGGTGAGAAGCTGCCCAAGGGGCGAGGGCGCGAACCCCAACAGCAGCGCCAGCGCCATCTGCGCCTGCGCCGTGCCCAGCATTCCCACGACCGGCCCCAGCACCCCCGCGGTGGCGCAGTTCGCGGCGCGGTCCGGCAGGTCGGGAAAGACGGCCCGCAGGCTGGGCGCACCGCCGCAGAAGCCTCCGCAGTAGCCCGACAAGCCCAGCGCCGAGGCCGAGACCAGCGGCACCCCGGCCGCAAGGCAGGCGTCCGACAGGACATAGCTGACGGCGAAGCTGTCCGCGCAGTCCAGCACCACGTCGGCCCCGCCGACCAGCCCGGCCGCATTGGCAGGCGTCAGTGGATGGGTCAGCGCCGCCACCGAAACCTCCGGGTCGAGCGACTGCACGAAGGCGCGGGCTGAATTTGCCTTGTTCCAGCCCACGCGCCCCGCATGGATCGGCTGGCGGTGCAGGTTGCCGGTCTCGGCCACGTCGGGATCGACGACCGTCAGCGCTCCGACGCCAGCCCCCGCCAGATACATGATCGCGGGCGAGCCGAGACCACCAGCGCCAACGACAAGAAGGCGCGCCCCCTGCAACCGCCGCTGGCCAACCTCTCCCACCTCGGGCAGGATCATCTGCCGGACATGTCTCATTCTTCTTCGTTCAATTATCCCACGGGGGTCCGGGGGTGTGAAACCCCCGGCTTCGGGCGCTCCGCTCATCCCGTCACCTGCAGCCATTCCCGCATCCGCGCTTCGGGATCGGGGTTCAGCGTGATGTCCGTGACGGCCGAGGCGACATCCGCCCCTGCGTCCAGCGCCGCGCGACCGCGTTCGGGCGTCAGGCCGCCGATGGCGACCAACGGCACGTCGCCCACGCGGCGCTTCCATTCCGCCACGCGGTCCAGCCCTTGCGGCGCCCAAGGCATCTTCTTCAGGATCGTGGGCCAGACCGGGCCAAGCGCGACGTAGTCGGGCCGGACGGACAGCGCCCGGTCGAGTTCGGCCCCGTCGTGGGTGGACACGCCCAGCCGCAGACCGGCCGCGCGGATGGCAGACAGATCGGCCTCGTCCAAGTCTTCCTGTCCCAGGTGCAGCCAGTCGCAGCCAAGCTCGATGGCAAGCCGCCAGTGGTCGTTGACGACAAGGATCGCGCCTGCATCCTGCGCGAGGTCGCGGGCGCGGGTGATCTCCGCCCGCAGGACGTCCTCGGGCGCGTCCTTGATCCGCAGTTGCACCATGCGGACGCCCACCGCCAGCGCGCGGGCTACCCAATCGGCCGACTCGAAGATGGGATAGAAGCGGGGCAGGGACATCGGCGATCCTTCTGCATGGGCATGGCCGGAAACGCGGCTCATTGCAGAAAGGCCTTGCCGATCACGGGGGTCGAGGGCGTGGCCATCTCGCGCGGCTCGATGGGGTCGGACATGTAGGCCGCGCGGCCCGCATCCAGCGCCTGCGCCATGGCGCGTGCCATCGTCACCGGGTCGCCTGCCTTGGCGACGGCGGTGTTCAGAAGGACCGCGTCGAAGCCCAGTTCCATCGCCGCCGCCGCATGGCTGGGGCGGCCGATGCCTGCGTCGATCACCATGGGGACCTCGGGAAAGGCCGCCCTCAGCGCCTTGAGGCCCAGAAGGTTGTTCAGCCCCAGACCCGAACCGATCGGCGCGCCCCAAGGCATCAGCACCTCGCATCCGGCACGCAGCAACTGGTCGCAGACGGACAGGTCCTCGGTGCAATAGGGGAAGACCTTGAACCCTTGCGCGCAAAGCTCGCGCGCGGCCTCGACCAGCGCGAAGACGTCGGGCGCCAGCAGGTCGCCATGGCTGATGACCTCGAGCTTGATCCAGGCGGTGCCCAGAAGCTCGCGCGCCATCTGGGCGGTGGTCACGGCCTCCTTGACCGTGTGGCAGCCGGCGGTGTTGGGCAGCAGCGCGACGCCAAGCCCTTCGATCAGCCGCAGGAAGTCCTGCCCGCCTCCCGCCTCGCGCCGCAGGGACACGGTGGCGATGCCTGCGCCGGAGGCGCTGAAGGCGGCGGCAAGGATCGCGGGACTGGGATACTGCGCCGTCCCCAGCATCATCGGAGAGGCGACTTGCGTGTCATAGAAGGTGGGCATCCTACCCTCCCTGCATGGGTGCGACGATTTCCAGCGAATCGCCCGGCGACAGCACCGTGGCGGCACGTGCGGAGGCGGGCACGAAGGTGCCGTTCAGGGCGGTGGCGACGCGGGCCTCGGAAAGCTCAAGCGCGGCAAGAGCCTCGGCGAGGGTCGCGGCATCGATGTCCTGCGGGTTACCGTTGATCGTCAGTTTCATGCCAGAACTCCGGTTTGTCGCCCGTCTCAACATGGTCAGCCAACTGCCGCGCGAGTGCCGGCGCAAGAAGATAACCATGGCGATAAAGGCCGTTCGCATAAAGCCGCCCAGCCGCGCGGCCGATGCGGGGCAGGTTGTCGGGGAAGGCCGGGCGCGCGTCGGCCCCCAGTTCCAGGATCTCGGCTTCGCCGAAGGCCGGGTCCAGGGCATAGGCCGCGCTGAGCAGTTCCAGCACGGACCGCGCCGTGACCACGCCGCGCCGGTCGCTTTCGATCATCGTCGCGCCCAACATGAAGATCCCCTCGCCGCGCGGGACGAGGTAGATCGGCACGCGCGGGTGCAGCAGCCGGACGGGACGCGCCAGCGTCACCTCGGGACAGCGCAGGACCAGCATCTCGCCGCGCACGCCGCGCAGGTCCGGCAGGATGTCGCGGGCGGCAAGGCCCCGACAGTCGATGACCTCGCCCGCGTCATCGGGTGGCCCGGCCGTTACGCTGATGCCGCGCGCGGCCAGTCCCGATTGCAGCGCGGCCAGCGCAACGCGGGGGTTCAGATGCGCCTCGGTCGCGAAGAACAGGGCGCGGTCGAAACGGCCGGCGAGGTCCGGTTCCAGTTCGGCCACGCGGTTGCCGCCGATGACCTCGAACCCTTCGGTCCGGCGGGCGAAGCGGTCGAGTTCCGCACGGTCGCGGCCCAGCGCCACGACCAGCGTGCCGTTGCGGCTGACGCCGCCCGCGTGGCGCTCCCACCAGTCGATCGAGGCCTGCCCGTGGCGCAGCACGGGCTCCTCGGCGCTTTCGAACTCGCAGAAGGGCGCGAGCATCCCGCCCGCCCACCAGGAACAGCCATGCCCGCCAGGACCCATCGCGGGATCAACCAACGTGACGGCATGTCCGCGCGTGGCAAGCTCGGTGGCCACGGAAAGACCCAGGACACCCGCACCGAGAATGGTGAAGGCCGCGCTCATTCCCGCCACCAGCCGTGGAAATGATGCACCGGCCCGTGGCCCGAGCCGACCCGCAGCCGGTCGGCCGCGGCGATGGCCCCCTGCAGCCAGCCATGCGCGCGGCCGACGGCCTCGGGCACGGACAGGTCCTGCGCCAGTCCGGCGGCAATGGCCGAGGACAGCGAGCAGCCGGTGCCATGCGTGTTCTTTGTCTCGATCCGGGGGGCCGAGAAGCAATGCGTCTCGGGGCCGACCAGCAGGTCGGTGCAGACCGGACTCTCGGCATGGCCGCCCTTCATCAGCACCCAATCCGCGCCCAAGGCGCAAAGCGCGCGGCCCTGCGCCTCGGCCTCGGTCGGGTCGGCGGCGACCATGCGGGACAGAAGCCGTGCGGCCTCGGGCAGGTTCGGGGTCAGGACCGTGGCGCAGGGAATCAGCAGTTCGCGCAGGGCGTCGATGGCGTCGTCCCGGATCAGCCGGTCGCCGGACTTGGCGATCATCACGGGGTCCAGCACCAGCGGCACCGCGCGGCCGTCCAGCGCCTCGGCCACGGCGCGGGTCGCCTCGGCCGTGCCCAGCATCCCGATCTTGACCGCGCCAATATCGAGGTCGTCGAAGACCGCATCCACCTGTGCACGGATCATCTCGGGCGAGACGCCTTCCACGCGGGTCACGGCGCGGGTGTTCTGCGCGGTGATCGCGGTCACGACGCTGGCGCCATAGACGCCCAGCGCCGAGAATGTCTTGAGATCGGCCTGGATGCCGGCCCCGCCGCCGCTGTCGGACCCCGCGATGGTCAGCGCGATCGCCATGTCTTCCCCCCACAAAGCCCGGCATGGGGGAACATCAGGCCACGGGTTGCGCGGCACTGCCCGTTCCCTTCGCCGGCATGACCCGGATCAGGTTCGATGGGTGCTGTGCCTTGCACATCTCAGCCCCGCGCGGGGCGCCCCAACGAGCGTTGCGTGCGACTATAGGCCCCCGCGCCTGCGAGGCAACCTTATTCTTGACCGGGGCGCGCCGGGAGGACGCGCGCGCCGGTCGGGCCTACAGCCCCAGTGCGTCGTAGCTGGCCGCGATGCGGCGGATGGCGACGATATAGGCCGCGATCCTCAGGTCCGGCACGCGCGAGTCGCCGTCCAGCACCGTCACCATCTGCTGGAAGGACGCGCGCATCGTGTCGTCGAGGCCCGAGCGCACCAGTTCCAGCTCGTCCGCGCCGCGCAGGTATTTCTGCTTGAAGCCGTGCGACAGCGCCCCCTTCAGTCCCGTCTCGGCGGCGAGCCGTTCCAGTTCGTCCACCAGCAGGGCGTGGCGCGCTTCCTCCTGCCGGCGCTCGAGCCGGCCGAAGCTGATCTGCTGCAGGTTCTTGACCCATTCGAAATAGCTGACCGTCACCCCGCCCGCGTTGGCGTAAAGGTCGGGGACAATGACCACGCCGCGGTTGCGCAGGATTTCGTCGGCCTCGGCGGTGACGGGGCCGTTCGCGGCCTCGACGATCAGCCGGGCGCGGATGGCGCTGGCGTTGCCGACATGGATCACGGCCTCCATCGCTGCCGGGATCAGGATGTCGCAGTCCAGTTCCAGCGCGCGGGCCGAGTTCGGCTCGAACGTCGCGCCGGGGAAGTCCCTGACGCCGCCGGTCGTGCGCATGTGGGCCTGAAGCGCCGTGATGTCGAGGCCCGCCTCGTTCATCACCGCGCCGTCGCGCTCGGCGACCGCGATGATCTTCGCCCCGTCCTCGGTGGACAGGAACTGCGCCGCGTGGAAGCCCACGTTGCCCAGGCCCTGCACCACGATCCGCTGTCCCTCAAGGCCGCCCGCCAGTCCCGCCCGCTTCAGCACCTCGGGCGTGCGGAAGACCTCGCGCAGGGCGTATTGCACGCCGCGGCCCGTGGCCTCGACCCGGCCCGCGATGCCGCCCAGGCGCAGCGGCTTGCCGGTGACGCAGGCGCGGGCGTTGATGTCCTCGGGGTGCAGGCGCTTGTAGGCGTCGGCCATCCAGGCCATCTCGCGCTCGCCCGTGCCCATGTCGGGGGCGGGCACGTTCTGGCTGGGCGAGATCAGGCTGCGCCGCGACAGCTCGTAGGTGAAGCGGCGGGTGATCTTTTCAAGCTCGTCCTCCTCCCACTGGCGGGGGTCCAGCGTCAGCCCGCCCTTGGACCCGCCGAAGGGCAGTTCGACCAGCGAGCACTTGTAGGTCATCAGCGCGGCCAGCGCCTCGACCTCGTCCTGGTTGACGTTGGGGGCATAGCGGATGCCGCCCTTGACCGGCTCGTGGTGTTCGGAATGGACGGACCGATAGCCGGTGAAGGTATGGATCTCGCCCCGCAGGCGCACCCCGAAGCGGACCACATAGGTCGAGTTGCAGACGCGGATCTTCTCCTCGAGCCCCGGCCCGAGGTCCATCAGCTGCGCGGCCTGCGTGAACATCCGGTCGACCGAGTCGCGGAACGAGGCGTGCATGAGAGGGGCGTTCATGGGGGCATCCTTCTGAGGGGCGCCTGCCGGCGCCGGGGCCATGTGCTGCCCGGAGATTAGGCAGCCCAGGCGCCCCCCGTCCACGACCGAGTGACGTTCCGCCGGGGCGGCTGGTCAGTTCGTCGGCTGCGCCCCCGCCTTCATTGCCCGCCCAGCGACATAGGTTTCCACCACCGCCCGGTCGTCGCCCATGACCTGAAGGATGAACAGTTCCTGCATCAGCGAGTCCACCTTGTCATGGCGCAGCCGCATCGCGGGCGTGGCGCGGGGGTCGAGCACCACGAGATCGGCATGGCGGCCCGGCTGGACGCTGCCGACGCGGTCCTCGATCCCCAGCGCAATGGCATTGCCGCGCGTGGCCCAGTGGAAGGCGGCGAAGGGGTGCATCCGCTGACCACGCATCTGGGCGATCTTGTAGGCCTCGGACAGCGTCGCCAGCATCGACCAGCTCGTGCCACCGCCAATGTCCGTGGCGACCCCGGTGACGACGCCCGCGTCCCGCATCCCCCGGTCATCGAACAGCCCCGAGCCGAGGAACAGGTTCGAGGTCGGGCAGTGGATCGCGCGCGTCCCCGTTTCGGCCATCCGCGCAATCTCGCGGGAGTTCATGTGGATCGCGTGGCCCATCAGGCTGCGCGGCCCCAGCATGCCGAAGCGGTCGTAGATGTCGAGGTAATCGCTCGCCTCGGGGTAAAGCTGCATCGTCAGCTCGATTTCGGCGCGATTCTCGTTGAGGTGCGTCTGAACCGCCAAGCTGGGGTTCTCGGCGGCTAGGGTGCCTGCCGCCCGCAACTGCTCGGGAGTCGAGGTGATCGCGAAGCGCGGCGTGATGACATATTCCAGCCGCCCGCGCCCGTGCCAGCGCTCGATCAGCGCGCGGCTGTCGTCATAGGAGGCCTGCGCCGTGTCCAGCACCGCGTCGGGCGCGTTGCGATCCATCATGACCTTGCCCGCCAGCATCGCCATGCCCCGCGCCTCGGCCGCCGCGAACAAGGCCTCGGCGCTTTCGCGATGGACAGAGCAGAAGGCGCTCACCGTGGTGGTGCCGTTCCCGATCAGCTGGTCGAGGAAGGCCTCGGCCATGCGGGCGGCATGGGCGGGGTCGCGATATTGCGCCTCGATGGGGAAGGTATGGTCGTTCAGCCAGTCCAGAAGCTGCGCAGCCCAAGCGGCTACGACCTGCACCTGCGGGAAATGAATGTGAGGATCGACGAAGCCCGCCATGATGATGTGGGGCCGGTGGTCGATTTCCTTCGCCTCGGGGTCGCGGATGTCCGCCCAGTCGCCAACGGCAAGGATGCGGCCGTCCGCGACCAGGATCGCGCCGTTTTCCCAAAAGCGGTGGCTGTCGGTGGTCTCGGCGGGATCGGCATGGAAGCTCAGCACGCGGCCGCGCAGGAGGGTCTTGGTCATGGCAGGGGGCTTTCGGTTCAGGCAGTTGCGCGGGCCGGGAGGCGGGCCAGCAGGGTAGCCATGATCTCGGCCGCCGTGAAGGCCGCGATGACCTCGGGGCGCTTGTCGCGGACGGTGCCGCCGATGGGGCAGGTCAGCGGCGCGGGATCAATGCCCTGCGCCTTGGCAAAGCGCGAGAAGGTGACGCGCTTTGTGGCGCTGCCGATCATGCCGACATAGGCGGCGTCGCCTCGCGCCAGCGCCTCGGCCGCGATGAGGAAGTCGAGAGCGTGATCGTGGGTCAGGATCACATAGGCGGACCCGGGTGGGGCGCGGCGAACCTCGGCCTCGGGCAGGGGGGTCAGTTCCCCGGGCATATCCGCCAGAGACAATTCCGCCGGACGCTGGTCGATCAGGCGCAGGTTCACCGGCAGCAGCAGCATCGCGCGAGCGAGCGCGCGCCCTACATGGCCCGCACCGAAGATCAGGACCGAGGGCCGGGGCGGCGCGGGGCTGGCGGGCTCCCGGTCCAGCGTCAGTTCCACCCGGCCGCCGCAGCACTGGCCGATCTCGGGTCCGAGGGGGATATCCATCACGGCGCGATCCTCGCCCCGCGCCAGCATCTGCCGCGCGCGGTCGATGGCGAGATATTCCAGCTGCCCGCCGCCGATGGTGCCAGTGACGGCATCGGGGCCCACCATCATCTCGGCCCCTTCCTCGCGCGGGGTCGAGCCACGGGCGCGCGTGATGCGGACGCGGATCATGCCCCGCGCAGGGCCGGTGGCCCGCCCCGCAGCCGTTCGACGGCCATCAGCACCCGTTCCGGCGTGGCGGGTGCGTCCAGCCTCGGGCACTCGCGGTAATCCGCGACCGAGGCGACGGCATGGCCGATCGCCTCGAAGACCGAGATGCCCAGCATGAAGGGCGGCTCGCCCACGGCCTTGGACCGCTTGATGGTGCGTTCCTTGTTTTCCGACCACTCGGCCAGCTTCACGTTGAAGACCTTGGGCCGGTCGGACGCCAGCGGGATCTTGTAGGTGGACGGCGCGTGGGTCCGCAGGCGCCCTTCCTTGTCCCACCACAGCTCCTCGCTGGTCAGCCAACCGGTGCCCTGAACGAAGGCGCCCTCGACTTGGCCCTTGTCCAGCGCCGGATTGATCGACCGCCCCACGTCATGCAGCACGTCGGTGCGCTCGATCACGTATTCGCCGGTCAGCGTGTCCACCGAGACCTCGGAACAGGCCGCGCCATAGGCGTAGTAGTAGAAGGGCCGCCCGCGCCCCTCGGCCCGGTTCCAGTGGATCTTGGGCGTGGCATAGAAGCCCGCCGCCCAAAGCTGGACGCGGGACAGGTAGGCCATCTCGATCACCTTGCTGAAAGGGATCGTCTCGTCGCGGACCACGACATGGTCAGGCACGAAGCGGATCTCCTCGGGTGTGGCGTCCTTGGCGGTGCAGAGGAAATCGACCAGCCGACGCTTGATCTGGTTGGCTGCATCCAGTGCCGCCATCCCATTCAGGTCCGTCCCCGAGGAGGCCGCCGTGGCCGAGGTGTTCGGCACCTTCTCGGTCGTCGTCTTCGTGACCTTGATGCGATCGAGGCCAACGGAGAACGCCTCGGCCACGATCTGCGCGATCTTGGTGTGCAGGCCTTGGCCCATCTCGCAGCCGCCGTGGTTCAGCTGGATCGAGCCGTCGGTATAGATATGGACCAGCGCGCCCGCCTGGTTGAAATGCGTGGCGGTGAAGCTGATGCCGAACTTGACCGGCGTCAGCGCGATGCCCTTGCGGATGGGACCGCCCGCGGCCTGCATCCGGGCGTTCCAGTCCAGCACCGCCTGGCGGCGGCGGGCATAGTCGCAGGACTCTTCCAGTTCCGCGAAGATGCGCGGCAGGATCATGTCCTCGACCGGCTGGTGATAGGGGGTCAGCTGGCCGTTGCGGTAAAGGTTCGCCTTGCGGACGGCCAGCGTATCCTGGCCGGTGGCATAGGCGATCTCCTCGATGATCCGCTCGGCGACGATCACCCCTTGCGGGCCGCCAAAGCCGCGGAAGGCGGTGTTCGACACCGTGTTCGTCCGCAGGGGATGCGAGCGGACCTCGACGTCGGGGTAAAAGTAAGCGTTGTCGGCGTGGAACAGCGCCCGGTCGGTCACCGCCATGCTGAGGTCGGCCGAGAAGCCGCAGCGGGCATACCAGTCGCCCTCGACGGCCAGGATACGGCCTGCCTCGTCGAAGCCGATGCTGTAGTCGACCACGAAGTCATGCCGCTTGCCGGTCGCGATCATGTCGTCGTCGCGGTCGGGGCGCAGCTTGACGGCGCGATGCCACTTCTTCGCGGCTACGGCGGCCACGCAGCAGAAGAGGTTCATCTGCGTTTCCTTGCCGCCGAAGCCGCCGCCCATCCGGCGGACGTTCACGACCACCGCGTTCGCGGGCACACCCAGCGCGTGGGCGACCATGTGCTGCACCTCGGTCGGGTGCTGGGTCGAGGTGAAGATGACGACCTCGTCATCCTCGCCCGGGATCGCAAGCGCGATCTGGGTTTCGAGGTAGAAATGATCCTGTCCGCCGATCACGAAGCGCCCGTCGATCCGGCGCGGCGCTTTCGGCAGGGCCGCCTGCGGGTCGCCCCGCCGCAGGGTCATGCCGGGAACGGCGAGTCCCCCGCCCGCCTCCAAAGCGGCGACGGGGTCCAGCACATGGGGCAGGGGCTCATAGTCGATCTTTGCCAGTCGCGCCGCGCGGCGGGCCTGCTCGCGAGTCTCAGCGATTACGGCGAAGACCGGCTGGCCGTGGAACATGACCTTGCCGTCGGCGAGGATCGGGTCGTCGTTCTTCCCGATCGGGCTCACGTCGTTCTTGCCGGGGATGTCGGCGGCGGTCAGCACGTCGATGACGCCCGGCGCAGCGCGCACCGCGTCGAGGTCCATCGACCGAATGCGCCCATGCGTGATTGTGGACAGGCCTAGATAGGCATGCAGCGCCCCCTGCGGCAGCACCAGATCGTCGGTGTAATCCGCCCGGCCGGTGACGTGCTTTTCCGCAGATTCATGCGGCGTCTCGGGCGTGACGGGCGGGGCGAGCGTTTCGTGCTTCATGGCTTATTCCCCCACGGCGCGGTTCAGGCGGACGGGAATGTCAGTCCCCGAGTTTTCCAGCCAGAACCGGCGGAAGAAGTTGGCGGCGACGGCGTGGCGATAGTCGGCAGTCGCCCGGAAATCGGTGAGCGGGGTGAAGTCATCCTTCACGGCGCGGGCCGCAGCCTCGAAGCTGGCGGCGGTGAAGGGCTGGCCCGCCAGCGCGGCCTCGGCAAGACGGGCGCGAGCGGGGATGCCGGCCATGCCGCCGAAGGCGACGCGGGCGCTGGTGATGGTGCCGCCCTCGACTTCGATGCGGAAGCCCACCGAGATGGCCGAGATGTCGGCGGACTGACGCTTGGACATCTTGTAGGCGGCGATCATCGCGGTCCCTTTCCGGGGGATCACGACGGTTTCCACGAACTCGCCCGGGCGGCGGTCCTGGCGGCCGTATTCGAGAAAGAACTGCTCAAGCGGCAACTCGCGCCGCTTGTCGCCGCGGCGCAGGACGATCCGCGCACCCAGCGCGATCAGCAGGGGCGGCGTTTCCCCGATGGGCGAGCCGTTGGCGATGTTGCCGCCGATGGTGCCCGCGTTGCGGATCTGCCAGCCGCCGATGCGGAGGAAATAGTCCTCGACCTCGGGGAAGTGGTCGTCGATCACGGGGGCGAACTCGGAATAGGTCACGCCCGCGCCGATGCGGATCTCGTCCGCGCCGACCTCGATCTCTTTCATCAGGTGGCCGATGAACACGCCGGGCGAGATCGGGCGCATCTGCTTGGTCACCCACAGCCCCACGTCCGTCGCCCCCGCGACGATGGTGGCCTGCGGGTGCTGGACCAGCACGCGGGCCAGTTCGTCCGTGTCGGCGGGCAGGATGGCGCGCTCGTCACCCCGGCTGACCTCGGCGCCCACGGGCATGGCGAAGAGCTTGGCCGCGACCTCAGCCCGTTCCAGCGTCAGGAAGTCCTGCAACTGCCCGCCCGCGCGGCCCGCGGCCAGCGCCGCCTTGACGATCGGCTCATAGCCCGTGCAGCGGCAGAGATTGCCCTGCAGCGCGGTCTCGATCTGCACCACGTCGGGGTTCTCGTGCGTCATCCACAGCCCGTAAAGCGCCATGACGAAGCCCGGCGTGCAGAAGCCGCACTGGCTGCCGTGATGGTCCACCATTGCCTGCTGGATGGGATGCAACCCGCCGTTCGGGCCGCGCAGATGCTCGATGGTGACGATGTGGCAGCGGTGGCAGGCGGCGAGGAAGCGGATGCAGGCGTTCACCGGCTCGTAGACCATCGCGCCGTCGTGCAGGCGGCCGACCAGCACCGTGCAGGCGCCGCAATCCCCCTCGGCGCAGCCTTCCTTGGTGCCGATGAGGCCCCGGCCAAGGCGCAGGAAGTCCAGCAGCGTGTCGCCGGGGCCGGCCTCGGTCAGCCGGATTTCGGTATCGTTGAGAAGAAAGCGGATCATGTGGGTGACGCCCTCGCCTGGGTGGCCCGCAGCATGACGCAACTTCACGCTTGCACAAAACGCCGGTGCACGTGAACAGTTTACGCCGTTTCATGAAAATAGGCGGCAATGTCTTATCTGGAAAGCCTCAGGGTCTTCGTGCGCGTGGTCGAGCTGGGCTCGATCACGGCGGGGGGGCGCGACATGCGGCTGTCGCCCGCCGCCGCCTCGACCCGCATCCGCGACCTCGAGGCCAAGTTCGGCGCGCGCCTGCTGAACCGCACGACCCGGACGCTGACGCCGACCGAGATCGGGCAGGTGCTGTACGAGAATGCCCGCCGGGTGCTGGCGACGCTGGACGAGGCCGAGGCGGCGGTGGCCAGCCATTCGGGCACGCCGCAGGGCGCGTTGCGCGTGGCCGCCCCCCTGGGCGCGGGGCGGCGGCTGGTCGCGCCCTTGGTGCCGCGCTTCGTGGCCGAGAACCCCGAGGTGCAGGTGCGCCTGCGCCTGTCAGACCGCGCGGTGAACATCGTCGAGGACGGGATCGATCTGGCCTTTTACCTGGGCCAGCCCGAGGACTCGACACTGATCCGCCGCAAGATCGCGGATTGCCCGCGCGTGCTGGTGGCCGCGCCCGCCTATCTGGCCCAGCACGGGACGCCCGAGGCGCCCGAGGACCTCAAGCGCCACAACTGCCTGCTGCTGCGCTTTCCCCGTTCGCCCGAATATTTCTGGATGCTGCAGACGCCCGAGGGACCGAAGAAGCTTGCCGTCGCCGGGGCCTTCGACTCCGACGATGGCGAGGTGCTGCGGAACTGGGCGCTGGACGGGACGGGGATCGCCAACCGCCCCCGCTACGAGGTGGCCGAGGCGCTGGCCGAGGGCCGCCTGATCGAGGTGCTGCCCGACACGCCTCCGGTCGCCGCCGAGTTCGGCGTCCTGACGCCGCACCGCGAGTTGCAGGACCCCAAGGTGCGGCTGTTCATCGACTTCGCCGCGCGCGAGCTGAAGGGCGCGCTGGGGTAAGGGGCTTCGCCCCGCACCGCCCTGCGGACCGCTCACCCCATGGTATTTGGATCAGGAAGAAGATGCGGGTTCTTCCTGATCCTGTCTTCAGGCCGGATCAGCCCCGCCCGGCGCTGTCGAACCAGGCGCGCAGGGTGGCGCGCTCCTCGGGCTCGATGTAGCTGACGTTGCCGGGGGGCATGGCGTCGGTCAGACCGGCCTGCAGGAAGATCTCGCGCGCATGGCGGGCGATCTGGGCGTCGCTTTCCAGGACCACGCGCTTGGGGGCGGTGGCGAGGCCCTCCCAGCTCGGCTCGGCCGCGTGGCACATCGAGCAGCGGCCCGCGACGATGTCGCGAACGGCCTCGAAATGCGGGTCGGCTGTCAGCCGAGCCTCGCGCGCGGTCAGGTCCGCCTCGCCCTCCAGCCGCTGGGTGCCCAGCGAGGACAGCCAGACGATCCCGAGGAACAGCGCCACGGTCGCGCCCCAGGTCCACCAGGGCTTGGGCTTGCCCGCGTGCGAGCTGTTGAAGAAGTGCCGGATGGTCACGCCCATCAGGAACACCAGCGCCGCGATCAGCCAGTTCCAGCGGCTCGCAAAGGCCAGCGGATAGTGGTTCGACAGCATCAGGAACACGACCGGCAGGGTCAGGTAGTTGTTGTGCGTCGAGCGCAGCTTGGCGATCTTGCCGTATTTCGGGTCGGGCGTGCGGCCCGCCTTGAGATCGGCCACGACGATCCGCTGGTTCGGGATGATGATCATGGCGACGTTGGCGGTCATGATCGTCGCCGTGAAGGCGCCGAGATGCAGCAGCGCCGCGCGACCGGTGAAGACCTGATCATAGCCCCAAGCCATGACCACCAGCAGCGCGAACAGCAGCAGCATCAGCGTGGTCGGGTTCTCGCCCAGGCGGCTCTTGCACAGGCGGTCATAGATCACCCAGCCGATCCCCAGAGACAGGGCCGAGATCAGGATGGCTGCCCACGTGGAGAGTTCCATCTTGGCGGGGTCGATCAGGTAAAGCTCGGCCTGCGCCCAGTAGAGCACCATCAGCATGGCGGCGCCCGACAGCCAGGTGGCATAGCTTTCCCACTTAAACCAGGTCAGGTGCTCGGGCAGCCGCTCGGGTGCGACCAGGTACTTGGTGATGTGGTAGAAGCCACCGCCGTGGACCTGCCATTCCTCACCATGCGCCTTCTCGGGCAGGCCGGGGGCCTTCCGCAGGCTCAGGTCCAGCGCGATGAAGTAGAAGGAGGACCCGATCCAGGCAATGGCGGTGATGACATGCAGCCAGCGGATCGCGAAGGCGGCCCAGTCGTGAAGGATGACGCCGTCCATCTCAGCTGCCCCGATAGGTGGAATAGCCGTAGGGCGAGACCAGCAGCGGGACGTGGTAATGGTCGTCCTCTGCCATGCCGAAGCGGATCGGCACCTCGTCCAGGAAGCGCGGCGTCTCGGCCTGGTGGTGGCCGTCGAGCCACTCGCCGACATGGAAGACCAGTTCGTAGCGGCCGGCCTTGAACTCGCCCTGCGGCAGGATCGGGCCGTCGGTGCGGCCGTCGTCGTTCGTCACCACCTCGCGCAGGGCGCGCCGTTCGCCGTCCAGCGCGTAAAGCGTGATCCGCATCCCCGCCGCCGGGCGTCCCCGCGCGGTGTCCAGCACATGGGTCGTCAGAAATCCGGCCATCCGGCCCCCCGTTCATCTTTGCTGCTGCCGTGATAGGGCAGGTTCACCCGCGCTGGACAGTGGCCCAGACCACATTCAGCTTATCGTTTCGCAGAAGAATGAGGGAAGGGATGGACGACAATCGCATCATCAGGGCCGAGCCGCTGACCGCCGAAGCCTTCGCGCCTTGGGGCGAGGTGCTGGAGACCACGGGCGAGCCCGACCGCATCATCAATGAGGGCCGCTGCGGCCGCTGGCATGACCGCGCCCGGCTGGATGTCGAGGGGCGGGCGGGGATCTCGATCTTCCGGTCGCAAAAGGTCGCGATGCCTTACGCCTTCCGGCTGGTCGAGCGGCATCCGCTGGGGTCTCAGGCCTTCCTGCCGATGACCGAGCATCCCTTCCTGGTGATCGTCGCCCCGGACGAGGGCGGTCAGCCGGGCCGCCCGCGCGCCTTCGTGACCGAGCCGGGGCAGGGGATCAACCTTGCGCGCGGGGCTTGGCACGGGGTGCTGACGCCGCTGGCCGATCCGGGGCTGTTCGTGGTGGTGGACCGCTGCGCCGAGGGACCAAACCTCGAGGAATACCGTTGGGATCAGGACTGGACGGTGGTGGCCTGAAAAGCCGCGAATTCCTCTGCCGAGGCGTATGACCCCTGTGCGCCCGGCTTCGTCACCGACAGCGCGGCATAGCCGGCGGCTTGGGCCAGCGCCTGCTCGGGCGCTTCGCCCGCCGCGAGGAAATGGGCGAAGGCGCCGATGAAGGCGTCCCCCGCGCCGGTCGTATCCACGGGCCGGACGCGGATGGCGGGGATCGACGTCACGCCGTCGGCCGTCACCAGACGCGCGCCGCGCGCGCCCAGAGTCACCACGACGTTGCCGATGCCGTGGGCGAAGAGGCTCTGCGCGGCGGCGGCGATCTCGTCCTCGGTCGTGACGGGCAGGCCGGTCAGCAGGGCGAGTTCGGTCTCGTTGGGGCAGAACCATGCGAGGCCATGAAGCTGCGCCAGATCCAGCCCCGGCGCGGCGGGGGCGGGGTTCAGGATCGCGGGAACGCCGATCCGCTGGGCGAGCTTGATCGCGTGGTAGACCGTCTCAAGCGGCACCTCGAGTTGCAGCAGGATCAGGTCGCAGGTGGCCATATCCTCCGCCGCTGCGTCCACGTCGGCGGGCGTCAGCGTCCCGTTCGCCCCGGCCACAATGACGATCACGTTCTCGCCCGAAGGGTCCACGAAGATCGAGGCCACGCCGTTCGCCGTGCCCTGCGCCACCCGCGCATGGGTCAGGTCGATGCCCTGGTCCGCGAGGTTCCGCAGCACGTCCCCGCCAAAGGAATCGTCGCCGACCCGCGTGACCATCGTCACCTGCGACCCCAGCCGCGCCGCCGCGACGGCCTGGTTCGCGCCCTTGCCGCCGAAGTGGGTGGCGAAATGCGAGCCTGCCAGCGTCTCGCCGGGTCCCGGCATCCGGGGCACATTGGTCACAAGATCGACGTTGTTCGACCCGATCACCGCGATCCGTCCGGCCATGCATGATCCCTTCCGCGCTGTCCCCGCGCCCTTGGCGCGCCTGCCGGATCAAACCGCAACGCCCCGGGATCGTCAAAGCCGGACTGAACGGCCGCCCTTGAAGGACGGCCGCAGTGGTTTCCGCCTGTCAGCGGCGGCGCAGCACCAGATAGCCCAGCGAGCCCAGCACGGTCGCTGCCAGGACCGAAGCCGTCACGGGGCTGTTCATGGCGACCTCGGCGATCGGCGCGGTCGGGCGCTTGCTGCCATCCACGCCGCGGACCTGCGCCTCGCCGCCGCCTTCCCGCAGGTTTCCGGGCGAGTTCCCGGTTTCCTCGCCCAGCTGGGCCTCGAACATCATGGCCTCGCTGAGAC
Organism: Paracoccus chinensis; assembly: GCF_900102885.1. GTDB lineage: Bacteria > Pseudomonadota > Alphaproteobacteria > Rhodobacterales > Rhodobacteraceae > Paracoccus > Paracoccus chinensis. The sequence goes on along the minus strand of NZ_FNGE01000006.1, from coordinate 148,545 downwards.
GGTCCATCAGGCGGGGGGCGACATTGGACAAGCCCGCCGTCATGGGCGCGTTTGCCCCGACGAAGGAGTCGCGCACCGGATGCTGGGCCGCGTTCAGGATCGCGCGGGCGATGCGCGAGGGGTCCACGACCGGCGGCGGCAGCTTGGGTCTGCGTCCGGTGTAGTTCCGGACCTTGTCGGGCAGGGGCGTCCCCGAGGACCAGGGCTTGATCAGCGTGACCGAGATCGGCGCGCCGCGATGCTCAAGCTCCATCCGCAGGGCGTCGGTGAAGCCTTTGACGGCGTGCTTCGAGGCCGAATAGATCCCCTGCAACGGGATGGCGCGGTCCGACCCGACGCTGCCCATGTTGATCAGCGCGCCGCCGCCTGCCGCTTCCAGGTGCGGGATGGCCACCATCGCGCCGTTGACGAGGCCCCAGAAGTTCACCTCGAAGAGCTGGCGCATGTCCTCCTCGGGGACCTGCTCCAGCGTGCCCCAGATCCCGACGCCCGCGTTGTTGACCCAGGTGTCGATGCGCCCGAAGCGTTCCACGGCCAGGCGGGCCAGCCGTTCCAGCTCGGACCGCTGCGTGACGTCGGTGGCGACGACCAGCGCCTCGCCGCCGCCCGCGATGATCTCCTGCGCGATCTCCTGCAGGGCCGCGCCGCTACGGGCGGCCAGCACGACCCTGGCGCCGCGCCGCGCGGCCATGAGGGCCGCCTCGGCCCCGAAACCGCTGGAGGCGCCGGTGATGACGATGACCTGCTTCGACAGGGGTTTCAGCTTCACCGCCATGGTCACACCATCCCTGCAGGGTTGCGGCAGGTCGTCGGCCGCGATTGCTCGATCCTGCCGGTAGCGAGGCCGAAAGGACAGGGCGCGACAGGAAGCAGCGCGCCGGGTGCGTCGTCCATGATGCCATGCGTTCGCGTGTTGATCATCTTCCCGATGCCTCATGCGTGGTTCCGGGTCGAACGACAGGCGGGGGACGTTCGATCCGGCACGCCTGTCGACCTTATCATTTTTTAGTCACAAGCCGCGGCACCCGAGAGCGGGTCAGGAACTTACCTCTCGCAGCCTGGCCGGGGCCCGCCGCGGACCGGCCATGGGCCGACCAACACAGACAGGAGCTTCTCATGGCGACTCAGAAAACCCTCGAGGATGCGTTCAACAACGGCCTCAAGGACGTCCTTTATGCCGAGCGCACCTCGGTCCGCGCGCTGAAGAAGGCGGCCAAGGCCGCGCAGAACGACGAGTTGCGCCAGGCGCTGGAACAGCACGCGCAGGAAAGCGAAGGGCAGATCGAGCGTCTTCAGCAGGTCTTCGAGATCATCGGCAAGGCGGCGCGCGGCAAGATCTGCGAAAGCATCCAGGGCCTGAACGCCGAGCTTGAGGACCATCTCGAGGAGTTCAAGGACAGCGAGGCCGCCGATGCCGTCCTGATCGCCGGCGCCCAGGCGATGGAGCATTACGAGATCGCCCGCTACGGCACCCTGCGCACCTGGGCCCAGCAGCTCGGCATGGAAGATGCCGCCCGCCTGCTCGAGGAAACGCTGGAGGAGGAAAAGCGCACCGACGAGCTGCTGACCCAGATCGCCGAGCGCGCCAACCAGCAGGCCGACCAGGGCGAGGGCGAGCAGATGGAAGGCGGCGAAGGCCGCGAGTGATCCCTTCCGCAGGCTCCGCGCCCGCAGGGTTTCATGCAGAACGAGCCGCGGCGTCATCGCGCCGCGGCTTCGTCATTCCGCAGGGGAGCCGCAGGGCGCCTTCGTGCATCCAAGGCGGCAGTCGTGCGTTGGCACGGGGCACGGCCTCGGGCGCAGGGCGAAAGGACGACCATCTTGTGCAATCTTTACAGCCACACGCGGGCGGTGGACGCCATTCGCCAGCTTTTCCCCGACCAGTCCTTTCAGAACAACGCGGGCAACCTTGAAGGCGGGCAGGTCTATCCCGACCAGCGTGCGCCCATCCTGCGCCATGGGGACGAGGGGCTGGAACTGGCCCTGGCGCGCTGGGGACTGCCATCCCCGCCTTCGGTCCTCAAGACGGAACGCGATCCGGGCGTGACCAACGTGCGCAACACCGGCTCGCCCCACTGGCGGCCCTGGCTGGGGCCCGCGCACCGCTGCCTTGTTCCGCTCACCTCCTTCGCCGAGCGCACGAAGGGCGGCAACCAGTGGTTCGCGCCAGCGGACGAGGACGCGCCCATGTTCTTCGCGGGGCTCGAGGTGCGCGGCTGGCGGTCGGTGCGCAAGGTGAAGGACGGCGAGACCACCGATGATCTTTACGCCTTCCTTACCTGCCCGCCGAACGCCGAGGTGGGCGCGATCCATCCCAAGGCCATGCCGGTGATCCTGACCACCCCCGAGGAATGGGACGCATGGCTGACCGCCCCCTTCGAGCGGGCCCGCGCCTTGCAGCGCCCCCTGCCGGACGGGGCGCTGCGGCTGGTCGAAGGGCCGCTGTAGCGGCCCGCCCGGTGCGCGTCAGACCGTGTCCAGATACAGCTCGATCGTCTCGGCGTCCGACAGCTCGGCCATGTAGTGCAACTCCTGCCGCTTGGTCATCAGCAGGTTCTCGATCAGGTGCTGCGGGAAGATGCGCCGGATGTCGGGGCATTTCTCGAAGCAGTCGATGGCCCCGGCCCAGGTTCCCGGCAACTGCTGCAGGTCATGGTCATAGGCGTTGCCCGTGATCGGTGCCGGGCAGTCCAGCCGGTCCTCGATCCCGTTCAGCGCCGCGCCCAGGATCGCAGCGACGGTCAGATAGGGGTTCACGTCGCCGCCGGGCGTCCGATGTTCGATCCGCCGCGCCTTGTGATGCGAGGACGGGATGCGGATCGCAGAGGTCCGGTTCTCGTAGGCCCAGCCGATGCCGGTCGGGGCATGGGCATTCGGGACCAGCCGGTCATAGCTGTTCTCATGCGGCGCGAACAGCAGGGTGGATCCCGGCATGGCCCGCAGGCAGCCTGCGACGGCATGGCGCAGCATGGGTGATCCGGCCTCGGTCCCGTCGTCGAAGATGTTGTTTCCCTCGGCGTCCAGGATCGAGAAATGCATGTGCATCCCGTTGCCGTTGAACACGTCATAGGGCTTGGCCATGAAGGACCCGGCGAAGCCGAAGCGCCGGGCGATGCCCTTGACCAGCATCTTGAACAGCCAGGCGTCGTCCGCCGCCTTCAGCGGATCGGGCTGGTGCATCAGGTTGATCTCGAACTGCCCCGGCGCGGCTTCCGAGATCGCGGTGTCGGCGGGAATGTCCATCGCCTCGCAGCCGTCGTAAAGCTGCGTGAAGAAGCGGTCGAAGGCGTCGAGCGCGCGCAGGGACAGGGTTTCCGCCCCCGTCCGCCGCTTGCCCGACCGGGGCGAGGGCGGCACCTGCAATTCGCCGAACTTGCTGTCGTCGATCAGGAAGAATTCCAGCTCGGTCGCCACCACGGGCGTCAGTCCGGCCGCCTTGTAGCGGTCCATGACGCGGGCGAGCGCCTGCCGCGGGCAGCCGTCATAAGGGCGCCCGTCGGGGTGGAACATCCACAAGGGCAGCAGGCCCGTGGGCGCGTCCAGCCAAGGCATCGGCATGAAGCCCCGCTCGGTCGGCATCAGAAGCCCGTCCGGGTCGCCGGCCTGGAAGACAAGGGGGCTGTCCTCGACGTCCTCGCCCCAAATGTCCATGTTGAGAACGGAATAAGGGAACTTGGTCCCCTCCGTCAGCAGCTTGTCGGCAAAGCGGGCGGGCACGCGCTTGCCGCGCGCGACCCCGTTCAGGTCCGATGCGGCCACGCGGATCGTCTTGACTTCAGGGTGTTCCCTCAGCCAGTCCATGATGTCACCTGAAAAGATTGGGCCGATAGCGCAGCCGCTTGGCCGCGCCCGGCAGATGGCGGTTCAGCCGCCGGTTGACGACCCCGAAAAGCCCGATCAGGCACAGGGTCAGAAGGATGAAGTAGCCCGCCACGATGGGATAGGCCACGAAGGGGTTGAAGGTCTTGTCGGCGAAGTAGCTGGCGTAATAGAGGCTGTCGCCCATCTGCTGGATCGCTGGAAAGGCCGAAAAGAAGACCAGCGTCGTGGCGTGGAACAGGAAGATCGCCTCGTTGGTATAGGCGGGCCAGGCCAGCCGCATCATCGTCGGCCAGACGATGCGGCGGAACCGCTTCCAGCCGGTCAGGCCATAGGCGTCGGCGGCTTCCAGGTCGCCCTTGGGTACGTTCCTCAGCGCGCCGTGGAAGATCTCGGCCGAATAGGCGGCGGTGTTCAGGGTCAGGACGATCAGCGCGCCCGCCCAGGCGCGGGTCAGCCAGCCGGTCGGCAGGGTCAGGCCGAGCAACTGCACGCCTTCGCGCGGCAGCAGAACCAGCGCCGAATAGGCCAGGAAGAACTGGATGAAGAGCGGGCTGCCCCGGAAGACGAAAATGAAGCCATCGGCCGGGCGGCGGAGCCACGGGTTGCGGCTGGCCTTGGCCAGCGCCAGCCCGTTCGCCAGAACGAAGCCGAAAGCCAGCGACAGGATGACGAAGTAAAGGTTCCAGATCAGTCCCGAGCCGATCAGCACGAACTGCTGGCACAGCGTGAAGTCGGTCCGCGGCAGCAGCCGCTCGCCGATCCCGATCGAGCGCAGGCCGTAATCCGCGATGGTTTGCAGGCACTCGTTCATGCGGTGGTGCCCGCCTTGCGCATGGCCTCGCCCGCCATGGTCGCCTGTCCGCGCGACAGGCGGCCCGCCAGCCGGTCGATCAGCCGCTGCGAGATCCAGGTCATGCCGAGATAGAAGACCAGCAGCGCCAGGAAGTACCACACGCGCCAGTCGCCATGCGGATAGGCATAGGTTGTTGTCTTGGACCCGCCGAGTTCGCGCGCCCAGTAGACGATGTCCTCGACCCCCAGCAGGAACAGAAGGGGCGTCGCCTTGATGAGGATCATCCACAGATTCGACAGGCCGGGCAGGGCATAGGTCCACATCTGCGGGATCAGGATGCGCCGGTCGATCTGGCGCGGGGTCATGCCGTAGGCCTCGGCCGTTTCAAGCTGGGCGCGCGGCACCGCACCCATCGCCCCGTAAAGGACATTGGCTGCGAAAGCGCCGAAGACAAAGGCAAAGGCCGCCACGGCCAGCGCGATGCCGTAAAGGTCGTGCACCCATTCGGGACTGGTGGACAAGGGCATCTTGGCGGCGGCGCAGACCACGAACTCGTTGCCCTGCCGCACCGGGACCGAGGGGTCGCAAAGGACGCGCGAGCGCAGCCACTCGATCCCCTGGTCCAGCGCGATGGGCACGAAAAGGAAGAAGACCACGTCCGGCACGCCGCGCACGATGGCGGCATAGGTCCGCCCGATCCAGCGCAGCGGCGCCACGGGCGAACGCGCGGCCAGCGCCCCCAGGAAGCCCAGCAGCAGCGCCGCAGGCGCGGTCACCGCCAGCAGCCCCAGCACCGTGCCGAAGGACGCATAGAACAGCATGTGCGTCCCCGAGGTGAGGTAGCACAGCATCCAGGCGAGCCCTTCAAGGGCCTTGGGGTCGGCGCACATGGCGAACATGGTAGGGTCAGGCCGCCGCCCGCACCGGGACGGCGGCCCCTTTCAGAGGGTCAGTTCGAGGCGGCGGCAGGCGCGGCAGCCGCGTCGGTGGCGGCACCGCCCTCGGCGGCCATGCCAGCGAAGGTCTTGGCCTCGGCGCCCAGCCACTTGACGATCAGCGCGTCCAGCGAACCGTCGGCCTTCATGTCGGCGATGGCCTTGTCGAAGCGGGCCTTCAGTTCGGTGTCCGACTGGCGCATCCCGATGCCCAGGCCCTCGCCCACGACGACGCGATCCTGGCCGTCGACCCAGACGAGATCCTCGGAATCGCGCTCGAAGGGCACGAGGAAGTCGCGGTCGGCGAAGACGGCGTCGGCCTCGCCGTTGCGGACGGCGGCGATGGCTTCCTCGCCGGTGGCGAACTCGACCAGGGTTGCGCCGGATTCAGCCACATAGCCCGCCTGGATGGTGTTGGTCTGCGCGGCCACGATGCCCTTCACGTCGGCGTCGGGCGTCAGCGCCACATAGGCCGAGGGCGGGGGCGGCGTGTAGGCGTCCGAGAAGGCAATGGACTTGCGGCGTTCGTCGGTGATGTTCATCCCCGCCATGATCGTGTCGTAGTTGCCGCTGACGAGGTTCGGGATGATCGAATCCCAGTCGTTGCGGACCCAGGTGCACTCCGCCTGGATGCGCTTGCACAGCTCGTTGCCCAGCTCGATCTCGAAGCCGTCCACCTCGCCCTTCTCGTTGACGAAGTTGTAGGGAGGATAGGCGCCCTCGGTGCCCATCCGCAGCGGCTCGGCCAGGCTTGCGCCCGCGCTCAGGGCCAGCACGGCGGCGGCGATCAGCAGGTTCTTCATGGTGGTCTCCCGTCGGTTATGTCTCAGGCGCTCATCGTGGCGCTGAGGAATTGGCGCAGCCGGTCGGTCCGGGGGGCGCGGAAAATCTGGTCGGGCGGGCCTTCCTCCTCGATCCGGCCCTGGTGCAGGAACACCACGTGGTCGCTGACATCGGCCGCCAGCCGCATGTCGTGGGTGACGAGGATCATGGTCCGGTGCTCGGCCGCGAGATCCTTGATGACCTTCACGACCTCCTGCTGCAGCTCGGGGTCGAGCGCGCTGGTGGGTTCGTCGAAGAGAAGCGCCCGAGGCTCCATGCAGAGCGCGCGGGCAATGGCGGCGCGCTGCTGCTGACCACCCGAAAGCTGCGCGGGCCAGGCGTCGGCCTTGTCGCCGATGCCGACCTTGTCCAAGAGCTTGCGGGCGCGCGCCTCGACCTGTCCCGCGGGCTGGCCCAGCACGGTCACGGGCGCCTCCATGACGTTCTGCAGGATGGTCATGTGGGACCACAGGTTGAACTGCTGGAACACCATGGACAGGTTGGTGCGAAGGCGGCGGACCTGCGCGCGATCGGCGGGCTGGCGGTCGGGGCCGGCGCCGGTCCAGCGGACGGGCTCGCCCTCGATCACGATCTCGCCCGCCTGGCTGATTTCCAGCAGGTTGCAGCAGCGCAGCAGCGTGGACTTCCCCGAGCCGGACGAGCCGATCAGCGTGACGACATGGCCGCGCGGCGCCGTCATGTCCACGCCCTTGAGCACCTGCAGCGGACCATAGGCCTTGTGCAGCCCGCGGATCTGGATGACCGGGGCGGGCGCCGCGTCGTCGGCGGGCAGGCGGGATCGAAGGGCTTGCGCTGTCATGGCCTGCGCATCTGGCGTGAATCCGGGCTGGATTGCAACGGGGATGTCGGAACGTCAGGCGCGCTCAGCGCCCCGAGGCGGCGCCGGCGACCTGCTGGCGCTGCTGCGCGCTTTCCACGTCGCTGACGCCCAGAAGGCTGGCGACCAGCCGGATCATCGCGTCCTCGTCGGCGCTGCGTGTGCCGTCGGCCAGCGCGATCTCCCACAGGGCGCCGATGATCTCGGCCCGTTCTTCCAGCGCGATGCGGTCCTTGATGGCGCGGGTGAAGCGCACGGTGTCGGGTGCCTCGGCCTCGATCATCTCGGCCGCGGCGCGGCGGTCGGCCGCATCCGCCGCAGACAGGCTGCGGCGGCGGGCCAGCAGCGCGTCGATATGCGTCCGCTCGTCCTTGCCGTAATGATTGTCGGCGCGCGCGATCCGCACCATCAACGCGGCGATCGCAACCTCCGCGTCATCATGCGACAGCGTGGTTTCGGGAGGATCGTCTCCCAGCAGGCGGGGCAGCAGGCTACGGAACATGGCTTTATTATCAGTGCCCTTTCCAGCCTGCGCAAGTTAAAGAAGATCAGTTGCTTCCATCGGCGCGATCCGGCTGATCCCAGCCGTCGACGATGGCCAGGTCGGCAGTGCCGGCGGGCTGCCGCAGCGCCAGCGCGGCCTGATACTCGGGGCTGTGGTAACAGGCCTCGGCCGCCTCGCGCGAGGGGAACTCGATCACCACGGCGCGGGGGCGAAGCGTGCCCTCCATCACCTGCTGGTCGCCGCCCCGGACAAGGAAGCGGGCGCCGTATTTCCCGAAGGCGGCGGCATTGGCCTCGCGATAGGCGCCGTAGGCCTCGGGGTCATCGACGGTGACATGGGCGATCCAGTAGGCTTTGGGCATCGGGGTGCTTTCAGTAGCGTTCGGGAACAAAAAGGTCGCGCGGCAGGACGTCGCGCTCATAGTCCGGGTTGAAGACGCGCTCGGGCAGGGTGATCGGGTCGTATTCGACCTCGGTATAGGGGATGAGGCTCAGAAGATGGCTGATGCAGTTCAGCCGCGCCCGCTTCTTGTCGTTGCCCGGAACGATATACCAGGGGGCCTCGGGGATCGAGGTGCGTTCGAACATGTCCTCCTTGGCCTTGGTATAGGCCTCCCAGCGGACGCGGGACTGCAGGTCCATCGGCGACAGCTTCCACTGCTTCAGGGGATCGTGGATGCGCATGAGGAAGCGCATCTGCTGTTCAACGTCGGTGATCGAGAACCAGTATTTCACCAGCCGGATGCCCGAGCGGACCAGCATCCGCTCGAATTCGGGGACGTCGCGGAAGAACTGCTCGACCTCGTCCTCGGTGGCGAAGCCCATCACGCGTTCAACGCCCGCGCGGTTGTACCAGCTGCGGTCGAACAGCACGATCTCGCCGCCCGCGGGCAGGTGCGGGACATAGCGCTGGAAATACCACTGGGTCTTTTCGCGGTCCGAGGGCGCGGGCAGGGCCACGGTGCGCACGACGCGGGGGTTCAGGCGCTGGGTGATGCGCTTGATGACGCCGCCCTTGCCGGCCGAATCGCGGCCCTCGAAGATGACGACGACCTTTTCCCTGTGATGGGCGACCCAGCTCTGCAGCTTGATCAACTCGGCCTGAAGGCGCAGCAGCTCGTGGAAATAGATCTTCTTGGGAAGCGGGTTGGGATGCATCTCGCGATAGGCTGCCGCGATCTGCAGGGGCAGCGCCGTATCCTCGAGTTCCAGTTCGACGTCCTCGTCGAGCGCCTCATCGAATGCGCGCAGATCGAGGCTCGTTACCATGTTCCAGTCCCTTTCCGATGATCAGACAGGCCTTGAAGCATGAACAGGTGACAGGATCATGACAGCCGGATGACGAAGGCGCGGGGCGCGGGAAGCGGGGAGCGCTCTGGCCGTGGAAGCATGAAGAAAGGCGCCCCAAAGGGCGCCTTTCAAGGTCGCGGGCCTTACTCGGCCGTCAGAAGCGGCGTGCGGTCCTTGCCCAGCCGCGGCGTACCGGGGCCCTCGATGTCGAAGACCGGCTTGTCGTCCTCGATGCGGACCTTGACGATCCCGCCCTTGATCAGGCGGCCGAACAGAAGTTCCTCGGCCAAGGGCTTCTTGATCGTCTCCTGGATGACGCGGGCAAGCGGTCGCGCGCCCATCCGGTTGTCGTAGCCCTTTTCCGCCAGCCAGTTCGCAGCCTCGGAGGTCAGCTCGATATGGACGTTGCGGTCCATGAGCTGGGCTTCCAGCTGCAGGATGAACTTCTCGACCACCTGCACGATCACCTCGCGCGAGAGCGGCGCGAAACTGATCACCGCGTCAAGCCGGTTGCGGAACTCGGGCGTGAAGGTGCGCTCGATCGCTTCCTTGTCCTCGCCCTCGCGGCGGTCGCGGCCGAAGCCGATGGCCGCGCGGGCCTGGTCGGCGGCACCCGCGTTCGAGGTCATGATCAGGATCACGTTGCGGAAGTCCACCTGACGGCCGTTGTGGTCGGTCAGCTTCCCGTGGTCCATCACCTGCAGCAGGATGTTGTAGACATCGGGGTGCGCCTTCTCGATCTCGTCCAGCAGCAGCACGCAATGCGGATGCTGGTCCACGCCGTCGGTCAGAAGCCCGCCCTGGTCGAAGCCGACATAGCCCGGAGGCGCGCCGATCAGGCGGGACACCGCGTGCTTCTCCATGTATTCCGACATGTCGAAGCGCAGCAGTTCGACGCCCAGGGTGTTGGCCAGCTGCTTGGCAACCTCGGTCTTGCCGACGCCGGTCGGCCCCGCGAACAGGTAGTTGCCGATAGGCTTCTCCGGTTCACGCAACCCGGCACGGGCCAGCTTGATCGAGGAGGCCAGCGCCTCGATGGCGCTATCCTGCCCGAAGACCAGCCGCTTGAGCGTCTTCTCCAAGTCGCGCAGCACCTCGGCGTCGTCCTTGCTGACGCTTTTCGGGGGAATGCGGGCGATCTTGGCGACGACCGCCTCGATCTCCTTGGGCGAGATCACCTTCTTGCGGCGGCTTTCGGCCACCACATGCTGGGCCGCCCCCGCCTCGTCGATCACGTCGATTGCCGAGTCCGGCAGCTTGCGGTCGTTGATGTAGCGCGAAGCCAGTTCCACCGCGGTCTTGATCGCCTCAGAGGTATAGCGCAGCTCGTGATGCTTCTCGAACGAGGGCTTGAGGCCCATCAGGATCTTGATCGCATCCGGCACCGAAGGCTCGTTCACGTCGATCTTCTGGAAGCGGCGGGACAGCGCCCGGTCCTTCTCGAAGTGCTGGCGGAACTCCTTGTAGGTCGTTGACCCCATGCAGCGCAGCTTGCCGCCCGACAGCGCGGGCTTGAGCAGGTTCGACGCGTCCATCGCGCCGCCCGAGGTCGCCCCCGCGCCGATCACCGTATGGATCTCGTCGATGAAGAGGATCGCGTCGGGATGCTCCTCAAGCTCCTTCACGACGGCCTTCAGCCGTTCCTCGAAGTCGCCGCGATAACGGGTGCCCGCCAGCAGCGCGCCCATGTCCAGCGAGAAGATCGTGGCGCCCGCCAGCACGTCCGGCGTCTCTCCGCGCGTGATCTTCAGCGCCAGCCCTTCTGCGATGGCGGTCTTGCCCACGCCCGGGTCGCCCACCAGCAGCGGGTTGTTCTTGCGGCGGCGGCAGAGCACCTGGATGCAGCGCTCGACCTCGTCGGCGCGGCCGATCAGCGGATCGACGTCGCCCTGCGAGGCCTTGGCGTTCAGGTCCACGCAATACTTGGCCAAGGCCGAATCCTCCTTGCCCTGCCGTTCCTCGGTCTGGGACTGCTCGGCCTCGGCACCCTTGACCGGGCGCGATTCCGAAAACGAGGGGTTCTTCGCCACCCCATGGGCGATGAAGTTCACCGCGTCGTAGCGGGTCATGTCGAGTTCCTGCAGGAAGAACGCGGCATTGGATTCCCGCTCGGCAAAGATGGCGACCAGCACGTTGGCGCCCGTGACCTCGCTGCGGCCCGAGCTTTGGACATGGATCGCGGCGCGCTGGATGACGCGCTGGAAGGCGGCGGTGGGCACCGCCTCGGACCCGTCCACGTCGGTGATCAGGGTGGAAAGGTCGTCGTCGATGAACTCGGTCAGCATCCGCCGCAATTCGTTCAGATCGACGTTGCAGGCGCGCATGACGCGCACCGCATCGGGTTCATCGGTCAGGGCCAGAAGAAGATGTTCAAGCGTGGCGAGTTCATGGCGGTGGCGGTTGGCCAGCGACAAGGCGGAATGGATCGCCTGTTCCAGGGTGGTCGAGAAGGACGGCACGGCACTGCTCCTGTCAGTCGACTGGCGGTCTGGGCCCCGTGAGGGTCCCACCTGACCAGACTGTCACGATACGATTAAGAATTGGTGCATTTCGGCGCGGCGCAAGGGATTTGTTGGGCAGACGCGGCCGATAGGCTTCCGGTTGAGACAGATGTGATCACGACGCACCATGCTTTCAAGCACCCGTCATCCCCGGAACGAGTCCTTGGCCGCGCGCAGCCGCGTGAAGCTGTCCAGCGGGGACTCGTCCGGTTGCGCCAGTTCGGCCGCGCGCAGGAAGGGATTGGTGGCCTTCTCATCCCCAAGCGTCGCGGGCGAGGCCGGGCGGTCGCCCGCAAGCGTGGCGTCCAGCCGGGCCCGCAGCGCCTCGTTCCCCGGGTCGACGGACACCGCAAAGGCGCCGTTCCCGCGCGCATAATCGTGGCCCGAGCAGACCAGGGTCTCGTCCGGCAAGGCCGCCAGCTTCGACAGCGAGGACCACATCTGCGCGGCCGTCCCCTCGAACAGCCGCCCGCAGCCTATGGCCATCAGGCTGTCGGCGGTGAAGACCAGACCCGCGTCGGGCATATGGAAGGCCACGTGGCCGACCGTGTGACCCGGCACGTCGATGACATTCAGCGACTGGCCGCAGACCTCGGTCCATTCGCCCGTTTCCAGTGCGCGGTCCAGCGGGGGCAGGCGGCTTGTGTCGGCCATGTTCCCCCAGACCTGGGCGCCGGTCGCGGCCACGATCTCGGGCACGGCCTGGATATGATCGTCATGGTGATGGGTCAGCAGAATGACATCGAGGCTCCAGCCCCGGCCCCGCAGTTCGGAAAGGACGGGCCCCGCTTCGGGCGCGTCGATCAGCACCGTGCAGCCCCGGTCGTGGACAAGATAGGCATAGTTGTCGTTCAGGCAGCGGATCGTCACCAGTTCGGCCATGATGTTCTCCTTGTGGGGCCGAGGTTAGGCGCGGCCGTGCGGCTTGGCAAACCGGGGGCACCGGCTTGACGGCGGGGCGGCGCGGGGCCCTGATGGCGCCATGCATCATGACGTCCTCGACCTGCGCAGCTTCTATTACCAACGCGCGCTGGGCCGGGTGGTTCAGCGCATCCTGCGCGACCGGCTGACGGCAATGTGGCCGCCCGAGCGGACCTCGGGCATGACCGTCGCGGGCTATGGCTTCGCGGTGCCGATGCTGCGGCCCTACCTGGCGCGGGCGCGGCGGGTGACGGCGCTGATGCCCGCACGACAGGGGGTGATGCCCTGGCCCGCGGGCGCGCCGAACCACAGCGTCCTGTGCGAGGAAACCGCCTGGCCGCTGGAAACCGGCAGCGTGGACCGCCTGATCGTGCTGCACGGGCTGGAAACGGCGGACCACGCCGATGCGGTGCTGTCGGAATGCTGGCGCGTCCTCGGCCCCGGCGGGCGTCTGATGGTGATGGTGCCGAACCGCGCCGGGCTTTGGGCGCAAAGCGAGGCCACGCCCTTCGGCATCGGGCGCAGCTATACGCGCGGCCAGCTCGAGGCGCAGGCGCGGGCCGCAGGCTTCGTGACCGAGGCGATGGGGGCGGCGGTCTACATCCCTCCCTCGGACCGGCGCTTCTGGCTGAAAAGCGCCCAGATGTGGGAACGGACGGGCAGCCGCATCGCATCCGTCCTGATCGCGGGCGTGGTGATCGCCGAATTCGCCAAGCAGGTCCCCGCCATGATCGGGCCCGCGCAGAAGATCCTGGTGCCCAGCCCGCTTGAGGTGCTGGGTGGCATCCGCAAGCCACGGCCCCTGGTGCGGCCGGCGCCGCATCCGTCGGGCGGACAGGGCAGGGCAGGCATGAACATCCCGGGAAGGTAGCGGCTCGCAGCCAGCGATTTTTCCGTCGTAAGGGAACCGGCATTGCGCCAGGCTGCTTGAGACGCGCTGACACGCCCTTGGGCGCGGCCCGCACCGCATCCTTGCTCCCCCCAAGCCGGTCTCCCATATGCGGGACAGTTCGGCGGGTGGCGGTGTCATTTTAGCCCTGCGACCTGTTGCGCGCAGAGGGCGACTGCTGTTAGAGACGCGCCAGATTCAGGGGCGCGCCGTCCACAGGCCTGCCCTGCCGTTGTCCGCGCCCCGTGACTGACCGCCCCAAGGGCGGCCCGCCCGCGGGGTTTGGCGCAAACCAAAGGGGTGTCCGTGGCCAATACCGCTTCGATTTCCGCAAACATCGCCGGCCGTTATGCGCAAGCCGTGTTCGACCTGGTCAAGGAGGAAGGCGCCCTCGACCGTCTCTCCACCGAGGTCGAGAGCCTGCGCACGACGCTGAACGACAGCGCCGACCTGCGCACCCTGATCGGCTCGCCCCTGTATTCGCGCGAGGACCAGGAATCGGCCATCGTGGCCATTGCCGGGCGGATGGGCCTGTCGGCCATCATGACCAACACGCTGCGTCTGATGGCGCAGAACCGCCGCCTGTTCACCCTGCCGCAACTGGTCGAGCGCCTGGGCGAGCTGATCGCCGACGAGCGCGGCGAGGTCACCGCCGACGTCATCGCCGCTGCCCCGTTGTCCGAGGAACAGCAGCGCCGCCTGACCGAGACGCTGGCGCAGAAATCCGGCCGGACCGTGAAACTGAACACCCGCGTCGATGAAAGCCTCATCGGCGGAATGATCGTCAAGCTGGGCTCGCAGATGATCGACAGCTCGATCCGCTCGAAGCTCGCTTCTCTCCAGAATGTCATGAAAGAGGTCGGATAATGGGAATCCAGGCTGCCGAGATTTCGGCGATCCTCAAGGATCAGATCAAGAATTTCGGTCAGGACGCCGAGGTGGCCGAGGTCGGCCAGGTGCTGTCGGTGGGCGACGGCATCGCGCGCGTTCACGGCCTGGACAAGGTGCAGGCCGGCGAGATGGTGGAATTCCCCGGCGGCATCCGGGGCATGGTGCTGAACCTTGAAACCGACAACGTCGGCGTCGTGATCTTCGGCGACGACCGCTCGATCAAGGAAGGCGACACCGTCAAGCGCACCCGGTCCATCGTGGACGTGCCGGTGGGCCGCGGCCTGCTGGGCCGTGTCGTGGACGCGCTGGGCAACCCCATCGACGGCAAGGGCCCGATCGACGCGACCGAGCGCCGCGTGGCCGACGTCAAGGCCCCCGGCATCATGCCGCGCAAGTCGGTGCACGAGCCGATGGCGACCGGCCTCAAGTCCGTTGACGCCATGATCCCCGTCGGCCGCGGCCAGCGCGAGCTGATCATCGGCGACCGCCAGACCGGCAAGTCGGCGATCGCGATGGACACCATCCTGAACCAGCGCAACTACAACGGCCGCGAAGCGGACGGCATGAAGACGCTGCACTGCTTCTATGTCGCCATCGGCCAGAAGCGCTCGACCGTCGCCCAGCTGGTCAAGAAGCTGGAAGAAACCGGCGCGATGGCCTACACCACCGTGATCGCCGCGACCGCGTCGGAACCCGCTCCGATGCAGTACCTGGCCCCCTATGCCGCGACCGCGATGGCGGAATACTTCCGCGACAACGGCATGGACGCGCTGATCATCTATGACGACCTGTCCAAGCAGGCCGTGGCCTATCGCCAGATGTCGCTGCTGCTGCGCCGTCCGCCGGGGCGCGAAGCCTATCCGGGCGACGTGTTCTACCTGCACTCGCGCCTGCTGGAGCGTTCGGCCAAGCTGAACGAGGACTTCGGCGCGGGCTCGCTGACCGCCCTGCCGATCATCGAGACGCAGGCGGGCGACGTGTCGGCCTACATCCCGACCAACGTGATCTCGATCACCGACGGCCAGATCTTCCTGGAAACCGACCTGTTCTTCCAAGGCATCCGCCCGGCCGTGAACACCGGTCTGTCGGTGTCGCGCGTGGGCTCGGCCGCACAGACCAACGCGATGAAGTCGGTCGCCGGTCCGGTGAAGCTGGAACTGGCGCAGTACCGCGAGATGGCGGCCTTCGCGCAGTTCGGCTCGGACCTCGACGCGGCGACGCAGAAGCTGCTGAACCGCGGCGCGCGCCTGACCGAGCTGATGAAGCAGCCGCAGTACTCGCCGCTGACCAACGCCGAGATCGTCGCCGTCATCTATGCCGGCACCAAGGGCTACCTGGACGACATCCCGGTGCGCGAGGTCGGCCGTTGGGAAGAGGGTCTGATCTCGTTCCTGCGCAACCAGCACGCGGACGTCCTCGACTGGCTGACCCGCGAAGACCCGAAGATCAAGGGTGACGCGGAAGCTCGGCTGAAGTCGGTCCTGGACGCCTACGCCAAGACCTACGCCTGAGGAGAGGGGACAGATGCCCAGCCTCAAGGCTCTCAAGAACCGGATCGGAAGCGTCAAGAACACGCGGAAGATCACCAAGGCGATGCAGATGGTCGCCGCCGCGAAGCTGCGCCGCGCGCAGGACGCGGCGGAAGCCGCGCGTCCCTATGCCGAGCGCATGTCGGCCGTCATGGCCGGCCTGACCGCCGCGGCAGCCGGGTCGGAAGGCGCACCGCGCCTTCTGGCCGGCACGGGTGAGGACCGGCGCCACCTGCTGGTGGTGCTGACGTCGGAACGTGGCCTTGCGGGCGGCTTCAACAGCTCGATCGTCAAGCTGGCGCGCCAGCATGCCGAGGAGCTGCTGGGCCAGGGCAAGCAGGTCGCCATCATGACCGTGGGCAAGAAGGCCCGCGAGCAGCTGCGCCGCGACATGGGCCAGTTCTTCGTGCATCACGTCGATCTGTCCGAGGTCAAGCGCATCGGCTACGAGAACGCCCGCGACATCGCGCGCGAGATCCTCGAACGCTTCGACGGCGGCGACTTCGACGTGGCCACGCTCTTCTACAGCCGCTTCGAATCCGTCATCAGCCAGGTCCCGACCGCGCGCCAGATCATCCCGGCAGTGGTCGAGGAGGGGCAGGGCGGCGACAGCGCCTCGGCCCTCTACGACTACGAGCCCGGCGAGGAAGCGATCCTGTCCGAGCTGCTGCCGCGGTCCATCACCACGCAGGTCTTCGCGTCGCTGCTGGAAAACGCGGCCTCCGAGCAGGGCGCGCGGATGACCGCCATGGACAATGCGACGCGCAACGCGGGCGAGATGATCGACAGGCTGACGACGCAGTTCAACCGCTCGCGTCAGGCGGCGATCACCACCGAACTCATCGAAATCATCGCGGGCGCCGAAGCGCTCTGACGGAAATAAAGAGGTAAGAAGATGGCAGAGGCTGAAGCCCGCAACATCCTGGCCGACGAACCGTCGCGCGCCGGCGCCAAGGGCAAGATCACCCAGGTCATCGGCCCGGTCGTGGACGTCCAGTTCGACGATCACCTGCCGGCGATCCTGAACGCGCTAGAAACCGAGAACAACGGCCGCAAGCTGGTTCTGGAAGTCGCCCAGCACCTGGGCGAGAACACCGTCCGCACCATCGCCATGGACGCGACCGAGGGCCTGGTCCGCGGCGCCGCCGTGACCGACACCGGGGGGCCGATCTCGGTTCCCGTGGGCGAGGCCACCCTGGGGCGCATCCTGAACGTCGTGGGCGAACCCGTGGACGAGCGCGGCCCGGTCCATTCGACCGAGACCCGCGCGATCCACCAGCCCGCGCCGGACTTCGCCGCGCAGGCGACCAGCTCGGAAATCCTCGTCACCGGCATCAAGGTCATCGACCTGCTGGCCCCCTATTCCAAGGGCGGCAAGATCGGCCTGTTCGGCGGCGCCGGCGTGGGCAAGACCGTTCTGATCATGGAACTGATCAACAACATCGCCAAGGTGCACTCGGGCTATTCCGTGTTCGCGGGCGTGGGCGAGCGGACCCGTGAAGGCAACGACCTTTACCACGAGATGGTGGAATCGGGCGTCATCAAGCCGGACAACCTGGCCGAGTCGCAGGTGGCTCTGGTCTATGGCCAGATGAACGAGCCTCCGGGCGCGCGGATGCGCGTTGCCCTGACCGGCCTGACCGTGGCGGAACAGTTCCGCGACGCGACCGGCACGGACGTGCTGTTCTTCGTGGACAACATCTTCCGCTTCACCCAAGCGGGTTCGGAAGTGTCGGCGCTTCTGGGCCGCATCCCCTCGGCCGTGGGCTACCAGCCGACGCTGGCGACGGACATGGGCGCAATGCAGGAACGCATCACCTCGACCAAGAAGGGCTCGATCACCTCGATCCAGGCCGTCTACGTTCCGGCCGATGACCTCACCGACCCGGCGCCCGCGACGACCTTTGCCCACCTCGACGCCACGACCGTTCTGTCGCGCGCCATCTCGGAACTGGGGATCTATCCGGCCGTGGACCCGCTCGACTCGAACAGCCGGATCCTCGACCCGGCCGTGGTCGGCGAAGAGCACTATCAGGTCGCCCGTGACGTTCAGGGCATCCTGCAGAAGTACAAGTCGCTTCAGGACATCATCGCCATCCTCGGGATGGACGAACTGTCGGAAGAGGACAAGCTGACGGTGGCCCGTGCCCGGAAGATCCAGCGCTTCCTGTCGCAGCCCTTCGACGTGGCCAAGGTCTTCACCGGCTCGGACGGCGTGCAGGTTCCGCTGGAAGACACGATCCGCTCGTTCAAGGCGGTCGTGGCCGGCGAATACGACCACCTGCCGGAAGCGGCCTTCTACATGGTCGGCGGCATCGAGGACGTGAAAGCCAAGGCGCAGCGCCTCGCCGCTGACGCGGCGTAAGGGGGCGACATGGCCGACACGATGCAGTTCGACCTCGTCTCGCCGGAACGGAGACTTGTCTCCGTTCCCGTGCGCGAGGTTCGCCTGCCGGGCACCGACGGCGACCTGACGGCGATGCCCGGTCACGCCGCGACGATCGTCACGCTTCGGCCGGGGATCGTCACGGTGGTGGACGCGCAGGGCACCGCGACCGAGTTCGCCGTGACCGGCGGCTTCGCCGAGATCAACGGCGAGTCGGTCAGCCTGCTGGCCGAGCGGGGCCACGCCCGCGCCGAGATCACGCAGGAGGTCTACAACGAGATGATGCGCGACGCGCAGCGCGCGCATCGTGGCGTCGAGGCGCGGCGCGAGTCGGTCGGGGACGAGGTGGTTGCCGCCTCGGCCAAGATGCTGGGCGACATGCACGCGCTGGGAACCCACATCGGGCTGGACCCCAACCAGTCGACCGTTCCGGAATAACTCCGGCCTGGTCAGACCGACAAAAAGTTAGGCACCTCGCCCGTTCCGTCGGGCGGGGTGTTGTTGTTTAAGTCCCATGGATGCGGCGGGTTGAAAGAACCTGCCCAAGGGGGACGGATGCTGCGCTTCAGCCATACTGCCGTCGGCGTGCAACAGGGCCGCGCCTTCCTGTTCTCGGCCTTCGAGGACAACGGGCCGATGTGGACCGGCACGGGCCCGAGGGTCGAGCGGGTCCCGGTCAGCTTCGCCACGCCCTTTCGGGGCCCGCCCGTGGTTCATGTGGGTCTGTCGATGTGGGACATCTCGGTGGCGGCAAACCAGCGTGTGGATATCGCCGCCGAGGACGTGACCGCCGGCGGCTTTACGCTCGTCTTCCGCACCTGGGCTGACACGCGGGTCGCGCGGGTCCGCGCCGACTGGCTGGCCATCGGCCCGGCCGACCACGTGGACGACTTCGCCCTCGATTGAACCTCACCTGCGGCCGAGGTGCCCGGCCACCAGCGCCGTCACCTCGGTGGGATGGGTTACGGGGACCATATGCCCCGCGCGCGGCACCGTTGCCCGCTGCGCATTCGGCAGGCGTGCCGCCAGCGTGTCGAGGATCTCGTCCATGACCGCGGGCGATTCCGCCCCTGCGATCAGCAGGGTCGGGGCAGCCACGGCCTCAAGCCCCCCCGGCCGCAGGATGCCGTGGACATCGGCGCTGAGCGCGGCGTCCGTTTCAAGCACCAAGGGCATCAGTTCGACCGCCGCCTGCTGCAGACTACACGGCAGCGCCTTGAACCCGCCGGGTGCCCCCCAGACACTCAGGAACAGCCGCGCGGCGGCCTCCATCTCTCCGGCAGCGGCGAGGGCGGCAAGCTCGTTGTCCAGCGCATGGCCCGAGCGGGAGGCAGCGAACAGCACCGGCTCGATCAGCGTCACCGAGCGGACCCGCTGCGGCGCGGCCACCGCCAGCCGCAGGGCGACCGTGCCCCCGAGCGAATGGCCGATCAGGTCCACGGGCCCCGTGCCCAGCAGCCCTTCCGCGATGCGGGTAACGGTTGTGTGGTAGTCCTCACCCCCGGCAGGACGCCACGCCTCGCTGCGCCCGTGCGAGGGCAGGTCGAAGGCGGTCAGGTCCACCTTGCCGCCAAGCCGTCGCGCCATGGGATCGAAGGCCCGCCCGCTGCCCATCATGCAATGGATCGCCACCGCCGGGCGCGAGGGATCGCCCGGCCAGTGCCGGACATGAACCGCGCTCACAGCGTGGCCAGGTGCCGGTCCAGAAAGTCCAACCGGTCCTGGCCCCAGAACCGCTGGTCCGAGTCCAAGACGTGATAGAAGGGAACGCCGAAGACGCCGGCCTCGACTGCCCGTTCGAGGTTGCGGGCATAGGTTTCGGCGCCCACGAACAGCCCGCGGTCGGCAAGGCCCGGATCGAAGCCCGCCTGCGACAGCGCCGCGCGGATCACCTCGTCCTCGGCGATGTCGCGTCCCTCGGCAAAGCGCGCGGACAGGATCGCCCGCACCAACCCGGCCACGTCGCCCCCTGCCTCCTGCGCGGCGATGATCGCATAGGCCGCCGGGGCGGGGTTCGTCATCGGGACGTCGATCCGGATCGGCAGGCCCAGGTGTTCGGACCAGCGGGTCAGCTCCTGCCGACGGTAGTCCATGCGCGCGGGGTGGCGGTTCTGCGGGCGCGTGCCCCCGGTGCGGTCGAAAAGCTGCATGGCGTCGATGGGGCGATAGGTGACGCTCGCCCCGTGGCGCGCGGCGATGCGCTCCAGCCGGTCGCCCGCGAGATAGGCCCAAGGGCTGATCGTGCTGAGGTAATAGTCGATCTGCGCCACGTTCCGGTCCTCCTGCGGTTTACCCGGACGCTATCGCGGTGCTAATCGGGCCGCAATCCGGCGAATCCCGGCCGGGCGACCCTAGCGACCAAGGACTCCCATGCCTGCAATGACCGAACCCAAGCTGATCGCGGGGAACGCGAATCGTCCGCTGGCCACCGGAATCGCACGGCGGATGTCGATGCACCGCGGCATGAACGTGGACCTGGTGAACGCGCGGGTCGAACGCTTCAACGACCAGGAAATCTTCGTCGAGGTGTATGAGAACGTCCGCGGCGAGGACATGTACATCATCCAGTCGACGTCGAACCCGGCCAACGACAACCTGATGGAACTGCTGATCATGGCCGACGCGCTGCGGCGCAGCTCGGCCAACCGGATCACGGCGGTGATCCCCTATTTCGGCTATGCCCGCCAGGACCGCCGCGCCAAGGCCCGCACGCCGATCAGCGCCAAGCTGGTGGCGAACCTGCTGACCGAGGCCGGGGTGGACCGCGTCCTGACGCTGGACCTGCACGCGACCCAGATCCAGGGGTTCTTCGACATTCCGGTGGACAACCTCTACGCCGCGCCGATCTTCTCGTTGGACATCATGCACCACTTCAAGGGCCGCATGGACGACCTGATGATCGTCTCGCCCGACGTGGGCGGCGTGGCCCGCGCGCGCGAGATCGCGGCCCGGATCGACGCGCCCTTGGCGATCGTCGACAAGCGGCGCGAGAAGGCGGGTGAGATCGCCGAGATGACGGTGATCGGCGATGTTTCGGGCAAGACCTGCATCATCGTGGACGACATCTGCGACACGGCGGGGACGCTGGTGAAGGCCGCGCAACTGCTGGCGGACCACGGCGCGACCGAGGTCCACGCCTATATCACCCATGGCGTCCTGTCCGGACCGGCGGTGGGCCGGATCGAGAACTCGATCATGAAGTCGCTGGTCGTCACCGATTCGATCGCCCAGCCCGAGGCGGTGAAGAACGCCCGCAACATCCGTATCGTGCCAACCGCGCCGCTGTTTGCGCAGGCGATCATGTCCACCTGGAACGGGACCTCGGTGTCTTCGCTGTTCGAGCTGGAAACGCTGCAGCCGATCTATGAAGGAATGTACGCCGCGGTCTGAGCGGCGCATCCTCTGACCCGAAAGAAGGGGCGCGTGACGATCACGCGCTCCTTGTCGTTACAGCGCCCGCCAGCCGATATCGCGGCGGAAGAAGCCCTCGGGCCAGTCCACCGCCTCGGCCAGCGCATAGGCGCGGTCGCGCGCCTCGGCCAGCCTGGCCCCCCGGCCGGTCGCGTTCAGCACCCGCCCGCCGGCCGAGACCAGCCGCCCCTCGCGTTCCGCCGTGCCCGCATGGAAGATCATGGCGGACGAGCTTTCGGCCAGGTCTTGCGGCAGCCGGATCGCCGTCCTCTTGGCATAGTCGCCCGGATAGCCCTGCGCGGCCAGCACCACGGTCAGCGCGTGATCGTCGGCCCAGTTCACGCTGACGCTGTCCAGCCGCGACTCGGCGCAGGCCTGGATCAGGTCCAGCGCCTGCGCGCCCAGCCGCATCATCAGCACCTGGCATTCGGGGTCACCGAAGCGGACGTTGTATTCCACCAGCCGCGCGCGCCCGTCCCGGATCATCAGTCCGGCATAAAGAACGCCCTGGAAGGGCGTTCCGCGCCGCGCCATTTCCTCGACGGTGGGCTGGATGATCTCGGCCATGACGCGGGCCTGCAGGTCCTCGGTCAGGATCGGGGCAGGGGAATAGGCGCCCATGCCGCCGGTGTTCGGGCCGCTGTCGCCCTCGCCCACGCGCTTGTGGTCCTGCGCGGTGCCGATGGGCAGGCAGGCCGTGCCGTCCACGAGGACGAAGAAGCTCGCCTCCTCGCCTTCCATGTATTCTTCGATCACCACCTCGGCGCCCGCCGCGCCAAAGGCGCCGCCGAAGGCCGCATCAATGGCCCCCAGCGCCTCGGCCTCGGTCATGGCGACGGTGACGCCCTTGCCGGCCGCCAGCCCATCCGCCTTGACGACAATGGGCGCACCCATGCGGCGGATGTAGTCACGCGCGCCCTCAGCCTCGTCGAAGCGCGCCCAGGCGGCGGTCGGCGCTCCGCAGGCGTCGCAGATTTCCTTGGTGAAGGACTTGGACGCTTCCAGCCGCGCCGCTGCCTGCGACGGCCCGAAGGCCGCGATCCCCGCCGCGCGCAACGCATCCGCCACGCCCGCGGCCAGCGGCGCCTCGGGGCCGATCACCACCAGATCGATCGCGTGTTCCTCGCAGAAGGCGACCACCGCCGCGCCATCCTCGATCGCCAACTCGGCGCAGCGGGCGACGGCGGCGATCCCCGCGTTTCCCGGCGCGACGATCAGCCGGTCGCATTTCGGGTTCTGCCGGATGGCCCAGGCCAGCGCATGTTCGCGTCCGCCGCCACCGAGGATCAGGATGTTCATGCGCAAGCCCTCCATTCTTGCGCGTGCTTGTGGCCGAAAGCTCCGGTTCGGACAAGACGCGGGCGGGGTTTCTTCCTTGAGCAAACACCCCGGGATGAATGCGGCAGGGGCCCATTCATGGGCAGCACCCCGGTCGGGCGCTTGCCCCCGCAGCCCGACCGGTCCATCTATCCCCCATGGACCTCTTCGAAGACGACGCGCCCGGCGCCGAGGCCGGCAGCAACGCCCCGCCCCTGACCGTTTCTGAAATCTCGGGCGCCGTGAAGCGCGTGATCGAGGGCGAGTTCGGCCGCGTCCGCGTGCGGGGCGAGGTCGGGCGCGTGTCGCGGCCCGGTTCGGGGCATCTCTACTTCGACCTCAAGGACGACAACGCCTGCATGGCCGCCGTCTGCTGGAAGATGCAGGCCGCCCGCCTGGCGCACCGCCCCGAGGAGGGGATGGAGATCATCGTCACCGGACGCCTGACCACCTTCGCCAACCAGTCCAAGTACCAGCTGATCGTCGAGCAGGTGGAACCCGCGGGCCTCGGCGCGCTGATGGCGATGCTGGAGCAGCGGCGGAAGGCGCTGGCGGCCGAGGGGCTGTTCGACGCCTCTGCCAAGCGGCCGATCCCTTACCTGCCGGGCGTGATCGCGGTCGTGACCTCGCCCACCGGCGCGGTGATCCGCGACATCCTGCACCGGCTGCGCGACCGCTTCCCCAGCCGCGTGCTGATCTGGCCGGTGGCCGTGCAGGGAACCGCCTGTGCGCCGCAGGTAGCGGACGCGATCACGCGCCTGAACGCAATCCGGCCCGGCGGGCCGGTGCCGCGCCCCGACCTCATCATCGTGGCGCGTGGCGGCGGCTCGGTCGAGGACCTGTGGGGCTTCAACGACGAGGCGGTGGTCCGTGCGGTGGCGGCCGGGACGATCCCGCTGATCTCGGCCGTGGGGCACGAAACCGACACGACGCTGATCGACCATGCCGCCGACCTGCGCGCGCCCACGCCCACGGCGGCGGCCGAGATGGCGGTGCCGGTGCTGGCCGATCTGTCCGCGCGGCTGTCGGAACTGCAGGCGCGGCTGCTGCGCGGCACGCGCGCTCGGCTGGACCGTTCCACCCAGCGGCTGGGCGATCTGGGACGCGGCTTGGGCCGCCCGCAGGCGCTGACGGACCCGGCGCGGCAGCGGCTGGACCTCACTGGCCCACGGCTGGAGCCCGTGCTGCGCGCTTTCACCCGCGACCGCCGCCGCAGCATCGAGGCGCTGCACCTGCCACTGTTCGCTCTGCGCGGCTTCATGGCCGACCGCCGCGCGGGCGTGGAACGGGCAGGGCGCGCACTGGAGCAGGAGCGCCTTCGGGATCAGCAGCGCAGGCGCTCGGCGCTGCCCGTGGTCCGTGCGGGCGCGGTGCGGATGTTGCAGGCGCAGGCAGCGCGGCGGCTAGAGGACATGCAGCCCCGGTTGGACAGCGCGGGTAAGCGCGCAACCATCAAGGTGGCGGAACGTCTTTCTGCCCTGACCACGCGGCTGGACCGCGCGCAGGCGAAGATCCGGCGCGAGCAGACCGAGGGGCGGGTGCGGGCGCAGGAGGCCACGCGCCGCCTCGCCGCCCTTGCTCTCCGGCTGACGGCCGAGCGGCGGGGCCAGCTGGAAGCCCTCGACCGCCTGCGCCAGACCTTGGGTCATACCGAAACCCTGCGTCGTGGCTTTGCCATCGTGCGCGGCCCTGATGGGCTGGTCACCTCGGCAGCGGTCGCGGGCAAGGCAGCCTCGCTGGAACTCGAGTTCCACGACGGGCGGGTGAAGGTGCATCCCGAAGGCAGCGCGCCCGGCCCACGACGCGGCGCGAGGAAGCCGCCCGAGCAGGGCTCGCTGTTCTAAGCGCCTCAGCGCGTCTCGCGCGGGCGCAGGGCCATCCAGATCAGCGCCCCGCCCGCCAGCGTCAGGAAGGGCAGCATCATCAGGTTGACCGCCGACCAGCCCTGCTGCGCGGTGCCGCCCCCGCAGCCCATCAGCGCGCCCGAGGACAGCGAGGCCAGGAACACGCCGCCGAAGACGATTGCGTCGTTGATGCCCTGTACACGGCCGCGTTCTTCCGGCGTGTGCTGCGCGGTCAGCATCGCGGTCGAGCCGATGAAGCCGAAGTTCCAGCCCAGGCCCAGCAGGATCAGCGCGAGGTAGAAATGGTCAAGCTCCACCCCGCTCAGGGCGACCGCGC
This sequence comes from Paracoccus chinensis, assembly GCF_900102885.1. Lineage (GTDB taxonomy): Bacteria > Pseudomonadota > Alphaproteobacteria > Rhodobacterales > Rhodobacteraceae > Paracoccus > Paracoccus chinensis. Next base: position 123,515 of record NZ_FNGE01000006.1, on the reverse strand, counting down.
CTGCCCCGGCAAGGATGACCAGACCGACCGTCACGATCCGCTCGGCCCCGAAACGGGCGATCAGGTGGCCGGTGAAGAACGCGGGTCCGAACATGGCGATCATATGCGCCTGCGTGACGCCGGACGCATCCGCGACGGCAAAGCCGCAGCCGGCCATCGCCAGCGGCGTCGAGGTCATCACCAGGTTCATCAGCGCGTAGGAGACCGTGCCGCAGATCATCGCCACGACAATGCCGGGGCTGCGCAGGATCTGCGACAGGCTGCGCCCTTTGCCCGCGCCGCCGCGCGACTGCGGCAGGACGGGGATGCGCAGCATGGCATAGATGAAGGGTCCCAGCAGGTTCAGCCCGATGATGGCGGCAAAGGTCATGGCGAAGGGGATCGCGCTTGCTTCGGCCGTCATGGTGGCGAGCTTCGGGCCGATCAACGCCGAGACGAGGCCACCGGCCTGCACGAAGCTGATCATCTTGGGCTGCAGCGCCTCGGGTGCCGTATCGGCGGCGGCGAAGCGATAGAAGCCCTGCGCCGACATCTGCGCCCCGATCAGCGTACAGCCTAGGGTGAACAGTGCGAAGTTGCCGCGTTCCAGCCCCGCGAAGGCAATGCCCGCGCCGAGGGCCGCGACCAGCGAGGCGACGGTGAAGCCCGCCCGGCGCCCGTGCCGCGCCATGAAGCCCGACAGGAACCGCGCCGAGATCGCCGAACCCAGCATGACCATCGACACCGGCAGCGTGGCAAAGCAGGGGTTCGGCGCGATCATCGCCCCCGCAAGCCCGGCGGTGATGAAGACCATCGACAGCTGCGCACCAAGGATCGCCTGGGCCAGCACCAGAACGCCGACGTTCGCCCAGGCCAGGCGGCGGCTGTCAGGGGTGTCGGTGGCAAGGACGCTCATGGACGAAGGGCCGCCGCCTGCCGCGCCAGCGCCTCGATCCCTGCCCAGTCGCCCGCGCGCATCATGTCCGCCGGAGAGATCCAGCTGCCGCCGACGCAAAGGACGTTGGACAGCGCCAAGTAGTCGGGCGCGTTCGCGGCCGAGACGCCGCCCGTCGGGCAGAAGCGGATGCCCGGCAGCGGGCCTGCCAGCGCCTTGAGATAGGCAGGACCGCCCGCAGGCCCGGCGGGGAAGAACTTGAGCGTGTCAAAGCCCGCCTCGACCGCCTGCATCGCCTCGGACGCCGTGGCGACCCCCGGCAGCAGCGGCAGCGCGCATTCCTCGCAGGCGCCGACCAGCGTGTCGGTCAGGCCGGGAGAGACCGCGAAACGCGCCCCCGCCGCCCTGGCCCGGTGAGCGTCCTGCGTCGTGATGACCGTCCCGGCGCCCACGACCGCGCCCTCGACCCGCGCCATTGCCGCAATGGCCTCAAGCGCGGCAGGGGTGCGCAGCGTGACCTCGAGCACGGGCAGGCCGCCCGCGACGAGGCTGCGGGCCAGCGGCTCGGCCCAGGCCGCGTCCTCGATCACGATCACCGGGATCACCGGCGCCATGGCGCAGATCTCGCGGATACGGGCGGACTGGCTTTCGGGCGTCATGGAGGGACCTTTCGGAAATCCTGCGCGACCCTGCGCCGGGCGCGTGTCCGACGCAAGGGCGGCGTCCGCCCGCCCCCTGATCTCAGCCGCCGAAGCCCCGCGCCCCGCCCGTCGCCGTGCGCGCCGTCGCCCCCGCCCCGAAGCCGCCACGCTGGGCGACCTGCGCCCGGCTCATGGGCTGCTGGCCCATGGTGGTCGGTGCGCGGTTGAAGGTCGTGGCGGGCACGCGGCCCGAACCCGAGTTGCTGGCAAAGGTCTGGTTACCCGAGGGCGTCGAGTAGCCGGTGGGCGTCCGCACCATCGGCTGGCTGAAGACGCCGCCGCCGCGCGACAGCATCGAGCCCATCATGTAGCCCACCAGCAGCGGCATGAAGCTGAAGCCCCCGCCGCCCTGCTGCTGCGCCGTCGCGGGATCGCCCGCTGCCGGGTCGGTCCCGCAGGCGCCTGCGCCATGCTGTTCCTCGCAGAGTTCGCGCGATTCGTAGCGGGGGGCCGTTTCCAGATGCGTCTGCTCGGCGGCGGCGAACTGGGTGCGGCAGTCTTCCTCGGTGAACCACAGCCCGTCTTCCTGGGCGGCGGCGATGCAACTGTTCAGGTCGGGGAAGGCCTGCGCGTCCACGGCGTCATCCTCGCAGGCGGCCAGCGTCAGGACGGCGGCGCCGGCCAGCAGCAGGGCCACGTGGCGCGACCGCTTGCGGCGCGGCGCGGGGGTTTCCTCGGGGCGGTCAGCAAGATCGGTCATGGCCTTACCCTTCGATGAAATGCGGCTTGAAGCGCGACAGGTTGTGGGTGATCCGGGCGCGGTCCTCGCGGACGCCCAGGCCCACGCAGTCCTCGCCCACGATCCAGGCGCCGAGGACGGGATGGAAGCCGTCGAAATCGGGCAGCGCTGCCAGCGCCTGCACTACATGGGGGTGATGCGAATAGCTGTCGTCCGGCGCACGGTCGGTCTCGCGGCCGCCTTCGTGGATCACGACGCCCGCACCCTCGCGCGAGAAGATGGGCTTGGTGACATGGCCACCGGCCAGCAGCGGCCCGGCCTCGGCGATGGCGGCGGCATAGGGGGTCTGCTCGCCCCGGCGCGCGGCCTCGATATCCGCCTGGAAGAACGCCGGCAGGAGGTTCGGATGGTTGGGGAAGAGATGCCACAGCAGGGGCAGAAGCCCCTTGTTCGAGACGACCGCCTTCCACGGCGGCTCGATGAAGCGCGCGCCCGAGGGCTGAAGGTTCGGCGCGAAGTCGTCGCGCAGCATATCCTCCCAAGGATACAGCTTGAACAGCGTGCCGATCACGCGATCTTGGTCATCGGCCAGTTGCCCCTTGTCCGTGACGCCGATGCCCGACAGGGGCGTGAAATGCGCGCCGAGCCCGCCCTCGCGCGCGGCCCAGGCCAGCGCCTCGACGGTCGCATAATCTTCGGGGTTGTCCTTGTCCGCGGCGAAATGGACGTTCTCGCCCGGCGCGCAGATGGCGGCCCAGCGTTCGGCCAGCGCCTCGTGGATGCGGTTGAACTGGTCGGTGTTCGGTCCCAGGACGCCCGCGTCGCGGCTTTCCTCGAACCACAGCCACTGGAAGGACGCGGATTCATATAGCGAGGTCGGCGTGTCGGCGTTGTATTCCAGCAGCTTCGCCGGGCCCTTGCCGTCATAGGCCAGGTCGAAGCGGCCATAAAGCTCGGGCTCGCCATTGGCCCAGCTGCGCTCGACGAAATCCCAGTAGGGGCGGGGGATCTCCAGCCGGGTCAGCCATTCCTCGGAGGTGACGGCATGGGCCACGGCCTGGCGGCACATGGCGTGCAGCTCGGCCCCCGGCGCCTCGATGTCATCCTCGATCTGACCGAGCGTGAAGCGATAGGCCGAGGTCTCGTCCCAGTAGGGCTCTCCTCCCATGTCGGCAAAGGTGAACCCCAGCTCGGTCGCGCGGTCGCGCCAGCCGGGCCGCTCGGGAAGGGAAAGCTTCTGCATCGTCACGTCGTTCCGCTGGTCATGGTTCCGATGTGGCAAGCGCGGGTGGGGGATGCAAGGCGGCTTCCCTGACCATCAACCCCAAGTCCCGGTGCGCGCATGAAAAAACCCCGGCCGCGAAGGCCGGGGTCGGTGTCGGAGCCCGTGCGGTCTTACGACCGGGCGAGGTTGCGCAGCACGTAGTGCAGCACGCCGCCATTCTTGAGGTATTCGATCTCGACCTCGGTATCGACGCGCGCCTTCAGCTGCACGGTCTTCTCGGTGCCGTCCGCATGGCGGATCGTGGCGGGCACCAGCGACAGCGGCTTGAACTCGCCCGCCAGCCCCTGGATCGAGATCACCTCGTCGCCGGTCAGGCCCAGCGACTTGCGGTTGTCGCCGCCGGTGAACTCGAAGGGGATCACGCCCATGCCGACGAGGTTCGAGCGGTGGATGCGCTCGAAGCTTTCCGCGATCACGGCCTTGACGCCCAGCAGGTTGGTGCCCTTGGCCGCCCAGTCGCGCGACGAGCCTGCGCCGTATTCGACGCCGCCCACCACGATCAGCGGCACGCCCCGGTCCTTCCACGCCATCGCGGCGTCGTAGATCGAGGTCTGCTGCCCGTCCGGCCCCTTGGTGTAGCCGCCTTCGACGCCGTCCAGCATCTCGTTCTTGATGCGGATGTTGGCGAAGGTGCCGCGCATCATGACTTCGTGGTTGCCGCGGCGCGAGCCGTAGCTGTTGAAGTCGGCGGGCGCGACCTGCCGCTCGGTCAGGTATTTCCCGGCCGGAGTGGTCGGCTTGAACGAGCCCGCGGGCGAGATGTGGTCGGTGGTGATCATGTCGCCCAGCACCGCCAGCACGCGCGCGCCCTCGATGTCCGAGATCACGCCCGGTTCCTGCGACATGCCGCGGAAGTAGGGCGGGTTCTGGATGTAGGTCGAGGTCGGCGGCCAATCGTAGGTCTCGCTGTCCGTGGTCTCGACCGCCTGCCAGCGCTCGTCGCCCTTGAAGACGTCGGCATACTTGGCCTGGAACATCTCGCGCGTGACGATCCGGTCCACGAGGTCCGAAATCTCCTGCGACGAGGGCCAGAGATCCTTCAGGTAGACGTCGCGCCCGTCCGCCGTCCGGGCCAGCGGCTCGCGCGTGATGTCGATGTTCATGTCGCCGGCGATCGCATAAGCGACGACCAGCGGGGGCGAGGCCAGGTAGTTGGCGCGCACGTCGGGGCTGATCCGGCCCTCGAAGTTGCGGTTGCCCGACAGGACCGAGACGGCGACGAGGTCGTTCTCGTTGATGGCCTTCGAGATCGCGGGCTCCAGCGGACCCGAGTTGCCGATGCAGGTGGTGCAGCCGAAGCCCACCAGGTTGAAGCCCAGCGCATCCAGGTGCTCCTGTAGGCCGGCGGCCTCCAGGTACTCGGCCACGACCTGCGACCCGGGCGCGAGCGAGGTCTTGACCCAGGGCTTGCGGGTCAGTCCCAGTTCGTTGGCCTTCTTGGCGACAAGGCCGGCAGCCATCAGCACATAGGGGTTCGAGGTGTTGGTGCAGGAAGTGATCGCCGCGATCACGACCGAGCCGTCGTGCAGCGCGTAGTTCGTGCCCTCGACCGCGCCGCGCGCGACCGTGCCGTCGCGATCGCCGCCGGGGATCTCGTCCGGCAGGGGCGAGGGCGCGCCGCCCTCGGCGGTCATCAGCTTCTTCTGCGTGACCGGCGCGGTGGGCGCGGGCGGCAGGCTGGCGATGTAGTCCTTGAAGGTCTGGGCGGCGGCATCCAGCGCAACGTGGTCCTGCGGACGCTTGGGGCCCGAGATCGCGGGCACCACGTCGCCCAGGTCGAGATGCAGCGTCGAGGTGAACACCGGCTCGAAGCCCGGCTCGCGCCACATGCCGTTGGCGCGGGCATAGGCCTCGACTAGTGCGATGCGGTCCTCGTCGCGGCCGGTCTGGCGCAGGTAGCGCAGGGTCTCGTCGTCGATCGGGAAGAAGCCGCAGGTGGCGCCGTATTCGGGGGCCATGTTGGCGATGGTCGCGCGGTCGGCCAGCGGCATGTTGTCCAGGCCTTCGCCGTAGAATTCGACGAACTTGCCGACGACCTTGTGGTCGCGCAGCATCTTGACGACCTTCAGCACGAGGTCAGTCGCGGTCACGCCCTCGCGCAGCGCGCCGGTGATCTTGAAGCCCACGACCTCGGGGATCAGCATCGAGATCGGCTGGCCCAGCATTGCGGCCTCGGCCTCGATCCCGCCGACGCCCCAGCCCAGCACGGCAAGACCGTTAACCATCGTGGTATGGCTGTCCGTCCCGACCAGCGTGTCGGGATAAGCCACGGTCGCGCCGCCCTGGTCCGTGTCGGTCCAGACGGTCTGCGCCAGATATTCCAGGTTCACCTGGTGGCAGATGCCGGTCCCCGGAGGCACCACGCGGAAGTTGTTGAACGCGCCCTGGCCCCATTTCAGGAACTGGTAGCGTTCCATGTTCCGTTCGTATTCCAGGTCCACGTTGCGCTGGAAGGCGCGGGGGTTGCCGAACTCGTCCACCATGACCGAGTGGTCGATGACCAGGTCCACGGGGTTCAGCGGGTTGATCTTCTGCGCGTCGCCGCCCAGCGCCTTGATGCCGTCGCGCATCGCGGCAAGGTCAACGACCGCCGGAACGCCGGTGAAGTCCTGCATCAGAACGCGCGCCGGGCGATAGGCGATCTCGCGGTCGGACTTGCCGCCGTTCTGCGCCCAGTCCGCGAAGGCCTTGATGTCATCCACGCTGACGGTGAAGCCACCGTCCTCGAAGCGCAGCAGGTTTTCCAGCACGACCTTCAGCGAGGCCGGCAGCCGCGAGAAGTCGCCCAGGCCCGCCTCGGCGGCCGCGGGGATCGAGTAATAGGCCACGGTCTGGTCGCCGACGACCAGCTCGCGGCGGGTCCTGGCGGTATCGGTTCCGGTGACGATCGGCATGGCTTTGCTTCCTCAAGGGCTCAGGTGGCAGGCAACGACCGGATTGCCCCGACTCATCCAGCGGTGCAAGCGCAAGGATGCATCGAGACTCGCCCGGCATTTCTTTGTATGCCGTGGTATACATATCTCGCGCGGTTTTCAAGTGCGAGTGCACAGATCACGGGGGCAGACAAATGCTAACGAAGCATTGATTTGGCCTCGGGCGCGCGGCTGGCCTAAGCGGAACGCAATGACAGATACTTCGATCCTTTGCTTTCGCCCGGTGAGGCTTGCAGCGGCAATCGGCGTCGCGCTGGCGGTTCTGGCCGCGCCCTCGGGGGCGCAGGACATGGCGCCAGGGCAGGGAGTCGGGGCCGCCATTACCGCCGAGGCCGGCATCGCGGTCATCGAGGCGCCCGAGGGTGCCGCGACCGAGCTGCCCGAAGGTGCCTTCTCGCTTGCGCCGGAACGCCAGACATTCGCGGCCCCCGAGGGCAAGGCGACGGGGCGCGGCCGCCTGGGGCCGATCGGCAGCCCACCGGTGGTCGTCGAGCTTTTCACCTCGCAGGGCTGTTCGTCCTGCCCGCCGGCCGACGCACTGATCGGGGCGATGTCGGACGAGCCGGGCGTGCTGACGCTCAGCTGGCACGTGGACTACTGGGATTACCTCGGCTGGGCGGACGTCTTCGCCCGGCCCGAGCATACCGCCCGGCAGGAGGCCTATGCCGAGGCCGCGGGCGAGCGGGGCGTCTATACGCCGCAGATCATCATCGACGGGCAGGACACGCTGCTCAGCCTGCATCGCGCGGCGCTGATGGCAATGATCGACGAGCACGCGGCACGGCCGCCCGCGATCATGGTCACGGCGGCGGCCGAGGGCGAGGTCCATGTCATCGACCTCACGCCCCGGGTGGCGGTTCCCGGCGGGGTCGAGATCGCGCTGGTGCGCTATCTTCCCCACCGCTCGGTGCAGGTGAAGGCCGGCGAGAACCGGGGCCGCACCATCGACTATCGCAACATCGTGGTGGACAGCGAGCTTCTGACCCGCTGGCCCGCGCGCGAGCCGCTGCGCCTGACCGTGCGGCCGGGGAACGACCCGAACGAGGCCTATCCCGCCGACACGCTGCACGCGATCCTGGTCCAGCAGGCGCTGGCCGGGGGCGAGCCGGGGCCGATCCTCGCGGCGGTGCGGCTGGACTGACGCTTGACCGCAGGGCGGCCTCCGCCTATCTGCGCGCTTGCGCGGATGGCCGGATGACCGCGGGCGGTGTGAGCCGTCCGAGGAAAGTCCGGGCTCCATGCAGGCATGGTGCCGGGTAACGCCCGGCGGGGGCAACCCCAGGGAAAGCGCCACAGAGAACAGACCGCCTCCGCTTGCGGGGGCAAGGGTGAAACGGTGGGGCAAGAGCCCACCGCGGGACGGGCAACCGGACCGGCACGGCAAGCCCCACCAGGAGCAATGCCGAATAGGGATCGCGCGCGGGGCTGAGCCCCGCAGGGCTGCCTGCGCCCCAGCAGATCCGGGTTGGCAGCTAGAGCCCGTCGGCAACGGCGGGACCAGAGGAATGGTCATCCACGGGCCGCAAGGCCCCGGACAGAACCCGGCTTACAGGCCATCCGCGCATGATTTCCAAGGGTTTCCCCACAGATTCGGGTTGACTTGGGCCACGCTCGCCTTAAAAGGCGGGCTTCACAGATTACACGGGGTTATCGGACTGGCCACTGGCCGCCCCGAAGCAGGAGCAGGACCAATGGCGAAGCCGACGACGATCAAGATCCGTCTGAACTCGACGGCGGGCACCGGGCACTTCTATGTCACCAAGAAGAACGCCCGGACCATGACCGAGAAGATGACGGTCAACAAGTACGACCCCGTCGTGCGCAAGCACGTCGAGTACAAGGAAGGCAAGATCAAGTAAGATCAGCCGTTCCGCAAGGATCAGAACCGCGCCCGGTGTGACCGAGGCGCGGTTTTTTTTGTTGCGCGAGAGGGGGGCTTTGCCCCCGCGCCTGCGGCGCTCCCCCAGGATATTTCGGGACAGAAGATCGTTGGCCCAGCTGGGCACCGGATGGCGCCGTGTCATGCAGGGTGGTCCGGGCCTGTCGGGCAGATGACAATGTCCGGTGAGCCGCAGGCTCACAGCTGAGAGCCTGGGGCCCTCAGCGCGGCGAATCGCCGTTGTCCTGCGGCTGCAGGGCGTGGCGGCCGAAGAGCGGGGCGTTCCCGACAAAGAACAGCATCGTCAGAACGATCAGCCCGACGGTCTTGAAGACCACCCAGGTGGTGTCGGACTGGGTGCGCCAGATCACCTCGTTCAGCGCAGCGAGGCCCAGGCAGAACCAGATGATGCGGCGGGTCAGGATGCGCCAGCCCTCGGGTGACAGCGGAATCGCCTCGCCCAGCGCACGACCCAGCCAGTTGCGGCCCAGCGCCGCGCCGATGGCCAGCAGCGCGGCAAAGGTCAGATAGATCAGTGTCGGCTTCATCTTGATGAAGCGCGGGTCGTTCAGCCAGACGGTCAGCCCGCCGAAGACCACGACCACGACCAGCGTGACCAGCTGCATGACCGACAGCTCGCCCGTCATCTTCCACAGCACGGCATTGGCCAGCACCGTCAGCGGCACGAAGACCAGCGTGGCCAGGATCAGGCCGGGGTAGGTCTGGCCCCACAGCATGACGTCCTGGTCGCGGTAGAGCAGGAACACCGCCAGAAACACGATCAGCGGCCCGTAGTCGAGCGCGGCCTTGAGCTTTGGTGACATGGGCTGCCTTTTCGTTCTGTCTCAGAAGGGCGCGTCGTCCGACGCCGCGTCCGAGGCGGGCTGGACGTAAGCCGCCTTGATGGTCTTGAAGCCCGCCGGGAACTCGACCGTCAAGGTATCCTCGGCGATGCCCATGACGCTGCCGGTGCCGAACTTCTGGTGAAACACCCGGTCGCCCACGGCGAAGCGCGCGGCAGGCTCAGCGTCGATCACGATCGGCGGGCGGTGCGAGGGGGCGGGGCGCACCGCCGCGCGTTCCTGCATCCGCTTCCAGCCGGGCGAGTTGTAGACATCGGCGCGGCTAGCGCGGTCGTGCATCGCCGATTGTGCGAAGGGCTGGCCCATGACCTGCGCCGCAGCGCCGAAGCCGCCGCCGTAAAGGCCGGGGGGTGTCAGCACCTCGACATGCTCCTCGGGCAGTTCGTCGATGAAGCGCGAGGGCAGGGATGACTGCCATTGCCCGTACATCCGGCGGTTGCCGGCGAAGGTGATGGTCGCCAGCTTCTCGGCGCGGGTCAGGCCGACGTAAGCCAGCCGCCGTTCCTCCTCCAGGCCCTTCAGGCCCGACTCGTCCATGCTGCGCTGGCTGGGGAACAACCCGTCCTCCCACCCCGGCAGAAAGACGATGGGGTATTCGAGGCCCTTGGCCGCGTGGAGGGTCATGATCGAGACCTCCTCGGCCTGCTCGCTTTCCGAGGCGTCCATCACCAGCGCGACATGCTCGAGGAATCCCTGAAGATTGTCGAACTCTTCCAGCGCCTTGACAAGTTCCTTGAGGTTGTCGAGCCGTCCAGGCGCGTCGGGCGAGCGGTCGTTCTGCCACATCGCCGTATAGCCGGATTCGTCCAGGATGCGCTCGGCCAGCTCGACGTGGTTCACGGTGGAATCCAGCGCGTCGGCGTGCCAGCGGCCCATGAACTGCGTGAACTGCCGCAGGTTGGCCGCGCCCTTGCCGGTCAGCGCGCCCGAGGCGACCACGGCGGCGGCGCCTTCCAGCAGCGACAGGCCCTCGGCCCGCGCCTCGCGCTGGATGGTCTGAATCGCCTTGTCGCCGAGGCCGCGCTTCGGGGTGTTCACGATCCGCTCGAAGGCGAGGTCGTCCGTGGGGCTGACGGCCAGCCGGAAATAGGCCATCGCGTCGCGGATTTCCTGCCGTTCATAGAAGCGGGGACCGCCGATCACGCGATAGGGCAGGCCGATGGTCATGAAGCGGTCCTCGAAGGCCCGCATCTGGTGCGAGGCGCGCACGAGGATGGCAATGTCGTTCAGGCTGCGCCGGCCGACCGAATGGCGGTGGCCGCCATGGAAGGCCTCGATCTCCTCGCCGATCCAGCGAGCCTCGGCCTCGCTGTCCCAATGGCCGATCAGGCGGACCTTCTCGCCCTCGGTATGTTCGGTCCAGAGCGTCTTGCCCAGCCGCCCCTTGTTCGCGGCGATTAGGCCGGATGCCGCGGCGAGGATATGCGGGGTGGAGCGGTAGTTCTGTTCCAGCCGGATGACCTGAGCGCCGGGGAAATCCGCCTCGAACCGCAGGATGTTGCCGACCTCGGCCCCGCGCCAGCCGTAGATCGACTGGTCGTCGTCACCCACGCAGCAGATGTTGCGATGGGCCTGCGCCAGCAGCCGCAGCCACAGGTACTGCGCGACGTTGGTGTCTTGGTATTCGTCCACGAGGATATAGCGGAAGCGGTCCTGCCACTGCGCCAGCACGTCCGGGTGCGCCTGGAAGATCATCACGCAATGCAGCAGCAGATCGCCGAAATCGACGGCGTTCAGCTCCAGCAGGCGCCGCTGATACTGGGCGTAAAGCTTCGCGCCCTTGCCGTCATAGGCGTGCGATTCGCCTTCCGGCACGCGCGAGGGCGTCAGGGCGCGGTTCTTCCAGTCGTCGATCAGCCCGGCCAGCATCCGCGCGGGCCAGCGCTTGTCGTCGATGTTCTCGGCCGCGATCAGCTGCTTGAGCAGCCGGATCTGGTCGTCGGTATCGAGAATCGTAAAGCTGGATTTCAGATGGACCTGCCCGTCGCCCACCATCTCCGCATGCCGGCGCAGAATCTTGACGCTGATCGAGTGGAAGGTGCCGAGCCAAGGCATCCCCTCGACCGTCTCGCCCATCAAGCGGGCGACCCGTTCCTTCATCTCGCGCGCGGCCTTGTTGGTGAAGGTCACGGCCAAGATGCGACCGGGCGTGGCGCGGCCCTGCATCAGCAGGTGCGCGATTCGCGTGGTCAGCGCGCGCGTCTTGCCGGTGCCCGCGCCCGCCAGCAGCAGCACGGGGCCGTCCAGCGTTTCCACCGCCAGCCGCTGCGCCGGGTTCAGCCCGTCCAGGTAAGGCGCGGCTCGGCCCGTCATCGCCCGCTGGGAAAGGGAGGGGCGGGCGGCGGCCTCGAAGGCGTCGTGATCGTCAAACTGGCTCATGGGCTGCAACATAGAGAACGCGGGCCTTTCTGCAAAGCCCGCGTTCCCATTCCGTTCACGTTGGCGGCGATTCGATCAGCGCGACTGTCCGACGGCCTTCTCGGCCAGACGCTCGGCGGCCTCGTCCTTCCTCAGCGCGGCGTCATGCCCCGGCGCGGTCTTGACCAGCGACACGATCACGCCCGCGGCCAGGATGGCGAAGGTCACGCCCAGCGAGATCATCGGCGGCACCTTTTCGATCCCCAGGATCTCGGCCACGATCACCTTGCCGCCGATGAAGATCAGCAGCGCGGCCAGCGCGGGCTTGAGATAGGCGAAACGGTGCAGGATCGCGGCCAAGGCGAAATACAGCGCCCGCAGGCCGAGGATCGCGAAGATGTTCGAGGTGTAGACCAGGTAGGGGTCGGTCGTGATCGCAAAGATCGCGGGCACCGAGTCGACGGCGAAGACGAGGTCAGCGAACTCGATCACGATCAGCGCCAGGAACAGGGGCGTGACGAACAGCTGCAGCTTGCCCGACGGGCTGGGCTGGCGGACGAAGAAGCGGTTGCCGACAAAGCCATCGGTCACGCGCAGGTTGCGCTGCATCCAGCGCAGGGCGCGGTTCTGCGACAGGTCGCCTTCGTCCTCGTGCCCCGACCACAGCATCTTGATGCCGGTGAAGATCAGGAAGATGGCGAAGACCAGCAGCACCCATTCATAGCGCTGCACAAGCGCCGCGCCGAAGCCGATCATGATGGCCCGCAGCACGATCACACCGAGGATGCCCCAGAACAGCACCCGGTGCTGCAGGTGGCGGGGGACGGCGAAGAAGCCGAAGATCGTGGCGATCACGAAGACGTTGTCCATCGCCAGCGATTTTTCCACCACGAAGCCGGTCCAGTATTCTAAAGCCGCCTGCTCGCCCAGTTGGGCCCAGACGAAGCCGCCGAAAGCCAGGCCGATGCCGATGTAGAAGGCGGAAAGAAGCAGGGACTTGCGCACGCCGATCTCGCGCTGGCCCCGGTTCAGGACGCCGAGATCCAGCACCAGAAGGATCAGCACGAGGGCCAGGAAGATGGCCCACAGCCAGACAGGTTTGCCAAGAAAAAGGGAGGTCAGCTCCATGTCGTCCTCTGCATATGTTGCGTGATGCGACCGACATCACGATCTGCAGAGATCGCCAGAGGGGCCCGGTCAGGCATTCAACCTAGGGCGGGCGCCCGGGCCGTCAAGGGGATGATTGCGCTTTTTCGGCCATGGGAGTATCGGCCCCGCATGGCCGATCGCAAGCTTCACCCCCGCACCCGTTCCGTCCATCACGGCATCCGCCGCAGCCAGTATGGCGAGATGGCCGAGGCCCTGTTCCTGACGCAGGGCTTCGCCTATGACACCGCCGAGCAGGCCGAGGCGCGGTTCCAGAAGGTGGGCTCGGACGAGTTCATCTATGCCCGCTACGGCAACCCCACCAGCCGGATGTTCGAGGACCGCATGGCCTCGCTGGAAGGGACCGAGGACGCATTCGCCACCGCATCCGGCATGGCCGCCGTCAATGGCGCGCTGACCAGCATGGTCGCGCCGGGCGACCGCGTCGTCGCTTCGCGCCAGTTGTTCGGTTCCTGTCTTTACGTGCTGGAGTTCCTGAAGAAGTTCGGCGTGGACGTGGTGCTTGTGGATGGCACCAACCTGGACCAGTGGCGCGCGGCCGTGACGCCCGGCACCAAGGCATGCTTCTTCGAGACGGTCTCGAACCCGACGCTCGAGGTCATGGACATCGCGGGCATCGCCGGGATCGCCCATGCGGCGGGCGCGCTGGTCGTGGCGGACAACGTCTTTGCGACCCCGGTCTTTTCCCGCGCGGTCGAGCAGGGCGCGGATGTCGTCGTCTATTCCACGACCAAGCATGTCGATGGCGGCGGCCGTGCGCTTGGTGGCGTCATCTGCGGCACCCGCGACTTCGTGCGGAACGTGGCCGAGCCTTACCTCAAGCACACGGGCGGGGCGATCAGCCCCTTCAACGCCTGGATCATGCTGAACGGCCTGACCACCATGGACCTGCGCGTGCGGGCCATGGCCGACAGCGCGCTGTCGGTGGCGCGGGCGCTGGAAGGCGCAGGGCTGCCGGTGATCTATCCGGGCCTACCCTCGCATCCGCAGCACGATCTGGCGATGCGGCAGATGGGGTCGGGCGGCACGATGGTGGCCTTTGACCTCGGCTCGCAGGACGCCGCCTTCGCCATGCTGAACCGGCTGGAACTGGTGTCGATCTCGAACAACCTGGGCGATGCCAAGTCCATCGCCACCCATCCGGCGACGACCACTCACCAGCGGCTGAGCGAATCCGACCGCGCCACGCTGGGCATCGGGCCGGGCCTGATCCGCCTGTCCGTGGGGCTTGAGCACGAGGACGACCTGATCGCCGATCTTCTGGGGGTCTTGGCCTGAGCCTCTGGCCTTTCGGGGCCGGTTCCCCATATTCGGGCCAACCCTTGCCCTGGACGCGCCCATGACCCGCAACAAGCCGTTCGTTCCCGTTTATCCCGCCCTCAGCCGGACGTATCCGACCGACTTCAAGGTGGACGAACAGTACCGCGCAAGCCTGCCCGACCTGCAGAACGGCCCCGCCAGCCTGATCGTGGGTGCCCGCAAGGTCATCCAGCACGTCGGCATTTCCAACTTCCGCCTGCCGATCCGCTATCGCCGCAAGGATGGGGGCGAGATCGTGCTGGAAACCAGCGTGACCGGCAGCGTGAGCCTCGACGCCGACCGCAAGGGCATCAACATGAGCCGCATCATGCGGTCCTTCTACGCCCATGCCGAGAAGCAGTTCTCGCTGGGCGTGCTGGCAGCCGCGGTCAGCGACTACAAGGACCACCTCGAGTCCTTCGACGCCCGGCTGCAGATGCGGCTGTCCTATCCCATGCGGGTCGAGTCGCTGCGCTCGGGCCTCAGCGGCTGGCAGTATTACGACATCGCGATGGAGCTGATTGATCAGGGCGGACAGCGCCTGAAGGTCATGCATTTCGACTATGTCTATTCCTCGACCTGCCCCTGCTCGCTGGAACTGTCGGAACACGCCCGCGAATCACGCAGCCAGCTGGCGACGCCGCATTCGCAACGTTCCATCGCCCGCATCTCGGCGGTGATGGAGGGCGAGGAGAAGCTGTGGTTCGAGGACATGGTGGCGCTCTGCCGCCGCGCCGTTGCAACCGAGACGCAGGTGATGGTCAAGCGCGAGGATGAGCAGGCCTTTGCCGAACTGAACGCCGCGAACCCGATCTTCGTCGAGGATGCTGTCCGCGCCTTCGCCCATGAGCTTGAGCTTGAACCCCGCGTCGGCGACTTCCGCGTGATCGCGAGCCATCAGGAATCGCTGCATTCCCATGACGCCGTCAGCCTGTTGACCGAAGGCCCCACCTTTGCGCAGGTCAGCCTCGACCCCATGACCTTTGCGGGGCTGCGGGCCTGAGGCGGCCCCGATGGGCAAGGTTCCGTCGCCCTGCATCGGTGTCTGCAAGTTCCAGCGCGAGGGGCACTGCATCGGCTGCTCGATGACGCGCGACCAGAAATCGCTGTTCAGGAAGCTGAAGAAGGCCCGGCACAAGCGGGCCTTCATCGCCATGCTGATGAGCCAGCAGGCTGTGATGGGGCGCTATGCCCATTGGCAGGCAGAGTATCGGCGCCGCTGCGAAAAGCGGGGCGCCGATACGCCGTTCTGAACCGGCCTAGCCTGCGGCCGGAACCTCGACCTTATCCTCCACGCCATCCAGCACCTCATCGCAGCGCGCGCAGGTGGCGGCGTGGTCGTGGTGGCCGACGTCGGGCAGGATCTTCCAACAGCGCTGGCATTTCTCGCCTTCGGCTTCCTCGAAGACCACGCCGATGCCGGGAACCTCGGGCAGGCGGAAGGCCTCGGCCGGGGCTGGGTCTGCGGTCAGGACGATCGCGCTGGTGATGCAGACATCCATAAAATCGACGGAGCGCAGGGACTTGAGCAGCGCGGCATCCTCGACATGGACCACGGGCGCGGCCTCGAGGCTCGCGCCGATGGTCTTGTCGGCGCGCTTCACTTCCAGCGCAGCCGTCACAACGCGGCGGGCGCGGCGGATGGCCTCCCATTTGGCAGCCAGCGCCTCGTCGCGCCAGGCGGCGGGCGTCTCGGGGAAGTCGTGCAGGTGGACGCTGTCACCTTCGGACGGGAAGCGCGAGAGCCAGATGTCCTCGGTCGTGAAGGACAGCATGGGGGCCAGCCACAGCGTCAGGCGGTGGAACAGCGCGTCCATGACCGTGCGGACCGCGCGCCGGCGCGGGCTGTCGGGCGCGTCGCAGTAAAGCGCGTCCTTGCGGATGTCGAACCAGAAGGCCGACAGGTCCACCGTGGCGAAGTTGAACAGCGCCTGGAACACGCCCTGAAAGTCATAGGCCGTGTAGCCCTCGCGCACGCGGACATCGAGTTCGGCCAGACGGTGCAGGACCCAGCGTTCCAGTTCGGGCATCTGGGCCGCCTCTACCCGCTCGGCTTCCGAAAAGCCCGCCAGTGCGCCCAGCATGAAGCGCATGGTGTTGCGCAGCCGGCGATAGGCGTCGGCGGTCCCCTTCAGGATTTCCTTCCCGATCCGCAGGTCGGCGGTATAGTCTGACTGCGCCACCCACAGGCGCAGGATGTCGGCGCCGTATTGCTCGATCACCTCCTGCGGGGCGACGGTGTTGCCCAGCGACTTGGACATCTTCATGCCCTTCTCGTCGAGCGTGAAGCCGTGGGTCAGAACCCCGCGATAGGGCGCGCGCCCCTTCGTGGCACAGGCCTGCAGCAGCGAGGACTGGAACCAGCCGCGATGCTGGTCTGTGCCTTCCAGATACAGATCAGCGATGCCGTCGGGCACGCCGTCCGCGCGGTCACGCAGCACGAAGGCGTGGGTCGAGCCCGAGTCGAACCACACGTCCAGCACGTCTGTTACCTGATCATAGTCGTCCGGGTTCACAATGCCCGACAGCACCTGCTCCTTGAAACCGGAACGATACCAGGCATCTGCGCCATCCTTCTCGAAAGATTCGAGGATGCGGGCATTGACTGTCTCGTTCCGTAGCAGGAAGTCCGCATCGTCCGGGTTGGCGCCCCGCTTGGTAAAGCAGGTCAGCGGCACGCCCCAGGCGCGCTGGCGCGACAGCACCCAGTCCGGGCGGTTCTCGACCATCGAGAAGATGCGGTTGCGCCCGGTCTGGGGCGTCCACTGCACCAGCTGGTCGATCGAGGTCAGCGCGCGGGCGCGGATCGTGTCGCCATGCTCGCCCATGCCATCGGCCAGCGGCTTGTCGATCGCCGCGAACCACTGCGGCGTGTTGCGGTAGATCAGCGGGGCCTTGGACCGCCACGAATGCGGATAGGAGTGCTTCAGCTTGCCCTTGGCCAGCAGTGCGCCCTGTCCGGCCAGCGCCTTGATGTTGCCGACGTTGGCGGGGCCTTCCTTGCCGTCCGGCGTCAGGATCGCCTGACCGCCAAAGACCGGTAGGTCGGCGCGATAGCTGCCGTCGGGCAGGACGTTGTAGGTCATGGGCAGGCCATATTTCAGGCCCATCTGATAGTCGTCCTCGCCATGGCTGGGCGCGGTGTGGACGAAGCCGGTGCCCGCGTCCTCGGTCACGTGATCGCCCGGCAGCAGGGGGACGTCATAGTCCCACTCGCCCGCGCCGCCCTCGATCCCGCGATAGGGGTGGGCGAGCACCAGCGACGCCAGTTCCTCGGACGAAACGTCGCGCAGGCGCTGCCAGGCGTCGGCCTCCAGCTTTGCCGCCGCAAAGACCTCGGGCGCGAGCCTGTCGGCCAGCAGGTAGGTGCCCGCCTTGTCGCCCGTGACCTGATACAGCCCGTAGGCGATGTCGGGCCCGAAGGCGACGGCGCGGTTCTGCGGGATGGTCCAGGGCGTCGTCGTCCAGATCACCACCGAGGCGCCCAGCAGGTCCGTCCTCATGCAGCCGTCCAGTGCCGCGAAGTCACGCTGCGAGGCGACGGGGAAGGCCACCCAGACCTGATGGCTGGTGTGGTCGTGATATTCGACCTCGGCCTCGGCCAGCGCGGTCTGTTCCACCGGCGACCACATCACGGGCTTGGACCCTTGGTAGAGCGAGCCGTTCATCAAGAGCTTCATGAACTCGCCCGCGATGACCGCCTCGGCGTGGTAGTCCATGGTCAGGTAGGGGTCGTCCCACTTGCCGGTGATGCCGAGGCGCTTGAACTCCTCGCGCTGGATATCCACCCAGCCTTCGGCAAAGCGGCGGCATTCCTGGCGAAACTCGACGATGTCCACCGCGTCCTTGTCGCGGCCCTGCTTGCGGTATTCCTCCTCGATCTTCCATTCGATCGGCAGGCCATGGCAGTCCCAGCCGGGGACATAGCGCGAGTCGCGCCCCATCATCTGCTGGCTGCGGACGATGAAGTCCTTGAGCACCTTGTTCAGCGCGTGCCCGATATGCAGGTGCCCGTTGGCGTAGGGAGGTCCGTCGTGCAGCACAAAGGGCTTGCGGCCCTGTCCTTCGCTGCGCAGGCGGTCATAGACGCCAAGGCGTTCCCAGCGGGCCAGCCACTCGGGCTCGCGCTGCGGAAGTCCCGCGCGCATGGGAAAGTCGGTCTCGGGCAGGAAGACGGTGTCGCGGTAGTCGGGGGTCTGATCGGCGCTCATGGGGCGGAATCCTTCGGGCGAAGCGGTCGGGCAGGCGTCATCCCGGCGGCGCGAAACCTCACGCCACCGGGCCGCTAATTCGGGATATCCGCGCCGCAAAAACCATCGGCCGCGTTATAAGAACCGCGCCGCGCGGCGGCAAGCGCCCTGCGGAACCGCGGCTGCCTTGTCTTGCCCGCCCGGCTTTGCCACAAAGGGCCGAGCAGAGTGAGGCCCGTCGATGAAAGACCTTTCCGCCGCCGAGCGACGGCTGATCGCCGCCCTGGACCGTCTGGACGCCGTGGTCGAGGGCGCGGCCCACCGCATGGCCACGATGCAGGCCCGGATGCCCGCGCCAAGACCTGCCGCAACTGCGCCGGTGCAGGGGGCGGACCCGGGGCTTTCACCGCAGATCGCCGCGCTGCACGACCGGCAGGTCGCGACACTCGAGGCGATGCAGGCGCGGCTGGCCGAAGCGCATGAACGGCTCGCGGCGGCGGGCGGGCAGGCGGCGCGACTTGCGGCGGCGAATGATGAGCTGGCGCAGGCCAACCGCGCGCTGATCGAGGCGTCGGCCAGCCCCGAGGGCTGGGCCGAGCGCGGCGAGGCTGCGGCGCGGGCCGCGCTTCAGGCCGAGGTCGAGGCGCTGCGGGCCGCGCGCGAGGCAGAGGTCGCCCAGATGGGCGAGATCCTCGACGCGCTGGACCGGATGCTGGGGGTCACGACGACCCCGCGCAGCCATTCCACCCGGACCTGGGTGCAGGCTGCCGAGCCTGCTGACCGGACTGACGGAGGCGAGCTGCAGGCCCACCCCCGGCCGAATGGCGGAGACGAGGCCGGACTGCCCGAGGACAGCTCTTCGGAGCCGATCCGCGAGCTGAGCGTCGTTCGGGACGAGGACCCGCTGCCCGAAGATGAGCCCGTTCTGGATCTCGGCGCAGAGGACCAGCCGCCCCGTGCCGGTTCCACCCGTCCCGAGGCCGCTGACAGCGAAAAGGAACACCGCTGATGCCCGTCGTCGAGTTCACCGTCGGCCACAAGCAGTATGAACTGTCCGCCCAGGAAGGCGAGGAGCGGCTGCTCAAGCGCGCCGCCGCCATGCTGGACACCGAGGCGCGCACGATCCTGGAGCAGGCCGGGCGGATGCCGGAGCCGCGGCTGCTGCTGCTGGCCGGGCTGATGCTGGCTGACCGCACCTCGACACTGGAGGACCGCCTGGCCTCGGCCGAACGCGAACTGGGCCGGCTCAAGGCCAACCCGCCGCGGGTCGAGGTGCCGGTGATCCCGCCGCGGGTCGCCGAGGCGATGGCGGAACTGGCGGCGCGCGCCGAGTCGCTGGCCGACAAGGCGGAAGAATCGCTCGCCCCCTAAGCGCCTGCGGGGGCACAGGAAACCGCCGGACAGGACGCGGCGTTTCCCCCGGGAACGGACAGGGGGGACCGGCACATGGCATCGCGCGCGATCTGGAAGGGCCAGCTTCGGCTGTCGCTGGTGTCGATCCCGGTCGAGATCCATGCCGCGACCAAGTCGGGCCGGCGCATCAGCTTCCGCCAGATCCATGGCCCCTCGGGCAAGCCGGTGAACTATGAAAAGGTCGTGCCCGGCATCGGCAAGGTCTCCTCGGACGAGATCCTCAAGGGCTATGCGCTGGGCGACAACGAATACCTGCTGATCCAGCCCGAGGAGATCGACGCGATCAAGCTCGAGACGAAGAAGACCTTCGAACTCGTGCAGTTCGTCGGCACCAACGAGATCTCGCCGCTCTACTACGACCAGCCTTATTACATCGTGCCTGCGGACGAACTGGCCGAGGATGCCTATCGCGTGGTCCGCGACGCGCTGCGCAAGTCGCAGAAGACGGGATTGGGCCAGCTGACCCTGCACGGGCGCGAACACCTCTGCGCCGTGCGCCCCTGCGGCGACGGGCTGCTGATGGAAACGCTGTTCTATGCCGACGAGATCAAGGACGCCGAGCCCCTGTTCAACACCATCGAGGACCAGGAGGCGGACTCGGACCTGCTGACCGTGGCGACAGCCCTGATCGAGAAGAAGACCGCGCCCTTCGACGCCGCGGCCTTCCATGACAACTTCGACCGCGCATTGCGGCAACTGATCGAGGACAAGCGCAAGGGCCGCGCGCCGCGCGTGACGGCCGGAAGCGACAAGCCGTCCTCGGACAATGTGGTGGACCTGATGCAGGCGCTGCGGGAAAGCCTGAAGGCCTCGGGCGGGAGCGCGCCCGAGAAGGAGGGCAAGCCTACTTCTCGCGCCAAGTCCAAGTCCGAGGACGCGCCCGCCAAGGCCCCAGCCAAGCGTCCAACCCGCAAGGCAAGCTGATTGGCGCGGCTGGACGACTATCGCGCCAAGCGCGACCCTAGGGCGACGCCCGAGCCCTTTGACGCCGGCACGCCCTCGGGAGGCGCGCTGCGCTATTCGATGCAGAACCACGATGCCACGCGGCTGCACTGGGACCTGCGGCTGGAATGGGATGGCGTGCTGCTGAGCTGGGCCGTCACGCGCGGCCCCTCCCTGGACCCTGCGGAAAAGCGGCTGGCGGTCAGGACCGAGGATCACCCCATCCCCTATGTCACCTTCGAGGGCGTGATCCCCGGCGGCCAGTATGGCGCGGGCACGGTGATGCTGTGGGACCTGGGCCACTGGCGGCCCCTCGAGGACGTGGAGCGCGGGCTTTCCAAGGGGCACCTGCGCTTCCAGCTTTACGGGCGGCGACTGACGGGCACCTGGGATCTGGTGCGGATCAAGGGCAAGGCGTCCGAGCGACGCGAGAACTGGCTGCTCGTCAAGGCCGAGGACGCGGCCGCTCATCGCCCCGACCCGGTGGTGCGCTACTGGACCAGCGTCTCGACCAACCGCAGCTTCGCCGAGATCGCGGCCGATGCCCCTGCAAATCCCTTCGGCCCCGCCGAGCTGCTGCCCTTGCCCGAACAGGTCGAGCCCATGCTTGCGCGGCTGGTCGAGGCACCGCCCTCGGGCGAGGACTGGCTGCACGAGATCAAGATCGACGGCTATCGCGGGCTGGTTCATCTGGGGGAAGGAGGGCCGGTCATCCGCACCCGCAACGGACTGGACTGGACGAGCCGCTTCGCCTCGCTGATCCCGGCGCTGGCCGAACTGCCGCCGCGCTCCGCGCTGATCGACGGCGAGATCGTGGCGGGCGCGGGCGCCTTTGGCTTTTCCGCGCTGCAGGCGGCGATCACGGCCGGCGGGCCCTTCGGCTTCGTGGCCTTCGACCTGCTGGAACTTGAAGGCCGCGACCTGCGCGACCAGCCCCTGGTCGAACGCCGCGCCTCACTGGAGCGCCTGCTGGCCGATGTTCCACCCTTGGGACTGGTGCAACTGAGCGAGGCAGTGCCCGGCGATGGCGCGGCGGCCTTGGCGGCAATCTGCGCGGCGGGGGGCGAGGGGATCGTCAGCAAGCTCGCCCGCGCGCCTTATGTGCCGGGGCGGGGCGACAGCTGGCGCAAGACGAAATGCGAACACCGTACGGCCATGACCGTGATCGGCTGGACGCCGTCAGAAAGCGCGGGACGTCCTTTCGCCTCGCTGCTGCTGGCCAGTCCTGACGGGCCGGACGGCGCCCTGCGCTATCGCGGGCGCGTCGGCACCGGGTTCTCGGCGGAAACGCAGGCGGAGCTTGCCGCGCTCATGCGCCCGTTGGTCCGCAGGACAGCCGCTACGCGGGTCCCGAAGGTGGAATCCCGCGGTGCAACCTGGATCGAGCCCCGGCTAGTGGCGGAAGTCCGCTATGCGGAAATGACGCGCGATGACATCCTGCGCCATGCGAGCTTTCTGGGACTGCGCGAGGACAAGATGCCGCCGACTCCACCCGCCCCCGTCGTCCGCGTCGAGAAACCCACGGGCCGCAGCCTCAAGATCGCGGGCGTGACCGTCACCAGCGCCGACCGCGTGGTCTTCCCCGAGGCGCGCGTGACCAAGGGCGACCTCGCCGCCTATTACGAGCGCATCGCGCCCCTGATGCTGCCCCACTGCGCTGACCGTCCGCTGGCGCTGGTGCGGCTGCCCGAGGGCATGGGGGGCGAGCGTTTCTTTCAGAAACACGCGGGCAAGGGCTTTCCGGCCGAGATGCGCCAGACGCAGATCGATGGCGAGGAGGAGCCCGCGATCTACGTCTCGACCGCCGCCGGGCTGGTCGCGGGCGCGCAGATGGGGGTGGTGGAGTACCACATCCGGGGTACGCGGCGCGACCGCACTGACCGGCCCGACCGGCTGGTCTTCGATCTTGATCCCGACGAAGGGCTGGGCTTCGACGCGGTCAAGGCGGCGGCCTTCCAGTTCCGCGACCGGCTGGCGGCGCTGGGCCTGCCGACCTGGCCGATGGTCACGGGGGGCAAGGGCATTCATGTCGTGGCCGACCTGCGTCGAACGGCGAGCCGGGAGACGGTCAAGCTGTTCGCCCGCACCTTCGCCCATCTGGTCGCGGTCGAAGAGCCCGAGCGCTACGTCGCCACTATGTCCAAGGCCAAGCGCAGCGGAAAGATCTTCGTGGATTGGTTGAGGAACGAGGAGCAAGCCACTGCGGTCTCTCCATTTTCCGTCCGCGCAGGGGCAGGGGCTCCGGTCGCCATGCCGCTGTCCTGGGAGGCGCTGGAAGGCGAAAGCTCGGCCAATGCCTATGACCTGCGGACGGCTGCCGAGCTTGCCGAGAAGGTGGCGCCCGAGCGCGGGAAGCCGGTGTCGCTAGAGGCGGTGGCCCGGCGGCTGATCGGGAGCTAGACCTCAGCTCCGGTCGGCCGAGTCCATCCAGATCGTCACCGGCCCGTCGTTGACCAGCGAAACCTTCATGTCGGCCCCGAACTCGCCCGTCTCGACCGGCAGCCCCTGGGCGCGCAGCGCCTCGGCAAAGGCGAGATAGAGCCGCTCACCCTCGTCGGGCGGGGCGGCGGTGGAAAAGCCGGGGCGATTTCCGGTGCGGGTGTCGGCGGCCAAGGTGAACTGGCTGACGACCAGCGCCGCGCCGCCGATGTCCTGCACCGAGCGGTTCATCCGGCCCTGGTCGTCGCGAAAGATCCGCAGCCGCGCGACCCGGCCCGCCAGCCGCTCGGCGGTGGCCCGGTCGTCGCCCCCCATTGCGCAGACCAGCACCAGAAGCCCTGTGCCGATGCGGCCTGTCGAGCGGCCCTCGACCGTGACTTCGGCCTGCGACACGCGCTGGATCAGGACCCGCATGGCCGCCTCAGCGCAGCATGATGCCGAGGACGACCGCCATCAGCCCCAGCATCGAGGCCGCGAGCGCGCCCATGTTCACCGCCACCACGCGCTGCATGGTGGCGCGCATGGCGGCGTCGTCCTGCCGCTGGCGCTTGGCCCGCCCGACGGCCGTGATGCACCAGACGATGCCTGCCAGCCCCAGCGCCGTCAGAGCCGCGCCGCCCCAGATCAGGATGTCGTGGATGGTCATGGCGCCTCCGTCAGTCCTCAAGCCCTGCCGCCCTAGCGGCGATTGCGCGTCCGGGCAAGACGGCCTATTGCAGCGCCTCATTCCCGCCGGCGAAGGACAGCGACATGAGCGACGATCAGGCCTATGGCATCGCAGCCGGAGAGCTGCGCCAGTTCATCGAACAGTATGAACAGCTCGACGCCGAGAAGAAGGACGTGGCCGAGCGCCAGAAGGAGCTGATGGCCGAGGCCAAGGCGCGCGGCTATGACACCAAGGTGATGCGCAAGATCGTGGCGCTGCGCAAGCGCGACAAGGACGACGTCGCCGAGGAAGAAGCGATCCTGGAGATGTACAAGAGCGCCCTCGGGATGACCTGAGGGCCGAGGCGCCCGGGTATCTGCCGGAGTGCTCTGCCGACATGCCGGAGCCGGGGGTTTTCCACCCCCGCACCCCGGAGGATACTTGGGCAAAGAAGAAAACTGGCTCTTTGCAGGCGCAGGGGCAGAACGGTGGCTTGAAGGCACCGATCAGGGGCTGAGGAACTCGACCCCCGGCAGCGCGGCGATCAGGGCGACGTCCTCCTCGTAGGCGTCGGTGATCTCGTCCACCAGGTCCTGTGTCCAGCCGGGCGCGGTGATCTCTTGGCGCACCGCTTCGGGCTTGGCGTGGCGTCCCAACATCTCGGCGAAGATCGCCCGGCGGGCGTCGACCGTCAGGCGGCCCGACTTGGTCAGCGCCTCCTTCAGTTCGGCCATGCCCTCGGGCGGCAGCAGGTCGCCCAGAACGGCGAGGCCCGATTTCAGGGGCACGTCGGCAGGCATCCGGGCGATGCGGCGCACCGCCTCGGGCCAGATCAGCGGCGTGTCCTCGTAGCACCAGACGATGACCCGGCGGCCCTGCATTGCCTCGACGATGCGCTGCATGGCGGGACCCCAGCGCAACTGGCGCGGGTCGCAGTTGCCCAGCACGCGCTCAAACGAGGGGTCGGGCATCCGCGAGACGAGATGCGGGATCTGCAGCGCCGGGTTCTGGATCGCCAGCGAGACCTCGACCTCGGCCGAGGGGAACAGCGCGGCCACCGCCCGCATCCGCGCGCCCGCCTGCGGGAAGAGGCCGCTGTCGGACAGGCAGCGCACCGGCGCCCCGATCAGCGAGGCCTGCGACAGCACCATCCGCTGGACGTTGTCGGCCTCGAGCAGGGCGTCGTAGATGACGTCCTCCATCTCGGGCGGGGCCTCGCCACCCTTGAGCGAACTCAGCGCCTCGTCCAGCACGCCCTTGTACCGGCCGGGAGGCACGACCTCGACCCCGTTGGCCAGCAGCCAGTCGCGGTTTTCCATCAGCGTGCGGATCATCCGCTCGGGCTCGGTGCCGTGGGTGCCGAAATGGATGGCGACCTGCATGGGCCAGACCTCATCTTTGCTGCCGACCTGTCCCGTCGCCTTGTGTGCACACAGGGTCAAGGGGTTGCGAGGAAGGGGGGCAGAAAAACTTGCAAGGGATGCGCGGCAGTGTGGTGCCGCGCTTGCGCCATCGTGGGCGTGCGCGTATCTGGAAGCGCAGGCCGGTTTAGCTCAGTGGTAGAGCGTCTGATTTGTAATCAGGGGGTCGGGGGTTCAAATCCCTCAACCGGCACCAGTCACCCGCCCCAGCTGCGTTCCACCAGCGACAGCCAGTTTCTCCAGGCGATCTTCTCGACCAGTTCACGGCCATAGCCATGGGCCAGCATGGCGTCGGTCAGCCGGGGCAGGGCGGCGGCGTCGGACAGGTCGGCGGGCATGACGGCTCCGTCGAAGTCCGAACCCAGCGCCACGCCGTCCTCGCCCAGGATTGCCAGCATGTGGTCGAGATGGCGCAGAAGGATGTCGAAGCCGCGGAACTGTTCACGCCGCCCATCGGGGGCCAGGAAGCCTGTGTTGAAGTTCAGGCCGACCACGCCGCCCGTGTCGGCGATCCGGCGCAACTGCCGGTCGGTCAGGTTGCGGGAACTTTCGCAGATCGCATGGGCGCCCGAATGGGTGGCGACCAGCGGCGCGTCGGTCAGCCGGGCCACGTCGTCGCAGCCTTTCTCGTTCAGGTGCGACAGGTCGATGATGATTCGCAGTGCGTTGCATTCGCGGACCAGCGCCTTGCCCCGGTCGGTCAGCCCCTCGCCCCGGTCCGGGGAGGACGGGAAGGCGAAGGGTACGCCGTGGCCGTAAGCCGTCGGCCGTGACCAGACGAAGCCCATCGAGCGCAGGCCCATCGCGTGCCACAGGTGCAGCGCATCCAGATCGGCCAGCGGCTCGGCCCCCTCCATGTGCAGGATGGCGGCGATGCGGCCTGCGTCCATCGCCGCGCGGATCTCGGCGGCGCTGCGGCAGACCGACAGCGTTCCGGTCCGTTCCAGGGCAAACAGTGCCGAGGCCTGCGCGAAGGCCAGGGGCAGGGCCTGGTCGCAGGCGACCTTGGGCGGAAGGGGCAGGTCGAAGGGCGGGTTCTCCTTCTGGCGCAGCAGTTCGGCCACGTCGCCGGTTTCGGCGTCCGGCACCCACATGGCGAAGAAGCCGCCGACCATGCCGCCCGCCCGCAGCCGGGGCAGGTCCATGTGGCCGGTGCCGTCCCCTTCGGTCCAGAGCTGGCCGGCCTCATGGCCTGCGGCCACCGCACGTTGCAGGAAGTCGTTGTGTCCGTCGAATACGGGGATCATGCGGGCCGGGTCCCAAGGCTGTGTCTGGCGGGGCACGAAGACCACCACGGCGGCGGGGATGCAAGCCGCGCCATGAGGATTGCCCCTTGGGCTTGCCCTGAGGCCGGGTGCATGCGACCCAAGGATGAGGGAGCTTGCAGCGGGGACGGCATGGCGGGACGCATCATCACCGTGGCGCAGCAGAAGGGCGGCTCGGGCAAGACGACGCTGACCGCGAACCTTGCCATTGCCCTGCGGCGAAAGGGATTCACTGTCGCGGTGCTGGACACCGACCCGCAGGGCAGCCTCGGACGCTGGTTCATGGAGCGGCTGCAGGGGGTGGGCGAGGACGGAGGGCTCGAGTTCTCGACCTCATCTGCCTGGGGTGCGAGCTACGAGGGCGAAAAGCTCAAGCGGCGCTTCGACGTGGTGCTGATCGACACGCCGCCCAAGATCGAAAGCGACCTGCGCCCCGCGCTGCGCGTGGCCGACCTGGTGCTGGTCCCTGTCGCCTCGAGCCAGGTGGACCTGTGGGCGACCGAGGGTGTGCTGGACCTTGCCGCGCGCGAGAAGCGCCCCGTGATGATCGTCCTGAACCGGACGCGCCCGAACACGCGCCTGGGCGCCGAAGTCGCCGCCGGGGCGGCCGCGCTGGGTGTGGACGTGGCACGGGCGCAGCTGGCCCATCGCGTGTCCTACGCCGAAAGCCTAGGGCGCGGCGGTGCAGTTGCCGAGGGCCCCGCCGGCCCGGGACGGGACGAGATCACCGCGCTTGCCGACGAGATCATGGCGCAGGCCGGCATCGAGGGCGCGGCGACCATCCGTTAGCCGTAGTCGCAGGGGCGGGTCAGCCCCGCCGCTTGCTGCGCTTGTTGCCGCCCCGCTGACCTGCTCGGCCCGCAGTCGAGCGGCCTTGGGCGCGGACGGCGGCCTCGGCCGCTTCCTCGACGGCGGTCTGGCGGGCCAGCGGGTCGTCGGACACGACCAGTTCGACTGCCTCCAGCCGCTTGACCTCGTCGCGCAGGCGGGCGGCTTCCTCGAACTCGAGATTCTCGGCAGCCTTGCGCATCTGCGTGCGCAACGCGTCCAGATGCGCCTGCAGGTTCGATCCGACCAAGGGCTTGTCCACCTTGGTCGTGATCCGCGACTGGTCGGTGTCGCCCTGCCACAGCCCAGCCAGCACGTCGTCCACGTTCTTGCGGACGGTCTGGGGGGTGATGCCATGCGCCTCGTTATAGGCCTGCTGCTTGGCACGGCGGCGTTCCGTTTCGCGCATGGCGCGTTCCATGCTGCCGGTGATGCGGTCGGCATACATGATGACGCGGCCATCGACGTTCCGGGCCGCGCGGCCGATCGTCTGGATCAGCGAGGTCTCGGACCGCAGGAAGCCCTCCTTGTCCGCGTCGAGGATCGCGACAAGGCCGCATTCAGGAATATCAAGCCCTTCGCGAAGCAAGTTGATGCCCACCAGAACATCATAAGCGCCCAGCCGTAGGTCGCGCAGGATCTCGATCCGCTCGATCGTGTCGATGTCGGAATGCATGTAGCGGACGCGGATGCCCTGTTCGTGCAGGTATTCGGTCAGGTCCTCGGCCATGCGCTTGGTCAGGGTGGTGACCAGCGTGCGATAGCCCTGTTTCGAGACATGGCGCACCTCGTCCAGCAGGTCATCCACCTGTGTTTCGACAGGCCGGATCTCGATCACCGGGTCCAGAAGACCGGTCGGGCGGATCACCTGCTCGGTGAAGACGCCGCCGGACTGGTCCAGTTCCCACTGGCCCGGCGTGGCCGAGACGAAGACCGACTGTGGGCGCATCGCGTCCCATTCCTCAAACTTCAGCGGACGGTTGTCCATGCAGGAGGGCAGGCGGAAGCCGAACTCGGCCAGCGTGAACTTGCGCCGGAAGTCGCCGCGATACATCCCGCCGATCTGCGGCACGCTGACATGGCTTTCGTCGGCGAAGACGATGGCATTGTCGGGGATGAACTCGAACAGGGTCGGCGGCGGCTCGCCCGGCGCGCGGCCGGTCAGGTAGCGCGAGTAGTTCTCGATGCCGTTGCAGACGCCGGTCGCCTCGAGCATCTCGAGGTCGAAGTTCGTGCGTTGCTCAAGTCGCTGGGCTTCCAGCAGCTTGCCCTCGTCGTTCAGTTGTTTCAGCCGTGCGTCAAGTTCCTGTCGTATCCCCTTGGTTGCCTGCTGCAACGTCGGGCGCGGGGTGACGTAGTGGCTGTTGGCGTAGATGCGGATCTGCTTGTAATCGCCCTCGCGCGCGCCGGTCAGGGGGTCGAACTCGACGATGGCCTCAAGCTCGTTCCCGAAGAAAGAAAAGCGCCAGGCGCGGTCCTCAAGGTGGGCGGGCCAGACCTCGACCACGTCGCCGCGCACCCGGAAGGCACCGCGCTGGAAGGCCGTGTCCAGCCGCTTGTATTGCTGCGCCACCAGTTCATTGATGAAGCCGCGCTGGTCGTAGGACTGGCCCACGATCATGTCCTGCGTCATGGCCGAGTAGGTCTCGACCGAGCCGATGCCGTAGATGCAGCTGACCGAGGCCACGATAATGACGTCGTCGCGTTCCAAGAGCGCCCGGGTCGCCGAGTGGCGCATCCGGTCGATGGCCTCGTTGATCTGCGATTCCTTCTCGATATAGGTGTCGCTGCGGGGGACGTAGGCCTCGGGCTGGTAGTAGTCGTAGTAGCTGACGAAATATTCCACCGCGTTGTCGGGAAAGAAGCCCTTGAACTCGCCGTAAAGCTGCGCGGCCAGCGTCTTGTTCGGGGCGAGGATGATCGCCGGGCGCTGCGTTTCCTCGATCACCTTGGCCATGGTGTAGGTCTTGCCGGTGCCCGTCGCGCCCAGCAGCACCTGGTCCCGTTCGCCGTTCAGCACGCCCTGGGCCAGTTCGGCAATGGCAGTGGGCTGGTCGCCCGCGGGGGAAAACTCGCTTTGCATTACGAAGCGCTTGCCGCCTTCCAGCTTCGCCCGGCGCTGGGGCTGCAGCAGCATGGGCATCGGGGCGTTCGTGTTGTTGTGGGCCATGACGATCCTGGGGGTAGGGGCGATCACGGAACATGGGGCGAGGGCCTGTCCGCTTCAAGGCAGAGGGCCGCCCCGGAAGGCGGCCCCCGCGTGGTCCCGGTGCAGGCGTCAGTTTTCCAGTTCAAGCACCGCGCAGGCGATGCGGTCGCCCGCATTCCCCGAAGG
Organism: Paracoccus chinensis; assembly: GCF_900102885.1. Classification (GTDB taxonomy): domain Bacteria; phylum Pseudomonadota; class Alphaproteobacteria; order Rhodobacterales; family Rhodobacteraceae; genus Paracoccus; species Paracoccus chinensis. Next base: position 93,998 of record NZ_FNGE01000006.1, on the reverse strand, counting down.
CGGGGAGGTGTAGTCGTCCACCTCGGCATGGATGATCACGGCCGAGCCGTTGTCGTCCATGATCTGGTCCATCAGCACGCCCGGCAGGAAATACTCGGTATGCAGCGCGCCCGCGGCGCCCATGGTGATGTTGGGCAGGTCGCCGGGATGCGGGCCATTCGCCGAATGCACGCCATGTTCCTTGTCGCCCGGAAGATGGCCGCCGGCGCTTTCGAAGGTCGGCCCTTCGCAGACGCCGTTCTCGTGAATGTGAATCGCGCGCTGGGCACCCGCAGGCAAGGCGCCTTCGGCCATGTCGAGGACGAAATGCATCACGCCCGACTCGGTTTCCGTGACAAGGACGGTGCCCATGTCGCCGCCCTCGGCGTTGCGCAGGACCCCGCCTGCCTGCCGAAGCTGGCCCGTGCCGTAGCCCGCTGCTCCCTGAGCCGCCGATCCCGAAGCCGCCTGGCCGGAGGCGCCCCCTGCCTGGCCCGAGGTGTCGTTTCCACCGGTGTCGGTTGTCGTCGCCCCTCCGGCGGATTGCCCGGTGGTGGTCGCGGCGGGCGAGGCGTTCTCGATCGGCGCGGCCTGCCCGGCTGCGGCATCGGCGGGCTGCGCCGTCTGCGCATGGCCTGCAAAGGGAATCAGGGCCAGTGCCGCGCCCAGCATCAGCACGCCAAGGGCTTGAGGATGAGGCAGGGCGCGGGTTTCTGCGCGGGAACGGGTCATCGAGGATTCTCCTGTCTGTCCTTGCGTCGGGTCAACGCCCCGGACCACCGCGCCGTTCCCCTTGGGCGGCTTGATCGCGGCCGCGACCTGCGCCAAAAGAGGCCAGCCCGCGTCAAGCCGCCGAAGGGGAACCCATGCGCGTCCGCATCTACCAGCCGTCCCGCAATGCCATGCAGTCCGGCGTCGCCCGCAGCAAGGGCTGGGTGCTCGAGTTCGCCCGCGAGGACCATCCGTCGCTCGACCCGTTGATGGGATGGACCACCTCGGATGACACCCAGGCCCAGGTGCGCCTGCGCTTCGACACCCGCGCCGAGGCCGAGGCCTATGCGAAGGCCAAGGGGCTGGACTACATCGTGACCGAGCCGAAGCCCCGCGCGCCCAACATCCGTCCGCGCGGCTATGGCGAGAACTTCGCCACCGACCGCCGCCTGCCGTGGACGCATTGAGGGACCAAGGGACGGTCGCGATCGCGGCCGAAAGCCCGCTGTCGCCGGACCTCGACCTGCTGTTTGCGCGGCATGTGCAGGCGATGCATGCCGATACGCCGCCCGAGTCGATCCACATGCTGCCGCGCGAGGATCTCGTCTCGCCCTGCATCACTTTCCTTGTGATGCGCGAGGCGGGCGAGCCGGTCGGCATGGGCGCCCTGAAGCGGCTGTCCGCGGATCACGGCGAGATCAAGTCGATGCATGTCCTGGCCGAACGCCGGGGGCAGGGCCTGTCGCGCCTGATGCTTGAAGCCCTGGTGGCACAGGCGCGCGACAGCGGCATGACGCGCCTGTCGCTGGAAACAGGGGCGCAGGACAGCTTCCGCGCCGCCCGCGCGCTTTATGCCGGGGCGGGTCTCGCGGAATGCGGCCCCTTCGAGGGCTATGGCCCCGACCCGAACAGCGTCTTCATGAGCCGACCGCTCTAGCTTCCGCCTTGCGTCGCTGCCCGCTTTGCCGCAATCACGGGGCTGCGCGGCCCCGTAGCTCAACTGGATAGAGCAGGGACCTTCTAAGTCCAAGGTTGGGGGTTCGAGCCCTCCCGGGGTCGCCAGCACGCCGCCGCTGCAAGGTTGAAAAAGCCTGTCAAGGTGCTAGCGTCATCCGAGGTGCGACAGGGACGGCCCTGCCTTGGTGGCTGTCACCGAACCGCGGAGGAACCGGGTGACGGATGCCGAGCGCTTTCAGCCCTCCGGTCTTGCCGGGGCCATCGAGTTCATCAGGCTGGAAGAAACACTGCGGAACTTCGCCGAGGACGAAACCTTCGTCTTCGTCGTCAATAGGGGAAACTGGGGCGACGGGCTGATCCGCTATGCGACCGAGCGGTTCTTCCGGCAGAACGGCTTCCGCCATGTCAGCATTCCCGTGGCAAGCGCCGTGTCGTTGTCGGTCGAGGAACTGCGGCAGGCGTGTTCCGGCGCGAAGGTGCGGATGGTCTACAGCGGGGGCGGGGCCTTCCTGAACAAGTACCACATGCACCGCCGCATTCCCGCCCTGGTCGAGCGGTCCGAGCGGATCCTGGTGCTGCCCCATACCTTCGCGGTCCCGCGCCGCAAGCTGGGTTTCCGCAAGTCCGACATCCTGTTCCGCCGCGACGAAAGTGGTTCCATCGAATTCGCGCCCAGGTCCGTGTTCTGCCACGACATGGCGCTGAGCCTCGGGCGGATCGCGTGTCAGGGAGAAGGTTCCGGCACCGGCTTCTTCTTCCGGCGCGACGTCGAGAAGGTCGAAGGAATGGCGCTCCCTCCGGACAACCGGGACATCTCAGCCGAGGGGACAGAAAGCACTCCGATGGCGGCCTTCCTGGAGGCCATCGCCCGTTTCGAGACGATCCACACGAACCGTCTGCATGTCTCGATCGCCGCCGCGATGATGGGGCGGCGGGTGCATCTTTACGCCAATTCCTACTTCAAAAACCGGTCGATCTACGAAGCGTCCCTGAAGCAGGCCTTCCCGAATGTGACCTTTTCCCAGGACTACAGCCCGTTCGCTGCCGAGCTTCCGACCGCGAGTGCGTCATGAAGCCGATCGCCATTCTGACGATGGTCTATGACGATGACATCTACCTGAAAATCTGGCTGGCCTACTGGGAGCGCTTCCTTCCGCGCAGCAACCTTTATGTCCTGACCCACGCCAACCACGACCACTACGAGGAGATGGCGAGGGGCTGCAACACGATCCGCATCGCGCGCCCTCCGGTGCATGTGGATCTCGAGGCGGACCGCTGGCGGATGCTGTCTAGGCTGGCCTCCAGCCTGACCTTCATGTTCGAGCGGGTGATCTACACGGACGTGGACGAGATCATCGCGCTGGACCCGAAGAACGGAAGCGACCCGGTCGAGCATGTCCTGAACAGGACCGAGGCGGTGATCTCTCCCTACGGTGTCGACGTGGTCGAACCCGCGGAACTGGACCTGCCGCCCATCGACCTATCGCGGCCGATCCTGTCGCAGCGCAGCTTCGTCTGCTCGAGCGCGCCTTATTCCAAGCCTTGCATCACGTCCGAGCCGATCAACTGGAGCAAGGGCGGGCATTACTCGGACAAGTCCGAGGTCTTCCTTTCGGAGGATCTCGTTCTGTTTCACCTGCGGCTGTTCGACAGGGGGGTCTACCAGGAACGCTCGGCCAACCGCAGGGCGATGGTCACGGACCCCGGAACCGGCAAGGTCATCGAGGGCCTGGGGGGACCGAGCTGGCAGCGCACCAACGAGTTCGAGCGTTATGCGATCAAGGCGTCCGAGCCGATGAAGAGGATCCGCTTCAGGAAGGATCGGGCGAAATGGCTGTCCTCGGCAAGCCAGGACGAGCAGGGCTTCTGGAAGCGCAAGGGCTGGCTTCGCAAGGAGCTTCACCGCATCCCCGAGCGTTTCGAGACGGTCTTCTGAGGCCGGGCTGGCGTCCCTCCCATGAAAAAGGGCCGGCGCTGGGCCGGCCCTTTTCCGTCGATCAGGCAGGGATCACTCCTGCTGGCCCATGAAGCTCAGCAGGAAGGTGAACAGGTTCAGGAAATCCAGGTACAGCGTCAGCGCACCCATGATCGCCGACTTGCCCAGGAAGTCGGCGTCCGAGTTCGCCAACTCCAGGTAGGTGTTCTTGATGTTCTGGGTGTCATAGGCAGTCAGGCCGGCGAAGATCAGCACGCCGATCACCGAGATGGCGAAGTTCACCGCGCTGGAGCCCACGAACAGGTTGACCAGCATCGCCACGATCAGGCCGATCAGGCCGATCATCAGGAAGCGGCCCATCGCGCTCAGGTCGCGCTTGGTCGTGTAGCCGTAAAGCGACAGGCCCGCGAAGCCCGCGGCGGTTGCCACGAAGGTCATGGCGATCGAGCTGCCGGTGTAGCGCAGGAAGATCGAGCTGACGGAGGCGCCCATCGCCGCGGCGAAGGCGTAAAACAGCAGGGTCGCGCCCTGGGTCGACAGCCGGTTCAGCGCCGCGCCGAAGGCGAAGACCATCACCAGCGGCAGCAGCATGATGACCCAGCGCACCGGCGTCGTGTAGATCACGCGCCCGAACTCGGTCCAGGCGCCCGGGCCACCGGCCATCTGCGCAAAGCTCCAGGCCACGACGGCCGTGACCAGCATGCCCACGGTCATCAGGCCGTAGACCTTGTTCATGTAGGCCCGCAGGCCCTCGTCATAGACCGCAGCACGGTTGGCCGTCGTGGCCGGGCGGCGGATCGTGTTGTAGTCGACCATCAGTGTTCCCTCTTGGACGGTCCGGCAGGGGCCGGTCCTCGTGTGGGGAATATCGGAACTCTGCCCCTTTTTATCAACCGCCGGCAGGGCTTTCGGACCGAATTTCCAAGACCTTGACATGTTCTTGAACGGGGCCCGCCTTATCCGGCGGCGGCCTCGGGGGTCATGGTCAGGATCACCTTTCCCACGGCCTTGCGGCTGCGCAGCAGTTCATACCCCTCGGGCGCCTGTTCCAGCGGCAGGACCGCGCCGGCGGTGGGCCGAAGCCGGCCCGCCGCGTGCAGCGCGAACAGCGCCCGCAGGCTGTCCTGCATCGCCGCCCGGTCCAGCTTGCGGTAGCCGCCCCAGTAGAAGCCGAGGATCGAGATGTTCTTGACCAGCGCATGGTTCAGCGGCAGCGCCGGGGGGCGCCCGCCCGCAAAGCCGATCACCAGGTGCCGCCCGCCTGTCCGAAGCGCCCCGAAAGCCGCCAGCCCCGGCGCGTCGCCGACCGCGTCATAGACCACGTCCACGCCGCCCAGGGCGCGCAGCGCGGCGCGCAGGTCCTCGCATTCGGCGCTGTCGATCGTCTCGGCGGCGCCGGCCTCGCGCGCGGCAGCCAGCTTGTCCGCACCCCGGGCGACCGCGATCACGCGCGCGCCCAGAACGGCGCCGATCTCGACCGCCGTCAGGCCCACGCCGCCGCCTGCGCCCAGCACCGCCAGGGTTTCGCCCGCCCGCAGCCGGGCAGGGCCGGTCAGCGCCAGGTGGCTGGTGCCATAGGCGACCTGGAAGCCGGCCGCGTCGCGCCAGGACATGCTGTCGGGAATCGGAATGCAGTCCTTGGCCGAAAAGACCCCGTGATCGGCCAGCGTTCCCTGCGCCGCGACCGCGACCCGGGCGCCCACGGGCAGGTCCACGTCCGACCCCGCGGCGATGATCTCGCCCGCACCTTCAAGCCCCGCGACGAAGGGCGTGGGGGGCGTGTCCTGATAGCGTCCCTCGGCCATCAGCAGGTCGGCGAAGTTCAGCGCCGCGGCGTGAAGGCGCACGGCCACCTCTCCGGGACCGGGGTCGCGTAGCCCCTTTCGACCCATCCGGGGCAGTGCCCCCGACTCGGCGATCTCGATGATTCGGCTCATGCTTTCCACCTCTTGCGGGTCCCCGCGACAATTAGGGTTAAACGCCCGCTCCGGACCTATCTTTTTGGACATAATCGGCCATTTTCCTGCTGATAATCCTCGCTGATTGCGTTTGCCTGCGCTAGTGCAAGGATAGATTGTGTGAGGTTAACGATGAAGCATGTTGTCGATGTACACGTCGGACAGAGGATTCGGCACCGGCGCTGGACTGTCGGAATGACTCAGCAGCAGCTGGCCGATGCTGTCGGCATCAAGTTCCAGCAGATCCAGAAGTATGAAACGGGGATGAACCGCGTTTCTGCTTCGCGGCTGTGGGACATCGCCGCCGCACTGGACGTCCCTGTTTCGTTCTTCTTCGAAGGTCTGGGCGACCAAGCGCATGACGCCGAGGTGGATCTGCTGGGCGACAAGGAGGCACTGCAACTGGTGCGCGCCTATTACGCGATGCCCGAGCCGCAGCGCCGCCAGATCTTCGAACTGGCCCGGGTCCTTTCCGAAGCCGCCTGACGGCAACGGGCGCGCGCGCTGGCCTTGGCGCGCGCGCCCGGCTAAGGCTGGCTTGACGCCGCACCGATGCGGCCCAAGCCGAGTGTGCCGATGCCGACCCTTTCCCCTGCACGGATCGCGGATGCGGATCTTGCCGCTATCCGGGAAACCGCCGCCGCCCTGGCCGATGCTGCGCGGATCGAGACGCTGAGGCATTTCCGCAGCCCCCTGCTTGCGCCCGACAACAAGGCAGCGACCGGCTTCGATCCTGTAACCGAGGCCGACCGCGCTTGCGAACGCGCCATGCGCACGATCCTGGCCGAGCGGCGACCCCATGACGCCATTCTCGGCGAGGAATACGGGCCCACGCCCGGCACCACCGGCCTGACCTGGGTGCTGGACCCCATCGACGGCACCCGCGCCTATCTGTGCGGGGCGCCGACCTGGGGCGTGCTGATCGGGGTGACGGACGCGCAAGGGGCGGTTTACGGCTTGATCGACCAGCCCTGGACCGGCGAACGGTTCGAGGGCGGCCCCGGAGTCGCCGGCGTGACGGCCCCGCAGGGAAACCGCGAACTCTCCGTGCGCCGGGGCGTCGCGCTGGCGCAGGCCACGCTGATGACGACCTACCCCGAGGTCGGCGGCGCCGACGACACCGCTGCCTTCCGCCGCGTGGCGGATGCGGTGCGCCTCACGCGCTATGGCTTCGACTGCTATGCCTATGCGCTGCTGGCGCTGGGGCAGGTGGACCTGGTGATCGAGGCGGGCCTGCAGCCCTATGACGTCGTGGCGCCCATTGCCGTGGTCGAGGCCGCGGGCGGCATCGTCACCGACTGGGCCGGCGGCCCGGCCCATGCGGGCGGGCGCGTGATCGCCGCCGCCACGCCCGAGCTTCACGCCCAGGCCCTGGCGCTGCTGGCGGGCTGAGGCTTCCCGGCCCGGTTGCCGCCTCGGCGCGCGGGGCCTATGGTCGCGGCGCGCAAGCCAAAGGCAGGTGTCCCATGACCGAAATCCGCCCCGAACCCGAAGCGGGCGACGACGACTTCGTCCCCAGCCGGACCCTCGTGGCGGAGATTGCCGAGGCCATCGACGAGGACGACGGCGCGCGCCTGCACGCGCTGCTGGACCCCCTGCACGGCGCCGACATCGCCGACCTGATCGAGCAGTTGACCCCCCAGCGCCGCCAGCGCCTCGTGCGGCTTTATTCCGGGGAGTTCGACGCCGAGATCATCTCGGAAATCGATGAATCCATCCGCGAGGAGGTGATCGAGCAGCTTCCTGCCGAGGTGCTGGCCGACGCCGTGCGCGAGATGGACAGCGACGACGTCGTGGACCTGGTCGAGGACATGGAGGGCCCCGGGCGCGAGACGATCCTGTCGGCGCTGGACCAGTCCGACCGCGCCGCCGTCGAGCAGTCGCTGAACTGGCCCGAACATTCCGCCGGCCGCCTGATGCAGTCCGAAGTGGTCGCCGCCCCCGAGCACTGGACCGTGGGCGAGGCCATCGACTACCTGCGGTCCGAGGACTGGCTGCCCGACCAGTTCTACCACATGATCCTGGTCGATCCGCGGCGTCATCCGGTGGGTTACGTGACGCTGGGCCGGCTGCTGTCCTCGCAGCGCGGAACCCGCCTGCGCGACATCACCGAGGACAGCTTCCGCACCATCTCGGCCCGTCAGGACGAGGGCGACGTCGCCTATGCCTTCAACAAGTATCACATCATCTCGGCGCCCGTGGTGGACGATCACGACCGGCTGGTGGGCGTCATCACCATCGACGACGCCATGACCGTCCTGGACGAAGAGCATGAAGAGGACATGCTGCGCCTGTCGGGCGTCAACACTGACAGCCATGTCTCCGACAGCGCCCTGGCGACTGCCCGCCAGCGCCTGCCCTGGCTGGTGACCAACCTGTTCACGGCCTCGCTGTCGGCCCTGGTGATCGCGCAGTTCGAGGACACCATCGCCACTTTGGTGGTCCTGGCGGCGCTGATGCCGATCGTGGCCTCGACCGGCGGGATCGCGGGCACGCAGTCGCTGGCCGTGGCAGTCCGTGCGCTGGCCACGCGCGACCTGAACCGCTCGACCGCGCCCCGCGTGATCCGGCGCGAACTGGTTGCGGGCGTTCTGAACGGCCTCGGGCTGGCCCTGATCCTGGGGCTGGTGGGGATGCTTGTCTTCGGGGATGCGCGCCTCGGGGCTGTGCTGGCCATGGCCATGATCGTGAACCAGATCGTGGCCGCACTGGGGGGCGTGCTGGTTCCCCTCACGCTGGAACGCTTCGGCCTCGACCCGGCGCTGGCTTCCGGCACTTTCGTCACGACGCTGACCGACGTGATGGGCTTTCTCGCCTTTCTGGGACTCGCGACATGGCTTCTGATCTGAGCGCCGCAAAGGCCGGGCTGCGGGCGCAGGCGCTGGCCGCGCGCGGGCAGGGGGGCGACCAGGAGGCGCTGGACCGCCACCTGCGCAAGGCGCTGGCACCCCATGCCGGTCGCGTCCTTGCAGGCTACTGGCCGATGCGGGACGAGCCCGATCCACTGCCCGCCATGCGCGCCCATGGCGGCGCCCTGTGCCTGCCGGTGGTGCCGGGCCGAGCCGTGCCGCTGGTCTTCCGTTTATGGCAGGGCGAAGCCTTGGAGCCCGGCCCGCTGGGCACCAGCCAGCCGCCTGATTCGCTGCCCGAGGTCAGGCCGGAGGTGCTGATCGTGCCGCTGGTGGCCTTCGACGGGGGGCTGAACCGGCTTGGCTATGGCGGCGGCTATTACGACAGGACGCTGGAACTGCTGCGGAAGTCCGGCCCGGTCGCGGCCATCGGCCTCGCCTGGGAGGTCCAGCGCCTTCCCGCCATCCCGGCCGAGCCCTTCGACCAGCCGCTCGACATGATCGTCACCGACGTGGGCACCATTCTGCATCCGTGAAGACGCTCAGGGGTCGATCGGTGAACCCGCCAACCTGCTCGGGTCGAGCGATTCTGTTCAGGATCCGCCCGCCGGACGAACAACCGGCGGCTGCACGAGTCGGACAGGGCTCCTTCGCGGGGTGCATGGGCGGCCAGTCCTGTCAACTGCAGAATTCTGTGGATAAGGCTGTGCATATGTCGCCTGAGAGGCCTCGGATAGATGCCGGGAAGGGCGGATGGAAGGCCCTCGCGACGCGATTTTCTTAGCGCCGTCAGCCCTTTCGCCTGTGGATTATCGTGCCGAACAGCCCGCTTGCGCGAGGCGCAACTTTAGCCCCTATAGATAGTTCTGGACCGGCAACCGCAATATCTAGTGGCCTCAGCCCGGAACAGGCAGCGCGGTGCAGTCAGGACAGAGAGGGCGGATCATGAAGATCGAACGGCGTTTCACGACGGAAGACAGCGGGGCCTATGGCGCCGTTGCGTTCACCACCACGGCCTCGGAAATCCGCAACCCGGACGGCACGGTCGTCTTCCGCAACGAGTCCGTCGAGGTGCCCGAGGGCTGGAGCCAGGTCGCATCCGACGTCATCGCGCAGAAATACTTCCGCAAGGCGGGTGTCCCTGCCGCGCTGAAGCGCGTGAAGGAAAAGGGTGTGCCCGAGTTCCTGTGGCGCTCGGTCCCCGACGAGGCCGCGCTGGCGAAGCTGCCCGAGGACAAGCGCTTTGTCGGCGAGACCTCGGCGCGGCAGGTCTTCGACCGCCTGGCCGGCGCCTGGGCCTACTGGGGCTGGAAGGGCGGCTACTTCACGACCGAATCCGACGCCCGCGCCTATTACGACGAGATGCGCTTCATGCTGGCCCGCCAGATGGGCGCGCCGAACTCGCCGCAGTGGTTCAACACCGGCCTGCACTGGGCCTATGGCATCGACGGGCCGAGCCAAGGCCACTTCTACGTCGATTTCCAGACCGGCGAACTGGTCAAGTCGAACTCGGCCTATGAGCATCCCCAGCCCCACGCCTGCTTCATCCAGTCCGTCGCCGACGACCTGGTGAACGAAGGCGGCATCATGGACCTGTGGGTCCGCGAGGCGCGGCTGTTCAAGTATGGCTCGGGCACTGGCACCAACTTCTCGTCGCTGCGCGGCGAGGGCGAGAAGCTCTCGGGCGGCGGCAAGTCCTCGGGCCTGATGGGCTTCCTGAAGATCGGCGACCGCGCGGCGGGCGCGATCAAGTCGGGCGGCACCACGCGCCGTGCGGCCAAGATGGTGATTTGCGACATGGATCACCCCGACATCGAGTCCTTTATCAACTGGAAGGTCATCGAGGAGCAGAAGGTCGCGAGCCTCGTGGCCGGCTCGAAGATGCACGAGGCGAAGCTGAACGAGATCTTCGCCGCGATCCGCCATTTGGACGGCAGCGCCGAGGACGCGACCGACCCGGCGAAGAACGAGGCGCTGAAAGGCGCGATCCGGTCCGCCAAGAAGGCGATGATCCCGGAAACCTACATCAACCGCGTGCTGCAATACGCGCGCCAGGGCTTCGACTCGATCGAGTTTCCGACCTATGACACTGACTGGGACTCCGAGGCCTATGCCTCGGTCTCGGGCCAGAACTCGAACAACTCGGTCCGCGTCACCGACGCCTTCCTGAAGGCCGTGAAGGACGACGCCGACTGGACGCTGATCCGCCGCACCGACGGCAAGACCGCCAAGACCGTCAAGGCGCGCGAATTGTGGGACCAGATCGGGCACGCCGCATGGGCCTGCGCCGACCCCGGCATCCAGTTCCACGACACGGTGAACGCCTGGCACACCTGCCCGGCCGACGGGCCGATCCGGGGCTCGAACCCCTGCTCGGAATACATGTTCCTGGACGACACGGCCTGCAACCTTGCGTCCATGAACCTGCTGACCTTCCTCAAGGCCGGCCAGTTCGACGCCGAGGGTTATGTCCATGCCACCCGGCTCTGGACCGTCACGTTGGAGATCAGCGTGCTGATGGCGCAATTCCCGTCGAAGGAGATTGCGCAGCGGTCCTATGACTTCCGCACGCTGGGCCTCGGTTACGCCAACATCGGCGGCCTGCTGATGAACCTCGGCCTCAGCTATGACAGCGACGAGGGCCGGGCGCTCTGCGGCGCGCTGACCGCGCTGATGACCGGGGTCTCCTATGCGACTTCGGCCGAGATGGCGGGCGAACTCGGGCCTTTCCCGGGTTATGCCCGCAACGCCGACGCCATGCTGCGGGTGATCCGCAACCACCGCGCCGCGGCCCACGGCACCGGCGAATACGAGGCCGTGAACGTCAACCCGGTCGAACTGGACGTGGACAACTGCCCCGATCCGGTGTTGGCCACCATGGCGCAGCGCGCCTGGGACAAGGCGCTGGCGCTGGGCGAGGAGAACGGCTTCCGCAACGCCCAGACCACCGTGATCGCGCCCACGGGCACCATCGGCCTGGTCATGGACTGCGACACCACCGGGATCGAGCCCGACTTCGCGCTGGTCAAGTTCAAGAAGCTCGCCGGCGGCGGCTACTTCAAGATCATCAACCAGTCGGTTCCGGCCGCGCTGGAGGTGCTGGGCTATTCCTCGGCCCAGATCGAGGAAATCGTGGCCTATGCCGTGGGCCACGCCTCGCTTGGCAACTGCCCCGGCATCAACCATCCCGCGCTGGTCGGCCACGGCTTCGGCCCGCGCGAACTGGAAAAGGTGGACGCGGCGCTGGCCTCGGCCTTCGACATCCGCTTCGTCTTCAACCAGTGGACGCTGGGCGAGGATTTCTGCAAGCGCACCCTGGGCATCCCGGCCGAGAAGCTGGCAGACCCCAGCTTCGACCTGCTGCGGCACCTGGGCTTCACCCGCGCGCAGATCGAGGCCGCGAACGACCATGTCTGCGGGACAATGACGCTGGAAGGCGCGCCGCACCTCAAGCCCGAGCATTACGCCGTCTTCGACTGTGCCAATGCCTGCGGCAAGAAGGGCACGCGCTACCTGTCGGTCGAAAGCCACATCCGCATGATGGCGGCGGCGCAGAGCTTCATCTCGGGCGCCATTTCGAAGACGATCAACATGCCGAACACGGCGACGATCGAGGATGCGCTGGCGGCCTATGAGCTGTCCTGGTCGCTGGGTATCAAGGCCAACGCCCTTTACCGCGACGGGTCCAAGCTGTCGCAGCCGCTGGCCGCAGCCCTGGTCGAGGATGACGACGAGGCTGCCGAGGTGCTGGAATCCGGCAGCCCGCAGGAAAAGGCCGCTGTCATCGCCGAGAAGATCGTCGAGCGGATCATCGTCAAGGAAGCCGCCCGCTCGAACCGCCAGAAGCTGCCGGCCCGCCGCAAGGGTTATACGCAGAAGGCGATCATCGGTGGCCACAAGGTCTACCTGCGCACCGGCGAATACGACGACGGCAAGCTGGGCGAGATCTTCATCGACATGCACAAGGAAGGCGCGGGCTTCCGGGCGATGATGAACAACTTCGCCATCGCCGTGTCCGTGGGCCTGCAATATGGCGTGCCGCTGGAGGAGTTCGTGGACGCCTTCACCTTCACCCGCTTCGAACCCGCGGGGATGGTGCAGGGCAACGACTCGATCAAGAACGCGACCTCGATCCTGGACTACATTTTCCGGGAACTGGCCGTGTCCTATCTGGACCGCACGGACCTTGCCCATGTGAAGCCGAACGGCGCGAGCTTCGACACGCTGGGTGGCGGCGAGAACGAGGGCCGGCCCGAGACTTCGGGCGAGGGCAATGCCTCGAAGTCGGTGGAACTGCTGCGCCAGATCAGTTCGACCGGCTACCTGCGCAAGCGCCTGCCGCGCGACCTGATGGTGCTGCAGGGCGGGGTCTCGACGGTCGCCGTGTCCTCCAGCCTGGCCGAGACGCAGGCGAGCTTCGAGGTGGGCGTCGCCACGGTCACGCTGGACCCGCGCGCCAAGGCGAAGATGCAGGGCTACGAGGGCGACCCCTGCGGCGAATGCGGCAACTACACGCTGGTCCGCAACGGCACCTGCATGAAGTGCAACACCTGCGGCGGCACCTCGGGCTGCAGCTGAGACAAGGTCACACAGGATAACACGAGGGACGTGACCGATCGCCGCCCGGCTTGTCCGGGCGGCGATGCCTTTTGCGGGCGCGCGACGCAGGCTAGGGTCGGGCGCGGAACAGGGGACGCCAATGAAGACCGACATCGAGATCGCCCGCGCGGCGACGAAACTGCCCATCGCCCGGATCGCCGAACGGCTGGGGATCGGGTCCGAGGAGATCCTTCCCTACGGCCATGACAAGGCCAAGATCTCGCGCGATTTCATCGACGGCCTCCGGCACCGGCCCGAGGGGAAGCTGGTCCTTGTCACCGCGATCAACCCGACGCCTGCCGGCGAGGGCAAGACCACGACCACCGTTGGCCTGGGGGACGCGCTGAACCGCATTGGCCAGCGCGCAACCGTCTGCATCCGCGAGGCCTCTCTGGGCCCGAACTTCGGCATGAAGGGCGGGGCTGCGGGCGGCGGCCACGCCCAGGTGATCCCGATGGAGGACATGAACCTCCATTTCACGGGCGACTTCCATGCGATCACCAGCGCCCACAACCTTCTGGCGGCGATGATCGACAACCACGTCCACTGGGGCAACGCGCTGGACATCGATCCGCGCCGGATCACCTGGCGGCGCGTGATGGACATGAACGACCGCGCCCTGCGCGACCTGGTGCTGGGCCTGGGCGGGACGGCCAACGGCGTGCCGCGCGAATCGGGCTTCGACATCACCGTGGCTTCGGAAGTGATGGCGATCCTCTGCCTGGCGGACGACCTTGCGGACCTGCAGGACCGGTTGGGGCGCATCATCGTGGCCCAGACCCGCGCCGGACAGCCCGTGACGGCGCGCGACCTTCAGGCCGACGGCGCCATGACAGTGCTGCTGCGCGACGCCCTGCAACCGAACCTGGTACAGACGCTGGAAAACAACCCCGCGCTGGTTCACGGCGGCCCCTTTGCCAATATCGCGCATGGCTGCAACTCGGTCCTCGCCACCCGCACGGCGCTGCGGCTGTCGGACTTCGTCGTGACGGAAGCCGGCTTCGGCGCGGATCTGGGGGCTGAAAAGTTTCTGGGGATCAAGTGCCGCAAGGCGGGCCTGTCGCCTGCCGCCGTCGTGCTGGTCGCGACCGTCCGCGCGCTGAAGATGAACGGAGGCGTTGCGCGCGCCGACCTGGGATCCGAGAACGTCACGGCCGTTCGCGCGGGTGCGGCGAACCTGACCCGCCACATCCGCAACCTGCAGGGCTATGGCCTGCCGGTCGTCGTGGCGATCAACCACTTCGCCACCGACACCGCCGCCGAGATCGCCGCCGTCCAGGATGCTGCCGAAGCCGAGGGCGTGCGTGCCATCCTGTGCCGCCATTGGGCCAAGGGCGGGGCAGGGGCCGAGGATCTCGCCCGCGAGGTCCTGCGGCTGTCGGCCCAACCCTCGGACTTCCGCCCGCTGTATCCCGACGAGATGCCGCTGTGGGAGAAGATCGAGACGATCTGCACCCGCATCTATGGCGCGGCGCGGGTCGAGGCGCCCCCGGCCGTGCGGGCCCGGCTGGACGCGTGGCAGGCGGATTACGGCCATCTGCCGGTCTGCATGGCCAAGACCCCCTACAGCTTCTCGGCCGACCCGACCCTGCACGGGGCACCCACCGGCTTCACCATCCCCGTGCGCGAGGTGCGGCTGGCCGCGGGCGCAGGCTTCGTGGTCGCCATCTGCGGCGATATCATGACCATGCCCGGCCTGCCGCGCGAGCCTGCCGCGAATCGCATCGGCCTCGACTCGCACGGCCGGATCGAGGGGCTGTTCTGAATGTCCGCCCCGCCGCTGGCCGTCTTCGACCGCATCATCTCGGACCGGGGCTCGGTCTATGCGGTCTCGGGCGGGCCGGTGGCGGACCGCGCCGGGATCGACGCGCGGCTGGCCGAACTGAAATCCGTCCGCCGCTTCGCCAAGGCCACGCACAACAGCTGGGCCGCGCGGCTGGGCGGCGAGGGGCTCAAGGCCGACGACGGCGAATCCGGCGCCGGCGCGATCATCCTGCGGATGCTGGAAAGCGAGGGGCTGGACGACCACCTGGTCGTGGTCACGCGCTGGTACGGCGGCAAGCACCTGGGTGGCGACCGCTTCCGCCACGTGATCGGCGCGGTGCGCCATTACCTCGCGCATCGGCCGACCTGAGGCGGGTGGTAGGCCCGGAGGGCAGGGCGTAAGCCAAGCCTTTCAAGGGACTATGCTGGCGAACCCTGAAAATCGCCGCATTGAAAACACTGGCGAAAATCGGGACGTGGCGAACCTCTCAAGGGGGGGCGCAAAAGAAAATCCCGGTGCGCTGGCGGGCGCAACCGGGACAAATCAGAATAGCTTTTGGAGCTGGTTCGACCATAACCTGAAGCGCCAGGCGGCTGCAAGCGCACTTGTGTCCGCGCTGATGAATTGCAGCGCCCAGGATCGCGTTTCTTTTCTCGAAACCATGCTGGACGCGATTGAGCCCGACTGGCGGGCGCTGGCGCTGATCGATGACATGCAGGACGCCCGGTGGTGGGCTGCCAGCGCCTCTGACCGGCAGCGCAAGGCCATGGCGCTGGCCAGCTACGAGGCGATGCCCGAACCCGCCCGCCGTTCATTCGTGGCCTATATCACGGGGGCGCGTCATGGCTGACGATGACAAGCGCGACCGCCCCGAGGACACTGACACCACGCCGTGGGCAGAGATGGCCGGCGGCCCGACCGTGGTGAACTTCGCCGCCGAGAAGGCGAAACGCACGGATCGGAACGCCCGCAAGAGCCGGTTCTTCTCGGCGGCCGAACTGGACGGCCGCGAGGTGCCCGTCCGCGACTGGCTGGTTCCCGGCATGATTCCGTCCGGCACCGTCACGCTGCTGTCGGGCGACGGCGGCACCGGCAAGTCACTGCTGGCGCTGCAGCTGGCCGTCGCCTGCGCCCTGGGCAGGCCGTGGATCGGCCGCCAGGTCGCGGGCGGCACCGCGCTGTATGTCTCGGCCGAGGATGATGAGGCGGAACTGCACCGCCGACTCGCGGGCATCCTGCAGGCCGGCGGCGCGGACTTCCTCGACCTGGACCAGCTGTCACTGCGCAGCCTCGCGGGCGAGGACGCGCTGCTGACCGCGCTGGACGCGCGCACCGGGCACCAGAGGATCACGGACCTGTTCCGGGAACTGGATGCCTTCCTGACCGACCTGCGGCCCGCCCTGGTGGTGCTGGACACGCTGGCGGACCTGTTCCCAGGAAACGAGAACGACCGAGCCCAAGCGCGTCAGTTCATCGGCCTCCTGCGCGGCATAGCGATCCGGCACAGCTGTGCGGTGGTGCTGCTGGCGCATCCGTCCCTTTCCGGCATCCAGAGCGGCACCGGCATGTCGGGCAGCACCGGCTGGCACAATTCGGTGCGGTCGCGGCTCTACCTTCATCGCGTCATTCAGGGCGACGAAGAACCCAACCCCGATGCGCGGGTGCTGCAGACCATGAAGGCGAACTACGGGCCGACCGGCGAGGAGATCAGCCTGACGTGGCGCGACGGCGTGTTCTCCGTGGATCCGACAGAGAGCGGCCTTGACCGCCTCGCGCGCCGGAGCAAGGCCACGCGCAAGTTCATGGAGCTGCTGCGATTGCTGCGCCAACAGGGTCGCGACGTGAACAGCCGCAGCGGCCCCAACTATGCGCCTTCGGTGTTCGCCGCTCATCCCGATTCAGAAGGCATCACCAAGGCCGCTTTCCGCGAGGCGATGGAAATCCTGTTCGCTCAGAACACCATTCGCAACGTGCAGATCACGCGCGACCGGAAGCCGACAACCGTTCTTCAGGAGGCGGAATGATGGGTGCGAAACTCCCCGCGATCTCCCCGCGATCTCAAAAAACCGGGTGCGATCTCCCCGCGATCTCCCCGCGATCTCCCCGCGATCTCGGGCGCGAAACTCCCTCCCTTCCTAAAGGAAGGGAATATAGCGTGCCGCCCTCGGGCGTGCGGCACACGCCTGTGCTGGTTTCGGATCAGCTGCATGTGCTGGCAGGCAGGGTTCTTCGCCTGATGGTGTCGCACCGGAACCCCGAACAGTTCTTCGTCGAGCGCAGCGACATTGCCGACGAGATGCGCCGGTTGGCGCGGGCGGTGCGCTGATGGCCACCCGCATCTATCGCGAGACGACCAGCAACGATGACGCGAAGGCCATTGCCGAGCGGATCAAGCGCATGGAATACGAACTGATTTCTATCGTCACCGGCAACTCGACACTGGAGCCGAACCCGCTCACGGCACGGGCGAGCGCGACACTGGCGAAGATGCAGCGCCAGCTGCGCGCCCTGCGCATCGACATGGAAGTCGAGCGCCGGTTCGACACCGCCCCACTGGCTGTTCCCCGGTTCGGCGCGACGGAACGGACTGGCCATCTACCCTCGCGGGTCCTTCCCGAGGCCGCGCTATACGGGTCAGCGAGGCCCGACGCTTCGACCTTTGCAATAAATTACAAGGGGTTAAAATGAGGATCGTGTCCGAACTGCCGCTGGAGGGGGACCGCCCGGTGCACCGCATCGACGGCGCCGGGCTCTGCGACCTGCTGGGCTTGTCGCCGGCGGCGCTGACGAACCTCAAGCAGCGCGGCATCGCGGTTCATCATGGCCGGGATGCCTGGAACCTCGAAGAAACCGTCCGCAACTACGTCCAGCACCTTCGCGGCACCGCAAGCGGCCGGGGCGGCGAGCAGCACGTCGAGAGCCTGACCAGCGAACGCGCCCGGCTCGCCAAGGAACAGGCCGACGCTCAATCACTCAAAAACGCGGAGAGGCGAGGAGAGCTTGTTTCAGCGGCCTCCGTGCTTGCCGGGTGGTCGGATACCCTGCGGGGCCTTCGCGCCCGTCTGATGGCCCTGCCATCGCGTCTGAGGGCCGATCTACCGCACCTGTCTGCCTCGGACGTCGCGCTGATCGACCGAGAACTGCGTTCGACACTGGAGGCGCTTGCCGATGGCGACGATTGAGGACATCCGCCGCGAGGCCCTGCGCGCCCTGCGCCCGCCGCCCAGGTTGCGGCTGTCGGAATGGATCGAGCGCGAGGTCCACCTGCCCGAAGGCGTGTCGGCGCAGCCTGGACAAGTCCGCCTCTGGCCCTTCCAGCGCGAGATTGCCGATGCCATCGGGGATCCGCTGATCGAGCGCGTCACCCTGGTCAAGCCGGTGCGCGTCGGCTTCACCACCCTGCTGACCTCGGCCGTTGCCAGCTTCGTGGCGAATGACCCCGCGCCGATTCTCTGCCTGCTGCCCGCCGAGGCCGATTGCCGGGACTACGTGGTTTCGGATGTGGAGCCGATCTTCGCCGCCTCGCCTGCCGTCGCCGCCGTCCTGTCAGAGGAACGCGACGAGGCCGGGCGCAACACGCTGCTGTCGCGCCGCTTCCCCGGCGGCTCGCTCAAGGTCGTCGCCGCCAAAGCCCCGCGCAACCTGCGCCGCCACAACGTCCGCCTGCTGTTCATGGACGAGGTGGACGGCATGGAGGCCACCGCCGAGGGCTCGCCCATCCTGCTGGCCGAGCGCCGCACCCTGTCCTTCCCCGATCGCAAGATCGTTCTCGGCTCGACCCCGGTGCATGAGGATACCAGCCACGTCCTGCGGGCCTACGCGCAGTCGGACCAGCGCATCTTCGAGATCCCGTGCCCCAGCTGCGGCACCTTCGCGGAGATCACCTGGGACGCGATCACCTGGGACGATGACGCGCCCGAGACGGCCCGCTGGCGCTGCCCCCATTGCGCGGCCGAGATCGAGGAGCGCCACAAGCCCGCGATGGTCGCGGAAGGACGCTGGCGGGCGCTGCGGCCCGAGGTGCAGGGCCATGCGGGCTTCCGGCTGAACGCCCTGGTCTCGCTGCATGCGAACGCATCCTGGTCAAAGCTGGCGGCCGAGTTCCTCAGCGCCAAGGATGACCCGACGACTCTGCAGACGTTCGTCAACACCATCCTCGGGCAGGGCTGGCGCAGCGACGGCGAGGACCTGGACGAGGCCGACATGCAGGCCCGCGCCGAAGCCTTCGGCCTGGACAACGTGCCGGCCGAGGTGCTTGCGCTGACCGTGGGCTGCGACGTGCAGCACGACCGCCTGGAGCTGACCTATGTCGGCTGGACCGAGACCGGCTGCATGCTGATCCTCGGCCACCGGGTGATCTGGGGAGCATGGGATGCCGATGACACCTGGGCCGAGCTCGACACGATGCTGAGCGAGCGGTTCCCGCACGAGCTCGGCGGCCGAATTGCCATCGACGCCACCGCCATCGACGCGGGTGACGGCACGTCGATGAACCGGGTGACGGACTTCTGCCGCGCCAGGACGCGCCGCAAGATCATCGCCATCAAGGGCGCGGCGGGCTTCGCGCGTCCGGTGATCGAGCGGGCCGGATCGACCACGAAGACCGGCGCGCGGCTGTGGATCGTCGGCGTGGACACGGTGAAGGCGCAGGTCTTCGCCCGCTTCCCCCGCCCATCCTCGGCCCGGTTCTCTGCCAGCCTGCCCGCCGTGTGGTTCGAGCAGGCGACCAGCGAGCGGGCGCAGCTGCGCTACCTGCGCGGCCAGCCCGTGCGGCAGTTCGTCCGCATACCGGGCAGACGGGCCGAGGCGCTGGATTGCGTGGTCTATGCGGTGGCCGTGCGCGCCCTGGTCAACATCGTGCCCGAGATGCGTCGCGCCGAGTTGGCGCAAGAGGCCGCGCCCATCCTTCGCAAGGGGCCGGTGCTGCAATCGTCCTGGATGGCAAGAGGATAGGCTGGATGCGCCCGGCGGTATCGTCTTTCCCGCCATGCATCCCCGTTAGTCGGCGAGTGGGTAAACCCCGACAGGGCGCGGCCGTGGCTCCTCACGGCGCGGCGCCCATCCATCGCACAAGGGTGGCGGAGCATCAGGCGTAGTCGTAGTCGCCTTCGTCAATCCGGTGATCTTTCCTGAGCCTCACGCCGGCCCCTTGACCGTCCTCGGCAATGAACTCGACCCCTGCGGCTTCAAGGGCAGCCTGGATGGCGAGCAAGTTGTTAAGGTTCGGAACTCGCTGCCCCTTCTCAAATGCGACTACCGTATTGCGCGAGACGTTCGCAGCATCAGCGAGCGTTGCCTGGTCGAGTTCTACTAACGCCCTGGCGGCACGACATTGCGCCGGTGAAATTGTCATGAAGCCCAACCTTGCGCTTAATGTTTGACATAGTGCCCTGTGTTGGGCATTGTGCCCAACACATACCACGAAGCACCAGATTGGAGCAACCAATGCCGAACCCTGTTCCGGCAGCCGCTCGCGGCTTGCCCTTTGCCCGCCTTCTCGAAATCCACGACTGCCTGACGCTGGCCCTGGACGCGACCGAGCGGCTGGATGGCTACAGCCAGTCCGAGCGCGAGGCGCGCTCCTACATGCGGACCGCGCAACGTCGCGTCGGCCGTCTGCTGGAGGTCCGGGCATGAACCGCCGCGCCCTTCTAAAAGCCGCGCCTGCGCTGGCACTGGCCGGAGCCGCCCCGGCGCAAGGTATAACCATGATGGTTACACCTTCGACCGAAACCCCGGTCGCGACGCTGTTTCGCGAGTGGCGCGCGCATAGCGCCTGGCTGAACGAGCCGGAGACGGCCGAATGCCCCGAAGATCAGTTCAACGCCCACTGCGCCGAGAACGTGAGGATGATCGAGCAGATGTGCGGTGAGCCGTGCCGCGACATGGCAGACCTCTGCCTGAAGCTTCTGGCTGTGACCGATTTTGGCAAGGACATCCAGTTCCCCGAACTCGCCACCAAGGACCAACTGGCGGCAGACGTTCGCGCACTGGTCGGAGCTTGACACTCAAGATGAGGTAACTTGACCGCATTCATGCGCTTTGCTAAATTGGGGTCAAATGACCTTGATTGGAGACAATGACATGAGACGCGCCACCCTAACCGCCTTGGTCGAAATGGACGCCGAACGCTTCAACGTCCTGCGGCGCCGCGATCAGCTGCCCTTCGTCGGCGCGGCCGAAAGCGAGCGCGGATGGCAGGAGTTCAGCCTGCAAGACGCCTTCAAGCTGCGCATGATGCTCGACCTGATGGTGGGGAGCGGCCTTGGTCCTGCCGAGGCGAAATCCGTGCTGCACGGGGCATCGATGATTGATGTTCGCCACGCGGCCGAAACCACCCCTGACCTGTGGTTCGGCGAGTTCACCAAGCCCGGCGGAGAGTTCGGGGGCCACTTCGGGACGTTGGTGCAGCTGGCGGACAGGCTCGACAAGCCGGGCCACTCCTCGCGCATCATCCTGGTCAATGCATCTCGTGCTGCACGTGCACTGCTGGCCCGCGCGGCTGATCTGGGCATCGCCGACTGATGCCCGTTCCATTTGCCCGCACCCTGTCCCGCATCTTCAAGCGCAGCGGCATCGAGGCCGGAGCGAATGGGCGCCGGTGGGCCGGGTCGCCCATGCTGGCGAACCCCAACAGTTCGATCCTGTCGGCACGCGGTCCAGCGCACAAGCGCGCGGCCGCGCTGCACGTCAATACCCCCTACGGATCGCGGATCGTGGAGACCTGGACCTCTGCCATCGTCGGCAAGGGCTGGCAGGTTCGCTCGCAGCACCCCGATGCCGAGGTGCGGCGCTGGATCGGTGACGCCTTCGAGGGCCTGATCCTTCCCATCCTCACCCCTCTCGCGCGGGCCCTGGTCCGCGACGGGGAGGCGCTGGTCCGGCTTTCCCTCCAGACCGGGCCGGACCAGCTGCGCCTCTCGCTTCTGCCCTGCGAGCAGCTGGATGCCAGCCTGACTCGCGAGCAGCCCGGCGCGGGACGCATCGTTGCCGGGGTCGAGTTCGACGCCGACGACCAGATCGTCGCCTATCACGTGTTGCCCGAGCCGCCCGGCACGGCCTATGCCCCGCCGCACCGGCTGCCTGCCCGCGACGTGCTGCATGTCTTCGACCCGCTCTTTCCGGGGCAGGTGCGCGGCTTGTCGTGGCTGGCGCCCGTCCTGCTGAAGCTGCGGGACCGTGACGAGGCGTCCGACGCCCTGCTGATGCAGCTCAAGGTCGCCTCGCTGATGACCGGCTTTGTCCGCGATCCTGACGGCGGCAGTGCTGGGTTCGGTGATGGCGCGGACGGCGCGGTGAACGTGTCCCTGGAGCCGGGCGCCATGCGCATCCTGCCCCCGGGCGCCGAGGTGACGTTCAGCCAGCCGGGGCAGGGCCTCACGCAGGCCATCGACTTTCTGAGGGCGCAGGATCGCGAGATTGCGGCCGGCGTTGGCGTCACCTTCGAGCAACTGACCGGCGACCTGGGCGAGGCCAACTATTCCAGCGCCCGCGTGGGCCTGCTGGAGTTTCGCCGCCGCGTCGAGATGCTGCAGCGCCTTCTGATCGAGGGCCAGTTCCTGCGCCCCCTGTGGCGGCGCTGGATCGAGGCGCAGGCGCTCGCCGGCACCATCCCCGCCGATCAGGTCGAGGATTACCTGCCCGTCCGCTTCGTCGCGCCCGGCTGGCAATGGGTCGATCCGAGAAACGAGGTCGAGGCGGAGGTCGCCGCGATCAACGCCGGCCTGAAATCCCGCGAGGAAGTCGTCGCCGGCCGCGGCCGCGACATCGACGACCTGGACGCCGAACGCGCCCGCGACACGCAAGCCAAGGAAGCCACGCAGTGACCATCCATATCCGCACCCTCACGCCCGCGCCGTCCACCCTGGACCGCAACGCCCGCACCGTGGAGGCGATTGTTTCCACCGGCGCGGATGTGCAGCGCGGCAGCATCACCGAGCGGCTGGACCTGTCCGGCGCCGACCTGTCCCGCTTCGTTGGCGCCCCGGTGCTGGATGCGCATCGGTCCAGCTCCACCCGTGACCAGCTCGGCGTGATCGAGGCCGCAGAGATCCGCCCCGAAGGCATCTGGGTCCGCATGAAGTTCCGCAGCAACGACGCGGCGCAAGCTGTCCTGGCCGACATTGCCGAGGGCACCCTGCGCGGCCTGAGCATCGGTTACCAGGTGGCCGAGTGGAAAGAGACGCGGGACGGCAACCGCCGGATCCGCATCGCAGCCAAATGGACGCCCATCGAGGCGTCCGTTGTCCCTGTCCCGGCCGATCCGGGCGCACACTTTCGTCATGGAGACAATCGCATGAACCCCGAAGAACAGACGGCCGAGCGCCCGGCCGACGAGACGGCGCGCACCACCCGGGCCGAGGCGAACGCCGCGATCCGCAGCATTGCCGAGGCGGCCGGCCTGTCCCGTGCCTGGGCGGATGCGCAGATCGACGCCGAGGCCACCCCCGACACTGCCCGCACGGCGGCGTTCGAGGCCATGCGCCAGCGCAGCACAGAGACGCGGACGCGCAGCCAGCGGGCGGAGATCACCTTCGACCACAGCGACCCCAGCCTGGCGACCCAGCGGGCCGGCGAAGCCCTCTACGCCCGGATGCACCCCGGCCACCAGCTGAGCGAGGCCGCCCGGCCTTTTGCCGGCATGACCATGCTGGACCTCGCCCGCGACTCGCTGCGCCGTGCGGGCATCAGCACCACCGGCATGGCGGCTGAGACGGTGTTCAAGCGCGCGGGCGTGGGCTACCACACGACCAGCGACTTTCCCGCGATCCTGGGCGATGCGGTCGGGCGCGAGCTGCGCCGCAGCTATGCCACCGCCCCCGCGCCGATCAAGCAGCTCGCGCGGCAGACCACGGCCAAGGACTTCCGCCCCCGTGCGAGCATTGCCCTGACCAACGGGCCGGACCTGCTCAAGGTCAATGAAGGTGGCGAGTATCAATACGGCACCTTCGGCACCGGCGCGGAAGCCTATGCCGTGGAAACCTTCGGGCGCATCTTCGCCATCACCCGGCAGGCGCTCATCAACGATGATATCGGTGCCTTCCGCGACATTCCGGCCCGCCTGGGCGCGGCGGCACGGGCCTTCGAGGCCGCCCAGCTGGTTAAGGTGATCGAGAACAACCCGAAGCTTTCGGATGGCAAGGCGGTGTTCCATGCCGACCACGGCAACCTGGGCGCCGACGGCGCGCCCAGCATGACCACGCTGGCCTTGTCCCGTCTGGCGATGCGCCGGCAGAAGGGCATCGGTGGCGAGGTGATCGACATTGCCCCCAAGTTCCTGCTTGTCCCGCCCGAGCTGGAGACGGTGGCGGAACAGGTGCTGGCAGATATCGCCGCGACCACGACGGCCGAGGCCAACCCCTTCACCGGCCTGACGCTGATCGTGGAGCCGCGCCTGACCAGCCAGACGCGCTGGTATCTGGTTGCGGACCCCGCGCTGAGTGACGGCCTGGAGTATGCCTATCTCGAAGGCGCCGCCGGCCCGCAGATCGACACCCGCACGGGCTTCGAGATCGACGGGGTGGAGGTCAAGGTGCGGCTCGACTTCGGCGCTGGTTGGATCGACCACCGCGCCTGGCAGCGGGTCGGCTGATCCGATGGCCCTGAGCTACGATGAGGAAGTGGAACTCAGGGCCGCCATCCCGGCCCTGAGGCTGGCGATCGTCAGTGGCACCCTGCGCGTGACCTATGACGGCAAGACGGTCGAGTATCGGTCAATTGCCGAAATGAAGGAAGCGCTGCGCTACGCGGAAGATACCTTGGGGCGGCCCGCTCGCCCCTCGGCCATCAGGTTCACAAGCTCCAAGGGCTTTTGATAATGGCAAATCGTTCCGCCCCATTTAAGCAGATCGACGTGACCCGCGCCGCAAAGGGCGTTGTGGCCGCCGGATTGCCGGTAGGGCGGGTCGAGATCGACCGCGACGGCAAAATCGTGATCCTTATCGCGGACGGCAACGCGCCCGTGGAGAAGAACGACTGGGACTGACATGAAAAGGGCCGAGCGATTCCCTCACGCCAAATCCTACCGCGACCGCCACGGGAAAATCCGCTGGCGGTATCGCCATAAGGGCGTCACGGCCGAGCTGGGCACCGATTGGGGCAGCGAGGAGTTTTGCCGCCGCTATGCGGCCGCAGTGAACGGGCCGGCCAAGGATGGGGCAGGGGCAAGCCGCACGGCCCCCGGCACTCTCGATGACCTCGCTGTCCGGTTCTACAAGCTGCACCTGCCGACAGTGGGGGAAAGCACCGCTGCCAATTATCGCTTCGTCATCGACAGGTTGCGCGTGAAGCACGGGCACAAGCGCGTGTCGCACATGGCGCGCCGTCACGTCATTGCGATCAAGGCCGAGATGGCCGACACCCCCCAGCAGGCGAACAAGACGCTCAAGCGGCTGTCCCAGCTGATGGAACTGGCGAAGGACTTGGAGTGGCGCACTGACAACCCGGTTGACGGCGTGAAGCTCTATCCGACCAATCCCGGCGGTTTCCACACCTGGGACGAAGGCGAGATCGCCAGGTTCTACGAGGTCTACGAGATCGGCAGCGTGCCGCATCTGGCAATGACGCTGATGCTCTATACGGGCGCGGCGAAGTGTGACGCGGTGAAGCTGGGGCGAGGGAACATCCGCGACGGGCGGCTTGTCTATCGCCGCAACAAGACGCGCCGGAACCCCGAGGGGATCGAGGTCAACATTCCGATCCATCCCTACCTGGCGGAAACGCTGGCGCACGTGCCGCCCGATGCCTTCACCTTCCTGCAAACGAAGGATGGCCTGTCCCGGTCGGTGAAGGGCTTGGGAACGTCCATGCGGAAGTGGTGCGACAAGGCCGGATTGCCCCTGTGCAGCTCGCACGGCTTACGCAAAGCGATCTGCCGCCGTATTGCCGAAGCGGGCGGGACGGCATTCGCAATCATGTCGGTGAGCGGACACATAAGCCTGAAAGAGGCGCAGAAATACTGCGAGGAGTTCGGCCGCAAAGGCATGGCTGATTCCGCTATCGCAAGCCTTCCCGGCGGGGCGAACGGGGAACAGAAGTTGACGAACCACCCCGCAAGGTTCGTCGAAAAATCACGCAAGAGGTTGCAATGATTGAAGAAATCGGCGGGTTTGGTAGGCCCGGAGGGACTCGAACCCCCAACCAAGGCGTTATGAGCGCCCTGCTCTGACCATTGAGCTACAGGCCCGCGCCCGAAGGGCTGTCGCAAATGCAAGCGCGCGGGTCAAGGAAAACCCCCGATTGCGCCCGGGCTCGATTGTCTGCGCGGGGTCGCTGGGCTATCCAGCCGGCGCAAGCATCGGGGTTGGGACGACATGAGCAAGGCGGATGGCAAGGGGCTGACCTACGCGCAGGCGGGGGTGGACATCGACGCGGGCAACGCGCTGGTCGAACGGATCAAGCCGGCGGCGGCGGCCACGGCGCGGCCGGGCGTGATGTCTGGCCTCGGCGGCTTCGGCGCGCTGTTCGACCCCCGCGCGGCGGGCTACAGCGACCCGGTGCTGGTGGCCGCGACCGACGGCGTCGGCACCAAGCTGCGCGTCGCCATCGAGACGAACGAACTGGACGGGGTCGGCATCGACCTTGTCGCGATGTGCGTGAACGACCTCGTCTGCCAGGGCGCCGAGCCGCTGTTCTTCCTCGACTACTTCGCCACCGGCAAGCTGCAGGTCGAAGAGGCCGCGCGCGTCATCGCGGGCATCGCCGAGGGCTGCCGCAACTCGGGCTGCGCCCTGATCGGCGGCGAGACGGCCGAGATGCCCGGCATGTATCACGGCGGCGACTTCGACCTCGCGGGCTTCGCCGTGGGCGCGATGGAGCGCGGCGCGCACCTGCCCCAGAATGTGGCCGAGGGCGACCTGCTGCTGGGCCTCTGCTCGGACGGCATCCATTCCAACGGCTTCTCGCTGGTCCGCAAGGTGGTGGAACAAAGCGGTCTCGGCTGGACCGACCCGGCCCCCTTCGCCAAGGGTCCCGTGGGCCGCGCGCTGCTGACGCCGACCCGGCTTTACGTCCGCGCGGTGATGAAAGCGATCCGAGCGGGTGGTGTCCACGCGGCGGCTCATATCACCGGCGGCGGCATCACCGAGAACCTGCCCCGCGTCTTGCCAGAGGGCATGGGCGTCGAGGTCAGCCTGGACAGCTGGCAGCCTCCGGCGGTGTTCCAGTGGCTGGCCGAGACGGCCGGGATCCCCGAGCGTGAGATGCTCAAGACCTTCAACTGCGGCATCGGCATGATCCTTGTCGTGGCGCCCGACCGCGCCCGCGCGCTGACCGAGATGCTGCGCGAGGCGGGCGAGCGCGTTGTCCTGCTGGGCGAGGTCGGCGGCGGCCAGGGCGTCGGCTACACCGGCACGCTGTGGTAAGACGCGTCGCCATCCTGATCTCCGGCGGCGGCTCGAACATGGTCGAGTTGGTGCGGTCGATGACGGGCGACCACCCGGCGCGTCCGGTGCTGGTCGCCTCGAACGATCCGCAGGCGACGGGCCTTGCACGCGCCGCCGCCATGGGCGTCCCGACAGTGACGGTGGATCACCGCGCCTTCAAGGGCGACCGTGCCGCCTTTGAGGCCGCGCTGCTGGAACCCCTGCTTGCGGCGCAGCCGGACATCCTCTGCCTCGCCGGCTTCATGCGCATCCTGACGCCCGGCTTCGTTCAGCGCTTCGAGGGCCGGATGCTGAACATCCACCCCTCATTGCTGCCGAAATATCCCGGCCTGCACACGCATGCCCGCGCGCTGGAAGCAGGGGACACCGAGGCGGGGGCCACGGTGCACCTTGTAACACCGGTTCTGGATGATGGCCCAATTCTGGGGCAGGCCCGTGTGCCGATCCAACCGGAGGACACGCCCGAAACGCTGGCCGCCCGCGTCCTGATCGCCGAGCACCGGCTTTATCCGGCCGTGCTGCGCCGCTTTGCAGCGGGTACCACCGAGCGGATCGACCTCTAGGTCTTTCTTCTTTGCCCAAATATCCCGGGATCGTCGTATACGACGATGGGGCAGCGCCCCGGTCCGGAGTCTCACCCGGCTCTTACCGTTCCGGCAGCAGCCCACGAGGCGCAAAGCGCAGCACCAGCAGCAGCACCAGCCCCATGGCGACATAGCGCATCTGCGGCGCGCTTTCGATCAGGTGCTGGCGCAGCGGCCCGTCCGACAGGGGCGAGGTCAGCAGCGACATCCCCGCCGGACCCCAGACCTCGGCCTTGATCCACAGGAACCAGATCAGGACCGCGCCCAGGACAGCGCCCCAGTTGTTGCCCGAGCCCCCGACGATCACCATGACCCAGACGAGGAAGGTATAGCGAAGCGGGTTGTAGCCGCCCGGCGCCATCAGCCCGTCCAGCGTCACCATCATCGCGCCCGACAGCCCGATCACGGCGCAGCCGATGATGAACAGGTGCAGGTGGCGGCGGGTCACGTCCTTGCCCATCGCCTCGGCGGCAGTCTCGTTGTCGCGGATCGCCCGCATCATCCGGCCCCAAGGCGAGTAAAGCGCCAGCTCCGAGAGCAGGATCAGGATCAGCACCACGGCCACGAAGATCGCAGCATAGCACAGCTTGACGTAGATCGCGGAGGCGGTGGCCGGGTCCATGGCCCAGCGCGCTGCGGCCTCGACGAAGGCAGGGTTCGATTGCAGCGCAAGCTCGTAGGGCACGGGGCGGGGGACGCCCGTGATGTTCAGGACGCCCCGCGCCAGCCAGCCCTCGTTCTTGAGGATCGCCACGATGATCTCGCCGATCCCCAGCGTGGCGATGGCCAGATAGTCCGACCGCAACCCCAGGGCGACCTTGCCGATGCCCCAGGCGGCAATGGCGGCAAAGACCATCCCCACCGGCCAGCTGAGCAGGACAGGCAGGCCCAGGCCGCCGATGTTGCCCGCCTTCGAGGGATTGTTGGCCTCGATCGCCGTGACGGCGGGGTCGAACAGCATCCGCGTGGCCACGTAGCCGCCGATCAGGACCAGCGCGACGACCAGCACCCGCGCCACGCCCTTCATCCGCGCGGCGGTAGTCACGGCAATGACCAGCGTCGCGAGCCCCGCAGCCAGCGCCAGCACAAGCTGGGGCCCCCCGGCGGCCCAGGCACCGGCCACGGGCTGGGTCGAGATCAGCACCGGCGCAAGGCCGCCGAGCGCCACGAAGCCCACGACGCCCGCGTTGAACAGCCCGCCGTAGCCCCAGATCATGTTGACGCCAAGGGCGGTCACGGCCGAGATCAGGCCCATGTTCAGGATTGACAGCGCGCTGTTCCAGGATCCCGAGAACATCGCGTTCGAGACCGTGCCCTCCAGCACGACCAGCAGGATCACGGCCGCGAACAGCAGGGGCGCGCGCCAGGGGCTGGCAGTGGTTTCGGCCTGACGGTTGGAGCTCATTCAGGCCTCCTCAATAGGCTTTGCCGCGGAACAGCCCCGTGGGGCGCACCAGCAGCACGACGATCAGGATGACGAAGCTGATCGCCAGCTTGTATTCGGTACCCAGCATCTGCATCAGGCCCGCGGGCTCGAAGCCCAGGTACTCGGCGATCTTCTTCCAGGGGTAGGTCAGCGCCACCTCGGAGAAGGCGATCAGGAAGCCGCCGGCGATGGCCCCGAGCGGGCTGCCGAGGCCGCCCACGATGGCCGCCGCGAAGACCGGCAGAAGGATCTGGAAGTAGTTGAAGGCTTTGAAGGACTTGTCCAAGCCGTAGAGCGTCCCGGCCAGCACGGCCAATCCCGTGGCGATGATCCAGGTCAGCCGCACCACGCGGTCGGGGTCGATGCCCGACAGCAGCGCGAGGTCCTCGTTATCTGCATAGGCGCGCATTGCCTTGCCGGCGCGAGTGCGGTTCAGGAAGGCGAACAGCGCCCAGACCGACAGGGCCGCGATCACCAGCGTGATCGCCTGGGTGGTCCGCAGCGCCAGACCCTCGGTCAGGCCGGTCATCGCCTTGAATTGCGGGACCGAGATCACGAAGCGCGCGCCGTCCGCGAACTGGATCTCGTCCACGCCGATCACGAGGCGCGTCAGGCCGTTCATCACGAACATGACGCCGACCGAGGCCATGACGACCACGATGGGCGCGGCCCGGACCTGCCGGTAGTGGCGATAGACCCAGCGGTCGGTCAGCAGGGCCAAGGCTGCTGTCAGCGCGATGCCCAACGGCAGCGCCAGCAGGGCCGTGGGCAGGGGGCCGAAGCCGATGCCCAGGGCCTGCAACCCCCAGGTCAGCAGGATGACGATGGCGGTGCCGAAGGCCATCGTGTCGCCATGGGCGAAGTTGGAAAAGCGCAGGATGCCGTAGATCAGCGTGACGCCCAGTGCGCCCAGCGCAAGCTGCGCGCCATAGGCCGCGGCCGGGATGACCACGAAGTTCAGGATCGCCACGAGGGCGTTGAGCAAGTCCATCAGAGGTTTTCCCCCGCAGGCAGGGCCTGTCCGTTACGTCCCGCCATCGTCAGCCCCCCAGGAAGGTGCGGCGCACCTCGGGGTCGGCCATCAGCTGGGCACCGGTGCCGGTATAGCGGTTGGCGCCCTGCACCAGCACATAGCCGATGTCGGCAATTTCAAGCGCCTGCTTGGCGTTCTGTTCCACCATCAGGATGGAAATGCCCGTGCGCGCGATCTCGATGATGCGGTCGAACAGTTCGTCCATGACGATGGGGCTGACGCCCGCGGTCGGCTCGTCCAGCATCAGCAGCTTGGGCCGGGTCATCAGCGCGCGGCCGACGGCGACCTGCTGGCGCTGGCCGCCCGACAGCTCGCCCGCGTTCTGGCGGCGCTTGTCCGCGACGGCCGGGAACAGCTCGTAGACCTGCTGCATCGTCTCGCGGAAATCGTCCCCGCGCAGGTAGGCGCCCATTTCCAGGTTCTCCTCGACCGTCATGGTCGGGAAAACGTTGGCGACCTGCGGCACGAAGCCCATGCCCGCCTTGACGCGGTCCTGCGGGTTCAGCGCGGAAATGTCCTGCCCGTCCAGCCGGACGCTGCCCTCGCGCAGGTTCAGCATCCCGAAGATCGCCTTCATGGCGGTGGACTTGCCTGCGCCGTTCGGGCCGACGATCACGGCGATCTGGCCCTTCTCGACGGCCAGCGTGCAGCCGTTCAGGATATCGGCCTTGCCGTAGCCGCCGCGCATCCCTTCGCCGATCAGGAAGGGATCGCCCGAGTGCCCCGGTCGCGTCGGGCCGCTGTGATGATTGCCCTCGGCCGTGCCCGCAGGGCGCGGGTTGACCACCGAGGCGTCGCGGTTGCCGCGATTGGCGAAAGGATCGCTCATGCTCCCACCATCGCCTTGTTCTTGAGGCCGCGGCCCAGATAGGCCTCGATCACCGCCTCGTTTTCCATGATGTGGGCGGCGGGGCCTTCGGCCAGCACCTTGCCCTCGGCCATGACGATCACCGGATCGCAGAGCTTTCCGATGAAATCCATGTCATGCTCGATCACGCAGAAGGTATAGCCGCGTTCCTTGTTCAGGCGGATGATCGCATCGGCGATGGTGCCCAGAAGCGTGCGGTTCACGCCCGCGCCGACCTCGTCCAGGAAGACGATCTTCGCCTCGACCATCATGCAGCGGCCGAGTTCCAGAAGCTTCTTCTGACCGCCCGACAGGTTCCCGGCCTTTTCCTCGGCCACGTGGCTGATGGTCAGGAAGTCCAGCACCTCGTCAGCACGGGCGCGCAGCGCGCGTTCCTCGTTTGCGATGCGCTTGCGGCCGAACCAGGTGTTCCACAGGCTTTCGCCCGACTGGCCCGGCGGCACCATCATCAGGTTCTCGCGCACGGACATGGACGAGAACTCGTGCGCCATCTGGAAGGTGCGCAGCAGGCCCTTGTGGAACAGCTCGTGCGGAGGCAGGCCAGTGATGTCCTCGCCGTCCATGACGACGCGGCCCGAGGTGGGCGGCAGTACCCCCGCGATCACGTTGAACAGCGTGGACTTGCCGGCGCCGTTCGGCCCGATCAGCCCGGTGATCGACCCGGTGCGGATCTGCAGGCTGGCGCCATCGACGGCGCGGAAGCCGCCGAAATGCCGGTGAAGGTCGTGGACCTCGATCATGTGCCCCCCGTTTCGTCGGAGCTGTCCCATAAGGCAGGTCCGCGCGTTTCGCCACGAAAAACGCATCGCGGCGCCCTGTGGCAGGCGCCGCAACCTTGCGTCAGGGGATCAGCGGGTGCGGACGGGGGTCAGGGTGCCGCCCTTGAACTCGACCTCGCGGTACGAGCCCGCGCTTTCGCCGGGGCCGACCAGCTCGACCGCCGAGGCGCCGACATAGTCGATGTCGGTGCCCGCCGCGACCAGTTCCAGCGCGCGGGCCAGCTGACCGGGCATGATCTTCTCGCCCGGCGCGTTGGCCACGTCCATGACCTTGTCCTTGTAGACGCGAGGATCGGTGGACTTGGCGGCCTGCATGGCCAGCAGGATCAGCGCGGCGGCATCATAGGATTCGGCGGCAAAGGCGTCCGAGCCCTCGAAGCCGGCGTCACGTGCCAGCGCGATGAAGGCGTCGCGGCCTTCGCCCTCGGCCGAGGGGTTCTGGCCGAAGGAATGTTCCAGCTCGGTCCCGAACTTGTCCACCAGCGCCTGCGTCACCATGCCGTCGGTGAAGACGAAGGTGTCGAAGGCGCCCGAATCCAGCGAGCCGCGCACGATGCCCGAGCCGCCCTGGTCGACATAGCCGGCGACGACCAGCGCGTCGCCGCCCGCCGATGCCAGTGCCGCGACCTCGGCCGAATAGTCGGCCTTGCCGTCGTCATGGGGCGCGTTGATGGTGATCGACCCGCCCTTGGCCTTGAAGGCTTCGGCGAAGCTGTCCGCCAACCCCTTGCCGTAATCGTTGTTGGTATAGGTCACGGCGACGTTCTTGATGCCGCGCTCGGTGATGATGTCGGCCATCACCT
This sequence comes from Paracoccus chinensis, assembly GCF_900102885.1. Classification (GTDB taxonomy): domain Bacteria; phylum Pseudomonadota; class Alphaproteobacteria; order Rhodobacterales; family Rhodobacteraceae; genus Paracoccus; species Paracoccus chinensis. The sequence goes on along the minus strand of NZ_FNGE01000006.1, from coordinate 61,368 downwards.
CGCCCTGCCGCGCGTCCGAGGGCGCGGTGCGGAAGAAGAAGCCCTTGTCGTCGATGGTGGACAGCGCGGGCGAGGTCGCCGACGGCGCGATCATTACCATGCCGTTCGGCACGGCGACGCGTTCAAGGCTGGCGATCGTTTCGCCCGAGCACATGCCGCCGACGATGCCATTGACCTTTTCCGAGGTGACCAGCCGCTCGACCGCCGTGACCGAGGCCGCCGCGTCGGCGCAGGTGTTGTCGGCCTGCACGACCGTCACGGTGCCGCCCTCCAGCAGCTTGCCCGAATCGCTGGCCTCTTTTGCGGCCAGTTCCGCGCCCTTCAACATCGAGGGTGCCATGGATTCCAGCGGCCCGGTGAAGCCAAGCGACACGCCCAGCTTGACGTCCTGCGCCAGGGCGCCACCGGCCGTCAGCGCAACAACGGCGGTTGCGATCAGAAATCGGTTCATCTTCTCGTCTCCCTGTAGAGCGCGTTCCGATCGTTCATCGCCGGGATCGCGCATGGACCTGCCGCGGGATGCGGCAGGCATGAAAAAGCCCCGGCCGAGGCGACCCCGGCCGGGGTAAAGGTTCAGCGCATGCCGACGACGTTCATCTGGCCGCCCTTGAAGTCGACCTCGCGGTAGGTGCCCGCGCTTTCGCCCGGCTCGATCAGCTCGACCGCCGAGGCGCCGTCATAGTCGATGTCGGTGCCCGCCGCGATCAGTTCCAGCGCGCGGCCGATCTCGCCGGCGCTTATCTTCTCGCCCGGCGCGTTCGCGACATCCATCACCTTGTCCTTGTAGACGCGGGGGTCGCTGGACCCGGCCGCCTGCATCGCCAGCAGGATCAGCGCGGCGGCATCATAGGATTCGCCCGCGAAGGCCGAGGTGCCGTCGAAGCCGGCGGCGGTGGCCAGTTCGTTGAACTTTGTCCGGCCCTCGCCCTCGGAGGAGGGGTTCTGACCGAACGAGGTTTCCAGCTCGGACCCGAAGCGGTCCACCAGTCCCTGCGCGACCATCCCGTCGGGCAGGATGAAGGTGTCGAAGGCGCCCGCGTCCAGCGCGCCGCGCATGATCCCCGAGCCGCCCTGATCGACATAGCCCACGACCGCCAGCGCGTCGCCCCCGGCGGCGGCCAGCGCGCCGACCTCGGCCGAATAGTCGGCCTTCCCGTCGTCATGCGCCTGCAGCATCGTCACCGTGCCGCCCTTGGCTTCGAAAGCCGACTTGAAGGATTCGGCCAGGCCCTTGCCATAGTCGTTGTTGGTGTGGGTGATGGCGACCGACTTGGCCCCGCGCTCCAGCGCGATGTCGGCCATCACCTCGCCCTGCCGCGCGTCCGACGGCGAGGTGCGGAAGAAGAAGCCGCCATCCTCGATGTCCGTCAGCGCCGGAGAGGTGGCCGAGGGCGAGATCATCACCATGCCGTTCGGCACGCCCACGCGTTCGAGGCTGGCGATCGTCTCGCCCGAGCACATGCCGCCCATGATGCCGTTGACCTTCTCGGCCGTGACCAGCCGTTCCACAGCCGCGACCGCCGCCGCCGCATCGGCACAGGTGTTGTCGGCGCGCACCGCCGTCGCCGTCGAGCCGTTCAGGAACTTGCCGGACGCGTTGGCTTCCTCGATCGCCATCTCGGCGCCTCGCGCCATGTTCGGCGACATCGATTCCAGCGGTCCCGTGAAGCCCAGCGACAGGCCGATCTTGACGTCCTCGGCGAAGGCGCCGCCCGCGCCTAGGGCGATGGCCGCCGTGGCCAGCAACAGCTTCTTCATGCAGTCTTCTCCCTGATCGGACCGGGGTCCTTCGCAGGGGACAGTAGGACGGCGTTTTTTGAAAGAAAAGCGTGTCGTTCGAGGGACGGTTGACGAGGCCGGGCCCTTCCGGGGGAAGCCGTGCGGCTGAGGCTTTATTCCGCGCCCGTCGGCCCTTATAACCCTGCAATCCGCAGGAGAAGAGCCATGCCGCAGCAGACGCCCGACATCGACCGCAACGCCCGCGCCACCTTGCGCGGCGACGACTGGCAGCGCGGCAGCTGGCGGACCCGCCCGCGCGTGCAGATGCCCGACTATCCTGATGCCGAAGCCCTTGCCGGGGTCGAGGCGCAGCTGGCCAAGTTCCCGCCGCTGGTCTTTGCGGGCGAGGCGCGCCGGCTCAAGGCGCAACTGGCCGACGTGGCGCAGGGCCGCCGCTTCCTGCTGCAGGGGGGCGACTGCGCCGAAAGCTTCGCCGAGTTCTCGGCCGACAACATCCGCGACACCTTCAAGGTGATGCTGCAGATGGCCGTGGTGCTGACCTGGGGCGCGCAGCTTCCCGTGGTCAAGGTCGGCCGCATGGCCGGACAGTTCGCCAAGCCCCGCAGCGCGCCGACCGAGACGATGGAAGGCGTCGAGCTGCCCAGCTATCGCGGCGACATCATCAACGGCTTCGACTTCACCGCTGCGGCGCGGGTGCCCGATCCCGTGCGGATGCTGCAGGCCTACACGCAGGCCGCGGCCTCGCTGAACCTGCTGCGGGCCTTCTCGACCGGCGGCTATGCCGACATCCACCGGGTGCAAAGCTGGATCGCCGATTTCACCGACGGTCCCGAGGCCGCGCGCTACCGCGATATCGCCGACCGGATCTCGGACGCGATGGCCTTCATGCAGGCGGCGGGCGTGACCTCGGAAACCGCGCATGAACTGGGCACGGTCGAGTTCTACACCAGCCACGAGGCCCTGCTGCTGGAATACGAGGAAGCGCTGGCCCGGATTGATTCCACCACCGGCCTGCCGGTCGCGGGCTCGGGACACATGCTGTGGATCGGTGACCGCACGCGGCAGGTCGATGGCGCGCATGTGGAATTCTGCCGGGGCGTCCAGAACCCGGTTGGGCTGAAATGCGGCCCCTCGATCTCGACGGACGACCTCAAGGCGCTGATCGCGAAGCTGAACCCGCAGAACGAGGCCGGCCGGCTGACGCTGATCGCGCGCTTCGGCGCGGGGACCGTGGGCGACCACCTGCCGCGCCTGATCGGCGCCGTGCAGGAGGAAGGCGCCAACGTCGTCTGGTCCTGCGACCCCATGCACGGCAACACGATCAAGTCGGCTTCGGGCTACAAGACGCGGCCCTTCGATTCGGTCCTGCGCGAGGTGCGCGAGTTCTTCCAGGTCCATGCGGCCGAGGGCACCGTTCCGGGCGGCGTTCATTTCGAAATGACCGGCCGCGACGTGACCGAATGCACAGGCGGCGTGCGGGCGATCACTGACCACGACCTTTCGAACCGCTATCACACGGCCTGCGATCCGCGCCTGAACGCCAGCCAGTCGCTGGAACTGGCCTTCCTGGTGGCCGAGGAGTTGCGCGCCCGCCGCACCGGCACACCGGTCCAACTGAGCGATGCCAGCTGAAAGGAAAGGCGCCCCGGAAAGGGGCGCCGTTTTCAGTCGTTCGAGATGATCCGGAAGCGCGCGCGTCGTTCCTCGGGCGTTTCCTCCTCGATGATCGGGGGGCGGGGCGCAGGACGCCAGGTCGCGGGCGGCTCGGCCATGCCGAGGGCGGAAGGCGAGGGGGTCAGCACCCGCCCGCCCTCAATCACCGGATCGGCCCGTTCCGCGCCCAGGTCGAAGCGGCGCGGCGCGGCGCCCGCCTCTCCCACGGACACGAGGCATCCCAGCGCCCGGGTGACGTCGCCCAGGTCCGAGCGCAGCGGCAGCAGCAGCAGCTTGCCGGTCAGTTCCGGGCGGCCATAGCTGGCAGGCGAGAGCAGGTCCGCCTCGACGATCTGCGGCCCCTGAAAGACGGTTTCCAGCACGTCCGACAGCCGCCCGCGATAGCCGGGGTTCATCAGCGCACAGAGGGGCATCCCTCGGGCCTCCATGCCCAAAAGGTCGATCAGGTGCTTCCCCGCCAACCTGAAGCGCGCCGCGCCTGGCGCGATCCGTTCCAGGATGAAGGCGAAGTCCAGCGTGGCGCGCAGTCCCAGGGGCGTGACATCTGCCCGCGCCGGAATCGCGCGCCCCTGCCGCAGCGAGGACCAGTAGGCGCGCATCTCGGCGATCACGCGCCCTGGCTGGGGCTGGCCGAAGTCCGACAGGCGCAGCACGCGGTCGGGTGTTCCAACCTTGTCCGTTCCCTCGTCCTCGATCATCCCCGGCATCCCTTTGGCGGCAAGTACCTGATAACACACAAGCCTGCGCAGCGTCCCGTTCAAGTTTGACGAAAGGTTAAGTTCAGGTCTCGGTTGTGGGCGCGGGGGCAGGTTCGCGTGGCTCGCGCGGCGGACGGCCCACGATGTCGCGCAATGCGTCCAGTTCGATGAAGTTGTCGGCCTGCCGGCGCAGCTCGTCCGCGATCATCGGCGGCTGGCTGCGCATGGTGGACACGACCGACACCCGCACGCCCTGCCGCTGCAGCGCCTCGACCAGCGGACGGAAGTCGCCGTCGCCCGAAAACAGCACCGCATGGTCCAGACGGGGCGCAAGCTCCATCGCGTCCACGGCCAGCTCGATGTCCATGTTGCCCTTGACCCGGCGGCGGCCCATCGAGTCGGTATATTCCCGCGCCGGCTTGGTCACGATCGTGTAGCCGTTGTAGTTCAGCCAGTCGATCAGCGGCCGGATCGGAGAATACTCTTCGCTTTCCAGCAGGGCGGTATAGTAATAGGCACGGATCAGCTTGCCGCGGCGCTCGAACTCCTGCCGCAGCAGCTTGTAGTCCAGGTCGAACCCCAGCGACTTTGCAGCGGCGTGCAGATTCGAGCCGTCAATGAACAGCGCCAGTCGGTCATCCTTGTAGAACAATGCCTTGCCCCATCAATCTTCATTCATCGGTAATGGTTTGCAGAACCTAGCTCTGGTCGCGTTGGGCGGGAACCTGTTTTCTTCGACAGGTTCGCCGGCCCGGACTCTGTGCGCGGCTCTTCGCGCATTGCCCGCGGAAGGGATCAGGGTCGTGGCGGTCAGCCGCTTCTGGCGCTCGCCCGCCTATCCGCCGGGCAGCGGGCCGGACTATGTCAACGCCGCCGCCGTGGTCCGCACGGCGCTCGGGCCGGAAGACACGCTGGCCGCGTTGCACCGGATCGAGGCGACGCTGGGCCGAACCCGGACCGGAGGGCGCTGGCAGGCGCGGGGCATCGACCTCGATCTTCTGGCGATGGGCGACCTGGTCCTGCCGGACGCTGCCACGCAGGACCAGTGGCGGGCCCTGCCGCCCGAGCAGCAGGTGCAGGCGACCCCCGGCACCCTGATCCTGCCGCACCCGCGCCTGCAGGACCGGGGCTTCGTGCTGGCACCGCTGGCCGAGGTCGCGCCCTCGTGGCGCCACCCGCGCACGGGGCGGACGGTTTCGCAGATGCTGGCGGCGCTGGACCCTGCGGCACTTGACGGAATGGCGCCCTTGGGTTGACTTTCATGTCCGTGGCTTCCACTTATGCCACCTTGCTCTTACAGCCGATTCGCAGAGGTGTTGCATGGCACGCGTGACCGTCGAGGACTGCGTCGACAAGGTTCCGAACCGCTTTGACCTGGTGATGCTTGCCGCCCATCGCGCGCGTGAGATTGCGGCCGGCGCGCCGCTGTCCGTGGACCGCGACAACGACAAGAACCCCGTCGTCGCCCTGCGCGAGATCGCGGACGAGACCCAGCCGGTGGATGAACTGCGCGAGCGGATGATCGAGCAGACCCAGACCCAGATCGAGGTCGACGAGCCGGAAGAGGACGCGATGGCGCTGCTGCTGGGCGCCGAGGTCGACCGGCCCAAGCCCGCCGACGAGGAATCCGAGGAGCGGATGCTGCGCATGATGCTGGAAGCGCAGAGCCGCAACTGAACGGCAAGACTGAGCGGGACGGAACCTTCGGTTGGACAAGTTCGACGTCGAGGATCTGATCGCGCTTGTCCGCAACTACAACCCGCGGACCAACACCGACCTCATCCGGCAGGCCTATGACTATGGCCGCCGGATGCACGAGGGCCAGTTCCGGCAGTCGGGCGAGCCCTATTTCACCCATCCGGTCGCCGTCGCCGCCATCCTGACCGAGATGCGGCTGGACGACGCCACCATCGTCACCGCCCTGCTGCACGACACGATCGAGGACACGCGCTCGACCTGGTCCGACGTGGCGCAGCTGTTCGGGCGCGAGATCGCCGACCTGGTGGACGGCGTCACCAAGCTGACCAACCTGCAGCTGTCGGGCGCCCATTCCAAGCAGGCGGAGAACTTCCGCAAGCTCTTCATGGCCATGTCCCGCGACCTGCGGGTGATCCTGGTCAAGCTGGCCGATCGGCTGCACAACATGCGCACGATCAAGTCGATGCGCCCCGAAAAGCAGGTCCAGAAGGCGCGCGAGACGATGGAGATCTATGCGCCGCTGGCCGGGCGCATGGGCATGCAGTGGATGCGCGAGGAGCTCGAGGATCTCGCCTTCAAGGTCCTGAACCCCGAGGCGCGCAATTCCATCATCCGCCGCTTCGTGACGCTGCAGAAGGAAAACGGCGACGTCATCCCGCAGATCACCGGCGACATCCGCGCCCTGCTGGAAGCCGAGGGGATCGAGGCCACGGTCTTCGGACGCGCCAAGAAGCCCTACAGCGTCTGGCGCAAGATGCAGGAAAAACAGCTGAGCTTCAGCCGCCTGTCCGACATCTACGGCTTCCGCATCATCACGCGCAGCGAATCCGACTGCTACCGCACGCTGGGGATCATTCACCGCAAGTGGCGGATGGTGCCGGGGCGCTTCAAGGACTACATCAGCCAGCCCAAGTCGAACGGCTACCGCTCGATCCACACCACCGTCTCGGCCCGTGACGGTACCCGCGTCGAGGTGCAGATCCGCACCCGCGCCATGCACGAGGTGGCCGAGGCCGGCGTCGCCGCCCACTGGGCCTATCGCGACGGCGTGCTGAGCAAGAACCCCTTTGCCGTCGACCCGGGCGAATGGCTTGCCTCGCTGAGCGAGCGCTTCGGCGAGGAGGATCACGACGAGTTCCTCAAGCACGTCAAGCTCGAGATGTACCAGGACCAGGTCTTCTGCTTCACGCCCAAGGGCGACGTGATCCAGCTGCCGAAAGGGGCCACGCCCATCGACTTCGCCTATGCGATCCACACGCGGCTGGGCAACAGCTGCGTCGGTGCCAAGGTGGACGGCATCCGGGTGCCGCTGTGGACGCGGCTGAAGAACGGGCAGTCCGTGGACATCATCGCGGCCTCGGGCCAGCGGCCGCAGGCGACCTGGCTCGACATCGTGGCGACCGGCCGCGCCAAGGCCGCGATCCGGCGCAGCTTGCGCGAGGAGGACCGTTCGCGCTTCATCCGGCTGGGGTCCGAGTTGGTGCGCGTGGCCTTCGAGGCGGTGAACCGCAAGGTCACCGACAAGGCGCTGCGCGCCGCGGCCAAGGCGCTGGCGCTGCCGGACGCCGACGAGATGCTGGCCCGCATCGGCTCGGCGGAACTGTCGGCGCGGCAGGTGGTGGGCGTCCTTTACCCCGACCTTGCCCCGGCCGAGGCCGAGGTCGATCCCTCCCGCGCCGTGGCCGGACTGGAAGCGGACCGTGAACTGACCCGCGCGCCCTGCTGCGACCCGCTGCCGGGCGAGCGGATCGTGGGCATCACCTATCGCGGCAAGGGCGTCGTGATCCACGCCATCGACTGCCCGGCGCTGGCCGATTTCGAGGATCAGCCTGCCCGCTGGGTGGATCTGCGCTGGCGCGAGGGGCGGCATCCGCCGGTCTATTGCGCCAAGCTGAGCCTGACGATCCGCCACGATGCGGGCGTTCTGGGGCGGATCTGCACGCTGATCGGCACGCAGGGCGCCAATATCTCGGACCTGGAGTTCGTGGACCGCAAGCCCGACTTCTATCGTCTGCGGGTCGAGGTCGATCTGCGCGACATCGAGCATCTGCACGCCCTGCTGACGGCGCTTGAAGCCGAAAGCGACGTGGCGCAGGTGTCGCGCATCCGGGACGAGACCGCGCGGGTCTGACGGTCTGTCCGCCACGCTGCTCACCCTCTGGCATATTTGACCGCCGCGCCAGGGTGGGGCGGGTTGTGCGGCGGCCTTCGGGCTGGTTCACTCGGGGTCAGGTCGGTTCGGGTTCGAAGGAGGCGGGCCGGTGTTCAAGCGCAAGCCACGCAGCTATTCCCAGATGCTGGGGGATTTCGTCTATCCTCGCGGAGGCTGGTCCCGGGCGGCGCAATATGTGGCGCACCGCATGGGCCGGCTGCCCGACCAGCCGCACCGGATAGCGCGCGGTTTCGCGGCGGGAACCTTCATCAATTTCACGCCCCTGTTCGGCTTTCACCTGCTGGGGGCTCTGGCGCTGGCCTGGGTGTTGCGTGGCAACCTGCTGGCGGCGGTGCTGGGAACCTTCATCGGCAATCCGGTGACGATCCCCTTCATGGCGATGATCTCGATGGCGCTGGGCCGCTGGATGCTGGGGGTCGAGGGCAGCATGGCGCCGGCCGCCATCCTGGGCTCCTTCACCTCGGCCGGGCGGCAGTTGACCCACAACTTCATGGCGATCTTCGACGGCCGCGTGGCGCAGTGGGACCAGTTGCAGACCTTCTTTCACGCCATCTTCCTGCCCTATCTCGTCGGCAGCATCATCCCCGGCGTGATCTCGGCCCTGATCGCGCATTACCTGACCGTGCGGGTGGTCGAGGGCTATCAGCGCCACCGCGCCGCCCGGCTGGCACGGCGGGCGGTGGGCCAGGTGCGCAAGGACAGGGGCGCCTGAGCTCAGACGCCCAGCCGGTCGCGCAGGGAATACCAGCTCATCCCCGCGACCAGCAGCGGCCAGCGCAGGCCGGCGCCGCCGGGGAAGGGACGCGAGGGCAGGGCGGCCATGGCATCGAACCCCTCGGACTGGCCCATCACCGCCTGCGCCATCAGCTTGCCCGCAAGGTTCGAAAGGGCGACGCCGTGACCCGAATAGCCGCTGGCCGACAGGCAGTTCGGCGCAGGACGGGTGAAATGCGGCATCCGGTTCAGGGTGATCGCCAGCGTCCCGCCCCAGGCATGGGTGATCCTGACGCCCTTCAACTGGGGATAGACCTGTTCCAGCGGCTTGCGGACCTTGGCGGCGATGTCCCTGGGAAAGCGATAGCCCAGGTTCTCGCCCCCGCCGAAGACCAGCCGCCGGTCGTCGCTGAGCCGCCAGTAGTTCACGACGAAGCGCGTGTCGTGGACCGCCACGTTCTCGCCCAGGATCTCGTCGGCGCGCGCGCCCAGCGGCTCGGTGGCCACGACGAAGTTGTTGATCGGCATGACGCGGGCAGCCACGCGCTCATCAAGACGGCCGAGGTAGCCGTTCGCGGCGAGGATGAGGTGATCGCAGAGCACCCGGCCCGTGCCGGTCTGCACGATTGTCTTGTCGCCTGCCCGCGCGGCATGGCGGATCGCGTGGACATGGCTGTTCTCGTGGATGCGCACACCGGCGGCGACCGCAAGCCGCGCCAGCCCCAGGGACAGCGCCAGCGGGTCGAGGTGTCCGGCGCCCCGGTCCACGTCGCCGCCGACATAAAGGGGCGACTTGACCAGAGCACGCAGACCCTGCTGATCCAGCGGCTGGACCAGGGGATAGTCATAGTCGCGTGCCAGCCGCTCGGCGTTCTCGCGGGCATGGGCGGCCTCGCGTGCCGTCCGGGCGGCATGGGCGATGCCGTCATGGACCGTGACGCCCGCCTCGGCCGCATAGGCGCGCACCAGCGCCTTGGCCTCCTCGGCCATGTCCCACAGGCGCCGCGCAGCTTCGCGCCCCGCCATGCGTTCCAGCTCGTCCACCTCAAGCCGCTGGCCCGAGCCAAGCTGCCCGCCGTTCCGGCCCGAGGCGCCAAAGCCCACCCGCTGCGCTTCCAGCAGCACGACCTGCCGTCCCGCGCGGGCCAGCGTCAGCGCCGCCGACAGGCCCGTGTAGCCGCCGCCGACCACGACCACGTCGGCCCTCGCCTCGCCGCGCAGGCGGGGGAAGGGGGCAAGGGCCGGGTTCTGCTCGGCGTAAAGGCTTGGCGGGTATTCCCCGCGCCGGTCATTGGCAAACAGCAGGTTCATTGCGGCCTCGGCTTCGACAAAGATAGAAAAGGGGCCGCAAGGGCCCCTTCTGCCGTTCGTCCGGGCAGGACCGCCTCAGCGGTTGGCGACGGGCACGTAGTCCCGGCGATCCTGGCCGACATACAACTGGCGCGGACGGCCGATCTTGCTGTCCGGGTCGCCCAGCATCTCGGTCCACTGGCTGATCCAGCCCACGGTGCGGCTGAGGGCGAAGATAGGCGTGAACATCGAGGTGGGGAAGCCCATCGCCGACAGGATGATGCCGGAATAGAAGTCCACGTTCGGGTAAAGCTTCTTCTGAACGAAGTAGTCGTCCTCCAGCGCGATCCGCTCGAGTTCCTTGGCGACCTGCAGGGTCGGGTTGTCCTCGATCCCGAGGATGCCCAGAACCTCGTCGGCCGATTCCTTCATGATCTTCGCCCGCGGGTCGAAGTTCTTGTAGACGCGATGACCGAAGCCCATCAGGCGGAAGGGGTCGTCCTTGTCCTTGGCGCGCTTGATGTATTCCGGGATGCGGTCGACCGACCCGATTTCCTGCAGCATCTCAAGGCAGGCCTGGTTGGCGCCGCCGTGGGCCGGACCCCAGAGACAGGCGATGCCCGCCGCGATGCAGGCGAACGGGTTCGCGCCCGAGGAACCGGCCAGGCGGACGGTCGAGGTCGAGGCGTTCTGCTCGTGGTCCGCGTGCAGCATCATGATGCGGTCCATCGCGCGGGCCAGCGCCGGATCAACCTTGTATTCCTCGGCCGGGACCGAGAAGCACATGTGCAGGAAGTTCGACGCGTAATCCAGCTCGTTGCGCGGATAGACGAAGGGCTGGCCGATCGAGTACTTGTAGGCCATCGCCGCGATCGTCGGCAGCTTGGCGATCAGGCGGATCGAGGCGACCTCGCGGTGCCAGGGATCGTTGATGTCGAGGCTGTCGTGGTAGAAGGCCGACAGCGCGCCGACCACGCCGACCATGGTCGCCATCGGGTGGCTGTCGCGGCGGAAGCCCCGGAAGAAATAGTGCATCTGCTCATGCACCATCGTGTGGCGCGTGACGCGGTTCTCGAAGTCTTCCATCTGCTTGGGGCTCGGCAGCTCGCCGTAGAGCAGCAGATAGGCGACCTCGAGATGGTGGCCGTGCTGGGCCAGCTGTTCGATCGGATAGCCGCGATACCACAGCTCGCCCTTGTCGCCGTCGATATAGGTGATGGCGCTGGCGCAGGATGCGGTCGAGGTAAAGCCGGGGTCGAAGGTGAACACGTCCGCCTGGCCGTAGAGCTTGCGGATGTCGACGCAATCCGGCCCCACGGTCGGGCTGAGGATCGGCAGGTCGAGTTCCTTGTCGTTAACGATGATCCGGGCAGTCTTCGCTTCGGCCATCACACAGTCCTTCTGCCAGAGGCCCGAACCGGGCCGATAAGATCGGGGTCTCTCACGCCGTGGCGTCTGCCAGGCGGGCGAGCGTTTCGTCGCGGCCCAGGGCCAGCATCATGTCGAATACGCTGGGGGTCGTGGTCCGGCCGGCCAGCGCGGCCCGCAAGGGGGCTGCGATCTTGCCCAGTCCGACGCCGTGCGACTCGGCAATGCGCTGGGCCGCCGCCTCCAGATCGTCTCGCGCCCAGTTAGCATTCTGCAGCGCAGCGGTCAAATGATTGAGTATACCAACGGATACCGGATCAAGCGCCGCGCGCGCCTTGTCGTCCGCCTGGACGGGGCGGTCGATCAGGGCAAAACGCGCCTGCTCAAGCAGTTGCGGCAGGGTGCGGGCCTTCTGCTTCAGCACGCCCAGCGCTGGCGTCAGGCGCTGCAGCTGCAGCGGCGTCAGGGCGGGCTGGGCGGTGGCCTCAAGGAAGTCCGCCAGTTCCTTCAGCAGCGCCTCGTCAGCCATGGCGGCGACATGGTGGCCCGAGACATGCTCCAGCTTCTTGAAGTCGAGCCGCGCGGGCGCCTTGCCGATGCCGTCCAGGTCGAACCACTCCAGCGCCTGCGCGTCGTCGAACAGCTCGTCGTCGCCATGGCTCCACCCCAGCCGGGCGAGATAGTTCCGCATGGCCGCCGCCGGATAGCCGAGCGCCGCATATTCGTGCAGGCCGACCGCGCCGTGGCGCTTGGACAGCTTCTTGCCGTCGGTGCCGTGGATCAGCGGGATATGCGCGAAGACCGGCAGGTCCCAGCCGTTCGCCGCATAGACCTGCGCCTGCCGTGCCGCGTTCGTCAGGTGATCGTCGCCCCGGATGATATGCGTGACACCCATGTCGTGGTCATCCACCACCACCGCGTGCATGTAGGTCGGCGTCCCGTCCGAGCGCAGCAGCACCATGTCGTCCAGCTGGTCGTTGCGGAAAGTCACGTCCCCCTGCACCGCGTCATGGATGACCGTCACGCCCTCGCGCGGTGCCCGTAGGCGGATCGCGTGGGGTGCGTCCGGCCGGGTCGAAGGGTCCGCATCCCGCCAGGGGCTGACGAAGGGCTGGTTCGGGTTCTCGGCCCGCCAGGCCTCGATCTCGGCCGGCGTGGTGTAGCAGGGGTAGGCCGTGCCTGCCGCCATCATCTGGCGCGCGACCTCGGCATGACGTTCAGCGCGGGCGAACTGGCTGACCGGCTCGCCGTCCCAGTCGAGGCCGAGCCAGGTCAGCCCTTCCAGGATCGCCTGCGTCGCCTCGGGCGTCGATCGCGCGCGGTCCGTGTCCTCGATCCGCAGCAGGAACCTGCCGCCGCGGCCGCGCGCATAAAGCCAGTTGAACAGGGCCGTGCGCGCCCCCCCGATGTGCAGATAGCCCGTGGGCGAGGGCGCAAAGCGGGTGACGACGGGGGATTGGGGCATGGGCGCGTCCTGATGCGGTCGGTCGGGCGGTCGTTAACCTTTCGGAAAGGACCGCGAGGGTAGGGTCGCGGCAGGGATACGCGACGATTGCGGGGAAGGACAAGGTTGACGGCGACCGACGCGGCACCTTCGGACGGCCGGCTGCGCGCGGGGCTGCGCACACTGGTTGCGGCGCTGATGGCGCGTGGGACCTCGCGCACGCTGCCCACGGCCGAACGGGTGACGCGCGCGGGCCTGCTGATCTGGGCGCCGGTGCTGGTCGCGCTGGGAATCGGCGGCTGGTTCCTTCTGCGGTTCGAGCCGGGCCTGCCGCATTACGGGCTGGCCTTGGCCGGGATGCTGGCGGCAGCGGGGCTGGCATGGCTTGCGCCGCGCGGGGCGATCGCGGGGCGGCTCGACTGGGACCGGGCCGACCTGCTGCGGCTGGGCAGTCTCGGCGTGGCGCTGGCGCTGGCGGGGTTTCTCGCGGCAGGTCTGCGGCTGCATCTCGTGGCAGCGCCGGTGATGGATTACCGCTATTACGGGCCGGTCGAGGGCCGCGTGGTGGAAATCGACCGTTCCGCCCGCGACCGGATGCGGGTGATGCTGGACCGCGTGACGTTGCGCGACACTGCCCCCGCGCGCACGCCCCGGCGCGTGCGGCTGTCCCTGACCGGCGACATCCCGCTTCCGCAGGTGGGCAGCCGGGTCATGCTGACCGGTCATCTCGGCCCGCCGCCCGGCCCGGCCGAGCCTTACGGCTTCGACTTCCGCCGCGCGGCCTTTTTCGAGGGGCTGGGCGCGGTCGGCTATACGCGCACCCCCATCCTGACCGTCGAGCCAGCGCCTCCGCGCCGCCTTGATGCGACCGCCGTGCGGCTGGCGCTCTCGGCCGCCATGCAGCGCGGGATCGGCGGGCAGGAAGGCGCGGTCGCCTCGGCCCTGATGACGGGCGACCGCTCGGGCATTGCCGAGTCCACGAACCAGCTGATGCGGGATTCGAACCTGTACCACATCGTCTCGATCTCGGGCCTGCACATGAGCATGCTTGCAGGCTTCGTCTATGCCGCCCTCAGGCTGGCGCTGGCGGGCGTGCAGGCGGCCGGGCTGCTGGTGGGCAGGCCGGTCCACAAGCTCGCGGCGCTGGTCGCGCTGGTGGTGGCGACCGTCTACCTGTGGCTCTCGGGCGGGGGCGTGCCGACCGAGCGCGCCTGGCTGATGGTCGCCGTGATGCTGGCAGCCGTGCTGGCCGACCGCCGCGCGATCTCGCTGCGGACGGTGGCGCTCGCCGCGCTGGTGATCCTGCTGGTCGCGCCCGAGGCGCTGGTGACGCCCGGATTCCAGATGAGCTTTGCCGCGACCGCTGCACTGATACTGCTGTTCCCCGCCTGGTCGCGCAGGGCGCAGCTGCTGCCTTGGGTCCTGAGAGGGGCAGCGCTGCTGGTGATCTCGTCCCTGATCGCGGCGCTGGCGACCTCTCCGTTGGCAGCCGCCTATTTCAACCGCTCGGCCCAATACGGGATGGTGGCGAACCTGCTGGTCGTGCCGGTGATGGGCGCGGTCGTGATGCCTGCCGGGGTCTTCGCCGCCCTGCTGGCGCCGGTGGGGCTGGCCGGTCCCGCGCTGTGGCTGATGGGGCTGGGCACTCGCTGGATGCTGCATGTGGCCGAACTGGTGACCGGCTGGGGCGGGGCGGTCGTCACGGTGACGGCGCCCCACTGGGCGGCGGTACCACTGGGCGGAACCGGAGCCACGATCGCGCTGCTGGCGCTGCATGGCGCGCGGGGGCGGCTATCGCGTGTTATCGCCGCGCTGGCCGGGCTGATGGTCCTGGGGGGGGCGCTGCTATGGCTAGGGACCGAGCGTCCCCACCTGCTGATCGCCGGGGACGGCACGGCCGTGGGGCTGATGACGCCGGCCGGCCGGGTGTTGTCGAAGCCAGCCGGGGCCTTCATCGCCGACAGCTGGCTGCGTGCCGATGGTGATCTTGCCACCGCCGAGGAGGCCGCGGCTCGTCCCGGCTGGGAGGGCGAGAAGGGTGGCCGTCAGGCAAGCCTTGGCGAGTTCAGGATCGTGCATCTTTCTGGCAAGGGTGCAGCCGATCGGGTCGCGCAGGCCTGTACCGAGGGCGCCATCGTCATCCTCGCCGCGCGCGCGCCCGAGGGCACGGGGAGGGACTGCCTGCTGCTGGACCAGTCCCGTCTTGCCCGCAGCGGCGCGATGGCGGGCTGGCTGCGCAAGGGGCAGATGCGCTGGATCAGTGACGAGACGGCAGTGGGCGCGCGGCTGTGGATCTCGCCCGCCGTGCGGCGCGCATGGGGTCTGAACGAAACCCGCAGGTTTTCTGGCGAGGGAGCAGGCGCGGCGGAGGAGAGGCCCGGCGCGGTGGGCGCAAAGGCAAAGGGTGACCCTGCCGAGCCGAAAGGCGGCGGTGCCGAGACAAAGGAGAGGGAGGCGGAAAGAGAGCAACCCTGACCTAGAGGCACGATGGGCCGTGAACAAGCCGGAGTGCGGATGACCCCGCAGGTCCGTTATAACCCCCACGTGCACGGCGTCGCGCGGGACCGCCTTGGGCTGCGTTGTTTCCTACCAGACCGTGACGTCCCCTGGCTCTGGCAAGGACAAGGCCGCCTTGGAGTGCCGCCTGCACGGGCGATCATCTCCTGAACGGCCCCGAGGCCTCGCGGGCTTACAGCAGATCGCGGCGCAGGGTCTCGACGATGCGGGCGGCGGCCTTGCCGTCGCCATAGGGCGACTCGCAGCGGGCCATCGCGGCATAGGCGGCAGGGTCGTCCAGCAGTTCCTGCGCGGCGGCGCGGATCGGCTCGGACCGCGTGCCGACAAGCTTTGTCACCCCGGCCTCGACGGCCTCCGGACGCTCGGTCGTTTCGCGCAGCACCAGCACGGGCTTGCCAAGGGCAGGGGCTTCCTCCTGCACGCCGCCCGAGTCCGACAGGATCAGGGTCGAGGCCTTCATCGCCGCGACAAAGGCGGTGTAGTCCAGCGGCTCGCACAGGATGACGCGATCCAGGGCGCCGAAACGCTCGCGCACGATGCCGCGGACGTTTGGGTTGTGGTGGACCGGCAGCACCATCTGCACGTCCGGGTTCTCCGCGACCAGCCGCGCCAGCGCATCGCAGATGCGCAGCAGGGGCTCGCCGAAGTTCTCGCGCCGGTGCAGCGTCACCAGGATCAGGCGCTTCGACGGGTCGAGGTTCAGGCCCGTCTGGGGGTCAGTCGCCGCGACGTGATGCAGCGCGTCGATCACCGTGTTGCCGGTCACATGAACGGCCGCCGCCGGATAGCCCTCGGCCAGCAGCTTGTCGGCGGCAAAGCGGGTGGGTGCGAAATGCCAGCGGGTCAGGTGGCTGGCGACAACACGGTTCATCTCTTCGGGGAAGGGGTTCGCGATGTCGCCGGTGCGCAGGCCCGCCTCGACATGGCCGAAGAGGATGCGGTCGTAGAAGGACGCAAGCGCGGTGGCCAGCACGGTCGTCGTATCGCCTTGCGCGAGGATCGCGTCGGGACGCTCGGCCGCCAGCACCTCTTCGAGCCGGATCAGCAGACGGCCGGTCAGCCCGGTCAGGGTCTGGCCCGGCTGCATGATGTCGAGGTCGATATCGGGGGTGATCCCGAAGACCTGAAGCACCTGGTCCAGCATCTGGCGGTGCTGCGCCGTGGCCAGCACCCGGCAGTCGAAATCGGGGTCGGCCTGCAGCGCCCGGATGACCGGGGCCATCTTGATCGCCTCGGGCCGGGTGCCGACCGTGCAGAGGACCTTCTTCGTCATATCCGGTGGTCCCGGTCGATCAGCGCGCAGGCACGGTCGTAAAGGGCGCTGTCCTGCCGATTGGCGCGGATCAGCCGGTCGCGCAGGTCGGGGGACAGCGAGGACAGCATCGCCTCGACCCGTTCGGCCGTGCTGTCGGTCCCGGCATGGGTGACGTTGTGGCGGGTGTCCTCGGGCAGGTTCAGCGTCAGGCCGTACGGAGCCAGGATGTCGCCGAAGCGGGCGACATCCGCCTCGAAATGTTCGGTCCGGCCCAGCAGCTCGACGCCTGTCAGCGTCCTGAGCGCCGTGGCGATGTCATAAACGAGGCCCTCGGCGCTGCGCTTGTGGAGCGGGCGCGTCCGGTAGGGCGAGGCGAAGAAGCGGGTCTGCGCGTTCGAGACATGGACAACCTCTGTCCGCGAGTTCAGGCAATGGTCGATCCACCCCGCCATGTCATGCTTGCGGGCAGCCTGGGCCGTCGAGCTCGTGTCGAACTCGGGCACGGGCAGGGGATCGGGGGGCGGCAGATCCGGTCCGGCTTCGGGGTTTGCCGCACGCTGGGCCTCGAGGGCCCGGCGCGCCAGTTCCGCCTGCAGGTCCTCGGGAGACAGGGCCCCCAGCGGTGTGCCGTCCGGGCGCTCGGGCCCGCGCTTGAAGCGGTAGATCGAGGCGATGCGCAGGAAGGGATTGCGCACGAAGATCGCGGCCAGCGCGCGATAGTCGAGCGAACTGGGCGCCGGCAGGACGATCTGGTGGGACGAGAAGGCAACCGCCTGGGGGCGGCGCATGATGATCCGGTCCAGTTGGTCCTGGTCAATGGTGAAGAAGGAAAAGGGACCGTCGAACAGTTCGTGCCGGCCGCCGAAGTTGTGCGTCAGGACATGGTCGAAGGACGTGCCCGCGTTCTTGTAGATATGGTAGTGAAGAATGACGGTGCGCATCGCGGGACTTTCGGCTGTCGGAAGGAAGGGGTCGGCTCAGCGCGCGCCAGGCAGGCTGGCCGGAGGACGGGCGTCCCGGTAACGGTGCGGCACCCACTTGCCCCAGCGATCCTCGAAGAGCGCGCGGTTCCTTTCGAACAGCTGCTGCTTTTCGCCCGAGGGAAGCGCGTCGAAGCTGGCCGACAGGTGGTGGTGGCAGAAGGCGTCCTCGGCCAGCGCGGTCACCAGCCCCGCCTGGCGGAAGGTGGCGCAGTGGTCGTCGTCCTCGAACATGCCGCGGCCGTAGATTTCCGGCAGGTGCCCCAGCCGGTCCAGGTCGGCGCGGCGGAACATGGCGCAGAAATAGGCGCACACGGGGATAGGGGTCCATTGGCCCCGGTGGCCGGTCGCGAGGTCGCGGGCGGCGCGGACCATGTCCTCCATGTCGGCATAGGCGATCTCGATCCGTGCCTCGTTGCCGATGTTGTTGGTCATGGGGCCGACGATGCCAATCTCGGGGTTGCGCTGCAGGTGGCGGACCATCGCCAGAAGCGCGCCGGGGGCGAGGAAGGTGTCGTTGTTCAGAAGCAGGATGAACTCGCCCGTCGCGGCCTCGATGCCGCGGTTGTTGCCGCGGGCGAAGCCCAGGTTCTCGCCGTTCTCGACCAGCACGATGCGGTCGTCCTGGGCCGCGCGGGCGCGCAGGATGGCCAGCACCTCGGGGGTCGAGCCGTTGTCCACCAGCACGACCTCGAGATTCGGATAGATCTCGCCGCGCCCGAGCATGGCGTGCAGCGTGGCCAGCGTCATGTCGGTGTCCGCGCCGTAATGCAGGACGATCACGGACAGCTTCGGCTCGCGCCGCATCTCGGCCAGCATGTCGCTGGCGCGGAAGGACCAGGCGTTGTCCAGCGCATACTGCCGCAGGCGCTGGCCGAAACCGGCATCGCGCGCTAAGGGTGCGGCGCGGCGGATCTGTGCGGCGAAGCTGGCCGCGTCGTCGGCGCGGAACACCAGATCGCCCGCCCGGTCGAGTTCCGGCAGCGAGGTCGAGACCGTCGGCCGCATCACCGCCGAATATTCATAGAACTTGACCGGGTCGCAGGCCTTGATGATCGGCAGAAGCTGGAAGGGGATGATCAGCACGTCCATCTGCCGGTGGAAGGCCGGCACGTCGCCGTAGGGGATTTCCCCGTGCAGGGTGACGTTGGGCAGGTTCCCCAGCCGCAGCGGCGGCTCGGCCGTGACCGCCCCGCACAGGTGGATGTCGAAGTCCGGGTTGGTGCGGGCGACGGCTTCCAGCAGGTCGGTGTGGAACCATTCGGCGATGGCGCCGACATAGCCCACGCGGATCGCGCCGGGCTTGAGCTTGCCGGCCAGCCAGCCGGGCGCCTGGGTCTGGGTGTCGTCGATGAAATGGCTGACGTCCGTGCCGTTGCGGACCATCACCACGTCGCGCATGGGGCCGAACTTGTCATGAAGATACTGCGAGCTGACGACCATCTTGTCGGCCCGCGCGATCATGTCCAACTCGGCCTCGAGCACATGCGCCTCGGTGTTGGAAAAGCCGCCGATGTCGTCCATGCAGTCGAAGGTGATCTGGTATTCGGGCGACAGGTGACGCGCGAGGTTCCACCAATAGGGATGCTCGATCACCACATGGGACACTGGCGAGGCTGCGACGGCATCCGCCAAGGCGTGGAAATGGTCGATCCAGGCGCGCGCCTGCGCGGGCGTCGGCACGCCGGTATAGGATTGGAGGCCGCGCATCCCCCGGTTCGGCAGCCGCACCACATGGACGCCCGGAGCCACCTCGCGGACGGTGCCCTCGCGCGGGTTCTGCTCCATCTCGATGAAGAAGACGCGGTTCCCTTCCGCCGCCATGCGGGTGGCGAGGTGCTGGGGGCGCTGGATGCGGAAATCCCAGTTGATGATCGACAGCACGAAGATGTCGGGCTTGTCGCCCTCGCGCCCCGGAACCGAGGCATAGCCGCGCGTGGCGGCCGGCTGCGCCTGCACGGGCGAGAAGGTCAGTGCCCGCGGGATGCCCCCCGGCACCGGCAGGCGGCGCTTGAGGCGTTCGAGGGCCGCCCTGGCAGCACGCGCCGCATGGACCGACCGCCAAGGCGGTAAAGGCGGCGATAGATGGGCTTCAGGACGGTGTTCCGTTCCCTTTCGAGCCAGGCCGAGGTTTCCGCCAGCGTCTGCTCGGTTGCCTGCAGATGCGCCTGCAACTGCGCCGCGTGGTCCTGCAGTTCCTCAATCGTGGCCCAGCGCGTTTCGGCGAGGTCGGTCATCTCGTCCCGCTGCGCCTCGGTGGCGGCAAGCCGGGCTTGCAACGTCAGGGCGCGGTTGCGCGCCTCGTCCTGCTGGGCCTCGACGCTGCGCAGGCGGGCCAAGGCCTCGTCGCGCTGGGCTTCGGTGGCTTGCAGCTGTTCGGTCAGCAGGCCGATGCCTTCGTCGCGCTGCGCCTCGGTGGCGCGCAGCTGCTCGGTCAGTTCGGCCACGAACTGGTCCCGCTGGGCTTCGGTTGCGCGCAACTGCTCGGTCAACCGCGCCCGGATGTCGTCCCGCTGGACTTCGGTTGCGCGGACGCGTTCGGCCATGGCCTCGGCATCGGCCAGCCGGTCCGCGACATCGCGTTCCAGTTGGGCTCGCCGCCGGTCCAGCGCGACGATCGCGGCCTGGGCAGAGAGGATCTGCCCGGCATGGGCCTCTTCGACTGCGCGGGCGGCGCAGGACAGCGCGGCAAGGCGGTCGCGATAAGGGGCAAGCTCGGCCGTGCCGGGAACCTCGCCGCGCTTGGCGGCCCCGGCCAGAAACGCAAAAAGGTCCAGCGCCAGTTGCTCGACCGGCCGCTCGGAAGCCGCCGCCTCGCCCCGCCCATGCACGGCCTCGGGCAGGAAGGCCTGCGCAACCAAAGACACGGCCTCGTCGGCCGGGACGTCCCGGAACAGGCCCGCGATCCGCGCCAGGGTGGGGACAGGGTCACGGGTCCAGTCGGGGAACAGGACCAGCTGGCGCGGCAGCCCCTCGGAGCCCTCGATGGCGCCGAGCGTGTGGTTGATCCAGGACAGCATCGCCGCATCCGCGCCGAAGGCGTTGCGGCGCGCCAGCGACTGGGCGACCTCGCGCGGGTCGCGGAGGGCGACCAATACGGCCGCTTCGATGCCGCGCGCTTCCAGCCAGACGCGCCACAGGGGCAGCATCAGCGACAGCCGGGGGTCCTTGACCATGATGCGCGACGCGTCGCCGAAGCTTTCGGCCACCGCCGCGTCCATGCGCGCCAGCAGCGCCGCGTCGGGCGCGGGCAGGTCCAGCGGGCCGACCCGCAGCCAGAAGGCCCCTCGCTCGGACAGGATCGCATCGTTCAGCGCGACCACGGCGCGCGGCTCGAAATGGCCGCGCGGGTTGTCACTGGCCGGGCCGCCCGCGTCGCGCGGAAGGGTAAACCCGAGTGCACCACAGCTTTCGCCAAGGAACGAGGTGCCGCTGCGGTGCATGCCCGCGATCAGCAGGGCGGTCGATGGCTGGGGCAAGGCTGTACGATCCTGATGGCGTCAGACGCGACTTGACCTAACTGCCATGCAACCTACGGTCAACGCATCTAAAATCTGCTGCCCCTGCCTGCAGGATGTGGCGCTCAGGCCTGACCCTCGGCGCGCAACCCGTCGAAGACACGCGCCAGGGCGGCGTCGAGCTTGTCGAACATCTCGTCCATCTGCGCGTCCGTCAGGATGAAGGGCGGACAGAGCACGATGGACTGTCCCAGCGGGCGGCAGATCAGGCCGAGGTCTGTGCAGGTGTTGGCGATGCGCTCGCTGACCGAAAGGTGGCCGGGGAAGGGCTCCCTGGTGTCGGCGTCCTTTACCGCCTCCAGCGCCCACATGTAGCCGACGCCGCGCAGTTCTCCGATGTTCTGGTGGCGCTGCATGATGGCGCGCAGACCGGCCTCCATCCGCGGGGCCTTGTCGATGACGTTCTGTGCCAGCCCCTCGTTCATCACCACGTCGATGGCCTTCAGCGCGATGGCGCAGCCGACCGGGTGCCCCGAGGCGGTGAAGCCGTGCGGGAATTCCTCGATAGGCGTGATGGCTGCGTCCAGACGGTCGCTGAGTTCCGGCCCCAGGATCACCGCGCCCATCGGGAAGAAACCGGCGGTGAGGTTCTTCGACGAGATGATCGCGTCCGGCGTGAAATCGTAGGTCTGGCAGCCCCAGGTGTTGCCGGTGCGGCCGAAGCCGGTGATGACCTCGTCCGCGATCAGCGGGATGCCGTGGCGCTGAAGGATCGGCTGGATCGCCTGGAAATAGCCTTTCGCCGGAGGGATCACCCCGCCCGCGCCCTGCACGGGTTCCGCGAAGAATCCCGCGATGGTGTCGGCGCCCTCGCGCTGGATCGTGTCCTCAAGCTCGCGGGCGAGGCGGCTCACGAACTCGGACTCGGATTCGCCGGGGTTCCCGTAGCGCCAGAAATGCGGGCAGGTCAGGTGGATGAAGCCGTCCAGCGGCAGGCCGAAGACCTCGTTATAGGGCTTGCCGGTCATGCTGGCCGACACGGCGGTGACGCCGTGATAGGCATTCCAGCGGGTCAGGATCTTGCGGCGCTGCGGCTTGCCCTCGGCGCGGTGCAGGAACCACAGCATCTTGACCATGGTGTCGTTCGCTTCCGACCCCGAGTTGGTGTAGAACACCTTGCCGCGCTGGAAGGGAGAGACCTCGACCAGCTTCTCGCTCAGCATCACCGTCTGGTCCGACATCCGCCCGAAGAAGGCGTGATAGCCGGGAAAGCGGTCGTATTGCGCCTTGGCGGCCTCGATCAGGCCCGGATGGTCGAAGCCCGCAACCATGTTCCACAGCCCCGAGTTCGAATCGAGCCATTTGCGCCTCTGGGTGTCGAAGACATAGGGCCCCTGGCCATGCGTCAGGACGATCGTGCCGCGGCTTCCGACGCTGGGCATGTCGGTAAAGCCATACATCGAAACGGTTTCGGCCCGCGCGGCCCAGCTCTTGTCGTCCATGATCGCCTCCAATGCGGTTGGCGCAAGGCTATCCGGGGCCGCCGCCGGGTTCAACAAATCGCCCGGCGGCGATGTGGAGGGTGGCGCGGGCAGGCTGCCAAGCCTCGGACATTGGTCGGATTGTCGAGGCGGGTGCACGGGCCCATCCTGCACGGGCATATCCCGGGGAGGATGCCGTGCGGAAACTCGTCCTGGCGCTGGCCCTGCTGCCCATGCCGCTCATGGCGCAGGACCTGGCGATCGCGCCGGTCAAGATGCTGGACACCTCGCGCGAGGCCCGCGACCAGCAGTCCGACCACGACCGCCGCCTGGCGCTGATGGAGGGCATCCTTGCCGACGAACTGTCCGGCACGCTGGTCAGCCGCGAGGAGATCTCTGCCGCCTGCCCGCGCGAGACAACCGAGTGCCTTGTCGCCGCGCTGCGCGAGCGGGGCGCGGAACGTGGCCTGTTCATCGTCGTGCAGAAGGCCAGCACCCTGATCCTCCAAGCCTTTGCCAGCCTCGTGGACCTTGAGGGCGAAAGGCTGGTGACGCATACCGAGCTGAGCTTCCGGGGCGACAACGACGAGGCGTGGCGGAAGGCCGCGCATTTCCTAGCCGGGAAGCTGCAGACCAAGGGCTGACGCCCGCGCTTTCCTTGACCCGGGTGCGGCGCTATATGGGCCGGATTCCACGGAAAGCGCGCGCCATGACCGACCAGACCCCAAAGCGGCTGTTCATCAAGACCTACGGCTGCCAGATGAACGTCTATGACAGCCAGCGCATGGCCGAGGCCATGGGCGCGGAAGGCTATGTCCAGACGGACCGGCCCGAGGATGCGGACATGGTGCTGCTGAACACCTGCCACATCCGGGAAAAGGCGGCCGAGAAGCTGTATTCCGACCTCGGGCGGCTGAAGCCGCTCAAGTCCGAGCGGCCGGACCTGAAGATCGGCGTCGCGGGCTGCGTGGCCCAGGCCGAAGGGGATGAGATCATCCGCCGGATGCCGCTGGTTGACCTGGTCGTCGGCCCGCAGGCCTATCACCGCCTGCCTGCCATGGCGCGGGGCGAGGCGCCCGCCGTGGACACCGACTTCCCGGCCGAGGACAAGTTCGACCACCTGCCGCAGCGCGCGGCGACCCGTCGCGCGCCTGCCGCCTTCCTGACCGTGCAGGAGGGCTGCGACAAGTTCTGCGCCTTCTGCGTCGTCCCCTATACCCGCGGGACCGAGGTCAGCCGCCCCGCCGAGCGCATCCTGGCGGAAGCCCGCGATCTGGTCGCGCGCGGCGTGCGCGAGATCACCCTGCTGGGCCAGAATGTCAACGGCTGGCATGGCGAGGGGATGGCGGGCTTCGGCACGCTGATCCGGGCGCTTGCCGGGATCGAGGGGCTGGACCGCATCCGCTACACCACCAGCCATCCCAACGACATGGCCGACGACCTGATCGAGGCGCATCGGGACGTGCCGCAGCTGATGCCCTACCTGCACCTGCCGGTGCAGTCAGGGTCCGACCGCATCCTCAAGGCTATGAACCGCAAGCATACGGCGGACCAGTACCTGCGGCTGATCGACCGCATCCGCGCGGCGCGTCCCGACATCATGCTGACCTCGGATTTCATCGTGGGCTTCCCCGGCGAGACGGACGAGGACCACGCCGCCACCCTGCGGCTGGTGGAACAGGTGGGCTTCGGCACCGCCTTCAGCTTCAAGTATTCCCCGCGCCCCGGCACCCCTGCCTTCGACCGTCCGATGGTGGACGACTCCGTGGCCGACGCCCGCCTGCAGGAATTGCAGGCCCTGTTGAACCGCCAGCAGAAGGCCGCGCAGGACTCGATGGTGGGCCGGACGCTGGGCGTGCTGTTCGAGAAGCCGGGCCGTCTGCCGGGTCAGCTTGTCGGCAAGTCGGACTATCTGCATTCGGTCTTTGTCCATGCGCCCGATGCGCAGGTGGGCGATCTCGTGCAGGTCAGGATCAGGGCCAGCGCCCCGAACTCGCTGCAGGGCGAACTGGCCTGACGGCGCCGCCGTCATCCAGGCCGCGCGTCGGGTGTCAGGCCCAGCTGTCCTGTTCGCCGCGCCGGAACAATCGTCCCAGCAACCCGCCGATCATCCATCCCAGCAGGAAGCCGATGCCCGTGGCCCAGAAGCCGGAGGCTGTCAGCGGCACCGCAGAACGGAAGTCACCCCAGGTCGCGGCCAGCGTCTCGCTGTCGCGCATCCGGTGGGGCAGGGCGATGCGTTCCAGCGCCGAGGCGGCGCGCAGCAGCTCCAGGTCGGTCTCGATCCGCGAAAGGCGCGTGAAGACCCGGCCCATGTCCTGCCCGTGGGAATCGAGGAACCGCGTTCCGGCCAGCTGATCCAGCGCCGCCTGTCGGGTCAGCCCGGCACGGTCGGCGCTGGCGTCGAACTCGGCCGCCACCTGCCGCAGGGCGTCCGCCTGACCCCCCAGCCTCTGTACATACTGGTCCGAGAAGGCCGGGAACTGGGACAGCGCGACCGCGCAGCCCAGCGCCAGGATCAGGCGGAGCAGGCCGGTCACGGCTTGTAGGCTGCCGCGAACACCGGGGCGTAGACGTCGGCCAGGCGCGAAA
This sequence comes from Paracoccus chinensis, assembly GCF_900102885.1. GTDB lineage: Bacteria > Pseudomonadota > Alphaproteobacteria > Rhodobacterales > Rhodobacteraceae > Paracoccus > Paracoccus chinensis. The sequence goes on along the minus strand of NZ_FNGE01000006.1, from coordinate 36,286 downwards.
CGGCCTCGGAGGCAGAAAGCTCGACCGACACGCCCGTGCGGCGGTTGGTCAGCTCCACCACGTTGTTGGCGAGGCCCCGCGGGCCGACGGTGATGCGCCAGGGCAGGCCGATCAGGTCCATCGTGGCGAACTTGGCGCCCGCGCGTTCGTCGCGGTCATCGTAGAGGACCTCGAGCCCGCGCGCCGAGAGTTCCCGCTCCAGCGCCTCGCAGGCGCTGTCGGTCGAGGCGTCGCCCTGCTTGAGGTTCACCAGCCCGACATGGAAGGGGGTCACGCCCTCGGGCCAGATGATGCCCTTGTCGTCGTGGCCCGCCTCGATGATCGCCCCCAACAGGCGGGAAACACCGATGCCGTGGCTGCCCATGTGGACGGGCGTGCGGCTTCCGTCGGGGCCGACCACGGTGGCGCCCATCGGTTCGGAATACTTGGTGCCGAAGTAGAAGATCTGGCCGACCTCGATCCCGCGCGCGGACTTGCGGCGCTCCTCGGGGACCTGGGCGAAGACCGCCTCGTCATGGGTCTCGTCGGTGCGGGCGTAGCGGCTCGTGAACTCCTCCAGCACGGCGGCGCAAGCGGCGTGGTCGTCATAGTCGATCTGCCGGTCGCCGAAGGTCAGGTCGGTGATCTGGCTGTCATAGAAGACCTCGGATTCGCCCGTCTCGGCCAGCACAAGGAACTCGTGCGTGTTCTCGCCGCCGATGGGGCCGCTGTCGGCCCGCATCGGGATCGCCTGCAGGCCCATGCGTTCATAGGTCCGCAGGTAGCTGACGAGGTGCCGGTTATAGGCGTGCAGCGCGTCTTCCTTGGTCAGGTCGAAGTTGTAGCCGTCCTTCATCAGGAACTCGCGCCCGCGCATCACGCCGAAGCGGGGGCGGATCTCGTCGCGGAACTTCCACTGGATCTGGTACAGCGTCAGCGGCAGGTCCTTGTAGCTGTTCACATGGGCCCGGAAGATGTCGGTGATCATCTCCTCGTTGGTGGGGCCGTACAGCATCTCGCGCTTGTGGCGGTCGGTGATGCGCAGCATCTCCTCGCCGTAATCGTCATAGCGGCCGGATTCGCGCCACAGGTCCGCCGATTGCAGCGTCGGCATCAGGACGGGGATATGGCCTGCGCGCTGTTGTTCCTCGTGCACGATCTGCTCGACCCGGCGCAGGACCTTCAGCCCCAGCGGCAGCCAGGAATAGATGCCCGCCGACTGCTGCTTGATCATGCCCGCGCGCAGCATCAGCCGGTGGCTGACGATCTGCGCCTCGGAGGGATTTTCTTTGAGGACGGGCAGGAAATAGCGCGACAGACGCATGGGGCGTGACCTTTGGCGAGTTGCCCGGCCCGGTTACCGGATCGCCGCCCGGGGGGCAACGCCCGCGCGCCGAGGCGCTTGCGCCGCGCGGCAGGGCGGGACAAACAGAAGGCGGACCGGCAGAACCGGCCGGGACGATCAGCGCCCGACACCCTGAACGGAGCATGCGCAATGCGGTTTGCCGGCAGCAAGCAGGCCATCTGGTGGGGTGCGGTGGCGCTGGTCCTGGTGCTGGTCCTGTGGCTGCTGGGGGGCGCGATCATGCCCTTCCTGCTGGGCATGTCGATCGCCTATCTTCTTGATCCCGTGGTGGACAGGCTGGAACGCGCGGGCGTGTCCCGCGTGCTGGCCGTCGTGCTGATCACCGGGCTTGCCGTCCTGGCCCTGACGACGGCGCTGGTCTGGCTGGTGCCGCTGCTGATCCGTCAGGGCACGCAACTGGTCGAAACCACACCCGCCATGATCGACCGCCTGCAGGCCGTGGTGCAAAGCCGCTATCCGCAACTGTTCCCGGACGGGGGCTTCGTGGACAACGCCCTGCAGCAGGCGCGCACGACGGTCGCGGCCAGCATGGGCACCATCGTCGGCACCGTCATGGGGTCGATCAACGGCGTGATCGGCTTTGTCATGGTGCTGGTCATCGCGCCGGTGGTGGCCTTCTACATGCTGCTCGACTGGGACCGGATGGTGCGCCGCATCGACGCGCTGCTGCCGCGTCCGCACCTTGACACGCTGCGGGGGCTGGCCCGCCAGATCGACGACAGCATCTCGGGCTTCGTGCGGGGGCAGGCGGTGGTGATCCTGATCCTTGCCGTCTTCTATTCGGTCGGCCTGGCGCTGGTCGGCCTGCCCTTCGGCATCGTCATCGGCGTGTCGGCAGCCTCGCTGTCCTTCATCCCCTATGTCGGCACGCTGGTGGGCGGCGTGATCTCGATCGGGGTCGCGCTGTTCTCTTTCTGGGGGGAGCCTGCGCAGATCATCGCCGTCGCCGGGATCTTTGTCGCCGGCCAGATGCTGGAAGGGAACTATCTTCAGCCCAAGATCGTGGGTGGCCAGGTCGGGCTGCACCCGGTCTGGCTGATGCTGGCGCTCAGCGTCTTCGGCACGCTGTTCGGCTTCGTCGGGCTGCTGGTCGCGGTGCCGCTGGGCGCGGCGGTGGGGGTGATCGTGCGCTACTCGGTTGATCGCTACAAGGTCAGCCCCCTTTACACCGGGGCCGAGGCGCCCGCCCCCGTTCCCACGCCCACGCTGGTCGAGCTTGCGCCGCGCGGCACCGTCGCCCGCCGGGTCGCCACCGCGCAGCGCACCCATGACGAGGCCATGCGCGAGGCGCGCATCGAATCGGCCCGTGACGAGGCGCATATCGCCGCCGTCGAGGCCGCCGCCGAGGACGGCGCGCAGATCGCCATGGCCGAGGTCGAGGTGAAATGGCCCGACGCCTCGCCTGCCCTGGGGACCGGGCATTCCCATCCCCGGGTGCGGACCTGGGGCGGACGTACCCCCGACGGCACCGATCCGCAGGACCCCGAAGAGCGGAACGCCCCCCGCACCGCCGCCGAGATCATCGAAGACGGCCGGAGGGGCTGACACCCGTGGCGCGCCAACTGACGCTGGACCTTCGCACCCCGCCCGCGCTGTCGCGCGCCGACTTCCTGCCAGCGCCGGCCAATGCCGAGGCGCTGGCGCTGCTGGACCGCCCGCGCGACTGGCCGCAGGGCCGGCTGCTGCTGGTGGGTCCCGAGGCCTCGGGCAAGTCCCATCTTGCGGCCTTCTGGGCGGCCGAGAACGGCGCGCAGCGGATGCGCGCTTCGGCCCTGCGGCCCGAGATCGCCGACACGCTGGTCCAGCCGGACGGCGCCCTGGTGATCGAGGACGCGCACCGCGCGGGCGGCGCAGCGGGCGCGGAGCTGGCGCTGTTCCACCTGTGGAACCTTTCCGCCGAGCGCGGCGCGCTGCTGCTGATCACGGCGCGCACGCCGCCGCGCGACTGGGGGTTGGCGCTGCCGGACTTAGCCTCGCGCATGGCCTCGACCGCGCTGGTCCGGCTGGAACCGCCCGACGAGCACCTGCTGACGGCGGTGCTGGTCAAGCTGTTTGCCGACCGGCAGCTGTCTCCGGGGCCGGGCGTGATCGAGGCGCTGGTGCGCCACATGGACCGCGACCTCGGCCTTGCCCGCAAGCTGGTGGCCGAGATCGACCGCGACGCGCTGTCCGAGGGGCGGGCGGTGACGCGGCCCCTTGCGATGGCGGCGCTGGGCCGGCTTGGGGCGGGCGCCGTCTGAGGTGACGCCGCTGACGGCAGGGCTTCTCGGGCCCTGCACCCTGGAAGTGGTTTTCCGTCAGGATGAATCCTTCGGACCGGGACGTCGCGGGGCCGTGGGCCTTGGGACGAGTTGCACGGCCTCGGGAATCGCGGCATCAACCCTGTCATGACCCAGGCCGATTTCCTGAAGTGCCCGTTCCCGCCCGCGCGCAGCCTGCCCGAGGGCGCGCCGACGGGGCCCGCCCGGTTCTTCAACCGGGAACTCAGCTGGCTGTCCTTCAACTGGCGGGTGCTGGACGAGGCGCGGAACCCGCGCGTGCCGCTGCTGGAACGGCTGCGCTTCCTGTCGATCTCGGCCACCAACCTCGATGAATTCTACACCGTCCGCGTCGCGGGGCTGCGCGAGCTGGTGCGCGAAGGGAACTCCACCCCTTCGGACGACGGCCTTCCGCCTGCCGAGCAGCTGACGCTGATCAACGCCGACGCCCGCCGCCTGATGGGCGCGCAGCAGACCGTCTGGAACAAGCTCAGGCGCGAGATGGAACGGGCGGGGATCGTGATCCTGTCGCGCTCGCGCATCACCCGGGCCGAGGCGGCCTTCCTGCGCCAGCATTTCGCGGAACAGGTGTTCCCGGTCCTCACGCCGCTTGCCATCGACCCCGCGCACCCGTTCCCCTTCATCCCCAACACCGGCTTCAGCCTGGCGCTGGAACTGGCGCGGGAAACGGACGGGCGGCAGATGCAGGCGCTGCTGCCGATCCCCACCCAGCTCAAGCGGTTCATCGCCCTGCCGGGCGGGCAGCGCTTCCTGCGGCTGGAAGACCTGCTGCTGATGCACTTGCCGACGCTGTTCCCCGGATACCGCGACATTGGCCACTGCGGCTTCCGCGTGCTGCGCGACAGCGACCTTGAGCTTGAGGACGAGGCCGAGGACCTGGTGCGCGAGTTCGAGACCGCGCTGAAGCGCCGCCGCCGGGGCGAGGTCGTGCGGCTGAAGATCACCGCGGGCGCGCCCGACCGGCTGCGCCGCATGATCATGCAGGAACTGGGCGTCGGCCCCGACGCCATGGTCGAGGTCGAGGGCCTGCTGGGCATGGCCGATGTGCGCGAGCTGGTGCTGGACAGCCGCCGCGACCTGCAATGGCCGTCCTTCACGCCGCGCGTGCCGGAGCGCGTGCAGGACCACGACGGCGACCTGTTCGCGGCGATCCGCCAGAAGGACATGCTGCTGCATCATCCCTACGAGACCTTCGACATGGTCATCCGCTTCCTCAACCAGGCGGCGCGGGACCCCGACGTGGTGGCGATCAAGCAGACCCTGTATCGCACCAGCCGCGACAGCCCCATCGTAGACGCGCTGTGCGAGGCCGCCGAAAGCGGCAAGTCGGTCATGGCGCTGGTGGAACTGAAGGCGCGCTTCGACGAGGCCGCGAACATCCGGCAGAGCCGCCGGCTGGAACGCGCGGGCGCGCATGTCAGCTATGGCTTCATGCAGCTGAAGACCCATGCCAAGATGAGCACCGTGGTCCGACGCGAGGGCGACCGGCTGGTCACCTATACCCATTTCGGCACCGGCAACTATCACCCGATCACCGCGCGCGTGTACACCGACCTGTCGCTGTTCACCTGCGATGCGGCCCTGGGGCGGGACGCGGCCAAGGTCTTCAACTACCTGTCCGGCTACGTTCAGCCAGAGGGGCTGGAGAACCTGGCCATCAGCCCCATCAACCTGAAATCCACCCTGCTGGACCTGATCGCACGCGAGGCCGATTTCGCCCGCCGTGGCCGTCCCGCCGAGATCTGGGCCAAGATGAACAGCCTGGTCGAAACGGATGTGACCGAAGCGCTTTATGCGGCCTCCTCGGCCGGGGTGAAGATCAACCTGGTCGTGCGCGGCATCTGCGGGCTGCGCCCCGGCATCGCGGGGCTGTCCGACAACATCCGCGTGAAATCCATCGTCGGGCGCTTTCTGGAACACAGCCGCATCGTCTGCTTCGGCAATGGCCACGGGCTCCCTTCGCGCAAGGCCCGCGTCTTCATCAGTTCGGCGGACTGGATGGACCGCAACCTGTCGCGTCGGGTGGAAACGCTGGTCGAATGCCTGAACGACACGGTCAAGGCGCAGATCACCAGCCAAATCATGGCCGCCAACATGGCCGACGAGGCGCAGAGCTGGATCCTGCAACCCGATGGCAGGTATCTGCGTCATCTTCCCGAAGATCGTGACGACCTGTTCAACTGCCACCGCTTCTTCATGGAAAACCCGTCGCTGTCCGGGCGGGGGACCGCAGGGGCGGGCGACGTGCCGGCGCTGACCCACGCCAGCGAGTGACCCTGACCACGGCGCAGCCCTCCGGGTCCGCCGCCAGCCAGAAAGACAAGCGATGAACGTGACCACGACCAGCGGCCAGAAAGTTTCCCCCTTTGGCAAGCAGGGCCTGCCCGTGCGGTCCATGCGCGAACTGGCAAGGGTGGGCGTGGTGGACGTCGGATCGAACTCGATCCGGCTTGTCGTCTTCGACGGCGCGGCCCGCAGCCCGGCCTATTTCTACAACGAGAAGGTCATGGCAGGCCTGGGGCAGGGGCTGGTGAACACCGGCCGGCTGAACCCCGAGGGCGCGCAGCGCGGCATGGCGGCGCTCAAGCGCTTTGCCGCGCTGGCCCGCAGCATGGGGATCGAGGCGCTGACCTGCGTCGCCACCGCCGCCGTGCGCGAGGCCGAGGACGGCCCGGCCTTCCAGCGCGCGGTCGCGCGGCAGACCGGCCTCAAGCTGATGGTGATCGACGGCGAGGAAGAAGCGCGGCTGTCCGCCCAGGGCGTCCTGCTGGGCTGGCCGGACGCCAAGGGTCTGGTCTGCGACATCGGCGGCAGCTCGATGGAGCTGGCCGAGGTGGCGGGCGGCCAGATCGGGCGGCGCGCGACCTCTCCGCTGGGGCCCTTCCGGCTGCAGCAGGTCGAGGGCAAGGCCCTCAAGCGGCATATCGAGAAGATCATGGAAGGGCTGGTCGAGGCGGTCGGCCGCGACCACGAGCGCATCTATCTGGTCGGCGGGTCCTGGCGGGCCATCGCGCGGCTGGACATGGAACGCCGCGGTTATCCGATGACGGTGCTGCACGAATACCGCATGACCCCCGATGACGTGCTGGCGACGGTCAAGTGGATCGGGAACGAGAACCTGTCGGATCTCAAGTCGCGGACCGGCATCTCCTCGGGCCGGCTCGAGCTGGTCCCGCTGGCCGTGCAGGTGCTGCGCCAGCTCGTGCTGACCTTCGAGCCGCAGGAAATCGCCGTCAGCTCCTATGGCATCCGCGAGGGACTGCTTTACGAGCAGATGTCCGACAGCATCCGCAAGCGGGACCCTCTGATCGAGGCCGCGCGCTTCATGGAGCGCCAGATGGCGCGGATGCCGGGGACGGGGAAGAAGCTGCACCAGTTCCTGGCGCCGGTTTTCCCGGGCGTCTCGCCAAGGCGCGAGCGGCTGATCCGCGCGGCCTGCCTGCTGCATGACACCAGCTGGCGCGCCCATCCCGATTACCGCGCCGAGGCCTGCTTCGACAACGTCACGCGCTCGAATCTGGCGGCGCTGTCCCACCCCGAGCGGGTGTTCCTGGGGCTGGCGCTGCTGCACCGCTACAAGAACGGCCGCGCGGCCTCGCCCCTGATCACGCCGCTGCTGAAGCTGCTGTCCGAGGAGGAGATCCGCGACGCCGAGATCCTGGGCCGCGCTATGCGCTTCGGCGCCATGTTCGCCATCGGGGACCCGAACGAGGCGGGCACCCTGACCCTGGACCGCGAGGCGGGCACGCTGACCCTGAGCCTCACCAAGGCCGGCCGCGACCTGATGGGCGAGGTCGCCGAGTCGCGGCTGAAGGCGCTGGCGGGGGCGCTGGGGGTGGGGGCGGTGGTGGGGTGAGGTGAAGAACCTTCGTGATTGATCTTGCCCTCGGCTTGTCCTGTCGATCAACAGCGACATGACAGAGCATTCTGCCGTGAACGAGAGAGATGCCTTGACCGAGCTGCGCCGCTGGAAAGCCGCCCCCAAGCCTCAACGCATGATCCTTGATGGCGCTTATGTGCGCCTTGAACCGCTGGACCCGACACGGCACACGGACAACCTGTTCAAGGCGGCAACCGCGCCCGGCGCGCAGGCACGTTTCCGCTATCTTGCCGAAGATACACCGGCCGATGTCGCAGAGCTTCGTCGCTGGGCAGAAGAAGCCGCAGCCAGTGACGATCCGCTGTTTTTCGCGGTGATCGACAAGAGCACTGGGCGCGCCGAAGGGCGGCAGGCGCTGATGCGCATCGACGCCAACAATGGCGTGGCCGAAATAGGACATATCATGTGGGGACCGGGCATCGCACGGACGCGCGCCTCTACCGAGGCGCTGTTCCTGTTCGCCGACTATATTTTCAGCCTTGGGTACCGCCGTTTCGAGTGGAAGTGCAATGATCTCAACCTGCCGTCCAAGCGGGCCGCAGAGCGGTTCGGCTTCAGCTTCGAGGGCCTGTTCCGTCAGCACATGGTAGTCAAAGGCGAAAACCGGGACACGGCCTGGTTCTCGATCCTCGACGGCGAATGGCCCCGGCTGCGGGCAGGCTACGAAAGCTGGCTGCGGCCCGGAAACTTCGACGCTTCGGGTGGGCAGGCCATCAAGCTGACCTTCCGATAAGATAGCCTGGGGCGCGAGCCTCAGATTGTCCCAGCCGACGCAATTGCCTCAACGGAAAAAGGCCGCCCAAGCGGGCGGCCTTTCCCTTTTCGCTCGACCGTTCGGCCGGGCGGATGGATCACATCATGTCCATGCCGCCCATGCCGCCCATGCCGCCACCCATGCCGCCGGCGGCAGCCTTGGGCTCGGGCTTCTCGGCGATCATGGCTTCGGTCGTGATCAGCAGGCCGGCCACCGAGGCGGCGTCTTCCAGCGCGGTGCGGACGACCTTCGCAGGGTCGATCACGCCGAACTTGAACATGTCGCCATATTCCTCGGTCTGGGCGTTGAAGCCGAAGGACTTGTCGTCCGACTCGCGCACCTTGCCGGCCACCACGGCGCCGTCGACGCCGGCGTTCTCGGCGATCTGGCGCATCGGGGCTTCCAGCGCGCGGCGGACCAGGGCGATGCCGGCGTTCTGGTCGGCGTTCTGACCTTCCAGACCTTCCAGCGCCTTGGCGCCCTGCACCAGAGCCACGCCGCCACCGACGACGATACCTTCCTGAACCGCGGCGCGGGTTGCGTTCAGCGCGTCATCGACGCGGTCCTTGCGCTCCTTCACCTCGATCTCGGTCATGCCGCCGACGCGGATGACGGCGACGCCGCCGGCCAGCTTCGCAACACGCTCCTGCAGCTTTTCCTTGTCGTAGTCCGAGGTGGTTTCCTCGATCTGCTGACGGATCTGGCCGACGCGGGCCTCGATCTCGGACTTGTCACCGGCGCCGTCGACGATGGTGGTGTTGTCCTTCGTGATCGACACCTTCTTGGCGCGGCCGAGCATGTCGATGCCGACATTCTCCAGCTTCATGCCGAGATCTTCCGAGATCACCTGGCCACCGGTCAGGATCGCGATGTCCTGCAGCATGGCCTTGCGGCGGTCGCCGAAGCCCGGAGCCTTGACGGCCGAAACCTTCAGGCCGCCGCGCAGGCGGTTGACGACCAGCGTGGCCAGGGCCTCGCCTTCCACGTCCTCGGCCACGATCAGCAGCGGCTTGCCCGACTGGATCACGGCTTCCAGCAGCGGCACCATCGGCTGCAGCGACGAGAGCTTCTTCTCGTGCAGCAGGATCAGCGCGTCTTCCAGCTCCGCGACCATCTTCTCGGGGTTGGTCACGAAGTAGGGCGACAGGTAGCCGCGGTCGAACTGCATCCCTTCGACGACTTCGACCTCGGTCTCCATCCCCTTGTTTTCTTCGACGGTGATGACACCCTCGTTGCCGACCTTCTGCATCGCCTCGGCGATCTGCTCGCCGATGAACTTCTCGCCGTTGGCCGAGATGGTGCCGACCTGCGCGACTTCGGCGCTGTCCGACACGGGACGGGCCGCCGACTTGATCGATTCAACGACGCGCTGGGTCGCCATGTCGATGCCGCGCTTGAGGTCCATCGGGTTCATGCCGGCGGCAACCGCCTTCATGCCTTCCTTGACGATGGCCTGGGCCAGGACGGTGGCGGTGGTGGTGCCGTCACCGGCCTCGTCGTTGGTGCGCGAGGCGACTTCGCGGACCATCTGGGCGCCCATGTTCTCGAACTTGTCGGTCAGTTCGATTTCCTTGGCGACGGTGACGCCGTCCTTGGTGATGCGGGGCGCGCCGAACGACTTGTCGATGACCACGTTGCGGCCCTTCGGGCCCAGCGTCACCTTGACCGCATCGGCCAGGATGTTGACGCCCTTCAGCATCCGGTCGCGGGCGTCGGTGTTGAACTTGACTTCCTTGCCAGCCATTTATCTCTTCCTTGTCAGAGTGTTGAAAGCGTGACCGTCAGGGATCAGTCGATGATCCCGAGGATGTCGCTTTCCTTCATGATGAGCAGTTCCTTGCCGTCCACCGTGACTTCGGTGCCCGACCACTTGCCGAACAGGATGCGGTCGCCTTCCTTCACGTCCAGCTTGATGCGGTCGCCGTCCTCGTTGCGGGCGCCGGCGCCCACGGCCACGACTTCACCCTCGGCGGGCTTTTCCTTGGCGGTGTCGGGGATGATCAGCCCACCCTTGGTCTTCTCGTCCGACTCGACGCGGCGGACCAGGACGCGGTCGTGCAGCGGTTTGAATCCCATCGTGAACACTCCGATCTTTCAGGTTGCAGTGTTTCGGTTGTTGGCACTCGACCGAGGTGAGTGCCAGTGACGCCGAGATAGGCGGGCTTCACGGGGCTGTCAACAGGCTCGGACACGGCCTCGGGTTCACAGCACCGGCCGCAAGTGATTGGATCATCGAAGGGTTGCCCGCCGGCGGCCCGGCTTCGGGAAAGACAAGGGTGGCCACCATGCGCATGATCGGCACGAAGGGCAGAAGAGGGCTGGCTGCGACGCTTGCGACGCTTTGCGCGCTGGTCTTCGCCACGGCCGCAAGCGCGGCGGACTGCACGGGCCGCGACCTGATCGCCGAACTGCCGGCCGGGCAGCGGGCGCAGCTGGACGAGGCCGTCGCCGGCACGCCCTATCCGCAGGGCATCTTCTGGCGGGCGACCAAGGGTGAGGCGCGGATTGAGATCGCGGGCACCTATCACTTTCCCGACCCGCGGCACGAGGCGACGGTCGCGCGCATGGCCCCCCTGATCACGCAAGCAGGTGCCCTTCTGGTCGAGGCAGGGCCGGACGAGGAGAAGGCCCTGACCGATCACCTGAGCCGCGACCCCGCCCTGATGGTCGATCCCACCGGGCCCACGCTGCCGCAGCGCCTGGGGGACAAGGACTGGCAGGCCGTCGCCCAAGCCATCGAGCAGCGGGGCGTGCCTGCCATCCTCGCCAGCCGGATGCGCCCCTGGTATGTCGCCATGTTGCTGGGGCTGTCGCCCTGCATGCTGGGCCAGGCGCAGGATCTTGCCGACCGGCAGGGCCTTGACCATCGGCTGGTGGATCATGCGCGGGGCGAGGGCGTGCCCGTGCTGGCGCTGGAGCCTTGGGACACGCTTTTCACCATCTTCCGGGATCTCACCCCCGAGGAGGAGAACGACATGATTCGCGCCGCGCTGCCTGCCGCGCGGCTGGCCGATGATTATGCGGCCACCTCGCTCGAGGCGTATTTCCGGGGCGACATCTGGCAATTGTGGGAATTCGGCCGCCTGGATGCCCGCGAGAACTCGGGCCTGCCGTCCGAGGCCGTGGACCGGCAGATGCAGCTTGCCGAGGATCGGCTGATGACCCGGCGGAACAGATCATGGATCGGCCCGTTGACCCGGGCGGCCGAGGCGGCCGCGGCCGAGGGCAAGCCCGTGGTCGCGGCCTTCGGGGCGCTGCACCTGCCGGGCGAGACCGGCGTGCTGCGCCTGCTGGAAGCCGAAGGGTGGACGATCACAGAGGGCGGATGATGAGCAGGACCGACAACCGGTGGGCCGACGAGGAGGCCCTGTGGACCATGGGCGCGGGCGAGGCCTGGCGGCGGATGCACCCGTCCTGCATCGTGGTGCGCCCCGAGGGGGCGATCCAGGGGACCGAGGTCCTGGCCCTGCTGAACGCGGGTCCGCGCGCGTCCAAGGTCTGGCTGACCGAGCGGCTGATGGTCGAAACCGAGGACTGCGTGGTGCTGGCCTACCGCGCCACCGTGGCCCGGCAGGGAACCGAGACCGAACTGCTGTGCAGCTCGACCTGGGTCCGGCAGAAGGACGACTGGCAGCTGATCCAGCACCAGCGCACGGCTCATCCCGCCCCCGAGGCCTGACGATTGTCCCTTAGGGCAGGTCTGTCGCACCACATCCGCTTTCACGGGGCCTTCGCCGTGAGCCTCGCCGCCGCCCTGCTGGCCTTTCGGCTGCCGCTGATCGACCGCATCCTGATCGGAGCCGACCTGTTCTTCATCGTCTATCTGCTGGTCATGGCGCTGTGGGTGCGCGGGCGGTCCGGGACGGCCTGCGGGCCCATTTCGGGGATGCCGACGAGGGCGGGACCCTGATCGTGGCAATGGCGCTGGGGGCGGTGGCCTTGGGGTGGTCATGGTCCATGCGGTGATGGCCTTCCCTTACACGCGGCTGTTCTACGCCCCGGCTGCCGATGCGGGCGCGGGAATGGGCGCGACCTGGGACAGCGGAGGGCTGGATTTCCCCGGCAATCGCCCCGAGCCGGGGCCGTGGGACTTCCTTTACTACAGCTTCACGCTGCAGATGACCGCCCAGACCTCGGACATCGCCGTCACGACAACCGACATGCGCCGCGTCACGCTGGGCCATTCGGTGCTGAGCTTCTTCTACAACGCCGTGATCGTGGCGCTGGCCGTCAACGCGGGCATGGCTCTGGTCCAGGGCGGCTGACCGGACCCGCGCCGCAGCCTTCACAACGGGCGGCCCCGCGCCTATAAGCCGGGCCAATCGCGCCACGAGGGAACGCTTCATGATCCAGGTTTTCGGCCACAAGGCCCCCGACACCGATTCCACCGGCTCGCCGCTGATCTGGGCCTGGTATCTGTCCGACGTCCGCAAGACCCCGGCCAAGGCGGTCCTGCAGGGAATGCCCAACACCGAGGCCGTCTGGATGCTGGGCAAGTGGGGCGTCGCCATGCCCGAGATCATCGAGGACGTGGCGCCGGGCGACCAGTGCGTGATCGTGGACACCAACAACCCCGCCGAGCTGCCCGCCTCGCTGGACCAGGCCGAGGTGATCGAGATCATCGACCACCACCTGCTGGCCGGCGGCATCACCACCCGCACGCCGATCAACATCACGATCCGTCCGCTCGCCTGCACGGCGACGATCATGCACGATCTGATGGGCGCGGACCTCGACCGCGCGCCGGCTTGGGTCAAGGGCCTGATGCTGACCTGCATCCTGTCCGACACGCTGGAGTTCCGCTCGCCCACCACCACGCCGCATGACCGGCGCGTGGCGGAAAAGCTGGCCAAGGATCTGGACATCGCCATTCCGACCTACGCGATGGAGATGTTCACCGCGAAATCCGACGTCTCGGCCTTCTCGGACGCGGCGCTGCTGAAGATGGACAGCAAGGAATATACGCTCGGCGGCAAGCAGATGCGGATTTCCGTTCTGGAAACCACCGCGCCCCAGGTGCTGCTGGACCGCAAGGACCGGCTGGTCGCCGCCATGCCCGCCGTCGCCGCCGAGGATGGCGCCGACGAGGTGATGCTGTTCATCGTGGACATCCTGAACGAGCAGTCGACCCTGCTGGTCCCCAACGACTTCGTCCGCCGCGTGGCCGAGGCGTCCTTCGGCGTTCCGGTCGAGGGCGACAGTGTGGTCCTGCCCGGCGTGGTCAGCCGCAAGAAGCAGATCATCCCCGTGCTCAAGGTCTGAGCGGGGCATCGTGACGACGGGGGCCGGGGCCATTCCCGGCCCCTCGCATTTTCAAGGCCAGCGAAAGGGCAGGGCATGACCCGCATCATCCGGAACCTCGCCGAGATCGGCGGCGACTATGGCGTTCTGTTCTGCGACCTGTGGGGCTGCGTCCACAATGGCAAGATCGCCTATCCGGCGGCCATCAGCGCCCTGCAGGCCTATCGCGCCACGGGCGGCAAGGTGGCGCTGGTCACGAACGCTCCGCGCCCGCGCGGCCTCGTGGCCGACCAGATCGCGCGGCTGGGCGTGCCGGATGACGCGTGGGACGACATCGTGACCTCGGGCGACGCCGCGCAGGAGGCGATGTTCGCGGGCCGCGTCGGCCAGCGCGTCTGGCACGTCGGCCCCGACCGCGACCTGGGCTTCTTCACGGAAACCGAGGACCCGCGCGCGGCTGGCATCACCCGCGTCCCGCTGGAGGAAGCCGAGGGCGTCGTCGTCACCGGCCCCTTTGACGACCGCACCGAAACGCCCGAGGACTACCGCGAGCGGCTGGCCGCGGCCCGCGCCCGCAACCTGCCGCTTCTCTGCGTGAACCCCGACCTCGTGGTCGATTACGGCGAGCAGCGGCTTTACTGCGCGGGCGCCCTGGCCCAGCTTTACGAGGAGATGGGCGGCGAGGCGCTGTATTTCGGCAAGCCCCATGCGCCGATCTATGACCTTGCCCGCCGCCGCCTTGGCGTGGGTTCCGATGTGCCCGCGCTCGCCATCGGTGACGGAATCGGCACCGACATCCTGGGCGCCGTCAACCAGGGGATCGATTCGCTGTTCGTCACGGGTGGCCTTGCCGCCGAGCACATGGGTGACGACGTGGAAAGCCCCGAAGCGCACCGGCTGGAGGCTTGGCTGTCAGAGCAGCGCATCTCGGCCACCTATGCCATAGGACGCATGCGTTGACGCGGCGTCGAAATAATACTTCGCCACAATAACCTATCCTTTAGGATTATTGCTCGCCCTCTCTCCCTCTGCTATGCTGCAATGCAGCAGAGGGGGCCATGATGCTCGACAACCATCCGCGCGGCACAATCGTCATCGAGGATCTCGAGATCGGGATGATGCGGCACCTGCTCAAGCAGGTGACGGACGACGACATCGAGATGTTCGCGCAGGTCTCGACCGACCGGAACCCGGTGCATCTGGATGATGCCTACGCCCGCGACACGATATTCGAGGGGCGGATCGCCCACGGGATGCTGACGGCGGGGCTGATCTCGGCCGTGATCGGTGAACAGTTGCCGGGCCACGGCACCGTCTACCTGGGTCAGACGCTGAAGTTCATGGCGCCCGTCCGCCCCGGCGACACCGTCCGGGCCGAGGTGCAGGTGGAAGCGATCGAGCACGCAAAGCGCCGCGTCACACTTGCCACGCGCTGCCTCGTGGGCGATACGGTCGTGCTGAAAGGCGAGGCGGTGGTTCTGGCGCCGTCGCGCAAGTTCGACTGACCAGTCCGACCGGGGCATGGCCCGGACGTGGAGGCCCATGCAGAACCCGCCGATGCACATCCACCGCGACTGGCGCGGCCTTCCGGCCGCCGCTCGTGGCGCCACCGTGGCCATGGGCAATTTCGACGGCGTCCACCGGGGTCATCGCGCCGTGATCGATGCGGCCCGCGCCGCGCGCCCTGACGCGCCCCTGGGCATCGTCACATTCGAACCCCATCCGCGCGAATATTTCGCCCGCCTCGCCGGGCGCGAGGAGCTGCCTTTCCGCCTGATGAACGCCGAGGCGCGCGCCAACCGCCTGGCCCGCCATGGCGTCAGCCAGCTTTACGAACTGCCCTTCGGCCCCACTCTGGCCGGGCTCACGCCCGAGGACTTCGCCCGCGAGGTGCTGGCTGAGGGGCTAGGCGTCGCCCATGTCACGGTGGGCGAGGATTTCCGCTATGGCCGCAGCCGGGCGGGCGACATCCGCACGCTGGTCGAGGCAGGCCAGCGCCTCGGCTTCGGCGTGACGGCCGTGCCGCTGCTGGAAACGGATGACGCGGCCACCAGCTCGACCGCGATCCGCGAGGCGCTGGCCGGGGGCCGCCCCCGCGACGCCGAGCGGATGCTGGGCCACTGGCACCGCATCGAGGGCGAGGTGATCCACGGCGAAAAGCGCGGCCGCGAACTGGGCTATCCGACCGCGAATCTTGCCCTGGAAGGGCTGCACCTGCCCAAGCTGGGCGTCTATGCGGTTCTGGTGGACGTGCTGGAGGGGCCGGACAAGGGCAACTATGCCGGCGTCGCCTCGCTGGGCGTCCGCCCGATGTTCGGCGAGAACGCACCCAACCTGGAGACCTTCATCTTCGACTTCGACGGCGATCTTTACGGCCGCCACATCTCGGTCGCCCTTGTCGATTACCTGCGCCCCGAGGCGAAGTTCGAGGGGCTGGAGGCACTGATCGCCCAGATGCGCAGGGACGAGGATCAGGCGCGCCGCATCCTCGCGGCTGCCTGATGCGCGAGCGTTTCTGGGAACTGCCGCTGGACGAACTCGAGCCCGCCGAGTGGGAAGCGCTCTGCGACGGCTGCGGCAAGTGCTGCCTGAACAAGATCGAATACGAGGACGACGGCAGCCTGGATTTCACCTGCGTCGCCTGCAAGCTGCTGGACGGCGACAGTTGCCTCTGCTCGTCCTATCCGAACCGCCATGACTTCGTGCCCGATTGCGTGGTGCTGACGCCAGACAAGCTGGCCGAAATTTCATGGTGGTTGCCGGCCACCTGCGCCTATCGCCTGCGGGCCGAGGGCAAGCCGCTTTACCCCTGGCACCACCTGATCTCCGGCGACCCCGAGTCAATCCATCGCGCGGGCGTTTCCGTGCGCGGCCGCACGGTCAGTGAGGCAGACGTGCCCGAGGAAGATTGGGACCGCTACGTCATCGAGGATCTTTCATGAATTTCGGCTCGGACAATTCATCGGGCGTCCACCCGCGCATCCTGCAGGCGCTGATGGATGCGAACGAGGGCGTGGCGGGATCTTACGGCCGCGACGACCTGACCCGCCGCGCCTGCGAGGCCGTGCGCGAGATGCTGGGCGCGCCTGAGGCCGCCGTCTTCCTGCTGGGCACCGGCACGGGCGCGAACGCGCTGGCACTGGCGCAGTTGTGTCCGCCCTGGGGCCGGATCTTCTGCCACAGGACGGCACATATCGAGACCTCGGAATCCGGCGCCCCCGCCTGGATGGCCGGCGGCGCGCAGCTTGCGCTGGTCGACGGCGAGGCGGGCCGGATGACGCCCGCCACGCTGGCGGTCCGCATCGCGGATTACCCGCAGGAGGACGAGCACGACGGCAAGAACGCCGTCCTGTCGATCACCAATGCGACCGAGTGGGGCACCGTCCACGACGCGGCGGGTGTCGCAGCGCTGACGACGGTCGCGCGGGACGCGGGTATGACGGTCCACATGGACGGGGCGCGCTTTTCCAACGCGGTGACGGCGACGGGGGCCTCGGCTGCCGACCTGACCTGGCGCGCGGGGGTCGATGCGATCTCGCTCGGGGGCACCAAGAACGGCTGCCTCGCGCTCGAGGCGGTGGTGTTCTTCGACCCCGACCGCGCCCGCGACTTTTCCTTCCGCCGGATGCGGGCGGGACACTTGTGGTCCAAGCACCGCTTCCTCGCCGCGCAGATGCTGGCCTGGCTGGACGGCGACCTGTGGCTGACCCTTGCCCGCCACGCCAACGCCGCAGCGGCTGAACTGGCGACGGGCCTGCGAACCGCGGGCTTCCAGCCGATGGTCGCGGTCGAGGCCAACGAGATCTTCATCCGCCTGCCGCGCGACCTGGTCACGCGCCTGCGGGCAGCGGGCCTGCGCGCCGCCGACTGGCCCACGGCGGGCGACGATGGGGCGCAAGGGACGATCCGGCTGGTGACAAGCTGGGCCACGACCGAGGACGAAGTCGCGGCCCTTCTGCGCGCGCTTTAACCCAGCGCCTCGATCATCATCTTCAGCGCGTGCGCCGTGGTCGCCCGGCGCACGCCGTCGCGGCCCAGGGGACCGAAGTCCACGGTTTCCGTCCGGGTGCCATGCTCGTCGGCGATGCCGAAGCAGACGCGGCCCTCGGGCTTGTTCTCGGTCCCGCCCGGCCCCGCGACGCCCGTGACCGCGACGGCCAAGCCCGCCTTGGCGCGGTCGCGGGCACCCGTCGCCATCTCGGCCGCGACCTCGGGGCTGACGGCGCCATGGGCCTCGATGGTCTCGGGCGCGACTCCCAGCATCTCGGTCTTGGCGTGGTTGGAATAGGTGATGAAGCCCCGGTCCAGCGCGCCCGAGCAGCCGGGAATGTCGCTCAGCGCCGCCGAGATCATGCCGCCTGTGCAGCTTTCGGCGGTCGCCAGCATCACGCCCTTGTCGGTCGCCGCCTTCAGGGCGCGCTCGGCCAGCGCCTTCAGGTCCTCTGCGGGTTTGTCGTCCATCACATCACTCCGTGCGAAAGTCCGGCGGCCAGGATCGAGGCCACGGCCGCGAAGATCCCCGCCCAGATGTCGTCCAGCATCACGCCTGCCGCGTCAGCGCGCTGGTCGGCCCGGCCGATGATCCAGGGCTTCCAGATGTCGAACAGGCGGAACAACAGGAAGGGCACGACCCAGGCCGGCCAGGGAAAGACGCTGGCGGGCATCCCGGCGAACCAGAACCCGCCCGAGGTGGCGCACAGCGCAATCATCTGCCCCGCGACCTCGTCGATGACAATGGCGCTTTCGTCCTTTTCTGCGCGCCCGTGGGTTGCCTTGCCGACAACCCAGAAGCCTAGCAGGGTCACCAGCAGGGTGGCCATGGCGACCAGCGGGAAATGTCCCAGCCGGTGCAGGCCATAGCCAAGCGCGACCGTCGCGGCCGAGGCCCAGGTGCCCGGCGCGGGCCGCAGGTGCCCGAGGCCGAAGCCGGTTGCGATCAGCCGTTCCATCATGCCTCGCGGATCAGGGTGGCGGTGGCGATCGAGGCGATGCCTTCTTCGCGGCCCGTGAAGCCCAGCCGTTCCGAGGTGGTGGCCTTGACGCTGACGCGCTCGGGCTCGACGCCCATGATCTCGGCCAGCCGCGCCTGCATGGCGTCGGCATGGGGGCCGATCTTCGGCCGCTCGCAGACCAGCGTCACGTCGGCATTGCCCAGGCGATAGCCCATGGACCGCGCAAGCTCGGCGGCGTGGCGCAGGAAGATCTCGCTGGCCGCGCCCTTCCACTGCGGGTCCGAGGGCGGGAAGTGCCGTCCGATGTCGCCCTGTGCCAGCGCGCCATAGATGGCGTCCGTCAGCGCGTGCATCCCCACATCGGCGTCGGAATGGCCGACGAGGCCCTTGTCATGGGCCACCTGCACGCCGCACAGCCAGACATGGTCACCCGGCCCGAAGGCGTGGACGTCGTAACCATTGCCAAGCCGCACATCCATGTCAGTCCCCCGCATCCGCAATATCCGCCCGGCCCGTTCCAGGTCGCCGGGCCATGTGATCTTGAGGTTGTCTTCGTCCCCCGGAACGATGCGGACGGCAAGCCCCTGCCGCTGCACAAGTTCCACGTCGTCGGGCGCGGCCTCGGCGGCGGCCCGGTGCGCGGCAAGTATCGTGGGCAGCGAAAAGCCCTGCGGCGTCTGTGCCCGGTAAAGCCCGGCGCGGTCGGCAAAGCCGGTGACGACATTCTCGGCCCCGCGCCACAGCGCATCCGTGACCGCGATCCCCGGCGCGGCGGCCTCGGCCCCTTCCGCCAGCGCCTCCACCACCGCGCCGATGGTGGAGGCCGAGACCAGCGGACGCGCGCCGTCGTGGATCAGGACATGGGTGATGCCCGAGCCCTCCAGCACCTCGAGTCCCGCGCGCACGCTGTCCGACCGCGTGGCGCCGCCCGCGACCAGCGTGATGCGCCCGCCGAGTTCCCCGATGGCATGGTCCATGTCGTCGGGGTGGACGGTGACGACGATCCGGCCCAAGCCCGCGAAGGCGTCGATGCTGCGCGCCAGCACGCTGCGGCCGGACAGCGGAAGCCACTGCTTGGGCATCTCGCCGCCCATCCGCGTGCCACGCCCTGCGGCGGTGATCAGCACGGCGATGCGGTCGCGGGGCAGGGCGGGGCGGGGCGCGCGGTCGGAACTCATGCCCTGCCGATTAGCGCGGCTGATGGGCTTAGGCCAGCATGAGACGTGGCGGCTCGCTTTCGAAACCTCGGTATTTCTTCTTCGCCCAAATATCCCACGGGGGCTCCGGGGGTGTGAAACCCCCGGTCCGGCGGCGGAGCCCTCCAAACCTCCGCCCCCTCGCGCCCGGGGTCCATCGCGGCTATATCCCGTGGCAACACCGCGCCAAGCGACAGGAGCCGCCGATGACCGATCTTTCCCCCAGCGACCTTGCCAAGGATGCCGCCGCGCGTGCCGGGGTCGCGCTGGTGCAGGACGGGATGCGGCTTGGCCTTGGCACCGGTTCGACTGCCGTCTTCATGGTTCATCGGCTGGCCGAGCGGATCAGGGCCGAGGGGCTGCGCCTGCGCTGCGCCGCGACCAGCCGCGCGACCTGCGACCTGGCGGGCCAGCTCGGCATCCAGATCGAGGAGCTGGACGAGATCGGATGGCTGGACCTGACGCTGGACGGCGCGGACGAGATCGACCCCGACCTGAACCTCATCAAGGGCGGCGGCGGGGCGCATCTGCGCGAAAAGATCGTGGCCGCCGCGTCCGACCGGATGGTGGTGATCGCTGACCCGACCAAGGTGGTCGAGACGCTGGGCGCCTTTCACCTGCCGGTCGAGGTGATCCCCTTCGGCGTGGAAACCACTATCACCCATATCCGCCGTCTGCTCGACTCGCTTGACCTGACGCATCGCCCGATCCTGCCGCGCCAGCGCGACGGGCGCCTCTTCCGCACGGACGAGGACAACCTGATCCTCGACTTGTCGCTGGACGTGATCACGGATTGCAGCGCGATCTCCTCGGGGCTGCACGCGATCCCGGGCGTCGTGGAACATGGGTTGTTCCTCGGCATGTGCGACCTGGCGCTGGTGGGGGCGCCGGATGGCTCGGTGATCGAGATGACCAAGCCCGAGGTGACGGCGTGAGCTTCGATTACGACCTCTTCGTCATCGGCGGCGGCTCGGGCGGGGTGCGCGCGGCGCGCATCGCGGCGGGCCAGCATGGCGCGAAAGTGGCGCTGGCCGAGGAAAGCCGCATGGGCGGCACCTGTGTCATCCGGGGCTGCGTGCCCAAGAAGCTGATGGTCTTCGCCTCGCAGGCCCCTGCGGCCGCCGAGGAATCCCGCGGCTACGGCTGGGTGGGTGCCGAGGCGGGCCGCTTCGACTGGCCCGCCTTCCGCGAGAAGCTGCACGCCGAACTGTCGCGCCTTGAAGGCGCCTACCGCAGCGGTCTGCTGGCGGCGGGGGTCGAGGTCCACGACTGCCGCGCCACGCTGGTCGATCACCACACGGTCGCGCTGGCCGACGGGCGGCAGGTCACCGCGAAGCACATCCTGATCGCGGTCGGCGGCCGTCCCACCCTGCCGGGCATCCCCGGCGAGGAGCTGGGCATGGTCTCGGACGACCTGTTCACCATGGAGGAGATGCCGCGCCGCATCCTTCTGGTCGGCGGCGGCTTCATCGCCTGCGAGTTCGCGACGATCCTCAAGGGCCTCGGCGCGGACACGACGCTCGCCTATCGCGGCGGCAAGCTGCTGCGCGGCTTCGACGAGGGCGGTCGCACGCTCGTCACCCACCAGCTGGAACATATCGGCGTCACCCTGCGCCTGAACGCGAACCCCGCGCGGCTGGACCGCGATGCCCAGGGCATCCGCGTCACCTACGAGGATGGCGCGGTCGAGCATCACGACGCCGTTCTCTTCGCCACCGGTCGCTCGCCTTATATCAAGGGGCTGGGGCTGGAAAACACCGGCGTCAGGCTGGGCCGGCGCGGCGAGATCGTCGTGGACGAATGGTCGCAGACGGCCGTGCCCTCGATCTTCGCCGTGGGTGACGTCACCGACCGGATGAACCTGACCCCCGTCGCGATCCGCGAAGGCCATTCCTTCGCCGATACCGTCTTCGGCGCGCAGCCCCGCAAGGTCTGCCACGATCTTGTCGGCGCCGCCGTCTATGTCCGGCCGCACGAACTGGCCTCGATCGGACTGACCGAGGAAGCGGCGGCCGAGCAGGGGCCGATCGAGGTCTACGAGGCGCTGTTCCGGCCCATGCGGTCGCTTTTCGCGGGATCGGACCTGCGGGCGATGATGAAGCTGGTGGTGGATGACGTGACGCGGCGGGTGCTGGGCTGCCACATCTTCGCCCCCGAGGCGGGAGAGATGATCCAGCTGGCCGCCGTGGCCATCGGCATGGGCGCGACCAAGGAACAGTTCGACGCGGCCATCGCCGTCCATCCGACCCTTGCCGAAGAGCTGGTGACGATGCGGATGCCGGTGCGGCGGGCAGGAGGTGCGACGGCGTGATCGCCAAGGGCGGTCACATACGCGAAGGTGCGGGTCGCAAGGCCTTGTCGTGACCGGCATGGTCCTTAGTTAAGGCTTTGAATTGGACGAAAGGCTTACGAATGGCACAACAGGGACCCTGGGGCGGCGGCAACGGCGGGGACGACGAACGGCCACCACGCCCGCAAGCGCCGAGACCCGAACGGGGTGAACCCCAACGTCCCTGGGGGCAGCAGGGACCCGGGCAGCCGCCGCCTGGCGGCAAGCGGCCCGATCAGATCCCCGAGATCGAGGAACTGATGCGCAAGGGTCAGGACCGGTTGCGGGTCCTGATGGGCGGGCGCGACGACGGCGCGCGCCGCACCGGCGGGCCAAGGGGTCCGCGCCGCGAGCTTCCCCGGATGGACCGCGGCAAGTGGGGCATCTTCGCGCTGGGCGCGGTGGCGCTCTGGGCTTTCGCCAGCATCTACCAGGTGGACACGTCAGAAAAATCGGTCGAGCTGCTGTTCGGCCAGCCCTATGCCGTGCGCGACGACGGTCTGAACTTCGCGCCCTGGCCTTTCGTCACCTACCAGATCATCGGCGTGACGCGCGAACGGACCATCGACATCGGCACCGGCCGCGACCCGATGGACAGCGGGCTGATGCTGACCCGCGACCAGAACATCGTGGATCTGACCTATCAGGTCGTCTGGAACGTCTCGAACCCGGAACAATTCCTGTTCAACCTCGCTGACCCCGAAGGCACGATCCGTGCCGTCGCCGAAAGCGCCATGCGCGACATCGTGGCGCGGACCGAACTGGCGCCGATCCTGAACCGCGACCGAGGCGTGATCGCCACCGACCTGGAACAGGCGATCCAGGCGACGCTGGACAGCTATCAGGCCGGCATCAACGTGGTGCGGGTGAACCTGGGCCGCGCCGATCCGCCCGCCGAGGTGATCGACAGCTTCCGCGAGGTGCAGGCCGCCCAGCAGGAACGCGACAGGCTTGAAAAAGAGGCCGACGCCTATGCGAACCGCGTCCTGGCCGCCGCTCGAGGCGAGGCCGCCGCGCTGGTCGAGCAGGCCGAGGCCTATCGCGCCCAGGCCGTCAACAGCGCCCAGGGTGAGGCCGCGCGCTTCAACTCGGTTTATGACGAATACGTCAAGGCGCCCGACGTGACCCGCCGCCGGATGTATCTGGAAACGATGGAGCGGGTGCTGGGCAATGTGGACAAGGTGCTGATCGACGGCGAGGCCGGGCAGGGCGTGGTGCCCTATCTGCCGCTGAACCAGCTGAACAGCACCCCCGCGCCGCGCACCGGCGCGAACGCAGGGGCCGGCAGCGCCGGAACCGCCACGCCGACCACGACGACTCCGCAGACGGGGACCAACTGATGCGCCGTACCCTTTCAATCCTGGCCCTGCCGCTGGTCGTCGTTCTTGCGGTCGCGATCATGGCCTCTGTCTATATCGTGGACGTGCGCGAAAAGGCGCTGGTGCTGCGCTTCGGTGAGGTCGTGACCGTCCGCGAGGAGCCGGGCCTCGGCCTCAAGCTGCCGATCATCGACCGCGTGGTGCGCTATGATGCGCGCATCCTCGGCCTGCAGACCGAGCCGATGGAGGTCACCCCGCTGGACGACCGCCGCCTCGTGGTGGACGCCTTCGCGCGCTGGCAGATCGCCGATGCCGTCACCTTCCGCCGCGCCGTGGGCGAGGGCGGGATCGACTTCGCCCAGCAGCGCCTGGGCGGGATCATGACCAACGCCATCCGCGGCGTGCTTGGCGCGGTCCCCTCGACCACGGTGCTGTCGAACGACCGGACCGCGCTGATGGCGCAGATCCGCGACGCGGCCCGGAACGAGGCGGATGCCCTTGGCATCCAGATCATTGACGTGCGCCTGACCCGTACCGACTTGCCGGAACAGAACCTCGCCGCGACCTACGCCCGGATGCGGGCGGAACGGGAGCGCGAGGCCGCCGACGAGATCGCCCGCGGCGGCGAGGCCGCGCAGCGCGTCCGCGCCACCGCCGACCGGACCGTGGTGGAACTGACCTCGGATGCTCGCCGCAAGGCCGAGATCGTGCGCGGCGAGGCCGATGCGCAGCGCAACGCCATCTATGCCGAGGCTTTCGGCCGCGACCCCGAGTTCTTTGCCTTCACCCGCTCGATGACCGCCTATGAGCGGGCGCTGCAGCAGGGCAACAGCTCGATCGTGATCAACCCGACGGGCGAGTTCTTCGCCTATCTGGGCACCGGCTCGGACACTGGGGTGAACCCGACCGCCGTGCCGCCCGAGGTCGCCGCCGCCGTGCCGCCCGAGGCACCCTCGATCAGCGAGGTGGCCGAGGAAGCCGCCGCGCAGGCCGCCGCTGCCGCGGCCCAGGCCGAGGCGACCGCCGCCGCTGCCGAGGGTCTGAGCGAGATCATCGGCGTGGACGAGGCGGTCGATGGCGAAAGCGGCGCAGCCCCGACCGCTGCGCCCACCGCCGGGGATCAGGGCGCGTCGGCTGGCGCGGTCGCTCCGGCTGCCGGCGTTCCGCAGGCGCCTTCGGCCGGTGATCCGGTCACGGGCGCGGCGGTTCTGGCCGAGCCGCCCGTCGAGGAAGCGCAGGCGCCCGCCGCTGTCCCGGCCGATCCCGTGGAACCGGCGCCCGCCGGGAACTGACCCCGGCGCAAGGAAGTTGACGAAAGGCGCGGCCCAGCGGTCGCGCCTTTTTGCATGTGCCGGGGAAACCGTGGTGAAAGCTCGTCAAGAGCGAAACGGTTTTCACGACCTGATGACGCAAAGATGCGTTGCCTTCGGGCAACGGCTGACACATATGCGAGGCATGCCCCCGGG
This sequence comes from Paracoccus chinensis, assembly GCF_900102885.1. Taxonomy (GTDB): domain Bacteria; phylum Pseudomonadota; class Alphaproteobacteria; order Rhodobacterales; family Rhodobacteraceae; genus Paracoccus; species Paracoccus chinensis. The sequence goes on along the minus strand of NZ_FNGE01000006.1, from coordinate 11,525 downwards.
GCCGGCCGGGGACTGCGTCTGCCGGCCAAGTCATGGAGATAATTGATGAACTTCAACTCGCTCATGTCCCGGCTTGGCGTGACGGCGTCGGTCATGGCGCTGTCGCTGGCCCTTGCCCCGGCATATGCCCAGCAGGCCCAGACGCAGCCTGAGCCCGCGCAGCAGCAGCCGGTCCAGCCGGCGCAGGCGGCCCCTTCTCAGACCCCCGAGACAACGACGGTCCCCGGCCAGGCGGCGACCGGGGAGGTGCCCCAGGCCGCCGATCCGACCCGGCCCGCGGGCGACCAGGTGGCCGCGGCCACGGCGGTCATGCCCCAGACCTTCGCCGATATCGTCGAGCAGGTCAGCCCCGCCGTGGTGAACATTACCACGACTGCGATCGTCTCGCGCCCGGTGAACCAGTTCCCCGGCCTTCCCCCGGGCAGCCCCTTCTCGGACCTGTTCCGGGACTTCGGCATCCCCGGCGGTCCTGAATCGCCCTTCGGCGGCCCGGGCGGGCCGCAGATGCAGCAGCGCTCGAATGCGCTGGGGTCGGGCTTCGTGGTCTCGGCGGACGGGCTGATCGTCACGAACAACCACGTGATCGAGGGCGCCGACGAGATCGAGATCGAGTTCTATTCGGGTGCCCGCCTGCCCGCGACTCTGGTCGGGACCGACCCGACGACCGATATCGCGGTGCTGAAGGTCGAGGCGGAAAACCCGCTGCCCTTCGTCAGCTTCGGCGACAGCGACGCGGCCCGCGTGGGCGATTGGGTGCTGGCGCTGGGCAACCCGCTGGGGCAGGGCTTCTCGGCCACCAGCGGCATCATCTCGGCGAAAAGCCGGGCGCTGACGGGGACCTACGACGACTTCATCCAGACGGACGCGGCGATCAACCGGGGCAACTCGGGCGGGCCGCTGTTCAACCTGCAGGGCGAGGTCATCGGCGTGAACACCGCGATCCTGTCGCCCAGCGGTGGCTCGATCGGGATCGGCTTCTCGATGGCCTCGAACGTGGTGCAGGGCGTCGTGCAGCAGTTGCAGGAATTCGGGGAAACCCGGCGCGGCTGGCTGGGCGTCAAGATCCAGGACGTGAGCCCCGACATTGCCGAATCGCTCGGCCTTGAAACCGAAGGCGGCGCGATGGTGACGGATGTTCCGGCGGGTCCTGCGGCCGACGCGGGCATCCAGGCGGGCGACGTCATCACGGCCTTCGCGGGCGGCCCGGTCAAGGACACCCGCGACCTGGTGCGCCGCGTGGCGGACGCGCCGGTGGGCAATGCGGTGGACGTCACCGTGCTGCGTGACGGCAAGCCCGTGACGCTGAAGGTCACGCTGGGCCGGCGCGAACTGGCGGATGCCGAGGGCACCGGCCAGCAGAACGGCAGCGGCCAGCCGGGCGCTCCGGGCCAGGTGCTCGGAATGACGCTGGCGCCGCTGACGCCCGAACTGGCCACGCGGCTGCAGGTGCCCGAGGGCACGTCGGGGCTGGTGGTGCAGGACGTCGATCCCGCCAGCGACGCCTCGGCCAAGGGGCTGCAGACGGGCGACCTGATCGTCGAGGCGGGCCAGCAGCCGGTCACCAGCCTGGACGACCTGAACGCCCGCATCACCGAGGCGCGCGAGGCTGGCCGGCAGTCGGTCCTTGTGCTGATCCGCCGCCAGGGAGAGCCGCGCTTCGTCGCGCTGTCGCTGGAAGAGTGATCGCGACCCTCTGAATCGAAAGAGGCGCCCTAGGACGCCTCTTTTTTATTTGCGGTGCCTGGCTTATTTCGCCGCTTCCAGCACCTTCACCAGCTCGTCGAAGCCTGCCGTGAAGCCGGACAGGGACACGTTCAGCCGGACAAGGTTTTCCTCCATCGTGCCGCCGAAGGGCAGCAGCGAGACGGTGGCCTTGCTCCCGCGCTTGAAGCTGTCCAGTTCCGCCTGCGACATCCCGATGCGTGACACGCAGCCGATCGGCGCGCAGACCATGAAGGGATAGCGGTTGTTCTTGCCGGCGTCGATCTGCAGGCCCATGCCGGCCTCGAGGTTCGTTTCCAGCGGCGCGACGAAGTTCATGATCGCCGCCGCCTCGCCCGAGAAGGGAACGACCGAGATTTCCGCGACCGGAGTCTGCTGGTCATCGCGCAGCAGCTGGTAAAGCTCGCAGGGATCCTTGCCGTCCTGCGTGCGCAGGCAGCGCAGCTGCCAGTCGCCGTGGGTCGACTTGGTGTAGTAGCTGCCGACCTGGTCCTGAGCCGGGGTCTGCGCCGGGGCGGTGCCTGCGGACTGCGCCGGGGCTGCGGGCTGGGCCGTGCCTGCGGGCTGAGCCGGGGCGGCGGTGTCCGATGCCGCGGGGGCAGGGGCCTCGGCGGTCGCGGGTGCTTCGGCCGGTGCGGGGGCCTCGGCAGCCGGCGCAGTTTCGGCAGGGGCGGCCGCGCCTTCGGCCGCGGGGGCCGTCACCGGGGCGGGGGTCTGTTCGGCAGGCGCCTGCGCGAAGGCGCCGGCCAGCGGCGCGGCCGCGAGCAGGGCTGCCAGAACGGCAGAAGAGGTGCGAGCCATGTATGATCCTTTCGGCTGTACGCGGCGGCCCTGTTACCATGCGTCCCGCGCCATGTCAGCGGGCGCGCCGTAACCTTTGCGTAGGAGGCGGCAACCAGCCTGCAGACCTGCGGAAAAACGAAACGGGGAACGACGGCCTTCGCCCCGTTCCCCGTCCATCCCTGTCAGACCGGCGGTCTTATTGCGACGGACGTTAGTGCGGCAGGCACCATGCGTCAATTGGCTAAAAGGACTGCATCGGCCGGGCTTTCAGCCGATCGCGCGCAGGCGCGGGCCGGGAGCCTGCTGCGCCATCGCCAGACGCGACTCGGCCAGGATCGCGATCATCAGCATGACGTGCTGATGCAGGTCGTAGTCGGCCGCGCCTTCCTGGCGCGCGGCGTTCATCCGGTCCTCGTCGGCCCGCAGCTGGGCCAGCGCCTGGCCGGGACCGGGCAGGCTGTCGCTGCGCAGGGTGCGGCGCAGGTCGCGGTCGCGCCGCCACTGCGCCTGGCCGGCAATGGCCGCGCGGACCAGCGCGGCGGGACGGCTCAGCGACGGCAGGACAGGCTGCGCGGGAAAGGCGAGGACGTTGGACATCAGGCTCATCATGAGGCTCCGGGCGTCGGGTGATGCCCCAAGTCTTGCCTGCCTTGTGCCGATGTTGCGCCAGCGGCGGCAGCAGCGTCCGCCGTGGTTAATGATCTTTAGGGATTCTTAGCCATTCCTCACCGAGATGAAGGCCGACCTGTCTTTTCGGACAGGTTCGGGACCCAGGGTCGGGTCGGCCCGAGGATGACAAGGGAAATGCTGAAATGACGATACTGACGGGTGATTTCGCCGACGCTGCCGCGATCCCGCTGCGGTCCTGCGAAGGGGTGCTGCCCGGAGCTTCCGCCGAAGCGGCGGCGCTGCCGCTTGCCTCCGAGGTGGCCGAGGCAGTACCTCGACTGGCCCTGCCCGAGGATGCGCAGCTTTACCTGCGCCATGTCGAAGGAGGAGAGTCGATCCGCGCACTGGCGCGAGAGACGGGCTGCCATGCCTCGACCATCCTGCGCCGCATCCGCCGGTTCGAGAACCGCCGCGACGACCCCCTGATCGACCGCGCTGTGGAGCGGGTCGGCCAGGATGCCATGACCGAGCAGGACCGCACCGAGATGCGCCGCGTCCTGCGGCGGCTGGCCGAGCCCGGCGCGGTGCTGGCCGTGGCCGAGGGAATGGACAAGGCGATCGTCACCCGCGCCGACATCCGCACGGCCGTGCTGGACCGCCGCGTGGCCGAGACGCTGGCCCTGCGCGGCTGGGTCGCGCTGGTGGGGCAGGGCCGCATCACCCGCCACGCGATCACGGCAGCGGGCCGTGCGGCGCTGAAGTCGATGGTCACCGGCCGCTCTGCGGGACTGCCGACCGCGGCCGATTTCGGCAACGCGGCCCCCGTGGACGCCCCCGGCGGCATGGCCGAGGCGGCCGCGCCCTTCGAGATGCCCGACTTCGGCCCTCAGGCCGCGCAGGCCCACCGGATCATGGAGGAGCGCGTCCTCGACGATCCCGATGGCGACGGGATGCGGCGGATGCGCGTCAACATCGCGGAAAGCCCGTTGCTGGTCCTCGCGCGTCGCCGCGACGCCAACGGCCAGCCCTTCCTGGACAGCGGCATGGTGACTGCGGGCGAGCGGCTGCGCGAGGATTTCGAGCTGGCGCAGATGGGCGTGCGCGTCACCCAGAACTGGGACGGCTTCATGACGGCGGGCATCGACGCGGGCTTCGTCCCCGGCGCTGGCGGAGGCGGGTCCGAGGCCGCGCGCCGCCGCGTGGCCGAGGCGCTGCGCGAGCTTGGCCCCGGCATGGGCGACTTGGTGCTGCGCGTCTGCTGCTTTCTGGAAGGGATCGAGATGACCGAACGGCGGCTGGGATGGTCCGCCCGCTCGGGAAAGGTGGTGCTGCGGCTGGCCCTGATGCGCCTGGAGCGGCATTACCGCGAGCGTTACGGCCGGGGCGGGCCGCTGATCGGCTGACAGGTTGCGGGACCGATCTGCGGCACCCGGCCGCGCCGGTTGATCAACCCGGCGGAAAGGACTACCTCGGGGTTCGGGCCGCATGGCCGCTTCCGACCCTTCGAGGTTTTCCGATGTCCGACCTGCCGCCGGTCCTGCGCCACCCCGAAAAGGCCCATCGTCCCGACCAGGACCAGCCCAAGAAGCCCGCCTGGATCCGCGTCAAGGCGCCTGTCAGCCAGGGCTACAAGGATACGCGCGACATCCTGCGCACCAACCGCCTGTCCACCGTCTGCGAGGAAGCCGGCTGCCCCAACGTCGGCGAATGCTGGAGCCAGGGCCACGCCACCATGATGATCATGGGCGAGATCTGCACGCGCGGCTGTTCCTTCTGCAACGTGGCGACGGGCAAGCCCGACGCGCTGGACGTGTTCGAGCCGGGCCGCGTTGCCCATGCCGTGGCGACCCTGGGCCTCAAGCACGTGGTGATCACCAGCGTGGACCGCGACGACCTGGACGACGGCGGGGCCGAGCATTTTGCCCAGACGATCCGCGCCATTCGCCACCGCTCGCCCGGATCGACCATCGAGGTGCTGACGCCGGACTTCCTGAAGGCGAAGCCCGGAGCGCTGGAAACCGTGGTCGAGGCGAGGCCCGACGTCTTCAACCACAACCTGGAAACCGTGCCGGGGCTGTATCCGACCGTGCGACCGGGGGCGCGCTATTTCGCCTCGTTGCGGCTGTTGCAGCGGGTCAAGGAACTGGACGCCTCGATGTTCACCAAGTCCGGGATCATGGTGGGCCTGGGCGAGGACCGGCAGGGCGTGCTGCAGGTCATGGATGACATGCGGGCGGCCGATATCGACTTCATCACCATCGGCCAATACCTGCAGCCCACGCCCAAGCACCACCGCGTGGACCGCTTCGTCACGCCCGAGGAGTTCGCGGGTTACGAGAAAGCGGCTTGGGGCAAGGGCTTCCTGATGGTGTCGGCCACGCCCCTGACGCGATCCTCCTATCACGCAGGCGACGACTTCGCCCGGTTGCGCCTGGCACGGCAGGCAAAGCTCGCCGGCGCCTGAGCCGCTTGCGTCGGCGCCTGCGTCAGTCTATCGCTGAGGCGCGTGCCCGAGTGGCGGAATGGTAGACGCAGCGGATTCAAAATCCGCCATCCGCAAGGATATGTCGGTTCGAGTCCGACCTCGGGTACCACTTCCATAATCAATGGATTTCAGCCGCTATGCCCTCGGGGTCTGGCCGAGAGATCCGTTGGATGCCACCGGTGGGTGGCGCTTGATCGTTGAACTGGTGGGTCTGGCGGCGGGCGCGTTGCGCATATAGGGCACCGTGCCTTGCTGATCCAAGCCAAGGGCTGCGTGTTCCCCGATGGCCCTCAAGCGCGCCTCACTGCCTGAAGCTTGAGGACGGGCCGCTTTCCTTGACAAGGCGCTCGGTGAAGGCGGCGATCATCCTTAGGGCCTCGGCCTGCGGGTGGTTCAGCGACAGGGCGGTGGCCGCCGCGCGCTGGGCAGCGTGATTCAGGGCGGTCAGCTCGTTTTCCAGTCGGGCAGCGAGGTCGGACATTGCCCGGCATCCTCGTGGAATGGGTCCATGTACAGGGTCCGCCCCTGCATTCCTTGCCGGAGCATTGCCGCCAGGCGCCTGATCGGGGCGCCCGAAACCATGGTGATCGCGCTTCAACGCGCAGGACAGGACTGACGATCCATGGCTGTTCCGGAATCTGCCCGGAAAAGGCGCAGGCTTGCTCTGCCTGGAATGCCTTGCCACCACAGACAAGTCCGACAGGCATTCCGGGTTTGGATGCGCCCTCTGCACCTGTGCATTCCGGCTTCGCCGGACCGGAAGCCTTCAGGTCTTCGCCGTCAGGCGATGGAGGTTGAGGTCGAGCGTGGCCTCCATCCCGCTTTGCGTGAAGACACGCTGGAACGTGCCGTCCAGTTGGTCCGTTACCGCCGACTCGCACATCGTGGTTCCAAAGCCGCTTCGGGAAACCTGCTCGTCCCGGGGCTGGTTCTGGAATTCCTCTGTCCAGCGGATGATGAGGCGATCACCCTTGCGCGTGCCGGTGATCGCAAGGCGTCCGTTCTTCCGGGACAGGGCCCCGTATTTCACCGAGTTGGTGCAGAGTTCGTAAAGCACCAGCGCCAGAGGCGTGACGGCGGCACCGCTGACGACGACATCCTCGACCCTGACGTCGGCAGGAAGAGGTCCCGTGAAGGGCTGAAGGATTGCTTCGAGAAGCGCGCCGAGGGGCCTTTCCCCGGAGGATTCCGTTCCCTCTGCCGTGGCTGGCGCGGCAAGGGAATGCGCGGCGGCGAGGGCAAGGAAGCGCCCGCGCATGAGCCCCACGAAGTCGTCCACCTCCGAGGCCTGGTCCGCGCAGAGCCTCAGCAGCCCGCTGGCAATCGCGAAGCTGTTGCCGACGCGATGTCTCATCTCCGACAGCAGAAGGCGCTGCTGCTCGGCGGCGCGACGCTGGGCCGTGATGTCGCGGGCGATCTTCGACGCCCCGATGACCTTCCCGTTCCTGTCCCGGATGGGCGAGATGCTGACCGAGATCGGGAACAGTTCGCCGTTCTTCTTGCGGCGCAGCGTCTCGAAATGCTGGATCCGCTCGCCCCGGCGCAGGCGGTCGATGAAGTCCACCTCCTCGTGCTGGCGGTCCTCGGGGATGAGGATGGTGATCGGCTTGCCCAGCACCTCCTCGGCCGAATAGCCGAAGATGCGTTCGGCTGCCGGATTCCAGCTCAGGATGATGCTGTTGAGATCCTTGGCGACGATCGCGTCATCCGAGCCCGCCACGATCGCAGCGAAGTGCTGCTGCAGGTTTTCTTCCAGAACTGACATGGCATCTCTTGGATGAAGGGCGAAGTGCTTGGTTTCGGGTAATGAAATGTCCGCTAGACCCATGCGGGCCCGGGGCGGCGAAGGCTAGCATGCCCCCCGGGCATAGGCGACCCCCAAAGGCAAGAGCGGACGCTACGCCATCGCGGGCTGCACCCGAGGGCTGGCACTGCTGGCTTTGGGCAGGTCGCCCGGCTGCCACAGGCTTGTCTTCGTGGCTCGGTCCGGGTGAGAAAACGGTTTGGCGACACGACACGGATGCCGCCCTGATCTTCCTCGGGAGCATGGATTGTCTTTCACGACTGGGACGAGAACCCCGCCCAAGATGGCGACGCTGGTGGCACTGGCGGGCATCGCCGCTTTGTCGATGAATGTGTTCCTGCCTTCCCTTCCTGGGATGGCACGGTATTTCGGCGTCGATTACGGGCTGATGCAGCTGTCGGTCTCGGCCTATCTGGCGGCTTCGGCGGTGGTCCAGTTGCTGGTCGGGCCGATCAGTGACCGCTGGGGACGCCGGCCCGTGATGCTGGGGGCGCTGGCGATCTTCCTTGCGGCAAGCGCGGGCACGCTGCTGGCGCCGAACGCGGGCTGGTTCCTGGTCATGCGGATGATTCAGGCGGTGGTGACGACGGGGCTGGTGCTGTCGCGCGCAGTGGTGCGCGACATGGTTGCGGGACCCGCGGCCGCCAGCCGCATCGGCTATGTCACCATGGGGATGTCGGTCGTCCCGATGCTGGCCCCCATCCTGGGCGGCGCGCTGGACCAGCTGTGGGGCTGGAAGGCGAGCTTCACTGCCATGCTCGCGCTTGGAGTGGCGGTGTTCGTTCTGGCCTGGGTGGATATGGGCGAAACCGCGCGGGGCGGCTTGTCCCTGCGGGCGCAGATCAAGGCCTATCCGGTGCTGGCGCGGTCGGGCCGGTTCTGGGGCTATGCAATGGCGGCGACGCTCGCCTCGGGGGCCTTCTTCGCCTACCTGGGCGGTGCCCCCTTTGTCGGCGAGACGGTGTTCCACCTGTCCCCTGCCGAGGTGGGCTACTGGTTCGCCGCGCCCTCGATCGGCTATCTGCTGGGCAACTTCGCCTCGGGCCGCTGGTCGATCCTTGTCGGCATGGACCGGATGATCCTGTGGGGCGCGGTCGTGACGGTGGCTGCCCTGGCGGTGTCGCTGACGGCCGACCTGGCGCAACTGCACCATCCCCTGATGTTCTTCGGGGCTGTCGCCTTCATGGGCCTGGGCAATGGCATGGTGATGCCGAACGCCAATGCCGGGATGATGAGCGTGCGGCCCGAGCTTGCGGGAACCGCCAGCGGACTGGGCGGCGCGATGGCGGTTGCGGGGGGCGCGGCGCTGGCGGCGCTTGCGGGCTATTTCCTGGTGCCGGGCGCGGGTGCCACTTCTCTGCTGGTCATCATGCTGCTGTCTGCGCTGGGGTCGCTGGGTGCGATCCTGGCCGTGATGAATGCGCGCTAAGGGAGGACCCGGTCGGCTTCCTGCCTAGCCGTCCCGTTCCGGCGAGTCGGTCGCGCCCGTGTCCTCGATCAGCAGCATCGTGTAGCCCAGAACCGCCGAGTGGGCGCGCAGGGCCTCGGCGAGCTGGTCGCATCCGGAAAGATTGCGGCTGTAGGTCGAGGTCGTGAACTGGATGGTCTTGTTGCGCGAATCGTAGCTCTGGCTCAGGGGCTGGTCGCGCAGGCCGTGGGTCCGCAGAAGCTGGCGGACGGCAGCCGCGTCAAGGTCCGCACCTTCGCCCACGGTGATCGTCAGGCGCAGGCTCGAGCTGCGCGGCAGCACCGCGTAAAGAAGCCGCAGCGCGATCAGGACGACTAGCGTGGCGACCGTGCCGACCAGAGCCACGCCGAACATCCCCACGCCATAGACCACCCCCAAGGCAGCCGCGATCCAGAGGGACGCGGCGGTCGTCAGGCCGTGGACCGACGAGCCTTCGCGGAAGATCACGCCCGCGCCCAGAAAGCCAATGCCGGTCAGGATGCCATGCGCCATGCGGGTGGGATCCGAGACGACCTGCGTGCCCGGCAGGAGATCGACCGTCCATTGCGCCTGATGTGCGGCCGCAAGCGTCAGCAGCGTCGAGGCGAAGCACACGAGCGTATGTGTCCGCAGCCCCGCCGGCTTGCCCTGCAGCTCGCGGTCGAGCCCGATCAGCATGCCGGTCAGCAGGCTGCTGGCAAGCGGAAGCCACATTTCGGCCGTCAGCACAGGCAAGAGGAAGTCCGGCAAGGCGCGCTCCTGTCAGCGGTTCAGACAAAGGTCTGCAAGACATCAGCAGAAGCTGATGCCGCGCAGAACTCAAGTCCGCAAGCATGGGTGCCCGTTCGAGAGAGGGCAGGGGGCCAATGATCCCTGCGTGATGCGGCAATGACATAACATAAGTGGCTGCCGGGCAATCGAGGCGGTGCGGGACAGTTGAGCCTCGGTCGCACCTTCAGTTCGACGCCAAGCCCGAACGTTCCGACCCCGTCCTCGCCAGGATGCTGCAAGAGCCGCTGGGCGGCCAATGGGGCGAGATGAGCGTGATGATGCCCCATCTGTTCCAGGGCTGGAACTGCCGCGGCCCACAGAAATACAAGGACATGATCATGGACATCGGCACCGAGGAGATCGCCCATGTCGAGATGCTCGCCACCATGATCGCGCGTCTGCTGGAGAACTCGCCCGTCGAGGCGCAGGAGGATGCGGCCCGGAACAGCGTCGTGGGTGCCGTGCTAGGCGGCAGCTGGGTCGAGGACGTGATCGTGGCCGGCATGAATCCGCAGCACGCTTTAGTCTCGGGCTCGGGGGCGATGCCCGCGGACAGCGTGGGCTATCCCTGGAACGCGAAATACACCATTGCCAGCGGCAACCTGCTGGCCGACTTCCGGTTCAACGTCACGGCGGAAGGCCAGGGTCGGCTGCAGGTGTCGCGGTTGTTTAACCTGACCAACGACCCGGGCGTCAAGCGGATGCTGGCCTTCATGATCGCGCGCGACACCATGCACCAGAACCAGTGTCTTGCCGCCATAGAGGAAACGGCCGCTAACGGCCCGGAGGAAACCCCCGTGCCCTCGAACTTCCCGCAGTCGCTCGAGGACGGGCGCGTCAGCTACCAGTTCTGGAACTGCTCGGAGGACACCGAAAGCAGCGAGGGCCGCTGGTCGGCGGGCACCACGCCCGATGGCGAGGGGACATTCGAATATCTCGCCTCGCCCCAGCCCATATCGAGCGACGAGGGCCAGCTGAACGCGGTCGATCCGCGGCTTTACGGCACGCCCACGCACCCCGTTCCCAAGACCGCGAAGGAGTAAGGTCGCGAAGGCTGGTCTCCACTGCCTGACCCCATCCCTGTGCGGGTGCTGCATCGGCAGGCGCCCGCTGCGGGCTAGAGGGTCAGGGGAAGTAGGGAAGGCACATCCGCGTTGTTCTGCGTGTAAGATGCACAGAAGATGCACAGGAAAAAACCCGCCTGGGAGGGCGGGCTTTTCAGGATCGATCAGGGACCAACCAGAAGGGGGCAACCAAAGGTCACCCCCACGCACTGGTAAACGCCAAGTGGCACACTCACTAACAAGGCGATGATTACCCCAGCAGATCCGGTCTGGTTAGTTGCCAAATAGGACAGGTCCGCCGGGCGCTGGAGGATGGACTTGGTAACGGATTGGAGGCCGGTTCCCTGGCCCTCCAGTTCCCCTGTCCTGTCCCGCGTGTTGGAACGTCTTCCGTCACTGGGCTGTTGCGATTCCATGGGAGATTCGGGTCGGGTTGTGGCTGTTCTGGGTTCCGGGCCGGTTGCGGGTGGCGGAACTGGCAGAGGAAAGTGTTGTGCTTCAGTTGGTTGCAACGAAGTTGCGGCTCGGGTGATTTTTTGTGCTTGCCCCTGTCTGCATCTCCCCCTAGATACCGCTTCACCGAACGGCGGGGACGCTGGGCGGGACGGGGAAGCCGGGAGGCGGAACCGGGTGGGGCTCTTGAGGCTGCTGCGGAAGAAAGTCGGGATTTTGGTCTTGACGGGGCAACGCGGGATGGCTAGATAGGGTTCCGGCCTCGGCGACGGGGCGGAAGGAAATTCGGGACGGGCTGGCTGTTGGCGCCAAGTGGTATTGGCGACTGCGGTCTGTTTTGTTCCTCTGCTGTTTGACATTGCGAGATATCTGAAGGGATATGCGGGC
>NZ_FNGE01000032.1 GCF_900102885.1 Paracoccus chinensis | reverse complement strand
GCCGGCTGCCTGATGATGGGCGCGGACCACGGTGCTGTCGATCATCTGGAGGGCGTCGGGAACTGCCCCACTCGTGTTTAACGCATCCATGATCTGCTCCCATAGCCCGGCCAGCGTCCAGCGTCGGAACTGGCGGTAGACGGACGACCACTTGGCCCTACTCCTCGGGCAGGTCACGCCAGGGCGAGCCGGTGCGGGCGATCCAGAAAATACCATCCAGCACAAGCCGATGGTTCGCGGGTTTGCGTCCGTTCGGGGCGCGGACAGCCCGGATGAAGGGCTCATGGAACGCCCACTCCTCGTCCGACATCAGGTCTCGTGGCAAGCTGGTCTCCATCGCGGATACCAGCTTCAATCACGAGCAGCGCGCCCCGTGAATCCCTTTTGTCAACACGGCCTAGGTCCAGAACCTCTGTCGGGAACGCGGGGTCTTTTGGAAAGTTCCTTGTGGACTTGTGCCACTGTGGTCCGGACGGATCAGGAGGGTATGCCCATGTTGTCGCCAACGTAGCTAAAACCTGCCCCGAGCACAACACTGCGCCGAATGCCCCAGATCAGCTTTGTGGCCATCGATCTCCTTCACTGCGGCTTACCTCGTGCCGCCCCCTGAACCTGGGTCCCTACCGATGGATGTCAAACCACGTCATCACCTACGGGACGCGCGCGTGGCCTTCCTTGCCAACTTGCTGTGGATCTGCTCCGGACCACTTCGACGAGAAGGGCGAATGGGGCTTGCGAGCCCAGATCCCGTGGCTACCAGCGGCCAGTGCCTGACCTTCCTGGTTGTAGTCCCGACGCGAATGATTAGGTCCGGAAGGGTGTTTGCTGGGCACCTCCCTCTCGCCGGCGAGTCCTCAAGGCCCGGGCGGCTACATTGACATCGACTTTCGACAGGACCGCTCAATGATCATCCGTCTGCCGCAGCGCACCGGTTACAGCCGCACCGAGGTCGTCTCGGACTTCGTTGTTCATGCGATTGGCCTGGCAGCCGCCATTCTCGCGGTCCCGATCCTTGTCATCGGCACGTGGTCGCTTGGCAGCGACGCGACTGTTGTCCTGGGTGTCTGGGTCTATGGCGCGGCGCTCATCACCATGATCCTGTGCTCCGCGCTCTACAACATGGCGCACCCGGATGCCTGGAGTCGCGTGTTGCGCCGGCTCGATCATTCGGCGATCTACCTGAAGATCGCAGGCACCTACACGCCCTTTGCCCTGCTTTCCCCCAACCCGACCGGCTGGTTCCTGATCTGGATCTGGGCTTGTGCCGCATTCGGCGCCTGGCTCCGCAGCTTCGCGCAGGACCATTGGCGCGGAGCCGCAATCGGCCTCTATCTGGTCATGGGATGGTCTGGCGCGATCGTTGGCGGCGCTCTCTTCGACGAGATGTCGTCCGGGGTCTTCGCCCTGATCGTGGTAGGTGGGCTTCTCTACACATCCGGCTTTGCGTTCTACCTGTCGCCGCGTCTCCCGTTCCATCGAACGATCTGGCACCTCTTTGTCATCGCTGCGAGCGCCGTCTTCTTTGCAGCCATTGCCACGCATGTTCTGGGAAGCGCCTGACGCACTGCCGCTTGCACTGGGGCAGACATCGGGAACTGACCAGTCAGTTGAGATCATGTGGCCAGATGGCAGCCAAAGGTTCAGCAGGAAGGCCTGATTGCAGGCCGACGCAGGATTCGGAGTCCGTTCGTTGGGGTAGCTCAGGAACGGAGTATCCGTCCGGCGTGACCGCTCTGCCACGGTGAGAGAATGATCGATAGTGTCCATTATGGATGGTGGACACTTTGGGGCGGACGTGGCGCGTCGGACGAAGCGGCTCTGGACGGACGAGGAGAAGCGGTCGATCTGCTTTCAGACGACGGCTCCGGGCGTTTCGATTGCTCAGGTCGCGCGGCGTTACGCGGTCAACGCGAACCTGATCTTCAAATGGCTGCGCGATCCTCGTTTTGGGCCCGAGGCTGAGGCGGGCTCGGGCGAGGGTGCGCAGTTTCTGCCGGTCGAGATCGTGCAGGATACCAGGGAGCTTCCTGCCGCTCCCGCCGCGCCGGCCACCGAGGTGGGCCGGATCGAGATCGAGCTCGCCGGCGGGCAGCGGATGCGGATCACGGGCCGCTACGATCCCGAGGTTCTGGCGCGGCTGATCCGGGGGCTGACGGCGTGATCCCGGTGCCGGCCAACACGCGGGTGTGGCTCGCGGCCGGGGTCACGGACATGCGCAATCCACAGCCCGAGGACCTCGCGCTCCCCTTCGCGGGTGACGCCCAGGGCGATGTAGACCGCCTTGTTCCTGACCATCCTGCTCTCGGCATCGCGGATCTTCACCCGCAGGGCGTCGGTAATGGAGGAGGATCAGGGAACGGGGTGGGGCCCCGTTTCCCCGACGACGGAGCGGATACATCCGGTCCAACGCCCGGTGTTGCCAGTCCCGGACCTCCTCCAGCACGGCATCGGTGACGCGGCTGATCAGGTCCGGCGACACCCGTAGTCCGTAAAGCTCCTCGAGATGGGCCTGGATGTCGCGCACCGAAAGCCCGGCCGCGTAAAGGCCGATGATCTTGTCATCCACTCCGTCGATCCGGGTCTGGCCCTTCCTGACCAGCTCAGGCTCGAAGCTGCCGTCGCGGTCGCGCGGCACCGCCAGCGGCACCTCGCCATCCGAGCCCTTCACCCGCTTCGTCGCGGTGCCATTGCGGCGGTTGGCCTGGTCGGGCGGTGGTTCCGCACCGGCCTCATAGCCCAGGTGCGCGGTCAGTTCGGCCCCAAGCATCCGCTCCATCAGCCGAACCTTCAGTTCCTTCATCAGCCCGGCATCGCCTAGCAAATCGTCGGGCCGCTTGCAGCCCTTCAGCAGTTCGTCCAGCAACTCGGTGGAAATCGTCATCGTCCTTGCTCCTCTCAGGAAGCATGGACCGGGCCAGTCATACACAGAAGACCGGACATTCTCTGAACGTTGAGCCAACGCCCTATCGAAAGCGCGGCTGATCCCGGAACAGTTTCGTGGCAGGCGCTGTTTCCAAACTGATCGAAGGAGTAGCCCGATGATCCGAGCGCTTCTCGCCACGTGCATCGCCCTCGTTGTCGCGTGGCATTCAGGCACCCTGGTTCGTGCTCATGTCGACGAGAACCACGACCGGTGGCCGGTGATCTCCAACGAGGCGCACCGATCCCCAGCATCGTCCGACACCACACGTCTCGCAGCGCTGGATGCGCAGCCACTACTCTCGCTGGATCGCTTCACATCCTCGGCCACTGCACTCAGGCAGCCTCCCGCTCCTACGCGTCCGGATCTGATGCTTGAGGCCGTCCCTGCTCCTGTGCCGCGCCCTCCCAAGATCACTGTGACCCGCCCGCTCCCCCGTCCTGCCACGCCCGAGCAAATTGTGAAGGGCGCGCGTATCCCCTTGCCCCCGGCCTCGTTACACAATGCGAGTGATCTCTCCTGCATCGCCGTGGCGATCTATCACGAGGCCCGTGATCAGGAGGACTTCGGCCAGCGCGCTGTCGCTTCGGTGATCCTCCAGCGCGCCGCAGTCCCACACCGTTGGGGCGGCACGGCCTGCGACAACGTTATCCCCTCGCAGTTCAGCTTCCTGACCTCACACTACGATTACCCGCCGATCGATGACATGAAGGCGTGGGAGAAGGCGGTTCGTTTCGCCGCCAATGCCCTGCTTGAAGGCCCGATGCCCGAACTCAAGGGTGCTGATCACTATCACACCACGGCCGTATCACCGGGATGGGCGCCGAGAATGGACCGAGTTCGGCTGATTGACGATCACGTCTTCTACGTCGATCCTCGCTCGTCCTTCTCGCTGTAGTGCCAACGGCCCATGCGGTGCCGGCGGCTTGCATCCCCCGAGCAATACCCGGGGGAATGACTGCGGCGCTCACGCCTCTGCCAGATCCGATGTTCCATGAAGGAAGAAGCGCACCATGGCCGCCGAAGCGTCGGGGCCGCGCGGATCGGTGTAGGAGCCGCTCGGGTGGCCGCCCGACCAGGCGTGCTGCGCGCCCTCGATCAACCAGCTCTCGATCGTGTGGGTGCCGTCCTTCCGCTTCGTGACGAGGCGGGTGTACCCGCGGATTCCACCCGCAGCTCCGGGCGCGGATTGGGAGATCTGCTCCCCGCTTCCGCCTTTGCCGGCAATGATCCGTTCGGCATTCGAGGGGTGAACCGTGGTGTCGGCGCTGCCGTGGAACACGATCAGTCGTGGGCCCGCCTCCAGCCCTCCGCCGGGTTTTCTCGAGGGTACTGGCGCGATCCCTGGCTGGCCGCGCATCACCGCAAAGGCCGACATGGCGTCATTGGCCGAGCCGTAAGCAAGGCCCGAGTGGACACCGATCGCCCCGTAGAGCTCCGGATAGGTTTCGCCCATGATCGCCGCCATCGCGCCGCCGGCCGAGAGGCCGGCCACGAAGACCCGGTCCGCAGGGATGGCGTACTGGTCGCGCAGGCTCTCGGTCAGGCCGGCGATGATTGCAGGCTCGCCGGTGTCGCGCATCTGGTCGCCCGGCCGGAACCAGTTCCAGCAGGACATGGAGTTGTCGCCGCCGGTCTGCGCTGGATAGGCGACGAGCAGCCGGTGCTCTTCGGCCAGGGCGTTCATCCCGGTCCCTGCCGCGAAGTCCTCAGGGTTCTGCGTGCAGCCGTGCAGCATTACGATCAGACCCTGCAAGCCTTCACCTGCGGTTGACGGGACATAAAGCCGGTAGCGGCGCGCCCCGGCCGCGCAGGAATAGCGCTGATCCAGGAACTGAGCGCCATCTGGCAACGGCATCTCCGGGGCCTGCAGAGGACGGCCAAGACCCGGCAGTCCTTCGAGCTTCAGCCCCTTTCCGCCTTCCTGCAAACTGCGGATGACCTCGCCCAAGGGCTTGCGCAGCCGACCGGTCCGGGAGGAATGATGCTCGGTGAGGCCCAGGCCCGGCAGCGATGCCTGCGGCATCTTCGTAGACCTGCCCGGATCGCCGGCAACGATACCGCCGCCTGAGCCGGTCAAACCCGCAAGGGCCAGTGCGTTCTGGACGATGGCAGTCACGCCGTCCGGATCACCGGACCGCAGGGTGCCGGTCGCGCGGAGGATCTCCGCGACGTAGTCATTGGTCATGGTGTTCACTGTCTTACCTTTCCTGCCGCTCGCGCGGCTATTTGATCCGTGCGGCCAAGGCGGCCTTGATCTCTCGGCTTGCCTGCAGCGCACCCAGCACCGTCAGGGAGCCGATCGTCTGAAGCGCAAGTTCCGGGGTGACGTCGGAGGCGATGCAGGTGAGGCCCACGACCTTGACATGAAGCGTCTCGCCCGCAGCCCATGCGGCTTCCAGTTCGGCCGCCCCCAGTTCCAGCAGGCCGACCTCAAGCCGGTGCCGTTCGATCGAGCGCGACACTTCCTCGGACTGGCTGCGCAACTGGTTGCGGATCGCGGTCCTGATGAAGTCGGTCCGGTTCGAGAAGAAGCCTTCCTGAACCAGGAGATCGATCCGGCCAAGATCGACATAGCCGAGGTTGATGGTGATCTTCTCGGTCTCGGGAGCCCGATCCCGCAGTTGTATCACTTTGCCTGACATACAGCCGTTATCCATCCACATGGATGGTATATGGATGTCAAATCGGACGTCGCAAGGGGAGACAACCTGCATCTGACCGAATGCCCGTCGGGCCATCGTCGTGCGGGGGATGTCTGGATCCCACGGGTGCTGGTTCTGGCGAGCTGCGGGAACCGTACGAGTCTGATTCGGGCCCCGATCCGGAGAGTCCGGGACATACAGGGAACCAACGCACGGGTTCGCGCGTAGGTACGCTGCACTGCAGCATGGTCCGGTCCTCGGAGCCAGCACGCAGCTTTCCAGATCGGATGCCCCCATGAACTCTCAACCCGGCAGGCAACTGCATGCGGACCTGCACGACATGCCCCCTGACCACTCCTCGTCGCCCTCACGTCCTTCCACCCGAACCGCTATCGTCGGCCTCACAGCTGCTGGCCTTGCCGCCTTGGCGGGAGTGAACCATCTCCTGGCCCGGAAAGCCGAGCGGGACAATCCTCCGGCCGGCCGCTTCCTGAACGTGAATGGCGTCCGTCTCCATTATGTGGAGCGGGGGCGCGGGGAGCCGGTGGTCCTGCTGCACGGCAACGGCAGCATGATACAGGATTTCCAGTCGAGCGGCCTTCTCGACCTTGCGGCAAGGAAGTACCGCGTGATCGTCCTTGACCGACCCGGCTACGGTCACAGCGACCGTCCGCGGAGCAGGATCTGGACGCCCGAGGCACAGGCCGACTTGATCCATGACGCGCTTGCGCAGCTCGGCATTGGCCGGGCCACGATCCTCGGCCATTCCTGGGGGTGCTCGGTGGCCGTAGCGCTCGCGCACAAGTACCCCGACCTGGTGGGCGGGCTCGTTCTGGCGTCGGGCTATTACTATCCGACGGCACGGCTCGACGTGGTCGGCACGGGGGTTCCGGCGATGGCGGTGCTGGGCGACGTCCTGCGCTACACCATCTCTCCGGCCCTGAGCCGGCTGATGTGGCCAATCCTGATGCGGAAGATCTTCGGACCCCAGGCGGTGCCCGAGAAGTTCGCCGGGTTCCCGAAGGCCATGGCTGTCCGCCCGTCCCAGATCCGCGCGAGCGCCGCAGAGTCGGCCCTGATGGTTCCGGATGCTCTTTCGGACCGTGAAACCTACTCCCGCCTCAAGATGCCGGTCGCCATCATCGCGGGCGCTGGCGTTCGTCTGATCGATGCCGAGGATCAGTCCGCCAGGCTGCACGGTGATATCCCGAACAGCAGCCTCCACCGCCTCCTCGGCGCAGGCCACATCACCCGCCAGACGGCCACTGAAGCAGTCATGTCCGCGATCGAGAAAGTGGCCCCGTCCCATGGTCGGAGCGCACAGGCGAAGGCCGCCTGAGCGAAAGACCACCTCTGCGCGGTGGAGGTGTCGAACCAAACTGTCAGGCGGTTCTGCCGCCGGGCTCACCCAGCAGGCCTGCGTTCCTGCGGCACCCGCGGCCTTGGCCGCAGGATGACCCAAGGAAGCGTTCGAACGGGCAAGTCCGGCGATCAGGCACTGTGCCGGCGTCGGAGTCCTGCTCAGGAGCGAAGACATCATCCATCTGGCCAGCACCCTCGTGCTCGGACCGGTGACGAGTGGACGGCGGCGAATATTAACTTTGCACTTTACGGAACTCTTCTACGGCTGGGGCATTGTTGCACTGCAGCATCCGTGAATGCGCACGCAGCATCCGCGGTATCAGAAACTCCCCTCGGGGAAGTCCGGGCTCCCTGGTCGCTGAAAGCGGCTCCGCTCCCGCCAACGTCTTACGTCGTCTGAGGCCGTCTCAGGCAAGGCTCCCGAGCCTTGCGACGGTCCCGCGCGCCTCCCAGCAAGGACCAGAAAAATGCCCACCGTTCAGCAACTCATGCAGACCGCGCCAGTCAAGGCCAACGAGATCTTCGCGAAGCTTGCCGACACCCCCGCGCCCACGGCCAGGGCACGCGACCAGCTGGTCTCCGACCTTAAGGTCGAACTCGAGCGGCAAGCCGAGTTCGAGGAACAGCGTCTCTTTCCGGTGCTGAGAGAGAACAAGGAGACGAAGGACCTTGTGGCCGACGCGATGAGGGACAGTCAGCAGATGCGCAAGCTTCTCGGCGAGCTCGAGCGCAGTCCGAAAGATGGCGAGGCGTTCAGCACGAAGGTTGCCGAGTTCCGGGACCTGTTCCAGCGACGCCTTCGTGACGACAAGGACGAGATCCTGCCCTCTGTCTTGAAGGCGCTGAAAGACGAGGAAGCCGGCTCCGCCGTCGCAAAGACCGGAGGCGTGACAACCGGGACCACGCCGGTTCGCCGTACGGACGACAGCGAGCACCCGATGACGGAAGTCGCACGCCAGGGTGCGGATGTCATGAAAGCCGGCATGGATCTGGTGCAACAAGGTACGCAGGTGGCACGCAGGGCCATGGGAACCGGCACCGATGCGACCGGCGAGAGGGACTGGGGGCTCCAGTCAAGGACGGCTCCCGATGATGCGCAGGAAACGGCACGCAGGGCCGCCTCCGTCGGCGGTTCGATGATGGAGCTGCTCAACGAGCAGGCGCTGCAGGTGCTGCAGGCTCAGACCGCAATGACCGCGGGGAGCATCCGGAGGCTGGCAGAGGTGGCCCAGGTGCAAAGCGCCTTCATGGCCGGCAGCTTCCAGAGGATGGGGCAGTTCAACGATCGTTACCTTGCTTTCCTCCGCGGCTGGAGCACCGTCCCGTCCTTCCCGTCCGCCCGTCGCTGAAGGTCGGAGCCGCCCTCAGCCGTCTGGGATCGGAGAGTCCATGTCGAAGCAATCCAGATCCGTACGGGATACCGCTTCCGCGCACCCTGCCGAGGTCATCCCGATCGTCGAGGAGCAGGCCGTCGTCCTCAAGCGCAAGACGCTGACAGAAGGCGTTCGTGTCCGCACGGTGGTGCGCGAGGACGAGGCCCTGATCGACGAGCCCGTCGCAAGCGAAACCGTCGAGGTCGAGCGGGTGCCGCTCGACCGATGGGTGGATGGCCCCGTCCCCGTGCGACAGGAGGGCGACACAACGATCATCACGCTCCTTGAAGAGGTCATGGTGGTCGAGAAGCGCCTGCGCGCGACGGAGGAGATCCGCATCACCCGGCGCCGGGACATCGGACAGCATTCCGAGACCGTCACGCTCCGCCATGAAGAGGCCGTCATCGAGCGCGTGAGCGCCAAGGGCGGCGACAGCCACGACCCGGATTGAACGGGCGCCTTGCCCGTCATCTTCGAGACGACCCAGAACACCCACCAGATGGAGAGACCCGCATGACAACCGTCATCAACGCCTATGCCGACCAGAAGATCGCCGCCCTGGCGATCGCCGCCCTCCGCAAGGAAGGGCTCGGCGGCCAGCAAGCCCGCATTCTGGATGGCGACACGAAGGCGCTTCTGAGCGAGCTTTCCGAGCATGGCTTCGCGAATGCCGATGCCCGTGCCTATGCCAACGCCGTCGAGCAGGGCCAGACGCTGGTCATTGCCAGCATCTCCGAGGAGCAGGCCGACTGGGCCTTGGCCATCATGGACCGTACCGCGTCGGACCATGGCGGCCTCAAGGAAAGCAGCGTTGGCTCGGTGCCGATCGTCGAGGAAGAGCTTTCGGTCAGCAAGGCCAGGAGCGCCAACGGCGGTGTCCGCGTGACCTCGCGCGTCATTGAACAACCGGTCGAAGAAACCGTCACCCTGACGAAGGAGACGGTGGGCGTGAAGCGTCACGCCGCCAATCGCGTATTGGGGGACGAGGAGGCCGCTGCCGTCTTCGAGGAAAAGACCGTCGAGATGATGGGCACCCAGGAAGAGGCCGAGGTGCACAAGGAAGCCCGGGTCGTGGGCGAGGTGGAGCTCACCAAGGAGGTCGAAGCCCATCAGAAAACGGTCAAGGACACGGTCCGCAAGACCGAGGTCGAGGAAGTCGGTACCACGAGGAAGTAAGGCCTGCTTCCCAGCCCACCGCGGGCGGGCCTTGATCCTGCAAGGGATCGGGTTCCTTGCCGAGGTGGGCTTGCACGCGGCCGTCGCGAGCAGGAACCCTCCCGACGGCTGTATCCATCATACCGATCGCGGCTGCCAATACGCATCCCAAAACTACCGTGATGCCCTTGAGGCTGCAGGCCTGCGCGGCTCGATGAGCAGCGTCGGCAATCCCTATCACAACGCTCAGGCCGAGAGCTTCATGAAGACGCTGAAGGTCGAGGAGGTCTACAGGGCAGGATACGAGACCTTTGCCGATGTGGCAGGCCGCTTGCCAGTGTTCATCGAGCAGATCTACAACTTGAAAAGACTGCACTCAGCCCTCGGCTACCGAACCCCCGAGGAATTCGAAGCCCTGTTCGCCCGGAAGGCGGCTTAGTTCGGATGGCGCGATGTGGTCCAGCCCGAGGGGTTCACTCCAAACCCGAGTCAGTTCCAAGTGGAAATCAACACATGGGGTCTAAACCCGAGGCGACCACGTCCGGGGACGACCCTTGTGGCGTCGCGGACCCGCACCTGCGTCGGGGCAAGCCAGATGCCTCCGGTGCAATCAGCGAAACCAACTGTCGTTCCTGCCTGCAGGATCGCTGACCGGCAGTCGTGAAAACGACCTTTCGAGGCTACCGGGCCGAACATGGGTCAGAACAGACCGGCGCCTTCTGCCGGGAGCATGAGCAAGGGGCTGCCGTCCCATTGCCCAGAACCACCGAGGGGCTGGGGGAGTTACTCTCGGCTGCACGGATCGGGGATGTGCAAGGAGCTTCAGTTGGTCCATCTGACCATTCATCACAAGACCACCTACCGCTATCGCGAGCCTGTACAGCTTGGGCCACACCGACTGATGCTGCGCCCTCGCGAGAGTTGTGACCTGAAGATCCTCAGCAGTACTCTGGCAGTCACCCCCACGGCAGCCGTCACCTGGGGACAGGATGTGGCGGGAAACAGCGTGGCCACCGCGGCATTCTCCTTTCCATCCGCGACTGACCGTCTGGTGATCAGCTGCTCCACCGAAGTGGAGCTTTCGGCTGCGGAATGGCCGGTGTTCGACATTGCGGCTGCGGCCATCTCGTTCCCGTTCCGATATTCGGACGAGGACCAGATCGACCTGGGGGCCCTCGCCGTACCGCAGCATGCCGATCCCCAGGGACGTCTGGCTTCCTGGGCCCGGGGCTTCGTGCTCGGCAGTGCAACCGACACGCTTTCGCTGCTCAAAGACCTGAGCGCCGGGGTCTCGGGCGCGCTCGCCTACGAGACACGGGACGATGAAGGCACTCAGAGTCCCGTGGAAAGCCTTGAGCGAGGTGAGGGGTCATGTCGCGACTTCGCGGTTCTCTTCACCGAGGCTGTCCGAAGCCTCGGGTTCGGCGCCCGGATCGTATCGGGATATCTTCATGATGCAGGGGATGGCCTGGTTGGCTCCCAAGGAACAGGCTCGACGCATGCCTGGGCCGAGGTCTACCTGCCGGGAGCAGGCTGGGTACCGTTCGATCCGACAAACCGCAGTGTCGGGGGCGCCAACCTGATCCCGGTCGCCGTTGTGCGAAACATTGACCAAGCCATCCCGGTGGCAGGCAGCTATGCCGGAAAGAGGGACGCTTTCGACGGCATGGACATCGAGGTCCGCGTCGAAGCGAGCTGACAGGCGGGTGCGGCGGGGCAGGGCGCTCTGCCGCCGAGGCATCATCCTTGCAGCCCGATGGGTTGGCCGCGCGGCCATGGGCCGTTGCTCGCGGACCGCCATCCCGCTTGAGCGCGTTGGAGATACAGGCCGACCAACCATGAACGCTGGGTCACACCGGGCGAGATGAAGGAATGCCCATGACCCTCGAAGAGAGCATCGTAGCCCTCGAGCAGGAGGTCATCCACACGCGGCAGGCGGCGGTCGGGATGATGCTCGGCATGATAGATGCCATGACACGGACGCCGGAGGAGCGGGAAGAGATCGCCCGGAGCTTCGATCAGGCAGCGGCAGGTGTGGATCCTGCCCGTGCCCGGCTTTCGCGGCTCGTGGCAGCGGCAATAAGGGAGCGGGCAACGGGACGTCGGGGGTGATGTTACAGGAAGGCAGCGGCGGCGAGGCTTCCCCGAACTCGCGTGACGTCAGATCGCCATTTCCTTGAGGAGGCTTGTGCGTTGGAGCGGCAGGCTGCAGTCAAGCTGACGAGGCGTGCCCCCGCAGGGTGCAGCAAGGAGAGAGGCGCGTCCGCCGCTCTCCCTTTGTCTTGTCAGCAACGAGATCCTGATCCGCTGCAGGTCAGCTCACTTGCCCTTGGCTTTTACCGTGGCTGCCACAACGTCCTTCGTGCTGGGTGCCGCGGCGATCACCTTCGGCACTTGCTTCTTTGGCTTCTTCTCGTCGCGGCCGCGCTTGCTCATGCCCTTGGCCATGCTCGAAGTCCTTCCATACCGGTCCCCATCGGACCGAAAGGCGACACTACGCCTTTCCTTGAATATAGCCACCTTCTTGATCAAACGATCGACGGTGCGGCCCTGATTGGAGCAACGAATGTTGAGGCGTCCCTGCCGCGAAAGTCGGAGGCGTGTCTCCGCTCGCCTGCATTGCCCTTCGATCCAGCGATCACCGCGCCGGGAGATCAGTGCGCCAGGCTCGAATGGCTGGCTTGAGACAGCTGTGATGCAGCATGGAGGCAAGCACGAACGGCAGCAGCTATGGGCCACTGTTCACGAGCCACCCCCTTCAGCGTCGTCTGCCGGGTGCTTTCGTGATCTTGTTCCCGCGCGGCCCCGACTGGATAGGGGTGTTGCTCCGGTTCTCCTCGATGAGCTTGCGCCAGCGATCGACCCGCACGCGGTCCAGTGTTCCGGCCGCCACGGCGGCCTGAACCGCGCATCCCGGCTCAAGGGAGTGGGTGCAGTTCCCGAAGCGGCACAGGGGCGCAAGCTCGGCGATCTCGGCAAAGAGCTGGTCCAGTCCCGCGGTGATGTCGCTGACATGCAACGTCCGGATGCCGGGCGTGTCGATCACCCAGCCACCACCGGCGATCGCATGTAGGGAGCGCGAGGTGGTCGTATGGCGCCCCTTGGAATCCGCCTCACGGATGCTGCCCGTCAGCTGCGCCTCTTCCGGTGCCTTCGCTGCAAGCGTGTTGAGCAGCGAGGACTTCCCCACGCCCGACGAGCCGACCAGGGCAACCGTCTGACCCATGCCGCACCAGGGCGCGAGCGCCAGGGCCGCATCGGGAGACCGGGCATTCAGCGTCACAACGTCCAGCCCGCGTTGCAGGCCTGCCACCTGTTCGCAGTAGTGTTCGGCATTGGCCACCAGGTCCGCCTTTGTCAGAACGATCACCGGCGTGGTCCCGGCCTCGTTCGCAAGCGCCAGGTAGCGCTCGAGCCGCGCCGCATTCAGGTCATCGTTGCAGGAGGTGACGATGAAGAGCGTATCCACGTTTGCCACGATCAGCTGTGGGACGCGGCTACCTTCGGTGCGCCGCTGCAGCAGGGTCTTTCGCTCCAGCCGACGGACGAGCAGCCGGGTGTCCGGCTCCACCAGAACCCAGTCTCCGACCGCATGATCCGCTGTGTTGGCGTGGACAGGGAGCTGCAGCCTCACGGGTCCGGACAGGGACTCGGCGGTCATCCGGGCCCGGTGAACGGTCGCGATGCGCATTCGTGCGAGAGTGTTTTCCTCCGCCTCTAGCTGATCGTCGAAGAACGCCGACCATCCGAGCGCGGTCAGGGTTCGGGATGCCTGATCTGATGAATATGTCACAGTTGTCTCAGTGACCCCGGCACCTGGCTGATGCAAGACCGCCCGTGTCAGCGCCGTATTCGACAAGACAAGAACAAGGGCACGCCGGGGTGAACAGGAGTGTGATGCTCCTGCATGGCCCGCTCGAGGAACCGGTCTCCAGTTCATGCGTAGTTATGCTGCACTGCAGCGCGACCTCGCGCATCAGCACCCTGATGCCGCTTCTCCAGATTGGACGTCCCATGAGCTTTCAACCCGTCAGGCAAGTGCATGCGGAAGCGCACCGCGGGGCACGCAAGCGGTCATCCTCCCCACGCCTGTCCACTTCGACTGCCGTCGTCGGCTTCACTGCGGCCAGTTTGGCCACCTTGGCGGTCGCCAATCATCTCCTCGCCCGGAAAGCCGAGCGCGACAATCCGCCCGCTGGGCGCTTCCTGAACGTAGATGGCGTCCGCCTTCATTATGTGGAGCGCGGCAGCGGGGCGCCTGTGGTCCTGCTGCATGGCAACGGCAGCATGATCCAGGACTTCGAGACAAGCGGCCTCGTCGAGCTTGCGGCCCAAAAACATCGGGTGATCGTCTTTGACCGGCCAGGCTACGGGCACAGTGATCGGCCGCGAAACAGGATCTGGGCAGCCGAGGCACAGGCCGACCTGATCCAGGACGCGCTCGTGCAGCTCGGCATCAAGCGTGCCACGGTTCTTGGCCATTCCTGGGGTTGCCTGGTCGCCGTTGCGCTCGCCCGCAAATACCCTGATCTGGTCGGAGGACTCGTTCTGGCGTCAGGCTACTACTATCCCAGCACGCGGCTTGACGTGGCCGTGATGGCGGTTCCGGCTGTCCCGGTAGTAGGCGACGTCATCCGCTACACGATCTCCCCGATCCTGAGCCGGCTGGCATGGCCACTCCTGATGCGGAAGATCTTCGGGCCCCAGCCGGTGCCGAAGAAGTTCGCAGGGTTCCCGAAGGCCATGGCGGTCCGTCCGTCGCAACTCCGGGCAAGTGCGGCGGAGTCGGCCCTGATGCTACCGGATGCACTTGCGGCCCGTGACACCTACTCCACGCTCAGGATGCCGGTCGCCATCATCGCGGGTGCTGACGACCGACTTGTCGATGCGGAAGATCAATCGGCCCGGCTGCACGAGGATATCCCGCACAGCAGCTTGCAGCGTGTCGACGGCGCGGGCCACATGATCCACCAGACCGCGACGGAGGCGGTCATGTCCGCGATCGAGATCGTGACATCGCCGCACAATGAAGTCGTCTGAGCAAAGGCCCTCTCCGCAGGGAGGAAGGACGACCTACTGCTGCCGTGCCTTGCACTTGGCATAGCGCCGGTCCCGGTCGGTCTTGCGTGCGGCATCGTCCTTGATGACGCGGGCGACCACGCTGTCGGATTCTTCCGGCGCCTCGAGCTTGGCTCTGGCGGCAACAGCGGCGGCCTTCTGATATGCCGCGGCCTCGCCTCGCCGCGCGCCTGCTCTTCCTGCCGCGCCTTTGCCTCCGACTTCAGCCGATCCCGCTCTTCATGCCGTGCGTCCCGCGCAGCAGCAATCGCGAGAAGCTCCTCCTGTCTGGCAATGCGTGTGGGCTCGGCGGCTTCCCTCGTGGCCCGATAGGCGCGAAGGAGCGCAGCCTTAGCATCGGCAGCGGCACCGCGACGGTCGGCGAGATCGTTGGTCTTGGTGGTTTCCTGACCTGTATTCTGTCTGAAGTGTCGTCGGATGGAAATCAGGCCGCTGTCATGGCTTCTGCGGCGCGGAGGCTGCCCGGGCGCGGTCTTCGAGGTCCCTGGCGAGGCGCGCCGCCCGGAGCCGCAGGGTCTTCTCCCGGCGGGCCTCGGCGGCAGCATCGAGTTCATCGGCGGCGCGCTCTCGTGCCCGGAACTGCGACTGGGCCTCGGCAAAGGCAATCTCGGCCTGCTGGCGTGATCGGCTGTGGGTTGGTGTCATGGCGGTTCAACTCCCAGGGGTGATGTCGTGAAGCAGCTCGGCAAGGTTCCGGCGAGGTTGCCCCAGAAGAGATGGCGGTGCGGCCAAGGTCACCCAGGAACGACCTGCAGGGCCGACTTGCACCGATTTTCAAGGCAACGCTCCACCGTTTCTTGTGCGGCCTGCGGCGTCTCGCCCATCTGATGGCAGTTGTGCAGGATCAGCTGCGCAACTTCCTCGTCCGTTCTGCCAAGGTCTTCTCGTACGGCTCGTCGTTTCAGGATCAGGGCCGTCGTGAGGACAAGCGCCACTGGATTGCACGCCGTGGGCTTCAAGGGATCAGATAGTCAGTCAGACCGAAGGTCAAAATCGTCGCCGAATTTGCCGGCAGTCAGAATGCATTACAATCTGAACCGCGCAGCGAACCCGGCAAAGCCGATGCTCATGAACTCAATCAACGATTTATCATCCGACTGCAAGCCGAACCCTCAGTGCCGCCTCATCAAGCAGCAATGGCTCGCGCAGTCTGGCCCATATGAGCGGCGGGCACGAACCCGGCACTCTTCGCCGCCGAGATGAAGGCCCGGCGTGCGGTGCCGACGGAGGCCATGCAGGCCATGGCTGCTTCCACCTGGTCGAGGGCGCGATCACGGGCAGGATCGGAAACCGGCCATTTCTTCCGCAGCCAGTAGCGGGCCTGTTCGGCCGTGGTGATGTCCTGGATGTCGCCATCAGGCGACGTGACAAAGGACAGGGGCTTGCCCCAGTTGATTTCGATCAACGTCAATTCTTTCATGGAGAAGGCGCAAGCTGGCGCATCGCGATGCCGCCGGCTTGCGGGAAAGGCGGGCCTGCGCGAGGGCGGCCCAGCCTTCAGGATTTGCAGATTGTCGCTCAGGCGAGAACGAGGTTCGTTGCCGATTCACGCCCGTTGCGGTCACGTTCCAGATCAAACGACAGCGCCTGGCCGTCGTTCAGCTGATGAATGCCGGCCCGTTCAAGCGCAGACACGTGGACGAAGACGTCCTTCGATCCGCTTTCGGGCTGGATGAAGCCGAAGCCTTTGGTGGAATTGAACCATTTCACGGTGCCATTGGCCATCGTGATATTCCTTTTATCATTGTCGCCCGCACATTGCGGCAACCTGGCAAAGCTGAAGATCGAGAGCTGGGCCAGAAGGAACAGGTTCGAAAAAGAGTGTTGCTGAACGGATATGGATATCCGTTGCTCCTCTTGTAAGGGGCGGCACGCGTTTCTCTGCGTTTCACATCAGGAGCGAGGCCCCATGGGCGGTTATCGTGCCTTGGCCGCAAGGTGGACGAAAATCCTGCGCAGCACTTGCGGGTGCCCCTGAAGATCTCGCGTCCTGGGCCTTGACGAGATGAGTTCAGCCATCCACATACCATCCATATGGATGACTAGCGCAGGAGGTCTAACTGGCGAAGCAACCCGACAACGAGAAGATAACGATCAACCTGGGCCATGTGGACCTCGGGCGGATCGACCTGCTGGTGCAGGAAGGCTTCTACGGCAACCGCAGCGACTTCATCCGCACCGCCATCCGCAACCAGCTTGTGGCCGAGGCGGATGCCGTCAGCCGCTCGAT
>NZ_FNGE01000002.1 GCF_900102885.1 Paracoccus chinensis | reverse complement strand
GGCCCTGCATCGCGCGGTGCATCATCCCGCCGTAATCGATTTCGCGTGCCATCGTCGTCTCCTGCCTAGGGCCATGCCAAGCATAGGGATGTGACGCGGATTGAAAAGACCAAGGCGCGGCCGCATGAGGCCGCATTTCCCATTGTGCAGGTCTTCGAGGAAAAGGGAAAGTGGCGCGGTTGACGGGGCTCGAACCCGCGACCCCCGGCGTGACAGGCCGGTACTCTAACCAACTGAGCTACAACCGCGCATAAACCCGGCGGAGATTCCTGGTGGTGGTGGCGCGGTTGACGGGGCTCGAACCCGCGACCCCCGGCGTGACAGGCCGGTACTCTAACCAACTGAGCTACAACCGCCCAACCACCCCCGGATCACCCTAGGGTGCGCGGGGTTTACGCAGCCCTGCATTGGAGGTCAAGCGCGAATAAGCGACCCAAGGCAGCAGAGGGGCGAAAAAGAAAGAACCCCGCGCGAGGCGGGGTTCTTCCAGGCCGGCGGCGGGGTGGTGGGCCGCCCTGCCCCCGGCCGTCGTGGAGGTCCGGCTCAGTTGCTGCCGGTGCCCGCGCCCGCGTCGGTCGCAGCGCCCGCTTCGGTGCCGGCGGCAGCGCCCGCGCCCGTGTAGGGCGGCAGGTTCTGGATCTGGTCGGCCGGGGTGCCGACATAGGCTTCAAGATCGCCCGCCGCGGTGCGCTGGAAGGAAATCTGGTCCAGCGGATAGGCGACCTGACGCTCGCCGATGCCGAGGAAGCCGCCCACCGCGACAACGGCGGTGTTGCTGGCCGCGTCATAGGCGTCGATCTCGCCGATCTCCTCGTAGTCGCCGTTGCCGCTGGCCGCAAAGACCTGCAGCCCGTCGATGCCCTGGTTCGTCACCTCGACAGGATCGACCAGCGTATAGCCTTCGCGCACGGCGATGTCGGTGGCCATCACCGGGGCCACGGCAGTCGCGCCCGCAGCGGTGGCGTCGGCGCCCGTCACATTGACGGTCGGCTCACCCTGCTGGACCTCGACATTGGCCTGACCGGCGGACTGGACCTCGACCTGCGGCTCGGGCGCCTCGGCGACATTCACCTGGGCCTCGCCCGTCTGCTCGACGTTCACGGCGGCCTCGTTCTGGCGAATCTCGACCTGAGCGGCCTCGGCGCGGGTCACCTCGACCTGGGCCTCGGCCTCGGTCACGTTGACCTGAGCCTCGGCGCCTTCGACCACGACGCGCGGTTCGGGTTGAACGAAGGAGACCACCGGCTCGGGGGTTTCCACGGTCACGATCGGCTGGGTCTCGCCTACACGGACCTCGGGATCGGCCAGCGCGACCGACACGATCGGCTGCGGGATGTTCACGGTCACGGTCGGCTCGGCCTGGGTGACGGTGATGCGCGGGGCGCACTGTTCCACGTTCACCTGCGGCGGCGCCTGGGTGACGGTCACGGTGGGCTCGGGCTGTTCGACCTGCACCTGGGGCGCGGCCTGGATCACCTGCACCTCGGGGTTCGGAACCTCGACATTCACGACCGGCTCGGCCTGCTCGACCACGACCTGCCCGCCCGGCACGGCAACGGCCCCCGTGGCCGCAGCCCCGGTCGCGGTGTCGGTCGTCGCGGCATCGGTCGTCGCGGCGTCAGTGGTCGCGGCGTCAGTCGTCGCAGTGTCGGTCGTCGCGGCGGCATCTGCATCGGCACCGGCCTCGGTGGCAGCGACATCGGCCGCCACGGCGGCGGCACCGGCAGCATCCGCGGCCGAATCGGCGGCCTGGGCTGCGGGGTCGGCCGGCGTCGTTTCAGGCGCGGTCTGGGCCATCGCACCCGCCGCGACGAAGGACAGCACAGCGGCCGTTCCAAGAAGCTGCTTGATCAGCATGGAGGTTCCTTTCCTTGTTCTTTTTGAAGTGCCCGCCGGTGTCTCAGGCATCGCGGTCACAACCCCACGACCGCGCCCCGGTTCCCGCCTGAACAAAAAAGGGGCACCCCGAGGGGCGCCCCTTGCCGTCATGGCCGTGGCCCTGCGGCTCAGCGCATGACCGTGGTGGTGTCGAAATCGGGCAGCGCCTCGAGCTCTTCGCGGGTGAAGTTCGTGGCGAAGAAGGCGTCGTCCCCGATCTGCACGAAATGCAGCGCGTCCTTGTTCAGAAGCACCTGCTTGGCGCCCAGGCCCAGGAAGCCGCCGATGTCGGCCACATAGCCGGTGATGTTGCCCTCGGCGTCCACGACGATGTCGTCCACCTTGGCGATGTCGGTCCATTCGGCCGGACGCTCGGTCAGGGTGGTGCTGGCCCATTCGGTCGAGGAGGGCTGGTTGGTCGTCCAGATGCGGCGGTTCATGATCCACGAGCCCAGCATGCCGGGATGGTCGGCCGTCATCGCCGCGGCGCCCGCGTCACCCGAGGTGGCGGTCACGGTCGTGGTGGTCGTGGTGGCCGAGTCGCTGCCCGTGGCGTCGGTGTCCATGGCCGAGCCGCTGTCGGTGGTGCCCGCGGCGTCCGTGGTGGTGCCCATCGAGCCCGTGGCGGCGTCCGACGACATCCCCGTGGTGCCGGTGGTCGCGCCCGAAGCCGCATCGGTCGTCATGCCCGTGGTCGTACCCGACGCCGCGCCCGTCGTGCCGCTGGCCGCGTCGCCCCCGCTGGTCATGCCGCCCCCGGTGGTCATGCCGCCCGAGGTGCCGCCCGTAGCCGCGTCGCCCGAAGTCGTGCCGCTGGCGTCCGCACCGCTCGCGTCGGCGCCGCCGGCTGCAACGCCGCCCGTGGCATCCGCGCCGCTGCCGCCCATGCCGCCGGTCGCCGCAGCCGAGCTGTCGGTGGCGGTGCTGCCCGCGGCGGGCGGGGTGGCGGCAGCGCCCGAGGTGTCGGTCTCCACGGCGGTCTGCGCCATGGCAAAGCCCGTCAGGGCCAGAGACGAAGTGGCGGCGAGAAGCAGAGCTTTCATCGTTGACGTCCTTCTTTTGTCCAAATCAGCCGGGATCGATTTTCCGTCCCCGATCTGGGCCCCCAACGTCCCTTGCGCGGCTCGCGTTCCCCTTCGATCAAGCAGTTGTCAGCGGAAGGCCGGGCTGATCCGCCCGCCGCAGACAGGGGCAGGAACCCCCGTCGTTCCCGGTCCCGAGGTCGGCAGACCCCGCAGAACCCGCGCGGCAAGCCAGGCGAAAGCCTGCGCCTCGATCATGTCGCCGTCGAGCCCCGCCTCCTCGACCGGGCGCACGGGCAGGCCGCAGCGGGCGCCCAGCGCCTCCATCATCGCGGCGTTGTGACGGCCGCCCCCGCAGGCCAGCACCGAGGCCGGGCGCGAGGGCAGCAGCCCCAGCCCCGCCGCCACGGCTGCCGCCGCCGCATGGGTCAGGGTCGCGGCGGCATCCGCGTCCTCCATCTGCGCGACGGCAGGGCCGAGCGCCGCGAAGGCGTCGCGGTCCAGCGACTTGGGGGCGGGGCGGGCGAAGTAGGGGTAGCGCAGGAACTTCTCGATGACCGATTCGCGGGGTTCTCCTTGAGCGGCAAGCACGCCGCCCTCGTCGCGCGGAAACCCGCGCCGCGCCCGCATCAGGTCGTTCAGCGGCGCATTGGCCGGACCGGTGTCGAAGGCCACGCAGGCGGTCAGCGGATCCGCCTCGCGCGGGTCGCACCAGGTCAGGTTGCCGACGCCGCCGAGGTTCAGGAACACCACCGGAGCCGCCTCGAGCCGCCCCTGCCCGACCGCCCAGTGCGCCAGCGCATGGTGGAAGAAAGGGGCAAGCGGCGCGCCCTCGCCGCCCTGCCGCACGTCCTCGGTCCGGAAGTCCCAGACCACGCGGCGGTTCGTGGCGCGGGCGAGCTGCCACCCCTGCCCCGCCTGATGTGTGCGCCCCGCGCCCGGATCATGGGCAAGCGTCTGCCCGTGATAGCCGATCGCCTCGGCCTCGGGGAAATCCGTCGCCAGCTCCGCATGTGCCCGAACCGACAGTGCCGCCGCCTCGGCCACGCCCGGCGCACCCGGCCAGCGGCCCAGCGCCGCGTGCAGGACCTCGGCCTCCTCGGCCGCATAGGGACGATAGCCGGTCCGCCCGAAACCGAAGATCGCCTCGCCGTCGGTGTCCAGCACCGCCGCGTCCACCCCGTCCAGCGAGGTGCCCGACATCATCCCCAGAACCAGCATCCGCTTTTCTTTCCCTCGTGCCCCACGCGCTGTATAGGCGGGCCGAGTAGAAGGAAGAAGCCGATGACCTACCGCCCGAAGTCCGAGTTCCTGACCGTCATGGTCGAACGCGGCTATCTGGCCGACTGCACCGACCTGCAGGCGCTGGATGACGCCCTGACGGAAGGACCGGTCACGGCCTATATCGGCTATGACGCCACGGCGGCGAGCCTGCACGTCGGCCACCTTCTGAACATCATGATGCTGCGCTGGTTCCAGAAGACCGGCAACAAGCCGATCACCCTGATGGGCGGCGGCACGACCAAGGTGGGCGACCCCAGTTTCCGCAGCGAGGAACGCCCGCTTCTCGGCCCCGAGCAGATCCAGTCGAACATCGACGGGATGGCGCAGGTCTTCGCCCGCTACCTGCGCTATGGCGACGGCGCGGCGATGATGCTGAACAACGCCGAGTGGCTGGACGGGCTGAACTACCTCGACTTCCTGCGCGACATCGGGCGGCATTTCTCGGTCAACAGGATGCTGTCCTTTGAATCCGTCAAGTCGCGGCTGGACCGGGAACAGAGCCTGTCCTTCCTCGAATTCAACTACATGATCCTGCAGGCCTACGACTTCCTGGAACTCTACCGCCGCTATGGCTGCCGGCTGCAGATGGGCGGGTCGGACCAGTGGGGCAACATCATCAACGGGATCGACCTGACCCGGCGCGTGCTGGATGCGGAAATCTGGGGCCTGACCTCGCCGCTGCTGACGACCTCGGACGGGCGCAAGATGGGCAAGTCGGCGGGCGGCGCGGTCTGGCTGAACGGCGCCATGCTGTCGCCCTACGAGTTCTGGCAGTTCTGGCGCAACACCACCGACGCCGACGTGGGCCGGTTCCTCAAGCTCTACACCGAGCTTCCCGTCGCGGAATGCGAGCGGCTGGGCGCGCTCGAGGGCCAGGCGATCAACGACGCCAAGATCGTGCTGGCGAACGAGGTCACGACCCTGCTGCACGGAGCCGAGGCCGCGGCCAGCGCCGAGGCGACCGCGCGGCAGGTCTTCGAGCAGGGCGGCACCGGCGCGGACCTTGAACTGGTCGCCATGCCGGCTTCGGCCTTCGAGGGGGGCCTGTCGGTCGTCCAGATGCTCGCGCAGTCGGGGCTGACCGCCTCGGGGAAAGAGGCCAAGCGCCTGATCGCCGAAGGGGGCCTGCGGCTGAACAACGACGCCGTGGCCGACCCGCAGCGGGTGCTGACCGTGGACGAGATCGGCGAAGGCATGAAGGTCAGCCTCGGCAAGAAGAAGCACCGGATGCTGCGGATCGTCGGATGACATCCGCGCGCCCGGACATCCTCTGCGTCGGCGCGGTGCTGTGGGACGTGATCGGCCGCAGCCCCGCGCCGATGGCTCCGGGCGCGGATGTTCCGGGCCGCATCCGCCATGTGCCGGGCGGGGTCGCGCTGAACGTGGCCGTCGCTTTGGCTGCCCGGGGGCAGTCCGTGGCCGTGCTGGGCGCGGTCGGTGCGGACCCCGAGGGCGAGGCGCTGCTGTCCGCCGTGCGCGCCCTTGGCGTGGCCACCGACTGGATGCAGCGCCTTCCGGAATGGCCGACCGACATCTACATGGCAATCGAGGACACTGACGGCCTGATCGCCGCCATTGCCGACGCCCATTCGCTGGAGGCCGCGGGCGACCGCGTTCTGGCGCCGCTGCGCGACGGCACCTTCGGCTCGGCCCAAAGCCCGTGGCACGGCACGGTGGTGATCGACGGCAACCTGACCGTGCCGCAGCTGGAAGCCATCGCCGCCGATCCGGCCCTGCGCCGGGCCGACCTGCGCGTCGTCCCGGCCAGCCCCGGCAAGGCCGAACGCCTCGCCCCTCTGCTGGGGATGGATCACGTCACGCTCTATCTCAACCGCGCCGAGGCCGAGACGCTGGCAGGCCACCCCTGCGCGGATGCTGCCGAGGCCGCCGCCGCCGTGGTCGTCCGGGGCGCCGCGCGCGTGCTGGTCACGGATGGCCCCCGCCCCGCCGCCTGTGCCCAACGCGGGGCCGAGGTGCTGACGCAGGCCCCGCCCCCCGTCACCATCGCCCGGGTGACCGGCGCTGGCGACTGCTTCATGGCCGCCCACATGGTGGCCGAGCGCGGGGGCGCGGGTCGCAGCGCCGCGCTCGACGCTGCTATCCGCGCTGCCGCCGCCCATGTCTCGGGCGAAGGGCCATGAATTTCTTCTTCGTGAAAATATCCCAAGGTCCGGGGCAGCGCCCCGGCTTCCTTCCGATCTCAAGGAGCCGCCGATGACCGACCTGCCGCTGAGCTTCACCCCCGAGGTCCGCGAGGCGCTTGACGCGGGACGCCCCGTCGTCGCGCTGGAATCGACAATCATCACCCACGGGATGCCCTATCCGAAGAATCTGGAAATGGCGCGCGACGTGGAAGCGGCGATCCGCGAGGCGGGCGCGGTGCCCGCAACCATCGCGCTGATGGACGGCCGCATCCACATCGGCCTGGACGACGCCGCGCTGGAATCGCTCGCGCAGGCGCAGGACGTGATGAAGGTCAGCCGCGCCGACCTCGCCGCCTGCTTGGTAACGCGCCGCACCGGGGCGACCACGGTCGCGGCCACGATGATCTGCTCGGCGCTTGCAGGCATCCGCGTCTTCGCCACCGGCGGCATTGGCGGCGTGCACCGCGGCGTCGAGGACACGATGGACATCTCGGCCGACCTTTACGAACTGGCGGCGACCCCGGTGACAGTGGTCTCGGCGGGGGCCAAGGCGATCCTCGACCTGCCGCGGACCTTCGAATATCTCGAAACCTTGGGCGTGCCGGTAATCGCCGTCGGCCAAGACGTAATCCCCGCCTTCTGGAGCCGCGATTCGGGCCTGCCCGCGCCCCTGCGGCTGGACGACCCCGCCCAGATCGCCGAGGCCGCGCGGATGCGCCGCGCCCTCGGCCTGCCCGGCGGCCAGTTGGTCGTGAACCCGATCCCTGCGGAGGCCGAGATCCCCCGCGCCGAGATCATGCCCGTGGTCGAGCAGGCGCTCGCCGACGCAACCGCACAAGGGATCGCCGCCAAGGCCGTGACCCCCTTCCTGCTGGACCGCATCTTCGAACTGACCGAGGGCCGGTCGCTGTCCGCCAACATCGCGCTGGTTCTGTCGAACGCACGCCTCGCCGCAAGGATCGCAGCCGAGGGCGCCTGACCCCGTTCTTCTTCGTATGAATATCCTCCGGGGCTGACGAGCGCCCGGAAAACGGTCTAGTGGACCGTTTTCAGCGAGGCAGGGGTCGGCAGACCCGATCGGCGGTGGAAAACCCCCGGTCCGGCCGTGACGCCGTTCGCCGCGCCTCAGCCGTAAAGCCGGGGCAGATCCACCGAGTCACGCTCGCCGATGTTGCGGGCGTCTCCGCTCAGAAACTTCTCGGCCGCCAGCCGCCCGGCGGTCTTCATGCGCCCGATCAGCCCCGGCCCCGGCAGCAGCTTGGTGCGCGTCCCCAGCGAGGTCATCAGGGCGTCGTCCGACAGCAGGTGGATCAGCGGCTCCTTCATGTCGCGGCCGGTCAGGCGGCCCTCGGCGGACAGGCGCTTGACGAACTGGATCGCCCGCAACTCGCGCTGCAGCGAGGAATTAAAGCTGACCTCGTTGATCCGGTCCTGGATCTCGACGGGCGAGCGGGGGATGCCCTCGCGCTCCATCGGGTTGATCGTCACGATGACGATGTCGCGCGGCAAGTCGGTGCCGAACAGCGGGAACAGCGCGGGATTGCCGGAATAGCCGCCGTCCCAATAGGCCTCGCGCCGTCCGGTCTTGGGGTCGTCGATCTCGACCGCGCGGAACAGCGTGGGCAGGCAGGCCGAGGCCATCACCGCCTCGGGCGTTACCTCGTCGCCGGCAAAGACCCGCACGCGGCCCGTGCGGACGTTGGTGGCGGTGACGAATAGCGCGGGGTTCTGGATGTGGCACGAATGCAGGGGATGCGGCATCCCAGCGATGATGCGGCCCAGAGGGTTGGAATAGAACACCCCCGAATCATAGGGGCTGAAGATGCGCGACCAGTTCTCCATCCAGGCTACCGGCGAGAAGAGTTCCGCCCAGCGCTGCAAGGATGAGGGCACATGGTCGAGGCAGGTCATCCAGCGCAGCAGCCGATGGTCGTTCACGCGGCTGACCTCCGCCCAGACATGGTCAAGGTTCTCGCGCGCCGCCTTCCGCCCGGCTGCGCCGTCCGCCGAGGCGAGCCCCGCCGCGAGTGCCGCCCCGTTCAGCGCCCCTGCGGAAGTGCCGCTGATCCCGGCAACCTCCAGTTCATCGCCGTCCAGCAGGCGGTCGAGGACGCCCCAGGCGAAGGCGCCGTGCGCACCGCCGCCCTGAAGGGCAAGGTTGATCCGTTTTGGCATGCTGCCCCCTTTCCTTCGCTCCGCTGCAACGCAGCGTGACGAAGGAAAGAGCGGACCGTCAACAGGGATGTGAACGGGGGACCGCCCTCAGTCCTCGGCGTTGGCCTCGGCCCGGCTTTTCCCGGCCACGTCCATCGCCAGGGTCGCGGCCATGAAGCCGTCGAGGTCGCCGTCCAGCACCCCCTGCGTGTCCGAGGTCTCATGACCCGTCCGCAGGTCCTTCACCATCTGATAGGGCTGCAGCACGTAGGAGCGGATCTGGTTGCCCCAGCCGGCATCGCCCTTGTTCTCATGCGCGGCGTTGATGGCCGCGTTCCGCTTGTCCAGTTCCAGCTGATACAGGCGCGCCCGCAGCGCGTTCATCGCGGCCTCGCGGTTCTGGTGCTGCGACTTCATCGAGCTGGTGACGACGATGTTCGTCGGCAGGTGGGTGATCCGCACCGCCGAGTCGGTGGTGTTCACGTGCTGCCCGCCCGCGCCGGACGACCGGTAGGTGTCGATCCGGATCTCATTGTCGGGGATCACGATCTCGATATTGTCGTCCACCACCGGATAGACCCAAACCGAGCTGAACGACGTGTGCCGCCGCGCTGCCGAGTCATAGGGGCTGATGCGGACCAGCCGGTGCACGCCCGATTCCGACTTGAGCCAGCCATAGGCGTTCGGGCCGCTGATCTTGTAGGCGGCGGACCGGATGCCCGCCTCTTCGCCGGGCGTTTCCGACTGAAGCTCGACCTTGTAGCCCTTCTTTTCCGCCCAGCGCGTGTACATCCGCGCCAGCATGGACGCCCAGTCGCAGCTTTCCGTGCCGCCCGCACCCGCGTTGATTTCCAGGAATGTGTCGTTGCTGTCAGCCTCGCCGTCCAGAAGGGCCTCGAGCTCTTTCTGTGCGGCAAGCTCGGCCAGGGACTTCAGCGTGGTTTCGGCGTCGGTCACGATTTCGGCGTCGCCCTCGGCCTCGCCCAGTTCGATCAGTTCCACGCTGTCCTTCAGGTCGCGGTCGATGCGGCGATAGGTTTCCACCTTGTCCGACAGCACCTGCCGGTCGCGCATCAGCTTCTGCGCGCGGGCGGGGTCGGACCACAGGTCGCCGTCCTCGATCATCGCGTTCATCTCTTCCAGCCGGTGGGGCGCGGTGTCCCAGTCCATCCGCTGCGCAAGCAGGTTCAGCGACTTGCGGATGGCTTCGACGGAGGCTTGCGTTTCGGCGCGCATGGGCGGTCCCTGCAAAGGAATGGCGATCGTCTGAACGGATGGAGGAGGCTGATACCGCGCGGGGGCGTTCGGCACAAGCAGGGCGGTCAGTAAAGCCCGCCCGCGCTCATGCTGTTGAAATCGGCCTTCTTGGGAATGACCTTGCGCTTGCCGGTCGAGGTGGTCACGGCCTTTTCCGTCGTCTCGGTCACGTCGCTGCTTTTCTTGGACTCGCGGTCAAAGCCGCCGTCCACGACGCGGTTCACCACGACCGACCCCTCGCGGAAATATTCCGAGACGGTGAACTTGCCGTAGGACACGTCGGCGAAATAGCCGCCCGGCGGGACCTTGAAGGCGGTGCCGCCGTATTTCTTCACCGCCTGCCGCATGAACGAGTTGAACACCGGCACGCAGAGCGTCCCGCCATAGGCGTTCGATCCCAGGCTGCGCGGCTCGTCGAAACCCAGATAGCAGCCCGCCACGATGTTCGAGGTGAAGCCGATGAACCACACGTCCTTGGCGTCGTTCGTGGTTCCGGTCTTGCCCGCAACAGGCACCGGCAGCTTGACGCCCTTGCCCGAGCCGCGCTTGACCACGCCTTCCAGCATCGAGGTCAACTGATAGGCGGTGATGGCGTCCATCACCCGCTCGCGGTCGGATTCGATCACAGGCGGCTGGTTCGGGGGCAGAGCGCCCTGCTGGCAGTTGACGCAGGCGCGCTTGTCGTGGCGATAGACCGTGCGGCCGCGCCGGTCCTGCACGCGGTCCACCAGCGTGGGTTCCACCCGCTCGCCGCCGTTGGCGAACATGGCATAGGCCGCGACCATCTTGAACAGCGTGGTTTCCTGCGCGCCGAGGCTGTTGGCCAGGAAGGGCGACAGGTGGTCATAGACGCCGAAGCGCTCGGCATATCCAGCCACCGTGTCCATCCCGATGTCCTGGGCGATGCGGATGGTCATCAGGTTCCGGGACTGCTCGATCCCCGTGCGCAGGGGCGTCGGGCCGTAGAAGCCGCCGCCCGAGTTCTTGGGCGTCCAGAGGCCCTGCGGCGTGTTCACGGTGATCGGCTCGTCGGCCACGATGGTCGCGGGGGTGAAGCCCCGGTCCAGCGCGGCGGCATAGACGAAGGGCTTGAAGGCCGAGCCCGGCTGCCGCATCGCCTGCGTCGCCCGGTTGAAGACCGAGGACTGGTAGCTGAAGCCTCCCTGCATGGCGACAACCCGGCCGGTGTTGACATCCATCGCCATGAAGCCGCCCTGGATCGTCGGAACCTGCCGCAGCGTCCAGCGGATGAAGGCGCCGGTGTTGTCATCGGTCATCTGCCGGACCATCACCACGTCGCCCAGCGACAGCAGGTCGGACGCCACCTTCGCCTGCGGCGCGCGCTCGCGCCCCGGCATCAGCTTGCGCGCCCATTGCACATCCTTGGCAGGGATAACGTGGGGCTCGGCCTCGGACGGGACGCCCTCGATGCCGATGATGGCGTCGCGTTCGGTCAGGTCCAGCACGACGGCCGGGTGCCAGCCCTCGATGTCGCGCGGCACCTTGGCCTTGGCCAGCGCCGCGCGCCAGCGGTCCTCGGAGCCCAGGTCCTCGGGCGGGATCACCTGGCCCGTGCCGCGCCAGACGCCGATGCCGCGATCATAGCGTTCCAGCGCGTCCTGCAGCGACTTGGCGGCGACCTCCTGCATGGCCGGGTCCATGGTCGCGCGGATCTGCAACCCGCCGGTGAAGAACTCGTCCTCGCCGAACTGCTGGGACAGCTGGCGGCGGATCTCGTCGGTGAAATAGTCGCGCGGCGGCAGGCTGTTGCGGAAGGCGGGATAGTCGCCGTTCTGCACGGACTTCAGCGGCAGGGCGGATTCGGCGCGATAGACAGCCTCGGTCAGGTAGCCGTTCTGCCACATCTCGCGCAGGACATAGTTGCGCCGTTCGGTGATGCGGTCCTTGTCACGCACCACGGACCGCGAGGGCGCCTGCGGCATGGCGGCCAGGGTCGCGGCCTCGTGCGGCGCAAGCTCGCTCAGCGACTTGTTGAAATAGGTCTGGGCGGCCGCTGCGACCCCGGCGCTGTTCTGGCCCAGGAAGATCTCGTTGAGGTAAAGTTCGAGGATCTGGTCCTTGGACAGCGTGTTCTCGAGCCGAGTCGCAAGGATTAGTTCCTTCACCTTGCGTTCCACGCTGCGCGAGGAATCGAGCAGGAAGTTCTTCATCACCTGCTGGGTGATGGTCGAGGCGCCGCGCACGCTTTCGCCCCGCGTCTGCACGGCCTGCACCGCCGCCCCCGCCATGCCGCGCGGGTCATAGCCGCGGTGCTGGTAGAAGTTCTTGTCCTCGGCCGAGACGAAGGCCTGCTTCACGAGGTCCGGGATTTCCTCGATCGGCACGAAGATGCGGCGTTCCTCGGCGAACTCGTCGATCAGGCGGCCTTCGCCGGAATAGATGCGGCTGATGGTCTTTGGGGCGTAGCTCGCCAGCGCCTCGTGGCTGGGCAGATCCCGCGAATAGATCCAGAAGATCCCTCCCACCACGAGCGCCAGGAACACCCCGGCGGTCACGAACCAGGAAAAGACCCCGCCGAGGAAGTTCAGGACGAAACGGATCACTGATGGAGCCTACCGCGACATTGAGCGAGGTGTTCCTATAGCGCCACACCCCCTTCGGGTCAAAGAAAGCTTGCGTCAGCGGGTGGCGCCCTGGGCGGCTCCCTGCCCGTCCCGGTCCGCCGCCCAGGCGAGGATGCCCCGGGTCAGCGCCTGCGCCACCCGCTCGCGCCAGTCGGGATCGAACAGGTTGGCGCGGTCGTCGGGGTGGGTCAGGAAGCCCAGTTCGATCAGCAGGGACGGAATGTCGGGCGATTTCAGGACCGAGAAGGCTGCGCCGCGCACGGGCGTGCGGTGCATGACGACGCCTGCCTCGTTCAGCTTGGCGACCAGATGGCGCGCCGCGTCCTGGCTGCGGGGCTGGGTGCCGATGCGGGCCAGGTCCATCAGCGCGCGGCTCACGTCCTCGTCGGTGTCCGACAGGTCCATCCCCGCCAGCAGGTCGCTGCGGTCGTGCCGCTGCGCGAGCTGCCGCGCGGCGCGGTCGTTCGAGCGCCCGTCCCAGGTGTAGATCGTGGCCCCCGCCGCCTCGCCTTCCGGCAGGGCGTCGGCATGCAGCGAGATGAAGAGGTCCGCGCCCTTTGCCCGCGCGACCGTGGTGCGCCGTTCCAGCGGGATGAAGCGGTCGTCCTCGCGCGTCAGCACGACCTCGATGCCTTCGGCGCGCAGGATGGCGGCGAATTCGCGGGCGAAGCCCAGCATGACGGCGGCCTCGGTGATGCCGCCCGCCTGCGCCCCCGGATCAAAGCCGCCGTGGCCGGGGTCCAGCACCACGCGCAGCCGGTCGTCGGCGGGTCCCTGGGCACCTGGCCCGGTCTGTACCGGCTGCGGCAGGCCGCGCAGGACGGTCAGCGTATCGCTGCGGGGGCGGAAGGCCTCGGGCGCAACAGGCACCAGATGCAGGGTCAGGGCGGGGTCAGGCGCGGTGGCCATGCGCGCAGTCTTCAGCTCCATCGGGCCGGGCAGCGTCAGGATCGCCCGCGCGCCGCCCTGGGGCGCGGGTCCCCAGCGCAGGGAGGACGGATCGGCAGGCGCCTTCTCGGGCGGCCGGGTGTCGCGCAGGTCCACGACCAGCCGGGGCGGGCCGTCGATGATGGCGATGTTGTGGGGCACGGCACGGTCCAGTCCGATCGTCAGCACCAGCGGGCGCGGCTTGCCCCGGTCCCGGCCCAGAAAGCCCAGCGTCGTGCGGGCGGGATCGAGTTCGGCCAGCGCCTCGGCCCAGACCTGGACCGGCGCGGCCAGCAGCAGCACCAGAGCCAGGGCCCGCAGCGCGCCCCGCATCCCTACCGCCCGGCCATGTAGCGGGCGAGCCGGTCCAGTCCCTCGGCGATGTCCGCGGTCGATCGCGCATAGGAGAAGCGCAGCGTTTCCGCCCCGCGCACCGGGTCGAAATCCACCCCCGGCGTGACCGCCACGCCGGCCTTGTCGAGGATATCTGCCGCCAGCGCCGCGCTGTCATGGGTCAGCGCCGAGACATCGGCATAGACGTAGAAGGCCCCGTCCGGCGGCGCGATCCTGTCGAAGCCCATCGCCGGCAGCCGCTCCAGCATCATCCGCCGGTTCTCGGCATAGACGGCCAAGTTCGCCTGCGCCTCGGCCTCGGCTTCCGGGGTCAGCGCCGCCAATGCCGCGACCTGGCTGGCATGGGGGGCGCAGATGAACATGTTGGCGGCCAGCCGGTCCATCGTGCGGACCATGTCGGGCGGCACCACCAGCCAGCCCACGCGCCAGCCGGTCATGCTGAAGTATTTCGAGAAGCTGTTGATGACGACGACATCGTCCGTCAGCTCCAGCGCGCTGACGGCCCGCTGGCCGTAGTCGAGGCCGTGGTAGATCTCGTCCGAGATCAGCGAGGCGCCGATCTCGCGCGTGCGCCCGACCAGCGCCGCCAGCGCGTGGCGGTCCAGCATCGTCCCCGAAGGGTTGCCGGGCGAGGCGATCATGACGCCCTGCACCCCCTCGGGGATGTCCTCGGGGACGGGCTGGTAACGGTTCTCGGCGCGGGTCTGCATTCCCACGGGCTCGACCGACATGGCGCGCAGGATCTGGCGATAGCTGGGATAGCCGGGCTCGCCTACGGCCACCTTGTCACCCGCGTCGAACAGCGCCGCGAAGGCCAGAAGGAACGCCCCCGAGGAGCCCGGCGTCACCACCACCCGCGCGGGGTCCAGGTCCACGCCGTACCAGCGGCGGTAAAGCCCCGCGATCCCTTCCCGCAGCGCAGGCAGGCCCAGCGCGACCGTATAGCCCAGGGGTTCCGCCAGTTCCTGTCCCAGCGCCTTCAGCGCGGCGGCGGGTGCGGGCGTCGAGGGCTGGCCCACCTCCATGTGGATGATGTGGCGGCCTGCGGCCTCGGCCCGGCGCGCGGATTCCATGACATCCATGACGATGAAGGGATCGACCTGACCCCGCCGCGACTGCCGCATCCGCCTGCCCCTTTTCGTTTGGCGGCCCTTTTCGCCCCGGCCCGCCCCGCTGGTCAAGCGGCAGTGATCCCTGCGGGGGTGGACAGCGCGCCCGGGACTGGCGCAATGTCCGCGCGAACCCGGGGAAAGGACCAACGATGAAAGCCCTGATGACGGCCGCGCTGATGGCAGCGGCCCTTGCCACCCCCGCCGCGGCCTTCGATCCCGCCAACATGACCGAAGCCGAGCGCGCGGCCTTCGGCGAGGCGGTGCGCGACTACATCATGCAGAACCCCGAGGTGCTGATCGAGTCGCTCAATGCGATGGAAGCCCAGCGCCTGGCCAACGAGGCCCAGAACGACAAGCAGCTGGTCGCCGCCAACAGCGCCGAGATCTTCGAGGACGGCCATTCCTGGGTCGGCGGCAACCCCGACGGCGACCTGACCATCGTCGAATTCATCGACTATCGTTGCGGCTATTGCCGCCGCGTCGCCCCCGAGGTG
Organism: Paracoccus chinensis; assembly: GCF_900102885.1. Classification (GTDB taxonomy): domain Bacteria; phylum Pseudomonadota; class Alphaproteobacteria; order Rhodobacterales; family Rhodobacteraceae; genus Paracoccus; species Paracoccus chinensis. The sequence continues at coordinate 375,164 of NZ_FNGE01000002.1, read as the reverse complement.
GACGAGGTCGTGGCCAAGGACGGCAACATCAAGCTGATCCTGAAGGAGTTCCCGATCCTCGGGCAGGAAAGCGACCTCGCATCGCGCTATGCCATCGCGGTCAAGCAGCTTGCGGGCGGGGACAGCTACAAGACGGTCCATGACAAGCTTTACGAGATGCGGGGCTCGGTCACGATCGAATCGCTGAACGCGATCTCGCAGGACCTCGGGCTTGATGCCGAGGCGATCGTGCAGCGGATGAACACCGAGGAGGTGTCCGCCGAGATCCGCAAGAACCGGCAACTGGCCGAGAAGATGCAGATCATGGGCACCCCCACCTTCGTGATCGGGCCCGAGCTTCTGCGCGGCATTCCCTCGACGGGGCTTGCTTCCGCGGTCGAGCAGATCCGGGCCGCGCAGGGCTGACCGGAAGGGCCCAGGGGTGCGTTCACGTGGCGCCCTTGGGGAATGTCTGAAATGACTGCCGCCGTTAACGGAATGTTAACTCTCGGTCCCTAGAAGCGTTGCCGCGGCACAGGCGGAAATGCCAAAGGCCGCACCGGCGAAAGCAAGCCCCCGTCCATGCAGGCGGGGGCGTATTTTGTAAAGAGTGCGATGTTTCTTCAGGGGTAAGGCGGCTCGTCGAGGCGCCGGGGGTCGAAAGACCCCCTACCCCGCAGGAAACCCTTACTCTGCCGCCTGAGGCGCGCGGGCCAGTTCCTCGGCCCGGCGTTCCACCAGCTCGACGATGTGGTCGATCATCTGGTCGTTGGTCATCTTGTGGCTCTGCCGCCCGGCCACATAGACCATGCCGCTGCCCGCCCCACCACCGGTGAAACCGAGGTCGGTCATCAGCGCCTCGCCGGGGCCATTCACCACGCAGCCGATAATCGACAGGCTCATCGGCGTCTTGATGTGCTCGAGCCGCTTTTCCAGAGCCTCGACCGTCTTGATCACGTCGAATCCCTGCCGCGCGCAGGAGGGACAGGAAATGATCTGCACGCCCCGTGTCCGCAGGCCCAGCGACTTGAGGATCTCGTAGCCGACCTTGACCTCTTCCACCGGGTCGGCCGACAGTGACACGCGGATCGTGTCGCCGATGCCCATCCACAAGAGGTTGCCCATGCCGATGGCGGACTTGACGGTGCCGCCGCGCAGCCCCCCCGCCTCGGTGATCCCGAGGTGGATCGGCGCGTCGGTCGCCTCGGCCAGTTCCTGATAGGCGGCGGCGGCGAGGAAGACGTCGGACGCCTTCACGCTGATCTTGAACTCGTGGAAGTCGTTGTCCTGCAGCAGCTTGATGTGGTCGAGGCCGGATTCGACCATCGCTGCCGGACAGGGCTCGCCGTATTTCTCCAGCAGGTGGCGTTCCAGCGAGCCGGCGTTCACGCCGATGCGGATGGAACAGCCGTGGTCCTTGGCGGCCTGCACGACCTCGCGCACCCGCGCCGCGTCACCGATGTTGCCCGGGTTGATCCGCAGGCAGGCCGCGCCCGCCTGCGCCGCCTCGATGGCGCGGCGGTAATGGAAATGGATGTCGGCCACGATCGGCACCGGGCTTTCGCGCGTGATCTCGCGCAGCGCCCGGGTTGAGGCCTCGTCGGGGGTCGAGACGCGCACGATGTCTGCGCCCGCCTCTGCCGCCGCGATCACCTGCGCCAGCGTGGCGCGCACGTCCGACGAATCGGTGTTCGTCATAGTCTGCACGCTGATCGGGGCGTCGCCCCCCACCGGCACGCGGCCGACCATGATCTGGCGCGACCGGCGGCGTTCGATGTTGCGCCAGGGACGGATGGGGTTGTGCGTCATCGCGGGACCTTTCGGCTGACGCCCGCAGACATAGGCCCTTGCAGCCGCGCGGGCAACCGCACGAAGCCGTCAGGGGGTCGCCGCCCCCCCCTCGCTCGGCAAGGGGGCGGCCGAGGCGACGGCGAACATGCTGGCAAGCTCGGGATCTGCCGTCACGTCCGCGACCGCATAGTTCTGCGCCAGCGCGTCGGGCGACAGCACCACGTCCTTGATGACCTTGGCCCCCGGCGCCGCCGGGCCGTAGGTCTGGCCGTTCACCGTGAAATAGACCGCGCCCGAGTTCCCTGTCCGCAGCTTCGGCGGCTGTTCGGTCGGCGGCAGCGCAAAGCGCTCGCCCGCATCAAGCGTCTTTTCCAGAATCACCGTCCCGTCGGCCGAGCTGATCCGAACCCAGGCGGGCCGCGCCGCCAGGATCTCGAGCTGCGGCGCATCGGGGCCAAGGGTCCGCACCGTCTGGGTGGCCAGCTGCGCTTCAGCCGCGCCCGCCTGCGGGACGGCAGCCGGGACCGGCTGCTGCCCTGCCTCTGCGACCTGGGTCTGCGTGGCAGGCTGTTGTTCCGGCAGGCCGGGGTCGATCGCGGCGATGGGCGTGTCGCGCGGCGTCAACACCGGCACCTCCAGCGCACGGGGGCGATAGATGCGGTCCAGCGCCTCGGGCTGCGGCAGGTCGACCGAAGCCACGTCCTGCACCCCCGCGGGCGCGGCGTCCTGCACCGGGTCCAGCGTCGCCACCACGGCGGGCGCCTGGTCCGAGGGCGTCAGGTTGACCTTCTGCACCTCTTTCAGCACCGACCAGCCGCCATAGCCGAGGCCGAGGACGACGGCGGCCATCACCAGCAGCGAACCCACGGCCCTGGGCTCCAGCGAGGACCAGAAGCTTTCGGGCTGCGGCAGATACAGCGCGCGGGGATTGGCCAGGGCCTCGGTGGGGTCGCCGGGCTGGCGGGGCGCCTTGGGGCCAGGTGCGGCGGGCGCAATGCCATGCGCGGGCTGGAAGCCCGATTCCTCGCAGAAGCGGCGGAAGACCCAGTCCTGGTCCATGCCGAGGTAGCGGGCATAGGACCGCACATAGCCCGCGACGAAGCTGGGCGCGTCGAAGGCCGAGATGTCGCAATTCTCGATGGCGGCGATGTAGGAGGCGCGGATCCGCAGCTCGCGCTGGACATCCAGCAGTGACTTGCCGATCGTCGCGCGCTCTCCACGCATCATGTCGCCAAGCCGCATTTCGAAATCATCGAAACCCGGCGCAGCCACCCCACCCGTCAAGGAATCGCCCGTCGTTGACGACGCCCGCGTCCCGCTCATGTCTGCCTGCCTCATTCTGGAAGGTCCGCTTCACGCCTTAACGCGAATCTGGCCCTCTTTGTTTAGGGACAGGCTATCACGGGGGCGAGAGGGGCGACACTGCTTGTTGGCCCTCAGGCGACCGCGTGCGAGCGATTAAGCGCGCAGCGTGACCAGAGCGCATCCATCGCGCGCACCAGATGGTCGATCTGCTTCGGGTCATGCACCGGCGAGGGCGTGAAGCGCAGCCGTTCCGTCCCGCGCGGCACGGTGGGGAAGTTGATCGGCTGGACGTAGATGCCGAATTCGGCCAGCAGCATGTCCGACAGCATCTTGCAGTGGACCGGGTTGCCGACATGGACCGGCACGATATGGCTGCCGCGGTCGTCGATGGGCATCCCCAGTCCCTTGAGCCGCATCTTCAGGATGCGGGCGTGCAGCTGCTGGGCGTCGCGCAGCTTCTGCCCCTCGGCGGTCTTGAGATGGGCGATCGAGGCCGCGGCCCCCGCCGCGACCGCGGGCGGGATCGAGGTGGTGAAGATGAAGCCCGGCGCATAGGACCGGATCGCGTCGCACATCTTGGCCGTGCCCGCGATATAGCCGCCGAAGACGCCGAAGGCCTTGCCGAGCGTGCCGTTGAAGATATCGATTCGGCCCATCAGCCCGTCGCGTTCCGCCACGCCGCCGCCGCGGGGGCCATACATGCCGACCGCATGAACCTCGTCCAGGTAGGTCAGGGCGTTGAACTCGTCCGCGAGATCGCAGATCTCGGCGATGGGGCCGAAGTCGCCGTCCATCGAATAGATCGATTCGAAGGCGATCAGCTTGGGCGCAGCCGGGTCGTCCTTGGCCAGAAGCTCGCGCAGGTGGGCCACGTCGTTGTGGCGGAAGATGCGCTTGGCGCCGTCGAAGCGCTTGATGCCCTCGATCATGGACGCGTGGTTCAGCTCGTCCGAATAGATGATCAGGCCCGGGAACAGCTTGCGCAGCGTCGAAAGCGTCGCGTCATTGGCGATATAGGCCGAGGAGAAGACCAGCGCGGCTTCCTTGCCGTGCAGGTCCGCGAGTTCCGCTTCCAGCCGCTTGTGATAGACCGTGGTGCCCGAGATGTTGCGCGTGCCGCCGGAACCTGCCCCGGTCGCGTCCAGCGCCTCGTGCATGGCCTTCAGCACGACCGGGTGCTGGCCCATGCCCAGGTAGTCGTTGCCGCACCAGACGGTGATCTCCTGCTCGCCCCCGTCGGGACGCTTCCAGATCGCCTGCGGGAAATGGCCCTTGCGCCGCTCGATGTCGATGAACGTCCGATAACGGCCTTCATCGTGCAGACGCTTCAGGGCCTGATCGAGTGCGGCATCGTAGTTCATCGTCGTGATCCCTTGCGAAACTGGCTGGGCTTGCGGCACACGCCTGAGCGGATCATCGTCCGATCCTGCGGTCCTTGCATTGATAAGGATCAATGGCGGCGATTAACACCCTTTATCCCTCCCCTGAGACGAAAAGTCGTAGGGGAACTTGATGAATACGCTAAGGAAAGGACGGATCATGGCCACGGATTCCCGGCTGGACGAGGTGCTGGAGCGGCTGGATGCCGGGCTGCCCGAGGCGATCGAGCGGCTGAAGGCGTTCCTGCGCATTCCCTCGATCTCGACCGATCCGGCCTTCGCGGCGGACGTGCGGGCGGCGGCGCACTGGCTGCGCGAGGAACTGGCCGGTGTCGGCTTTGACGCAGCGGTGATGGACACGCCCGGCCATCCCATGGTGGTGGCGCGCACGCCTGCGGGCGAGGGGCGCAGCCTGCTGTTCTACGGCCATTACGACGTCCAGCCCGTCGATCCGCTGGAGCTGTGGAACCGTCCGCCCTTCGATCCGCAGGTCGAGGACACGCCCGAGGGTCCCGTGATCCGCGGCCGGGGTGCGGCCGACGACAAGGGGCAGCTGATGACCTTCGTCGAGGCCTGCCGCGCCTGGAAATCCGTCCACGGCGCCCTGCCCCCGGGGCTGATCCTGCTGTTCGAGGGCGAGGAGGAGTCGGGCTCGACCAACCTCCAGCCCTTCCTGCGCGAGAATGCCGGGATGCTGCGGGCCGACCTCGCGCTGATCTGCGACACGACCATGTATGCCGACGGACGGCCCGCAATCACGACGCAGTTGCGCGGGCTGATGGGGGAAGAGATCACCGTCCGTGCCGCCGACCGCGACCTGCATTCCGGCAGCTTCGGGGGCCTCGCCGCGAACCCGATCCAGGTGCTGGTGAACGCGCTGGCCTCGGTCAAGGACGCCGAGGGCCGCGTGACCCTGCCCGGCTTCTACGACGGCGCCCCCGAGCTGACGGACGAACTGCGCGCCGACTGGCAGGCGCTGGGCTTCGACTCGGCCGAGTTCCTGTCCCGCGTGGGCCTGCGCGAGCCCATCGGAGAAAAGGGCCGCACGGGACTGGAGATGGTCTGGAATCGCCCGACCCTCGAGATCAACGGCATTGCCGGGGGCTACGCAGGCGAGGGGTTCAAGACCGTCCTGCCGGCTGAGGCCCGCGCCAAGGTCAGCTGCCGCCTTGTCGGGACGCAGGACCCCGACGCGATCCGCGCGGCCCTGCGCGCCCATGTCCGCGCCCACATCCCCGCCGACTGCACGGTCGAGTTCCACGCCCATGGCAATTCGCAGGCCAGCGTCATGGACACCTCGGACCCCGCCTTCGGGGCGGCGAAACAGGCGTTGACCGCCGAATGGGGCCGCGAGGCCGCGTTCATCGGCGCGGGCGGCTCGATCCCCGTGGCGGGCGACTTCAAGCGGATGCTCGGGATGGACACGATGCTGATCGGCTTCGGCCGCGACGACGACCGCATCCACTCGCCGAACGAGAAGTATGATGTGGAGAGCTTCTCGAAGGGCGCGCGCAGCTGGGCGCGGATCATCGCGGCGCTTATGTGAATTGCAGCAGGGCGCATCTGCAACATGCGCCTTAGTTGGATACTCCACTAAATCCAGCAGTCATACGCTGTGCTATCCTTGATCTCTGGGCCGTCTTTAGAGGGAGCAGCCATGGAGATCTTCATTCTTGTAGCTTGGGTGGCCGGCATAGTGCAGCCCGGCCAGTTCGGCGGTAGCCAGGTAGAGCGAAGCAGTCTTGTGCATATCGGCGAATTCTCGAGCCAAGACGCCTGCATCCGCGCGGCCGATTTTCTGAAATCATCTCATATGTCTGGTAAAGTGCCGATCATAGAGACGTGGTGTTTGCCAAAGCAGTGACTCCAGACAAGCGAAGGGCGCCCGAAGGCGCCCTGTTTGATCGTTTGCGATCTGGCCCTCAGGCCGCGCGGGCGGTCAGGACGGCTTCGACCTTCTTCTGGGCGCCGCCCTCGTCCATGCCGCTGACGGCGGCGACCTCGCGGGTCAGGCGGTCCAGCGCGGCCTCGTACAGCTGACGCTCGGAATAGGACTGTTCGCGCTGGTCGTCGCTGCGGTGCAGGTCGCGCACGACCTCGGCGATGGACAGCAGGTCGCCCGAGTTGATCTTCTGCTCGTATTCCTGCGCGCGGCGCGACCACATCGCGCGCTTGACGCGAGCCTTGCCCTTCAGCGTCTCGAAGGCGCGGTCCACCAGATCGGGCGAGGCGAGGCTGCGCATCCCGATCTCGGTCGCGCGGGCAGTCGGAACGCGAAGGGTCATCTTGTCCTTGTCGAACGAGATCACGAACATCTCGAGGCGGAGGCCGGCGACCTCCTGCTCTTCGATGGACACGATGCGGCCGACGCCGTGGGCCGGATAGACCACGAAATCGTCGGGATGAAACTCGTTCTTCTTGGTCTTCGACATCATGCTTCCTTCCAAGGCGCGCGCCTTGCGGGGCGCAAAATACCCCCGGGGGGCTTGTCCTCCTGGGGTGCGTGTGATCTGTGTCGGCTGGCTGGGCTAGCAGGTTTCCGGCCGCAGGACAGCTGGCCATCGCCCGAGAACGTGGCCAATGTGACAAGTATATAGCACGAATCACCCCCTTCTTGAAGGGGGATTCAGGCGCTCGCGCGCCAAATCGGGCCTGTGCGCCGATGATGTCGAAGCTTCACGCGATCGTCAACACAGAGGGGCTCAGTCGCCCTCGCCCGGGTTCGGAGAGAAGTATTTCTCGAGCTTGCCCGCGACTCCGTCCATTTCCGTGGCGGTGGGCAGCGGGTCCTTCTTGCGGGTGATCACCGGCCATTGCTCGGAATACTTCCGGTTGAACTCGACCCAGTTCTCCATGTCCGGCTCGGTGTCTGGGCGGATCGCGTCGGCGGGGCACTCGGGTTCGCAGACACCGCAGTCGATGCACTCGTCCGGGTGGATGACCAGCGTGTTCTCGCCCTCGTAGAAGCAGTCCACGGGGCAGACCTCGACGCAGTCCGTGTATTTGCACATGATGCAGTTATCGGTCACGACATAGGTCATCGGGTTCCTCGCGGGCAGGTGCGGGGCCTCACCTATGCCTTTCGCCGGGCGGGTTCAACCCGGCCCGCGCCGCACGGCCGTCATGCGCCGGGCGCATCCGGAAGATCCGGCGCATCGAGATCCTCGTAAAGCGCGCGGGCCTCGCTGGCCGGGCCGCGGCGCTCGCCGGGCGACAGGACGCGCAGGCTGCGGACGCCCCCGGGGGCGGCGGCCGTGACCACGTCGCCCACCTTCACCTCGTGCCCCGGCTTGCGGCAGGGCGCGCCGTTGATGCGCACGCCCCCTGCCGCGATTCGCTCGGCCGCCACCGTGCGGGTCTTGAAGACGCGCGCATGGCAGAGCCAGCGGTCCAGCCGGATCGCGTCCGCCGGAGCGTCCTCGACCTCGGGCGTCCGGTCCCTGCCCTTGCGCGCCATCAGTGTCGCTGCCGCGTCACGACTTGTTCTTCAGCGCCGCCAGGATGGCGAAGGGGCTGTCGGGGTCGATCGGCTTGTCGTTGCGCGGGGGACGCGCCTCGAAGCTGCGCCCGCCCTCGTTCCTGGGCGGCCGGTCCTTGCCGCCCTGACGCCCTTCGGACTTGCCACGATCGCCCTTGCCCTGCGGCTTGCCCTTGCCGTGACGGCCCTGGCCCTCGCCCTGGTCGTCGCGCGAACGGTTGCCGTCAAAGCGGCGCTCGCCCCGAGGACGGTCGTCGCGGCGCGCGCCTTCGGGGGCGGCGGCGTCCTGCGGCTGGCCTTCGCGCGGCTGACCGTCGCGCCGTTGCCCTTGGCCCTGGCCCTGCGGGCCGTCGAAGCGACGCGGGCGGCGGTTGTTGCCGCGCGCCTCGCCCTCGCCCGCCTGACGGCGCGGCCCGCGCGGACGGGGCGCCCAGGTGAAGGTATAAAAGCTTTCCATCTCGGCCGGGGCGGCTTCCGCCTGCCCCGCCTCGGCGCTCTCGGCTTCGTCAGGCGCCTCGCCCGACGCTGCCGCGGCTTCCGCCTCGGCGCGCTGGCGTTCGGCCTGCTCGGCCTCCCAGCGGGCGCGGGTTTCGGCGGCGAGGACGCTTTCCTCCTCGGTCATGGGGGCGACCGACTCGCCCTCGGCTACCGGGGCAGGCTCGGGCACCGCAACGGGGGCAGCCGCGCGGGCCTTTGCCCGCTCGCCCTTCTCGGCGCGATAGCCCAGGCCCGCCATCAGGTCGGCGAACTGGTCCAGCGTCATGCCCGTGATCGACAGCATGTCGGGCGTCGCCTCGAAGCCCGCGCGGCTGTCCTGGCCGCGCAGCATGTCGGCCAGCCGTTCCAGCATGTCGATGCGGATCGCCCGTTCGCCCGCCGGGCGATAGCCCGACAGCGTGTAATAGTCGCGCGGCACGTCGGGCAGGTTCGGGATCGTCACCAGTCCCGGAGGCGGCGATTCGGGAAACTCGTCCGCCCCGGCCCACAGAGCCGACAGCAGCAGCCGCAGCCGGGTCGGCGCGGGCTTCAGCAGCGCGGGCAGGAAGATGGTGAACTGGCCGAAGCGGACGCCGTGCTTGCGCAGGGACCCCCGCGCGTCCTGGTCCAGCTCCTTGATCTCGGATGCGATGCCTTCGCGCGGCAGCACGCCCATCGCCTCGACCAGGCGGAAGGCGATGCCCCGAGCCAGGCCCGTCAGCGTCTCGTCGGCCTGCATCGCCATCAGCGGCTCGAAGCCCGCGGCGATCTTGCGGTCGATGAAATGCTGCAAGCGGCGGCGGACCTTTTCGGCCACGTCCGAGCCCGCTTCCTCGTCCACGAAGACCTCGATGCCGGGCTTCAGGGGATCGGCGCCCTTGACCAGCTTGCCCACGGCAGAGCCGCCCCACATGAGGCCGCCCTGAACCGTGAAGTCCAGTTCCGTATCCGGCGCGTTGTAGAAGCGGTCCGCGCGCAGGTGGAACTCGGGGCGCAGGGCCTCGTAGGCGGCGCGGGTCAGCATCCGCGCCTCGTCGCCCTGGGCGCTGGGATCGGTGCGGAACCGGAACCCTTCCAGGCGGCCGGCGAATTCGCCCTCGACCGTCACTTCGCCCTTGTCGTTCACCTCGGCCACCAGGCTCTCCTTCTGCTTGAGCCGGCGCATCAGGACAGAGGTGCGCCGGTCCACGAATCTTTGCGTCAGCGCGGCATGCAGCGCGTCCGACAGACGATCTTCTACAGCCCGCGTTTCCTCGCGCCAATGGGCTTCGTCCCTGACCCACCCATTGCGCTGCGCGACATAGGTCCAGGTGCGGATATAGGCGAGCCGCTTGCTGATCGCGTCGATGTCGCCGCCGGTCTTGTCGATCCGCGCCACGGCCCGCGCCAGCCAGTCGCCGGGGATACCGCCTTCCTGCAGGAAGCCGAAGATGCGGGTCAGCAGGGTCGTGTGCTCGGCGGGCGAGATGCCGCGGAAGTCCGGAATGCGGCAGACGTCCCACAGAAGCCGCACGTCCTTGGGATGCGTCACCCGGTCGTGCACCTCGGGCAGCGCCGACAGGGTCTTCAGCGCCGACAGGTCGTCGGCCTCGCGCCCGCGCCCCAGCCATTCGTTGCCCGAGGGCTGTTCCAGCGAACGGATCAGCCGGTCCACGGTCCCGAACTCCAGAGCCGAGTTGCGCCAGATCAGGCGGCTGATGGGCTGGAAGCGGTGGTTTTCGATGGCGTCGATCAGCCCCTCGTCCAGGGGCTGCGCCTCGCCGGTGACGCCGAAGGTGCCGGGCTCGGTATGGCGGCCCGCGCGGCCCGCGATCTGGCCCAGCTCATGCGGGAAGAGGGGCCGCAGGCGGCGGCCGTCGAACTTGTGGGTCGCCTCGAAGGCCACATGCCGGATGTCGAGGTTCAGCCCCATGCCAATGGCATCGGTGGCAACGAGGTAATCGACCTCGCCCGCCTGGTACATCGCCACCTGCGCGTTGCGGGTGCGCGGCGACAGCGCCCCCATGACCACCGCGCAGCCTCCCTTCTGGCGGCGGATCAGTTCCGCCGTGGCATAGACGTCGTCCACGCTGAAGCCCACGATGGCCGAACGCGGGGGCATCCGGGACAGCTTCTTCGACCCCGCCCAGGACAGCGTTGAAAACCGCTCGCGCCGCATGAACTGCGCCTCGGGGACCAGCGCCGCGATGGCGGGGCGCATGGTGGCCGAGCCGAGGAACAGCGTCTCGTGCAGGCCCCGCATGTTCAGCAGGCGGTCGGTGAAGACATGGCCGCGCTCGGGGTCGGCGCAGAGCTGGATCTCGTCAATGGCGACGAAGTCGGCCAGCACCTCGGGCATGGCCTCGGTGGTGGCGACCCAGTAGGCCGCGCGCTCGGGGACGATCCGCTCCTCGCCGGTGATCAGCGCCACGACGGAAGGACCGCGCGCCTTCACGATGCGGTCATAGACCTCGCGGGCGAGCAGCCGCAGCGGCAGGCCGATGACGCCCGTCCGGTGGGCCAGCATCCGCTCGATGGCATAATGGGTCTTGCCGGTGTTCGTTGGCCCCAGCACGGCCGTGACGCGACCCGCCACCTCAGACGCCCTGCCCCTGATCGGCAGCCATCAGGCGGGCGACACCATCCTCGGCCTCGTCCTGGTGCGGGTTGATCGCAAGGCTCTCGCGATAGGCGTCCAGCGCACGGTCGGTCTGTCCCATGTCCTCGAGGATCGTGGCCAGCAGCGTGACCGAGGGCCAGTGCCGCGGTTCCAGCCGCAGCGCCTGCGCAAGGTCGGCCATGGCCGGGCCGGTTTCCCCGGCAAGGGAGAAGGCCACGGCCCGCGCAGCCCAGCCGGCCGCGAAGTCGGGCGCGTTCTCGGTCAGCGCGGTCAGGTGGCCGATGGCGGCCGGCACGTCGCCCGCGTCCAGCGCCGCCTCGCCCCGCATCAGCAGCAGGTCGAGGGCGGCCGAGCCCGAGCGCGACCAGATCCGCTCGATGTCGGACTGCGCCCGCATCCATCCGTCCCCCTGCTGCGAGGACAATTCGCTGAAAAGTGAATCCATTTCTTCCGGGCTTTGTGCAGCCAATGGCGCTGCCGTTAACAGGATCGACAGCAGTGCCGCGCCAAATGCCGTGGCGGCAGAGTGGAACTGGGTCAACGGCGCGCGCATATGAACGATGTAAGCATTCCCGCGCCGCGGCGCCAGATTTGGGGAGATATTGATGAGTGCAGTCATTGAAGGGGCCGTCAAGGCGCTGGGGGCGCGGATTTCGTCCTTTGACGGTTCGGCCAAGTTCGTGGTGGAAGGCGAAGGCGCCATCATGATCGACGAACAGGGCGTGCGCGCGGGCGACGAGCCGGCCGAGGTCACGCTGACCGCCAACCGCGACACGTTCGAGGGCATCCTGAACGGCGACACCAACCCGACCATGGCCTACATGACGGGCAAGCTGAAGATCGACGGCTCGCTTCCGGCCGCGATGAAGCTGGGCGCGGCCCTGTCCTGACGCCCCCATGGACACAGAGGCCCCGGCGATCCGGCAGGCGGGCTTCCAGCCCGCGCCTCTGAACCACCTGCCCGGCGAGGCACCCTCGCCGGGACAGGCCTTCTTCCTTCGGACCGAGGACGGCCTGCGCCTGCGGCTGGGCTTGTGGGAACCCGAGGGACAGGCCACCGGAACGGTGCTGCTGTTCCAGGGCCGCACCGAGTATCTCGAGAAATATACCTCCATCGCCGCGCGGCTTGTGGCCGAGGGCTTCGCCGTCCTGGCGATCGACTGGCGCGGACAGGGGATGTCCGACCGCCTGCTGCCAGATCCCCGCGCGGGCCACATCCGGGACTTTGCGGATTACCAGACCGACGTCGTCGAGATGGTGGTGGCCGCGGACACCCTGGCACTGCCCCGCCCCTGGCACCTGCTCGCGCATTCGATGGGCGGCTGCATCGGCCTGGCCGCGCTGCTGAACGGGCTGCCGGTGCAGACGGCAGCCTTTTCCGCGCCGATGTGGGGACTGCACCATCCGCGCGTTCCTGATGCGGTCATCACCGGGCTGACGGGGACCGCGCGGCGGCTGGGCCGGGCGGACCTGACCGCCATCGGCACCGGCGGGGGCGGCACCTACCTGCTGGACGCGCCCTTCCGGGGCAACGCGCTGACGGGCGACCCGCTGCAATGGGCCCGTCTGGTCGCGCAGGCGGGAAGCTGGCCCGACCTGACGCTGGGCGGCGCGACCTATGCCTGGATCGCCGCTGCCCGCGCGGAATGCCGCCGCCTCGCCGCCCTGCCCTCGCCCGACCTGCCCGCGCTGATCGGCCGTGGCGGCGCCGAGGCGGTCGTATCGCGCCGGGCGGTGCAGGAGCGAGCCGCCGCCTGGGCGGGGGCGCAACTGCTCGACCTGCCGGGTGCGCGGCACGAATTGATGTTCGAATCCGCCCCCGTGGCCGAGCGGTTCATGTCGGCAGTCCTGGGGCTGTTCCGGGGCTGACGCCCAAGGTCGTGCTCCCTGCAGCGGCCCGGTGGTGTCCGGGTCATCAGGACGCAGGTCCCGCAAGGCGCCCATGCTCCGACGCCCCGTGCTTGTTACCGTTGAAGAGGCATCTGGTCAGAAAGACGCCCAAGGCTCCTCCGGTTCAGCCCGGAAAGCCCCTGCGGCTTTGTCCTGATCCAAGCACCCATGCGACCGTGCTGCCCGCTGCAAAGCTCGCCACCGGGACACTCGCGCCACAAGCAAAGGTCCGGCAGAACGCACGCGGCCGAGCGGCCCTGTGACCCCCTCACCCGTCGCCGCGCACCCCGCGGATATGCGCGACCAGCGCCAGGGTCGAGGCATCCTGCCCGTCCGCGTCACCGCCATCCAGCAGGGGCCCGAGCTTCAGGGCCAGTTCCTTGCCGAGTTCCACCCCCCACTGGTCGAAGCTGTTGATCCCCAAGATCACGCCCTCGACAAAGACGCGATGTTCATACAGCGCCACGATCTGGCCCAGGGTGAAGGGCGTCAGCGCCTCGATCACCAGCGTGGTCGAGGGGCGGTTGCCCGGGAAGACACGGTGGCGGGCCTGCCGCTCGGCCTCGGCCTCGGGCAGCCCCTTGCCCGCCATCAGCGCCCGCGCCTCCTCCAGCGAACGGCCGCGCAGCAGGGCGCCGCTCTGCGCGAGGCAGTTGGCGATCAGCAGCTTCTGCTGGTGGTCGAGGTCGGGCTCGTGCCCGCGCGCGGCGACGATGAACTCGCAGGGGACGACCTGAGTGCCCTGGTGGATCAGCTGGTAGAAGGCGTGCTGGCCGTTGGTGCCCGGCTCTCCCCAAACGATGGGGCCGGACGGACGGTCGAGGTCCGCGCCATCCATCGTGACGCGCTTGCCGTTCGATTCCATCTCGAGCTGCTGCAGATAGGCGGGCAGGCGCAGCAGGCGGTTGGCATAGGGAAGGACCGCGCGGGTCGGATAGCCGCAGACCTGGTGGTGCCAGACGCCGACCAGCGCCAGCATCACGGGCAGGTTCCCTTCCAGCGGGGCAGAGCGGAAATGGTGATCCATCGCCCGTCCGCCCGCAAGGAACTCGTCGAAGCGGTCCGGCCCGATGCCCAGCATCAGCGACAGCCCGATCGGCCCCCAGACCGAATAGCGTCCGCCGACCCAGTCGGCGAAGCCGAAGACGCGCTCGGGGTCGATCCCGAAGGCGGCGGTCCTGTCCAGCGCGCTCGACACCGCGGCGAACTGGCTTGCGGGGTCGGCGACGCGGCCTGCCATCCAGCGGCGGACGGTCTCGGCGTTGGTCATCGTCTCAATGGTGGTGAAGGTCTTGGAGGACACGATCACCAGCGTCCGTTCCGGATCCAGCCCCTTCAGGGTGTCGGTCGCGTCCGCCCCGTCCACGTTGGAAATGAAATGCAGCCGCGGCCCGTCAGCCCAGGGCGCCAGCGCCAGCGCGGCCATGACAGGGCCGAGGTCCGAACCGCCGATGCCGATGTTGACGACATCCGTATAGCGCCCGCCCTGCCCCGCGATTTCGCCCGAGCGCACCCGGTCCGCGAAGCGGCGCATCCGGTCCAGGGTCGCGTGAACCTCGGGCAGGACGTCCCGGCCATCGACAAGGATCGGGCCTTCGGTCGCGCGCAGGGCCGTGTGCAGGACGGCGCGGCCCTCGGTTTCATTGATCCTCTCGCCCGTGAACATCGCCTCGCGCCGGGAGGGGACGCCTTCGGCCAGCGCCAGCAGCAGATCAAGCGCGGTGTCGTCGATGGCGGTCTTGGACCAGTCGAACCACAGCCCGTCGGCCGCCACCGTGCAGCGGCGGGCGCGGTCGGGGTCGCCGTCGAACAAAGCAGCGATGGGGCGGTCGCCGGTCGCGGCGCGATGGTCGGCCAACTGCCGCCAGGTATCGGTCATCGAAAAATCCTTCATTCAAATCATTCCGCGTAATGCACCATCAGTCCCTTGAGGATGGCGCGGACCGGCGCCTCCTCGACGGGCAGCGCGGCCGCGCGCTCCAGCGCCTCGCGCTTTTCGGGGCCGGTGATCATCAGGAAGGCTTCGGTCGCCGAACACAGCGCCGGCACCGTCAGCGTCACCCGTGCCTCGGCGGCGGTCTGCACCGGCAGGACCGGGGGCGCGGCGGAATCCAGCGCGGCCTCCAGCCCCTCGGCGCCGGGGATGAGGCTTGCGGTGTGCATGTCCTCGCCCATGCCCAGCAGCAGGACCGACAGCGGCAGCAGGGGCGCGATGCGCTCGGATGCCAGCGCCGCGCCCGCCTGCGGGTCCAGCCCTTCGGTGTAAAGCTCGATCAGCTCGGCGCCCGCGCCTTCCTCGATCAGGTTGCGCCGGATCAGCCGCGCGTTGGAGCGGGGATGGTCCGCCGGCACCCAGCGCTCGTCGCTGGGGATGACGATCACCCGCTCCCATTCCAGCCGCGCGGCCGCCAGCGCCTTGAAGACGGGCACCGGGGTCGAGCCGCCGGGCAGGCACAGGACGGCGCGCTCGCGCACCTTCAGCGCCATGCCCAGCGCCTCGGTGATGGCCTGGGCCACGCCCAGGGTCAGGGCCTCGCGATCAGGATGCTCGGTCAGGGTCATCGGGTCTACGCCTCAAGGTTCAGGTCTTGATGTCGCGCCAGCGGCGGCCGTCGCGGTGGATCAGCCCCAACGCCTCATCCGGCCCGCTGGTGCCCGGCTGATAGGGTTCGGGCCTTCCCGAGCCTTCCTCCCAGGCCGAGATGATGGGATCGGCCCAGGACCAGGCGGCCTCGACCTCGTCGCCGCGCATGAACAGCGTCTGGTTGCCCCGGATCACGTCGATGATCAGGCGTTCATAGGCGTCGGGCATCTCGGCGCCCTCGGGGCCCAGGGCCTCGGCGAAGCTCATGTCCAGGGGCACCTGCACGAGGCGCATTCCGCCGGGGCCGGGTTCCTTGATCATGACCTTGAGGTTGATTCCCTCGTTCGGCTGAAGGCGGATCACCAGCTGGTTGGGCTTCTGCTGGCCCGCCGTGTCGAAGATGGAATGGGGCGGCTCGCGGAAGACGACGGCGATCTCGCTGGTGCGCGCGCGCAGGCACTTGCCGGTGCGCAGGTAGAAGGGCACCCCCTGCCAGCGCCAATTGGCGATCCTGAGCTTCAGCGCGACGAAGCTTTCCGTCCGGCTGTCGGGGTTGTCCACGTCGGCCAGGTAGTCGGGCTCGTCCCCGTCGCCCGCATATTGCCCGCGCACGATGTCGGTGGGCGCCACGGGTTCGAGCGCGCGGATGACCTTGAGCTTCTCGTCCCGCGCCGCATCGGGGTCGAAGTGCCAGGGCGGCTCCATCGCGATCAGGCAGACAAGCTGCATCAGGTGGTTTTGCACCATGTCGCGCATGGCGCCGGAATGGTCGTAATAGGCCGCGCGGCCCGCGACCCCCACGGTTTCGGCCACGGTGATCTGGACGTGGTCGATGTAATGGGCGTTCCACAGCGGCTCGAACAGGATGTTGGCGAAGCGCACCGCCATCAGGTTCTGGACGGTTTCCTTCCCGAGGTAATGGTCGATCCGGTAGATCTGGCGTTCGTCGAAGTGGCGGGCGAGCACCTGGTTCAGTTCGCGGGCCGAGGCAAGGTCGCGACCGAAGGGCTTTTCGACGACGATGCGGGCATCCGGTCCCGCGATGCCGTGGCGGGCCAGCCGCTCGGCCAGGTCGCCGAACAGGCCGGGCGCGACCGAGAAGTAGAAGGCCTGCACCACGCCGGTTCGCATCTTTCCGGCCAGCTCGGGCCAGCCCTCCTCGCCGCAGGCGTCAAGGCGCACATAGGACAGGCGGTCGAGGAAGCCGGGCAGCTCGGGTGCATCGGCGCGGCCCGGGTCGAACTCGGCGATGGCGGCGCGGATGTCGGCCCGGAAGGCTTCGTCGTCCAACTCGGCGCGGGCGGCGGCGATGATGCGGGCGCCCTCGGGGAACTGGCCCCCGGCATGGCGGCGGAACAGGCCCGGCAGGATCTTGCGCCGCGCCAGGTCTCCGGTCGCGCCGAAGATGACGAGGTCGAAGTCATCGACCCGGATCAGACGCGAGGCCATCCGCTTCCCCCATCGCTTGCCCGGACGGTGGTAGAGGCTGCGCGGCCCGGCGGCAAGTCAGCCCTGCCGCGCCAAGGCCTTGGAAAGCCGCGGCAGCCGCGCCCGCGCCATCAGGTCGCGGAGCGGCATCGGTCCGCCCAAGGCCTGCGCCTTGGCATGGGCGGCGTGGACGCTGGCGGCGACCGGCTCGGGGTCGCGCCGCCACAGGTCCAGCAGGAAGGCGTCGGGATGGACCGCGCGCAGGCCCAGCGCGCCGAGCGCCCGCGAGGGAAAGTCGCGCAGGTTCGCGGTGACGATCATGTCCGCGCCCGAGGCCAGCGCGGCCTCGGCCACGTGCCGGTCGGCAGGGTCGGGCCAGTCGAAGCCCGCAGCCAGAGTGCCATCGTCAGGGGCTTCAGCCGCAGGGTGGGCGGCACGCAGCAGGGCGATCTCGGCCCCGGCCACGGCGGCCCCGTCGGGGCCGAGGCGGGCGGCGGCGTGGCGCCATTCGTCAAGGATGCGGGCGGACCAGAGGGGCTGGTAAAGCCCCGCATCCGCCGCGCCGATCAGGATTTCCCGCAGGACGGTCGGGTAAAGGACGCAGGCGTCGAGGACCGCCTTCATCCGTCCAGCCGGAAGAACAGCGACTTGAGGTATCCGCTTTCGGCCAGTTGGGGCAGCATCGGGTGGTCCGGCCCGGCAAAGCCCGTGTGGATCAGCTGCATCCGCCGTCCCCCGCGCCCGATCCCCCGCGCGCTTGCGTTGCGGAACGCTGTCAGGTCGGCGGCATGGCTGCAGGAGCAGAGGCAGAGATAACCGCCCGGCGCCACCAGCGGGGCGGCCAGCCGGGCGATCCGCTCATAAGCGCGCAGGCCGGCCTCCAGCGCCTGTTTCGCCGGTGCGAAGGCGGGCGGGTCGCAGATCACCACGTCGAAGCGCTGGCCTTCGGAGGCCATGGCCTCCATCACCGCAAAGGCATCGCCCTGCCGGGTGGTCAGACGCGCCTCAAGCCCCATCGCGCGCGCCCCGCCCTGCGCCAGCGACAACGCCGCGGCCGAGCCATCCACGCAGGTCGCGCTCTCGGCGCCTCCGGCGAGCGCGGCAAGCCCGAAGCCGCCAACATGGGAAAACACGTCCAGCACCCGCGCGCCGCGCGCCAGCCGCTGGGCAAAGGCATGGTTCGGCCGCTGGTCGTAGAACAGCCCCGTCTTCTGCCCGCCCGTCAGGTCGGCCAGATAGGTCGCGCCGTTCATCGGGACCTCGATGGGGGCCGGGACGCCGCCGGCCAGGACCTCGGTGCGCTCGTCCAGCCCTTCCAGCCCCCGCGCCCGGCCCGAGCCGTTCATCACGACCGTGGACACGCCCGTGACCTCGGCCAGCGCATCGGCAAGGTCGGGCAGCATCCGGTCGGCCCAGGCGGCGTTGGGCTGGATCACCGCCGCATCGCCGAAGCGGTCGATGACGACACCCGGCAGCCCGTCTGCCTCGGCATGAACGAGGCGATAGAAGGGCGCGTCGAACAGGCGTTCGCGCATCGCCAGCGCCCGGCGCAGCCGCGCCACAAGCCAAGCGCGGTCGATGGTGGCGCCCGCGTTCTGGTCCATGACCCGCGCCACGATCTTCGAGTTCACGTTGACCGTGACGACGCCCAGTTCGCCCCGCTCGGCATCCTGCAGGACCGCCATGGCGCCCGGCGCGAGGCCCCTGGTGCGGCGGTCCACCACCAGCTCGTCGGCATAAACCCAAGGGAAGCCGTGCCGGATCGCCCGCGCGTTCGCCTTCGGCCGCAGGCGTACCACCGGCAGGGCGCGGGCATCGGTCATGTCGGGCAGGTCGGTCATCGGGATCTCGGGAGCTTTGGGATTGGCCCCAGCCTGTGACACGCGCGCGCGGGCCGGGCAAGGCTTGGGCGAGGCCCGCCGAAGGGTTGGCTTGACACTCCCCCACCGTCGCGCCACCTGTCCGAACGATTACGACCTCGTGAGGGCCCCCATGTCCATTCCCCAGCAGGGCGGCGGCCCGATCGAGCGCCGAGAGCAGCTCGCCGACTATATCGCCTTGGGCGAGAAGCCGCGCGAAAGCTGGCGCATCGGCACCGAGCACGAGAAGTTCGGCTTCCTGTGGGACACGCTCGAGCCCCTGCCCTACGAGGGGCCGCGCTCGATCCTTGCCATCCTGGAAGGACTGCGCGACCGCTTCGGCTGGTCGGAACTGCGTGAGAGCGGCAAGCTGATCGGCCTGTCCAGGGCCGGCGCCAATGTCAGCCTGGAACCGGGCGGGCAGCTTGAACTGTCGGGCGCGCCGGTCGAGACGATCCACGACACCGACGCCGAGACGCGCCAGCACCTGTCCGAGGTCGCGGCGGTGACGGAAGGCTTGGGCATCGGCTTCATGGGCCTTGGCGCCGCGCCGGTCTGGGGCCAGGACCAGATGCCGATGATGCCCAAGGGCCGCTATGCGCTGATGACGCCCTACATGCAGAAGGTCGGCACGCTGGGCACCCAGATGATGTACCGGACCTGCACCGTGCAGGTGAACCTCGACTATGCGTCCGAGGCCGACATGGTGCAGAAGCTGCGGGTGGCGCTGGCCCTGCAGCCGGTGGCGACGGCGCTGTTCGCAAGCTCGCCCTTCCTCGACGGCAAGCCGAACGGGATGAAGTCCTGGCGCGCGCATATCTGGCAGAACCTCGACGCGGCGCGCACGGGGATGCTGCCCTTCGTCTTCGAGGAAGGCTTCGGCTACGAGGCCTGGGTGGACTATGTCCTCGATGTACCTATGTATTTCGTCTACCGCGACGGGACCTACATCGACGCGCTGGGCCAGAGCTTCCGCGATTTCCTCAAGGGCCGCCTGCCCGCGCTGCCGGGCGAGGTGCCGACGCTGTCGGACTGGGCCGACCACATGACCACCGTCTTCCCCGAGGCGCGGGTCAAGAAATACATCGAGATGCGCGGCGCCGATTGCGGCCCGCTGAGCCACCTCAACGCCCTGCCCGCGCTGTGGGTCGGGCTGACCTACGACCAGGGGGCGCTGGATGCCGCGACGGAACTGACCCGCGGCTGGACGCACGAGCAGCGCGAGGGCCTGCGCCGCGCCGCCGCCCGCGACGGACTGGCGGGCGAGTTCGACGGCCTGAAGCTGCGCGATCTCGCCGCCGAGACGCTGACGCTGGCCGAGGCCGGGCTGGCCGCGCGCGGGCATCTGGACGACCGGGGCGCGGATGAGGCGCAGTTCCTGGCCGTGCTGCGGGACAAGGTGGAACGCGGCGCGACGGCGGCGGACGACCTGCTGGCGAAGTATCACGGCGAATGGCAGGGCGAGCTGTCGCGCATCTACGCCGACTGCGCCTATTGAAAAGGGGGCCGGCTGGACCGGCCCCTTTGCTTCAGTTCTGGCGGCGTTCGTCCATGAACTGGTCGAACTCGGCCTTGTCGCGGGCCTCGCGCAGCTTCTGCAGAAAGTCCAGGAAGGCGCGGTGCTCGTCTTCCAGCCGCTTCAGCGTTTCATCGCGGTACGCGTCGAAGGCGGCATTGCCGGTGCTTTCGGCGCGATAGGCCGGGACGTGGCGGCTGCGGCGGGTGCAGGTTCCGAACATGCGTTTGCTCCAGATCATGTAGCCGAGGATGGCAAGGCCCACCGGCCAGGCGAAGACGAGGCCGAGGACCATGGCGGCAAGCCAGGCCACCCTGCCCCGCGCGTCCAGCCAGTCGCGGGCCTGCAGCAGAAGCTGCCTTGCGGACTGAACGACGCCTTGGGCGGGCAGATAGCTGCGAGGTTCGTAGGCTGGGATCATGGGGGTGCTCCGTTCAGGAATGTGAATGTTAATCACATTAACAATGTTGGAGCCGCAGGGGCCTGCGTCAATGCCCGTCACGAAAGAATCCGTTACTCGATGACGCCGAGGCCGCGCAGGTAGATCAGCACGCCGCTTTCCAGCATTTGGTCGGCCGAGATCGGGCTGCGCGCACCGGGGCGGCCACGCCTGAACAGTTCGACCACGCCATGGGACAGCGCCCAGACGTGGTTCGCGACCATCGAGGGCGGCGGGCGGCGGTCTGCGGGCAGGCGCGCGAACAGTGCCTCGGCGCCCCGGACGAGGGCGGCCTCGGCCCGCTCGGCCGCCGCGGCCAGGTCGGCATTGCCCGCGATCGACAGGCCCGCCTCGAACATCGCCATGTAGAAGCCGGGCTTCTCGGCGGCAAAGCCCAAGTAGGCCTGCCCCATGCGCAGGAAGGCCGACAGCGCCGAGGGCCGGCCCTCATCGAAGGCAGCTTCCAGCCGCGCCGCGAAGTCGAGGAAGCCCTGCCGCGCGACCTCCTCGAGCAACTGCTCGCGGCCCGAGAAATGGCGGTAAGGGGCGGCGGCGCTGACGCCGGCCTGGCGCGCAGCCTCGGCCAGGGTGAAGGCCATCGGCCCCTTGTCCTCGATCAGCGAAACGGTGGCCTCGACGAGCGCCTGCCGCAGGTTGCCGTGGTGATAGCTGTCGCGGGCCAAGGGGCGGCCCTCAGCGGCCTTCGCCGAAGTAGCTGTCCACCAGTTCGGCCAGCGCCTGCATCAGCGGCCCGGCCTCGGGGCCACTGGTTGTGACGCGGATGGTGCTGCCGCGCGGGGCGACCAGCATCAGCAGGCCCATGATCGAATCGCCCGACACCGTCTCGCCGTCCTTTTCCACCATGGCGCGGGCGTCGAAGCGTTCCACCGTCTCGGCAAAGCGGGCCGAGGCGCGGGCGTGCAGTCCCTTTTCGTTGACGATCCGCAGTTCGCGGCTGAACTCGGTCACAGCGCGGCCCGGACCGGCGAAGGTTCGGGGGCGTAGCAGTCGATGTACTTGCGTCCCGCCTCGGCGGCGAGAACCGCGGCCTCCTCGACCGCAAGGTGGCGCGACTTGGCCAGCTTGACCAGCATGGGCAGGTTGGCGCCGTAAAGGATGCGGCGGCGCGCGGGCAGGCAGGCCGGCATCGACAGGTTCGACGGCGAGCCGCCGAACAGGTCGGTGACGATCACGACGCCATCGCCCGTGTCCACGTCGTTCGCGGCCTGGCAGATCTCGTCCTGCTTGGCGGCACGGTCGTGGTTATCCTCGATGGTGACGGCCCGAAGGCCGGTCTGGGGTCCGACCACATGCTGGACGGCGGCGACATATTCGCGCGCCAGCCCCCCATGTGCGACGATGACGATTCCGATCAACTGCCTTCCACCATTCGCAACGGCCCGCCGCCCGCCGATCCGCCGGACACCCCCGGCTGTTCTGAGCGGGTCGGGTCGGCCGGTCGCAGCGCCGAGGCGCGACGTTCCAATTCCCGGTGTCGTTTTGACACCTGCCAGCCCTCTTTCGCAAGCGCGTCGGCCATCAGCTCCACCAAAGTGACGGAACGATGTTGCCCTCCGGTGCAGCCGAAGCCTATCGCCAGATGCGCCTTGCCCTCATCCACCTGCGCGGGCAGCAAAAACAAGATAAGGTCACGGACCTGCCCGAAGAAGGCCCGGAACCGGGGATCTGCCGTCACGTAATCCTGAACCGGCCCGTCCCGCCCGTCGAAGGGCCGCAAACCCGGCTCCCAATGCGGGTTCGCGAGGAACCGGCAGTCGAACATCATGTCCAGTCCGCGCGGCACCCCCCGCTTGTAGCTGAAGGACTGCAGCGAGACCGAAAGCCCCCGCCCGCCCCGCAGGTCGAAGGTCCGCGCGAGTTCCGCCCGCAGGTCATGGGGCGACAGCTCGGTCGTGTCGATCAGCACGTCGGCGCGCGCCCGGACCGGGGACAGCATGTCGTGCTCGGCCGTGATCGCGTCGGCGGGCGTGCTGCCCTCGCCCAGCGGATGGCGGCGGCGCGTTTCCGAATAGCGCCGCAGCAGCGTTTCGGTGGCGCAGTCGAGATACAGCACCTCGGGCGCGAAACCGGGATTGCGGGTCAGCACGTCGATCAGCTCGATCAGGTTCGAGGCCGAGAAATCGCGGTTGCGCACGTCCAGCCCCAGGGCCAGCGGCACGGGACGGGGCTGGCCATCCAGCAGGCGCGGGATCAGCGACAGGGGCAGGTTGTCGATCGCCTCGAAGCCCATGTCCTCGAGCGCGTGGATCGCCGTGGACCGCCCGGCGCCCGAGGGGCCCGTCACCAGCACAAGCCGCTGGGCCTGCGGCTCGGGGGCATGCTCGTCCGACACTGCCTGGTCGCTGTTCAAGGCCCATCCCTTCCGCCGGAACCGCTCCGGCCCTCAGTCACAGCGCCCGCTGCGCATCAACTGCATCAGTGCGGGTGGAAGATGCGGCTCCATCGGCCCCAGCACAAGGGGCAGCTCCAACCCCAGCAGGAAGGTGGTGCGGAAAGGCGGCAGTCGCTCTGTTTCCGCCTGCCCCAGATCCACGACCTGCGCCAGCGGAACCGGGCCGGCCGGGTCGGCGCGCAGGATGCCGACGCCGCGCGCCTCGATGCGGCCCCGGATCGCGGGCGGGCAGCCGGCCAGAAGGTGTCGGCTCTGGATCCGCAGGACCACCCGGTCGTCGGCTACCAGCCGCGCGCCCAGTCCCATCAGCGCCAAGGCCAGCGCCGACTTGCCCGCGCCCGACGGACCCAGGATCAGCAGCCCCCGCCCCCCAATTTCCACGGCGCTGGCGTGGATCGTGGTCATGGGACCATGCCGCAGGAGTTAACCATTGCGGCAATGATAACGCTAACCATCTCTGGTTGCGCTAACTGCCACTCCTGTTGGTCTATCATCATCATTCCGCCATGTTATAGGGGCCCGAAGCACAGCGCGCCCGATCCAAGGAGTTCCCCGCATGGCACAGACCGTCGTCAACCTGAATCGCAAGCTCGAAGACCAGGGTCGCCAAGGTCTGGGCGACCATGCCGCAGGCGCGCAGGTTGCAGCGAACTCGACCCAAGGAACCACCGGCATGGCACAGTCCCGCGTCAACCCGAACTGCAAGCTTGAGGACCAGGGGATCGAGGGTCTGGGCCGCGTCCACTACAACCTGCTGGAACCCGCGCTGATCGAGGCCGCGATCCGTCGCGACGAGGGCAAGCTGGGCCTGGGCGGCGCGTTCCTTGTGTCCACCGGCGCCAAGACGGGCCGTTCGCCCAAGGACAAGTTCGTCGTGCGCACGGCGGGCGTCGAGGCCTCGATCTGGTGGGACAACAACGCGCCGATGGAGCCCGAGGCTTTCGACCGGCTGCACGCGGACATGCTGGCCCACATGAAGGGCAAGGAATACTTCGTGCAGGACCTGTTCGGCGGCGCCGACCCGGAACAGCGGCTGGACGTGCGCGTCGTCAGCGAACTCGCCTGGCACAACCTCTTCATCCGCCACCTGCTGCGCCGCCCCGAGGCGTCGGAACTGGCGAGTTTCACCCCCGACTGGACGATCATCAACTGCCCGTCCTTCAAGGCGGACCCGGCCCGTCACGGCTGCCGCAGCGAGACGGTCATCGCGCTGAACTTCGAGCGCAAGATGATCCTGATCGGCAACACCGGCTATGCGGGCGAGAACAAGAAGGGCGTATTCACGCTGCTAAACTACATCCTGCCGGAACGCGGCGTGATGCCGATGCACTGCTCGGCCAACCATGCGCCGGGCGACGAAAGCGACGTGGCGGTCTTCTTCGGCCTGTCGGGCACCGGCAAGACCACGCTGTCGGCCGACCCCTCGCGCGTGCTGATCGGCGACGACGAGCACGGCTGGTCGGACAAGGGCGTCTTCAACTTCGAGGGCGGCTGCTACGCCAAGACGATCAACCTGTCGCCCGAGGCCGAGCCCGAGATCTACGCCACGACCCACCGCTTCGGCACCGTGGTCGAGAACATGGTCTATGATCCCGACACCCTGGAGTTGGACTTCGCCGACGGCTCGATCACGGAAAACACCCGCTGCGCCTATCCGCTGGTCGCGATCTCGAACGCCTCGGAAACCGGCATGGCCGGCGCACCGAAGAACGTCATCATGCTGACCTCGGACGCCTATGGCGTGATGCCGCCGATCGCGCGGCTGACGCCCCAGCAGGCGATGTACCACTTCCTGTCGGGCTTCACCTCGAAGACGCCGGGGACCGAGGACGGCGTGGTGGAACCGCAGCCGACCTTCTCGACCTGCTTTGGCGCGCCCTTCATGCCGCGCCGCCCCGAGGAGTACGGCAAGCTGCTGGAGGAGCGGATCCAGAAGTCGGGCGCGACCTGCTGGCTGGTCAACACCGGCTGGACCGGCGGCCCCTTCGGCACCGGCAAGCGCATGCCGATCAAGGCCACCCGCGCCCTGCTGAGCGCAGCGCTGGACGGCTCGCTGAACAATGTCGAGTTCCGGAAGGACCCGAACTTCGGCTTCGAGGTCCCGGTCTCGGTGCCGGGCGTCGAAGACAAGCTGCTGGACCCGCGCCAGACTTGGGCGGACGGTGCCGCCTATGACGCACAGGCCGAGAAGCTGAAGGGCATGTTCCGCGAGAACTTCAAGAAATACGCCGACAAGGTCGACCAGGACGTCCGCGACGCGGCGATCTGATCCTGTCTTCAGGCTGATGGAAGGGCGGTTTCGAAAGGAGCCGCCTTTTCCTTTTGGGCCACCGCCGGACCGGGGCGCTGCCCCGGACCCCGGGATATTTGCACGAAGAAGAACAGACGGCGCTGAGCAGCGACCGCTCTGGAACGGCTCGCCGAGCCTCAGCGGCTTGAGAAGCAGCCTTGATATGTCCTGCCGCGCCAGAGGCATCCCCCGGCGCAGCATCTTCGAGGGGTTACCGCTTGCGGATACGCCGCAGCTTGCGGGCGCGGGCTTCGCCGGCCTTGGCGTTCTGCGCGTCGCGGCGGCGGGGGGACTTGCCGCGGCGGCCCTGGGGACCCCGGGCGATGCTGCGGCCTTCAAGCTCCACCAGTTCCAGCGTCAACCCGCCGGTGGTGGGGATCGCCTCGGCCAGACGCACGGTTACGCGCTGGCCGATGCCGATCACGGTGCCGCTGTCCGAGCCGACCAGGGTCTGTGCGTCGCGGTCGAAGTGGAAATACTCGTTCCCGATCTCGCGGATGGGCAGCAGACCGTCGGCCCCCGTCTCGTCCAGCTTGACGAAGGCGCCGAAGCGCTGGACGCCGCTGATGCGGCCGGTGAACTCGGAGCCCACCCGGTCGGCCAGATAGGCGGCAAGGTAGCGGTCGGTCGTGTCGCGCTCGGCCGCCATGCTGCGGCGCTCGGTGTCCGAGATGTGCTGGGCGGTATCCTCCAGCGTCTCGATGTCCTGCGCCGACAGTCCGTCCTTGCCCCACTGGTGCCCCGAGATCAGCGCGCGATGCACGATCAGGTCGGAATAGCGGCGGATGGGCGAGGTGAAATGCGCATAGTTCTTCAGCGCCAGCCCGAAATGGCCGAGGTTTTCCGCGTTGTAATAGGCCTGCGTCATGGACCGCAGCGTGCTGACGTTGATCAGTTCGTCGAAATCGGTCCCCTGCGCCTGGGCGAGCAGCCGGTTCAGGTGGCTCGTCTGCAGCACCTGGCCCTTGGCCAGCGCGAAGCCCGAAGCCTCGGCCACGTCGCGCAGGGCGTTCAGCTTCTCGGGGCTCGGCTCCTCGTGGACGCGGAACAGCAGGGGGCGGCGCAGGCGGGTCAGTTCCTCGGCGGCGGCGACATTGGCCAGCACCATGAACTCCTCGATCAGCCGGTGGGCATTGAAGCGGTCGCGGAAGGCCACGGATTTTACCCGGCCGTCGGGGGTCAACTCGATCCGCCGTTCCGGCAGATCGAGATCCAGCGGCTGGCGGCGGGCGCGGGCAGCCTTGAGCAGCTCATAGGCCGCAAACAGCGGGCGGATCACGTTGTCCATCAGCGGCGCGGCTTGCTCGTCGGGCGTGCCATCGGCCGCCGTCTGCGCCTGCTCGTAGGAGAGCGACGCCATGCTGTTCATCATGCCGCGGTGGAAGTCGTGGCCGATCTTGTTGCCCTGCGCGTCGATCCGCATCCTGACGGCGATCACGGGGCGGTCCACCCCTTCGTGCAGCGAACACAGGTCGCCCGACAGCACGTCCGGCAGCATCGGCACCACGCGGTCGGGGAAGTATGTCGAGTTGCCCCGGTGCCGCGCTTCCATGTCCAAGGCCGACTGCGGGCGGACGTAATGGGCGACGTCAGCAATGGCGACCCACAGGATCATGCCGCCTTCGTTCCGGGGATCGTCGTCGGGCATGGCGGCCACGGCGTCGTCATGGTCGCGGGCGTCCACCGGGTCGATGGTGACAAGCGGCAGGTCGCGCAGGTCCTCGCGGCCCTTCATGGTGGCGGGCTTCTGGGCATCGGCCTCGGCCATCACCGCGTCGGGGAAGTCGTCGGGGATGCCGTGCTGATGGATGGCGATCAGGCTGACGGCACGCGGGGCCGAGGGGTCGCCCAGCCGCTCGATGATGCGAGCCTGCGGCAGGCCGATGCGGTTGCGCGAGCCGATCTGCTCGGCCTCGACCAGTTCACCGTCCTGCGCGCCCTGCGCGGCTTCGGCCAGGACACGCCATTCGCGGTCGACGCCCTTGTCGATGGGGACGATCCGTCCGCCCTCGGTCTCCTTGCGGAAGATGCCGACGACGCGGTGGGGCGCGGTGCCGATGCGGCGCATGAGCCGGGCTTGGTACTGGTAGTCCTCGCCCTCGACCTCGGTCAGGCGGACCAGCACGCGCTCGCCCGCACCCACGGCGGGGTCGGCCTTGCGGGGGGCGAAGAGGATGCGCGGCATGGGGGCGGTGCCCTGCCATTCCATCGGTTTCGCGAAGATGTCGCCGTCTGCATCGGGCGGCAGGATCTCGACCACGCTGACGGGGGGCAGCTTCTCGTGGTCGCGGTAATGGCGACGGCGGCGTTCCAGCAGGCCCTCGTCCTCGAGTTCGCGCAGCACGCGCTTGAGCTCGATGCGGTCGCTGCCCTTGATGCCGAAGGCCTTGGCGATGTCGCGCTTGGCAGTGGCGTCGGGATTGTCGGCGATCCATTCGAGGATCTGCTGTCGGGAAGGGATCTGGACCATGGTGTTCACGCTATCACGCCGCTTGCGGCAGGGTTAGAGGGGAAAGCGCGCGCTTGCCTTTCGGTTTCAACGCGTGGAAATCGGGCGCATGAATGCCGTGATCTCGCCGGGCTTCCGGCAGTTGTCCGACCGCGCCGTGATCGTGGCCTGCGACGCGGGCTACCTGCCCTATGCTTCGGTCGTGGCAGGCCAGCTTGCGGTCGAAGGTCGCGGCTGGGACGTGCTGATCGGCTCGCCCGAGCCGCTGGAACTGCCGCCGGCGCTGGCCCGGGCGGGCGTGGGCCACGTCGCCGCCCGCGACGCGACGCTGGAGGCTGCGCTGCCGCTGGACGGGCGGCGCTCGGTCGCGACCTACATGGACGTGTTCCTCGCGGGTGCCCTGAGAGGGCGCTGGCGGCGCATCCTCGTGCTGGACGCCGACATCCTGTTCGAGCGCGGCGATCCGGGGCGGCTGATGGCCGCCGACATGAGGGGCCGCGCCGTGGGGGCCGTGCGCGACAACCGCCAATGGCGTCAGCCCGGCAAGCGGGTGCCGGATTTCAAAAGGCTTGGCTGGCCTGCGGCACCCTATTTCAATGCAGGCGTGGTGATGGTGGACACCGAGGCCTGGGCCGAACAGGACCTGCCCGCCCGCTGCGCCGCTTTCGCCCGGACCCACCTTGCCGGCCTTGGCCGCGACCAGGCGCTGCTGAATGGCGTGCTGCGCGGCGACTGGGCCGAAATGAGCCCGCTGTGGAACTGGCAGTTCACCTGGGCCTCGGCGCATCTGTCGGCCATGGCGGACCCCTGCCTCGTGCATTTCATCGGACCCGACAAGCCTTGGCTGAAACGGTCGGAAGGCATCGTGCCCCTGCGCTGGCGCGCGCCCTATGCCGGCCTGCCGGGTGCCGAGGAGGGGCTGACCCGCCGCCACTGGCCAGACCGCCGCCGCTTGGGCCGCGCGCTGCTACGGCAATGGCGGGCGGCGGGACCGATGCTGGATTACCTGAACCGCTTTTCCGACGAATACACGCTGCTCGACCCGCGCTAGGCCGCCGCGCCCCGCAGCGCCCGGACCCGTGCGGCGAGGTCGTCCAGGTCGTCGTCGGGAATCCCCAGCTCGGCCAGATGCGCGACGGTGTTGTAGAGATAGTCGGCGTTCGGTCCCCTGCCCCCACAGGCCGTGGCGATGATCGCCGCCTGCTCGTCGGGGCTGAGCCCGCCCGCATACTGCCGGTGCTCGGGCCGCATGACATAGGTAAGCCCCCGCACCCGGCGCCCGTCGGCCAGCGCGAGCGGCAGCATCAGCTCGCGATAGGCGCCCGTCACCATCTCGCGCGCGCGCAGGCCGGCGATGACCTGGGGCCACAGGGGGTCCTCGACCCGCAGGGCCAGCCCCGTGCAGTCGCGGCCGGGGTGGGGCTCCAGCCCCAGGACGAGGCCGGGGCAGGTCTCGGTGCCCCGGTAGGTGACGGACCGCAGGCAGAAGCTGCGCCTCCAGCCGTCGGCCTGGGCGATGACGGCCTCGGCCACGGGGAAGTCGGGCGCCCACATCAACGAGCCGTAGCCGAAGACCCAGAAGCCGTCATCCATCGCTTGCCCTTTCCATCCGGCGCAGGTTAGGCCGGTCCTGCATGATTTCAAGAGAGGCGCCGTGAAGACGCTGGTGATCCTGTTGCTGCTGGTCGGGGGCGCCGTGGCGGGCGCCTGGCTGGGCGGCGAGACCTGGCTTGCGCGCAAGGCGCAGGCCATGATCGCCGAGGACCCCCGGATCGAGGCGGCCTCGGTCACGCCCCTGCGCGAGATCGACCGGATCGGCCTCGGCCTGACCGCCGTCGAGATCGCCACCCCGGCGGGCGAGGCCGTTCTGCCCGCCGTCG
Source organism: Paracoccus chinensis (assembly GCF_900102885.1). Taxonomy (GTDB): domain Bacteria; phylum Pseudomonadota; class Alphaproteobacteria; order Rhodobacterales; family Rhodobacteraceae; genus Paracoccus; species Paracoccus chinensis. Next base: position 345,408 of record NZ_FNGE01000002.1, on the reverse strand, counting down.
AGCTTTGGGCCGCGCCCACCTCGCCCACCCAGTTCCACGCGGCGCTCCCTTCCACCATGACCCTGCCCGTCATGGGCCGCCCGCTGGCGGTGGCGGCGGCGGACGCGGTGCTGTCCATGCGCGTCTCGCCGGGCAGCGACATGGCGATCAGCCGGGTGGCCGCTGCCAGCGGCCCCGTGGCGATCGAAGGCCACCCCTTGCTGGAGGGGCTGGACGCGCAGGCGCAGCTGGTGGCGATGGGGGCCGCCGCGCCCCGCGCGGCCCGCGCCGCCTATGATTTGGGCGGCCAACTGCGCGACCTGACGGGCATGGGGCTGCTGCCCCGTCCCCCCGCGCTGGCCGACCGTGCCATTTCCGTCGAAGGCGCCGCGCGGGTCTTCCTGACCGCGCCCCTTCGGCAGGCGGCGGATGCGCCGCCGCCTGACCTGGTGGGCGTATCCTCGGACGGCGTGACGCTGACCCTGGGCGACCAGTCGCTGCGCCTTGCGGGCACGGTGCGCGCGGGCGAGGACGGGCGGGCCGAGGGAGCGGCCTTCGTCTACACCACCGACGCCCGCGCCTGGCTGCAACTCGCCGCCGACCTGGGCGCCATCCCGGCCGTCACCGTGGCGCTGGCCGACACCGCGCTGCAGCAGGCGGCCGAAATGCCGGTCGAGCTGCCCGCGGGCGTCCCCGCCCCCGCCGAGCCCGCGAAGGGCGAGTTGCGCGTGCCGCTGATCTTCCGCGACGGCAAGACCTTCCTCGGCCCCCTGCCCCTGGGCGAGGCGCCGCTGTTCCCGGCCTAGGCGCGGTCCTTGACCCCCGCCCGGCCGAAGTCGGGGGCGGCGGTGTCCTGCCCCGCCTCGATGATGCCGCGGCGGATGGCGCGGGTGCCGGTGAAATACCTGTGCAGATGCTCGCCGTCGCCCATGCGGATGGCGCGCTGCAAGACAAACAGCTCCTCGGCGAAGCGGCCGAGGATGTCGAGGGTTGCTTCCTTGTTGTGCAGGAACACGTCGCGCCACATCGTCGGGTCCGAGGCCGCGATCCGGGTGAAGTCGCGGAAACCCGCGGCGGAATAGCGGATCACCTCGGATTCCGTGACGCGGCTGAGGTGGTCGGCCACACCCACCATCGTATAGGCGATCAGGTGCGGCACATGGCTGGTGACCGCCAGCACCCGGTCGTGGTGCGGTGCCTCCATCGTGTCCACGTTGGCGCCCATCGCGCGGACCAGCGCGGACAGCCGCTCGACCGCCGCGGGGTCGCTGTCGGGCAAGGGCGTCAGCAGCCACCAGCGGTTGCGGAACAGCGTGGCAAAGCCCGAGCGGGGACCGGAATGTTCCGTCCCGGCCAGCGGATGGCCGGGAACGAAATGGACGCCCTCGGGCACATGGGGGGCGACCACGTCGATGACCGACTGCTTGACCGAGCCCACATCCGTCAGGATGGCGCCAGGCGCGAGATGCGGTGCAATCTCGACGGCAACATCTCCCATGGCGCCCACGGGCACGGCCAGCACGACCAGGTCGGCGCCGGTGACGGCTTCGGCGGCGGTATCCGCCACCTCATCCACCAGCCCGATCTCGCGCGCCGTTTGGCGCGTCTCGGGCGAGCGCGCATAGCCCACGAGATGGGCGGCAAGGCCCCCCTCGCGCATGGCGAGCGACATGGAGCCCGCGATCAGGCCAAGGCCGATCAGGGCGACGCGCTGGAAGATCGGCTCGCCGCTCATCGGGCGGCCATGAACCGGCCGACGACCTGCGCCACGCGGCGGCAGGCGGCCTCGTCCCCGACCGTGATCCGCAGGCATTCCGGCAGGCCATAGCCGCCGACGCGGCGGACGATGATCCCGTCCTCGCGCAGGGCGGCGTCGCAGGCGGCGGCGGTCTCCTCATCGGCGAAGCGGGCGAGGATGAAATTCGCGTGCGACGGGTCCGAGGGCACGCCGTGCCGCGTCAGCGCCCCGGCCAGCCAGTCGCGCATCCGCGCGTTCTCGGCCCGCGCGTGATCGACGTGGGCGCGGTCGAGGACGGCAGCCTCGGCCCCTTCCAGCGCGACGTTGGACAGGTTGAAGGGTCCGCGGATGCGGTTCAGCACGTCGATGATGGGGCGCGGGCCATAGCCCCAGCCGACCCTCAGCCCGCCGAGGCCGTAGATCTTCGAGAAGGTCCGCGTCATCACGACGTTCGGCAGCCGCGTCGCCAGCTCCGCCCCGCCGTCGAAGTCGGCACTGACGTATTCCGCATAGGCCGCGTCGATCACCAGGACTGCCTGCGGCACGGCCAGAGCCAGCCGCTCGAGTTCGGCCGTCTCGATCATCGTGCCGGTCGGGTTGTTCGGGTTGGCGACGAAGACCAGCCGCGTGGCGGGCGTCGTCGCCGCGATCAGCGCGTCAATGTCGGTGGTCCGCTCGCGTTCCGGCGCCTCGACCGGGGTGGCGCCTGCCGCCAGCGCGCTGATGCGGTACATGGAAAAGCCGTGCTCGGTGAACAGCACCTCGGTCCCCGGCCCGGCGTAGCACTGGCAAAGGAAATGGATGATCTCGTCCGAGCCCACGCCGCAGATGATCCGGTCGGGGTCGAGCCCGTGAACCTCGCCGATCGCCGCCCGCAGCCGCGCATGGTCGGTCGAGGGATAGCGGTGCATCGCCTGCGCCGCATGGGCCACGGCCTCGCGCGCCTTCTCGGACGGGCCGAAGGGGTTTTCGTTGGAACTCAGCTTCAGCACGTCGCTGCGGCCCGACAAGGTGGCGGAACCCGCCTCGTACAGCGCGATCTCCATGATGCCGGGTTGGGGCGTGACCTGAAGGGACGGCGTCTGGGTCATGAAGGGGCTCCCGGCTGCGGTTGCGGGCGTCTTAGGCAAGCGACGGCGGGATGGGAAGGGGCGTCACAGGTGGCTGAGGAGGGTGCGGGGCCTGTTGACCCCGCCCGCGCCCGCGCCGACAAGGCGGTCATGCGCCTGTCCGACTTCGACTTCGAGCTGCCCGAGGGGCTGATCGCCACCCGTCCCGCCCGCCCCCGCAGCTCTGCCCGGCTGCTGGTCGCGCACGGGCATTCCACCACCGATGCGCGGGTCAGCGATCTGCCTTCGTTCCTGCGGCCGGGCGACCTGCTGGTGCTGAACGACACCCGCGTGATCCCCGCCCGCCTGACCGGCACCCGCACCCGCGATTCCGCGCAAGGCCCCGCCACCGCCCGGATCGAGGTCACGCTGCTGGAGCCCGCGCCCGGCGGCCAATGGCAGGCGCTGGCCAAGCCGCTGCGCAAGCTGCGGCAGGGCGAGGTCATCCGCTTTGGCGAGGCCCTGTCCGCCCGCGTCGAGGCGATCACGGACGCAGGCCTGACGCTGTCCTTCGATGCCGAGGGCGAGGCCTTCGACGCGGCGCTGGCGCAGGTCGGCGCGATGCCCCTGCCCCCCTATATCGCCGCGCTGCGGGCGCCGGACGACCAGGACCGCACCGACTACCAGACCGTCTGGGCCGAGCGCCCCGGCGCCGTCGCCGCCCCGACCGCAAGCCTGCATTTTGACGAACCTCTGCTGGCGTCGCTGGAGGCGATGGGCGTGCAGCGCGTCCATGTCACCCTGCACGTCGGCGCGGGCACGTTCCTGCCGGTCAAGACCGACGACGTGAGCCAGCACCGGATGCACGCCGAGCGCGGCATCGTCACGGCCGAGGCCGCCGCCGCGATCAACGCCGCGAAGGCCGAGGGCCGGCGCGTGATCCCCGTCGGCACCACCGCCCTGCGCCTGATCGAATCGGCGGCGACCGAGGACGGCCGCATCCATCCCTTTGATGCGCAGACCGACATCTTCATCCGCCCCGGATACCGCTTCCGCGTCACCGACGGGCTGATGACGAACTTCCACCTGCCGAAGTCCACGCTGATGATGCTGGTTTCGGCGCTGATGGGAACGGAACGCATCCGCGCGATTTATGCCCACGCGGTTCACGAAAACTACAGGTTCTTCAGCTATGGCGACGCGTCGCTGCTGATACCGGGCGACTGAGGCAGGAAAATCATGCTGAGCGTTCTGCGCACCACATGGCCGTTGCTGCTGGGCGTTCTGCTGCTGATGGTCGGCAACGGGATGCAGGGCACGCTTCTGGGCATCCGCGGCGAAATCGAGGGCATCCCGACCACGCAGATGTCCGTGGTGATGTCCGGCTATTTCGGCGGCTTCGTGCTGGGCAGCCTGATCGTGCCGGGCATGATCCAGCGCGTGGGCCATGTGCGGGTCTTCGCCGCGCTCGCGTCGCTGATCTCGGCGGTGCTGATCGTCTATGCGGCGATCCCGCACTGGCTTGCCTGGGCCCTGATGCGGCTGCTGATCGGCTTCTGCTTCTGCGGCGTCTACATCACCGCCGAAAGCTGGGTGAACGCCAGCGCCAGGAACGAGACCCGGGGCCAGGCCATGTCGGCCTATTTCATCGTGCAGATGCTGGGCCTTGTCACCGGCCAGGTGCTGATGAACGTCAGCGACCCCGGCGGCTGGATGCTGTTCGTCATCCCCTCGGTCCTGGTCTCGGTGGCCTTCACCCCGATCCTGCTGGCGCAGGTCCCCGCGCCGCGGTTCGAGACGATCAAGCCGATGAGCATGGGGCAGCTTTACCGCGCCTCGCCACTGGGCTGCGTCGGCATCTTCCTGATCGGCGGGGTGTTTTCCGCAGTTCTGGGCATGGGCGCGGTCTGGGCGGCGACCATCGGGCTGAACGTGCGGGAAATCTCGGCCTTCGTCGCCGCGATCTGGATCGGCGGGCTGCTGGCCCAGTATCCGATCGGCTGGCTGTCGGACCGCGTGGACCGGCGCTTGCTGATCACGGCGCTCGCGGTGTTCGGCATGCTGGTCACCGCCATCGTCGCGTCGCGCGAATCGGGTGTCTGGGGCTATCTGCTGGCCGCCGCGTTGGTGGGCGGGGTCGCGAACCCGATCTATGCGCTGCTGATCGCCTATACCAACGACTTCCTCGACACGGCCGACATGGCGGCCGCCTCGGCCGGGCTGCTGCTGATCAACGGGACCGGGTCGGTCTTCGGGCCGATCCTGACCGGCTGGCTGATGGCCGCGATCGGTCCCGAGGGCTTCTGGGTCTACATGTCCGTGCTGCTCGCGGGGCTTGCCGCATATGGCGGCTGGCGCATGACCCAGCGCGCCACTCCCGATGTCGACCAGAGCTTTGCCATCCTGTCGCCGTCGGCCACAACGCTTGCCGTCGAGACGGCGCTGGCCGAGGCGGGCGACAACTCCACCGCTCCCCCACAGGACAAGGCCGCATGATCATGGATGCCGTCACCCCTGCCGAGATCATCCGCTTCTGGATCGACGAGACCGGCCCCAAGGGCTGGTACATGCAAAGCGACGACCTGGACCGCAGGGTCCGCGACCGCTTCATGGCGGCCTGGATCGACGCGCCCCGGCTGGCCGCCGAATGGGCGGGCACGGCCGAAGGCGCGCTGGCCGCCCTGATCCTGACCGACCAGTTCCCGCGCAACATGTTCCGGGACGACGCGCGAGCCTTCTCGACCGACCCGCTCGCGCTGCGGATCGCCGCTGCCGCCATCGACGCGAGCCATGACCTCGCCACCCCGGAACCTGCGCGGCAGTTCTTCTACCTGCCCTTCGAGCACAGCGAGGAACTGGCGGACCAGCAGCGCGCCGTCGCGCTATTCGCGGAACGGATGCCGGGCGAGAACCTGATCCATGCCGAAATCCACCGTGACACCATCGCGAAGTTCGGCCGCTTCCCCTGGCGGAACGAGGCGCTGGGCCGCATCCCGACAGACGCCGAGCGGAAGGTGATGGAGGCCGGAGGCTATGGCGCGCTGGTCTCGGGCAAGCTGTCGCTTGCCGATCTGGACTGACCCTGCGAATGTGACCGAACGTCCGAAGGCGAGAGGGACCAATGGCGCAGAGTTTCGACGTTGTTGTGATCGGGGCTGGCCCCGGTGGTTATGTCTGCGCCATCCGCGCGGCGCAGCTGGGGCTGAAGGTCGCCTGCGTCGAGCGCGAGCACCTAGGCGGCATCTGCCTCAACTGGGGCTGCATTCCGACCAAGGCCATGCTGCGCTCGGCCGAGGTCTTCCACCTGTTCGAACGCGCCAAGGATTTCGGCCTCAAGGCGGACGGCTTCGGCTATGACCTGGACGCGGTGGTGCAACGCTCGCGCGGGGTCGCCAAGCAGCTTGCGGGCGGCGTCGGGCACCTGCTGAAGAAGAACAAGGTGTCCGTCTTCATGGGCGAGGCCAAGCTGACCGCGCCCGGCAAGCTGTCGGTCAAGACCGACAAGGGCACCGAGGAGTTGACGGCGAAATCCATCGTGCTCGCCACCGGGGCGCGGGCGCGCGAGTTGCCGGGGCTTGAGGCCGACGGCGAACTCGTCTGGACCTACAAGCACGCGCTGGTGCCGAAGCGCATGCCGAAGAAGCTGCTGGTCATCGGCTCGGGCGCCATCGGGATCGAGTTCGCATCGTTCTTCAATACCCTAGGCGCGGATACCACCGTGGTCGAGGTCATGGACCGTGTCCTGCCCGTCGAGGATGCCGAGATCAGCGCCTTCGCGAAGAAGCAGTTCGTCAAGCAGGGCATGAAGATCCTGGAGAAATCCACGGTCAGGAAGCTCGACCGCAAGGGCGGGACCGTGACCGCGCATATCGAGGCGGGCGGCAAGACCGAGACGCAGGACTTCGACACGGTGATCTCGGCCGTGGGCATCGTCGGCAATGTCGAGGGGCTGGGGCTCGAGGAACTGGGCGTCAAGATCGACCGCACCCATGTCCTGACCGACGAATACTGCCGCACGGGGGTCGAGGGGCTTTACGCCATCGGCGACGTCGCGGGCGCGCCCTGGCTTGCGCACAAGGCGAGCCACGAGGGGGTGATGGTGGCCGAGCTGATCGCGGGCAAGCATGTCCATCCGGTCAAGCCCTCGAACATCCCCGGCTGCACCTATTGCCAGCCGCAGGTGGCCTCGGTCGGGCTGACGGAAGCCAAGGCGAAGGAACTGGGCCACGAGGTCCGCGTCGGCCGCTTCCCCTTCGTCGGCAACGGCAAGGCCATCGCGCTGGGCGAGCCCGATGGAATGGTCAAGACCGTCTTCGACGCCAAGACCGGCGAGCTTCTGGGCGCCCACATGGTCGGCGCCGAGGTGACGGAACTGATCCAGGGCTACACCGTCGGCAAGACGGCGGAACTGACCGAGGAAGACCTCATGCACACCGTCTTCCCGCACCCAACGCTGAGCGAGATGATGCATGAATCGGTGCTGGACGCCTATGGGCGGGTGATCCATTTCTGAGCCACCCGCTTGAGTGGCCGGCGGACCGGGGCTTTGCCCCGGACCCCCGGATACTTGAGACCGTCCGAAGGGACGTTCACCCTGCTGATGAGCGAACGAGGCGTGCGCCACCGTTGTCGGGTTGGCGCATGGCCAGTTGATGCCGGCAAGGACAGGCTTTTTGTGAGGCGCTGCTTTGGTGTGCACCGCGCCAGTCGCGGTGTAGCATCATGAAACCTATCCCAGTTTAGGGAGCAGACCACCGACCGGTTTGAGTCCGAAGCGGACGTTCATCCGTGCGGCGTTCTCAGATGCTGCCCTCTAGGCAGGACGCAGCGAAATTCCATCGATCCTGGGGCTGTCCGCAGCGGAGCGGTCACTGGAGACCAGTGACGGCGCCATTCGGTACAGCCTCCGGGCTTGTCAACGACATGCTCGCCACGCCTGCGAGAACTTCATGATGTTTGTCGGCGAAGACTGCTGCCTCAGGAACAAATCGGCCTGAAGTACAGTTCCTCCGGGGCTTCAGCGGCCGCTGCACCGGACGACGCAGGCCCTTCAGAACCTATGCAACCTTGGAGTTCACGATGTTCTACACTGACAACAAGCTGCAATATCCCGTTCGCGTCGACAGCCCCGATCCCCTCTTCGCACGCGCCCTGCAACAGGCCATCGGCGGCGTCGAGGGCGAGATTCGCGTGGCCATGCAGTATTTCTTCCAGGCCTGCGGGGCCCGCGGCAATCCCAAGTTCCGCGACCTGCTGATGAACACCGCGGCCGAGGAACTGGGCCATATCGAGATGCTGGCCACCGCCGTCGCCATGAACCTGGAAGGCGCCCCCTTGTCGATGAAAGAGGAAGTGGCCGCAAGCGACCGCGCAGTAGGCGCGATCATGGGCGGCATCAACCTCAAGAATCTTCTGTCGTCGGGGCTGTCGGCGATGCCGGTGGACAGCGACGGCGTGCCCTTCGACATGTCCCACATCTATGCCAGCGGCAACATCGCCGCCGACATGACCGCCAATGTCGCCGCTGAATCCACGGGGAGAACCCTTGCCGTTCGGCTTTACAACATGACCGACGACGCGGGCATGAAGGACATGCTGTCCTATCTGATCGCCCGCGACACCATGCACCAGAACCAGTGGCTGGCCGCGCTTGAGGAACTGGGCGGCATGACCGGCGCCTTCCCGATCCCCAACAGCTTCCCGCAGGACCAGGAAAAGACCGACTTCAGCTATGCCTATCTGGGCTTCCAGGCCGATGGCAGCGAGCCGGTGGCCGGCCGGTGGTCCGATGGCCAGTCCATCGACGGCAAAGGCGAGTTCACGGCGCAGCCGATGCAGCCTCTGGGGGAAAAGCCTGACCTCGGGGCGGCGCGGCCTCAGAGCGGCGCACAGTCCGAGCAGATTGGAGAGCAGTGATGGAACGGCGTGCCTTGTTGGGCGGATTGGCGCTGGCGACCGTTGCTCCGGTTGGGGCATTGGCTCGCCCCGCCATGCCCGCGGGACTGGAGGTGCTGAGGACGCATCTGGCGAACGCGGACCGGTTCGAACACCGTCCCAAGGTCGGGCAGCGTCTGGTCCTCCGGCGCGATCCCAGCCGTGCCTTCGATCCCGCCGCCATCGCGGTCGAAACCGAAGAAGGCCAGAGAGTGGGCTATCTGCCGCCAGCCCAGGCCGGCGTTCTGTCGCGGTTGATGGATCATGGCGCATCGGCCTCGGCCCAATTGTCCGAGACCGGCAAGCTGCAGGTGTTCCTGCACTTGACGTGATGTGTCAAAGGCAGAACCGCTAAAATCCTGCTGCGAACCAGCGACAGGCGGAGGAGCGTCGTAACCGGTCGCTCCGATCCGCTTGGAAAGCTGTCGGCCCCTTTTGCGTGAATACCGCTGTTGTGTCAGGCGTTGTACATGCACAGCGAACGGCGGCTTGGTCCCCGCAAAACTGCCCTCGGTCGGCCAACCCATGAGGTCTACCCGGTCCTGAAGCCGCAGCCCCTCACCCCAGCGCATACCCCGTCCCACGCACCGTCCGCACGGGGTTCGTCCCTCCGTTCGCCATCAGCGCCTTCCGCAGCCGGCCGACGTGAACGTCGATGGTGCGGCTGTCCACGTAGATGTCGCGGCCCCAGACGCGGTCCAGCAGTTGCTCGCGGGTCCAGACGCGGCCGGGGCGTTCCATCAAGGTCGAGAGCAGGCGGAACTCGGTCGGGCCGAGGTGCAGGGGTTGGCCCGCGCGGAAGACGCGGTGCTCGCCTGAATCGAGCAGGATGTCTTCGAAGCTGAGGCGCTCGCCCATCGTGGTCGGGCGGGTGCGGCGCAGCTGGGTGCGGACGCGGGCCATCAGCTCGACCACGGAATAGGGCTTGACCACGTAGTCGTCGGCGCCGGTTTCCAAGCCGCGGACGCGGTCGGTTTCGTCCGAGCGGGCCGACAGCATGATGATCGGGATGTGGCGCATTCCGGGGTCGGCCTTGACACGGCGGCAGATCTCGATCCCCGAGACGTTGGGCAGCATCCAGTCCAGCACCATCAGGTCGGGCGCCTCTTCGGCGACCAGCAGCATGGCCTCGTCGCCGGTCTCGGCGCCCACCACGCGGAAGCCCTCGGACTCGAGGTTGTAGGTCAGGACCTCGCGCTGGGCGCCCTCGTCCTCGACCAGGAGGACGCAGGGTTGCTGGACGGACATGGCTTGCTCCTTTCGCGGGGCGCGTCAGCCGCCCGGGGCGGGATCGACGGACAGGACGCTGTTGCCCTTGGGCCGGGGATCGTCGGGCAGTTCGCCCGTGACGACATACAGCACCTGCTCGGCGATCGAGGTGGCGTGGTCGCCCATCCGCTCGATGTTCTTGGCGATGAAATGCAGGTGCATGCAGGCGGTGATGTTGCGCGGGTCCTCCATCATGTGGGTCAGGAACTCGCGGAACAGCGCGTTGTACATCTGATCCACCTCCAGGTCGCGCGCCCGCACGTCGGCGGCCAGCGCCGCGTCCCGCTGGACATAGCTGTCCAGCGCGTCGCGCAGCATCCCCTCGACCGTCGCGGCCATGCGGCGCAGCGCAAGGCCGGTGCCGGGGATCACCGGCATCTGCGACAGCTGGTTGGTGCGCTTGGCGATGTTCTTGGCATAGTCGCCCACGCGTTCCAGCGCCGCGGCGATCTTGATCACCGACAGCACCAGCCGCAGGTCGGTCGCGGTGGGCGCGCGCAGGGCGATCAGGCGGGCGGCGGATTCGTTGACCTGCACCTCGAGCTGGTCGATGGCGCGGTCGCGGCGGCGGACCTCCTCGGCCAGTTCCTCGTCGCGGGTTTCCAGCGCGCGCGCGGCTTCCTCGATCGCGGCCTCGACCATGCCGCCCATGCGGATGACCTCGGCCTGGATGCTTTCAAGGTCGCGGTCGAAGGCCGACAGGATGTGCTTGTCGCGGTTCATCATCGAAAACCCCCTCAGCCGATCCGGCCGCTGATGTAGCTTTCCGTCCGCGGGTCGCGCGGGCGGGTGAAGATGTCGTCGGTGTCGCCGTATTCGACGAGGTTGCCCAGGTGGAAGAAGGCCGTCTTCTGGCTCACGCGGGCGGCCTGCTGCATCGAGTGCGTCACGATCACGACCGAGAAGGTCGCGCGCAGCTCGTCGATCAGTTCCTCGACCTGCGCGGTGGCGATGGGGTCAAGCGCCGAGCAGGGCTCGTCCATCAGCAGGACCTCGGGCGCGGTGGCGACGGCGCGGGCGATGCACAGGCGCTGCTGCTGGCCACCCGACAGGCCCGTGCCGGTCTCGCCCAGGCGGTCCTTGACCTCGTTCCACAGGGCCGCGCCGCGCAGGGCCTTTTCGACGATCTCGTCCAGTTCGGCGCGGTTGCGGGCCAGCCCGTGGATGCGCGGGCCGTAGGCCACGTTGTCGTAGATCGACTTGGGAAAGGGGTTCGGCTTCTGGAACACCATGCCGACGCGGGCGCGCAGCTGCACCGGGTCCACGCGGCGGTCATAGATGTCCTCGCCGTCCAGCAGCATCCGGCCCTGGACGCGGGCGATGCCGATGGTGTCGTTCATGCGGTTGAGGCAGCGCAGGAAGGTGGACTTGCCGCAACCCGAGGGGCCGATGAAGGCCGTCACCGTCTTGTCCAGCAGGTCGACGCTGACGTCCTTGATGGCGTGTTTCTCGCCATAGAAGACCTGCACGTCCTTGCACTGGAACTTGATATCCCGGGCGTCTGTGTCCACCACTCGCTCCACCATTCTCACGTCGTCCATGATGTGGTCCCTTTCCCCGGATTTACCACCGCCGCTCGAACTTGCGGCGCAGGGTGATGGCCAGAAGGTTCATCGCCAGAAGGAAGACCAGCAGCACGATGATGGCGCCCGAGGCACGTTCGAAGAACGCGGGGTCCGCGCGCTGGGTCCAGTTGAAGACCTGCACCGGCAGGGCCGAGGCGGGGTCGAGAAAGCCCTCGGGCGGGGCGGACGGATAGGTCGTGACGAAGGCCACCATGCCGATCAGCAGAAGCGGCGCGGTTTCCCCCAGCGCCTGCGCCAGTCCGATGATCGTGCCCGTCAGGATGCCGGGCATGGCCAGCGGCAGGACATGGTGGAACATCGTCTGCATCCGCGAGGCCCCCACCCCCAGCGCCGCGTCGCGGATCGAGGGCGGCACCGCCTTCAGCGCGGCGCGGGTCGAGATGATGATCGTGGGCAGCGTCATCAGCGTCAGCACCAGCCCGCCCACGATGGGCGCGGACCGCGGCAGACCCGCGAAGTTGATGAAGACCGCCAGCCCCAGGATGCCGAAGACGATCGAGGGCACGGCCGCGAGGTTCGATATGTTCACCTCGATCAGGTCGGTCAGCCTGTTCTTCGGCGCGAATTCCTCAAGGTAGATCGAGGCCGCGACGCCGATCGGCAGCGACAGCACCAGCACGATCAGCATCATGTAGAAGGACCCCAGGATCGCCACGCCCAGGCCCGCCGCCTCGGGCCGGTTGTCCGAGCTGTCGGTCGAGGTCACGAAGTCCCAGTTGAACCGCGTCTGCAGGTCGCCCCGTTCCTGCATCGCCATGGCGAGGTCGTATTGCGCGACCGAGGTCTTGGCGTCGATGGCGGCGGATTCGCGGCTGACGCGGCCCTTGAACATCCCGTCGATGCGGGACGAGGTCATCACCGGCGCCTCGATCACGGTGCCGACCAGTTCGGGGTTCGCCAGCACGGCGTTGCGCAGGTCGGCGCGCGCCTGGGCCGAGAAGAAGGAGGACAGGTCGCGGTCGTCCAGCCCCTCGATCTCGATGCCGTTCGCCTCGACATAGGCGGCCAGCGAATTGTCCAGCAGCTTGCCGTAGCCCATCGTCAGGACCTTCTGCATCTCGGCCGGATCGCGGTTGCCGGCCGGGTCCACCACCTGCGCCTCGATGGCGATGGGGATGCGGGCATAGGTCTGGAAGAAGGCGCTGGTGCCGTCGCGGAAGATCGTGAACAGCAGGAAGACCAGCGCGCCCATGGCCAGCGCGATGGCGACCACGCCATAGGCGCGGAAGCGCCGCTCGGCCGCGTTGCGGCGCCTGGTGCGGGGGTCCTCGATCAAGAGCGACCTCCGCGCGGGCGCGGCAGGGGGATCGACGGGCCGGGGCGGCTGCGAGGTGACGTCGGTCATTCGTACTGTTCCCGGTACTTGCGCACGATGTAGAGGGCCAAGACGTTCAGCCCCAGCGTCATGACGAAAAGCGTGAGGCCCAGGGCAAAGGCCACCAGCGTCTCGGGACTGGCGAAGTCGTTGTCGCCGGTCAGCTGGCCCACGATCTTGACGGTGATGGTGGTCATCGCCTCGAAGGGGTTGGGGCTGATCCGGGCCATGGCGCCCGCGCCCAGGACCACGATCATCGTCTCGCCGATGGCGCGCGAGGCGGCCAGCAGGACCGCGCCGACGATGCCCGGAAGGGCGGCGGGCAGCACCACCTGGCGGATCGTTTCGGAATGGGTCGAGCCCATGGCGAGGCTGCCGTCGCGCAGCGACTGCGGCACGGCGTTGATGATGTCGTCCGACAGCGAACTGACGAAGGGGATCAGCATCATCCCCATGACCAGACCCGCCGTCATCACCGACGAGCCGCTGGACCCCAGACCCAGCGGCTGGGCGATCCAGTCCCGCAGCAAGGGGCCGACCGTCACCAGCGCGAACAACCCGTAGACGATGGTGGGAATGCCGGCCAGCACCTCGATGGCGGGCTTCACGACCGAGCGGACGCGGGGCGTCGCGTATTCGGACATGTAGATCGCGGCATAAAGCCCCACCGGCACCGCCACCAGCAGCGCGATCAGCGAGATGTACAGCGTACCCCACAACAGCGGCAGCATGCCCAGTTCCGAGCCGCCGCCGAAGCTGGGCGTCCATTCGGTCCCGAAGAAGAAGTCCTGCCAGGGGTACATCCGGAAGAAGCGTAGCGATTCGAAGACCAGCGACAGCACGATGGCCACGGTTGTCGCGATGGCGATCAGCGAGCAGACGATCAGGATGCCGCGCACGACCTGCTCGACCACGTTGCGGGCGCGGAACTGGGGTGCGGTGCGCGACAGGGCAACGGCCAGCCCGGCCACGCCCAGCGCCAGCGCGGCCGGGGCCAGCCAGCCCGGCGCCTGGAGCAACCGCGCCAGCGCCAGCAGCACCAGCGCCGGAAGCGCGGTGAACAGCGCGACATGCCAGCCGTGATAGGTCGGGCGCGAATGCAGCGCCCGGGTGTCGCCGCCCGCAAGCCGGACCGAGCGGCTGCGGCCCAGCAGATAGCCCAGCGCGGCCAGGGCCAGGATGGCGATCGTGATCCAGAAGGGCGACATCAGACCTCGCACAAGGGGGACGCGGCGGAAGTCATCACGACACCGGCCGCACCGCAAGCAAGCGGGCCACCAGCGGCCCGCCTGCCGGCGTCAGGTAACGGGCTCAGTTGGCCGCGACAACCGTTTCGGCCGCAACCGCCTGCTGGACCCTGGCCAGTTCCGGGTCGGGCACCAGGCCGTATTCGGACAGCGGGCCGCCGGGGCCGGCGATGGCGTCGGCCACGAAGAACTCGGCAAACTCCTTCAGGCCGGGGATCTCGCCGAAGTGGTCCTTCTTGACGTAGAAGAACAGCGGGCGCGACACGGGGTATTCTCCCGAGGCGACCGTCTCGACCGAGGGCGCCACGCCGTCGATGGTGGCGACCTTCAGCTTGTCGGTGTTGTTTTCATAGAAGGACAGGCCGAAGACGCCCAGCCCGTTGGGGTTGCTGTCGATGCGGGCCAGCGTCTCGGTATAGTCGCCGTCGATGTCCACCGAACGCCCGTCGGTGCGCAGCTTGACGCAGGCCTCCTCGGCCTTGTCGGCGTCCGACAGCACGGTCATCGCCTCGAGCGCGCCCGAGGTCTCGCAGCCGGCGGCCATGACCTTCTCCTCGAAGACCTCGCGGGTGCCGTGCTTGGTGCCGGGGACATAGGCGGTGATCTCCTGCGCGGGCAGCGCGGGGTTCACGTCGGCCCAGGTGGCGGCGGGGTTCGCGACCAGCTTGCCGTCCACGACGACCTCGGCCGCCAGCGCCTTGTAGACGTCCTGCGGGGTCAGGGCGAAGTCCGGGCCGTTGATCGACGAGGCGAAGACGATGCCGTCATAGCCGAACTGCACTTCCATGATGTTGTTCACGCCATTGGCGCGGCATTCGGCCAGCTCGGCCTCCTTGATGGGGCGCGAGGCGTTGGCCACGTCGATGGTGTTCTCGCCCAGGCCCGCGCAGAACTGCTTGAGACCCGCGCCCGTGCCGCCACCCTCGACCACCGGGGCGGTGAAATCCATGTTCTCGGCGAAGGCTTCGGCGACGATGGTGGCATAGGGCAGGACGGTGGACGACCCCGCGACCTGGATCTGGTCGCGCGCGGCGGCCGCCGTGGCCGAGACGGCCAGCATGGCGAGGACCGAGGCGGAGAATTTCATGGTGTTCATTTGGCAGCTCCTGCGGTGTGGGCCCTGAAGGCCTGCGCCCGGTTAGATCGGCTTCATGTCATCTTCATGACAGAAATGATGCAGGCAGGTGACTGCCCGTGGAAAGCCCCTGCCCGGCGCGTCGAATGAAAAGGGGACCGGACTGGCCGATCCCCTGGCTGTTGCGGTCCGCCGCCACCGCCTGTGGCGGGCGCGGTTCCTCAATGGCTAAGGCGCTCGATCTCCTCTTTCAGCCGCAGCTTTTCCTTCTTCATCGCCGCGATGCTGAGGTCGTCCGTACCCGGAGCGCGCTGTGCGCGTTCGACTTGTTCCGAGAGATCCTGGTGCTTCCTGCGCAGTTCCGCGACGTGCGACTGAACCGACATTCCGAATACTCCTTCTCTGGTGTCGAGAAGGGCAGTCCAGCATGATTCGCCCGCACTGTCACGCCAGTCACGGATGTATGATGTTAAGGGCGGCCCCATGTCGCAGGACTGCCTGCGCGGCGGGCGTCAGGTCCTCGCCGTCGCCTTCATGCGCCGCACCTTCGTGCAGCACGAAGGGCGCGAGAAGCCGCAGGGGGCCGCGCGCGCCCTTGCGGGCGGCGACGATCACCCGGCCCGCGTCACGGCCGCGCCGCGCGGCGAGGGGCAGGATCGCCGTGGCCCCCGCCCGGCCCGGCAGCGCCGACAGGATGCGGTCCAGTGCCTCGGCCCGGTGGATCAGCACCAGCCATCCGCCCGGACGAAGACGCCGCAACCCGGCGTCGATCCAGGTTTCCAGCGGCGTTTCCTCGTGCCGGGCCTCGGCGCGGCTGTCGTCGGGCGCGCGGGTGCCGGGACCGAAGAAGGGCGGGTTGGCGATGACATGGTCGAAGGTTTCAGCCCGCAGTGCCGTGGGCATCGCGGAGAGGTCGCCCGCGACGATCCGGGCCGCGATGCCGGTCGCGGCGGCATTCTGCCGCGCAAGGTCGGCCATGCCGGGCTGGCGTTCCAGCCCCGTCAGGTCAAGCCCCGGCACCCGCGCCCCGAGGCAGAAGAGCGCGACCCCTGCCCCGCAGCCAAGCTCCAGCACGCGTTCGCCCGCCCGTGCGGGGCAGGCGGCGGCCAGCATCACGGCGTCGGCGCCTGCGCGATAGCCGCGCGCGGGCTGGCGCAGGACCAGCCGCCCGTCCAGGAAGGCGTCGTCGCGCGTCATCCGATCCCGTGGTCGCGCAGGATCGCCGCCGCCATGAAATGATCGCGGTCTGCCACCATCAGGCGGCGCGGCAGGATGCCGATGGACCCTTCCAGCACGCTCATGTGCTGGTCGAACTGGAAGGCCATGATGCCTTCGCCTCTCAGCACGTCTTCGGCACGGGTCATGGTCAGCGGATCGGTGGTGCGCAGGACTTCCTTCATGGCGCGCCACGCTAGGGCGCGGTTGCGAAACTGTCCACGACATGGCAAGGGCCACGGCGAAAAGGGGTGCTCTCATGGGTGTGAACGAAACCGTGGCGAAACCGCTGGACCGACTGGCCGCGCTGCTGGCCCACGACATGGGCGCGGTGGACGCCCTGATCCGCACCCGCATGGAAAGCCGCCACGCCCCCCGCATTCCCGAGGTCACGGCCCATCTGGTCGGCGCGGGCGGCAAGCGGCTGCGGCCCCTGCTGACCATCGCCGCGGCCCGGCTGCTGGGATACGAGGGCACGCATCACCAGCTGCTGGCCGCGACGGTCGAGTTCATCCACACCGCGACGCTGCTGCATGACGACGTGGTGGACGAAAGCCGCCAGCGCCGGGGCCGCCCGACCGCGAACCTTCTGTGGGACAACAAGTCCAGCGTGCTGGTGGGGGACTATCTTTTCGCCCGCAGCTTCCAGCTGATGACCGAGACCGGCAACATGCGGGTCATGTCGATCCTGTCGAACGCCTCGGCCGTGATCGCCGAAGGCGAGGTGCTGCAACTGACCGCAGCCCAGGACCTGAGGACGACCGAGGAGATCTACCTGCAGGTCGTGCGCGGCAAGACCGCCGCGCTTTTTTCCGCCGCGACCGAGGTCGGCGGCGTGATTGCGGGCGGCACGGATGCGCAGGTGCAGGCGCTTTACGACTATGGCGACGCTCTGGGGATCGCCTTCCAGATCGTGGACGACATCCTCGACTACAGCGGCACGACCGAAACCATCGGCAAGAACACCGGCGACGACTTCCGCGAGCGCAAGCTGACCCTGCCGGTCATCAAGGCGGTGGCGAAGGCGGATGCCGAGGAACGCGCCTTCTGGCAGCGCACCATCGAGAAGGGCGACCAGCAGGAGGGCGACCTCGAGCGTGCAATGGCGATCCTCGGCCACCACGGCGCCATCGACGCGGCGCGCGCGGACGCCCTGGCCTGGGCCGCGCGCGGGCGGTCGGCGCTGGAGGCCCTGCCCGAGGGCGAGATCCGGGCGCTGCTGACGGAACTTGCGGATTTCGTCGTCGCACGGGTGGCCTGAGACCGGACCAGGGCCCTGCCCCCTCGTCGCAAACGACGATCCCGGGAGGCTTCGGCGAAGAAGAACGCGCATGAAAGAAGGCCCGGCAGACTCGCCGGGCCTTGTTGTTGCAACATGGGGCTCAGTTGTAGGCGTTCTCGCCGTGGGTGGTGAGGTCGAGGCCTTGGCGTTCGTCGGTTTCCGACACGCGCAGGCCGATCGTCATGCGGATCAGGTGCGCGGCGACAAAGGACACGACGCCCGACCAGACGATGCAGATGATGACGCCCAGCGTCTGCACCCAGACCTGCGGGCCCATCGCATAGCCGTCCAGCCCCGTGCCGCCCAGCGAGGGCGCCACGAAGACGCCGGTCAGGATGGCGCCGACGATCCCGCCCACGCCGTGGATGCCGAACACGTCGAGGCTGTCGTCGATCCCCATGCGCCGCTTGAGCGAGACCACCACCCAGAGGCAGGCGAGCCCGGCCACGATCCCGATGGCGATCGCCCCCATGGGCCCGACAAAGCCCGCCGCCGGCGTGATGCCGACAAGGCCCGCGATGGCGCCCGAGACGCCGCCCAGCAGCGAGGGATGACCGCGCAGGACCCACTCGCCCCCGGCCCAGGCCAGTGCCGCGGCGGCGGTGGCGACGACCGTGTTGATGAGGGCCAGCGCGGTCAGGCCGTTGGCTTCCAGGTTCGAGCCCGCGTTGAAGCCGAACCAGCCGATCCACAGCAGGCAGCCGCCGATCATGGTCATGGTCAGGTTGTGCGGCGCCATCGGCTCGCGCCCGTAGCCGAGGCGGGGTCCCGCGACCATTGCGGCGACCAGACCCGCCACGCCCGCGTTGATGTGGATGACGGTGCCGCCCGCGAAGTCCAGCGCGCCATGAGCGAACAGGTAGCCGCCGCTCCACCAGACCATGTGGGCCATGGGCAGGTAGGACAGGAAGAACCAGATCACCACGAAGGCGAGGATGGCCGGAAACTTCAGCCGCTCGGCCGTGGCGCCGACGATCAGCGCGGGGGCGATGCAGGCGAAGGCCATCTGGAAGGCGACAAAGGCGAATTCCGGGATCTGGACGCCCGCCGTGAAGGTATCGACCAGCGACTCCGGCGTGACGCCGGCCAGGAAGGCCTTGCCCAGTCCGCCGATGAAGGGGGTCAGCGGACCTGCCGCATCGCCCTCGGCGCCGGTGAAGGCCAGCGAATAGCCGGCGATCACCCAGAGGATCGACATGACTGAGAAGACCGACAGCACCTGCATCAGCACCGACAGGACATTCCGCGACCGGACCAGCCCGCCGTAGAACAGCGCGAGGCCCGGCAGCGTCATCATCATCACCAGCACCGCCGAGATCATCACCCAGGCGGCGTCGCCCTTGTCCATCACGGGCGCTGGGGCCGCCACCGCCTCGGGCGCCTGCGCCAGCGCCGCCCCGGCCGTCAGCGCCAGAAGCGTCCCTGCGGCAAGGGGCAGGGCCATCCTGGCGGCTGCCATCGTCTGACGGCCCGCGGGCCCGTCGCCTGCATGGATCAAGATCTGGCTCATCGGCATGTCCTCGTCGCTTGCCGCGGGCCCTTGCGCCGGCCCGCCCTTCAGCCGGATCACGCGGCAACTGCCCGCCGCGCGTCCAGCAGCAGGCGGATTTCGGCCGGTCTCCGGCGGAAATTGCCCAACCACGCGGCAGAGTTTGCGGAAAATGCGCGATATTCCGGCAGGTCACGTCTGGGTGCGCAGGCCGACGGCGCGTGTTCTCAAGCGGGCCGGGCTGCTATATGTGGGCGGACGAAAAAGGCCGGGAAACGGCCCATTGGATGCAGGCATGAAGAAACCCGAGAAGCCCCGGCGCCTTGCCGCCGACAGGCGCTATGCCGCCCCCTCTGCCGCGGCCCCGCCTTCGGGCGGAGGGCTGCCGCCCCAGCAGGCGCAGCGGCGGGCCAGTGCCGCCCCCCCGCGCAAGCCACGGCGCGGCAACTTCGTCACGCGCGGCGTGACGGGCGCGGTGTCGCTGACCTGGCGCCTCATCTGGGGGTCGTTCTGGCGAACCGGCGCGACCCTGGCGCTGATCCTTGGCCTGACTGTCGCCTATTATTATTCCACCCTGCCCGATCCCCAGGCGCTGTTCGACGGGCGCGCGCGCGGCTCGGTCACGATGCTGGACCGCGACGGCCGCGTCTTCGCCTGGCGGGGCGAGACCTACAACACCGTCAGCGCCGACCGGATCGCCCCCGTCCTGCGCAACGCGGTGGTGGCGACCGAGGACAAGCGCTTCTTCAGCCACCTGGGCATCGACCCGCGCGGCATCGCCAGTGCCGTCAACATCAACATGGCCGAGGGGCGCGGGCCCCTGGAAGGCAACGGCGGGTCCACCATCACCCAGCAGGTGTCCAAGCTTCTGTGCCTGGGCGAGGAATTCGACCCCATCAAGTGGAAGTCCGAGGCCGAATACGAGGCCGACTGCCGCAAGTCCTCGCTGTGGCGCAAGATCAAGGAAGTTCCCTACAGCCTCGCGATGGAGGCCAAGTATTCCAAGGCCGACATCCTCAACATCTACATGAACCGCAGCTACCTGGGCGCGGGCGCCCGCGGCTTCGAGGCCGCCGCCCAGCGCTATTTCGGCAAGTCGGCGGCCGAGGTGAACGCCGCCGAGGCCGCCATGCTGGCCGGGCTGCTGAAGGCGCCGAGCTATTTCTCGCCCACCTCGAACCTCCAGCGATCGCAGGACCGGGCGGCGGTGATCCTGGGGCTGATGCATGACCAGGGCTACCTGGACGACGCGCAATTTGCCGAGGCCAAGGCCAACCCCGCCGTCCTGTCCAGGGCGGCGGCGGCGCGGGCGGGCGGCTATTTCGCGGACTGGGTGATGGAATCGGGGCCGGGCTTCCTGACCTCGGAAACGACCGAGGACGTGACGATCACCACGACCTTCGACCAGACCGTGCAGCGGCAGGCGGAACGCGCGCTCAAGCGGATCTTCGACGAGAAGGTCAAAGAAGGGTCCAAGGCGCAGGCGGCGGTGGTCGTGATGTCGGCCGACGGCGCGGTGCGCGCCATGATCGGCGGGCGCGACACGGCGGGTGCGGGCACCTTCAACCGCGCGACCCAGGCCAAGCGGCAGACCGGTTCGGCCTTCAAGCCCTTCGTCTTCGCAGCGGCGCTGGACCAGGGCTATTCGCCCAACGACACGATCCTGGACGCGCCCATCACGATCCACATCAAGGGCTCGAAGCCCTGGACGCCCAAGAACTACACCCGCCGCCACATGGGCGAGATCACGCTGACCAAGGCGCTGTCGCAGTCGATCAACACCTCGACCATCCGCCTGCAGGAGGCCGTGGGCCGCGACAACGTGCGCCGCGTGGCGCAGGACTTCGGCTTTGCCCATGACATCACCGCCAGCCCCTCGATGGGCCTCGGCGTGGCGGAAACCACGCTGCTGGAAATGACGGGCGCCTATGCGGGCATCCGCAACGGCGGGACGGCCGTGCGCCCCTATGGGCTGGTGGAACTGCGCATCAAGGGCGACGACAAGCCTCTGATCGGGCAGGTCGGCGGCATGGGGCAGCGGGTGATCTCGCCCAAGGCCGCGTCCGAGCTGATCTGGATGATGCAGCAGGTCGTGGAAAACGGCACCGGCGGGCGCGCCAAGCTGCCGGGGCGCGAGGTCGCGGGCAAGACCGGCACGACCTCCTCCTATCGCGACGCCTGGTTCATCGGCTTCACCGAGCAATATGTCACCGGCGTCTGGATGGGCTATGACGACAACACGCCGCTGCAGGGGGTCACGGGGGGCGGGCTGCCCGCCGAGATCTGGCAGGCGGTCATGGCCGAGATCCACGAGGGCCTGCCGCCCCAGCCGCTGGGGGTGATCGCGCCCGACGCGGCGGGCAACATGATCGTCGCCAGCGACATCGTGTCGGCCGATTCGGACGACCCGCTGGCCGCCGCCCTGGCCGAGGCCGTAGCCGCCGCACAGCCCGTGGACGGCCGCGAGACGGACGTGATCCAGCCGGGCGACGCCACGGGGATGCCGATCGATGCACCCGCCATCGTGGCGACCTCGCCTGACGGCGCGGCGGACCCGCTTGCCGCCGCCCTGGCCGAGGCGATGGGCGAAAGCGCCCCCGCGCCCGAGCCCGCGCGCCTTGTGGAACCGGCGCCCTCGGCCCCGCCGCCCGCGCCTGTTCCAGCGCCCGTGCCCGTGCGCTCCGGCCCCATCGGCGCGGACCCCGCCCCTCCTCCGGCGCCGCGCACCGAGGGCTCGACCGTCAGCAGCTCGGGCGAGGACGCGCCCCCTGCCCCCAGCCCCGTCGAGGCCGCGGTGGCCGAGGCCGTGGCCCCGGCCGACCTTCCGGCCGACGATGCCCTGAACGACGCGCTGTCCCAGGCGCTGCAAGGCATCCCCGCCCTGAACTGACGCAAGAGAAAGCCCCGCTCGAAGGCGGGGCTTTTCCATGGCGCGGCGGCGGTCTCAGCCTGCCTGCTGCAGGTCCGCGATCAGGGCGCCCACGTCGCCCTTGCGGCGGGCCAGCATGGCGTTGATCTCCTCGCGCTCGGAGGCCAGCATGTTCACGCCCTCGATGATGAGGTTGAAGAAGCGCGGCTGCCCGGTCTTGTCCGAAATGTGCCATTCGACGCGCATCGGGCTGCGGCCGTTCAGGTAGGCCGTGGAATCCACCGCCCAGAAGGACTTGAGCGGACGCGCCGCCCCGACCTCGATCCGCGAGCCCAGGAATTCCTGGAAACGCCGTCCATACTTGCGCGCGACATAGCCGGTCATCGCCTCGCGGAACTGCCCGAAGCTCGACGGGTCCATCTGCCGCGCCGTGGGCCCCAGCGCCGAGCGCGAGATCGCGTCCACGTCGGCATGGCGCTGGAACACGCCTGCAAAGGCCCCGTACATCTGCGCGGGCGGCCGGCCCGAGTTGATGATGCCCAGAACCTCGTCCACCGCGCGCCGGATCGCGGTTGAGGCCTCGGCCGCCGTCATGGCATGGGCCGGCGTCACCGCCATCACGCCGCCCATGGCGACCAGTCCCAGGAACCCGCGTCGGGTGCTATTCGGCATATGGGTCAATGGCGTCCTCTTCCTGCTTCAGCTCGTAACGGCGGTGCTGGGTGTAAAGCAGCCGCGTCTGGGCGTAACTGTCGGCACTTTCATGCAGGACCGAGTCCACCGTCGAGCCAAATTGCGCCCGCTCACCCGCTTTTGAGACGACGCGCGCCGCCGTGCCCGCAAGCTTCTGTTCATCCGTCAGCACATTGTCCAAGGGATCGATCAGCGCGAAGTCCACGATCTTGCCCGCGAGGTCGCGTTCCGTGGACGGCCCCAGCAGCGGCAGCTCGAGATAGGCGCCCGAGGGCACGCCCCAGACATGCAGCGTCTCGCCGAAGTCCGTGTCGATCTCGGGCAGCGCGAAATCCGAGCCCGCCGGATCGAACAGCCCGCCCAGCCCCAGCGTCGTGTTGACGGCGAAGCGGAAGGTGTTCTTCACCGCGGGCTCGGGGCGGCCCTGCAGCAGGCTGTTGACGACCTTTCCCGGCAGCGACAGGTTCGAGCCGAAGTTCCCCACCATCTGCATCACGCCCGGCGGCTGGCCTTCAACCGGGGGGCGTGACGCGCCGTCGCCTTTGACCATCCGCGCGGCGGGGCGCACGAGGTTCGCGTCCAGCGCCTTGTTGAAGGCGTGGACGCGGCGGTTCATGGGCTCGTAGGGGTCGGCGATCTCGCCCGGGGGCGCAGTGGCGCAGCCGGCAAGACTCAGAGCCAGCACAACCGGAACAAGACGCATCAATCTCTCCTTAACATCCATAGGCGAGTATTGGCCCAAGACCGAACGAAGCTTGCCACCTGCCTGTCCGAATGGTTCGGCTTGGGATAGAGGGCGCGCGGTGCCGCGACAACCTGTGGTCGGCACTGCGGCAGACGGGGCGGCCGATTGCCGCGCATGAACGGAAACAAAGAGCCGATGGCAACAGGACGTCAGGACGGATTCGCCGAGCTTCGGGCCGCGCGCGGGGGCAGTCTGGGGCTGGTCGCCGCGGTGGCCGTGTTCTCGGTCGCGGTGAACCTGCTGAACCTCACGGGGCCGCTGTTCATGATGCAGGTCTACGACCGCGTGCTGGGCAGCGGGTCGGTGCCGACGCTGGCGGCGCTGTTCGGGCTGGTGGCCTTCCTCTTCGCCATGATGGGCCTGATCGACCTCGCCCGCGTCCGCGTGATGTCGCGCGTGGCGATGCGGTTCCAGGACCGGCTGGAATCCCGCGTCTTCCAGGCGGCCTTGGCCGAGGGCGCTGTGACGGGACAGGCCAGCGCAGCGCAGGGCGGGCTGCGCGACCTCGAGGCCGTGCGCCAGCTGATCGGCTCGCCGGTGCTGATGGCGCTGTTCGACCTTCCCTGGGCGCCCGTCTTCCTGGCGGGGCTCTACATCTTCCACCCGGTGCTGGGGGTCGTGGCGACGCTGGGCGCGATCGTGCTGGTCCTCACGACCTGGGCCAACCAGTGGCTGACCCGCCGCCCCCTGCAGGAAGCGATGGTGTCCGGCCAGACCGCCGACCGCGCCGCCGACCTTTACCGCGACGAGGGCGAGCTGATCGGCGCGCTGGGCATGCGGCAGGCGGCCTTTTCCCGCTGGAAGCAGACCCGCGACCGGATGGCCAATGCCACGATGTCGGCCTCGGACCGGGGCTCGGGCTTCTCGATCTTTTCGAAAACCTTCCGGCTGTTTCTGCAATCGGCCCTGCTGGCGGCGGGGGCCTGGCTCGTGCTGCAGCAGGCGGTGACGCCGGGCGCAATGATCGCAAGCTCGATCCTGATGGGGCGGGTGCTGGCGCCGGTGGAGCAGATCGTCGGCGGCTGGTCGGCGGTGCAGCGCGCCCTGGACGGCTGGAACCGGCTGGGAGGGCTGCTGACGCGTCGCCCCCCGCAGGCGCAGCGGACGCCCCTGCCCCGTCCGGCGGCACGGCTGGACGTGACCAACCTGACCGTCGTGCCGCCGGGGCAGACCGTGCCCACGCTGCGCGGCGTCAGCTTCAATCTCGGCCCCGGGCAGGCGCTGGGCGTGATCGGCCCCTCGGGTGCGGGCAAGTCCACGCTGGCCCGCGCGCTGATCGGGGCCTGGGCCCCGGCCAGCGGCTCGATCCGGCTGGATGGCGCGACGCTGGAGCAATACGACCCTGACGTGCTGGGCCGGCTGATCGGCTACCTGCCCCAGCAGGTGACGCTGTTCGACGGTACCATCGCCGAAAACATCGCCCGCCTTTCGCCACGTCCCGACCCGGACGCGGTGGTCCGCGCGGCGACGGCGGCAGCGGCGCACCGGATGATCCTGGACCTGCCGCAGGGCTACGACACGCCCCTGGCGCAGGCGGGCGCGCGGCTTTCGGGCGGGCAGATCCAGCGCGTGGGCCTTGCGCGGGCGCTTTACGACGACCCGGTGCTGTTCGTGCTGGACGAGCCGAACTCGAACCTCGACAACGAGGGGTCCGAGGCGCTGAACCTCGCGATCCGCGCGATCAAGGCGCGCGGCGGCGCGGTCATCATCATGGCCCACCGCCCCGCCGCCATCGCGGAATGCGAGCTGCTGCTGGTGATGGAAGGGGGCATGCGCCGCGCCTTCGGGCCGCGCGACGAGGTGCTGCGCTCGACCGTCCGCAATGCCGAAACGATCACCCGCGCGCGCGGCGCAGGCGGAGGCGTGACATGAACAACCCCACTCCGCAGATGCGCGACCCCGCGCAGATGGGCCTCGCCACCGCGCCCGTCGCAAGGGTGGACGATATCGTCGCCCCGACGCGCCGTGCCGTGCGTCGGCCCGAGCAGCCCCCTCCGCCGCCCCCGGCCGCGGGCAGCCGCTGGTCGGCCCGCAGCGCGCTGCTGCTGGGGCTCGTCGGGATGCTGCTGCTGGTCGGCGGCTTCGGCCTGTGGTCCGTGACGTCGCGCATCGCGGGGGCAGTCGTGGCCGCCGGCCAGGTCGAGGTCGAGCAGCACCGCCAGATCGTTCAGCATCCCGAAGGCGGCGTGGTCGAGGAGATCGCCGTCCGCGAAGGCCAGCCGGTCCAGGCGGGCGACCTGCTGATCCGGCTGGACGGCACCCTGCTGCGCACCGAGCTTGCCATTGTCGAGGGCCAGTATTTCGAGATCCTCGCCCGCCGCGGAAGGCTCGAGGCCGAGCGCGCCGACCGCCCCGCCATCACCTTTCCCGAGGAACTGGTGGAACTCGCGCCCACCCGCCCGGACGTGGCCGACCTGATCGAGGGGCAGACGCGGCTTTTCGAAAGCCGGCTCGACACGCTGCGGCAATCGACCGACCAGCTGGACCAGCAGGCCGAGCAGGTACGCAACCAGATCGAGGGGATCGACGCGCAGATGACCGCGCTGCGCACCCAGCGCGAGCTGATCCAGGAGGAACTGACCGACCAGCAGACCCTGCTGGACCGCGGTCTGGCGCAGGCCTCGCGCGTGCTTGGGCTGGAACGCGAGGCCGCGCGGCTGGACGGCCAGCTGGGCGAGACCCAGGCCATGCGCGCGCAGGGCGAGACGCGCCTGACCGAGATCGACATCACCAAGCTGAAGGAAGCGGCCGAGCGGCGCGAGACCGCTGAAACGGAACTGCGCGACCTTGGCTACCGCGAGCTGGAACTGGCCGAGCGCCGCCGCTCGCTGATCGAGCAGATCTCGCGGCTCGACATCCGGGCGCCGGTCTCGGGCATCGTCCACCAGTTGCAGGTGACGACACCCCGCGCGGTGATCCGGCCCGCCGATCCGGTGCTGTTCCTGGTCCCGCAGGACCGCCCGCTGGTGATCGCGGCGCGAGTTTCTCCCTTGAACATCGACGAGGTGTCGGTGGGGCAGGACGTCACGCTGCGATTCTCGGCCTTCTCCAGCCGCACCACGCCCGAGATCCACGGCACGCTGGCGCGTGTCTCGGCAGATGCCGTCACGGACGAGGCGACGCAGATGCAGTACTATCGCGCCGAGGTCACGATCCCTCCGGCCGAGCGCGAAAAGCTGGGCAACCTGTCCCTGATCCCCGGCATGCCGGTCGAGGTTTATGTCCAGACCGGCGAACGCAGCCCGCTTGCCTATCTGATGAAGCCGCTGACCGACTATTTCGTGCGCGCCTTCCGCGAACAGTAGCAGGCCGCGCCTCCGGTGGGGCCTAGGGAGACGCCTGCCTCCGGCACCCCTGCCCTTGGCAGCAGGATAGGCCCGGGCCGCGTACCCGGCGCAAAGCGCAGGTTCCTTCTCTTTCGGGAAAATATCCCGGGGTCCGGGGCAGCGCCCCGGTCCTTTCCCGTCCCCGGCAGGATACTCTTGCCGCTTCGGGACAGCCTGCGGCGCAGCCCTCGCGCCCAAGCCACCCCATTGCCGTGCGTCCTCCCTCGGCCTAAGGCTGCGAACTGACGTTCACCGCGGGACAGGACCATGCGGATCATCATCTGCGGTGCGGGACAGGTCGGCTGGCAGATCGCCCGTCAGCTTTCGGGCGAAGGCCATGACGTCGCCCTGATCGACCGTGACGAGCGGCTGATCCAGCAGGCCAACGACGCGCTGGACGTACAGGGCATCGTCGGACACGCCAGCCATCCGGAAGTGCTGGACCGCGCCGGCGCGGCGGATTGCGACCTGCTGATCGCCGCCACCGCCAGCGACGAGGTCAACATCGTCGCCTGCGAGATCGCCGCCGCCCTGTTCTCGGTTCCCCGCCGCATCGCGCGGCTGCGCGCGCAGGCCTATATCCGCCCCGAGTACGCCGATCTCTACCAGGCGCAGAACCTGTCCATCGACGTCGTCATCAGCCCGGAACAGGAGGTCGCGGCCGCCGCCCTGTCGCGCCTGGATGCGCCGACCACCTTCGACACCGAGACCTTCATGGACGGGCGCGTCCGCATGCTCGCCATGGCGCTGACGGACAGCTGCCCGATCCTGAACACGCCGCTGCGCCATCTCGACCAGACCTTCTTCGGCCTGCGCGCCGTGGTGGTGGGCCTGCGCCGCGGCGGGCGCTTCTTCGCCCCCGAGCCGAACGACCAGCTGCACGCAGGCGACCGCGCCTATGTCGTGACCCCGCAGGAGGACGTGGCCCGCACGCTGGACATCTTCGGCCTGCCGGGGCGTCCGATCTGCCGCGTGGTCGTGATCGGCTGCGGCAACATCGGCAGCGCCGTCTCGCGCAGCCTGGACCGCGCCCCCGAGGTCACGCTGCGGATCATCGAGGGCGACCTCGGTCGCGCCGAAACCGCCGCCGAGCGGCTGCGCCGCAGCGTGGTGCTGCATGGCGACGGCATGTCCCCCGACCTCATGGCCGAGGCGGGTGTTCCGCAGGCCGACGCGGTGCTGACCCTGACCGCCAACGATCATGTCAACATCCTTGCCGCGATCCGGGCCCGGCAGGCGGGCGCAGGAATGGTGGTCGCGCTGATCAACGACCCCTCGCTGCTGCCCCTGGCCTCAAGCCTCGGGATCGACGCGCAGATCAGCCCGCGTGCCGTGACCGTTTCCTCCATCCTGCGCCACATCCGCCGGGGCCGGGTCCGCGACGTCTATTCGCTGGGCGACGCCGAAGCCGAGCTGATCGAGGCACAGGTCCTGCCCGGCTCGGCCCTTGCGGGCCAGGCGGTGCGCGATCTCAAGCTGCCGCGCGGCGCGCTGATCGCGGCGGTGGAGAAGGCGGGCGCCATCCTCAAGCCCCGCCCCGACACGCGGCTGGAGCCGGGCGACCTTGTGCTGATCTTCGCCCTGTCGGGCGACATCCACGAGGTCGAGCGCCTGCTGCAGGTCTCGGCCGACTGGTTCTGATGGACCGGATCGCCCGCCTGCCCGTGCTGGTGATCGCGGGGCTGGCGATTGCGCTCGCGATGCTGGTCCCGGCCGCCCATGCCGAGGCCGTCGGCGACCACCGCATCGCCGCGACCTTTGCCGCCTCGGCCGTAGGCGCGCTGGTTCTGGGGACGATGCTGGGGCTCGCGACGGCCGCCACACCCGCAGCGGCCCCCTCGCGCGGGGTGCTGAGCACGCTTCTCAGCGTCTATGCCGGGCTGCCACTGCTTTGCGCGGTCCCCTTCGCGGCCGTGATGCGCGACACCGGCCTTTTCAACGCCTGGTGGGAGATGCTGTCCTGCCTGACGACCACGGGCGCCACGCTTTACGCGGCCGAGCGCCTGCCGCCCTCGCTGCACCTGTGGCGCGGCACCGTGGGCTGGCTAGGCGGGCTGTTCATCCTGGTCGCCGCGATCGCGCTGATGGCCCCGGTGAGGGTCGGCGGCTTCGAGATCATGGACCGTTCCACCGGCACGGACGAACGCCTCAACCGGCTGGGCGGCGGAAATGACGTCACCCGCGGCCGCGACCATGCCGCGCACCTGGCAGACCCAGCGCTGCGGCTGATCCGCTGGGGGCTGGCCATCGCGCCCCTTTACGCCGCCGCGACCGGCGCGCTGTGGCTGGGGCTGATGATGACCGGGGATCACGCGCTGAACGCGCTGATCCGCGCAATGGGAACGCTGTCCAGCAGCGGCGTCGGCCTCGACGCCCGCCCGGTCGGCGCAAGCGGCGGAGTGGCGGCCGAGGCGCTGGTCGCGGTCTTCATGCTGGCCGCCCTGACCCGCCGCGCCTGGCCGGGCGGGGGCGAACTGCAGACCACCCGCCGCCTGCGCAACGACCCGGAGTTGCGCGTCGCGGCCGGCCTTCTGGCGCTGGTCACGCTGATGCTGGTGCTGCGGCCCTTCATCGGCGCCTTCGATGCCGACGTGCAGCCGCTCGCCCCGCCCGAGCCCGCCGCCCCCGGCCTGGCCGGCGGGCTGGCCCGCGCCGCCGGCGCCGCCTGGGGCGGCCTGTTCACGGCCTTGTCCTTCCTGACGACGACCGGCTGGACCTCGATGCACTGGGATGGCGCGCGGGCCTGGGCGGGGCTCTCCGCGCCGGGGCTGATGCTCGCGGGGCTGGCCATCATGGGCGGCGGCGTCGCCACCACGGCAGGCGGCGTCAAGCTGCTGCGCGTCTTTGCCCTTGCCCTGCATGCCAAGCGCGAACTCGACAAGATCGTCCACCCCGCCTCGGTCGCGGGTGGAGGGCCAGTGATCCGGCGGCTCAGGGGACCGGGGGCCTACCTGTCCTTCATTTTCTTCATGGTCTTTGCCCTGGCCATCGTGGCGACCATCGCGCTGGTGTCGCTGCGCCCCGTGTCCTTCGAGACGGCGACGATCCTCAGCGTGGCCGCACTGACCAACACCGGGCAACTGGCCGAGGCGATCCCCCTGACCCCCGTCTTCGAGGGCAGCGCCGGGATCGCGGGTGCGCCCTGGCAGGGATGGGCGGGGCTTGCCCCCTTCACCAAGGCGGTGCTGGCCGCCGCGATGGTGGCCGGGCGGCTGGAGATGCTGGCGATCCTCGCCCTGCTGACGCCCGGCGCCTGGAGGCGCTAGCGGGCGAAGATGCCCGCCGTGTCGGCGAAGCCCTTGACCTCGATCGGGTTGCCGGACGGGTCGCGGAAGAACATCGTCCCCTGCTCGCCGGGCTCTCCCTTGAACCGGATATGCGGCTCAAGCTCGAAGCGGGTGCCGGCGGCGCGCAGACGCTCGGCCAACGTGGTCCAGTCCTCCATCCCCAGCACCACGCCCAGATGGGGCATCGGCACCATGTGATCGCCCACCTTGCCGGTGTTGGTGGTGGCGAAGGGCTGGCCCAGGTGCAGGCTGATCTGGTGGCCGAAGAAGTCGAAATCG
Source organism: Paracoccus chinensis (assembly GCF_900102885.1). GTDB lineage: Bacteria > Pseudomonadota > Alphaproteobacteria > Rhodobacterales > Rhodobacteraceae > Paracoccus > Paracoccus chinensis. The sequence goes on along the minus strand of NZ_FNGE01000002.1, from coordinate 315,031 downwards.
ACCCAGGTGTCGGTGGAACGCCCCTCGGCGCAGCCGAGCGTGCCGCCATAGAAGGCGCGCGCCTTGTCCAGGTCGGTGACGTGATAGGCCAGGTGGAAAACGGACTGCATCGCGGCTCCTTGTCGCAAGTCGGCGGAGAATAGCCGGGCGTGGCGAAAGGGAAACACCTGTGGCGCATTTTTGCCCGCGCCTTGTCACGTTGCGGCGGGTGACCTTAATGTGAACACAACGCTGCAAGAACAAGAAAAGGTGTCCCGCATGGCCGGCGACAAGCAGAACCTTCAGGACGCGTTTCTGAACCATGTCCGCAAGGCCAAGGTCCCGGTCACGATCTTTCTGATCAACGGCGTCAAGCTGCAGGGCGTCATCACCTGGTTCGACAACTTCTGCGTCCTGCTGCGGCGGGACGGACAATCGCAGCTGGTCTACAAGCACGCGATCTCGACGATCATGCCGGGCCAGCCGATCAGCCTGTACGAAGGCGAGGACTGAGTGGCCGAGCCGCAGTCGACCGAAACGCGGCGCACGCCCGCCTTCGTCGTCCACCCGGACCTGGGCACCCGGCGCGACCAGCGCCGCTCGCCCGAGCTTGCGCTGGAGGAAGCAGTGGCGCTGGCGCGCGCCCTGCCCGCGATCGAGGTCGTGGGCAGCATGGTCGCCAAGCTGCGCAACCCCTCGCCGGGGATGCTCTTCTCCTCGGGCAAGCTCGAGGAACTGGGCGAGGCGATCCGCGCGGCGGAAGCCGAGCTGGTCCTGATCGACGGCCCCGTGAGTCCGGTCCAGCAGCGGAACCTGGAAAAGCACTGGGACGTGAAGATCCTGGACCGGACCGGCCTGATCCTTGAGATCTTCGCCGACCGCGCCCGGACGCGCGAGGGCGTGCTGCAGGTTGAACTCGCGGCGCTGTCCTACCAGCGCACCCGGCTGGTGCGCGCATGGACCCACCTCGAACGCCAGCGCGGGGGCTTCGGCTTCGTCGGCGGCCCCGGCGAAACGCAGATCGAGGCCGACCGCCGCGCCATCGACGACCAGATGGTCCGCCTGCGCCGCCAGTTGGAACGGGTCGTCCGCACCCGCACACTTCACCGTGCGGCCCGGGCCAAGGTGCCCTATCCGATCGTCGCGCTGGTGGGCTACACCAACGCGGGCAAGTCCACGCTGTTCAACCGCCTGACCGGGGCCGAGGTGCTGGCCAAGGACATGCTGTTCGCGACGCTGGACCCCACGATGCGGGCGATCCACCTGCCCTCCGCCGATGGCGAAGCGCGGGGCCGCCGGATCATCCTGTCGGACACCGTGGGCTTCATCTCGGACCTGCCGACCGAACTCGTCGCCGCCTTCCGCGCCACGCTGGAGGAGGTGCTGGAGGCCGACCTGATCCTGCATGTCCGCGACATCAGCCACCCGGAAACCGAGGAACAGGCGGGCGACGTCGGCGACATCCTCGACAGCCTGGGCGTGGACGAGGACGTGGCGCTGATCGAGGTCTGGAACAAGATCGACGCCCTGTCGGACGACACCCGCGCCGCCCTGCGCCGCACCGACGCCCGGCGCGCCAATGTTCAGGCCGTCAGCGCCCTGACCGGCGAAGGCCTGCCCGACCTGATCGCCGCCATCGACCAGCGCCTTGCGGAGGTTCTGGACGAACCGCGCGAACCGGGCGTGGTCACGCTGACCCACGCCGAGGGCCGCCGCCGGGCCTGGCTGCATGAGGCCGGCGTGGTGGAACGCGAGGAACAGACCGAGGAGGGCTCGCGCCTCCACGTCCTCTGGACCCATCGCCAGCGCACCGCCTTCGAGGCATTGGACGGCGCCGACCGGCCGGAAGCCGAGGAGGACGACGAGGACGACGACACCTCCGCGCGTCCCTCGCCGGGCGGCTGGGATCCCTTGGCTCGCGACGACCGCGAGTGAGACGGCGTGGGGCGCTGCTTCTGGCTCGCCCCTGCCACGTCCTTCCCGCTGGGAACAGCCTGTAGGGTGCGTGCCTTGCACGCACCCGTGCCACCCGAACGTGACCGTGAAGGACGCACGCTTCGCGCCCATCCTCCTATCCGACGATCCCGCAAAATATCTACAGACAGAAAATCAAGGCGCTCTGGCCATCTTCTGTCCCCAAATATCCCCGCCGGAGGCGCCGGAGCGGTGCAGCCCACGCGGCGCCAGAGGCCCTATTTGGCCATCACCTCGTCCTCGACCCGCATCCCCCCGACGACTCCCAGCGACTTGAGCTTGCGATGCAGGGCGCTGCGCTCCATGCCGACGAACTGCGCGGTGCGGCTGATGTTGCCGCCGAAGCGGTTGATCTGGGCCAGCAGGTATTCCCGTTCGAACAGTTCGCGCGCCTCGCGCAGGGCCAGCGCCGTGATCTGCGGGCCCAAAGCCAGCGCCTCGCCGTTGTCGGGGGTCGCGCCCTGGGGCTCCAGTTCCGCAGGCTGGATCGGACCGCTGCCCTCGCCCAGGATCAGGACACGTTCGATCACGTTGCGCAGCTGGCGGATGTTGCCGGGCCAGCGCATCGCCTGCAGCGCGGCGATGGTCTCGTCCGGCAGGGCGCGCAGCGGCAGGGCCTGGCTTGCGTGGAACTGCTCGATGAAATGGCGGGCAAGCTCAGCGATGTCCTCGCGCCGCTCGCCAAGGCTGGGAACCTGCACCGGCACGACGTTCAGCCGGTCGTAAAGTTCCTGCCGAAAACGGCCGGCGGCGATCTCGCTGCCGAGATCGCGGTTGGTTGAGGAGATCACCCGCAGGTCCACCCGCACCTTGTCGGTGCCGCCCGCGCGCTGGAACTGCTGTTCTGTCAGCACGCGCAGGATCTTGGGCTGGGTGCCCAGCGGCATGTCCGCGACCTCGTCGAAGTAGATCACCCCTCCATGCGCCTGTTCCAGCAGGCCGGGCTCGACCCCGCGTTCGGAGGACTCGCGGCCGAACAGGACCTCCTCCATCCGCTCGGGCTCGATCGTGGCGCAGGGGACGGCGACAAAGGGGGCGTCGGCGCGGGGCGAGTGGGCGTGGATGTAGCGGGCCGCCATCTCCTTGCCCGCGCCGGGCTCGCCCGTCAGCATCACGCGGCCGTTCGACTTGGCGACCTTGTCGAGGTTCTCGCGCAGCCGCCGGAACGAGGCGGAATGCCCCAGCATCTCGGCCGCCGCGACCTCGCGCCGGCGCAGCTGCATGTTCTCGCGCCGCAACCGGCTGGTTTCCATTGCCCGCGTGATCACGACCATCAGCTGGTCGATGTTGAAGGGCTTCTCGATGAAGTCATAGGCGCCCTGCTTGATCGCCGCGACCGCGATCTCGATGTTGCCATGCCCCGAGATGATGACCACCGGCACCGAGGGGTTGTTGCGCTTGACCTGCTTGAGGATGTCGATCCCGTCCATCCGGCTGTCCTTGAGCCAGATGTCCAGGATCATCAGCGCCGGCTCCTCGGCGTTGATGGCGGCCAGCGCCTCGTCGGCATTGGCGGCGGTGCGCGTCTGGAAACCCTCGTCACCGAGGATGTCGGCGATGAGTTCCCGGATATCGCGTTCGTCGTCCACGATCAGAATGTCGCTCATGTGCCTGTCGCCTCTTCGAGTTTATGTTTGCGCGATGGGGCCAGCCGGACGGGCTGGCGTTCGCGGGGCAGTCTGACTTCGGCCATCGCGCCGCGATGGCCGGTGGCGTCGGGGGGCGCGTCGGTCAGGACCAGCGAGCCGCCATGCTCCTCGACGATCTTCTTGACGATGGGCAGGCCCAGCCCCGTGCCGCCGCGTTTCAGCGTGACATAAGGCTCGAACAGCCGGGCGCGGTCCTCGGGCAGGCCCACGCCGTTGTCGCAGATGCGGATCGTGACCGCGTCGGGACGCGCTTCCAGCACGACCTCGGCGCGGGGCATCCAGTCGCCTGCCGGACGGTCGCGCAGGGCTTCGCCCGCGTTCTTCAGCAGGTTGGTGAAGACCTGCCCCATCATGCCGGGGTCGCAGTCCACGATCACCGGCTCGTCGGGGATATGCGCCGCAACGCCGCCCGCGATCGCGTCCTTCTGCAGCACAACCGCCTCGCGCAGCAGGGCGGCGATGTCGGTTTCCGCGCGGTCTGGCTCGGGCATCCTGGCAAAGCGGCTGAACTCGTCCACGATCCGGCGCAGGTCATTGGTCTGGCGGATGATGACGTCGGTGTATTGGGCCAGCGCCTCGCGGTCCTCGTCCGAACCCGCCAGCTTGCCGAACTTGCGCCGGATGCGCTCGGCCGAAAGCTGGATCGGGGTCAGGGGGTTCTTGATCTCATGGGCCACGCGGCGGGCCACGTCACCCCAGGCGGCCATGCGCTGGGCCGTCACCAGTTCGGTCACGTCGTCGAAGGCGATCACATATCCCGCGACGGTCCCGTCCTCGGCCTGCCGCGCGGCCATGCGCACCAGCAGACTTTCGATGCGCCCGTCGCGCTGCAGCCGCACCTCGTCCTGCACGCTGTCCGCAACCGACCCCTGCAGGCGCGCGAACAGCGAGCCAAACTCCGGCACCACGTCCAGCAGCGGCATGTCGTCCGTCGCCGTCGGGTCCAGCCCCAGAAGCCGCAGGGCCGAGCGGTTGACGAAGTCGATCCGCCCGTCATGCCCCAGCCCGATCACCCCCGCCGTGACCGAGGTCAGCACGCTGTCGAAAAGCCGCCGCTGTTCGTCGGTGGCGCGGTAGCTGTCCACCAGCTCGAGCCGCTGCTGCTTGAGCGCCTGGGTCATGCGGTTGAAGCTCTGGCCCAAGGTCTGGATCTCGTCGCCCGTGTCGGGTTCAGGAACCTGCACATCCAGGTTCCCCTCGCCCACCTGTTCCGAGGCCGCCGCCAGCCGCCCGATGGGACGGGCCAGCCGTTCCGCGAACCACAGACCCAGCCAGATCGCCCCCGCCACCAGCAGCAGCGCAAAGCCGAGATACAGCAGCGAGAACTCGAACAGCACCCGGCTGCGGGTGCGTTCAAGCTGCTGGTATTCGCCGACCGTGGCGCGGGTGTCGTCCAGAAGGCCCAGAAGGTCGCCGTCCACGTCGCGGGTAACGTAAAGATAGCGGCCCGGCAAACGCTCCAGCCGGACCAGGGCGCGGAACTCGTTGCTCTGCCAGTCCTCGACCAGCAGCATGCCGTCGGCGTCCACGGCGCGGAACTGCGCCTCGGTCGGCTCTTCGTACCAGAAGCGATAGCTGCGGTCGCCGCGCGCGCGGATCGCGCCGGTCGCGTCGATCACGTAAGCCTCGCGCAGGCCCCGCTGGATCAGCCCCTGCCCCTCGGTCAGCACGGTGCGGACGGTGCCGTCGTCCAGGAAGGGCGCGGCGCGGGCGGCCTCGTCCAGCACGCGGGCGAGAAGCCGGGCGTCCTCGGTCAGGTCGCGGCGGTGTTCGTCCTGATAGGCCTCGGCCGCCGACAGCGAGGTCGCGACCACCTGCTGCACCCGGCCGGAAAACCAGCCTTCAAGGCCGATGTTGACCGTCAGCCCGGCGAACAGCGCGACCAGCACGGTCGGAAACAGCGCCAGCGCGGTGAAGACGCCCACCAGCCGCATGTGCAGGCGCGACCCGGCGGCGGCGGACTTGCGGGCGGTCAGGATTGCGGCCATGCGCGCGCCGACCAGCCCCGTCAGCAGCAGGATGTAGATGAGGTCGGCCAGAAAGACGAGCCGCAGCCCCGTGCTGGCCGTCTGCTGGCTGAGCGGCCCCATGACGACATAGGTCGCAACCGCCAGCACCGGCCCCAGGACGGCCATGAACAGCGTGGCCGCGTTGCGCACGCGCCGCTTCCGGCGCAGACGCGCCAGACGTTCCCAGGGTCGCGCCGCGATTGCGTGTGCCACCTTGACTGCCTCGCCCTCGGTCCGCCGCTGTTGTCGCGGCGTTCTTGTTGCACAGGCGTTACGTGACCCTGTGTCGCTGTGACCGTTTTACATCAGGCGGCGGCGGCGTGTCACCTCGATATTCAGGTCGTTCACTTTCTTGCGAAGCGTGTTCCGGTTGATCTGCAGAAGATCGGCGCAGCGCAGCTGGTTTCCGTTGCACGCGTCCAGCGCGATCTGGATCAGGGGACGCTCAACTTCCCGCAGCACACGGTCGTAAAGGCCCGGCGGGGGAAGCTGGTCGCCATGCAGGTCGAAATAGCGCTGCAGATGCTGCTCGACAGCTTCGGAGAGCGGACGCGAGGGGTCGATGCGCGGCGCCCCCGTGCGGGGGGCGTTGGGCACGGGCAGAGCGGCGGCCACATCCTCGGCCTCGATCCGGGGGCCGGGGGCGGTCAGGGCCAGGCGGCGCAGCAGGTTGTCCAGTTCCCGCAGGTTGCCGGGGAAGGGATAGGTGCGCAGGGCGTCCAGCGCGGCGTCCGACAGGGTGGCCATGCCGCCCTGCCCCGCGGCGCGGTCCAGCATCAGCCGCACCAGCGCCGGCAGATCATCCAGCCGCGACCGCAGCGGCGGCACGGTCAGCACCATCCCGGCCAGCCGATAGTACAGGTCGGGCCTCAGCTGCCCGCTAGCCGAATCTCCCTCAGGGTCGGGCCCGGTCGTCGCCACCAGGCGCGGCGCGCGGGCGCGGTCGGGCCCGCTTTCGGCGGCCTCGATCAGGCTGGCCAGGCGGGCCTGGACCGCAGGCTCCATCCCCGCCGGGTCTTCCAGGATCAGCGTGCCGCCCTGGGCCTGCGCCAGCCGCGGCCCGAGCGTTTCGGGCGTTTCCGAGGCGCCCAGCCGCACCAGCGGCCCGTCGCGGCGGTCGCCCAGGTCGTGCAGCGCCTGCGCCAGCGTGCTGCGGCCGGTCCCCGGCTCTCCGGCCACGATCACGGGCAGGTCGGTGTTGACGATGCGCGCCACGCTGCGGAACAGCCCCTGCATGACGGGCGTATGGCCGATCAGGGACACGCCCTCGGGCACGACCGGCGCAGAGGCGGCGGCAGGCGCGGGCTCGCGGCGGATGCGGCGTTCCAGCCCGGCACGGACGCGGCCCATCAGGTCGGGCAGGTCGAAGGGTTTGGGCAGGTAGTCGAAGACCGCCGCTTCCGTTGCCCGGATCGCCGTCACGATCGAGTTCTGCGCCGAGATCACGATCACCGGCAGATCGGGCCGGGCGCGCGAGATGCCGGGGATCATGTCCAGCCCGTTGCCGTCGGGCATCATCACGTCCGTCACGACCAGGTCGCCCGTTCCGTCCTCGACCCAGCGCATCAGCTGGCCCAGGCTGCCCGTCGCATGGACGCGGCAGCCTGCCCGCGTCAGCGCCTGGGTCAGCACGGTGCGGATGGTGCGGTCGTCGTCCGCGATCAGTACGGTTCCGTCCATGGGGCAGCTCCTTTTCCTGCAAGCGGCAGGGATACGCGAAACAGGGTGCGGCCGGGGCGGCTGTCCGCGCGGATCAGCCCCCCGTGCTCGGTCACGATCTTGCCGACCAGCGCCAGCCCAAGGCCCGTGCCGTTCTCGCGTCCCGACACGAAGGGCTCGAAGATCTGGTCGGCGATGGCCTCGGGGATGCCGGGACCGTTGTCCTCGACCTCGACCTGCAGGGCCAGGGGCGTGCCTTCGGGCCCGCGCACGTCGCGGTCATAGGCGGTGCGCAGCCGGATCAGCGGTGGCCCGCGCGGATCGTCCGGGCCGCGCGGCTCGCGCCCCAAGGCCTCCGAGGCGTTGCGCAGCAGGTTCAGCACGACCTGCATGATGCGCCCCGGATCGACCAGCGCGGGCGGCAGCGAGGGGTCATAGTCCGCGACGATCCGGGGCGCGGTCCCGCCCAGCGCCATGCTGCGGCAGGCGCGGTCGAGGATATCGTGGATGTTCACGGGCCGAAGCTGCGGCAGGGTGGTGTCGCCGAAACGCTCGACCTCCTCCAGCAGGGCCACGATGCGGCGGCTTTCGGCGACGATCAGGTCGGTCAGTTCCCGGTCCTCGGGGCCAAGGCCCTCGGACAGAAGCTGCGCGGCGCCCCGGATGCCCGCCAGCGGGTTCTTGATCTCGTGGGCCAGCATCTCGGCCATGCCGATGGCGCTGCGGGCCGCGCGGCGGGGCGAGGCGTCCACCTCGGCCTCGGGCTCGGGGCGGATCAGGGCGACCACGCCCCCGTCGGGCAAGGGTGCGAGGTCCAGCCCCGCACGGCGAGCGGTCCAGCGGCCCGCACGGTCGCTGATCTCGAAGCGGACGCGGGGGTGCAGGACGGACTCGCCCGCCTGCGCCGCCTGCGCGACCAGCGGCCCGAGTTCGGGTTCGACCCGCAGGCGGGCGATCAGGGCGGGGTCGTCGGCGGACAGGCCGGTCACGCCGCGTTCCGACAGGTTCAGCCACAGCTCGGCGGCCTCGTTCAGCCCGCTCCACCGTCCCTTGGCGTCGAAGGTGGCGACCGGCGCGGGCAGCGCGGCCAGCACGGCGCCGGGATCGGCGGGAAGGAAGGTCCCCGTCATGCGGCCCGCGCCTTTTCGCCCGCACCGGAAAAGACGGCGCGGATCGCGATCAGCGCCGCCTCGGGCGTAGCGGCGGCCATCAGGGCGGCGCGGGCGGCGGCGAGGTCGGGAAGGTCCGCGGCCTCGGCATACCAGCCGAGGTGCTTGCGCGCGACGCGCATCCCCAGCTCGCGGCCGTAATGCGACAGGATGTCGGCGTGGTGGTCCGCTACCGCATCCGCCAGCGCCGCGCCTTGCGGCACCTGCGGGGCGGGCGCGCCGTGGTTGGCGGCGGCGATCTGCGCCAGCCGCCAGGGCGCGCCCTGTGCCCCGCGCCCGACCATCACCGCATCCGCCCCAGACAATTCGCGCGCGCGGGTGGCCGATGCGGCATCCACCACGTCGCCATTGGCGACCAGGGCCAAGTCCGGCACCGCCTCGCGCACCGCGCGGATCGCGGCCCAGTCGGCAGAACCCGTATAGAACTGCGCCCGCGTCCGCCCGTGGACGGCGATCATCCGTATCCCTGCGTCCCGCGCGCGGCAGGCGAGGTCGGGCGCGTTCAGGCAATCGGCGTCCCAGCCGAGCCGCATCTTCAGCGTCACGGGCAGGTCGGGGACGGCGCCCACGACCGCCTCGATCAGGGACAGCGCCCGGTCGGGCTCGCGCATCAGGGCGGCACCCGACAGCCCGCCCGTCACCTTGCGCGCGGGGCAGCCCATGTTGATGTCGATGATCCCCGCGCCCATGTCGGCCACGATCCGCGCAGTTTCCGCCATCGGCCCCGGCTCTCGCCCGGCGATCTGCACGCTGACGGGGACGCCGTTTTCCTCGACCATCGCCTTGGCGCGGACGGCCGCGCGGGTAGACGGGCGCGGCGTCACCATCTCGGTCGAGGCGACCATCTCGCTGACCACCAGCCCCGCCCCGTGCCGCGCCACCGCGCGACGGAACGGCAGGTCGGTGATTCCGGCCATCGGGGCCAGGAAGACCGGAGGGTCCAGCAGCGCGTCGCCAAGGCGGATGGGGTTCGTCGTCATGGGCTCAGTTGACCTTGCAGCCGGGGATCGGAAAGCGGGCAGGCGGCATGACCTCGGGGCAGGAAACAACGGCGCCGGGCAACTGCCTCGCAGGCAGCCGATATGCACAAAATTCAGGCAGATTGCAAATGCGCGAGGGCTGGCGCGCAGGCGGCAGGGCACCTACCTTGCCCCGGGTTTCGCAAGGGGAAGGCGCTGCCATGTTCCTGTCGGTCTTCGATCTCTTCAAGGTGGGCGTCGGGCCGTCCTCGTCGCACACGATGGGGCCGATGGTCGCGGGGGCGCGCTTCCTGGACCTGCTGCGCGCCGCGCCCTTCCGCGCCCAAGGGCTGCGGGCCAGCCTGCACGGCAGCCTCGCCTTCACCGGCAAGGGCCATGCGACCGACCGGGCGACGATCCTGGGCCTTGCGGGCTTCACCCCCGAGACGATGGATCGCGAAGCCGCCGACGCCGCGCTGGAGCAGAACCGCCAGACGCGCCTGCTGCACCCCGAGGGCCTGGGGGACCTGCGCTTCGACCCCGAGCGCGACCTGATCTTCGACTTCGACCGCCCCCTGCCCGGCCATGCCAACGGCATGATCCTGATGGCGACCGACGCGCAGGGCGACGTGATCCTGCGTGAAACCTATTACTCGATCGGCGGTGGCTTCGTGCTGACGGAAGGAGAGCTGGAGGACCGCGCCTCCGACCGGCGCAGCGATGCGGCATCCAGCGTGCCCTATCCCTTCGCCACCGCCGCCCGGATGCTGGAGATGGCGGCGCAGTCGGGCCTGTCCATCGCCCAGATGAAGCTGGCGAATGAACGCGTCTACCGCAGCGACATCCAGATCCGCGACGGGCTGGCCCGCATCTGGCAGGTGATGCGCGACTGCATGGACCGGGGGCTTGCGGCCGAAGGCACGCTGCCGGGGGGACTGAAGGTCCGCCGCCGCGCCGCCGCCATCCACCAGGCGCTGCTGGCCGAACGCGGGCAGAACCTGACCGCGCCCCATGTCATCAACGACTGGATGTCGGCCTATGCGATGGCCGTGAACGAGGAGAACGCGGCCGGCGGGCAGGTGGTCACCGCCCCGACCAACGGGGCTGCGGGCGTGGTGCCCGCCGTGATCCGCTACTGGCTGGACCACGTCCCCGGCGCGTCCGAGCGCGACATCGGCACCTTTCTTCTGACCGCCTCCGCCATCGGCGGGCTGGTCAAGCACAACGCCTCGATCTCGGGGGCCGAGGCCGGTTGCCAGGCCGAGGTCGGGTCCGCCAGCGCCATGGCGGCGGCGGGGCTGGCGGCCGTCCTGGGCGGCACGCCCGAGCAGGTGGAAAACGCGGCCGAGATCGCGCTGGAACATCACCTCGGGATGACCTGCGATCCTGTCGCCGGGCTGGTGCAGGTTCCCTGCATCGAAAGGAACGGCCTGGGCGCGATCAAGGCCGTCAGCGCCGCCAGCCTGTCCCTGCGCGGCGACGGCAAGCATTTCGTGCCGCTGGACGCCGCCATCGAGACCATGCGCCAGACCGGCCGCGACATGAGCGAGAAATACAAGGAAACCTCGCTGGGGGGCCTCGCGGTCAACGTTCCCAACTGCTGACGGCGAATCCGCGCCGCAGGCGGGTCCCCGGCCACCGGGAATGCTTGTCACGAAGGGGCGCGCTGTCTAAGGCTGACAGCAAAAGAACGACCTGGGACAGGAAAAACAACATGACGTTGCGCTTTGCCCTGCTGGCGCTGCCGCTCGCGCTGGCCGGATGCGACAGCCAGGCCATGCAGAACATGCAGAACCTGCGGATGCCCTGGGACAAGCCCGAGCCGGTGGCCGCCGCCCCGGCCACGCCGGCCGTTCCGACCATCCCCGAACCGACCGGCGCCTCGCCGACCGTCCAGCCGCTCGAGATCGAAGGCAAGACCGCCAAGGTCGCCACCGCCGACGCCGAGACCCTGGCCGTCACCGACCTGACCGCCGCGGGCGAGGGCTGGGCCGCCAGCGTCAAGGGCACCACCGCGCGCTTCGAGCCGGCGGGCGGGAAAGCGGCGAACATCACCGTGCGCCGCATCCCCTATTCGGGCGGCCTCGAATATATCGGCGTGCTGGGCGGCCAGCCCTTCGTGCTGCGGGTGAACGCGCAGGATTGCGGCGGCCAGCCGCTGACCGCGACCGTCCGCGCCAGCGGCAGGACCCTGCCGGGCTGCGCCGCCCCGGCCGCAGCTGCGGCCACGCCCGCGGCTCCGGCTTCGACTCGACCGCCCAGGGCATGACAACGGCAGCGGGCGGCGACGCGGCCCGCGCCATGACGACCCGGCGCCGCGCCGCCACCGGCACAGGAAGACCCGGCGGCCCTTGCGCCCCGGTTCCGCCCGCGAAAGGACAGTTCGCATGACGAAAGCCCGCCTGACCCCTCTGACCCGCCGCCTGCTGGCCACGGCGCTGCCAGTTGCGGCGGCGCTGGTCCCGGCCGGCGCGGGCTTCGCCGATCCCATGATCGGGACGGTGACGAACCGCTATGGCCTGCCCGGCGTGATCGACACGCCCACGGCCGAGATGATGCCCGACGCGACCCTGGGCGCGGTGCTGGGCTATACCGAGCTGGGCAACAGCACCGGCCTCAGCTTCCAGATCCTGCCGCGCGTCACGGCCGTGCTGCGCTATGGCAAGTTCGACAGCACCGAGGAAGACCGCGGCTATGTCCGCGACCGCTCGTTCGACATCCGCGTGTCGCTGCTGGACGAATCCCTGGGCGGCTGGCGGCCCTCGGTCGCAGTCGGCCTGCAGGATGCGATCGGGACGGGCTTCTATGCCTCGGAATACGTGGTCGCCACCAAGACGCTGTCGCCGCGCCTGCGCGTCTCGGCGGGTCTTGGCTGGGGGCGGCTGGCCAGTTCCGGCGGCATCGGCTCGCTGATCGACGACCGGGGGGCGCCTGACGAGGAGGAAGGCGGCTCGCTGAACACTGACCAGTGGTTCCGAGGCGAGGCCGCGCCTTTCATCAACCTCCAGTGGAAGGCCACGGACAAGCTGACGCTGCTGGCCGAATATTCCGGCGACGACTACGCCTGCGAAACGGGCGACGCCGACAACTGCGCCCGCACCGCCTGGCTCAGTGACGAGGAGCCGCTGTCCAACAACGTCAACCTCGGGCTCAGTTACCAGATGGGGCCGAACTACCAGATCGGCGCCTATGTGCTGGGGGGCAAGCATTTCGGCATCCAGGCCAGCATGACGCTGAACCCGCGCCGCGCGCCCTTCCCCTCGGGGCTGGAAAAGGGCCCCGCGCCCGTGCGCCCGCGCGCAGCCGTGGCGGCGGACCCCGACGGCTGGTCCGGCGCCTGGGCGCAGGACCCGACCGCGCAGCCCGCGATCCAGAAGGCCCTGGGCGACGCGCTGCGCAAGGAAGGCCAGACGCTCGAGTCCATGGTGCTGACCTCCAATCGCGCCGAGGTCCGCATCCGCAACAACCGTTACATCCAGCAGGCCGAGGCCGTGGGCCGCACCGCGCGGCTGATGACCCGCGCCCTGCCGCCGTCCGTGGAAACGCTGGTCGTGACCTCGGTCGAAGGCGGGATGCCCGTGTCCTCGGTCACCATGCGCCGGTCGGATGTCGAGCGGCTGGAAAACACCGAGGCCGGGCAGATCGCCAGCGTGGCCGTCCTGACCGACGCCGATCCGCGCCCCGCCGGGCTGGTCCGCAACCCCGAGGTGACGCCACGCTTCCAGTGGGGACTGCGGCCCTATCTCTCCACGGGCCTCTTCGACCCCGACGAGCCCTTCCGCTACGAGGTCGGCGCCGCCGTTTCGGCCAGCTACGAACTGGTGCCCGGCCTGACCCTGAAGGGCACCGTCCGCCAGCGCCTGTTCGGCAATGCCGAGCAGGAGGCGCCCGGCGACCTTTCGGTCGAGGAATACCTGGCCCTGTCCGACGAGCAGATCGCCGAGGGCAACAACGGCGTCTACCGCGTCCGCTCGGACGGGCGGATGTATTCGGGCAACGACAAGCTGCGGGTGCCCGAACTGACGCTGAACTGGAACGCCCATCCGACGCAAACGGTCTATACCCGCGTGACGGTCGGCCTTCTGGAAAACATGTATGGCGGCGTCTCGGGCGAGGTGCTGTGGAAGCCTGTGAACTCGCGCCTGGCGCTGGGGGCCGAGATCAACCGCGTCCGCAAGCGCGACTACGAGGACGCCTTCGAGTTCCTGGACTACGAGGTCACCACGGGTCACGTGTCCGCCTATTACGAATTCGGCGGCGGCTTCGTGGGCCAGCTGGACGTGGGCCGCTACCTGGCGGGCGACGACGGCGCGACCGTGACCCTGACGCGCGAATTCGCCAGCGGCTGGTCGGTCGGGGCCTATGCCACCAAGACCGACCTGTCCGCCGAGGAATACGGCGAAGGCTCGTTCGACAAGGGCATCGAGATCAAGATCCCGCTGGCCTGGGCCACGGGGATGCCGTCCAAGCGGACGGTGGGCGGCACGATCAGCTCGCTCAACCGCGACGGCGGGCGGCGGGTGCGCGTCGATGACCGGCTGTACGAGACGATCCGCGATAGCCATTCGACCAAGATGTATGACGGTTGGGGGAAATTCTGGCGATGAACAGGTCCATGCTGAAGCTGGTGTCCGCTCTGACCCTTGTGGCCTTGGCGGCGGGCTGTTCCAGCCGCAACGGCGCCGACGAGGCCGAGCCCTCGGCCTCGCCCTTCGGGATCGCGCGTGCGGCGCTGGGCCAGATCGTGACCGAGCGGCGCAGCCAAGGCACCCCCGCCCCCGCGCGCAGCCCCGATGAGATGGCGGCCGCGGCCCTGGCCGCCAATCCGGGTCCGCTGATCATGGTGGGACTGGAACAGTCCGGCACGACCCAGGTGATGGCCATGACGGGCCAGAACGGGGGCATGCGGACCTACATGACCCCGAACGAGCAGGCCGTGATCATGCGCGGCTTCATGGTGACGGGGACGCGCGGGCTTGGCCGCGACCTGTCGGTTGCCGAGGCCGCCCCGACCGCCGCGCTGGTCCAGGCGGGCCGCTCGGGGAACGCGAAGCGGGTGATGCGCTACTACAGCGGCGACGGGCTGGAACGGCCAATTGACTTCACCTGCCAGGTGAGCCCCGGCCCACGGGCCGGCGTCATGGTCGAGAACTGCGAGGGTCACGGGCTGTCCTTCCAGAACAGCTACCTGCCCTCGGCGGGCGTGTCGCGGCAGTGGATCGGGCCGGGCCTGGGCTATGCGACCATCCAGGTCCTGCGGAACTGACGGGCGCCGGATGTCCGACTATGGAAGGCTCGCCATCCGGCGGGCCTTTTTCCTTTCCCGATATCCGGTTCGCCCTGTCGGGCCGCTCCAACGAAAAGGGGCCAGTCCGAAGACTGGCCCCTGATCGGTACCGATCCGAAAAGATCAGTTGGTGGTGTCGTCGTCGTCATCATCATCGTCGTCGTCCGAAGCGACGGCAGCGATGACGCCCAGCAGCAGCAGGGCGGGGACGACGAGACCGGCGTTGGTCGACGCCGGACGGGTGTCGACGACGACGGGCTCGACGTCGACGACCGGGGCGACGTAGCCGCCGGCGAGAGCCGACGAAGCCGACAGGCCAAGGGCCGCGGCGAAGGTAGCGAATTTGGTCATGATCATGCTCCGTACTCTTTTGAAGTCTGCCGGTTTCCCGACAGCATCGAGGCGACAGTTACACAAAGGCCCGATATTGAAAAGCGGCTAACAGCCGGTTTCGCTGCGGGTCAGCGGGTACTGTTGCTTTTTGGCCAACACCCGCTTTCGCCCCTGGTTCCTCACTGCGCGGACAGCCCCGGAAGGCTGTGGCTCATCTGCATCAATATTGCCTTTGCAGGCAGAAAACCGCGCATTTTCCGTTTGTTCCGGAAAGTTGGGGAACCAACTGAGAACTGCCCGAAACGGATCACTGGCCTTGGCGATTCCGGCGGAGGCAATTCAACGACAAGGCGAATCATTGCCCTGCCGAAAAGGCGCGACCCGTGGTCCTGAACGGGTCGCGGCAAGGGTCTGAAGACCCTCTCAACCCCGGTCGGGGCCGCGCGGACCCCTGGGCCGGCCGTCGGGCTTGCTCCCCGGCCCGCGCCCGGTCGGCGCACCGCCCCGAGGCTTGCCCGGTCCCGCACCGCCTTGCCGGGGACGGCCGCCTTGTGCCGGTCCGCCGGGACGGGGACCACGATCGGCCCGGTCAGGGCGCCCGCCCTCGCCCTGCGGACGGTCGGGGCGCAGGCTGCGCGGCTTGCGCGCGAACCCCTCGTCCTCGCCGCGCCGGGGGCCGCGCGGGGCACCCTCGCGCGGCGGCCGGGCCGGGCGGTCGCCGTCGCGCTGCTCGCGCTGGGCCCAAGGCTTGCGCTCGCCGCGCGGGCCGCCCTCGCTGCGCGCACGGTCAGGACGCTGTCCCGCACCATCGGCGCGCGGACCACGGGGGCGGTTTTCCCCCTCGGTGCGGCGGCCGGGGCCCTTCCGCTCGAACCCGCCCTCGGCCGGACGGAGGCCGCGCTCGCGGTCACCGAAGCGTCCGCCCTCGGCACGGCCGGGGCCCGCGGGCTTGCGGTCGAACCCGCCGGTCTTGGGGCCACGCTCGTATCCGCCCTCGCGCGGCTTGCGGTCGAAGTCGCCCCCCTCGCGGCGCGGCTTGCGCTCGAAGCCCTCGCCCCGTGGAGGCCGGGCCTCGCCCGAACGGGCGGCCCAGGGCTTGCGATCCGCCCCTTCGCCGTCGCGCCGGGGCGCTCTCGGCTTGCGCTCGGCATTGTCGCCCTCGGGCCGCGGGGACCAGGACCTGCGCTCACCACCCTCGCTGTCGCGGCGCGGCGTGCGGGGCTTGCGTTCGGCACCCTCGGGCCGCGAGGACCATGGCTTGCGGTCACCGGCCTCGGCGTCACGGCGCGGGGCGCGCGGCTTGCGTTCGCCCATATCGCCCTCGCGGCGCGGCCCTCGCGGAGCATCCGGGCGGCCACGGCTTGCGGCGCGAGGCGCCTCGTCCGTTTCGCCGGTCAGCAGCCCGCCGAGCTGGTCGCGCAGCACGCGGCGCTTGACCTCGCGGACCTCGTTCTCCTCCATCCCCGTCAGCTTGAAGGGACCGTAGCCGATGCGGATCAGCCGGTTCACGATCAGCCCGACATGGGCCATCGCGCGGCGGATCTCGCGGTTCTTGCCCTCGCGGATGCCGACGGTCAGCCAGGCGTTCGCGCCCTGCTGGCTGTCGAGCTTGATCTCCATGGGCGCAAATTCCTCGCCCTCGATGGTGGCGCCGCGGCGCAGGGGATCGAAGGTCAGGTCGTTCGGCTGACCATTCACGCGGACGCGATAGCGGCGCAGCCAGCCGGTCGAGGGCAATTCCAGCCGCCGCTTCAGCTCTCCGTCGTTGGTCAGCAGCAGCAGGCCCTCGGAATTGAGATCGAGCCGCCCCACGCTCATCACCCGCGGCAGTTCGCGCGGCAGGGCGTCGAAGACAGTCTGGCGGCCCTTCTCGTCCGATTCCGAGGTCACGAGTCCGACCGGCTTGTAATAAAGCC
Organism: Paracoccus chinensis; assembly: GCF_900102885.1. Lineage (GTDB taxonomy): Bacteria > Pseudomonadota > Alphaproteobacteria > Rhodobacterales > Rhodobacteraceae > Paracoccus > Paracoccus chinensis. The sequence continues at coordinate 298,097 of NZ_FNGE01000002.1, read as the reverse complement.
AGAGCCGCGTTTCCTGCGCGGCCTCCATCGGCTTGCCGTCCACCGTCACCTTGTCGGCGGGCAGCACGTCCAGCGCGGGGCTGGAGATCTTTTTCCCGTTCACGGTGACGCGGCCTTCCACGATCATCCGCTCGGCCTCGCGCCGGCTGGCCACGCCCGCGCGGGCCATGATCTTGGCGATGCGCTCGCCGCCCGAGGACTGAGCAGGCGCGGATTTCTTCGCCGCGCCGGCCTTCGCGGGCTCGGCCGGCGTCTCGGGCACGTCGTCGTCGTCGTCGTCGTCGTCGTCGTGGCGCTCGTCCGCCTTGTCCTCGGCGGCAAGCTCGATCTCGTCGTCGTCCTCCTGCTCGACGCCCTCGACGGGCGGCAGGGCTTCGTCGTCTTCGTTGCGGGGGGTGTCAGCGTCGGTCATTGCGATCTCCTGCGCATCGCTGCGGTGGTGTGGCGGCAAGGCGCCGGGTCTAGACCCAACGCTGCTCGGGTGAAAGCGGTTCTTGCGCCCGGACCCGCGTCACGGCATCCCCGCCCCATGTTCCGCAGCCACATGGATGCCGCCCTGAGCGAAGCCCGCGCCGCCGCCGACCGGGGCGAGGTGCCTGTCGGCGCCGTCCTGACCGACCCGGCGGGCCGGGTCGTCGCCGCAGCGGGAAACCGCACGCGCGAGTTGTCAGACCCCACGGCCCATGCCGAGATCCTCACCATCCGCGCGGCCTGTGCGGCGGCCGGATCGGAACGCCTGCCCGGCCACCGGCTGTGGGTCACGCTCGAACCCTGCCCCATGTGCGCCGCCGCCATTTCCGCCGCGCGGATCGCCGTGCTGTATTACGGCGCCGCCGACCCGCGCATGGGGGGTGTCGCGCACGGCGCGCGGGTCTTCGACCATCCGCAATGCCACCACCGTCCCGAGGTCTACGAGGGCATCGCTGCCGAACCCGCGGCCGAGCTTCTGCGCCATTTCTTCGCCGCGCGGCGCTGAGCCCATCGTCGCGCTTGCACTCGCCGGACGCCTGCTGAAAGGTTCGCCCCAAATCCTCCGGGGGTGCAGATGTTCCAGAAGATCCTTGTGGCGAACCGCGGCGAAATCGCGATCCGCGTGCTGCGGGCGGCCAACGAGATGGGCAAGCGGACGGTCGCGGTCTATGCCGAGGAGGACAAGCTGAGCCTCCACCGCTTCAAGGCGGACGAAGCCTACCGCATCGGCGAGGGGCTGGGGCCGGTCGCGGCCTACCTGTCGATCCCCGAGATCATCCGGGTCGCGAAAGCCTCGGGCGCGGATGCGATCCATCCGGGCTATGGGCTGCTGTCGGAAAACCCCGACTTCGTGGACGCCTGCACCGCCGCCGGCATCGCCTTCATCGGGCCAACGGCCGAGACGATGCGGGCCTTAGGCGACAAGGCTTCGGCCCGGCGCGTGGCGATACAGGCGGGCGTGCCGGTGATCCCCGCGACCGAGGTCCTGGGCGACGACATGGCCGAGGTGGCGCGGCAGGCGGAAGAAATCGGCTATCCGCTGATGCTGAAGGCCAGTTGGGGTGGCGGCGGACGGGGGATGCGTCCGATCCAGTCGGCGGCCGAACTGGCCGAGAAGGTGCGCGAGGGCCGACGCGAGGCCGAGGCCGCCTTCGGCAACGGCGAGGGCTATCTGGAAAAGATGATCCTCCGCGCCCGCCACGTCGAGGTGCAGCTGCTGGGTGACGGCCACGGCGGGCTCTACCACCTCTATGAGCGCGACTGCACGGTGCAGCGCCGCAACCAGAAGGTCGTGGAACGCGCGCCGGCGCCCTACCTCACCGCCGAACAGCGGGCCGAGGTCTGCGGGCTGGCGCTGAAGATCGGGCAGGCCGTTGGCTACCGCAACGCGGGCACGGTCGAGTTCCTGATGGATATGGACTCGCAGCAGTTCTACTTCATCGAGGTGAACCCCCGCGTCCAGGTCGAGCATACGGTGACCGAGGAGGTCACCGGCATCGACATCGTGCAGGCCCAGATCCGCATCGCCGAAGGCGCGACCTTGGCCGAGGCGACCGGCATGGCCTCGCAAGGGGACGTGACGCTCTCCGGCCACGCGATCCAGTGCCGCGTGACGACCGAGGACCCACAGAACAACTTCATCCCCGACTATGGCCGCATCACCGCCTATCGCTCGGCCACCGGCAACGGCATCCGGCTGGACGGCGGCACGGCCTATGCCGGCGCGGTCATCACCCGCTATTACGATTCGCTGCTGGTCAAGGTCACCGCTTGGGCGCAGACGCCCGAGGCCGCGATCCGCCGCATGGACCGGGCGCTGCGCGAGTTCCGGGTGCGGGGCGTTTCGACCAACATCGACTTCGTCATCAACCTGCTGAAGCACCCGGTCTTCCTGTCCGACCAGGCGACGACCAAGTTCATCGACACGACGCCCGAGCTGTTCGACTTCTCGCCCCGGCAGGACCGGGCGACGAAGATCCTGACCTATCTCGCCGACATCAGCGTGAACGGGCACCCCGAAACCAAGGGCCGCCCGCGCCCCGCCGAGGCGAAGCTGCCCGTCGCCCCTGCCCCGCGGCAGGAGCCGCCCGAGGGCACGCGGCAGCTTCTGGACCGCGAGGGGCCGCAGGGCGTCGTGGACTGGCTTTCCCGCCAACAGCGGCTTCTGCTGACGGACACCACCATGCGCGACGGGCACCAGTCGCTGCTGGCGACGCGGATGCGGTCCATCGACATGATCCGCGTGGCACCGGCTTACGCGGCGAACCTGCCCGGCCTCTTCTCGGTCGAATGCTGGGGCGGCGCGACCTTCGACGTGGCCTACCGCTTCCTGCAGGAATGCCCCTGGCAGCGGCTGCGGGACATCCGCGCGGCCATGCCCAACATCATGACGCAGATGCTGCTGCGCGCCTCGAACGGGGTCGGCTACACCAACTATCCCGACAACGTCGTGCAGAGCTTCGTCGCGCAGGCCGCGAAGTCCGGCGTGGACGTCTTCCGCGTCTTCGACTCGCTCAACTGGGTCGAGAACATGCGGGTGGCGATGGACGCCGTGGTGGGTTCGGGCAAGCTCTGCGAAGCCGCGATCTGCTACACCGGCGACCTGATGGACCCGGATCGGTCCAAGTATGACCTCGCCTATTACGTCGACATGGGGCGGCAGCTGCGGGACGCGGGGGCCCATATCCTCGGCGTCAAGGACATGGCGGGGCTGCTGAAACCTGCCGCCGCGCGGGTGCTGTTCAGGGCGCTGCGCGAAGAGGTCGGCCTGCCGATCCACTTCCACACCCATGACACCAGCGGCATCGCGGGCGCCACGGTGCTGGCGGCGGCGGAATCGGGCGTGGCCATCGTGGACGCGGCCATGGACGCCTTCTCGGGCGGCACCTCGCAGCCCTGCCTCGGCTCGATCGTCGAGGCGCTGGACGGGACGGACCGCGACACCGGTCTGGATATCAGCGCGATCCGGGAAATCTCGAACTACTGGGAACGGGTGCGCGACCAGTATTGCGCCTTCGAGGCGGGTTCGCGCGCCCCGGCCTCCGAGGTTTATCTGCACGAGATGCCGGGCGGGCAGTTCACCAACCTCAAGGCACAGGCGCGATCCTTGGGCCTGGAAGACCGCTGGCACCAGGTGGCCGAGACCTATGCCGAGGTGAACCGGATGTTCGGCGACATCGTCAAGGTCACGCCTTCGTCCAAGGTCGTGGGCGACATGGCGCTGATGATGGTGGCGCAGGGACTGACGCGCGCGCAGGTCGAGGATCCGGCGGTCGAGGTCGCCTTCCCGGATTCGGTCGTGGACATGATGCGCGGCAACCTCGGCCAGCCCCCCGGCGGCTGGCCCGAGGCACTGCAAAGGAAGGTCCTGAAGGGCGAGACGCCGATCACCGAGCGGCCGGGCGCCCTGATGCCCTCCGTGGACCTCGATGCCGCCCGCGCCGAGGTGCAGGCCAAGCTGGACACGGACCTCGACAACGAGGACTTCAACGGCTGGCTGATGTATCCCAAGGTCTTCAGCGACTATGCAGAACGGCACAAGGTCTATGGCCCCGTCCGCACCCTGCCCACGCCCGCCTTCTTCTACGGGATGGAGCCGGGCGAGGAGATCAGCGTCGAGATCGACCCCGGCAAGACACTGGAGATCCGGCTGCAGACCATCGGCGACACCGATGATGCGGGCGAAGTCCGGGTGTTCTTCGAACTGAACGGCCAGCCCCGCACCGTGCGCGTCCCGAACCGGGGCGCAAAGGGGGTGACCGCCGCCCGGCCCAAGGCGGACGGGGCGAACCCCGGCCATCTCGGCGCGCCGATGCCGGGCGTGGTGGCGACGGTCGCGGCGCAGGCGGGGGCCAAGGTCCGCGCGGGCGACCTGCTGCTGACCATCGAGGCGATGAAGATGGAAACCGGCATCCACGCCGACCGCGAGGCCACCGTGAAGGCCGTCCATGTGGCGCCCGGCCAGCAGATCGACGCCAAGGACCTGCTGGTCGAACTGGACTGACAAGGGCCGCGCCGCCTTGGGGCGGCGCGCCCGATCACGCCGTTTTCACAAGGCTTTGGCCGCCCTCACGCAGGCGTGGGGGGAACGCGGCGGGGTTTTGGTGGTTCATTCCCGGACAGCCCGCCTCTTGCGGGCCGGAACCGCGCGGCGCCCTTGCCGCGCCTCGGGACATGGAGCCGCAATGCCTCGCACCTTTTTCCGCAATTCCACCGCGCTTGCCCTGGGCCTGGGCCTGGCCCTGCCGCATGTAAGCGGGGCGCAGGCCCTGCCTGCCCCCGACGCAGCCCGAACCGCCCAGACGCGGGCAGGCAACATGCCGGAACTGGCCCGGATGCTGGACGAGGAAATCCGCGCGGGCCTGAAGGCGGACGACCTGAACTGCCTGATGAACGCGCCGAAGCCCTGCCCCGAGGGCTCGCCCCTGTTCACGCCCAAGGGCATCGCCGTGCAGATGGTCGAAGACGGCAGCTTCATCCTCGCCCCCGCGCCGCAGCAGGTGAAGCGCGTGAACGGCGAAGGCAGGCTGGTGCCGGCGGATGGCAAGCTTTACGGCGCACCGAGGTCCGAGGCCGATCTGCCCGCACCCGTGCGGCTGGCGCAGGCGGACGGGGAGACGGCCACGGATGCCGTGCCACTGCCTGACGCTGCGGCTGAAGGTAACGCAGGCGCCGATGCAGCGGCGGCCGATGCAGCGGCTGCGGCCGCCGCGGCCGAGGCGGATGCACCGGTCGTGGCCGAAGAGCCGGCCGCCGAAGCGCCCGCCCCCGAACCCGTGGCAGAGGCCGCGCCGGAGCCCGAACCCGAGGCTGCTGCGCCGGCCGAAGCTCCGGCGGCGGCGGAAGAGCCTGCAGCCGAGGCCGAAGAGCCCGCCGTCGAGGCTGCCGCCCCCGAGGAAACGGCAGAGGCCGCGCCGGAAGCTGCGCCCGAGCCTGCCGAGGCACCGGTCGTGGAGGCAGAGCCTGCCGCCGAGGCGCCCGCGCAGGCGGCCGAAGCCGCAGCTGAGGACACGGCGGAAGACCAGCCGGAAGCCGCGGCCGAGCCCGCCGAGGCGCCGGTCGTCGCCGCCGAGACGCCTGCGCAGGCAGCCGAAGAGGCTGCGGCGTCCCCCGAGGCGCCGACGCCTGCTCCGCAGGCGCAAGCCGCCCCCGAGACCAGCGAGCCCGCCGCGGCGGCTGAAGCTCCGGCCGCTGCAGATGCGCCGTCCGAAGCCGACCTGGCCCGCGCGCTGGCCGAACGCAGCGAAGGCGAGGCCAGCACCGACGCGGCCCCTGCCGCGGAAAGCGGCGCGGCAGCTTCGGCCGCAAGTGCCGACAGGGACGCAGGCGCAGCACCTGCGGCCGAGGCGACCAGCCCGGCCGAAGCCGCCGGACAGGCTGCAGCGGAAAGCGCCGCCACGGACGGCACTGCCACAACCCCGATCGTCGAGGGCACCGCTTCCGAAGGAACGGCCCCCGCGGCTGAAGCAGCGGCCGGAGCCGGCGCGACGGCTGCCACTGCGGCAGAAGGCGCAGCCCCGGTTGTCACGGAAGGCGCGGCGGCGACGCCGACCGCCCCCACCGACGAGGAGCTTGCCGCCGCCCTCGCCGGCGCGCGCGAGGTTCCCGAGGCCGAGGCACGCCCGACCGACGCCGCCCGCGAGGCCGCCGCGGCGGCAGCGGCCCCGGCCGCCGCCGCGCTGGCCGAGACGGCCGCGCCGGTCACCACCTCGGACACGCGGCAGGTGACCGAGGAAACCTCGCGCAGCGCGACCGAGGACTTCCTGACCGACGTGCGCGGGGCGCTGCGCCAGGGCGACATCCCCGTGGTGGGCGGAACGCAGGGCGCGACCGCCCCGGTGGTCGTCGGCGCGGACGGCCAGCCCGTCACCACGGACGGTGCGCGGACCGAGGCGCGTGACAACGAGGACGATGACCGCAGCAACCTGGAAAACGTGCTGCGTCAGGCGGTGCTTCCGGCACTGGCGGGCCTCGCCGTGGGGCAGCTTCTGTCGAACAACCGCCAGGTCGAACTCAACACCGGCGACCGCGTCGTCGTGACCCGGCCTGACGGCAGCCAGGAGATCATCAAGGACGACAACGCCCTGCTGCTGCGTCCCGGCTCGACCGTGCAGACCGAGGAATATGCCGACGGTTCGACCCGGACCATCGTCACGCGCGAGGACGGCAGCCAGGTCGTGACGATCCGCGACGCCGACCTGCGCGTGCTGCGCCGGACGCTGGTGCAGCCGAACGGCACCACCACCGCGCTGATCGACGAAACGGCGCAAGTCGCGCCCGTGGACGTGGCGAGCCTGCCCCCGCCCGCCCGCCCGGTCGTGGTCGCCCCCGGCCAGCAGCTGTCCGAGGACGCCCTGCGCGAGGCGCTGCGGCGCGAAACGCAGGTGGACCGGACCTTCACCCTGGGCCAGATCCGCAACATCCCCGAGGTGCGCGCCCTGGTCGCCCCCGTGGACATCCAGGCGATCACCTTCGACACCGGCTCGGCCGCGATCAAGCCGGACCAGGCGCAGGCGCTGGCCTCGCTGGGCCGCGTGATCGCCGACAGCGTGCGGCAGAACCCCTCGGAGATGTACCTGATCGAGGGACATACCGACACGGTGGGCGCGGATGCCATGAACCTGGCGCTGTCGGACCGCCGGGCCGAGTCGGTCGCCCTGGCCCTGACCGAGTTCTTCGGCGTGCCGCCGGAAAACATGGTGGTGCAGGGTTATGGCGAGCAGTTCCTGAAGGTGCCGCAGGAAGGCGACATCCGCGCCAACCGCCGCGCCTCGGTGCGCCGGATCACGGACCTGCTGGCGCGGAGCTGACGGGACCGGGGCCTTGCCCCTGCACCCTTGGATACTTGGATCAGACGAAAAGGCCGGGGCGTTCCCGGCCTTTTCCCTTTGCGTCAGTCCTTCCGCTGCCAGACGACGCGAAAGGCATCGTTCGCCGCCAAGGCCGCCGCGGCCGCGCTGAGGTCGAAGCCCGGCAGGGCCGCGAAGGCATCGGCCAAGGCCGCCGCCCCTGCCGCCTCGACGGGGATCAGCAGAGCCTCGCCCTCTCGCGTCTTCAGCCGCCAATGGGCGTGGCCTTCCAGCCGGATCAGACGGATCTGGGACAGGTCGCGCAGGGCGATCTCTCCGCCCAGCGCCCGGGCGCCGTAATAGCGGATCGCGCCTTCCTCGACCTCGACGAATCCCGGCGCTCCGATGTCCACGGCAAAGCGCCGACGCCGCCAGGCGCCAATGCCCCAGAGAAGCGCGAAGGCGAGGATCGCCCCGCCCAGGGGCTGGAAGAACAACCCGCCCTGTGCGAAGACCCAGAGGCCGAAGGCGCCGGTCAGCGCGGCGGCCCCCACCTCGCGCCAGGGCCTGAAGCGGGCGACCAGCTCGGGGCGGATCAAGCCCGCCTCACAGCGCCAGGCTCATGTCGCGGTGGGGGATCCCCGCGTCGTCGTATTCCGGGCCGTAGACGGTGAAGCCCAGCCGTTCGTAGAAGCCGATGGCATGGGTCTGCGCGCCCAGTTTCGCCATGGTGACGCCGCGCGCGCGCAGTTCGTCCAGCGCGGCGCGCATCAGGGCCGCGCCTGCGCCCGTGCCCCGCAACTCGGGCAGGATCGCGACGCGGCCGATCTTGGCGGTTTCGCCCTCGATCAGCAGGCGGGCGGTACCGACGGGGCGACCGTCCTGCGTCGCCAGCAGGTGCACGGCAGTGGCGTCCAGATCGTCCAGTTCCAGTTCCTCGGGAACGTTCTGTTCCTCGATGAAGACGCGGCGGCGGATCGCGGCGCAGGCGGGGAAATCGTCGGTGACGGTGATCTTCATCGGAAAAACCGCTGCAGGATGGACTGGTAGATGGCTTTCAACTGGTGGACCTGCTCGACCGGGACGCGCTCGTCCACCTGGTGCATGTAGGCGCCGACAAGGCCGAACTCGACCACCGGGCAGTGGTCCTTGACGAAGCGGGCGTCCGAGGTGCCGCCCGAGGTGGACAGCACCGGAACGCGGCCGGTGTGCTTGGTCACGACTCCCGCCACCAAGTCCACGAAGGGACCGGGCTCGGTCACGAAGGACTCGCCGCTGACCGTGACGGCAAGGGCGATGCGGACGCCGGTCTCGGCCTCGACCGCCGCCGCGCGCTCGTGCAGCATGGCGGTCAGGCTGTCACCGGTATGCGCGTCGTTGAAGCGGATGTTGACGGTCGCGGTCGCCCGTTCGGGGATGACGTTCGAGGCCGGGTTGCCGCAGTCGATGGTCGTGACCTGCAACCCCGAGGGGTCGAAATGCGCCGTTCCCTGGTCCAGCGGCCGGGCGGTCAGGTCCCCCAGCAGCCGTACCAGCGCGTGCAGGGGATTGAGCGCGCGATGGGGATAGGCCGCATGGCCCTGGCGGCCGGTGGCGGTGATCTGCGCGGTCAGGCTGCCCCGGCGGCCGATCTTGATCATCTCGCCCATCGCCTCGGGGTTCGAGGGCTCGCCCACGATGCAGACGTCCATGCGCTCGCCCGCGTCACGCATCCAGTCGAGGATGGCGCGGGTGCCGTCGCGGGACGGGCCTTCCTCGTCGCCGGTGATGGTCAGGATCACGGCGCCATCCGGGGGCGTCTTGGTCACGAAATCCACCGCCGCCGCGACAAAGGCAGCCACGCCCGACTTCATGTCGGTGGCGCCCCGGCCCCAGATCATCCCGTCCGCCAGCGCGCCGGAAAAGGGCGGATGGGTCCAACTGGCCGGATCGCCCGGGGGCACCACGTCCACATGGCCGTTGAAGCCGAAGCTGCGCGCGCCCTTGGCGCCCCAGCGGGCGTAAAGGTTGGGCACGCCGTTCCGGTCCACCCGGCGGCAGTCGAACCCCGCAGGTTCCAGCACCTCCTGCAGCAGGTCCAGCGCTGGGCCGGCCTCGGGCGTCACCGAGGCGCAGCGGATCAGGCGGGCGGTCAGAAGGGTGGGATCGGTCATGACATCACCTCTATCCCCCGGCGGATCAGGTTCAGCGAGGTCAGCGCCAGCAGCACCAGGGTCCAGCGCCGGAACTGCGCCAGGTCCATCCGGTCCTGCAGCCAGAAGCCCAGCTGCATCCCGGCGAAGGCGGGGATCACCATCAGCAGGGACAGCGGCAGCGTCTGCGCGTTCAGCACGCCCGAGGCAAGATGCGCCACCGTCAATGCGGCCCCTCCCAGAAGGAAAACGACGCCCTGCACCCGGATCTGTTCCAGCTTGGGGGCGCCGATGGACAGCAGGTAGACGATCAGCGGCGGCCCCCAGATGCCGGACACCCCGCCGTAAAGCCCGCCGATGATGCCGCTGGTGACCTCGGCCCGGCGGCGGTGATGGATCGGCAGGGTCATCGGGCGGCCTGACAGCTGCCACAGCGCGAAGCCGAGGATCGGCACCCCGAGCGCGAGATACATGAGCGGCTGGGGGATCACCCGCGCGAAGGGGGCCGAGACGAACATGAACACCGCCACCATCGCGATATGCCAGCGATAGTCGCGCGCCGTTCCCCAGGCCGCGCCCATGCCCTGCCGCGTCGCCTGCTGCACATTCGTCAGCAGCACGGGCAGGATCATCAGCCCCAAGGCCACCTGCGTGGGAAGAAACGAGCCCAGCGCCGACATCAGGATGATCGGCATGGCAAAGCCGATCGCGCCCTTGATGGTGCCCGCGCCGAAGGTGATGGCGGAAACAAGCAGAAGCGTCTGGGGGTCAAGGCCGAACATGGCGCGGACCCTGCCCCCGCGCAGGCGTGGCGGCAAGAGGTGGCCGCAGGGACAGGCCTTGTGAGAGACGCCATTGCGCATGTGCGCAACGAAGCTGCGCGCAAGCCTGTGCCTGCGCAGCATAGTTGCGCTGCACCTGCGAAAAGGCTAGGCAGATTCGAGCCCCTTCTCGCAGGAACAGCCCCATGCTTGACGCCCGCGCCACACTTTCCCCTGCCGACGCGCAGACCCTTGTCCCGGAACTCGATACGCTTCTCGCCCGCGCGACCGAGGCGCTGCGGGCGCGGGTGGGCGGCGGCAGGATCGACCCGGCCGTGCTGGAAACCGATCAGCACGCGGCCCACGCGCTGTCCTGGCTTGCGACCTATGTCGAGTCGCTCAGGCAGCTGTCGGCCTGGGCCGGGCGGCTCGGCGAGGCTTTTGGCGAGATCGAGGCGCTGATCCTGCAGATCGGCTTCGGCGAATACCTGACGCAGATCGCCGGCGGCATTCCGATGAGCCAGACCGAGTTCGCCCGCCTCTCGGACCTCGGGATCGACTGGCAGCCCTCGGACGCGGCCCGCGCGGCGATGGGGGGCAACAGCCCGCAGGCCCGCGCGCGGCTGGTCGCGCTGATGCAGGACAACGCGGGCCGGGCGACGGTCGGCGCCACCGGCCTCGACGAGGACCTGGAGATGATCCGCGACCAGTTCCGCCGCTATGCCGAGGACCGGGTGATCCCCAACGCCCATGAGTGGCACCTGAAGGACGAGCTGATCCCGATGGAGGTCATCAACGAACTCGCCGAACTCGGCGTCTTCGGCCTGACCATTCCCGAGGAGTTCGGGGGCCTCGGCCTCTCGAAGGCGTCCATGGTCGTCGTCAGCGAGGAACTCTCGCGCGGCTATATCGGCGTGGGCTCGCTGGGCACCCGCTCGGAGATCGCGGCGGAACTGATCCTTGTCGGCGGCACGCCCGAGCAGAAGGAACAGTGGCTGCCCAAGCTCGCAAGCGGCGAGATCCTGCCCACCGCCGTCTTTACCGAGCCGAACACCGGCTCGGACCTCGGGTCCCTGCGCACCCGCGCCGTCCGCACCGAGGACGGCTGGGAGATCACCGGCAACAAGACCTGGATCACCCATGCCGCCCGCACCCATGTCATGACGCTGCTGGCGCGGACCGAGTCCGACACGACCGACTGGCGCGGCCTGTCGATGTTCCTGGCCGAGAAGACCCCCGGCACGGACGAGAACCCCTTCCCCACCCCCGGCATGACGGGCGGCGAGATCGAGGTGCTCGGCTATCGCGGCATGAAGGAATACGAGCTCGGTTTCGACGGCTTCAAGGTCAAGGCCGAGAACCTACTGGGCGGCCAGCCTGGGCAGGGCTTCAAGCAGCTGATGCAGACCTTTGAATCCGCCCGCATCCAGACGGCGGCCCGCGCCATCGGCGTGGCGCAGTCGGCGCTGGAACTGGGGATGCGCTATGCGCTGGACCGCAAGCAGTTCGGCAAGGCCCTGATCGAGTTTCCGCGCGTGGCCGACAAGCTGGCGCTGACGGCGGTGGAGATCATGATCGCCCGCCAGCTGACCTATCATTCGGCATGGCAGAAGGACCATGACAAGCGCTGCGACCTGGAAGCGGGGATGGCCAAGCTGCTGGGCGCCCGGGTCGCCTGGGCCGCGGCCGACAACGCCCTGCAGATCCACGGCGGCAACGGCTTCGCGCTGGAATACACGATCAGCCGGGTGCTCTGCGACGCGCGCATCCTCAACATCTTCGAGGGTGCGGCCGAGATCCAGGCGCAGGTGATCGCACGGCGTCTGCTGGGCTGATCGCGTTGCCCGAATGGCACGACGGGCGCCGCTCGCGCCCCCGTGCATGGACATTATGGCAACCCGGTGGCAGGGCCGTGCGATATTCTCGTGAAGTCAAACACCTGTTCATCGGGGGAAGCCTTACATGATCTCCGCCCTGCGCATCGCCGCCGTTTCCGCAACCCTCGCCACCCTGGCGGCCTGCGGCCCCGAGCCCATGCCCGCTGACGGCACGGGCTTCGAGGGTGGCATTCCCTTCGGCACCTACACCATGGTCGGCTTCGGCCAGGAGGCCGTGCCCACGCGCGATTCCCGCATCCGCCTGACGCCCGGCCAGATCACCGGCAACGGGCCGTGCAACACGTTCGCCGCCACCAACGCCGCGACGCTGCCGCAGATCAGCGTCAGCGTGATGAACTGGACCGACAATCCCTGCGGTCACAAGGGCTTCGAGGGCCGCTTCCTCGAAGCCGTGACCCAGGCGTCCGAGGCCGAATGGTCGGGTGGCGTGCTGAAGATCAAGAGCCCCCTGGGCTGGATGACGCTGGAACGCTCGGGGAACTGAGCTTTCTCAGGGCCGCCCCTCGGGGCGGTCCTTATCCTTGGGGCCGGCTGTCAGCCGCGCCACCAGCCGCGCGCGGGCGGCAGGCAAGGGCCGCCCCACCTGCGCCTCGGCCAGCCGCGTGGTCAGGAAATGTCCGGTCAGCGCGAAACCGGCGGCAAGACCGCCCTCCGCATCCGGTCCGCCCAGGATGCCCGGCAAGGGAAGCAGCCGCGCCGCCCACTCCCCCGCCGCCTCGGCCGTCACCGCATGGCCGGACTTGGGCGAAACATACGTCAGCCCCTCGCGTGCGCCGCTGACCGCACAGCGATCCAGCGACAGGCCGAAGCCCAGTTCGTCCAGCAGCAGAAGCTCCCAACGAAGATACTGCTCTGTCCAAGGCGGTGGACCGTTTTCAGCGAGGAAGGCGGCGGTGGCGGCAAGGGGGGCAGACAGCTCCCCGGCTCCGGCAGTGCCGTCAGCGCCCCTTCCGCTGCCCCCCTCCATTGCGTCCAGCAAGCCTTCCGTCGCATCGACCAGCCGCGGATGCGGGTCGCGCTCGGGCAGCGCCCAGGCGATCAGCGCGGTCACCGCGTTCAGGCCCGCCAGGGCATCCGCATCCGCCATCAGCCCCGCACGCGTCCGCCCCGGTTCGACCGTGAAGCTGCCCAACTGGTCGTCCAGCCGCGCCCGCCACCGCAGGGACAACCTGTTTCCGGGCTGAAGGATGGCCGCGCGCCGTACGCTCGCGCCGCCCGGCACGACACCCGAGATCAGCCCCAGCTCGCGCGTCAGCGCGGTCAGGATCACCGCGTGTTCGCCATGCCGGCGCCGCGTGATCGCCGTGCCCTCGCCCTGCCATTCCATCCGGCTTCCTTTCCCGCGCCCGCTGGCGCAAGTTGCGCCGCATTATCGAACGAACGAAAGGGACCCGTCGATGCTGAAACCGTGGATCGAGGCGCAGGCGCGGCTGGTCGAGGTCGCCGCAGGCCGCGCGCCCGCCGACATGGTGATCCGGGGCGGCCAATGGGTCAACGTCCACACGCGCGAGGTCCTGCCCGGCCACGACATCGCCATCGCCGACGGCCGCGTGGCCTGCGTCCTGCCCGACGCATCAGTCAACATCGGCCCCGACACGCAGGTGATCGAGGCGAATGGCCGCTACATGGTCCCGGGTCTGATCGATGCCCATATGCATGTGGAATCGGGGATGCTGACGCCCGCGGGCTTCGCAGCGGCGGTGATCCCGCATGGCACGACCACGATCATGCACGACCCGCATGAGATCGCGAATGTGATGGGGCTGGAAGGCGTGCGGCTGATGCGCGACGAAAGCCTGATCCAGCCCATCACCATGCTGACGCAGATGCCCTCCTGCGCGCCCTCGGCGCCGGGGCTGGAAACCACGGGCCATCCGATCACGGCTGGCGAGGTCGCGCAGGCCATGGGCTGGGACGGCGTCGTGGGCTTGGGCGAGATGATGAACTTCCCCGCCGTTTCGGCCGGAGACCCCGCGATGCTGTCCGAGATCGCCGCGACCCGCGCCGCAGGCAAGACGGTGGGCGGCCATTACGCGAGCCCCGACCTCGGCCGCGCCTTCTCGGCCTATGTCGCGGGTGGCGCCGCCGACGACCACGAGACGGTGGCCGAGGCGCAGGCCGTGGCTCGCGTGCGCCAAGGCATGGGCGCGATGATGCGGCTGGGCTCGGCCTGGCACGACGTCCAGGCGCAGATCACGGCGATCACGCAGCGGGGGCTGGACACCTCGAGCTTCATGCTCTGCACGGACGATTCCCATGCCGGGACGCTGGTGCATGACGGGCACATGGACCGGGTGGTGCGCCATGCCGTGGACTGCGGCTGCGATCCGCTGGTCGCGATCCAGATGGCCACGATCAATACCGCCCGGCATTTCGGGATGGAACGGGACCTCGGCTCGATCACGCCCGGGCGCAGGGCCGACGTGATCCTGACCTGGGACCTGCGGGCGCTGCCTGTCGAGATGGTGGTGGCGCAGGGCCGCCTGGTGGCGGAAGACGGTCGCCTGCTGGTGGACTGCCCGCGCATCGACTGGCCGGATGAGGCACGGAACTCGGTCCACCTCGGCCGTGCGCTGAATGCCGCCGACTTCCGCGTGCCTGCTCAAGGGCGCGAGGCCGAGGTCCGCGTGATCGGTGTCATCGAGAACCAGGCTCCGACCCGTGCCCTGATCGCGACCCTGCCCATCCGCGACGGCGAGGTGATCCCCGGGGGCGTCGAGCGCATCGCGCTGGTCGAACGCCACAAGGGCACGGGCGGCGTGGTCAACGGCTTCGTGCAGGGCTTCGGCTACCAAGGCCGCATGGCCGTTGCCTCGACGGTCGCGCATGACAGCCACCACATGATCGTCGTCGGCACCTGCGGCGAGAACATGGCCGCCGCCTCGGCCCGGCTGGCCGAGCTGGGCGGCGGCATCACCGTCTTCCGGGACGGGGCCGAGCTTGCCCATGTCGCCTTGCCCATCGCAGGGCTGATGTCGGACCGTCCTGCCCCTGAGGTCGCCGAGGCCGCCGAGGCCGTCAACCGCGCCATCCGCGACTGCGGTTGCAGCCTGAACAACGCGATCATGCAGCATGTCCTGCTGGCGCTGGTGGTGATCCCCGAGTTGCGGATCTCGGACCTGGGACTGGTGGACGTGACCCGGTTCGAGATCTGCGACGTGGTGATCGCCTCGCGGTAGCCATGGGTATCTGGGTCAGGAAGGACCTCAGGGGAGCGTGAGGGCTCCATCCTCGCCCAAGGGCCAGAAGGGGTTGTGCGCGATCTCCCACACATGGCCGTCGGGGTCGGCAAAGTAGCCGGAGGTGCCGCCCCAGGCCGCCTTCTCCGGGCGCTTGAGGCAGGTGGCCCCGGCCTCAAGCGCGGACTGGAAGACCGCCTCGACCTCCTCGACGTCGCGGCAGTTCTGGGCCAGCGTCGCGGCGCCGGTCCCGAGTTCGGCTTTCGCGCGGCGCTGGTCCTCGGCCAGTTCATCCAGCGCGAAGAGCGCCAGCGCGAGGCCGGGCATCTGGAACAACGCGAGGCCCTCGGGCGCGTCCGGATGCGGGGTCCAGCCCCAGTCGCCATAAAAGCGGCGGGCGCGGGAAAGGTCCGCCACGCCCAGCGTGATCAGGCTGATGCGATTGCGCGGCAGGGTCATGCACATCTCCCCTTGGTCCAGGGCACCGCCTCGCACCTGGGGCTGGCGCGGCTGCGGCGCGGCCTCAACCCTCATCCGTCAGGGCCGAGGCCTCGCCTTCGCGCTCAACGTGCAGGAAGCGGGCACGGCCGTCCAGCGCGGCGAACAGCTCGCGGCCCGTGGCGGTCAAGAAAGCCTGCGCGGGCAGCGCGGTGATCTCGTCATACAGCGCAGCGCGGCGGCTTTCGTCCAGGTGGGCTGCGACCTCGTCCAGCAGGACGACGGGGCGTTCGGGCGCCAGCGCGCGGGCATTGGCGAGGATCAGCGACAGCAGCAGCGCCTTCTGCTCTCCGGTCGAACTCAGCGCGGCGGGCATGTCCTGCGGGCCCCAGCTTGCGCCGAGATCGGCCCGGTGGGGGCCGGTCAGGGTGCGGCCGGCCGCCATGTCGCGGGGGCGCATCGCAGCCAGACGCGCGGCGATGCTGTCAGGGTCGGCATCGTCGGCCTCGCCGTCGCCGGCCAGCAACACCAGACGGGCCGAGGGGAAGCTGGTCTCGGCGCCCGCCTGCGCCTGCATGATCCGGGCCAGGGCCTCCTGCCGGTTGCGGGTGATCGCGGCGCCCGCCTCGGCCATCCGCGCCTCAAGCACGCGATACCAGCGGTCGTCGCGCATCTCGTCCCGCAGCAGCCGGTTGCGGTCGCGCATGGCCTTTTCATAGGCGAGCGCCTCCTCCGCATGCCCCGGCGCGAAGCTGAGCGTCAGGCGGTCGAGGAAACGCCGCCGCACCTCGGGCGCGTCGGTCCACAGCCGGTCCATCGCGGGCGTCAGCCAGATCAGGCGCAGCAGCGCCCCCAGCGCCACCTGCGGCGCAGGCTTGTCGTCGATGGTGACGCTGCGGCCCTCGCCCGGCCCCGCGCCGGTTTCGACCGCATGGTCGTCGATGGTGGCCCTGATACGCCAGC
This sequence comes from Paracoccus chinensis, assembly GCF_900102885.1. Classification (GTDB taxonomy): domain Bacteria; phylum Pseudomonadota; class Alphaproteobacteria; order Rhodobacterales; family Rhodobacteraceae; genus Paracoccus; species Paracoccus chinensis. The sequence continues at coordinate 281,467 of NZ_FNGE01000002.1, read as the reverse complement.
CCGCCTCGGGGCCGCGCCGGGCTTGGTCCTGGGGCGCGGCGCTGCGCATCCCCCGCCCCGGCGACAGCATCGACAGGGCTTCCAGGATGTTGGTCTTGCCCGCGCCGTTCGGGCCGAAGATGGCGACCGGCCGCGCGTCCAGTTCCAGCGCCAGCCGCGGCCAGGACCGGAACTGCGCGAGAGCCAGATGGCTAAGCGTCACACGCGCATCGGCATGACGACATAGACGGCGGATTCGTCCCCGCCCTCGCGGATCAGCGCCGCATCGCCCGAGCCGTTGAACAGGAAGACGGCATTCTCGCGGTCGATCTGGGCCGCGATCTCCTGCAGGTATTTCGCGTTGAAACCGATCTCCAGCGGCTCGTCGGCATAGGCCACGGCCAGCTCCTCGTCGGCCGCGCCGGCATCGGGGGCGTTCACCGACAGGATCAGCCGGTCCTCGTCCAGCGCGAGCTTCACCGCGCGCGAGCGTTCGCTGCTGACGGTCGCGACCCGGTCCACCGCGCGGGCGAAATCGGCGGCATCGACCTCCAGCCGGCGGGTGTTTCCGCGCGGGATCACGCGGGTATAGTCGGGGAAGGTGCCGTCGATGACCTTCGAGGTCAGCGTGATCGTCGGATTGGCGAAGCGCACCTTGGTTTCGCTGATCGAGACGGCAATCTCGGCCTCGTCGTCGTCCAAGAGCTTCTTCAGCTCGGCCACGGTCTTGCGGGGGACGATCACGCCCGGCATTGCCTCGGCCCCTTCGGGCAGGGGCGCGTCGATGCGGGCCAGACGGTGGCCGTCGGTCGCCACGCAGCGCAGGGTGCGCCCGCCCTCGCCATCTGCGACATGCATGAAGACGCCGTTCAGGTAATAGCGCGTTTCTTCCGTGGAAATCGCGAAGCGCGACTTGTCGAAAAGCCGCCGCAGCACCGGCGCCGGGGCGGTGAAGTTCGCCGTGTATTCGGTCGAGGCCATGACCGGAAAATCCTCGCGCGGCAGGGTGGCGAGGTTGAAGTTCGCCCGTCCCGCCTGCACGCTGACCCGGCCCGAACCCGCGTCAAAGGCGATGTTGACCAGCGCCCCGTCGGGCAGCTTGCGGGCGATGTCGTTCAGAAGGGCCGCGCTGACGGTGGTGGCGCCGGGGCGTTCCACGGTGGCAGGCGCGCGGTCCACGACCTCGGTGTCGAGATCGGTGGCGCGGAAGCTGACCCCCTCGGGCGTGGCCTCGATCAGCACGTTGGACAGGATCGGGATGGTGTTGCGGCGCTCCACGACCGACTGGGCCTGCGACACGGCCTTGTTCAGAACCGCCTTTTCGATCGAGAATTTCATGGCGTCCTTGCCCCTTTGGTCGCGAAAGCCGCCCCGAAGGGCGGCGCGCTCAGTTTCGTCAATGTTCGTCGGCGGTCAAGCGCCCGTGAAGACTCAGGCCTCCAGCGAGCGGCGCAGCAGGTCGATGTCCTCGGCGAGGCTGCGATCCTCGGTGCGCAGTTCCTCGATCTTGCGGATTCCGTGCATGATCGTGGTGTGGTCGCGCCCGCCGAAGCGGCGACCGATTTCCGGCAGGCTGCGGCTTGTCATCTGCTTGGCCAGATACATGGCGATCTGGCGGGGCCGGGCCAGCGTGCGGACCCGCTTGGGACCGACCAGGTCCGACAGGCGGATGTTGTAATGCTCGGCCACCTTGCGCTGGATCTCCTCGACCGTGACCTTGCGGTCCGAGGCCCGCAGGATGTCGGTCAGGCATTCTTGGGTCATGTCCAGGTCGATCTCGCGCCCCATGAGGCTGGCGAAGGCAAACAGCCGCTGCAGCGCGCCTTCCAGCACGCGCACGTTCGAGGTGATGCGGTGGGCGAGGAATTCGAGAACCCCCTGCCCCAGCCGCAGGCCCGGATAGGTCTGGCGGAACTGTTCCGTCTTGGACTGCAGGATCGACAGGCGCAGTTCATAGTCGGTTGGATGCAGATCCACGATCAGCCCGCAGGACAGGCGCGACTTGATCCGTTCTTCCATGTCCTTGATCTCGCCCGGCGCGCGGTCGGCCGAGATGACGATCTGCTTGCCCTGGTCCACCAGCGCGTTGAACGTGTGAAAGAATTCCTCCTGCGTGGAATCCTTGCCGGCGATGAACTGGACGTCGTCCACCATCAGCAGGTCCACGGTGCGGAACAGTTCCTTGAAGTCCATGACCGTGCGCTCGCGCAGGGCCTGGACGAAACGGTACATGAACTGCTCGGCCGACAGATACAGGATGCGCGCCTGCGGGTCGCGGGTCTGCCGTTCATAGGCGATGGCGTGCATCAGGTGCGTCTTGCCCAAGCCCACCCCCCCGTAAAGGAACAGCGGGTTGAAGGTGACATGCCCGCCCTCGGCCACGCGGCGGGCGGCGGCATGAGCCAGCTCGTTGGGCTTGCCGACCACGAAGTTGTCGAAGGTGAAGCGCGCGTCCAGCGGCGCCGTCATCTCCTCGTCGCGCAGGGGGGCGCGAACCGGAGCGGGCGCAGCCACGGGCGCAGCAGCAGGGGCCGCGGCGGGCATCGGACTGGCCACCGCGCGCGGGATCGAATCCACCGGGCGCAACTCGGCCGGGCGGTTGTCCACGGCGGGGGCAGGCGCGGCGACGGTGAAGCTCAGCCGCTCGACCTCGGCGCCCTGATGGACCAGCGCGTCAAGGATCGGGCGGGCATAATGGCGCGACACCCAGTCCGACAGGAAGCGCGTCGGGCAGGCGATGTCGGCCGATCCGCCGTCGATGGCGCGCAGGCTCAGCGGCGCCAGCCAGGTGACGTAGTTGTGGGTCCCGACCCGAGCTTCGAGTTCGGATCGTGCGCCCGTCCAAAGATCATCCATCCGAATCGTTCCTTTTCGTCCCCGAACCCCCACCGGGAACGCCGGCAGGACACCGCGATCACGCCGCAACACAGGGATGAACAGGACAGGGACGCCACAGGCGAGCCTTTGGCGCGTCGGGCCAGTGGCCCCTTCTGTCTGTTCCGGGTCGGCCCGTTCCGGTGGCAGCCGGAAACGGACCCGTGGCGCGCCGGATCGGCCCGTGGCAGCGGGCCGCGGCATCGGCTGGCGCCTGCCCGGACCTGTGCTGGCAGCTGAAGGCCCGGGCGTTCATCCCCTGTTGCGACGTGAATCGCTTGGATCAAGCTAGCGGCAAGCCCCGGAGGCCCGCAACCGAACTATCGGCTTGACAGCCCCTTTGCCCGTCGAATCTGTGGCAGTCTTGCACCGCTTTTGTAAAGTAAGCAAAATCAATGATTTACGTAAATTAATGACGCTGCGGCGCAGAATGACAAAGGGCGCCCCGAAGCTCCGGGACGCCCTTGCAAAGGCCGGCGGGATGTGCCGGATCAGGCCTTCGACAGCGCCTTCACACGGGCCGCCAGGCGCGAGATCTTGCGCGACGCGGTGTTCTTGTGGACCACGCCCTTGGTGACGCCGCGCATCAGTTCGGGCTGGGCCGCCTGCAGCGCCTGGGCCGCGACCTGCGCGTCGCCGCCGGCGATCGCTTCCTCGACCTTGCGCAGGAAGGTGCGGATGCGCGAGCGGCGGGCCTTGTTGACGGCGGTGCGGCGCTCGGTCTGGCGGGCGCGCTTCTGGGACTGGGGCGTATTGGCCATGCTGGGGTCTTTCCTGGTCAGTTGCGTTCGATGATCGCGCAAAAGACCCAAGCCACCGCCCCTGCAAGGAGAGGCGGTCCTGTTTCATGCCTAAGCGGGCCCACGCGCATTTCAGCGCCCGCCTATAAACGCTGCGGGCGCGAAATGAAAGACCCGAATCAGCGGTCGCGGAACTGCGCTTCGCGCTTTTCGGCAAAGGCGCTCATGCCTTCCTTCTGGTCCTCGGTGGCGAACAGCGCGTGGAAGGCGCGGCGTTCGTACAGAAGCCCCTCGCGCAGCGTCGTCTCGTAGCTGCGGTTCACGGCCTCTTTCGCGACCATCGCGGCAATGGCGGACTTGGAGGCGATCTTCTTCGCCGCCCCCATGGCCTCGTCCAGCAGCTTGTCGGCGGGCACGACGCGGCTGACGAGGCCCGAGCGCTCGGCCTCGGCCGCGTCCATGAAGCGGCCCGTCAGGTTCATGTCCATGGCCTTCGACTTGCCGACGAAACGGGTCAGCCGCTGCGTGCCGCCGATGCCCGCGATGACGCCCAGGTTGATCTCGGGCTGGCCGAACTTGGCGTTGTCGGCGCAGATGATGAAGTCGCACATCATCGCAAGTTCGCAGCCACCGCCCAGCGCATAGCCCGCAACGGCGGCGATGACCGGCTTGCGGACCCGCTGGATCACTTCGATCTCGGGACCGAAGAGATCGCCCGTCAGCACGTCGACATAGGATTTCGACGCCATCTCCTTGATGTCGGCGCCTGCGGCAAAGGCCTTCTCGCTGCCGGTCAGGACGATGCAGCGCACGTCCGCGTCGGCGTCGGCGGCCTTCATGGCGGCGGCGAGTTCGGACACGAGCTGGCCGCTCAGCGCGTTCAGCGCCTCGGGGCGGTTCAGCCGGATCAGGGCGACATGGTCGGTGATTTCGACGATCAGGGTCTGGTAGGCCATGGAAGCGGTTCCCCGGGGCGATTGAAGCGTGGCCCCCGGCTTAGCAAAGCGCGCGCGCCCCTTCCAGCGTCACCGCTGGCAGACCGGGCAATACCAGGTGGACCGCCCGCCCTGCACGATCCGCCGCAGCGTGCCGCCGCATCCTTCGCGCAGGCAGGGCTGGCCTTCGCGGCCATAGACGCGGAAGCTGTGCTGGAAATAGCCAAGCTCGCCCGAGGTCTGGCGGTGGTCGCGCAGGGACGAGCCGCCCGCCTCGATGGCCTGCAGCAGCACCTCGCGGATGGCGGCGTGCAGGCGGGCAATGCGCTCGGGCCCGATCCGGCCGGCAGGGCGGGTGGGGTGGATGCCCGCGCGGAACAGCGCCTCGCAGACATAGATGTTGCCCAGGCCCGCCACGATCCGCTGGTCCAGCAGCGCCGCCTTGATGGGCGTCCGCCGCCCGGCCAGCGCCGCCGCCAGCCGCTCGGGCGTGAAGCCGTCGTCCAGAGGCTCGGGGCCAAGGGCCGCCAGCAGCGGGTGGCCCTCGCCGCGCACGAAATCCACCGCGCCGAAGCGGCGGGCATCGTTCAGGGTGATGGTCGTGCCGTCCTCGGTGGTCAGCACAAGGTGGTCGTGCTGGGGCAACACGGCGGGATCATGGTGGAACCGGCCCAGCCCCTCGCCCTCGATCCGCACCCGGCCCGACATGCCGAGATGCAGCAGCAGGCTCGCATCGCGGTCGAGATCGGCGAGGATATATTTCGACCGCCGCCGCAACTCGGTCACCCGCGCGCCGGTCAGCATCTGCACGAGGTCCGGCGGCATCGGCCAGCGCAGGTCGGGGCGGCGCTGGTCCACCCGGACGATGCGGCGCCCGACAAGGTGCGGCGCAAGACCGCGACGCACCGTTTCCACTTCCGGCAGTTCTGGCATTTCCCGCCCATCCGCTGCATGGTGCCGCCCTGACCGGCGACTGGATGTTCAGCTATGACCGAAGACTCCCCGAAACAATCCGAGGGGCACACCCATTTCGGCTTCCGCGACGTGCCCGAGGGCGAAAAGGCCGGGATGGTGCATGGCGTCTTCTCGCGCGTGGCGTCCAAGTACGACGTGATGAACGACCTGATGAGCGTGGGCATCCACCGCATCTGGAAGAACGCCATGATGGACTGGCTCGCGCCCCGGGACGGCCAGCACCTGCTGGACGTGGCGGGCGGGACCGGCGACATCGCCTTCCGCTTCCTCGGCCGGGCGCCGGGGGCGAGGGTGACGGTGTGCGACATGACCGAGTCCATGCTGGTCGAGGGGCGCAAGCGGGCCGAGGCCGACCGTCTGGCCGACCGCCTCGCCTGGGTCACGGGCGACGCCATGGCCCTGCCCTTCGCGGACGCCAGCTTCGACCGCTACACGATCAGCTTCGGCATCCGCAACGTGACGCGCATCCCCGCCGCCCTGTCCGAGGCCTTCCGCGTTCTCAAGCCCGGCGGCCGCCTGATGGTGCTCGAATTCAGCCAGCTTCCCGTGCCCATGCTGCAATGGGCCTATGACCAGTATTCCTTCAACGTGATCCCCCCCTTGGGCCAGCTGGTCGCGGGGGACCGCGACAGCTACCAGTATCTCGTGGAATCCATCCGCCGCTTTCCCGACCAGGAAACCTTCGCCGGGATGATCCGGGACGCGGGTTTCGAGCGGGTGCAGTACCGCAACCTGTCCATGGGCATCGCCGCGCTGCATTCGGGCTGGAAGATCTGAGATGCGCGGCCCTCACAACATCTGGCGCCTGATCCGCACGGGCGCGACCTTCCAGCGCACGGGCGCGATGGGCCAGGCACTGGACGCGATGAACGCGCCGCGCCGGCTGCGGGTCGCCGCCCGGCTGCTGGGCCTGCCCTTCGCCTGGCTCGGTTATCGCGGGGACCCGGCGCTGCCCCCCGTGACGCGGGCAATCACCGCGCTGGGCCCGGCCTATATCAAGTTCGGGCAGATCCTCTCGACCCGCCCCGACGTGGTCGGCGCCGAGATGGCGGGCCACCTGCGGATGCTGCAGGACAGCCTGCCCCCCTTCCCAACCCCGATCGCCCGCCTGCAGGTGCAGGAGGACCTGGGCGCCCCAGTCGAGACGCTGTTCTCCGAATTCTCGGAACCCGTGGCCGCCGCCTCGATCGCGCAGGTCCACCGGGCGCGCCGCACCGATACGGGTGCCGAAGTCGCGGTCAAGGTGCTGCGGCCGGGCATCGCCGCCGCCTTCCGCCGCGACATCGACGCCTTCCACTTCGCCGCCGGCATGATCGAGCGGCTTTCCCCCTCGAGCCGCCGCCTGCGCCCGCGTGACGTGATCTCGCATTTCGAATCTGTCGTGATGGGCGAACTGGACCTGCGACTGGAAGCGGCCTCGGCCTCGGAATTCACCGAGAACACACGCGAGGACGCGGGCTTTTCGGTCCCCCACCCGCACTGGGACCTCAGCGGCCGGCGCGTGCTGACCAGCGACTGGGCCGAGGGCATCCCCATGGCCGACGTGCCCGCAATCCGCGCGGCGGGGCACGACACCTCGCGCCTGGCCGAGCGGCTGCTGCAGCTTTTCCTCAGCCATGCTCTGCGCGACGGCTTCTTCCATGCCGACATGCACCAGGGAAACCTGCGCATCGCGCCCAACGGCGACATTGTCGCCTTCGATTTCGGCATCATGGGCCAGATCGACGAATACACCCGCCGGGTCTATGCCGAGATCCTCTACGGCTTCATCCAGCGCGATTATCACCGGGTCGCCCGCGTCCATTTCGAAGCGGGCTATGTTCCCCCCGACCGCAACATGGCGCAGTTCGCCCGTGCCCTGCGCGCGGTAGGCGAGCCCATCTTCGGCGCCGACGCGAGCCGCATCTCGATGGCGAACCTTCTGGCCTATCTCTTCGAGGTGACCGAGCGCTTCGGCATGGCCACCCGGACCGAGCTGATCCTGCTGCAGCGCACCATGGTCGTGGTCGAGGGCGTGACCCGCACGCTCGATCCCCAGATCAACATCTGGGCCGCCGCGCGGCCGGTGGTCGAGCTTTATATCCGCGACAACCTTGGCCCGCGCGCCGCCCTGCGCGACGGGCTGAAGGTCGTCCAGGCCCTCGGCCGCCGGGGTCCCCTGCTGCCTGAGGTCGTGGACCGCCAGATCGATCGCCTGTCTCGACCCGAGCCCAGCACGATCATCGTCGAACCGACCGCGCCTCGTTGGCCCCTGGCCATCAGCCTGCTGGCCGCCGGCGTCGTGCTGGGCGCGCTGCTGTCATGAGGACCAGGACCGCGCCTTCCGCGCCATTCCCCGGACAGCGCTGACCCAAGGGGCGGCCTGTTCCTGCCTGTTGCGCTCGCAGCCTTGTCCGACCGCAGAACCCAGCCTGCAACATGGCTGAAGACTTGCGTGTTCTTGCCGGCCTGGGCCGCGCTCCCTCGTCCTGCCGTCCTCAACCCGACAACAGCACCAGCGCCGCATTGTAGGAGGACTGCGCGGGACTGACGGCTTGGGCACGGACCAAGAACCGCTGGATCAGCTTCTCGACATTGGCCGGATCGGCGAAGACCGAGGGCGACTCGGACCCGAAGAGCTTGCCGCTCCGCAGCTTCATCTCGGAAAGCTGGCGGTCGATCGGCAGTTTGCCGAACTCGGTTCCAAGGCCCAGCGCGCCCTCGACCACCTTCCGCAGCGGCGCCGTGCCAAGAATATTGTACCAGCGCGTATTGTCCGTCGCGTTCGAGCCGCCCAGCGCGCCGAGCTCACGCCTGGCACTCATGGCCAGGCGCAGGTTGCCATCGACCGTGCCCACCCGGCGCTCCAGTTCCGCCGAGACATGACGCTCGGCGATTTCATCGGCCAGCTTTGCCGAAGGTCCCGTCCCTCCGGCAAAGCGGAACGCCTCGGCCATGGCGCGATAGCGCTTGTCGCCCAGCCGGTTCGCCAGGCTTTTCGGATCGTCCAGGTCGGACTCCAGCACCTTGCGGATGAAAAAGCGGTTGCTCGCGTCCGCCTCAAGCCCGAAGGCGCTGAGCGTCGTGCGCAGCAGGCGAAAATCCGACACCAGTTCCTCGGCGCTGCCCACCTGGCCCAGCTTCGCGCGGACATGGGCCGTGTCGCGCGCCACTTGGGGATCGCGCGCGACCAGCGCCTTCTGCGTCTCGCCTGTTCTGGCGAGCAGCCGCCAGCCGGCGTAGCCGCCCTGTCCGACAAGCGGCTGGAAGCTCATGTGATCTGCGCGAAGATCCGCGCCTCGCGTGGCATCAGGCTGCGCAACTGGCGCAGTGCGCGATAAACATTGCCTGCAATCACGTCCTCGGCCGCAGCGCCCAGAGCCTCGCGGCTTTCGGGATCGTCGAACACCTGGACCAGCTGCTCGATCCCCCGCAGAAGATCGCGCTGACCTTGCGCGGGATCGGCATCCCCCGACAGAAGGAGCTGGGCATCGTAGCACACCCGCGCCACCGGAGTCGCCACGTCATCCGGATGCATCGCATCCTTCAGCCGCAGGATGCTGGCGTTCGGGGTCTTGATCGAGATCCTGCAGCGGCGGTCGCCATTCTCGATCACCGCGCCGTTGATCAACAGGCGCTCGCCGGGTGCGAGCTTGAGGACCAAGCCCGTCATGCGGCAACCTCGCCACGAAGGCCCTTCATCACATGCAGGTTGATGTCGATCAGCGGCTGCGGGCTGGCGCCCTGTGTCATCACCGCCCGGCCATGCCGCAGCGAGAAGATCGCCAGCGACAGAAGGCCCGCGCGCAACTGGGTGGGAAGGGCGTTGTCCTCCTCGGCCAGGTCACTGGCCAGAATGGTCCACAGCCGCGTGTTGGCGCCAGCGGCAGCGGCCGGCGAGGCCTGCCCGGAAAGCGCGTGCTGCAACTGGCGGGTGACGCGCGAGAAGGCGTCGTATTCCATGCCCCGCGCCGTGCGGACCTGTTCCGATCCGAAGCCGCGGGCGGCAAGCCCGGTCTGGTGAGCGGTCAATTCTGGACTCCTTCAGACGGAATGGGGACGGGCGCGCGCAAAGGCGCGCCCGGGCATCATCAGCCGCGGAACAGCGACAGGATGTTCTGCGGCGCCTTGTTGGCAATCGACAGCGACTGGATGCCCAGCTGCTGCTGGGTCTGCAGCGCCTGCAGGCGGGCCGAGGCTTCCTCCATGTCCGCGTCCACCAGCGCGCCCACGCTGGATTTCAGCGTGTCGGTCAGCTTGGACACGAAGTCCGACTGCATCTCGATCCGGCGACCCGCGGCGCCGAAGCGCGCGGCGGCGTCGGTGGAGGTCTGCATCATCGTCTCGATCGAGGCGAGCGCCGCTTGGGCGTTCGCTGGCGTGGTGACGTCGATGCTGGCCAGTGCACCCAGACCGCCCGAGCCAGCGTTCCGGAACTGCGCGGTGATGTTCAGGTCATTGGCGGTCGCAGGCGCGCTCCCCGATTTGATGGTGAGCTGCCCCACGGTGCCCGAGTCGTAATCGACGCTGACGCCGCTGATCCCCAGCTTCTCGATGGCGGACTTGAGGCCCACGGCCACGACGTCGTTGGGTGTGGTCGAGCCCGCATCCGCCGCGCTGACGGTATAGGTCGCCGTCTTGTCGCCGATGCGGATCGAGATGCTGTCGCCTGCCGCGAGCGCCCCGGCCCCCGCCCCGATGGTTAGGGTGACGCCGGTGGTATCCCCGGCCCCAAGCGTCATCACCGCGCTGTCACCTGCGGTCGAGGCCGGCGCCGTGCCCGCCCCGAAGATGTCTTTGGCCACATAGTTGCCGGTGGACAGATTCTGGCCCGACACGGTGATGTTCGAGGTGCTGACCCCGGCCGAGGTCCGGTCCAGCGACGACAGGAAGTCCACCGAGGCCGTGCTGCCGTCCAGCAGGTTCAGGCCGTTGACCTGCGACCCCTTCACGACGCCCTCGATCTGCTTTCTGAGGTTGGTGACATCCTCCTGCAGCTTGGCGCGGTCCTGCGCATTGGTCGCGTTCTGCGAGGTCACGATCGTGTCGCGCATCTTGGTCAGCAGGCCGGTGATCTGCTCGGCCCCTTCCCGCGCCATGCCGACAGATTGCGCGCCCAGCGCCAGGCTGGACGAGATCGCCTTGAAGCCGCTGACATCGGCCTCCATCACCTTCGAGATCGCCCAGACGGCGGCATTGTCCTTGGCCGTGGCGACAGACTTGCCGGTCGAGATCTCGTCCTGCGTCTTGGCCAGGTTCGAGTTGATTCCCTTGAGGGTCTGCAGCGCGACCATCGCGCCATTGTTGGTCAGAATGCTGGACATTGTGTCCCCCTTCGCTTGCGGACGTCTTATCCCCGTCCGGGTTTCGTGAATTCCGGCCTTCTGACCATCGGGCTGCACCCGGCGCCTTCCGACGCGATCACCCTTCTATCCGGTGTCGCCTAAGGAATAGTGAATTGCCGCGGCACCGCCAAAAACCGAGTTGCAGGCATTTTATCAAAACCGCTGTGTGCGGGCGGAAAGCACGGTGGCGACCCGCTGCCGCCCACCGCGGTCATAGACATCCAGCCCACCGAGGAGCGCGGACAATTCGCGCAGCCAGGCGCGCGCGCTGTCCAGGCCCTCCAGCGCCGACAGGGCAAGCCCGCGCAGGCGCGCCAGCTGGCGTTCACAGGCTGCCTGCGCCTCGGGATCCAAGGGCTCGCGTGCGACCTGGGCCGCAAGGGACTCCAGCGCCTTGCGGCAAGCCTCGGGGTCGCCCTGGGCCATGGCGGCGCAGGCGCTTTCGAGCAGCCGTTCCGCCTCACCCATGGTCCGCCTCCAGCCTGCCCGCGAGGCCGAGGTCGAGGCGCGAGGCCAGCGCGGCCGCGTGCTGCTCGGTCAGGAAGGAGGAAAACTGCGACTCTCCCGTTCCGCCGCCGAATGCGCCCGCCCCCCCATCCGGCATGGCGATCTTGAGCATTTCCGCAAGGAACGCCGTTTCCAGCTGGTCTCCGACCCCTGGAAGCCGAGGCCGCGGGGAAATATCCGCTCCGTATCCTTCGATTTTCATCTTCTCACCATATTAATTCGCCTGGTCCCCCAATTACCCTTCAGCGGTAAATATTCGGTAACCCGGACCGGATAATCACAAACCGTGATTCTCAGGGGCCCTGCGATGCCGACCGCGATTGCACGTCTTTCTCCTGCCGCCTCGACCTTGCTCCCGCAGGCCGGCGCGCCCTCGGCAGAGGCGGCCTCTCCGGGTCAGGCCGCTGCATTCGAGGCGGTGCTCGACCTGCTCGCCGCAGCCCGGTCCTCCGGTCTGCGGAAGGAGGCGCAGGCCGCCGAGCCGGAGGCGCCGGGCGCGGATGCGGCCGAGGAGGAGCATGCTGCCGACGAGGCCGATCCCGAGGAACTCGGGCAGCCCGTCTGGCCCGAAGCGTCGCCAAGCCTTGTCGGGACCTTCCTGGGCCAGCCGCCTGATGACGCGCGCCTTGCCCGGCAGCAGGGCATAGACCCCGCGCAGGACGCCGCCCTCACGGGTGCTCAGGCGGGGGCACATGCGGCCACGACTCCAGCGCTGCGGGAGGGCTCGGCCACGCTGGACCCGGACCTCCCGGCCTCCGAGGCGCCATCCCCGGATCAGGCACCGCTCCAGGCGGAGCACGCGGGCCGCCCCGCTTCTCCCGCGGCCGAGCCCTCGCTGCGCTCCATGACGCAGGAACCTGCCGTGCGCGGCTCTGTGCTGGCGGCGACCGGGCAGCCCGGGGCAAGCCCGGCACCCGCCTGGGCAGAGCATCGGCAAGACCGCCAAACCGCGGCGGCTGCACCCCAGGCGCCCGGCAGGGAAATCCCGGAACTGACCGTCCCTGCGGCAGCCCAAGAGACGGCAGCCTCACCCGCTCTCGGACATGACCGCGACGCTGCGTCACCAGCGCGTCCACCCGAAACGGCCGCGCTCAGCCAGGGCGCAACCCACGAACAGGCAGGCGCCCCGGCTGCGTCCGGTGAGCCTGCCCCTCTCGAAGCGGCTGCCACGGAAGGCGCCGACCTCCATCTTCCGCAGGCTGCGGCCGAGCCTGTGATCGGCCCCGCAACCTCCGCGCCTGCCATGCCTGGACCTGCACCCGCGACCGAGGGGGCCTCCCGCCCTCCTGCAAGGGCCGAGGCAGCCGCTCCGCACCCGCCTCATGTCCCTGCGCCCGAACGTCCGGTTGCCGACGCCATCGTGCGCACGCGGGAGGGGCAGGTCGAGGTCGTGCTCAACCCCGTCGAACTGGGACGCGTCACGCTTCTGCTGGGGGCCGAGGGCGATCCGGGGCATCTGGGGCTGTATGTCGAGCGTCCGGAAACCGCCGATCTCATCCGGCGCCACAGCGACCAGCTGCTGCGCGAGTTGCGCGAGAACGGCATGCCCGAGGCCCGGCTGGATCTGCTGCGGCAGGACGGACAGGGCCAGAATCGGGGCGGCGGCTTCCGTCAGCCTTCCTCGGCAGGCGCCCCCGAAGGCGCGCGCGCGGGACCGCCCGACCGGCCCACGCCGCCCGCACCCTCCCTCTCCCGCCTCGACATCCGCCTTTAGGATCGCCCGCATGAGCAGCATCACCGCCCCTGCCCCCGCCTCTGCCGCCTCCGCCGCCCTGCCCGGCGGGGGAACCGCCACCCCCGCCTCGACCATGGCCGGCGGCGACTTCGAAACCTTCCTGAAGATGCTGACGACACAGATCAGGAACCAGGACCCGCTGAACCCGATGGAAGGCTCGGACTTCGCGGTCCAGCTGGCGACCTTCTCGGGGGTCGAGCAGCAGGTCAGGACCAACCAGCTGCTGGAACAGGTGGCGATCGGACAGATGGGGGGCCTGGGCGCGCTGGCCGGCTGGATCGGGAAGGAGGTGCGGACGACCGCGCCCGTCAGCTTCGACGGCGAACCGCTCACGCTCGACATCCGCCCCGCAAGCGGCGCCGACCGGGTCGAGCTGGTCGTGATGGACGCGCGCGGCCGCGAGGCGCTGCGCGAGGACATCGGTCCCGGCACGGGCGAGATCGACTGGGCGGGACGGACCGAGGACGGCCCGCTGGCCGACGGGCTCTACAGCTTCAAGCTGGTGAGCTATCGTGGCGAAGAGGTCCTGAGCACACAGGCCGTGGGCGCCTATGCCCGCGTGACCGGCGCCGAGGTGACGGCGGACGGCATCCGCCTGTCCCTGCCCGGCGGCGCAAGCGCGCTGGAGCGCGAGGTCACGGCCCTGCGCGAGGCCTGAGGTCCGGTGCAGGCGCGGGTGCGGCCAAAGGGGCGCTCCTGCCCTGCCTCTCCTCCGCACCGCCAAGCTTTCTCTCCCATGGGCGCATCATGCATTTCCACGCTGCGTCCCGCCCGCTGCAATGCTGCCTGCCCTTGCGGAACCGCCGCCGCTGTCTATAACCCCCGACGATTTGCACGCCGCCAAGCGCCGAGGGGAAAGCCATGCCGAAAAGAACCGATATCTCCTCGATCCTCATCATCGGCGCCGGACCCATCGTCATCGGCCAGGCCTGCGAGTTCGATTACTCGGGCGCCCAAGCCTGCAAGGCGCTGCGCGAGGAAGGCTACCGGGTCATCCTGGTGAACTCGAACCCGGCGACGATCATGACCGACCCTGGCATGGCCGACGCGACCTATATCGAGCCGATCACCCCCGAGATCGTGGAAAAGATCATCGCCGCCGAGCGTCCCGACGCCCTGCTGCCGACCATGGGCGGGCAGACCGCGCTGAACACGGCGCTGGCGCTCGCGGACATGGGCGTGCTGGAAAAATACGGCGTCGAGCTGATCGGCGCCCAGCGGTCCGCCATCGAGATGGCCGAGGACCGCAAGCTCTTCCGCGAGGCCATGGACCGGATCGGGCTGGAAAATCCCCGCGCCACCATCGTCTCGGCGCCCAAGCTGCCGAACGGCAAGTACGACATCTCGGCCGGCGTCGCCCAGGCCATGGAGGCGCTGGAGGAGATCGGCCTGCCCGCCATCATCCGCCCCGCCTTTACACTGGGCGGCACCGGCGGCGGCGTCGCCTACAACCGCGACGACTACGAGGCCATCGTGCGTTCCGGTCTCGACGCCTCGCCGGTCGCGCAGGTGCTTGTGGACGAAAGCCTGCTCGGCTGGAAGGAATACGAGATGGAGGTGGTCCGCGACCGCGCGGACAACGCCATCATCGTCTGCTCGATCGAGAACGTGGACCCGATGGGCGTCCACACGGGCGATTCGATCACCGTGGCCCCGGCGCTGACGCTGACCGACCGCGAATACCAGCGGATGCGCTCGGCCTCGATCGCGGTGCTGCGCGAGATCGGCGTGGAAACCGGCGGCTCGAACGTCCAGTGGGCCGTAAACCCGGCGGACGGCCGCATGGTCGTGATCGAGATGAACCCGCGCGTCAGCCGCTCCTCGGCGCTGGCGTCCAAGGCCACCGGCTTCCCCATCGCCAAGGTCGCGGCCAAGCTCGCCGTCGGCTACACGCTGGACGAACTGGACAACGACATCACCAAGGTCACCCCGGCCTCCTTCGAGCCGTCGATCGACTATGTCGTGACCAAGATCCCCCGCTTCGCCTTCGAGAAGTTCCCCGGCGCCAAGCCCGACCTGACCACCGCGATGAAGTCGGTGGGCGAGGTCATGGCCATCGGCCGCACCTTCCACGAATCGCTGCAGAAGGCGCTGGCCTCGATGGAGAACGGCCTGTCCGGCCTTGACGAGATCGCCATCGCGGGCGCGGCCGAGGAAGGCCGCCCCGCCTTCATCAAGGCCCTGTCGCGCCAGACCCCCGACCGCATCCGCGTCATCGCCGAGGCCATGCGCGCTGGGCTCACCAACGATGAAATCCAGCGCGTCACCAGCTTCGACCCCTGGTTCCTGTCCCGCATCCGCGAGATCGTGGACGCCGAGGCCGAGATCCGCCACCACGGCCTGCCCTCGGACGCCGCCGGCCTCAGCCGGGTCAAGATGATGGGCTTCACCGACGCCCGCCTCGCGCATCTCACCGGCCAGACCGAGACCGCCATCCGCCGCGCCCGTCGCGGCGCGGGCGTCCTGCCCGTCTTCAAGCGCATCGACACCTGCGCGGCCGAGTTCGAGGCCCAGACTCCCTACATGTACTCGACCTACGAGACCCCCGCGATGGGCGAGGTCGAGGACGAGGCGCGTCCCTCGGACCGCAAGAAGGTCGTCATCCTCGGCGGCGGCCCCAACCGCATCGGTCAGGGGATCGAGTTCGACTACTGCTGCTGCCACGCCTGCTTCGCGCTGACCGAGGCGGGCTACGAGACCATCATGGTCAACTGCAACCCCGAGACCGTCAGCACCGACTACGACACCTCGGACCGCCTGTATTTCGAGCCGCTGACGCTGGAGCACGTCCTCGAGATCCTGCGCGTCGAGCAGGAAAACGGCACCCTCCACGGCGTCATCGTCCAGTTCGGCGGCCAGACCCCGCTGAAGCTCGCGCAGGCGCTCAAGGACGAGGGCATCCCGATCCTCGGCACCACCCCCGACGCCATCGACCTGGCCGAGGACCGCGAGCGCTTCCAGAAGCTGCTCAATGACCTCGGCCTCAAGCAGCCCGTCAACGGCATCGCCCACAGCGCTGACGAGGCGCGCGAGATCGCCGCCCGCGTCGGCTTCCCGCTGGTGATCCGCCCCTCCTACGTCCTCGGCGGCCGCGCGATGGAGATCGTGCGCGACACCGACCACCTCAACCGCTACATCACGACCGCCGTGCAGGTCTCGGGCAAGAACCCCGTGCTGCTCGACAGCTATCTCTCGGGCGCCATCGAGGTCGACGTCGACGCGCTCTCGGACGGCAAGACCGTCCATGTCGCGGGCATCATGGAGCATATCGAGGAAGCCGGCGTCCATTCGGGCGACTCGGCCTGCTCACTCCCGCCCCACACGCTGGACGCCGCCACCATCGAGGAGCTCAAGCGCCAGACCGTCGCCATGGCCCGCGCGCTGAACGTCGTGGGCCTCATGAACGTGCAGTTCGCGATCAAGAACGGCGAGATCTTCGTGCTCGAGGTCAACCCCCGCGCCTCGCGCACCGTGCCCTTCGTCGCCAAGGCCACCGACAGCGCCATCGCCTCCATCGCCGCGCGCCTGATGGCGGGCGAGCCAATGGCGAACTTCCCCCTCCGCCCCGCCTATCCCGAGGGCGTCGGCCCCGACACGCCCCTGCCCTATGCCGATCCCCTGACGCTGGCCGACCCGGTCACGCCCTGGTTCTCGGTCAAGGAGGCCGTGCTGCCCTTCGCCCGCTTCCCCGGCGTCGACACGCTGCTGGGGCCGGAGATGCGCTCGACCGGCGAGGTCATGGGCTGGGACCGCAACTTCGCCCGCGCCTTCCTCAAGGCGCAGCTGGGCGCGGGGACGCATCTGCCGGACGAGGGCCGCGTCTTCGTCTCGGTCAAGGACGCCGACAAGACGCCCGAGATGGCCGAGGCCATGCGCGACCTCTGCGCCATGGGCTTCACCCTGATCGCCACCCGCGGCACGGCCGAGTTCCTGCGCGGCGCCGAGGTCGGGGCCGAGCTGGTCAACAAGGTCTACGAAGGCCGCCCGAACATCGTGGACCGCCTGAAGAACGGCGACATCGCGATGGTCCTGAACACGACGGAAGGCGCGCAGGCCATCGCCGATTCCCGCGACATCCGCTCGGTCGCGCTTTACGACAAGATCCCCTATTTCACGACGGCGGCGGGAGCGATCGCCGCCGTGGCGGCGATCAAGTCACGCGAGGAAGGGGACGTGGGGGTGAGGACGTTGCAGGGGTAATAACCCGGAGCCAATCAAGAGTGGATCAAGAAAGACCAAACAAGCAAGCCACTGATTATAATTGGTTTCTCCTGCAGACACGACACCGGAGCAGTGAAGCATCAAGAGCAGATCAAGAACCTATGCCCACACAGGCAGGTAACCTGCTCTAGGATGCTCTGGATCAGCAACGCGAATTAACTGTTGCTCAAGCGTACGCTTGATGACTGCCGAAGCCTGCGCAGCGTTTCGGGGCTCAATACCAAATCTTTCGCAAAGACTTGCGTTCCGCATTCGGTCACCCGCTAAAAACCTTAAAACTGCATGAAAATAGCAAGCCCTAACTCTTTCATCTGCTGTCATGTCAGCGAACGTTCGGGGTCCATATAGACAAACTTGCATTGAGTTATCGCTAGCGCGGAGCAAAGGCGGGGGTAGTTGAGCGACCTCAACCTCAGTTAACACCTTATCCAAACCGCTGCCCTGCTCTTCACAAAATCCCATGCGCCGCATTAACGATGCAAGAGCTTCGTTTCTAGAACGAGGTGCTAAATCTATCATTCTTTCCGGGTCAACCAACGGTTTTCCCGGGTTGGTAATTTCCAATCGGTCTTCAAACAGCTCGATTAGCGGCCCTGCACCAGTGACTGTCATATCTTGATGGATGAGCGCGTTTGCAACAAGCTCCCGAACTGCCAACTCTGGATATAAAGGCTGCGCCTCCCTAAGCGCACGGCCTATATGTTCATTTCTTGGTATTTGAGCGTCTATATAATCCATCAGACCTTGGAAGCCAGACGCATAGCCACGTTTGCCATCTCGCCTATGCTGAACACTTGTAGCGCGCGTGCGCCCGGAATAGGATACAAACCGAACTGCTTTCCTCGCAATCGACACTGGAAAATCATCCAAGTTCGCAGCAAACAATATTGCCCCGAGATTCATTACATTCCATCGACCACCAACATCCTTGCTGATTAGCCTATCCGCCTCAAGGCGATCCAGAATGGCAGTTTGACTTTGAGGCAAAGGTTGCTTCGTAAGCGAAAAGTAACTAGCAAAATCCAAATACCTCAGCACATCCTCCGGCGGAAGAAAAGATAGCGCCACTCCGGCTTCCCAGTGATAAGGCCTAAGCCTATCTATCAGCGCTTGATATCTATCGGGATAATCCGAGAGTTTAGGCGTCGCCGGTCCAATACGAATATAAGGAATCCCTGCATAAGTCACTGGTGCGCTTAAAGCAGCAGAAATCTCCAAGATAACGACTGGCCCGCTTGGATGGGTGACCTCACGAAACTCAAACGCTGGGCTTGGTTGCAGCTGATTAGCCAACCACAGTTGAAGAACCTGGTTGCCGACAGTTGCAGAGGTGGGGACAAATGTTGTTCCTACAACCTGCCGATCCTGATCCTTGATACCCCAGATGATGAACGCAGAGTCTCGACCTGAAAGTCGTGCGCTATTCGACAGCGCTGAACATAGTTTAGCTATTCTTTCTGGATCGGCATTGTTTTCTTTGAACTCCAACCAGGATGTCTCTGCCGGGAGCTGCAAGAGATCATTTAGTAGAGCAAGATCTCGCTCCTGGGACATACTTAGCCTCACTAGACCACAATACCAAAGCTAAGTATGCTCGCCGATTAGAGCTTAAAGGTCAAACGCTAATTGATGCATTGATATACGATCTCCGGACTAAGCAAGCGTAGGTTTTGGTTCCACCCGGCTATCTTCCAAGTGCTCTACCGCGCCCTCAACCACGCCATCGTATCCGCCCGCGCCGAGCGCTTTTCCTCGCCCAGAGGCACCCCCGGCTCGTCGCTCATCAGCCGGGAGGCGTCGGGGCCGAGGTCCTCGTAGGCCGCCTGCGCCTCGCCCCAGCCCGGCTTGCGGCCGTCCAGCCCCTCGCCCTCGCGCCGCGACAGGTAGTCCATCGTCTCGCCCCCGCGCAGAAGGCCCGCCAGCCGCGCGTGCATGAAGGCGCGCAGCACCGCGTTCATGCGGGGGCCATAGCCCTCGCCCATGCCGCGGAAGAAGCGGACCACGTCCTCCTCCAGCGCGATGGTCACCCGGATGCGTTTCGCCTCGCCGCGCTCGCGCGCGATCTCGTGCCAGGCCTCGGGGATGCGCCCCTCGGTCAGGACCTTCTGGTGCAGGTCCCATTCCAGCCGCCGCATCGCGTCGGCCATGTAGTGATAGTTGATCCGCCTCGCCGTCTCGGCCTTCGTTTCGCCCATGCGCGCCCCCTGCCCCTATGCCCGCAGTCTGGCGGAACGGGGTTAACACCCCCTCAACGCGGCGTTCGCATCGGTCGTGCATCGAGTGTGCATCCCCCGTGCAGCGGATGTGCATGGCATTTTCCGGGGAAATCCCGCCCCGGACAGGCAGGGGGCGGAGTTCCGAAAGCGCGCCCCGTTGCGCCGCGCGCCCCCCTCGCCTATGCCGTCGCAAAGGGGTTTTCCGCATGAGCGTCAACAGTTTCGGCCGCATCTTCACCGTCACCACCTGGGGCGAAAGCCACGGCCTCGCCCTCGGCGCCACCGTAGACGGCTGCCCCCCCGGCATCTCCTTGGACAAGGCCGCGATCCAGCCCTTCCTCGACCGCCGCCGCCCCGGCCAGTCCAAGATGACCACGCAGCGGCAAGAGCCTGATTCCGTTCGCATTCTCTCCGGCGTTTTCGAGGGCCGCACGACCGGCACGCCCATCCAGCTGACCATCGAGAACACCGACCAGCGCTCGCGCGACTATGGCGAGATCGCCCAGGCCTTCCGCCCCGGCCACGCCGACATCACCTATCACCTGAAATACGGCCACCGCGACTATCGCGGCGGCGGCCGCTCCAGCGCCCGCGAAACCGCCGCCCGCGTTGCCGCCGGAGGGGTCGCCCACGCGGTGCTTGGCCAGTTGGCGCAACAGGTAGTGATCACGGGGTATATGGTGCAGATGGGCGAGCTGGAAATCGACCGCGCGCGCTTCGACCTTGAGGAGATCACCCGCAACGACTTCTTCCTGCCCGATGCCGCCGCGGTCCCTGAATGGACCGACTACCTGTCCCGCATCCGCAAGGACCAGGACAGCGTCGGCGCAGTGGTCGAGGTGCTGATCCAGGGCTGCCCGCCGGGCCTAGGCGCGCCGGTCTATGGCAAGCTCGACACCGACCTCGCGGCGGCTATGATGTCGATCAACGCGGTGAAGGCCGTGGAGATCGGCGAGGGCATGGCCGCCGCCCGTCTGCGCGGGACCGAGAACGCCGACGAGATCCGCATGGGTCCGAACGGCCCCGAGTTCCTGTCGAACCACGCAGGTGGCATCCTCGGCGGCATTTCCACGGGTCAGGACATCGTCCTACGCTTCGCGGTGAAGCCCACGAGTTCGATCCTGACACCACGCCGGACGATCAACCGGGCGGGCGAAGAGGTCGATCTCGTGACCAAAGGCCGCCATGATCCCTGCGTCGGCATCCGTGCGGTGCCGGTGGCCGAGGCGATGGCGGCCTGCGTGATCCTCGACCACCTGCTGCTGGACCGCGCCCAGACGGGCGGGCGCAGGGGCGTGATCGGCTAGGCGGCCTCGCGCAAGGGCTGGACCACGAAGGGCGTGATCGTGACCGTGTCGCCCTCGAAGACGCAGAAGGAACCGGGCGGGACCTCAAGCCAGTCGGCCTCGTCCACCTCCAGCGGCTCGGACACGACGGCGCGGCCCGCGCGGCTGTCGGACCAGCGGTGGAACAGCGTCGGGGCGTGGTCGTCGGTGGCATAGCGGGCCGCGTAGAGCCGCCGCCCGTCCGAGAAGGCGCAGGTCAGGCGGACATGGGGCGCGGTCCCCCGCTGCCGGGCCAACGCCTCGAAGCGTGCCGTGGCGCGGGCCAGCGCGCCGCGGGGGTCGTCCTCAAGCCCCTCGCCAAGGGCGCAAAGGAACAGCGCCTCGCTGTCGGTCGCGCCCTTGCGATGCGGGTAAAGCGCGTCGGGGATCAGCAGTTCGGCCGCGCGGCGCCAAGTGTCGTAGCCGCCGAACTGGCCGTTGTGCATGAAAGACCAGCGGCCGACCGCGAAGGGGTGGCAGTTGTTGCGGCTGGTGGCCGTCCCGGTCGAGGCGCGGACATGGGCCATGAACAGGTGCGATTTCACCGTCGCCGTCAGGCTGCGCAGGTTCGGGTCGGACCAGGCCGGCATGACGTCGCGGTAAAGGCCGGGCTCGTCCCGCTCGCCATACCACGCAAGGCCGAAGCCATCGGCGTTGACCGGAGTCTGGCAGCGGACGGCGCCGTGGCTTTGCCGGATCAGCGAATGCCCCGGACGGCTGACGATGTCCTCAAGAAAGATCGGCCTGCCCAGATAGGCCGCCCAGCGACACATTCCCGTCCCCCACATCAATGTTTGGGCGGACGTTAGCAGCAGCCGGGCGACAAATCAGCATATTCCTTTGGACATTGCGCGGAGCCGTCGATCACAACCCCGCGCAAGCCAAGGCGTTCACGCGGCGTCCGCGATCACCTTCTCGACCGCGGCAATAGCGTCGTCGAGCGCGTCAAGCGACGGCGCCCCGCCCTGCGCACGGTCGGCACGGCCACCGCCGCCTTTGCCGCCCAGCGCCGCGACCGCCGCCTGGACCAGCGACACTGCGCTGACCCGCTCTGCGAGATCCGGCGTCACCGTCGCGGCCACCGTGGCCTTGCCGTTGTCCTCGGTCATGACGACGACCGCCCCGGTCGAAAGGCCCGAGCGCATCTGGTCGGCCAGCGCGCCCAGTTCCTTGCCCGAGACTCCCTCGACCCGCCGCGCGATCACCTGCACGCCGCCGATGTCCTTGGGTGCGGCCTCCGAGCCGCCGCCCATCGCCAGCTGGCGCTTGAGCTGGGCGATCTCGTTCTGCATGGCCTTGCGGTCGTCGGCCAGCGCCTTGACGCGGCCCACCACGTCGCCCGCCTGCGCCTTGAGCATCCCGGCGATTTCCGCAAGCTGCCGCTCGGCCTCGCGCAGATGCGCCAGTGCCGCCTGTCCGGTCAGCGCCTCGACCCGCCGCACGCCGGCCGAGGAGGCGCTGTCGCCCAGCAGGACGAACGCGCCGATGTCGCCGGTGCGGGTGACATGGGTGCCGCCGCAGAGCTCGATCGAGTAGATGTCGCGGTTCGTGCCCTTGCCCGAGCCCTCGCGCCGGCCCATGGACACGACGCGCACCTCGTCGCCGTATTTCTCGCCGAACAGCGCCTGCGCGCCCATCTCGCGGGCGTCGTCGGGCGCCATCACCCGCGTCTCGACAGGAGTGTTCTGGCGGATGACGGCGTTCACCTCGGCCTCGATCTGCGCCAGCTCCTCGGCGCTCAGCGCCTTGCCGTGGCTGAAGTCGAAGCGCAGCCGGTCCTCGGCGTTGAGGCTGCCCTTCTGGGCCACATGCTCGCCCAGCGCATTCCGCAGCGCCTCGTTCAGCAGGTGCGTGGCCGAGTGGTTGGCCTGGATCGCACCGCGCCGAGTGCTGTCCACCGACAGGATCGCCCCCTGCCCGCGCGAGACTTGGCCGGTGGTCACGGTCGCGAAATGGATGAACAGGTTGCCCGACTTCTTCGTATCGGTAACCTGCGCCGCGCCGGTCTCGGTCTTGATCAGGCCGGTGTCGCCCACCTGACCGCCGCTTTCGGCATAGAAGGGCGACTGGTTCACGACGATCTGGACCTGCTGGCCCTCACCCGCCGCCTCGACCTCGGCACCGTCCTGCACCAGCGAAAGGATCGCGCCTTCCGCCTGTTGCGTGTCATAGCCCAGGAACTCGGTCGCGCCGTGGCGCTCGGCCAGGTCGAACCAGATCGCGGCGTCCTTGGTCTCGCCCGAGCCTGCCCAGGCGGCGCGCGCCTTGGCCTTCTGCTCGGCCATGGCGGCGTCGAAGCCCGCGACCTCGACGCCCCGGCCCTGCTCGCGCAGCGCGTCCTGCGTCAGGTCTAGCGGGAAGCCGTAGGTGTCGTAAAGCTTGAAGGCCGTCTCGCCCGGAAGGTCAGCGCCCTCGGGCAGGCGCGCGACTTCGTCCGACAGCAGCCGCAGGCCTCGGTCGAGCGTCTGCTTGAAGCGCGTCTCCTCGCCCTTCAGCGTTTCCTCGATCATCGCCTGGCCGCGGGTCAGTTCGGGATAGGCCGCGCCCATCTGCCGGACCAGCGCCGGAACCAGCCGGTGCATGACGGGATCCTGCGCGCCCAGCATGTGCGCGTGGCGCATGGCGCGGCGCATGATGCGGCGCAACACATAGCCGCGCCCCTCGTTCGAGGGCATCACGCCGTCCGCGATCAGGAAGCTGGTGGACCGCAGGTGGTCCGCGATCACCCGGTGATGCACCTTGCCCGGCCCGTCGGGGTCCGAGTTGGTGGCATGGGCCGAGGCCTCGATCAGCGAGCGCATCAGGTCGGTGTCATAGTTGTCGTGCTTGCCCTGCAGCAGCGCCCCGATCCGTTCCAGCCCCATGCCGGTGTCGATCGAGGGGTTCGGCAGCGGCTTCATCGAGCCATCCTCGAACTGCTCGAACTGCATGAAGACGAGATTCCATATCTCGATGAAGCGGTCGCCGTCCTCCTCGGCGGAACCGGGCGGGCCGCCCCAGACATGGTCGCCGTGGTCAAAGAAGATCTCGGTGCAGGGGCCGCAGGGGCCGGTCGGACCCATGCGCCAGAAGTTGTCGTCCGTCGCGATGCGGATGATACGGTCGTCGGTCAGGCCCGCGACCTTCTTCCACAGGTCGGCCGCCTCGTCGTCGGTGTGATAGACGGTGACCAGCAGCTTGTCCTTCGGGATGCCGAAGTCCTTGGTCAGCAGCTCCCAGGCGTAAGGGATCGCCTCGGTCTTGAAGTAGTCGCCGAAGGAAAAGTTGCCCAGCATCTCGAAGAAGGTGTGATGCCGCGCGGTATAGCCCACGTTGTCGAGATCGTTGTGCTTGCCGCCCGCGCGCACGCATTTCTGCGCCGTGGTCGCGCGGGTGTAGTCGCGGTGCTCGAGTCCGGTGAACAGGTTCTTGAACTGGACCATGCCCGAGTTCGTGAACATCAGCGTCGGGTCGTTGCGCGGCACCAAGGGCGAGCTGTCCACGCGCCGGTGGCCGTTCCGTTCGAAGAAGTCGAGGAAGGTCGAGCGGATGTCGTTCAGGCTGGGCATGGGACGGATTCCTGCGGGGATTGGCAGCGGTCACATGTAAGACCGCCGCCCCTTCCTGTCCAGAACGCGCGCCGAGGCCTTATTTGCCGATCGCGTTCACCACGGCGTCAAAGAAGGCCATCGGGTCGACCGGCTCCTTGCCCAAGGGCTCGGGCTGGGCGGCGGTCATGGCGATGACCACCCGCTCGGCAGGATCGATGTAGATGTTCTGGCCCTGGATGCCGACGGCGGCATAGGCCTTGTGCGCGACTGACTGCTCGGTCCAGGCGGGCCACCACATCAGGCCGTAATCCGCCGTGCTGCCGTCATTCAGCGTGATCGGCAGGCCCGCGCGATCCGTCCAGCCCTCGGGCAGGACCGGCTGGCCGTCGATCATGCCGCCGTCGAGAAAGAACTGGCCGAAGCGGGCGAAGTCGCGCAGCGTGGCCGACAACCCGCTGCCGCCGATCTCATGCCCTTCGGGGCTGTCCAGCCACCATTTCGCCTCGGCCTCCATGCCGTAGGGCTGCCAGATATTCTCGGCCAGGTAGTCCGACAGGGTCTTGCCGGTGGCGCCGATCACGATCTCGCCCGCGACCTGGGTCTCGCCGGTCGAGTAGGTGTGGACCGCGCCCGGCTCGGCCGCACGGGGCAGCGCCGCCATGACCTTCATCAGCCCACCCGGCTCCTGCGCAATCTGCGCGGCCAGCAGCGCCCGGCGGTCCGAAGCCGGATCGGTGTAGGTCTCGTCCCACTGGACGCCCGAGGTCATCGCCAGGATCTGGCCGACCGTCACCCCATCATAGGCACTGCCCTTCAGCGCGGGAACATAGTCGGTGACTAGCGCGTCCTCGCCCGAGATGGCGCCGTCGCGGATCGCGGCGCCGATCAGGGTCGAGGTGACGGACTTCGCCAGCGACATCGACATCCAGCGCGTGTCCGGGCCGTTGCCGCGCTGGTAGATCTCGGTCACCAGCTTGCCGTCCTTCAGGACGATCAGGCCGGTGATGCTGTCTAGGGCGATGACGTCGTCGAGGTCATAGCTCTTGCCGTCAACAGTCAGATCCAGCGGCCCCAGCTTCAGACCCGAGGGCTCCAGCGCGCGCGGGCTGGCCGATGCGGGAATGCTGCGGGTCGGGAACAGCCGGTGGATATTGCGGAAGGTCGCAACTGCTTCGTCGGGCAAGAGGTTGCCGTCATAGATCTGCTCGACCGTCCCGATGGGCTCCTCCGCGTGGCGATAGAACGTTTCGGCCAGCGCCGGCCCCGCAAGGGCAAGGGCGGCAAGCGCAAGGCGGAGGGAAGCGGCGGTTCTCATCGGCGGTCTCCATGATGGCTCATGGCCAGCCTGCCTGCTTGCACCGCCAAGTGCCAGTCCCAGAAAGAAAAACGGGCGCCCGATAGGGGCGCCCGAAGCAGCAGGATCATGGGGGCGACAGGGCATCCGGCCCCCAGAGGCCGGCAGCAGGGTCACTCCTCGGTCAGGGCCTCGTCGTCGCTCTCGGTCGCGCCGAAGTCGAGCCCGTGGCTGGCACGGATGCGATCCTCGATGGCGGTGGCGACATGGGGATTGTCTCGCAGGAACTGCTTGGCGTTCTCGCGCCCCTGCCCGATCCGCTCGTCGCCATAGGAATACCAGGCGCCCGACTTCTCGACCACGCCGGCCTTGACGCCGAGGTCGATCAGCTCGCCGACCTTCGAAATGCCTTCACCGTACATGATGTCGAACTCGACCTGCTTGAACGGAGGCGCGACCTTGTTCTTGACGACCTTCACCTTGGTCGAGTTGCCCACGACCTCGTCACGATCCTTGATCGAGCCCGTGCGACGGATGTCGAGGCGCACCGAGGCATAGAACTTCAGCGCGTTGCCGCCCGTCGTTGTCTCGGGGTTGCCGAACATGACGCCGATCTTCATCCGGATCTGGTTGATGAAGATCACCATGCAGTTCGACCGGCCGATCGAGGCGGTCAGCTTGCGCATCGCCTGGCTCATCAGGCGGGCCTGGCTGCCCATCTGCATGTCGCCCATGTCGCCCTCGATCTCGGACTTGGGCGTCAGCGCCGCGACCGAGTCGACCACGACCAGGCTCACCGCGCCGGATCGCACCAGCGTGTCCACGATCTCCAGCGCCTGCTCGCCCGTGTCGGGCTGCGAGATCAGCAGCTCGTCCAGGTTCACGCCCAGCTTGCGGGCATATTGCGGATCAAGCGCATGTTCCGCGTCCACGAAGGCGCAGACGCCGCCCTTCTTTTGTTCCTCGGCGACCACATGCAGCGTCAGCGTGGTCTTCCCCGAGCTTTCCGGCCCGAAGATCTCGATGATGCGACCCTTGGGCAGGCCGCCGATTCCCAGCGCGATGTCCAGCCCCAGCGACCCGGTCGAGGTCGCCTCGATCTCGGCCACCGGGTTGTCGGCGCCGAGCTTCATGATCGAGCCCTTGCCGAACTGGCGTTCGATCTGCGCCAGGGCGCTGTCGAGCGCCTTCTGCCGGTCCGCGCTGCGTTTGTCGTCCATCTTCAGGATGCTCGCCCCAGACATTTTCACCTACTCTATTGCAGCGCATGGCCGTGCACAACGATGCGGCGCAGCCATCTCTTGTTCACCTGATGTTCTGGCCCCCAGATGGTGATTTCGGCCCCTGACCACAAGGACTTGCCGCCTCTGAATCGCAGTCTGAAGGAAGATTCTTAAGAAAGCGTTGACCCGTTTTCGGAGGTCGTCTTGAGGCTGCGCGCCGGGGGGATAAACTGGCTTCCATGCACCTATCCTTCCCCCGTCCCAGCGCCGGCCTGCGGCCATGACGCCAGCCGCCCGCGCCGCCGCGGCCATCCAGATTCTCGATGCCATCCTGCGGGGTGAGCCCGCCGAGGCGCAACTGACCCGCTGGGCGCGCGGCAGCCGCTTTGCGGGCTCGGGCGACCGGGCGGCCGTGCGCGACCTCGTCTATGACACCCTGCGGCGACGGCGCAGCCGCGCCGCCCTTGGAGGCGGCGACAGCGGGCGCGGCCTGATCCTAGGGGCGCTGCGCGAGGCCGGGACCGATCCGGCCACGATTTTCACGGGCGAAGGCCACGCGCCGGCGCCCCTGACGCCTGCCGAGGCCGCAGGCGGGCGGGCGCCGACACCGGCCGAGACCGCCGACCTGCCCGACTGGATCGCGCAGGCGCTTTCAGCCGATCTCGGCCCCGATTTCCCGGCGGTGGCCGAGGCGCTGCGGGACCGCGCGCCGGTCTGGCTGCGCGCGAATCTCGCCCGTGCCACGCCCGAGTCCGCGCGGGCGGCCCTTGCCGCCGAGGGTATCGAGGCCGAGCCAGATCCCCGCTGCGCGACGGCCCTGCGCGTGACGTTGGGAGAGCGGCGGCTCCAGTCCTCGGCTGCCTACAGCGCGGGGCTGGTGGAACTGCAGGACCTTTCCCCGCAGATGGCCTGCGCCGCGCTGGAGGTGGGGCTGGGGACGACGGTGCTGGACTATTGCGCGGGCGGCGGCGGCAAGTCGCTGGCGCTGGCGGCGCGCGGCGCGCGGGTAATGGCTTGGGACGCCGCGCCCGCGCGGATGCGCGACCTGCCCGCGCGCGCGGCTCGCGCGGGGGCGAGGATAACGGTGGCAGGCCCCGCAGGACCGCACGGCCAGTTCGACCTTGTCGTGACGGATGTGCCCTGCTCGGGTTCGGGCACCTGGCGGCGGACGCCGGACGCGAAATGGCGGCTCTCGCCCGAGGATCTCGCGCAGGTGACGCGCACGCAGGCCGAGATCCTCGCCCGCGCCGCCGCTCATGTGCGGCCCGGCGGCACGCTGGCCTACATGACCTGCTCGCTGCTGGCGCGCGAGAACGAGGAGCAGGTCGCCGGCTTCTTGGCCCGGCATCCCGGGTTTCGCCTGCAAGAGGCCGTCACCTGGACGCCCCTGACCGCAAGCGACGGTTTTTTCCTCGCGAAGCTCCTCCGTTAAGCGACGCTTAACCGGCGGGGCGTTATCGTCGGGCGCGAATCGGTCTTGAGGCAGGAATGAAGCAAAACGGGATCTTGCCTTCGCGCGGCCTCGTGGTGGTGCCGGTCCTGATGCTGCCGACGCTTCTCGGCGCAGTGTGGCTGGCGCTTGCGCCGGAAACGGTGTCCGCGCGGGTGCTGGTGGTCGCGGGAACCGTCGCGATGGCCTGGTACCTGCTCGCGGGGATCTTCGCCGGGCAGCGGCTTTTCTCGGAGCTTGCGCTGCTGCGGCAGGTCCGGGCTGCACGGCGGATGCTCGGGGACGAGCCGGGCTGCGCCTGGATCGTCGATGCGCAGGGCGCCATCCGCGCTCAATCGGCCGAGGCAGAGCGGGTGCAGGACATGGCGGGCCGGGATGCCGCCGCGCTGCTGACCCGCCACCGTGCACGCCCTGCCGCAGCAGCAGCCGGGCTTCTGGCGCGCGTCGGGGACGACCGGCCCGCGCGCTTGCCGCTCGGGGATGGCACCTGCCTGACGGCCCGCCGCATTCCCGGCACGGTCCTGCAACTGTGGCGGCATGAGGCCCCGCAGCACGATCCGGTGCCCCCGGTGCAGGCGGCGGGACCCGGCATGGGCTTCGGCGACCTGAACCTGCCCATCGCGCTGCTGGAACTCGACGCCTCGGGACAGGTGCTCACGGCCAATCTCGCCGCGCAGGCCCTGCTGGGCCCGGTCGCCCGGGGCACTTTCCTGGGCGACCTGGTGGACGGTCCCGGCCGTCCCCTGAGCGACTGGATCGCCGAGGTCCGCGAGGGCCGCGACACCGGTCGGGGCGAGGTGCTGCAGACCCGCACCGGAGAGCCCGAGCGCGCGCTGCAGGTCACCCTGGGCGCAAGCCCCGGCACGGACCGCATCGTGGCGGTGCTGACGGATGTCAGCGCGCTCAAGACGCTCGAGGCACAGTTCGTGCAAAGCCAGAAGATGCAGGCCATCGGCCAGCTGGCGGGCGGCATCGCGCATGACTTCAACAACCTGCTGACGGCGATCACCGGCCATTGCGACCTGCTGATGCTGCGGCGTGACAACACCGACCCCGATTACGCGGACCTGCACCAGATCTCGCAGAACGCCAACCGCGCGGCGGCGCTGGTGCGCCAGCTGCTCGCCTTCTCGCGCAAGCAGACGCTGACGCCGCAGCTCATCGACCTGCGCCACACGCTGTCCGACCTCAGCCATCTTCTGAACCGGCTCGTGGGCGAACGGGTTGTCGTCACGGTCACGCACGACCCTTCGCTGCGCCCTATCCGCGCCGATGCCCGGCAGTTCGAGCAGGTGCTGATGAACCTTGTCGTGAACGCCCGCGACGCCATGCCGGGTGGCGGCGAGGTTGCAATCCGCACCGAGAACGTCCGCCTGCGGTCCCGGCTGACGCTGAAACAGGCCAGCATCCCCAAGGGCGAATACGTCCGCATCACCGTCTCGGACCAGGGGTGCGGCATCCCACCCGAGGCGCTGGACAAGATCTTCGACCCGTTCTTCACCACGAAGAAGCAGGGCGAGGGCACCGGCCTGGGGCTGTCCACGGCCTATGGCATCGTCAAGCAGACGGGCGGCTACATCTTCTGCGACAGCCTCCCGGGTGAGGGCACCACCTTCACGTTGTACTTCCCCGCCCAACGCGCGCGGCCCACCGCCGCCAAACCTGTGCCCCGGGCACCCGCCGCCCTGGATGACCTGCCCGATGAGCGGCGGCGCACCGTGCTGCTGGTCGAGGACGAGGCGCCCGTGCGCGCCTTCGCCGCCCGCGCGCTCAAGCTGCACGGCTTCGACGTCATCGAGGCCGACAGCGGAGAGCGGGCGCTCGAGATCCTGTCCGATGCCGCGCTGGCGGTGGACATCTTCGTGACCGATGTCGTGATGCCCGGCATGGACGGCCCTGCCTGGGTCCGCACGGCCCTGCGCGACCGCGAAGGCACGCCTGTCATCTTCATGTCCGGCTACATGGACGCGACCCTGTCGGACGGCAACGCAGCGATCCCGAACACGCTGTTCCTGCCCAAGCCCTTCTCTCTCACCGACCTGGTCGCCAGCGTCGAGAGCCATCTCGCCGGGCGCCCCGGCCCGGCCCAGTCTGCCGATGGCGGCGAAGCCGGCGGGACTGCTGCCTTGCAGTGACGCATTCCTTGGTCGGCCGGTTGCAGAAGCGAGGCGCAAGGCGCCGAAGGCCACCGAATGGGCGCGCGGACTGCGGGGCCTGACCATGCCGGCCTGCTGCACCAGCCGAATGACAAGGCCCGGCCGGGAGGCCTTGCGGCGCTATGGACAGGACTTTCCCCGCAGCGTAGGGGAGCCGTCAAGGCACGGGTGGTTCCCCGTCCCTTCCCCAGACTGAAGCAGCCGATGCGGCCCTCCCTTCCCGAGCACGGAATGACACGCGCCCGCCAGCCCGTTCTGATGTTGGGCGCCGTGCTTGTCACGCTGGCGCTGGGCCTCGGGCTGACCGTGGCTACCGTCCGGCTGGAGAACCAGGCCGTCGCCATGCGTTTCGCCCGGCTTGCCGATCTCGTGTCCAGCCGCCTTCAGCAGCGGATGAACCAGCATGTGGCGCTGCTGCGCGCCACGCGCAGCCAGTTCGACGCGGAGGTGGAGCCGGTCACGGTGCCCGAGTTCGCACGCTATGTCGCCGGGCTCGACCTGCAGGGCAACTACCAGGGGATCCAGGGCATCGGTTTTGCCGCGCTGCTGCCCACGGCCGAGGCCGAGCAGGCGCGTGACCGGATCGCGGCCGCGCATGGACACCAGATCGCGGCCCGTCCCCCCGGCGACCAGCCCTTCGTCGGCCCCATCGTCATGCTCGAGCCCCTGGACGAGCGGAACCGCCGTGCGCTCGGCTATGACATGTTCTCCGAGCCTGCCCGCCGCGAGGCGATGATCGCGGCGCTCGAGAGCGGCGAGCCGCGGGCCACCGGCCCGGTCGAGCTGGTGCAGGAGATCACCGACGAGAAGCAGACGGGCTTCCTGATCTACACTCCGACCCACGCAGGGCTGTTCGCGAGAAGCGAGCAGCGCGACGGCGGCTTCGTCTATTCCCCCTTCCGCGCGGGCGACCTGCATGCCGCCGTGCTGGCCACCCTGCCCGGCCTTCCGATGAGCCTGCGGACGGTGGACGCCCTTGCCCCCGACCAGCCGCTTTTCGACAACAGCCCCGCGGAAATCCCGCCAAATTTAGCAGCGCAGGCGATCACGCGCGAGATTCCGATCGCGGGCCGGCGCTGGCAGATGACCATGACCCCCGCGCCTGGCTTCTCGGGATGGAGGGACCGCTCGGCCAGCCTGATGGTGGGCGTGCTGTCGTTGCTGCTGGTGATCGCCGTGGGCGGGGCCACCTGGAGCTTCCTGCGCGCGCTGGCCGAGGCCGAGCGGGCGGCGGCCCTTTCGGCGCGCGAGGCCGAGCAGCGCGCGCTTCTGCTGCGCGAGATGCAGCACCGGATCAAGAACCACCTTGCCCGCATCCAGGCCATCGCGCGCCAGACCATGCGCTCGGCCAGGGACCTGACCGAGTTCGGGCGGATCTTCGGCGCCCGGCTTTCGGCCATGGCCAAGGCGCAGGACGCGATCAACCGCGACGGGCGCGACTCGGCGGACCTGCGCGCGCTGCTGCTGGCCGAGATCGGCGGGGTCGTCGAGGCGGATCGGGCCGAGGCGATGCTGGGCGGCCCGCCCGTGCGGCTGAACGGGCGCGAGGCGCAGGCGCTGGGGCTGGTGGCATATGAGCTCAGCACCAACGCCATGAAATACAGCGCGGAAGCCGATGCCCTGACGATCCGCATCGAATGGCAGGTCGAAAAGCGCGGCGAGGCCGACTGGCTGGTCCTGCGCTGGATCGAGCCCGAGGCCCAGCCCGGCGGCACGGAGGGCGAAGCGGGCGGCTTCGGCACGCAACTGATCCATGCGCTGATCGAGGGTGACCTGAACGGCACCTTCTCGCGCGACTTCGGCGCGGATGGCATGGTGATCACCATCGCCTTTCCGCTATCGCTGGACTGACGGCTACAGCGCCTCGGACGGGGCAGGATCGGGCGGGGGCTCGACCGCGTCGGCCAGCGCCTCGCGCGGGCCGATCAGCGCCCCGCGGCTGAGGCCGATCAGCGCCCCCCGCCCCGGCGCCACCACCGCCAGCGAGCCGGGCGAGCCCGTCCTTTCCGACCCCAAGGGCGCGCCCAGCAGGGTCAGCCTCTGACGGGCACGGGCCACCTTCTCGGGCGCAACGGGGGCCGCCAAGGCGAAGTCGTTGTAGGTCTCGGGCGTGCCGGTCATCCCTTCGAAGCCACGTTTTCGGAAGGTCGCGCGCAGGTCGTCAAAGCGCGCGAGATACCTGTTCGCATGAACCGCCGTGCGGGAATGGAAGGCTCCGGCCGCGCGGCGCCAGTCGCCCGTCTCGGCATAAAGGTCGCGGACGAAGCGGGCGGCGTAGCGGGCGTTTTCCAGCGGATCGAACATCTCGACCACGGAAGGAAAGTTCTCGCCATGCCAGCGGTAGTTCAACTGGAAACAGCCGATGTCCATGTTCGGCCGGCCCTGGTCGATGCGGTCCTGCGCAAAGGCCAGCGCCTCGGCCGGGTCGTCGAACCAGCTGCCCGCGCCCTCGGCATTCACGCTCCAGGCCCAAGGGCGGACGACGCCGCCGCGGCGGCGGCCGGTTTCGGTCAGGGTCAGCGCGCCCAGGATGTCGGGCGGCACGCCCATTTCGGCCGCCGCCGTCATGGCCGCCCATTCGCAGACGGCCGCGGGCTGGTCGGCCGGGTCAGTAGCGGCCTGTGCCATGGGCGTCAGCGGCAGCCAGAGCAGCAGCGCCAGAAGCCCCATCAGCCGCATCTGCGCCCCCCCCTTGCCCTTCACGGGCCCGGGATAGCAGCGCAGGCTTAAGAAACCGTTGCGGTCAGGCGAAAAGCTCGCGGCAGAACTCGAGCCCCGAGACAAGGGCGTCCACGTCCTCGCGGGTGTTGTACATGGCAAAGCTCGCGCGGGCCGAGGCGGGGATGCCGTAATGCTGCATCAGGGGCATGGCGCAATGCGTCCCCGCCCGCACGGCGATGCCGCGCTGGTCGAGGATCGTCGAGATGTCATGGGCATGCGCCCCTTCCATCGTCATCGAGAAGATCGCGCCCTTGCCCGGCGCCGTCCCCTGGATCTGCAGCCAGTTCAGCCCACCCAGCCGCTCCATCGCATAGTCGCGCAACGAGGCCTCATGCGCGGCGATGTTCTCCATGCCGAGCGACATCATGTAGTCGAGCGCGGCACCCAGGCCGATCTGGTTGACGATGCCGGGGGTGCCCGCCTCGAAGCGCAGCGGCGGGTCGGCGTAGGTCACGGCGTCCCGCGTGACCTCGCGGATCATGTCGCCGCCGCCGAGGAAGGGGCGCATCTCGGCCTGCCGCTCGGCCCTGATCCAGATCGCGCCCGACCCCGAGGGCCCGTAAAGCTTGTGGCCGGTGATCACGTAGAAGTCGCAGCCGAGCGCGCCCACGTCCACGGGCATGTGGACCGCCGACTGGCTGCCGTCGACCAGCACCGGCACATCGGTGCCGCGCGCAATGGCGCCCACGTCCACCACCGTGCCGGTGACGTTGGACATGTGGGTGATCGCGATCAGCCGGGTCCGGGGACCGACCGCCGCCAGCACCTTTTCGGGCGGCAGGCTGCCGTCGGGCTCGGGCTCGACCCAGCGCAGCACGACGCCCTGCCGTTCGCGCAGGAAATGCCAGGGGACAATGTTGGCGTGGTGTTCCAGCAGGGACAGGACGATCTCGTCGCCCGGCTGCAGGCGCGGGGCGGCCCAGCCATAGCTGACGAGGTTGATGCCCTCGGTCGAGCCGCTGGTGAAGATCACCTCGTCCTCGCGCGGGGCATTGAGGAAGCGCGCGATGGTGGCGCGGACGCGTTCGTAGTTGTCGGTCGCCAGGTTCGACAGGAAATGAAGGCCCCGGTGCACGTTGGCATATTCGCCCGCATAGGCCGCCGAGATCGCGTCGATCACCACCTGCGGCTTCTGGGCGCTGGCGCCGCTGTCCAGATAGACCAGCGGCCGGCCGTTCACCTGCCGCGACAGGATCGGGAAATCGGCACGGACGCGGGAAACGTCGAAACTCATGCGGGCGCTCCGGGCAGGAAGCCGAGGGTGGCGGCGAGGATGGACAAGAGGAAGCTGGTCAGCATGATCGTGCCCAGGATCCCCAGAACCACCAGAAGGGCGTTGCGAAAGCCGTGGACGGCCATCGTCAGGGCCACCATCAGATAGGCAGCCAGCAGCAGGGCCGCAATGCCCAGAAGCGCGCCGAAGGGCGGCAGGACCAGCGTGACGACAAGCTGCAGGGTCTGCAGCGCGACCATGATGGCCTCGACCCAGCCCACGGCCAGCAGCGCGTCGGAAAAGCGCCCGGTGCCGCCGAAAATGCGGCCCACCTCGGCCAGCAGATAGGCGCCAAAGGCGGCCGAGACGACCTGCACCGAGGCCATCGAGATGGGCGAGGCCGAGAGGAACCCCAGCACCCCCGGCCCCTCCCCCGGCGCGGCCAGAAGGGCCCCCGACAGCCAGGACAGGATGGCCGAGCAGGCGGCGGTGGCGAAGATCAGCGCCCAGCGGTCGCCCGGCTGCCACGGCTTTGCCTTCAGGACCCGGAACCCCCCGAGAGGGTCGCGGAGGGTCATCCTCATCAGTTCGATCATGCGGGCTGCCTTTGCTGGCTCAGGGCGCGAAGTCCCGAGATCCAGAACACCAGAAACGCGCCGCCCGCCAGCAGGTTCACGGCCGCGACAGCCGGGCCCGGCCCCACAAAGCCCATCGTCAGCCCCTGCAGCAGCATGACCGGCGCGACCGCCGCCAGGGCCCAGACCAGCGCCAGGCGCGAGGCGCGGCCGTCCAGCCGCAGCCCGAAGGCGCGGGCGACCAGTTGCGCGACGGCGGCCACCGCCATCACGATCAGCGGCATCATGAACAGCGTCGCCAGCAGCGCGCCCCCCAGGCGCGCGTCCAGCGGCACCGAGGGGTCCAGTGCCGCCGCGCGCGCGTGCGCGGGCCACTGGGCCACGAAATAGACCGCCATCGTGCCCAGAAGCAGCGCCAGCAGCCCCGCTTCGGACAGGCTCGCCATCCCGCGCACCGCCGCACCGGGCGCGCGCCAGGTCTGCAGGATGCGCGGGATCAGCGCCATGCCTCAGCCCTGGGCCTTGGCGGTCAGCCAGTCTTCCAGGCGGCCCGAGATCTCGGCCCGCAGGTCCTCGTCCTCGACCTCTTCCAGCGCGTCCGCGAGGAAGCTGAGGACCAAGAGCACGATCGCCCGTTCCCGCGGCACCCCGCGCGAGCGCAGGTAGAACAGCGCGGTTTCATCCAGCGCGCCCGTGGTCGAGCCGTGACTGCACTTCACGTCGTCGGCGTAGATCTCCAGCTCGGGCTTGGCGAGGAACTGGCTGTCCTCATCCAGCAGCAGCGCCTGGCTGATCTGGTAGCCGTCGGTCTTCTGCGCGCCGGGACGCACGAGGATCTTGCCCTGGAAGACGCCGGTCGCGCCGTTCTTCAGCACCTTCTTGAAGACCTGACGGCTTTCGCCGCGCAGACCGCCGTGGGTGATGAAGACGGTGTCGTCATGGCGCAGGTTGCCGCCATCGCCCAGAACGGCGGCCGCGACATGGGCCACGGCGTCGTCGCCGGCAAGTTCGATCACCGATTCCGACCGCATGTGCCGGCCATCGACCGACAGCTCGAAGCTTTTCAGCGAGGCGCCCTCGGCCACACGGGCGAACAGGTGGGTCGTCGCGATGCGCGCCACGCCCGCGCGAGGCGCGGCGATGTGGTGCAGCTTGGCGCCGGGCGCGAGGTCGGCCTCGATCACCACGTTGCCACGCGCGCCGAGCAGGCCGTTTTCCAGCAGCGTCAGCTCGGCCCCTTCCTCGAGCCGCAGGACGTGGTGGACGATCACGTCGGCACCGGCGTCCGAGGGACGATACAGGATCTGCACCGGACGGTCCGCCTTGCCGGTGACGCGGATCACTAGGCCGTCGGTGGCAACGGCCGTGTTCAGCACGGCGAAGGGACGGCGCACGGGCTTCTGCCCCTGGGCCTCCAGCACGCCATAGGCCTCGGCCACCCAGTGGCCGGGCTGCGCGTCGGCCTGGGCCAGCGTGGTGATCTCCACCCCGGCCAGCGCCGGGTCATCCGAAGCGGCGGCGTCGAAGCGGCCGTCCACGAAGACCAGCCGCAGCTTGTCCACACTGGCAAACAGCTTCGGGTCGCCCGCGACGGTCTCCAGCGCGACCGGCTCGGGCCGGGCGGCGTTGAAGGGCGCCGGGTCGGTATAGCGCCAGTATTCGTGGCGCGGGCCGGGCAGGCCCTGCTCCTTCAGCCGCGCCAGGGCATCAGCACGCGCGGGCGCGGTGGCGCCCGTCATGGGCGCGGGCGCAGCGGCAAGGCGGGCGTCAAGCTGCACATCGGCCGGGGCCGAGCGCGGGGCGCCCTCGATGACGGGGGTCTGCTGGGTCTTGACGGCTTCAAGCATCGGCGGCCTCGGCAAGGATGTCCCCGTAGCCGTTGCGCTCGACTTCCAGCGCCAGCTCGGGGCCGCCCGACTTCACGATGCGGCCGTCATGCATGATGTGAACGACGTCCGGCACGATGTGGTCCAGCAGGCGCTGATAGTGGGTGATCACGAGGAAGCTGCGCTCGGGCGAACGCAGCGCGTTCACGCCCTCGGCGACCAGACGCATCGCGTCCACGTCGAGGCCCGAGTCCGTCTCGTCCAGGATGCACATGCGGGGTTCCAGCATGGCCATCTGCAGGATCTCGTTGCGCTTCTTCTCGCCGCCCGAGAAGCCGACGTTCACCGGGCGCTTCAGCATCTCGGCGTCGATGTCCAGCGCCTTGGCCTTCTCGCGCACCAGCTTGAGGAAGTCGCCCGAGGACAGCTCCTCCTCGCCGCGCGCCTTGCGCTGGGCGTTCACGGCCGTGCGCAGGAAGGTCATGTTGCCGACGCCGGGGATTTCCACCGGGTACTGGAAGGCCAGGAACAGGCCGGCGGCGGCGCGTTCCTCGGGCTCCATCTCCAGCAGGTCGCGGCCGTCCAGCGTGGCGGAGCCGTCGGTGACCTCATAGCCCTCGCGGCCCGACAGCACATAGGAGGTCGTGGACTTGCCCGAGCCGTTCGGGCCCATGATCGCATGAACCTCGCCCGCCGGGACGGTCAGCGTGACGCCCTTGAGGATCTGCTTCCCTTCTTCCTCGAGCTGCACGTGAAGGTTCTTGATTTCCAGCATGTTCATTCCTTTTTGCGGCGGCGGAGGCCTGCGGCGCATGTGGCCCGGGGCAGGCTTCGCGTGATAATCTTCGTTCGGCGGACGTCCGGGGCAGGCATCCCGCCCGCCCCGGATCGCATGTCAGCCCACCGAACCTTCCAGGCTGATCGCGACCAGGCTCTGCGCCTCCATCGCGAATTCCATCGGCAGGGCCTGCAGCACCTCGCGGCAGAAGCCGTTGACGACCAGGGCCACGGCCTCTTCCTCGTCCATGCCGCGGGCGCGGCAGTAGAACAGCTGGTCCTCGTCCACCTTGGAGGTGGTGGCCTCGTGTTCCACGCGCGACGAGGTGTTCTTGACCTCGATATAGGGCACAGTATGCGCCCCGCACTGATCGCCGATCAGAAGGCTGTCGCATTGGGTGTAGTTGCGGCTGTTGGTGGCGCGCGGGTGCATCGTCACCAGACCGCGATAGGTGTTCTGCGCCCGGCCCGCCGAGATGCCCTTGGACACGATGCGCGAGCGGGTGTTCTTGCCAAGATGGATCATCTTGGTCCCGGTGTCGGCCTGCTGGGCGTTGTTGGCGATGGCGATCGAGTAGAACTCGCCCTGGCTTTCCTCGCCCCGCAGGATGCAGGACGGGTATTTCCAAGTGATGGCCGAGCCGGTTTCCACCTGCGTCCACATCACCTTGGCGCGGGCCTCGCGGCAGTCGGCACGCTTGGTGACGAAGTTGTAGATGCCGCCCTTCCCTTCCTCGTCGCCGGGGAACCAGTTCTGGACGGTCGAGTATTTCACCTCGGCGTCTTCCAGCACGACGATTTCCACCACCGCGGCGTGCAGCTGGGCGGTGTCGCGCTTGGGCGCGGTGCAGCCTTCCAGATAGCTGACGTGGCTGCCCTTGTCGGCGATGATCAGCGTGCGCTCGAACTGGCCGGTGTTCTCGGCGTTGATGCGGAAATAGGTGGACAGCTCCATCGGGCAGCGGACGCCCGGCGGGATGTAGACAAAGGACCCGTCCGAGAAGACCGCCGAGTTCAGCGTCGCGAAGAAGTTGTCCGAGGGCGGCACAACCGAGCCGAGGTATTTCTTCACAAGCTCGGGATGCTCGCGGATCGCTTCCGAGATCGAGCAGAAGATCACGCCCGCCTTGGCGAGCTCATCCTTGAAGGTCGTTCCCACGCTGACCGAGTCGAAAACGGCGTCCACGGCCACCCGGCGCGCGTCCTCGCGCCCTTGGATGGGCGAGGCGTCGGCGCCCTCGACCCCAGCCAGGATCGCCTGTTCCTTCAGCGGGATGCCCAGCTTCTCATAGGTCGCCAGCAGGGCGGGATCGACCTCGTCCAGCGACTTGGGCTTGACGGCCATGCTTTTCGGACGCGCGTAGTAATACTGGTCCTGATAGTCGATGTGGGGATAGTTCAGCATCGCCCAGCGCGGCTCGGTCATGCCCTGCCAGCGGCGGAAGGCCGACAGGCGCCATTCGGTCATCCACTCGGGCTCGTCGTTCTTCTGGCTGATCAGCCGGACGATGTCCTCGTTGATGCCCTTGGGGGCGTACTCCATCTCGATCTCGGTGTCCCACCCGTATTTGTAGGACCCCATGTTGGCGACGGTCTCGACCGTCTCACGGTCGACGCCTTCGCGGACTTCGATCTCGGGCGCGTCCAGAACGGCCATCGGTTACCTTCCCTTCTTGCTCTGCCACCGGGCGCGGGCGGAAAGCCACGCCTCGGCAAAGCGGTCCAATTCCTCGGGCGTCGTCGTTCCCCCGAACGAGACGCGCAGCGCGCAGCCGGCATCCTGCTCGGCCACGCCCATCGCGCGCAGCACCCCGCTTGACCGGACCTTGCCGGAAGAGCAGGCGGACCCGGCGGAAACGGCAAAGCCGGCCAGGTCCATCTGCATCACCTGCGTCTCGCCCTTCCACCCCGGAGTCAGGATGGACAGCGTCTGCGGCAGGCGTCGGGATTCGCGCCCTGGAAACATAGTGTTTCCGTCATGATCTTCCAGTCTCCGCAGCAGATGATCTCGCATTTCCGCGAGTCTTTCCGCGATTCCAGCCGCAAGGTCACTTTGGGCAGCCCTGGCCGCGGCGGCAAAGCCTGCAATGGCGGCGAGGTTCTCGGTCCCCGCCCGGCGGCCTTGTTCCTGCCCGCCGCCGCGCAGACGTGCCGGGCGGTCCTCGCCCTCCGCAAGGATCAGCGCGCCGATGCCGCGCGGCCCGCCCAGCTTGTGGGCGCTGACGAAGCCCGCACGCACACCCATCCAGTCGAAGGCCAGCGGGATCTTCCCGAAACCCTGTGTCATGTCGCTGACCGCGAGCCCTTGGGGCAGGTCCTGGATCACGCCCGTCTCGCTGTTGGCCATCTGCAGCGTGGCGTGGGCAGGATCGGGAACCGTGACGCGGCCCTGGACATCGGCGGCCAGCGTTTCCTCGCACCAAGCGCGCACGCAGTCATGCTCCACGCCCGCGCAGGCAAGCCCCTGCCCCTCCAGCGCCAGCGCGGCGGCCTCGGTGGAACCCGAGGTGAAGACGATGTCGGCGCGGGATGCGCCCAGCGCCTCGGCGATCTCCTCGCGCGACCGTTCCAGCAGCATCTTGGCCGCGCGCCCCTCGGCATGGACGCTGGAGGGGTTGCCGATCACGTCGAAGGCCTCGGCCATGGCCGCCCGCGCCTCAAGGCGCAGCGGCGCGGTGGCGTTCCAGTCGAGGTAGACGCGGCTCATGGTCGGCCCGCCTCGTGGCCCAGGTGGTCGGCGATGCGCGCGGCCAGGCGGCGGCCGACCTCGTCCTTGGGCAGCTGCGGCCAGGGCTCGGCGCCCCTGTCGGTGACAAGGATGACGCTGTTCTCGGTCCCGCCCATGACGCCGGTCGCGGGGCTGACGTCATTCGCCACGATCCAGTCGCAGCCCTTGCGCAGGCGCTTGGTGGTGGCATTGGCCAGCACGTCGTCGGTTTCGGCGGCAAAGCCCACGACCAGGGGCGGACGCGCCTCGGCCCGGCTGATCCAGGCAAGGATGTCGGGGTTCTCGGCCATTTCCAGCGCCGGCGGGCGGCCCGAGCCGTCCTTCTTGATCTTGCGGTCGGACGCGCTGGTCACGCGCCAGTCCGCCACGGCCGCCGCCATCACCGCCGCATCGGCGGGCAGCGCCCGCTCCACTGCCGCGCGCATCTCGGCCGCGGTTTCCACGCGCACGACCTGCACGCCCGGGGGCGGCGGAACCGTCGCGGGGCCGGTCACGAAGGTCACCCGCGCGCCGAGGTCGCGCAGCCCCGCCGCCACGGCCGTCCCCTGAGCGCCCGAGGAGCGGTTGGCGATGTAGCGCACGGGGTCGATCGGCTCATGCGTCGGCCCCGAGGTGACGATCACATGCCGCCCGGCCAGCGGCCCTGCTGCCACGCCCGGCAGGACGACCGCCTCGGGCGGCAGGCGCAGGATGGCGTCGGTCAGCCGCAGCGGGCGCTCTCCCTCGTCCTCCAGCGCGTCGCGGATGGCGTCGAGGATCGCTTCCGGCTCGGCCATGCGACCTTCGCCCCATTCGCCGCAGGCCATCTCGCCCGCATCGGGGCCGACGAACAGGATGCCGTCGCCTTCCAGCGTGGCGCGGTTGCGGCGG
This sequence comes from Paracoccus chinensis, assembly GCF_900102885.1. Taxonomy (GTDB): domain Bacteria; phylum Pseudomonadota; class Alphaproteobacteria; order Rhodobacterales; family Rhodobacteraceae; genus Paracoccus; species Paracoccus chinensis. The sequence goes on along the minus strand of NZ_FNGE01000002.1, from coordinate 240,273 downwards.
GTGGCGGGATGTTCCCACATCCGCACGTTCATGGCGGGCGCGACCAGCACCCGCTTGTCGGTCGCCATCAGCAGGGTCGAGGCGAGGTCGTCCGCGTGCCCCCCCGCCATCTTCGCCATCAGGTCGGCAGTCGCGGGCGCCACCACCACCAGGTCGGCCGCGCGCGACAGCTGGATATGGCCCATCTCGGCCTCGCGTGTCAGGTCCCATAGTGCGGTGTGGCAGGCCTCGCCCGACAGGGCCGACAGCATCAGGGGCGTGACGAACTGCGCGCCGCCTTCGGTCAGGACGGTGGTGACGCCAATGCCCGCGCCCTTCAGCAGCCGGACCAGTTCGGGGATCTTGAAGGCGGCGATCCCGCCCCCCACGATCAGCAGAACGCGCTTTTCCTGCATCATCGGCTCTTTTCCCTGACTTCGCTGGCGGATGCGAGGAGACTTAGAAGACCGGGGCGCATGGGGCAAGGAAGGCAGGCCCTCCTGCGGAATCCATGGGGCCTCGAGGCAGGCGGTGCCGGGCTGGATTTCAGTCTCTTCGGGGATGCGCCTGCCTTGCGGAACTGCCGGACCGGGGCGCTGCCCCGGACCCCGGGATATTTTCACAAAGAAGAACGGGCTTGCCTCACACCCCCGCTGCGAAAGGCAGGCGGTAGCCGATGGCCTCGGCGATATGCGGCGCACGGACCGTCTCGCTGTGGTCGAGGTCGGCGATGGTGCGTGCCGTGCGCAGGATGCGGTGGTAGCCTCGCGCGCTGAGGCCCAGCCGCTCGGCGGCGCGGGTGATCAGGGTACGGCCCTCGCTGTCCGGCGCGGCGATCTCGTCCAGCACCGGGCCCGAAGCATCCGCGTTCACCCGCAGCCCGGGATGATCGGCAAAGCGGCGGGTCTGCCGGTCACGCGCCACAGCGATCCGGCCCGCGATGGTTCCCGAGGCCTCGCCGCCCGGCCGCGCCTCGAGGTCGCCAATCGCGACGGCGGGCACCTCGATGCGCAGGTCGAAGCGGTCCATCAGTGGCCCCGACAGCTTGCCCATGTAGTCCGCCCCGCATTGCGGCGCCCGCGCGCAGGCCCGCGCCGCGTCCGCCAGGTGCCCGCAGCGGCAGGGGTTCGCCGCCGCGATCAGCAGGAAGCGGCAGGGATAGCGCACATGGGCATTCGCCCGCGCGACCACGACCTCGCCCGTTTCCAGCGGCTGGCGCAGGGTTTCCAGAACGGGACGGGGAAACTCGGGCAACTCGTCCATGAACAGCACGCCGTTGTGAGCGAGGCTGATCTCTCCGGGTTTCGCCCCTCGGCCGCCGCCCACGATGGCGGCCATGGACGCCGTGTGGTGGGGGTCGCGGAACGGCGCCTCGCGCGAGATGCCGCCATCCGTCAGCATCCCCGCCAGTGACTGGATCATCGAGGTTTCCAGCGCCTCGGCCGGGGTCAGCTCCGGCATCAGCCCCGGCAGGCGCGCGGCCAGCATCGACTTGCCCGAGCCGGGCGGGCCCACCATCAGCAGGTGATGCCGCCCGGCCGCCGCGATCTCCAGCGCGCGCTTGGCGCGTTCCTGCCCCCGGACGTCGGCCATGTCGGCCAAGCGCGGCGTCCTGACGACCTGCCCCGGCGCGGAAGGCGCGACCGGCGCGCGGCCCGTCAGGTGATCGACAGCCTGCCGCAGCCCCTGCGGCGCGATCACGGGCACCGCGCCCACCCAGGCGGCCTCGGCCCCGCAGGCGGGCGGGCAGATCAGCACCCGCCCCTCCTCGGCCGCAGCCATGGCAGCGGGCAGCGCGCCCGCGACCGAAACCAGCCGCCCGTCCAGCGCCAGTTCGCCCAGCGACACCACGCCCTCAAGTTCATCCGCCGGCAGCACCTCCAGCACCGCCAGCACCGCCAGCGCGATGGGCAGGTCGAAATGCGAGCCCTCCTTGGGCAGGTCGGCGGGCGACAGATTCACCGTCACGCGCTTGTTCGGCATCGCGACCGACATGGCGCCGAAAGCCGCGCGAATGCGTTCGCGCGCCTCGCTGACCGCCTTGTCAGGCAGGCCCACGATGGTGAAGGACGGCAGGCCGGGCGAGACCGCCGCCTGCACCTCGACCAGCCGCGCCTCGATCCCGTCGAAGGCCACGGTATAGGCGATCGCGACCATGTCCTTCCCCGCCAGCCCCTGCGCCAAGGCCTAGCGGGCGAGTCTTGCCAAATGGTTAACGGCGCAGCGGACGGGTTTCGGCCAGTTCGCGCATCAGCCCCGACAGGCCCGGCACCAGCGGGATCAGGTCCGCCTGGAGCGCGTGGTAGATGTCGGGCTTGCCGCGGAACTGGCGTTCTACCGGACGGCCCTCCTCGCCGATCTCGGGCAGCCAGCCGCCGTGACGGGCGTCGATGAAATGGCGCGCGGCGAAACGCCAGCAGTCGCGGTAGCGCTCCTCGTCTTCCGGCGCGGCTTCCAGCTTGAGCAGGCTGGCGAAGGCGCCGATGGCCTCGGTCACCGGCCACCAGTAGCGGTCGCGGATCGCGGGGCGGCCGTCGGTGCCCAGCGTGTAGATGAAGCCGCCGTCCCGGCGCCAGGCGTCGGCAAAGGCGCGTTCCACCAGTTGCCGGGCGCGGTCGGGGGCGTCGTCGCCGCGCCCCGACAGGTCCCAGTGCTGCAGCACCAGTCGGCCGAGTTCGAATGAATGGCCGGGCGTACTGCCGGGCGGACGGAACATCGGGGTGCCGGAATAGGCCGCGTCCACCTGCCAGCCTTTGGTGTAATGCTCGGGCAGGCGCCAGCCGTGTTCGGGCGCGATGCGGCCTGCGAAGAATTCAAGGATGCGGCCTGCGCGGTCGAGCCACTGGCGCTCGCCCGTGGCCTCATGGGCGGCCAGCATCGCCTCGGCGCCATGCATGTTGGCGTTCATGCCGCGATAAGTGGAAAAGGGCGTCCAGTCGCGGCGGTATTCGTCGGAAAGAAGCCCCGCGCCCTTGTCCCAGAAGCGGAGGTCCAGCACCTCGGCCACGTCACCCAGCAGGCGTTCGGCGTCCGGATGGCCGACCTGCCGGGCGCTTGCCGCCGCCAGAAGGACGAAGACATGGCCGTAAGCCAGCTTGGTGTCGTCGGCGAAGCCCTCGGGCGCGACTGCCCAGGCATAGCCGCCGTGCTGGGGGTCGCGGTGCCTGCGCCACAGGAAGCCCAGGCCCGCGTCGATGATGTCCTCGCAGCCCGGCGCGCCGGCGGCATGGGCCAGCGCGAAGGAATGGACCAGACGGGTCGTCGTGTGCAGCTCCTGCGGGCCGGGAAGCGGGCGGCCCGCGCGGTCCAGCACGTCGAAGCCACCGTCGCCGCGCAGGCTCGCGCGGAAGAAATCCAGCTGCCGCAGCGCATCGGTCGCCAGCCAGTCGCGGTGGCCGGGATCACTGATCCAAGGCTGGTCGGTGTCGGGGCCAAGGGCGTCGTCGTTCATCGGGGCACCTCAGGGGGCTTCGATCAGGATGGCGCGGAAGTCGTTGACGTTGGTCAGCGTCGGGCCGGTCACGACCTGCCCGCCGATGCGGCCGAAGAAGCCATGGGCGTCGTTGCTGTCCAGCGCGGCCCCTGCATGGGTGCCCGCCGCAGCCGCGCGGGCCAGCGTCTCGGGGCCGACCAGCGCGCCCGCGACCTCGGCCGCGCCGTCCACGCCGTCGGTGTCGCAGGCGATGGCATGGATGCCTGGCGCGCCCTTCAGCGCCAGGGCCAGCGCCAGCGCATATTCGGCGTTCGGCCCGCCGGTGCCGTCGCCGCGCCGGGTGACGGTCAGCTCGCCCCCCGACAGGATCACGCGCGGCCCCTTGGCGGCAAGCGCCAGCGCGGCATGGGCAGCCGCGACGTCCCGGGCCTCGCCTTCAAGCGCATCGCCCAAGGTCTCCACCGCATAGCCCTGCGCCCGTGCCAGCTCCGCTGCCGCCTCGAGCGAGCGCGAGGGCGCGGCATAGACCACGTTCTCGACCCGCGACAGCGCCGGGTCCTCGGGCGGGCGCACGCCGGTCGGGCCTTCCAGCACCGCGCGGACCGAGGGCGGCGCTTCGATCCCCCAGCGGTCCAGGATTGCGCGGGCCTCCTCGGCCGTCGAGCGGTCCCCGACCGTCGGCCCCGAGCCGATCAGCGCCGGGTCGTCCCCCGGCACGTCCGACACCATCAGCGCCAGCATCCGCGCAGGGTATGCGGCGGCGGCAAGCTGGCCGCCCTTGACCCGGCTGAGGTGCTTGCGCAGCACGTTCATCTGCCCGATGGGCGCGCCGCTTGCCAGCAGCGCGCGGTTCACCGCCTGCTTTTCCTCCAGCGTCACCTCGCCCGCAGGCGCGCAAAGCAGCGCCGAGGCCCCGCCCGAGATCAGCGCCAGGACGAAGTCACCCTCACCCAGGCCTTCCAGCAGCGCCAGCATGCGGCGCGTGGCGTCCACCCCCGCCTGGTCGGGGACGGGATGGGCGGCCTCGATGATCTCGATGCCCTGCGTGGGCCGGGCATAGCCGTAGCGGGTGATCACCAGCCCCTCGCAGGGCCCCCAGGCGGCCTCGACCGCCTCGGCCATGCGCGCGCTGGCCTTGCCCGCGCCGATCACGAGGACGCGGCCCGCCGGACGCTCGGGCAGGAAGCCCCCGAGGCTTTCCATGGGGTCGGCCACGGCGACGGCCCGGTCGAACATGGCGCGCAGAAGCTGGGGTGGGGTCATGCGGTTACTCCAAGGCTGGACCGGCGGGGGACAAGGGTCACCCCTTCGCGGCGTTCGGGCGGAGGATGGCGGCCCTCGCGCAGCCAGTCCAGAAGGGTTGCGGCCACGTCGCGGCCGAACTTGGCGATATCGCAGCTGACGGAACTGAGGTCAGGCCAGACCTGCGCGCATTCCTCGATGTCGTCGAAGCCGACCAGCCGGATGTCGCGGCCGGGCATCCGCCCCGCCCGCGCAAGCCCCGCCATCAGGCCCAGCATCACCAGGTCGTTGAAGGCCAGCACGGCGTCAATGGAAGGGTCGGCCACGATGCGCGGCGCGGCGACGTTCAGCCCCCAGCCGCGCGAACTCGCGCCCCCGATCACCAGGGGCTCGATCCCCCGCGCTTCCAGCACCTCAAGATAGCCGGACCGGCGCTCGGCGGTGATGGGGCGCCCGTCAAGGCCGCCCACGAAGGCGATGCGGCGCGCGCCCTGGTCCAGCAGGTGGCGCGTCGCCTGCCGCCCGCCGTCGGTGTAGTCGAAGCTGGCAAAGGGAAAGAGGTCCATTCGCGGGTCCGCCTGCCGCAGCACCTGCAACGTCGGCACAGCCGCGCGCGACAACTGATCAAAGATCCCCCCGCCCTCGCCGAAGGCGGGCGAGATCACCAGCGCGGCCACGCCATGTTCTATCATCGATCGCGCGATGCGGGCCTGCGCGCCCGCGTCCTCGTCCGAGTTGGCGATCACCACGGCATAGTCATGCTGGGCCACGGCCATCTGGAACGAGGCCGCGAATTCCGTGAAGAAGGGGTTCCTGAGGTCGTTGATGATCAGCCCGATCAGCCCGCCGGAACTGGACCGCAGGCCCGCGGCCGCGCGGTTGTAGACATAGCCCAGCCGCGCCATCACCGCGCGCACGTCGCGGGCGGTTTCCTCGCGCACCAGCGGGCTGTTCTTGAGCACCAGCGAGACGGTGGACTTGGACAGGCCCGCCGCGCGGGCCACGTCGTTGATGGTGGGTCGGCGCATGGGGCCTCAGGTTCCGATGCCGTTCACCGCCAGCAGGTGGCCCATCCGCCGCACGGCCAGATCGGGCCGGGCCAGCAGGCGGGCCTGGTCGGCCAGGCGGAACACCTCGGCATAATGGCCGATGGAGCGCGCGGACTGAAGGCCCCCCGGCATGGCGAAGTGATCCTGCGCCCCGTTCAGCCAGGCAAGAAAGGCGACCCCCGCCTTGTAGAACTGCGTGGGCGCCCGGAAGATCTCGCGCGACAGGGGCACGGTCGGGTCCAGGAGCGCGCGGTAGGTGGCGGTATCGCCCTGCGCCAAGGCCTCCACCGCCTGCGAGGCGGCGGGGGCGATGGCGGCGAAGATGCCCAGAAGCGCATGGGAATGGCGCTGGCCGTCCCCCTCGATCAGCGGGGCATAGTTGAAGTCGTCGCCGGTATAAAGCCGCACGCCGTCCGGCAGGCGGGCGCGGAAGGCTTCCTCATGCGCCTGGTCCAGCAGCGAGATCTTGATGCCGTCCACCTTGGCGGCGTTTTCTCCGATGATGCGCAGGACAAGCTCGGTCGCCTGCGCCAGATCGCCGGCGCCCCAGTAGCCCGCCAGCGCCGGGTCGAACATGGGTCCGAGCCAATGCAGGATCACCTTGTCGCGGGCCTGCCCCAGCAAGCGGCCATAGACGCGGGCATAGGCATCCGGCCCCGCGCCAAGGCTGGGCAGCGCGCGGGTGGCCATCAGGATCACCTGCCCGCCGGCAGCCTCGATCGCCTCCATCTGCGCCTCATAGGCGGCGATGATGGCGCCCTCGCTGGTCAGTTCGGCCGGGGGCACGCCGTCGGTCCCGGCGCCGCAGGCGACGCGGGGCTTCAGGGGATGGGCCTTGGCCTCGCGCATGGTGCGGTCGATCAGCTCGCGCGCGGTGGGCCAGTCCACGCCCATGCCGCGCTGGGCGGTGTCCATCGCCTCGGCCAGCCCCAGCCCCTGGTCCCACAGCCAGTGGCGGAAGCGCAGCGTGGCGTCCCAATCCACCGCCGGGCGGCCGCCCCAGGGATCGCGTTCGCGCAGGGGATCGCTGACGACATGGGCGGCGGCGAAGGCCGTGCGGGTCAGGGAGACGCGGGGTGCGCGCGGTTCCAGCGGCGCGCCGGTCAGGGTATGGGCTTCAAGCCGCCCCTCGGCGGTCGGCAGGGTGATGGTGATCATGGGCTTGTCCCCCGGTCGGCGCGGATCATGTCGGCGGCCTTTTCCGCGATCATGATCGTGGGCGCGTTGGTGTTCGACGAAACCAGCCGCGGCATGATCGAGGCGTCCACGACGCGCAGCCGCTCGATTCCGTTCAGCCGCAGCCGCGGGTCCACCACCGCCGCCGGGTCCGAGCCCATGCGGCAGGTGCCCGCCGGGTGGTGGTCGGTCTTGGCGTTGCGGCAGGCGTAGCGGAAATAGTCCTCGTCGGTGACGACCTCGGGGCCGGGCAGCACCTCGCGCCGGACAAGGGGCTTCAGCGCCTCCTGCCGCATGATCTCCTGCGCGAGCTTCAGGCCTCGGATCGACATCTCGCAGTCATGCGGATCGGCCCAGTAGTTCGGATCGATCAGCGGCGCGGCCCCCGGATCGGCCGAGGCCAGCCGCACCGTCCCGCGCGAGCGCGGGCGCAGGTAGGCCGAGTTCAGCGTGACGCCCCCGTCCGGCATCGCCGCCACCCCCGCCTCGATCCCCGAGCCGAGCCCCAGGTGCAACTGGATGTCGGGCGAGCGCGCATGGGGATCGGCGTACCAGAAGCCGCCGGTTTCAAACAGGCTGGAGGCCACCGGCCCCTTGCGCGTCAGCAGGTATTGCAGCCCTGCCAGCGCCGACAGATGCGGCTTCGCGTAGCGGTCGTAGGTATGCCGGCCGGTGCATTCGGCGATCACGAACAGGTCCACGTGGTCCTGCAGGTCCGCGCCCACGCCGGGCTGATCCAGCAGCACGGGAACGCCGACCTCGCGCAGGTGTTCGGCGGGTCCGATCCCCGACAGCATCAGCAGGCGCGGCGAGCCGATGGCGCCTGCCGACAGGATCACCTCGGTTTCCGCCGTGATCCGTTCCGGCCCGGCCTTGCCCGCAAGCTCGATCCCCGTGGCGCGGCCGCTTTCCACCACGATCCGCAGCACCTGCGCGCCCGAGCGCACCGTCAGGTTCGGCCTGCGCCGCGCGGGGTCGAGGAAGGCCACGGCGGTCGAGGAACGCCGCGCCTTCCGCTGAGTCAGCTGGTAATAGCCCACGCCGTCCTGCGTGGCGCCCGTCATGTCGGGGTTGAAGGGAATCCCAAGCTCGCCCGCCGCGCGGAAATAGGCCTCGCAGATCGGCAGGGGGGCGGCGGGCTTCGAGACGCCCAAGGGGCCGCCCTGGCCGTGATAGCGGTCGTGGAAGCTGTCGTTGTCCTCGGACTTGCGGAAATACGGCAGCACGTCCTCGTCGGCCCAGCCCTCGCAGCCGAGCTGGCGCCATTCGTCATAGTCCAGCGCATTGCCGCGCGTGTAGATCTGCGCGTTGATGCTGGAGCCGCCGCCGAGGACGCGCGCCTGGGTGTAGCGGATCACCATGCCGCCCATGTGGCGCTGCGGGACCGTGTGCCAGCCCCAGCTGCCGATGCCCCTGGTCATCTTCGCGAAACCGGCGGGCATGGCGTAGAAAGGGTGGCGCGGGCGGCCTCCGGCCTCAACCAGCAGCACGCGGGCGTCGGGGTTCTCGGTCAGGCGGTTGGCCAGCACGCAGCCCGCGCTGCCGCCGCCGACGATGATGTAGTCAAAGCCTTCGGGCATCCTCGTCCCTTCACAAACGGTGCAGCGACAGGCCGCCATCAACGGGGATGACGGCGCCGGTCGAGAAGGCCATCGCGCCCTCCGCCAGGGGCAGGACGGCCGCGCCTATGTCGGCGGGCACGCCCCAGCGGCCTGCGGGGACAAGGCCCTCGGCGATGCGGGCGTCGTATTTCGCGGCGACCCCTTCGGTCATGGCGGTGCGGATGATGCCGGGGCGCAGTTCGAAGACGCCGATGCCTTCGGGGGCGAGCCGCGCCGCGTAGAGCCGGGTCATCATCGAGGCCGCGGCCTTCGACAGGCAGTACTCGGCACGCTCGACCGAGACGAGCTCGGCGCTGACCGAGGTCACGAAGATCATCGCGCGATAATTCGGCGCAGGCGTGTCCACCATCCGCCGCGCCACGGCCTGCGCCAGGAAGAAGCCGCCGCGCAGGTTCACGCCCATGACGAGGTCGAAGCTGTCCGCAGACATCTCCAGCATGTCGCCGCGCGACAGCGCCGGGACGCCCGCATTCGACACGAAGGTGGTGATCGGACCCAACGCGGCCTCGACCCGCTCGACCAGCCCCGGGGCGGCAGCAATGTCGGTCAGGTCGTGGCGGAAGTAGCGTGCCCCCGGCAGGGCACCCAGCGCTTCGGTGACGGCAGGATCGTCCTCGGGCCGCTCGGCCGCCAGCGCCACGGTCCAGCCCGCGCCCGCCAGCGCGGTGGCAATGCCGAGGCCGATGCCCTGCTGGCCGCCGGTGATCAGGGTGATGCGGCTCATGCCCCTGCCCCCTCGCTGATGCGGTGGGCAACCCGCAGCGCATGGGCCGCGACGGTCAGGGCGGGGTTCACGGCGGCCGAGGTCGGCAGGACGCTCGCATCCGCAATGAACAGGTTCGGGTGGTCATGCGCCCGCCCCCAGGGGTCCACCACGCTTGCAGCCGGGTCCAGCCCTATCCGCGCCGTGCCGCATTGGTGCGAGGGCGTGCGCCGGTCGAAGGCCCGCGACAGGACCAGCGGATAGCCCGCCCGCCGCAGGTCGCGCTTGAGCCGGGCGACCAGCGCCAGATGCGCCTCCCAGTTGGACCGCCGCCAGTCCAGGCGGATGCGGCCGTTTTCCACCGTCACCCGGCTGTCGGGCGAGGGCAGGTCCTCGGACATGGCGTAAAGGTCCAGCGCGTGGTCCGCGATCCAGTGCGCCGCGCGCCGGGGCAGGCCCGAGGTCGCGGCGAGGATCGGCCCCGACACGCGGCCCAGCATCTGCACGTTGCCCAAGGGCTCTCCGTTCGGGCCGCCGGTCAGGTAGTAGTCGTTGATCATCAGCGTCTTCTGGTAGACCGAGCGGTTCCTGCGCCAGGGATGCACCGCCAGCACGGCCGAGGCATTGTGGTTCATGAAGTTCCGCCCGACCTGGTCCGAGCGGTTGGCAAGTCCCCTCGGGTGCGCCTCGGAGCCCGAGGACAGCAGCAGCGCCGCCGTGTTCACCGCACCCGCCGCCAGCACCACCGTTGCGGAGGTCAGCCGCCGCCCGTCCTGCAGCCGCAGAGCGGTGACGCGGTTGCCTTGGGTTTCCAGCGCGGCCACCCGCGCGCCGGTCAGCAGCGTGACGTTCGGATGCGCCAGCGCCTGCGCGATGCCGACGGACTCGGCGTCCATCTTGGCGCCGGTCGTGTCAGGAAAGGCGTCCCATGGCGTCTTGGCACGTTCCAACCAGCGGTCGAGATCCACCCCCAGCGGCAGATGCGAGGGATGCAGCCCGATCCGGCGCAGGCGCGCGCGCAGGTCCGCGATCTCGGGCTCGTCGGACACGGGCGGATGCGGGAATGGGGTCGAACGCGGCGGGTCGGTCGGGTCGTCCTCGGTCCCGCGCACCTGGAACATGGCCTCGGCGCGGGCGTACCAGGGCTCGTAGTCCGCGTAGCCCAGCGGCCAGCCGGGCGTGGTCCCGCCCATGTGGCGGATGGGGCCGAAGTCCTCGGCCCGATAGCGGATCAGCACCGCGCCGTAGAACTTGGAGTTGCCGCCGACGTAGTAATAGTTGCCGGGGTTGAAGGGCCGGCCCTCGCCGTCGAGCCAGCTTTCCTCGGGGCGGAAGCGGCCGTCGCGGAAGATCGCCTGCGGGTCGCGGCAATGGGGCGCGTCGGCCAGCCGTTCGCCGCGCTCAAGGATCAGGATGCGCCGCCCCGAAGGGGCCAGCGCCGCTGCCGCCGTCGCCCCGCCGATCCCCGAGCCCACGATGATGATGTCGGCATCCATTCCTCAGTCCCCGATCCGCGCTTCGGTCCGGGGATCGAAGACCACGGCCTTGTCCATGTTCAGCCGGAAGGGAAACTGCGCCCCAACGCGGGGCTGCGAATTGGCGCGCAGCCGCGCCACCACGTCGCGCCCGCCGACCGTGAAGGCCGCAAAGGTGTCCGCGCCCGCCGGTTCCACCACCGAAACGACATGATCCACCTGCTCGACCAGTTGCGCGCTGCTGTCGGCGCCACCCTCGTCGGTGATCGCCTCGGGGCGCAGGCCCAGGATCACCTCGCGCCCGTCCTGCGCAGCCAGCGCGGGCTGGCCCAGCCGCAGCAGCTTCTGCGAGGCGCCGTCCAGCGTGACCTGCGCATGCGGCGCACCGTCGCGGACGACGATGCGCGCGGGCATCAGGTTCATGGACGGGTTGCCCATGAAGCTGGCGACAAAGGTGTTAGCCGGCCGGTCATAGATTTCCCGCGGCGTGCCCAGTTGCTGGACATGGCCCTTGTTCATCACGGCGATGCGGGTGGACAGCGTCAGCGCCTCGATCTGGTCGTGGGTGACATAGACGGTGGTGCGGCCCAAGCGGTGGTGCAGCTTCTTGATCTCGGTCCGCATGTCCACGCGCAGCTTCGCGTCGAGGTTCGACAGCGGCTCGTCGAACAGGAAGACATCGGGGTCGCGCACCAGCGCCCGTCCCATCGCGACCCGCTGGCGCTGCCCGCCCGACAGCTGCCCGGGCTTTCGGTCCAGCAGGTGGCCGATCTGCAGAAGCTGCGCCACGTCCTTCAGCGCGCGCTCGCGTTCCGCCTTGGGAACGCCGTGCATCTCAAGCCCGAAGGTCATGTTCTGGCCCACGGTCATGTTGGGGTAAAGCGCGTAGCTCTGGAACACCATGGCGATGTTGCGGCGCGAGGGGTGGACCTCGTTCACCACCCGCCCGTTGATCGAGATCGTCCCCGAGGTGATGTCCTCGAGCCCCGCGATCATGTTCAGCAGCGTCGATTTCCCGCAGCCCGAGGGGCCGACGAGCACGAGGAACTCGCCCTCGCCCACCGAGATGTCCACGCGGTGCAGCACCTCGACCGTGCCATAGGACTTGGTGACGTTGTCGATGTCGAGAAAGCCCATGGGTCAGCCCTTCACAGAACCCGCCATCAGGCCGCGCACGAAATAGCGGCCCGCGACGATGTAAACCAGCAGCGTCGGCAGCGCGGCCAGGATCGCGGCCGCGAAGTGGACGTTGTATTCCCGCACGCCCGTCGAGGACTGCACGAGGTTGTTCAGCGCCACCGTCATCGGCATCGCGTCCAGCCCCGCGAAGGAGACGCCGAACAGGAAGTCGTTCCAGATGTTGGTGAACTGCCAGATGATGCAGACCACCGCGATCGGCCCCGACACGGGCAGCATGATCCGCCAGAAGATGCGGAAGAACCCCGCCCCGTCGATCATGGCCGCGCGCACCAGCTCGGTCGGGAAGGCGGCATAGTAGTTACGGAAGTAGAGCGTCGAGAAGCCGATCCCGTAGACCACGTGCACGAGGATCAGCCCCGGCAGCGAGCCCGCCAGCCCCATCAGGCCCAGCAGCCGCGCCATGGGGATCAGCACGATCTGAAAGGGGATGAAGCAGGAAAACAGCAGCAGCCCGAAGACCCAGCGGTGCCCCGGAAAGCGCCACTTGGTCAGGACATAGCCGTTGAGCGCCCCCAGCATGGTCGAGATGGCGACCGCGGGCACGACCATCAGGATCGAGTTCAGGAAATAGGGCTTCAGGCCCGTCGCCTGCACCCCGATCTGCGCCGTTGACCAGGCCGAGCGCCAGGGGTCCAGCGTGGGCTCGCGCGGCAGGGCCATCATGTTGCCGCCGGTGATCTCGGGCAGCGGCTTCAGGCTGTTGATCAGCATGACGCCCAGCGGCAGCAGGTAGAACAGCGCGAAGAAGATCAGCACCGTGACGATCAGCGCGCGCCCGATGCGGCCGGTGCGGACGGCGGTGGTCTGGGTGGCGACGCTCATCGGTCCTCTCCCTGCCGCATCTCGGCATAGATGTAGGGCACGATCACCGAGGCCACGCCCATCAGCATGATCACGGCGCTGGCCGCGCCCACGCCCATCTGGTTGCGGGTGAAGGTGTAGGAATACATGAAGGTCGCGGGCAGCTCGGTCGCCCGCCCCGGCCCCCCGCCCGTCAGCGCGATCACCAGGTCGTAGGACTTGATCGCCAGATGCGCGAGGATGACGAAGGCCGACAGGAACGCGGGCCGCAGCATCGGGATGACGATCCGGCGATACAAGCTGAGATTCGAGGCCCCGTCGATCTGCGCGGCCTTCAGGATCTCGTTGTCGATGCCCCGCAGGCCCGCCAGGAACATCGCCATGACGAAGCCCGAGGACTGCCAGACCGCCGCGATCACCAGCGTGTAGATCGCCATGTCGCGGTCCTTGATCCAGTCGAAGCGGAAGCTTTCCCAGCCCCACAGGTGCATCGTGTTCTCGATCCCGATGCCGGGGTCCAGAAGCCATTTCCAGGCGGTGCCGGTGACGATGAAGCTCAGCGCCATTGGGTAAAGGTAGATCGCGCGCAGGGTGCCCTCGGCGCGGATCTTCTGGTCCAGGAAGATCGCCAGCATCAGCCCGATGGCGATCGAGATCAGGATGTACAGGCTCGCGAAGATCCCGAGGTTCACCAGCGCCGTGGTCCAGGCCGACAGGCCGAACAGGCGCCGGTAGTTGTCGAAGCCCACCCAGTCGTAGCTGGGCAGCATCTTCGAGCCCGTGAAGGACAGAAAGACCGAATAGGCGATGAAGCCGTAGACGAAGACCAGCATCGCCGCGACCGAGGGCGACAGCACCAGCCTCGGCAGCCAGTCCTGCAAGCGCCCGCGCAGATCCGCACGGCTTGTCGCCGCGGGCATGGCTTCTGCGGACATGAGTTTCCTCCCGGATGGACCGCCGCGCCCTCCCGCGGCGGAAAGGGCGGGGCCGCACGGGCCCCGCGCCGGTGGCTTACTGCGCGCCCTCGACCGCGTTCACCAGTTCCTCGGCGGCCTGCTGGCTGTCGTATTCGCCGTTGAAATGCGCGGTGATGACGTCATACATCGCGTTCTTCACGGCGGCCGGGTTGGCGTGGCCGTGGCCCATGGAGCCCAGGAGCGTGCCCGCCTCGGAGGCGGCCTTGAGGTCCGCCATGCCCTTCTTGCCGCAGTCGTCGAACTCGGTGTCGGGCACATCCGTGCGCGCGGGGACCGAGCCCTTGACCGTGTTGAAGGCCACCTGGAACTCGGGCGACTCGATCGCGGCGGCCATGGCCATCTGCGCCTTGGTGGCCTCGGGATCGTCCTGCCTGAACATCATGAACTGGTCGCTGTTGAAGGTGACCGTTCCTTCCGTGCCCGGCACCCGGAAGCACAGGAAGTCGGTGCCGGGCACCTTGCCCGCGTTCAGGAACTCGCCCTTGGCCCAGTCGCCCATGATCTGGAAGGCGGCCTCGCCGTTGATGACCATCGCGCTGGCGAGGTTCCAGTCGCGGCCCGAGAAGTTGTCGTCCACGAAGCCGCGCAGCTGTTCCATCTTGTCGAAGGCCGCGACCATCTGCTCGGACCCCAGCGCCTCGGGGTCGAGGTCGATCATCGACTTCTGGTAGAACTCGGGTCCGCCCGACGCCAGGACGGCGCTGTCGAAGATCGTGGCCTCCTGCCAGGGCTGGCCGCCATGGGCCAGCGCAACCTTGCCCGCGTCCTTGGCCTTCTGCAGCGCGGCGATGAACTCGTCCCAGTTCGTGGGCTGACTGATGCCCAGTTCATCCAGCACGGCCTTGTTCGCCCAGACCCAGTTAGTCGAATGCACGTTCACCGGCGCCGCGACCCAATGGTCGCCGGGCTTGGAGAACCGCTGCAGCGCCGCCGGGATCACCGCGTTCCAGTTGCCCGCCGTCGCGACCTCGTCGAGGTTCGCCAGCACGTCGCCCTGTTCGGTCCAGTCCAGCAGGTCGAAACCCAGCACCTGCACGGCGGTCGGCGCGTCGCCTGCCGTCACGCGGGCGCGCAGCGCGGTCATCGCGGCCTCGCCGCCCCCGCCCGCCACCGGCATGTCGCGCCAGGTGATCCCCTGCCCTTCCAGGTCCTGCTTCAGCACGTTCAGCGCCGCGGCCTCTCCGCCCGAGGTCCACCAGTGCAGCACCTCGACCTCGGCAGCCGAGGCCGCCCCCGCCGAGGCGACTGCCAGGGCCGCCGACATCATCAGTCTGTCCAAAACGCGCATTCGTTCCTCCCCCTGCGCAAACCGGCCTTGTCAGCCGTTATCGACCCAGAGGCTCCGCCCCCGCGCGACGCGCATCTGGACGGTCTTGACCTCCAGGAACTCCTCCAACCCGTAGCGGCCAAGCTCCCTCCCCTGGCCGCTTTCCTTCATGCCACCGAACGGCATTTCCGCAAAGCCGTCCATCCAGGTATTCGTCCAGATCGTCCCGGCCGACACGCGGCGGGCGAAGTTCAGGCAGGTATGGACGTCGCGGCTCCAGACGCCCGCAGACAGGCCGTAGCTGGCGTCGTTGGCCAGCCGGATCGCCTCGTCCTCGGTGCGGAAGGTCAGGACCGACAGGACGGGGCCGAAGACCTCCTCGCGCGCGACCACCATGCCGGGGGTCACGTCCGCGATCACGGTCGGCGCGTAGAAGCGGCCGTCGAGGCCCGGCACCGCCAGCACGCCGCCCCCGATCACCACCCGCGCCCCTGCCTCGTGCGCGGCCCGCACATGGCCGTCGATCTTTGCAAGGTGGTCGTCCGAGATGATGGCCCCGACCTGCGTCGCCGGGTTCAGCGGGTCGCCGAAGGGCACGCGGCGGGACAGCGCGGCCACCCGGGCGACCAGGTCCTCGGCCACGTCCTCGTGCACGATGATGCGGCTGCCCGAGTTGCAGCATTCGCCTGCGTTGAAATAGACGCCGAAGGCGATGGCGTCGGCCGCAGCATCAAGGTCCGCGTCGGGAAAGATCACCTGCGGGTTCTTGCCGCCCAGTTCCAGCGAGACCTTCTTCAGCGTCCCCGAACCCGCCGCGACGATGCGCTTGCCCACGGCGGTCGAGCCCGTGAACGAAACCATGTCCACGCCCGGATGGCTGGACAGGGTCGCGCCCACCGGCTCGCCATGGCCCAGCACGATGTTGACAACGCCCGCGGGCAGCCCCGCCTCGGCCAGCAGCTCTCCGAGGATGACGGTGGTCGAAGGGGTCAACTCCGAGGGCTTCACCACCGCCGTGCAGCCCGCGGCCAGTGCGAAGGGCAGCTTCTGGCAGACGATCAGGAAGGGAAAGTTCCAGGGCGTGATGATGCCAACGGTGCCGATGGGCTCCTTGAGCACGACGCCCAGCATGTCGGGGCCGAGGCTGTTGTGGCTGTCGCCATGGACTGTCCGCGCCAGCGCCGCCGCATAGCGCCACAGGTCGGCCGCGCCCTCGATTTCGGCCAGCGCCTGGGTGATGGGCTTGCCGGATTCCAGCACCTCGATCCGGGCGATCCTTTCGCGCTCCCGGTCGATCAGCTCGGCCACGCGGCTCAGCAGGGCCGCGCGCTGCTTGCCCGGCAGAAAGCGCCAGTCGCCCCCGTCGAACGCCGCGGAAGCGGCGGCGATGGCGGCCTCGGTCTCGGCCGCGCCGCCCTTGGCGGAACGGCTGACCAGCATCCCGTGCGAGGGCGACAGGCGGTCGAAGGTGGCGCCGTCGCTGCTGTCCACCCATTCGCCGCCGATCAGGTGGCGGTTGGTCCGGGGTTCCAGTGTGACGGGGGTGGCGGGGCCTGCGATCAGGGTGTGCTCGGTCATCTCATGTCCCCGGAAAGACGGGCTTGCGCTTGGCGGCGAAGGCGGCGACGCCCTCGGCCTTGTCGGCGCTGGCGGCGATCATGCCGGACCCCAGCGCCTCGATCATGGCATCCCGATCCTCGCCAACGGCGGCGTGGATCATGTATTTCGCAACCTCGGTCGCGCGCGGCGAGGTTTCCAGCAGCTTGCCCGCAATGGCCTGGGCGGCCGCCAGCGGGTCCTCGGCGACCTCGGCCACGAAACCCGCCGCCAGCGCACGTTCGGCGCTGACCCGCCGCCCGAACAGCGCCATTTCCTTCAGCAGCGGCTCGGGGATCAGGCGCGCGAGCCGCTGCGTGCCCGACCAGCCCGGCACGATGCCGACCTGCGTTTCCGGCAGGGCAATGGTCGCGCCGGGCGCCATGACCCGAAGATCGCAGGCTGCCGCCAGTTCCAGCCCGCCGCCGAAGGCGTGGGCCTGGATCACGGCCACCGTCGGCATGGGCAGCCGCGCCAGCCGGTCGAAGATGCGATGCCCGCCCCGCACCCAGAGCCGCGCGAACTCGGCCGGCGGAATCCCGGCCCAAGCCCCGATGTCGGCGCCCGCGCAGAAGGCGCGCGGCCCTTCGGCCACCAGCAGGACGGCCCGCGCCGCGCCGTCCCGGTCCAGCCGGTCGCAATGCGCGACCAGCTGCTCCAGCATCGCGGGCGTGAAGGCGTTCAGCCGCGCGGGGTTGTCCAGCCGCAGCATGGCGATGCCACCCGCGATCTGCAGATGCACGGCGCTCACAGCGCAAGCTCCATGGGACCCTCGGCCAGCAGCGACAGCGGCATGGGGCGCGCGTCGGGGGCGATGCGGACGCGGCCCTGCGAGGCACCGACGATGTCGCGCTCGGGCTCCATCCCCGGCATGATCTCGACGGCCACCAGCCCCTCGGGCGTCAGGCGCATGACGCAGCGCTCGGTGACGTAAAGGACGTCCTGCCCCAGTTCGAGTGCCCTGCGACCCGAGAAGGTCACGTGCTCGACCTCGTCCACCATCTTGGTGAAGCGGCCGGGCTTGGTGACCCGCAGCCCATCCGGTGACAGGTCCAGTTCGGCCGCAGCCTCGAAGAAGCCGGAAAAGACCAGCTTGCGGGCGTTGGCCGTGATGTCCACGAAGCCGCCGCAGCCGGCGGTCAGATAGGGCTTCTTGCCCAGCTTGGACACGTTCACGTTGCCCTGCCGGTCCACTTCGAGGAAGGACAGGAAGGACATGTCGAAGCCGCCGCCCTGGAAATAGGTGAACTGGTTGGGCGAGGGCACGAAGCCGAAGGCGTTGGACGCGCAGCCGAAGGCGAAGCCGGTCAGGGGCATCCCGCCCACGGCGCCCTGCTCGATGGCCCAGGTGACCGCCTGCGGCTCGCCCGCCTCCAGCAGGATGCGGGGAACCAGCGCCGAGATGCCGAAGCCGAGGTTCGCCGTCTGGCCCCGCCGCAGTTCCATCGCGGCGCGGCGGGCGATGACCTTCTCGACCCCGTGCTCGGCGACCGTAAAGCTGGACCAGGGCCGCATGATCTCGCCCGAGATGGCGGGATCATAGGGCGTCTCGGTCGTCTGCCACTGGTCTGGCGCGACCACGACCAAATCCACGAGATGCCCCGGCACATGGACGTCATGGGGCCGCAGCGAGCCTGCCGCCGTCACCCGCTTGACCTGCGCGATCACCAGTCCGCGGTGGTTGCGCGTGGCGATGGCCTGGTCGAGCCCGCCCAGATAGGCGCCCTCGTGCTCATAGGTCAGGTTGCCGTTCTCGTCGGCGGTGGTGGCGCGCAGGATGCAGACATGGGGCACGATGTTGGGGAAATGCAGCCAGGTCTGGCCCCCGAAGTCCTGCCGGTGGACAATGGGGTGGGCCGCGGCGGCCTCGTTCATGGCGCAGCCCTGCCGGAGGGGATCGACAAAGGTGTCCAGGCCCACCTGCGTCAGCACGCCCGGACGGCGCGCGGCCACGTCGCGGTGCATGTCGAACATGATCCCCGAGGGCACGTTGTAGGCCTTGACCCGGTTTTCCACCACCATGCGCCAGATGTCCGGCATCGGCAGCGAGGACGGTCCCGAGGGGTAGGAGCCCGCCAGCACCCGGTCCAGCAGCCCGTCCTGCGCTAGGTGGTCCATGCCCTTGACGCCATACATGTCGCCCGCCGCGATGGGGTGCAGCGTGGTCAGGCCGCGCGGATGGCCTTCATCGCGGAACCGCTCGCCCAATGCGGCCAGCACCGCGTCGGGACAGCCCAGCGCCGAGGAGGAGGAGACGCTGACGACCGCGTCATCCCCGATCTGCGCCACGGCCTCGGCGGCGGAAACGATCCGGGCCATCAGATCCCTCCGTAATCAACGGGGATGCGGCGGCCGGTGCGGGCAGCCTCGGCCACGGCCAGCGCCACGGCAAGCGAGCGGACCCCGTCCTCGCCATCCGCCGCCGGGCGGCCCCGGCCCTGCGCGGCCTCGGTGAACAGGCGGACGCTGCGGTGGTAAAGGTTGTGGTCCTCGAAGGGGATCGCCTCGGTGCCCGTCTGCGTGACCAGCGTGACCTCGCCCACCGGGCGGCCGGTCATGACGTTGCGGGCGAAAATCGACCCCTCGGTGCCGTGGATCTCGATCCCCGTGCCCGCGAAGCCATGGGTGAAGCTTTCATGGGCCATGACCTGCGCGCCCGAGGGCATGGACCAGATAGACATGACGTTGTCCTCGACCCCCGCGCCCAGGCCCGCGTCGGCGGTCATGGCCACGACCTCGGCCGGGTTCTCGTCCAGGTGGAAGCGGACGGTGTCGGCGTCGTGCACGACGATATCGGGGATCACCCCGCCGCCCGCGGCCGGGTTGTCGACGCGCCAGCCCTGAAGATGAGCAGGAAGCTGGACCGCGTGAAAGACGCGGACGCTCTGCACGCGCCCGATCCGGCCCGCACGGATGGCGTCGCGGATGGCAAGGTGGCTGCCCGCGTTGCGCAGATGGTGGTTGGTGCCGAAGACCAGCCCTGCCTGACGGGCGGCGGCGACCATCGTCACGGCATCCGCCACGTTCATCGCGAGCGGCTTTTCGCAAAGCACATGCTTGCCCGCCGAGATGGCCGCCATGGCCTGCGGGAAATGCTTTTCATTGGTGGTCGAGATGTAGACGGCATCCACTCCGTCCAGCAGGCTGTTGAGTTCCGTTGTGCTGGCTGCGATCCCGTGGCGCGCGGCAAAGTCCTGCCCGCGCCGGCTATCGCCTGACAGGACCGAGGCGATCTCTCCTCCGCTCGCCCGGATGGCATCGATCATCTGCGTGGCGGCGATGTTGCTCGCGCCGATCAGGCCCCAACGCATCCGCATCCTCCATTTGGACCGTTCCAATGTCTTTGGAACGGTTCGATCTTTCTGTCAACTCCGATGTTGCAGCTTGTCGAAAAGCAAAAGGGTCAGGCGCGATCCGGGCCTGACCCTTCGGGGCGTCAGTGTTCCGTTCGCCCTCAGCCCTGGGCGGCGCGGCGGCGCTCGATGGCCTCCCAGATCAGGGCGGCGGCGTTGATGCCATCGAAGCGTTCCAGTTCCTGGATGCCGGTCGGCGAGGTCACGTTGATCTCGGTCAGCCAGCCGTCGATCACGTCGATGCCGACGAAGATGAGGCCCTTCTCACGCAGGACCGGGCCGATGGTGGCGCAGATCTCGCGCTCGCGCTCGGTCAGGCCGACCTTTTCGGGGCGGCCGCCGACATGCATGTTGGACCGGGCCTCGCCTTGCGCGGGGATGCGGTTGATGGCGCCGACCGGTTCGCCGTCCACCAGGATGACGCGCTTGTCGCCCTTGATCACGGCGGGCAGGTATTTCTGAACGATCACCGGCTCGCGGTTGATGCCGCCGAAGAGTTCAAGCAGCGCCGACAGGTTCGCGTCGGCCTGCGGCAGGTGGAAGACCCCTGCCCCGCCGTTGCCGTAAAGCGGCTTGATGATGATCTCGTCATGGCGCTGGCGGAAGGCGCGGATCGCCTCGACGTCGCGGGCGATCATCGTGGGCGGCGTCAGGTCGGGGAAGTCCAGCACGAAGAGCTTCTCGGGCGAGTTGCGGACCCAGAAGGGATCGTTCACCACCAGCACCCTGGGATGGATGCGGTCCAGAAGGTGGGTGGTTGTGACATAGCCCATGTCGAAGGGCGGGTCCTGGCGCAGCCAGACGACATCGAACTCGGTCAGTTCGGCTGTGCGCCACTCGCCGAAGCTGACGTGGTTGCCCTGTTCCCGCCGCAGGGTCACGTCGCGGCCACGGGCGAACAGCTTTCCCTCGTCGAAGATCAGCCCATCGGGCGTGTACTGGAACAGGCTGTGCCCCCGCGCCTCGGCCTCGAGCCCCAGCCGGAAGGTGGAATCGGCCGAGATCGAGACATTCTCGATCGGGTCCATCTGCAGGGCGACCTTGAGGGGCATCGTCGGCTCCGGGCTGGGTTTGAACTCGCCCCCGGTTCTGGCCCGCGCCAAGGGGCGATGCAAGCCGGGCGGTCAGTTCGGGCCGAAGGCGTTCTCCACGATCTGGATCCGGCCGTCCGCATCCACCAGCGCCGCGTCGAAGCGCAACTCGGTCAGCCCACCCGTGGGCAGGTGGTCGGTGTACAGCAGCGCGGCCTGGCAGATGCGGTCCATCTGCCGGCGCGAGATGCGCTGGGCGGCGATGTCATGGGTTTCGGATTTCTTGACCTCGACGAAGACGACCGCTTCGCCGTCGCGCAGGATCAGGTCGACCTCTCCGGCCGGGCTGCGCCAGCAGCGCTCCAAGATCGTGCAGCCGCGCGCGGCATAGCGTTCGGCCACCCGCCGCTCGGCCGCGTGGCCGCTGGCATGGGCGGCGACGCCACGGGCGACGCGGAAATGCGAAGGCCGCCGGAGCGCGGGCCGTCCCGCCTCAATCCAGGGCATGATCGTCATCGTCCCGCTCCTCCTGCATGGCCAGCGCCATGCGATACACGTCCTTGCGCGGGCGCCCCGCCGCCGCCGCGACCTCGGCCGCCGCATCCCGCAGGCTCATCCGCCCCGCCCGCTCGGCCAGCGCCGCGCGCACGGCATCGTCATCCGCCACCACGGCGCCGCCTGGCGCCATGACCACCACGATCTCGCCCCGCAGCCCTTCTTCGGGGACGCTCTCCATCACCGACTGCGCCGGGCCGCGCAGCACTTCCTCGAACTTCTTGGTCAGCTCCCTGCAGACCGCGATATCACGGTCCCCATCGATCTCGCACAGATCTCTCAACATATCCTTAACGCGACGGGGGCTTTCAAAGATCACCACCGTCGCGTCCAGCCGCGCCTGGGTCTCCAGCCAGCGCCGCCGCGCGCCCTTCTGCGAGGGTGCGAAGCCCGCAAAAAGGAAGCGGTCGGTCGGCATCCCGGCAACCGTCAATGCCGCCAGCAGGGCCGAGGCGCCGGGGACCGCATGAACGCGCCCGCCCGCCTGCGCCACGTCGCGCGACAGCCGGAAGCCCGGGTCCGCCACCAGCGGCGTGCCCGCGTCCGAGCAATAGGCGACCGACTGCCCGCCTTCCACCGCCTGCAGGATCGCGGGTCGGGCGCGGTCGGCGTTGTGGTCGTGATAGGCCAGGATGCGCCGCCCGCGCAGGGGAATGCCGTGGATCGACATCAGGTGGCGCAGGGTGCGCGTGTCCTCGGCCGCCAGCAGGTCGGCCGCGTTCAGCACGTCCAGCGCCCGCAGCGTGATGTCCCGCGCCGTTCCGATGGGCGTGGCGACGAGGTAGAGCCCGGGGTCGAGCCTTGCCGCCAGCACCGAGGCCGTCAGCACCCGCGCGCCCTCTGCCGGGCCGGGTCCGTCGTCATCAATGTCCATCCTGCCGTTCCCTTCGCCTGCCGGTCCGTCAGGTTGCCACGCCGGTGGGTCTGTGGCTACCCTTCCGCCCGAACCGGCACCCCAGAACAAGGGAATCACCCATGCTCTCCATTCCCCTGCGCCTTGGCCCCGCGGGCTGGCGGCGTCCGCTG
The DNA here is from genome assembly GCF_900102885.1 of Paracoccus chinensis. GTDB lineage: Bacteria > Pseudomonadota > Alphaproteobacteria > Rhodobacterales > Rhodobacteraceae > Paracoccus > Paracoccus chinensis. The sequence continues at coordinate 217,788 of NZ_FNGE01000002.1, read as the reverse complement.
ATGCGCGTGGCCGCCCTGGTGGCCGCCGCCGCCCTGGCCGCCTGCGAACCCGTCGAGCAGCAGGCCACGGGGCCGCAGACGGGGCCCACGATCGACCCCTCGCAGCCTGTCCAGGTGGCGCTGCTGGTGCCGGGCGGATCGGGGGACCCGAATTACGACTACATGGCGCGGTCCATGGCAAATGCGGCGCGGATGGCCGTGGCCGACGCGCAGGGCGCGCGGATCGACCTTCGCGTCTACGAGACCGGCGACGACGCGGGCCTTGCCGTGCGCGAGGCGAACCGGGCGGTGTCCGAAGGCGCCAAGATCATCGTGGGTCCGCTGCACGCGGAATCGGCCAACGCGGTCGGCAATGCCGTGCGGGGACGGGTGAACGTGCTGTCCTTCTCGAACAACGCCGACATCGCGGGCGGCAACCTGTTCGTGCTGGGTAACACCTTCTCGAACACCGCCAACCGGCTGGTGTCCTATGGCGTAGCCCAGGGTCTGCGCCGCTTCCTGATCGTGCACGAGACAGACGTGGCAGGCCAGATCGGCGGCGCCGCGATCGAGGGCGCCATCGCCCGCAACCGCGCCACCTTGGTCGGCAAGACGGGTCACGGCCCCACGCGGGCCGAGATGGACCGCATCGCCCCCACCATCGCCCAGGCCGCCGCCGCCAATCAGGCGCAGGCGATCTTCCTGACCGGCAACAACACCGCCGTCCTGCCCGAGATCACGGGCGCGCTGGCCAACGTGGGCCTGAGCAGCCAGTCCATCCAGTTGATGGGTCTGACGCGCTGGGACGTGCCCGGCGACCGCGCCCGCCTGCCGCAGATGCAGAACGGCTGGTTCGCCGTCCCCGACCTGTCCCGCATCGCCGAGTTCAACCGCCGCTACCAGGCGGCCTTCGGCGAAACGCCGCATGAATTCGCCACGCTCGCCTATGACGGCGTCTCGGCCGTGGCGGCCTCGGTCCGGGCGGGCCGCAGCAATGCGGTGACGACGGCGGGCCTGACGCGCAGCGGCGGCTTCGCGGGCGTCCAGGGCGCCTTCCGCCTGCTGCCCGACGGCAGCAACCAGCGCCAGCTGGCGGTCGCCACGCTGCGGAACGGCCAGCTCGTCATCATCGACGCGCCGCGCGCCAGCTTCCGCGGGGCCGGGCTCTGACCCTGGTGCGACCCGACGACGAGGAAGACCCGGCCGTCCGCACGGTCCAGAGCGCCCCGGCCCTGCCCGGGGCGCATCCGTTGTTCGACGGCGACACGGCGATTGCCGCCCTGACCGCCGAGCTGAAGGGGCTGGCGGACCCGCGCGAGATCCGCGCCCGCACCGTTGCCTGGCTGGCCGCTGCCCGGTCCGAGGCCATGGCCGACATCATCGCGGGACTTGCCACCCACCCCCGCAAGGGGCGCGAAACGGTCCGCGCCATCGCCCAGCTGACCGACGCCACGGTGCGGGCCATCCATCACGTGGCGACGAACTGCCTGCATCCGAACCTGTCCCCCACCGAGGGCGAGCGGCTGGCCGTGCTGGCCGTCGGCGGCTACGGGCGCGGCGAGATGGCGCCGCATTCCGACATCGACCTGCTGTTCCTGCTGCCGTGGAAGCCCACCGGCTGGATCGAAAGCGTCGTCGAATCGATGCTCTACATGCTTTGGGACCTCAAGCTGAAGGTGGGCCAGGCCACGCGGTCCGTGGACGAATGCATCCGCCTGGCCGAGACGGACATGGTGATCCGCACCAGCCTGCTGGAACACCGGCTGGTCTGCGGCGACGCCGTGCTGGCGCAGTCCCTGCGCGAGCGGCTCTGGCCCGAGCTGTTCGCCCGCACCGTGCCCCAGTTCATCGAGGCCAAGCTGGAAGAGCGCGAGGACCGCCACCGCCGCCAGGGCGGCCGGCGCTACGTGCTGGAGCCCAACGTCAAGGAGGGCAAGGGCGGGCTGCGTGACCTCCAGACTCTCTACTGGATCGCGAAATACATCCATCAGGTGGACCGGGCGATCGAGCTGGTGGACCTCGGCCATTTCACGCGGGCCGAGCACACCACCTTCTGGGCGGCCGAGGATTTCCTGTGGGCCGTGCGCTGCCACATGCACCTGGCCGCCGGCCGGGCGGTGGAAAAGCTCAGCTTCGACATGCAGCTCGAGGTGGCGGCGCGCATGGGATACCGCGATGCGGGCGGGCGGCGCGGCGTCGAGATCTTCATGCAGGACTATTTCCGCCAGGCGACGCGCGTGGGCGAGCTGACCCGCGTCTTCCTGACCGGCCTGGAACAGCGCCACCTGTATCGCGCGCCCCTGCTGGAACGCTTCCGCCGCCCCCGGGTGGCCGCAGGCTTCAAGGTGGAAACCGGGCGGCTGGCCATCGCCGACCCCCGGGCCTTCTTCGCCGATCCGCTGAACATCCTGCGGCTGTTCGAGGAAGCCCTGCGCAGCGGCATCCTGATCCATCCCGAGGCGATGCGCCTTGTCGCCCAGAACCTGCATCGCATCGACGACCAGGTGCGGTCCGACCCCGAGGCCGCGCGCATCTTCCTGGACCTGCTGCTGAAGCACGGCAACCCCGAGCGCGCGCTTCGCCGGATGAACGAGCTGGGCGTGCTGGGTGCCTATATCCCTGAATTCGAACGCATTGTCGCCATGATGCAGTTTAACGTCTATCACCACTACACGGTGGACGAGCACCTGATCCAGTGCGTGGCGGCGCTGGCCCAGATCGAGCGGGGCGAGCTGGTCGAGGACCTGCCCATCGTCAGCGCCATCATGGCCGAGGGCAAGCTGGACCGGACGGTCATCTATCTTGCGACCCTGCTGCACGACATCGGCAAGGGCCGGCCCGAGGACCATTCCATCATCGGCGCGCAGATCGCCCGGCGCGTCTGCCAGCGGCTGGGGCTGACGCCGGTGCAGGTCCAGCTTGTGGAATGGCTGATCCGCAACCACCTGGTCATGTCCGACGTGGCGCAGAAGCGCGACATCTCGGACCCGCGCACGCTGCGCGACTTCGCCAAGGCCGTGCGGACGCGGCGCAGGCTGGACCTGCTGACGGTGCTGACCGTCTGCGACATCCGCGGGGTGGGTCCCACCACCTGGAACAACTGGAAGGCCGAGCTGCTGCGCAAGCTGCACCGGCAGACGGCGGACCTGCTGGAGAACGGGTTCGAGGACGTCAACCGCGAGCAGCGCGTGGACGAGGCCCGGCGCAGCCTGCGCCACCTGCTGGTCGCTCAGGGCTGGGCGGCCGCCGACATCCGCGCCGAGGCCACCCGCCATTATGACAGCTACTGGCAGGGGCTGCCCACGGACACGCAGCAGGTCTTCGCCCGGCTTCTGAAGGACATCACCGCCGACGAGATCCGCATGGACCTCGACCCCGACCTGCGGCGCGACGCGACACGGGCCGCCTTCGTCATGGCGGACCACCCGGGGCTGTTCTCGCGCCTGGCAGGGGCGCTTGCACTGGTCGGCGCCAACGTGGTGGACGCGCGGACCTACACCACGCGCGACGGCTATGCGACCGCCGTCTTCTGGGTGCAGGACGCCGAGGGCAAGCCCTATTCCGCCGACCGCCTGCCCCAGCTCAAGCGCATGATCTTCCGCACGCTGGCGGGCGAGGTCGTGCCGCGCGACGCCCTGACCGAACGCGACAAGCCCAAGAAGCGCGACCGTGCCTTCCGCTTCCCGACCCACATCACCTTCGATAACGAGGGCTCGGACATCCACACGATCATCCAGGTCGACACCCGCGACCGGCCCGGCCTGCTTTACGACCTGACGCGGACGCTGGCCGCCAACCACATCCAGATCGTCAGCGCCGTGATCGCCACCTATGGCGCGCAGGTGGTGGACAGCTTCTACGTCAAGGACGCCTTCGGGCTGAAGCTGACCCAGGCCCCCAAGCGGGAAGCCCTTGAACGCAGGCTGCGACAGGCGATACGCGAAGGCGCGGAACGAGCGGAGGCCTGAATTCATGCGCGGCGGACTGGTGCGGGGGTTCATCTCCGTGGGCCTCTGGACCTTCCTGTCCCGGTTGACGGGCTTCGTGCGCGACATCCTGATGGCGCGCTGGCTGGGCACCGGGGCGCAGGCCGAGGCCTTCCTGGTGGCGCTGTCCCTGCCCAACATGTTCCGCCGCTTCTTCGCGGAAGGCGCCTTCAACACGGCTTTCGTGCCGATGTTTTCCAAGAAGCTGGAATCGGGCGAGGCGCCGCGAGCCTTCGCCGCGGACGCTTTTGCGGGCCTTGGCTTCGTGGTTGCGGTCTTCTCGGCCCTCGCGATGATCCTGATGCCGGGGCTCGTCTGGCTGATGGCGGCGGGATTCGCAGGGGACGAGCGCTTCGACCTGGCGGTCGAATACAGCCGCATCACCTTCCCCTACATCCTTCTGATCTCGCTCGCCTCGATGATCTCGGGCGTGCTGAACGCGAACGGCCGCTTCGGTGTGGCCGCCGCCGCGCCGGTCCTGCTGAACCTCCTGTTCATCGCGGGGATGCTGCTGGGGCGCTGGTTCGGCTGGGATCTCGGCCTGACGCTCGCCTGGGCGACGCCCGTCACGGGGATCGCGCAACTGGCACTGGTCTGGTGGGACGCGGCGCGCACCGGCTGGCGCTTCGCGCCGCGCCGGCCGAGGCTGACGCCCGACATGAAGCGGCTTCTGTCCATTGCAGTTCCCGCGATCTTCGCGGGCGGCGTGGTGCAGGTGAACCTGCTGGTGGGACGGCAGGTCGGGTCCTTCTTCGAAGGCGCGATCGGCTGGCTCAGCTACTCCGACCGGCTTTATCAACTGCCGCTCGGGGTCGTGGGCGCGGCGGTTGCCGTCGTCCTGCTGCCGGAGCTCTCGCGCCGCCTGCGGGCGGGCGACGAGGCGGGCGGCCAGTCGGCCCTGTCGCGCGCGACCGAGTTCGGGATGTTCCTGACCCTGCCCGCCGCCTTCGCCATCGCCGTGATCGCGGTGCCGATGGTCGCCACCCTGTTCGAGCGCGGCGCCTTCGGCCCGCATGACACCCAGATGACCGCGCGGGCGCTGATCGTCTATGCGCTGGGCCTGCCCGCCTTCGTCCTGCAGAAGATCCTGCAGCCGCTTTATTTCGCGCGTGAGGATACCAGGACGCCATTCCGCTATGCGGTGAACTCGATGGTCGTGAACGCCGTCGTCGCGGTCGGGCTGATGCCGCTGGTCGGCTTCGTGGCCGCCGCGCTGGGCACGACCGTTGCCGCCTGGGTGATGGTCGGGCAGCTCTGGTGGGGGACGCGCGGCATGGGCCAGGCCGCGCAACTGGACGGGCGGCTGCACAGCCGGCTGCCGCGGATCGTGCTGTCCTCGGCTCTGATGGCGGGGGGGTTGTGGGCGCTGCGGGGATGGCTTGCACAGGACGGCGAGGGCGACATTGCGGGCCTTGCGATCCTCGTCTTCGGCGGCGCGGCCGCCTATTTCGTCCTGAGCTTCGTGATCGGGGCGATCAGCCCTGCCGAGTTGCGCGCCAACGTGCGCCGGCGGCGCTGAGGAGCGGCGCCGAACCGGGGGCCAGCCCCATCGTCGTATACGACGATCCGGGATATTTGCGCGAAGAAGAATGTACCGGGGCAGCGCTCTGTCATTCTCCTTTGGCCAAATATCCCACGGGGGCGCGGGGGTGTGAAACCCCCGCCCGCAACGGTGCAGCAAGGACCGCCGCGACGATCCGAAAGCTACCTCTGGCGGATGCGCCGGCGGACGCGGCCCATGCCGCCGGGGATCAGGACAAAGGACAGCAGGAAGCCGATCACGAAGCCGGACACCTCGGCGATCCAGTTCTTGCCCGCGCCGCCAAAGGCAATGCCGAAGACAAGCTGGAACAGCAGCAGCATCCCGATCAGGGTGAAGGCGCGCAGCTGGTTGGCGTTCTCCTCGCCCAGCCGGGTCCAGAGCAGGAAGGTGAAGGCGCCGAGGAGGCCATAAACAGGCGCATAACCTCCGACCAGCGGGTCGAAGCGGACCATCGGCAGGAAGCCCGCAACCAGCGAATAGACCGCCGCGCCGCCGATGGCCGAGGCGAAGAAGAGCGCGACCACTGCCCCCGGGCGGAAGACCCGCGCCACCATGTTCCCCAGCGCCAGCAGGAAAACGAGGACGAAGATCGCATGGGTCAGCGAGTAATGGACGAAGGGATAGGTGAGCAGCCGGTAAAGCTGGGCCCCCGCGACCGAGGAACGGTCAAAGGCGCGCACCAGGAACTCGGGGTTGAAGGCGGTCTGCTCGATGGTGATGCCTCGCGCCGCCTGGCCCGCGTTCACGCCCCCCGCCAGAAAGCCCAGGCGGCCAAGGCCGAAATAGGCCTCGGCCGCGATGATGGGCATGGCCAGCAGCCACAGCACGGCGGGAAGGCTGTTGACGGGGCTTTCGTTCATTCCGGCGCGCATCGGGGTCCTTTCCGGCGCGGTTGCGCCCACAGGACTCAAGCGGTAATCCGGCCGCGACGGTTTTTCCAGCAGGCAGCAGCATGGCACGCGTCCACACCCCGCGCATCTTTTCAGGCATCCAGCCGTCGGGAGGGCTGACGCTGGGCAACTATCTCGGCGCCCTGCGCCGCTTTGTCGAAAAGCAGGGGCAGGTCGAGACGATCTACTGCCTCGTGGACCTGCACGCCATCACCGTCTGGCAGGAGCCCGAGCGGCTGCGCCACCAGACGCGCGAGGCCGCGGCGGCCTTCCTTGCGGCAGGCATCGATCCGGCGCAGTCGGTCCTGTTCGTGCAAAGCCACGTGCCCGCCCATGCCGAGCTTGGCTGGATGCTGTCCTGCGTGGCCCGTGTCGGCTGGATGAACCGCATGACCCAGTTCAAGGACAAGGCCGGCAAGAACGCCGAGGCTGTCAGCCTTGGCCTTTACGCCTATCCGGCGCTGATGGCGGCGGACATCCTCGCTTACCGCGCGACCCATGTGCCGGTGGGCGAGGACCAGAAGCAGCATGTCGAGCTGACCCGCGACATCGCGGCCAAGTTCAACCATGACTATGGCACAGACTTCTTCCCCTCGCCCGAGCCGGTGATCGAGGGGGCGGCGACCCGCGTCATGAGCTTGCGCGACGGGACCAAGAAGATGTCCAAGTCCGACCCTTCGGACGCGAGCCGCATCAACCTGACCGACGACGCCGACGCCATCGCCCAGAAGATCCGCAAGGCGCGCACGGATGCCGAGCCTCTGCCGGGGTCGATGGAGGGGCTGAAAGACCGGCCCGAGGCGCGCAACCTCGTCAACATCCACGCGGCGCTGTCGGGCGAAACGCCGGACGCGGTGCTGGCGCGGTTCGAGGGCCAGGGCTTCGGCGCCTTCAAGCCGGCACTGGCCGATCTGGCCGTGTCGGTGCTGGAGCCGATCACACGGCGGATGAACGAGCTGATGGGCGATCCCGCCGAGATCGACCGCATCCTGCTGGCGGGCGCCGAGAAGGCCGACGCCATCGCCTCGCCCATCGTGGCCGAGGCGCGCGAGATCATGGGGATGATCCGGGGCGCGCGCTAAGGCCGGGGCTGCCGCCCTCGCTGCGGGGGTGAATGGGGCCCCACCCCCATTCACCCCCGCGGATATTTTGGCGAAGAAGAACCGGCCTGCGACGCGGCTCGCAGTGTCAGGTAGCCGACGGGCTGTCCTGCGTCGAGGATGTCGGCGGGTTCGCCATGATCTCGAAGACTCGCTCGGGCGGACGGCAGAGACGGGTGCCGAGGGGCGTCCGCACGAAGGGGCGCTCCAGCAGGATCGGATGCGCCATGATCGAGTCGAGAAGCTGATCCTCGGTCAGGTCCGGGTCGTCAAGCCCGAGGTCGTCATAAGGCGTGTTCCGGCGGCGCAGCGCCTGCCGGACCGTCAGGCCGGCATCGGTGATCCACTGGCGCAGCGTTTCCCGATCGGGCGGGGTCCTGCGGTAGTCGATGACCATGGGGGCCTCTCCACCGTCCTGCAGCATCTGCAGCACGCGGCGCGAGGTCGAGCAACTGGAGTTATGCCAGATCGTCGTCATGGGTCCAGCCTGCCCGGAACGTCAGAACAGCGCAAGCTGGTCGCCCGCGCGCGGGGGCGGGGCGAAGCGGCTGGCATCCAGCGGCGGGCTTTCGCGGTCGTAGCCCAGCCGCCTGCGGGCCAGGCGGAAGCGCTGGTGCATCAGCTTGGCCTCGGGGCCTTCGCCGCGCATCCGGTGGCCGAAGCGGGGGTCGTTGTCACGCCCGCCGCGCATGGCCTGGATGCGGGACATCACATGGGCCGCGCGACCGGGATGGTGGCGGTCCAGCCAATCGCGGAACAGGGGTGCCACCTCGTGCGGCAGGCGGATCGGGATCATGCTGGCAGTCGCGGCGCCCGCAGCCCGCGCGGCGGCCAGAAGCGCTTCGATCTCGTGGTCCGTCAGCGCCGGGATCATGGGCGACAGCATGACGCGGACACGCACGCCCGCATCCGCCAGCGCCCGGATCATGCCCAGGCGGGTCGCCGGGGCGGGTGCGCGCGGCTCCATCTGCCGGGCCAGCCCTGCGTCCAGCGTCGTCAGCGAGACGCCGACGAAGACCTGCCCGCGCGCGGCCATGGCCGCGATCAGGTCGAGGTCGCGCAGGATCGTCCTCCCGCGTGTCACGATGCTGAGCGGGTGGTTCCAGTCGTGCATCATCTGCAGGCAGGCGCGCAGGATCCCAAGCCGCGCTTCCACCGGCTGGTAGGGATCGGTGTTGGTGCCGAAGGCAATGGGGGCGACGGCATAGCCCGACCGGGCGATCTCGGCCTGCAGCAGACGCGCGGCATCGGGCTTGGCGGTGATCCGCGTTTCGAAATCCAGTCCCGGCGAGAGGCCGAGGAAGGCATGGGTCGGCCGGGCGAAGCAGTAGATGCACCCATGCTCGCAACCGCGATAAGGGTTCACCGAGCGATCAAAGGGAACGTCGGGCGAATCGTTGCGGGTGATGATCCGGCGCGGGGTCTCGGCCGTGACCTCGGTGCGCAGCAGCACCTCGTCCGGCGGACTGTCCCAGCCATCGGGTTCGCGCAGGGTCCGGTAAGGTTCGAACCGTCCCGCGGGGCGGTGGGCGGCGCCGCGGGCCTTGAGTATCTGGTCGGGGTCACGCGGCGGCAGCATGATCCAAGTCTGGAACATTAAGCGAACAGTGACAAGTCCGCGCTCATGGAACGTTTGCGGCCCATCGCGGCTTTTCATTCGGTGCGTCAGGTCACATATTCGGACCGTAGAGGAGGACGCGATGCCCCTGCCCCATTTCCTTCTGCTGGTCGCAGCCGTGATCCTGACGGCGGGCGCGACGCTGGTTCTCGCGCTGGTCATGGGGGTGCCGCTGCAGGCGCTGGCCCTGGCCGCGGGGATCGCGGCGGTGGTGGTGCATCTGTCGGCGCGCATCGGCAACGGGCCGCGCCACACGCCCGACGCCTGAGCCCTCAGCTTTCCAGCTCGGCATCCCAGTAAAGATAATCCATCCAGCTGACATGCAGGTGGTTCGGCGGGAAGCGCCGGCCGATGGCGTGCATCTCTTCGGTGGTGGGGCGGCGCGGCGCGCGCTTCAGCCGCAGACCCGAGGCGCGCAGGCTCTTGTTCGCCTTCCTGAGGTTGCAGGGCGAACAGGCCGCCACGACGTTTTCCCAGGCCGTGGTGCCGCCGCGTGACCGGGGCACGACATGATCGAAGGTCAGGTCGCCGCGCGATCCGCAATACTGACAGCAGAATTCGTCCCGCAGAAAAAGATTGAAGCGCGTGAATGCCACGCGCTTCCTGGGTTTCACATAATCCTTCAGCACCACGACCGAGGGGATGCGTATGGTCTCCCTCTGGCTTCGCACAACCTCGTCATATTCGGCGAGGATCAGGACGCGGTCCAGACACACCGCCTTGATCGTTTCCTGCCAGGGCCACAGCGACAGGGGATAATAGCTGAGCGGACGGTAATCTGCGTTCAGCACCAATGCGGGGTTGCGGCGCAACGCGGCAGGGTCGCGCACGAACTGGCTGCGGAAATCGCCGTCGACATTCGGGTCGTCAAGCATCCGGTCTGTCCCCCCGCCATGACGCCTCAGGACTTTTCGCCGACTATATTGGGCGGCGGCGTCCTGACAAGGCTTCGGATAGGGGCGGGTATCGGGGGCGGTCGTAACCGTTGCGTGACGGTGACGCGACGCGGGGGTGACGCAGGCGTCAGCCCAGCGCCTCGCGCACGAAGCCCAGCGCCGCACCCAAGCCATCGGGCGAGATGCCGTGGCCCGTGCCGCGCATGGTATGGGTGGTCACGGTGAAGTTTGCGCCCGACAGCGCCCGTTCTGCCAGACCCATGTCCGCGAAGGGCACCATCTGGTCCTGATCGCCGTGCAGCAGCATGACCGGCGGGCGGACCCTGACCTGGCCCAGCAGTTCGGGCGCGAGCAGCCGGCCGGAAAAGCCGACGATCCCCGCCACCGCATCATCCCGGCGCGGCAGGATGTGCAGCGCCATCATGGTGCCCTGCGAGAAGCCCACCACCACCATGCGATCCGCGCCCAGCCCCTCGCGCGCAAGCACACCGTCGAGGAAGGCGTTCACGTCGCCGATGGACTTCTCCATCGAGGCGCGGGCCTGCGCTTCGGTCGAGCCGTCGAGCCAGGGGATCGGAAACCACTGGAAGCCGAAGGGATTGTTGCGGCAGGGCTCGGGCGCGTTCGGCGCGTAGAAGGCGGTGTCGGGCAGATAGCGCCCCAGCGGATCGGCCAGCCCCAGCAGGTCCGCGCCATCCGCGCCATAGCCGTGCAGGAAGACGATGACCGAGCCCGCCTTCTCGGGGCCGCGGCGGCCCGATTGCAACTCGCGCGTCATGTCACTCCCTCGCGTCCCTTGGCGACGTGGTAATAGGCCCAGAGCCCCCGCGCCGCAACCGCGCGCCAAGGCGCCCAGGGGCGCGCAAGCTCGGCCAGCGCACGACCCTTGGGGCGTTCGGCCAAGCCATACATCAGCCGCGCGGCCTCTTGCAGGGCGAGGTCGTCGGGCGCAAAGGTATCCGCCCGGCCCAGCGCGAAGATCAGGTACATCTCGGCCGTCCAGCGCCCGATGCCGGGCAGTGCCGTCAGGGTGGCGCTGACCTCCTCGTCGGGCATGAGCCGCAGGGCGTCGAAGTCGATTCCCGCTTCCGCCAGCGCCCGCAGGTAGCGCACCTTCTGCCCCGACAGCCCGCAGGCGCGCAGCGCGGCGTCGTCGGCCGCCATGATCGTCCCGGGGACGTCCAGACCCGCTGCCGCGAGCCGCGCCGAGATGGAGGCCGCGGCGGCCGTGGAAATCTGCTGCGAGACGATGGCCGACATCAGCGCGCCGAAGCCGTCGGCGCGCCGGCGCAGCGGCAGGGGGCCAAGCTGCGGAAGCACCTGCGCCCATACGGGGCAGACCGAGGCCAGATGCGCCGCGCCTTCGGCCAGGTCGGCATCGGACGCGATCACGCGCAGGCTCACTTGCGGCCCTGCTCGATGGTGCTGGCCCAGGCGCGGGCGGATTCCATCAGCCGCGTCTCGAAGGCCGTCGAGATGTGGTTGCGCAGCGCCTTTTCCGCCGCATCCCCGTCGCCCGAGGCGATGGCGTCGACGATCTCGCGGTGCTCGGCTAGAGACCGCAGACCCCGGCCCTCGGCGGCGAGCGACGTGCGTGCCATCAGCGCCATGGTCCGGTGCACGATGTCGAGCTGCTGGACAAGATAGCGGTTGTGCGAGGCGAGGTGGATCTGGTGGTGGAAGCGGCGGTTCGCGCGGCTGAGCGCCTGGGGGTCGTCCACGACGCGGTGGTCGTCCTCGACCATCTGGCCCAGGACCCGCACCTCCTCGCGCGTGGCATGGCGCGCGGCCAGCCGCGCGGCCAGCGCCTCAAGCTCGGTGCGCACGGTGTAAAGCTCGGCCAACTGGTTGTGGTCCAGCGTGGCCACGATCAGGCTGCGGCCGTCGCGGGTCAGCATGGACTGGGTTTCCAGCCGCTGCAGGGCCTCGCGCACGGGGGTGCGGCTGACGCCGAAGCGCTCGGCCAGTTCCGATTCGACCAGCCGGTCGCCCGGACGGTAGGTGCCGTCGTCGATCGCCGACAGGATCAGGCTGTATGCATCTTTCATCGGGGCAGAGTTGGCCGGGTGCCCCCGCGATTGCAAGGCCGCAGCGTCCGCGTTAGCCCTCGTTCATGGATACGCCCTTCATGCGCCCCCTGCGCGACATCGACACCGCCGCCCTGCAGGCGGATTTCGCCGGCGTGGACGCCTGGATCTTCGACCTGGACAACACGCTGTACTCGCCGGAGATGCGGCTGTTCTCGCAGATCGAGGCGCGAATGACGGCCTATGTCCAGCGCCTTCTGGACGTGGATGCCACCGAGGCCGACCGCCTGCGCGCCCATTACTGGCGCGAGCATGGGACGACGCTGGCAGGCCTCATGGCCCATCACGGCATCGACCCCGAGACCTACCTGGCCGAGGTCCACGACATCGACTTCACCGCCCTGACGCCGGAACCCGCGCTGGCGCAGGCGATCCGGGCGCTGCCGGGGCTGAAGATCATCCACACCAACGCCGACGCGGCTTACGCGGGCCGGGTGCTTGCACGGCGCGAACTGGGCGTCTTCGACGCCATCCACGGCATCGGAGAGGTCGGATACCATCCGAAACCCGACCCGCGCTCCTTTGCCGCAGTCCTTCGCGCGCATGGCCTCGACCCCACCCGCTGCGCCATGTTCGAGGACGATCCACGCAACCTCGAAGTGCCGTTTTCCTTGGGAATGCGCACGGTTCTGGTCGGCGCGGGCCGCCACGGTCCCGACGAGCTGGCCGAGGATCACAGCCATGGAAGCCACGTCCTGTGGCACACCCGCGACATCGTGGCATTCCTGCCTGCGCTTGCGGCGGCCCTTGGCGCCGTGGCAAGTTCGCAGCCAAATCCGTCAACAGCCGAGGCCGACCATGAGCCGCACTGAAACCTCTGCCGAGCACCTTGCTTCTGCGCTCAGCCCCGATGCCGAGATGCAGACGCAGAAGGAACGCATCCTCGCCGCCCGCATCCTCGTCATCCTGGCGCTGGTGGTGGTGCTGGTGATCGTGGTCGTGGCGCTGTTCGGGCTTCCCGCGCTGACCATGATCGCGCTGCTGGCGACCGTCGTCGTCATGGGCCTGCTGATCGCCTACGCGGCCGGGTTCTAGACCCCGTGCCGGGCGCGTCCGTGGATGTCCTGGTTTCCGGCGGCGGCGTCGCCGGGCTGACAGCGGCGGCGGCCTTCGGCGCCTCGGGCCTGAGCGTCCTTTGCGTGGACCCCGCGCCCCCGGTGACGGAAGAAGGCGGCGCGGGCGCCGACCTGCGGACCACGGCCTTCCTGCAACCGTCCGTCGATCTGCTGGCCCGCATCGGATTGTGGGACCGGCTGGCGCCCTATGCCACGCCCCTGCAGGTCATGCGCATCGTGGACGCGGGCGGGGCGGAACCGGTCGCACGGCTGACGCGGGCCTTCGACGCCTCGGAAATCTCGGACAAGCCTTTCGGCTACAACCTGCCCAACTGGCTGCTGCGCCGCGAGATCTCGGCCCGGCTGGGGGAACTGCCCAATGTCGAGTTCCGGCCCGGCACCGGCACCGCCGGGCTGACGGTGCGCGACGACGCGGCGCTGGTGGACCTGTCGGACGGCAGCCGCACAAGGGCCCGGCTGGTGGTTGCGGCGGACGGGCGCAACTCGCCCGTGCGCGAGGCGCTGGGGATCGGCGTCCGCACCATCCGCTATGGCCAGAAGGCGCTGGCCTTCGCCGTGACGCACGAGATCCCGCACGAGAACATCTCGACCGAGATCCACCGCTGGGGCGGCCCCTTCACGCTGGTTCCCCTGCCCGACCGCGACGGCAAGCCTTCCTCGGCCGTGGTCTGGATGGAACGCGGGACCGAGATCGCGCGGCTGCGGGGCCTGTCCCGCGAAGCCTTCGAGGCCGAACTGAACGCCCGTTCCGCCTGCGTCCTCGGCCACCTGACGCAGGCCACGGGCCTGACCGAATGGCCGATCATCAGCCAGATCGCCGACCGCTACACCGGTCCGCGCACGGCGCTCATCGCCGAGGCCGCCCATGTCGTCCCGCCCATCGGCGCGCAGGGGCTGAACATGAGCCTTGCGGACCTGTCCTCCCTTCTGGACCTGATGACCCCCGATCCGGGCAACCAGGCGGCGCTGGAGCGTTACGCCCGTGCCCGCCGTCCCGAGGCGATGGTCCGCCTGATGGGCATCGACGCGCTGAACCGCGCCAGCATGCTGACCCCCCGCCCCCTGCGCGACCTGCGCGCAGCGGCGCTGGGCGGGCTTTACGCACTCGCCCCCGTGCGCCGGACGATGATGCGCGCCGGGCTGGGGATGCGCTGAGCCGGTGATCCCGCCCTGCGGAAAGCCCTGCCTTTCCTGAGATTGCGCGCGCCGGTGTTCTGGACACCCAAAGATGCGCGGTGTAGGCCCTTGCGCGAAACATCGGGAACCACGAGGGCAGAAAAAGATGCGCGTGTATTATGATCGCGATTGCGACGTCAATCTGATCAAGGACAAGAAGATCGCGATCCTGGGCTATGGCAGCCAGGGCCATGCACATGCGCTGAACCTGCGCGATTCCGGCGCGAAGAACCTGGTCGTCGCGCTGCGCGAAGGCTCGCCGTCGGCGGCCAAGGCCGAAGGCGAGGGCCTGAAGGTCATGGGCATCGCCGAGGCCGCGGCCTGGGCCGACCTGATCATGTTCACCATGCCCGACGAGCTGCAGGCCGAGACCTACAAGAAATACGTCCATGACAACCTGCGCGAGGGCGCGGCGATCGCCTTCGCCCATGGTCTGAACGTCCATTTCGGCCTGATCGAGCCCAAGAAGGGCGTCGACGTCATCATGATGGCCCCCAAGGGTCCCGGCCACACCGTGCGCGGCGAATACGTCAAGGGCGGCGGCGTGCCCTGCCTGGTCGCGGTCCACAATGACGCCTCGGGCAAGGCGATGGACATCGGTCTGTCCTACTGCTCGGCCATCGGCGGCGGCCGCTCGGGCATCATCGAGACGAACTTCCGCGAGGAATGCGAGACCGACCTGTTCGGCGAGCAGGCGGTCCTGTGCGGTGGCCTGGTCGAGCTGATCCGCATGGGCTTCGAGACGCTGGTCGAGGCGGGCTACGAGCCCGAGATGGCCTATTTCGAGTGCCTGCACGAGGTGAAGCTGATCGTAGACCTGATCTACGAGGGCGGCATCGCGAACATGAACTACTCGATCTCGAACACCGCCGAATACGGCGAATATGTCTCGGGCCCGCGCATCCTGCCCTACGAGGAAACCAAGGCCCGGATGAAGGAAGTCCTGCGCGACATCCAGACCGGCAAGTTCGTCCGCGACTTCATGCAGGAAAACGCCGTCGGCCAGCCGTCCTTCAAGGCGACTCGCCGCATCAACGACGAGCACCAGATCGAGCAGGTCGGCGCCAAGCTGCGCGAGATGATGCCCTGGATCTCGAAGGGCAAGATGGTGGACCGCGCGCGGAACTGATCGCGCTTGCGGCACCGCCGGACCGGGGCTCTGCCCCTTCGTCGTATACGACGGTTCCGGAATATTTCAGCGAAGACGAAGGGCGCCCATCGCGGCGCCCTTCTTCTTTTGCAGTCGTCTGCGGGGCTCCAGCCAAATTCTTGTTAATCCTGCGGTTTCCTGCCCGGCGCGGCCCGGTCGCGGGAACCTTCCCGGGAAGCGGCGGTTTGACCCCGACACAAGCCGAGGAGCGGATCATGGTCGATGGAAGCAGCCCCCCCCGACTGGACGAGGAGCAAGGGGTGCCCTCGGAAGCCTCGGGACAGCGGCCTGCGATCCGCACCATTCTTCTGGTCATCGTCGCGCTGGTCCTTGCCGGCTGGGCGCTGCAGGCGATGTCCAGCGTCTTTGTCCCGCTGGTCGCCTCGATCATGATCGCGCTGGCCGTCATGCCGGTGCGGGACTGGGTGCAGCGCAAGGTGTCCCGGAGGTTCGGCTGGGTGGGCGTGGTGGCGGCCATGACGTTGCTGCTGCTGGTGGTCGGGCTGTTCTTCGGCGCGCTCTGGCTGGCCGCCCAGCAGGTGATCGCCCAGGTCCCCGGCGGCACCGAGCAGATCACGCAGGTCATCGAGCAGGCCATGCCGCAGGAAGAGGCCGAGGCGCAGGGCGGGACCGAGGCGCAGCCACCCCAAGGTGACGCCGGGTCCAGCCTGCCGCTGGGCCTGCCCTCGGCCGTGGCAGAGCCGGGCGCCTCGGCCCAGGTGTCGCAGGCCGGGCAAGGGTCGGGTGGCGAAGCCGCCGGCGGCCTTGCCTCGCGCTTCGGCGACACCCTGGTCAGCGTCCTGACACGGGTGGCCAAGACCCTGCTTGGGTCTGCCGTGGGGATCGTGTCGGCTCTGGTCGTGATCTTCTTCCTGACGCTGCTGATCCTGATCGAAAGCCGGGACTGGGGCCGGAAGATTTCCACGATCACCCACTGGCGCACGGAATGGCGGCTGACCGAATCCGCCGAGGTGATCGCCCAGAAGGTGCGCGCCTACCTGCTGATCCGCGGAGTCCTCGGATTGGCCACCGCCGCTCTTTACGGGCTGTGGCTGTGGTTCTTCGGCGCGGGGCTGATCTTCGTCTGGGCGCTGCTGACCTTTCTTCTGAACTTCATCCCCACGGTCGGGTCCATCATCGCGGGGCTGCTGCCGGTCATCTATGTCGTTGCCACGCAGGATCTGGGCACGGCGGTGGCGGTGGGGGCGGGCCTGCTGGTGATCGAGCAGGTCATGGGCAACTTCATCGACCCCAAGGTGTCGGGCAACCGGATCTCGGTCTCGCCGCTGGTGGTGCTGGTGGGGCTGCTGTTCTGGTCCTGGATCTGGGGCATTCCCGGCGCGCTGCTGGCGGCGCCCGTCACCGTGGCGCTGGTCGTGCTGGGGGCGCATGTGCCGATCCTGCGCCCCTGGGCCCTGCTGCTGTCGGACCGCACGGACATGGAAGGCCTGACCGAGGCCACGCGCCCCAAGTAGGGGCGCGCTCTTAAAGGTCGTTGTGGCTGTTCAGCAGGGCGGCCGCGCTGACAGTCCGGCCGTCGCGCGTCCGGCACAGGTCCGCGCGCCGCCCTTGCGAGACGCGGGGGATCACCGTCCCGCCCGTCCCCTGGCAGTAAAGCGCCGCCGGATCGACCAGCGCGGCGGGCGGGACGGCGCCCGTCGTACGAGGCGCAGGGCTGCCACAGGCGGCAACCAGCAGGGCCGCGGCACCGGCGAGGGATGCATGGATCAGGCGTCGGGGCATGGCATCGGTCCTTTCACGTCGCACGGGTCCGCAGGTCTGGGCGTGGCGCCTACCCTGCCCCGATTTGGGCCGGAGGGGCAACCGGCCCTATTCCTCGGTCACGTCGATCACCCCCTCGACCGCGCGAAGGGCCTGGCGCATCTTGGGCGTGACCGGCACGTCCGGGGCGACCTCGACATCATAGACGGTGTTGCCCTCGCGCACCCGCATCAGCAGGGGACCGCGGCCCTTGGCCGAGACCGCGATCTCGGCGCTGGTTTCGCGCAGCCGGTTCAGCACCGCGAGGGCCGTCCTCGGGTCCGCGACCTCGACTGCCAGCAGGCCTGAGCCTGCGTCGGCCACCGCTTCCTCCAGCGACTGGACGGACCGGGCGAGCATCTTCACCTGGTCGCCCGAGGGCTCGGCATTGACCGTCAGCAGGACGTTCATCCCCGGTTCCAGCAGCGAACGGTGGGCGTCCAGCACGTCCGAGAAGACCGTGGCCTCGTAAAGCCCGGTCGGGTCGGAGAGCGTTACGAAGGCATAGCGCGTGCCCTTGGCGGATTTCTTTTCCGCCCGCGCCGCGACCGTTCCGGCAATCTGCGCGACCATCGGCCCCTCGGCGCAGGCGGCCTGCACCTCGGCCAGCGTCATCGCACCCTTGCGCTTCAACGCCGGGACATAATCGTCCAGCGGGTGGCCCGACAGGTAGAAGCCGATGGCCGTGCGCTCCTCGGCCAGCTTCTCGGCGGGCATCCAGACGGAGGCCAGCGCGGGACGCGGCGGCGGCAGGTCCTCGCCGCCCCCGAACAGCGAGGACTGGCTGGACTGCGCGGCCTCCTGCACCGCCGTGGACCAGGCGACCAGCGAGTCCAGTGACTTGAGGACGCGGGCGCGGTTGTTGTCCAACTCGTCAAAGGCCCCTGCCCGCGCCAGGATCTCCAGCGCGCGCTTGCCGATCTGGCGCATGGGGACGCGGCGGGCAAAGTCGGTCAGGTCGCGGAAGGGCCTGTCGCCCCGCGCGGCCACCAGCGTCTTCATCGCCTCGACGCCCACGTTCTTCAGCGCGCCCAGCGCATAGACGATGCGCCCTTCGCGGACGCTGAAGCGCGGCTGGCTGCGGTTGACGCAAGGCGGGATCACCTCGATCCCCATGCGGTCCACCTCGCGGCGGTAGATTGCCAGCTTGTCGGTCAGGTGGATATCGCAGTTCATCACGGCGGCCATGAACTCGACGGGGTGGTTCGCCTTCAGCCAGGCGGTCTGGTAGCTGACCACCGCATAGGCGGCCGCGTGGGACTTGTTGAAGCCGTAGTTGGCGAATTTCTCCAGCAGGTCGAAGACCTCGCCCGCCTTCTTCTCGTCCACCCCTTGGGCCTTGCAGCCCTCGACGAACTTGGGGCGTTCCTTCGCCATCTCCTCGGCGATCTTCTTGCCCATGGCGCGGCGCAGAAGGTCGGCGCCGCCAAGCGAATAGCCCGCCATGACCTGCGCGATCTGCATCACCTGTTCCTGGTAGACGATGATGCCCTGCGTCTCGGCCAGGATGTGGTCGATGGTCGGGTGGATCGATTCCAGCGGCCGGACGCCGTTCTTCACGTCGCAATAGACCGGGATGTTCTCCATCGGCCCCGGACGATAGAGCGCGACCAGCGCCACGATGTCCTCGATGCAAGTCGGACGCATGCGCCGCAGCGCGTCCATCATGCCCGAGCTTTCGACCTGGAACACCGCGACCGTGCGGGCCGAGGCGAAAAGCTGATAGGTCGCCTCGTCGTCCAGCGGGATGAGGTTGATCTCGTCCACCGCGCCTGCGGGCGGCTCGTAGAGTTGGCGCCCGTCGGCCGCGATATGCAGGTGCCGCCCGCCCGCGCGGATCAGGTCCACGGCGTTCTGGATCACCGTCAGGGTCTTGAGGCCGAGGAAGTCGAACTTCACCAGCCCGGCCTGCTCCACCCACTTCATGTTGTACTGCGTGGCCGGCATGTCGGACGCCGGGTCGCGGTAGAGCGGCACCAGCTGGTCCAGCGGCCGGTCACCGATCACGACGCCCGCCGCGTGGGTCGAGGCGTTGCGGTAGAGCCCCTCGACCTGCGCGGCATAGTCGAGCATCCGCTTGACGTTTTCCTCGGCCGCCGCCGCCTCGCGCAGGCGCGGCTCGTCGGCCAGCGCCTTGGTGATCGAGACGGGCTTCACGCCTTCCACCGGGATCATCTTCGACAGCTTGTCGCGCTGGGTGAAGCCCATGCCGAGGACGCGGCCCACGTCATGGACGGCGGCCTTGGACAGCAACGCGCCGAAGGTGATGATCTGGCCCACCTTCTCGCGCCCGTATTTCTGGCAGACGTAGTCAATGACCTCTTCCCGCCGGTCCATGCAGAAGTCGATGTCGAAGTCGGGCATCGAGACGCGCTCGGGGTTCAGGAAGCGCTCGAACAGCAGCGAATAGCGCAGGGGGTCGAGGTCGGTGATCGTCAGCGCATAGGCCACCAGCGACCCCGCGCCCGAGCCCCGGCCCGGCCCGACCGGGATGCCCTGCCCCTTGGCCCATTTGATGAAGTCCGCGACGATCAGGAAGTAGCCGGGGAAGCCCATCTGCTCGATGATGCCGAGTTCGAAATCGAGCCGGGCGTTGTAGTTCTCGACGCTGACGGCATGGGGGATGACGGCAAGCCGGGCGGCCAGCCCCTCGCGCGCCTGTCGGCGCAGTTCCTCGACCTCGTCGTCGGCAAAGCGGGGCAGGATCGGCTTGTGCTTGGAAACGGCAAAGGCGCAGCGCTGCGCGATTTCGACCGTGTTGGCGGTGGCCTCGGGCAGGTCGGCGAAGAGGACCAGCATGTCCTTTTCCGACTTGAAGTCGTGGTTTGCCGTGAGGCGGCGGCGCGGGGTGGACTGGTCCACCATCGCCCGTTCCCGGATGCAGATCAGCGCGTCATGGGCGCCGAACATCTCGGGTTTCGGAAAATAGACGTCGTTCGTCGCCACCAGCGGCAGGTTCAGCGCATAGGCGAGGTCGATCATGCCGCCTTCGCTCGCCAGTTCCGCCTGCATCAGCTGGCCGTTGTCCTGCATGTGGCGCTGGATCTCGACATACAGCCGGTCGCCGAACATACCCGCGAGGTCTCGCAGGTGCGACTCGGCATCCGCCATCTTGCCCGCGGCGACCATCAGTCCAAGCGGGCCGCAGGCGCCGCCGGTCAGGCAGATCAGGCCCTCAGCGTGCTTGCCAAGTTCCGCCATCGTCACATGGGGAAACTCGCGCGGCGGCGTCACGTAAAGGCAGGTGGACAGCGCCATCAGGTTCATCCAGCCCTGCTGGCTCTGCGCCAGCAGCACCACGGGTCCGCACATCGGCCCCGCGTCCAGCGTCATCTGGCAGCCCACGATGGGCTGGATGCCCTCGTCCATGGCCTTCACCGAGAACTCCAGCGCGGCGAACAGCGCATTGGTGTCGGTCAGGGCGACGGCGGGCATGCCGTGCCTGGCGGCCAGGGCCGGCAGCTTCTTGACGGGGATCGCGCCTTCCAGAAGCGAATGCTCGGAATGACAGCGCAGGTGGATGAACTTGGGCAGGTCGGTCATGGGCCGTTGCTAGCACCAGAAAGAGCCACGCAGAAGGTGGCGCTGAAGCTTCCGACGCGGCATACGAGCGCCAGGATTGCCGTCGGGTTCACGAAGACAGTCTTCGCGTGGACCGATATAATCGGCCATCGGAAGGATGATTGTGTGGGCACCGGAACCGGCTAACGTACGAAAAAGACAACGGGGATGGCGTGACGACCAGCGAATTGTTCCGGGCCGACGGCCTGGCGAAGTCCTATCCGGGCGTCCGCGCCAACGACAATGTGTCCTTCTCTGTCGCGCCGGGCGAAATCCATGCGCTGCTGGGTGAAAACGGCGCCGGCAAATCCACTCTCGTCAAGATGATCTATGGCCTCGTGCGCCCTGATCAAGGGCGGATGATGCTGGGGGGCCAGCTTCATGCGCCGGCGGACCCCCGGGCCGCGCGGGCCTCGGGCGTGGGCATGGTGTTCCAGCACTTCAGCCTGTTCGACGCGCTGACGGTGGCCGAGAACATCGCGCTGGGAATGGATTCGCCCCCGCCCCGCGCGGACCTGTCGCGCCGGATCACCGAGGTCAGCGCGGCCTATGGCCTGCCGCTGAACCCCGCCCGCCGCATCGCCAGCCTGTCGGCGGGCGAGCGCCAGCGGGTCGAGATCGTACGCTGCCTTCTGAGCAATCCGCGCCTGCTGATCATGGATGAGCCGACCAGCGTCCTGACCCCGCAGGAGGCCGAGATCCTCTTTGCCACCCTGCGGCAGCTGGCCGCGCAGGGAACCTCGATCCTGTATATCAGCCACAAGCTGGACGAGATCCGCACCCATTGCGACTGCGCGACGATCCTGCGGCAGGGCCGCGTCGTGGGCACCGTGAGCCCGGCCGAGCATTCCGCGCGCGAACTGGCCGCGATGATGGTCGGGGCCGAGATGCGGCTGGTGGACCGCTCGGGCCGTCAGGCGGGCGAGGTCGTGCTGACGGTCGCCGGGCTGACCTCGGCCGCGGGGCTGGAAGGGACGGCGCTGAAGAACGTGGGCTTCCAGGTCCGTGCGGGCGAGATCTTGGGCATCGGCGGTGTCGCCGGCAACGGGCAGGAGGAACTGATCGCCGCCCTGTCCGGCGAGACGACCGGCCGGCCCGGCACCGTGGTCATGGACGGCCGCGACCTGTCGTCCCAAGGCCCCGAGGCCCGGCGCCGTGCGGGCCTGCTGGCCGCACCCGAGGACCGGCTGGGCCACGCGGCGGTCCCCGACATGAGCCTGACCGAGAACGCCATCCTGACCGGGGCGACCCGGCAGGGGTTGCAGAAGAACGGCATCCTCGACCACCGCGCCGCCCGCAGCTTTGCCGAGCGCATCATCGCCGCCTTCGACGTCCGCACACCCGGTCCGGGGACGGCGGCGGGGGCGCTGTCGGGCGGCAACCTGCAGAAATTCGTGATCGGCCGGGAAATCCTGCAGGAGCCCCGCGCGCTGGTCGTGAACCAGCCGACCTGGGGCGTCGATGCGGGCGCGGCCGCCGCGATCCGGCAGGCGCTGCTGGACCTTGCCGGACGGGGGGCGGCGGTCGTCGTCATCAGCCAGGACCTCGACGAGCTGCTCGAACTCTCGGACCGCTTCGCCGCGCTGAACAACGGCGTGCTGTCGCCACCCGTCCCGACCGAGGGGCTGACGCTGGAACAGGTCGGCCTGATGCTGGGCGGCGCGCATGGGATGGAGGTCGCCCATGTTGCGGCTTGAGCCTCGCACCGCCGCGCCTTGGTGGCTGGGCATCGTCTCGCCCGTCATGGCCGTGGTCGCCACGATGATCGTCGGCGGCCTGCTCTTCGCGCTGATGGGCTTCGACCCTGTCGCCTCGATCCGCACGATCTTCTGGGACCCGCTGTTCGGGCCTGCGGCGGGCTATTCGCGCCCGCAGCTGCTGGTGAAGGCCGGTCCGCTGATCCTGATCGCCTCGGGACTCGCCATCGGCTTCCGGGCGGGCATCTGGAACATCGGGGCGGAAGGCCAATACATCATCGGCGGCATCTGCGGCGCGGCGGTGGCGCTGGCCGCCTATCCTGCCGAGGGCTTCTGGATCTTCCCCGCCATGGTCCTGGCGGGGGCGGCCGGGGGCTGGGCCTGGGGCATGATCCCGGCGATCCTGCGCAACCGGACGGGCGCGTCCGAGATCCTCGTCTCGCTGATGCTGGTCTATGTGGCGCAACGGGTCGCGGCCTGGATGGCCTTCGGGCCGATGCGGAACCCGGAAGGCTTCGGGATGCCCGGCTCGCGCAACCTGCAGCAATATCCCCCCGCCTCGAATCCGGAACTGATCGCCGGGACCGGCATCCACTGGGGGGTAATCGCGGCGGCGCTGGCGGTGCTGGCGACCTGGTTCCTGATGAGCCGCCATATCCGCGGCTTCCGCATCCGAGTCGCGGGCCTCGCGCCGCGTGCCGCGCGCTTCGCCGGGGTGCGTCCCGAAACGCTGGTGGCCTTCTGCCTCGGCCTGTCCGGCGCGCTGGCGGGCATGGCGGGGCTCTTCGAGGTGGCGGGCCCCGGCGGGCAGATCACCGACAGCTTCGGCTCGGGCTACGGCTTCACCGCGATCATCGTGGCTTTCTTGGGCCGCCTGCATCCCTTGGGCATCCTGCTGGCCGGGCTGCTGATGGCGCTGACCTACATCGGGGGCGAACTTGCGCAGCTGATGCTGTCCCTACCCGCCGCGACCGTGCAGGTCTTCCAGGGGATGCTGCTGTTTTTCCTGCTCGCGTTCGACACGCTGACCCGATACCGCCTGCGCTGGGGGACCGCGCGATGATCGAATGGACGACCTTCCTGCTGCTTCTGTCCGCCGCGACCCCGATCCTGTTCGCGGCCTTGGGCGAGACCATCGCAGAACGCGCGGGCGTGCTGAACCTCGGCGTCGAAGGGATGATGATCACCGGTGCGCTGGCGGGCTTTGCCGCGGCCCATGCGACCGGCTCGCCCATGGCGGGCTTCGTCGCGGGCGCGGTGGCGGGCGCGGCGCTGTCGCTGATCTTCGGGGGTCTGACGCAATACCTGCTGACCAACCAGGTCGCCACAGGCCTGGCGCTGACCATGTTCGGCCTTGGCCTGACCGCGATGTTCGGCAAGCCCTATGAGGGCGTCAAGGCGCCCTCGATGGCCGGTGGTCCCCTGGGCATCAACTGGGTGATCTGGCTCGGGCTGGTCCTCGTCCCCGTGACCTGGCTGATCCTGAACCGCACCCGTCCCGGCCTGATCCTGCGCGGCGTGGGGGAAAACCACGACGCGGCCCATGCGCTGGGTTACAAGGTGCGCGGCACCCGCATGGCCGCCATCGCCATCGGCGGCGCGTTGGCCGGGGTCGGGGGCGCCTATGTGTCCATCGCGACCGTCCTGCAATGGACCGAAGGCATGACGGCGGGCGCAGGCTGGATCGCGCTCGCCATCGTCGTCTTCGCGGGGTGGAGCCCTTGGGGCGTTCTCGCCGGTGCCTGGCTTTTCGGCGGCGTGACCGTTCTGCAGCTTCGCCTGCAGGCGGCGGGCGTCGCGGTCCCGGTCCAGCTGCTCAGCATGGCCCCCTACCTTGCCACGATCATCGTGCTGGTGATCATATCGGCGCGCCACAAATACGCAGGCGGCGGCGGAACGGCGCCGGGCTCGCTGGGCCGGTCCTTCCACGCGCTGCGATAACAAGTTCCGACAGAGGAGATGTCCATGAACCGCAGAACCCTTCTGGCCTCGGCCGCCGCCATGGCGCTGGTCGCCATGCTGCCCGCGCTGCCCGTTTCGGCGCAGACGCCGTTCCCCGAAGGCGAGAAGCTGAAGGTCGGCTTCATCTACGTCGGCCCGGTGGGCGACGGCGGCTGGTCCTACCAGCACGACCTGGGCCGGCAGGCGATCGAGGCCGAATACGGCGACCGGATCGAGACGACCTTCATCGAAAGCGTTCCCGAGGGCGCCGACGCCGAGCGTGCCCTGACCCAGCTGGCGCTGTCGGGCTGCAAGCTGATCTTCGCCACCAGCTTCGGCTTCATGGACGCGGTCATCAACACCGCCGCCAAGTTCCCCGACGTGAAGTTCGAGCACGCGACCGGCTACAAGCGGGCCGAGAACGTCTCGACCTATGACGCCCGCTTCTACGAGGGCCGCGCCGTCATGGGGACCATCGCGGGCCGCATGACCAAGTCGAACAAGATCGGCTACATCGGCTCGTTCCCCATCCCCGAGGTGATCCAGGGCATCAACTCGTCCTTCATCCATGCCCGTAAGGTGAACCCGGATGTCGAGATGCGCGTCGTCTGGGCCTACACCTGGTTCGACCCCGCCAAGGAGGCCGATGCCGCATCCGCCCTGCTGGCGGAAGGCGTGGACGTGATCCTGCAGCACACCGATTCCACCGCCCCGCTGGCCAAGCTGCAGGAAAAGGGCGGCATCGGCTTCGGGCAGGCGTCCGACATGGCGGCCTTCAAGCCGACCCCGCGCGTCAGCTCGATCATCGACAACTGGAACCCCTACTACATCCGCCGCGTGGGCCAGGTCCTGGACGGCACCTGGACCTCGCACGGGGTCTGGCTGGGGATCGGCGACGGCGAGGTCGAGATCGGCGAGATCACCGAGGCCGTGCCTGCCGAGGTCAAGGCCGAGGCCGAGGCCCTGCGCGACCAGATCGGCTCGGGCGCCTATCACCCCTTCACCGGCCCGCTGAACAAGCAGGACGGCAGCGCCTGGCTGGCCGAGGGGCAGAAGGCCACGGACGAGGAGCTGTCCTCGATGAACTTCTTCGTGGAAGGCATTTCCGCGCAGATCCCGAGCTGAACAAGCGTCAGGATGCACGAAGGGCGGGCCTTGCGGCCCGCCCTTTCCCATAAGGGGGCGTGGTCTGCGCGCACCCTGCGGCTGCCCCTCAGCCGCGATGCGACTCGATGAACCACAGGTCCTTGTCGGCCTGACGCGAGGCGGCGGTCAGGATGTCGGCGCTGTCGGCATCGCCCGCCTCGTCCACCGTGTCGATGGCCGTCCGCACCCGCTCTCCGTAGGCCCGCAGCCGGTCCGCGACCTCGCGCAGGTGATCCTCGGCCGAGGTCAGGTTGGTCGGATAGGGCTCGAGCCGGGTGGCGCGGGCAACCTCCTCGACCGTGCCGACGGCGGTGCCGTCGAGCTGCTGGATGCGCTCGGCCATGTCGTCGATGTTGGGATCGAGCCGCGTCTTCACCCCGTCCAGCAGCTCGTGGATGGCGATGAAGTTCGGCCCCTTGAGGTTCCAATGCGCCTGCTTCAGCGACATCGACAGCGACAACCCGTCGCTCATGCAGGCCTGCAGCTCCGAGATGGCGGTCTTGCGGGCATTGTCTTCCAGACCCTGCAGGTTCACGGGCATGATCTTCTCCTGATGTTGTTGATTTGCAGGTCAACGAACCGCAGGGCCCGAGGTTCCGCCGCCGCGCCGATCCACCGCAGCCGCAAACGGAAACGGCGCCCCAGGGGGACGCCGTTCAAGGGATGCCGATGGAGGCAGCGATCAGGCGGCGGTCGCCTGGTCGATGAACTTCACCGCGTCGCCGAAGGTCTGGATCGTCTCGGCGGCGTCATCGGGGATCTCGATGCCGAATTCTTCCTCGAAGGCCATGACCAGCTCGACGGTGTCCAGCGAGTCCGCGCCCAGATCGTCGATGAACGAGGCGGTCTCGGTGACCTTGTCCTCTTCGACGCCCAGATGCTCGACGACGATCTTCTTCACGCGATCAGCGATATCGCTCATGTCTCGTTCCTCAGTTACGGGCACTCCGCCCGGATGCGACCGGGACGCACCCGGCAACAAGCCGCGGGCGGGTCCCTGCGGCCTTGGCCCCGGCATATAGCAACGCCAATGTGATCCGCAACCGCTTTCGCGGCCCCTCAGACCATCGCCATGCCGCCGTTGACATGCAGCGTGGCCCCGGTGACGTAAGCCGCCTCGGGGCTGGCCAGATACAGCACGGCGGCCGCGATCTCGTCGGCGTGGCCCATGCGACCGGCGGGAATCTGGGTCAGGATGCGCCCCTTCTGGTCGTCGTTCAGCTTGTCCGTCATCGCCGTCTCGATGAAGCCCGGCGCCACGCAGTTGACCGTGATCCCGCGCGAGGCGACCTCGTAGGCGAGGCTTTTCGACATCCCCACCAGCCCGGCCTTGGCCGCGGCATAGTTCCCCTGTCCCGGGTTGCCCGTGGTGCCGACGACCGAGGTGATCGACACGATCCGCCCCCAGCGCGCCTTCATCATGCCGCGCAGCACCCCCCGCGCCAGCCGGAAGGACGAGGTCAGGTTCACGTCCAGCACCTGCGCCCATTCCTCGTCCGACATCCGCATGAACAGGTTGTCGCGCGTGATCCCCGCGTTGTTGACGAGGATATCGACCGAGCCCATCGCCTCGGCCGCCTTCTTCGGCAGTGCCTCGACGGCGGCCGGGTCACCCAGGTTCGCCGTCACCACATGCGCCCGCTCGCCCAAGCTGGCGGCGAGTTCCTGCAAGGGCGCCTCGCGCGTTCCCGACAGGGTCATGGTCGCGCCTGCCGCGTGCAGCGCCGCCGCCACGGCCCCACCGATGCCGCCCGAAGCGCCGGTGATCAGAGCGTTCTTTCCGGTCAGGTCGAACATCGCACTCTCTTTCTTCTTCGTAAAAATATCCCGGGATCGCCGTATACGACGGTGGGGCAAGCGCCCCGGTCCGGCCTCAGCCCTTCAGGGCCACGATGTCCTCGGGGGTGCCAACCGCCTTCGTCTCGACCCCCGGCGCGATGCGCTTGATCATGCCCGACAGCGCCTTGCCCGCGCCGATCTCCCAGAACTCGGTCACGCCCTGGTCGGCCATGAACTGCACGGATTCGCGCCAGCGCACGGACCCCGTGACCTGCTCGACCAGGAACTGCCGGATCGCGCCGGGCATGGTGACGGGTTCCGCGCGCACGTTGGCGATCAGCGGCACGGCAGGCTCGTGGATGTCCACGCCCGCCAGCGCGTCGGCCATCACGGTCGCGGCGGGCTGCATCAACGCGCAATGGAAGGGAGCGGACACGGGCAGCATAAGCGCCCGCTTGGCGCCGCGCGCCTTGGCCAGCGCCGCTGCCCGTTCCACCGCCGCCTTGTGGCCCGAGATCACCACCTGCGCCGGGTCGTTGTCGTTGGCGGCCTGGCAGACCTCGTCCTCGGCCGCCTCGCGGGCGATCTCGTCCACCGCCGCGAAGTCCAGCCCCAGGATCGCGGCCATGGCGCCCACGCCGACCGGCACCGCCTCCTGCATGGCGGTCCCGCGGATGCACAGAAGCCGCGCGGTGTCCGACAGGCTGATCGCCCCCGCGGCGCAGAGCGCCGAATATTCACCCAAGGAGTGCCCCGCCACGAAGGCCGCGTCGGTCACGGCGAAGCCCTCGGCCTCCAGCGCCCGCATGGCCGCGACCGAGGTCGCCATCAGCGCGGGCTGGGCGTTGCGGGTCAGCGTCAGCGTCTCGATGTCGCCTTCCCAGATCAGCGCGGACAGCTTCTCGCCCAGCGCCTCGTCCACTTCCTCGAAGACGGCGCGCGCCTGCGGATAGGCGTCGGCCAGCGCGCGCCCCATGCCGATGGTCTGGGCCCCCTGGCCGGGAAAGACGAATGCGCGCATCTTGAGCTTCCTCCATGCTTTGCGTTGGGATAGCCCGGTCACGGCGATCCCGCAACGGCAGGAGAGAGCGATGCCCGCAGCCAACACCTCGCGCGCCTATGGCAGTGTCCACCGTTTCCTGCACTGGACCATCGCCGTCCTGATCCTGTCAGCCATCGCCCTGGGCCTTTACGCCGAAAGCTTCCGCGCCGGCGGAGCGCAGACCCTGGCGCGGATGGTCGAGGTCTTCTCGATCCACAAGACCGTGGGCATCACCGTCCTGTTCCTGGCGCTGGCCCGCATTGTCTGGGTCCTGGTGCAGGGCCACCCGAGGCCCTTGCACCCGGAGCGCCGGCTGGAAAACTTCGTCGCCTCGACCGTCCACTGGGCACTTTACGGCGGCATGGTGCTGATGCCGCTGGCGGGCTGGCTGCTGCATTCGGCCGCACCGGGCGGGGGCTTTGCCGATATCCTGTGGCCCTTCGGCCAGCGCCTGCCGGGGGTGCCGCAGGACGCCGAACTGTCCGAGCGCTTCACCGCTTTCCACGTCAACGGATGGTGGCTGCTGGCGGGGCTGATCGCGCTGCACATCGGCGGCGCCTTGAAGCACACGATCATCGACCGGGATGCGACGCTGGCGCGCATGGCGGGCAACGCGGCGCTTGTGCCCGAGCCGCCGCGCCACCCGCACCGGCACCGCTGGCTGCCGCCGCTGGTGGCGCTGGCGCTTTGGGGCGGGCTGGCCACCTGGGCCGCCACGACTGAAAGGGCGCCGGAAGCGATTCTCGAACAAGCCTCCCAGCAGGCGCCTGCCTCCGTCGCGCCCGCGGAAACGGCGGCTTCGGCCTGGACGGTCCAATCCGGCACGCTCGGCCTTTCGGTCACCCAGGCGGGCGTTCCGGTCGAGGGGCAGTTCGGCACCTGGACCGCCACCATCGCCTATGACGAGGCGACCGGCACCGGCGAGGTCATGGCCGAGGTCAACATCGCCTCGCTGACCCTGGGCGCAGTCAGCGGCATGGCGACGGGGCCGGATTTCCTGAACGCCCAAGCCTTCCCGGCCGCCCGCTTCGAAGGGCAGATCGCCCGCACCACCGAAGGGGGCACGGCGCACCAAGCCACCGGAACGCTGACCATCGCGGGACAGGCGCAACCTGCCACCCTGCCCTTCGACCTGACGATCGAGGGCGACCAGCCGACCGCCAAGGGGACCCTGACGCTGGATCGCCGCGACTTCGGCGTGGGCGCGACTTACGCGGATGAAAGCACGGTGGCCTTCCCGGTTGTGGTCACAATCGACCTGATGGCCACCCGCGGCTGAGGCCCGAACGAAAAAGGCCGCCCCAAGGGCGGCCTTCGCATCGAATGGGATCAGGCGTTCAGCCGACCAGCTCGAGGCCCGAGAAGAAGAAGGCGATCTCTTCCTTGGCGGTTTCCGGCGCGTCCGAGCCGTGAACCGAGTTCTCGCCGACCGACAGGGCGAATTCCTTACGGATGGTGCCCGCATCGGCATTGGCCGGGTTGGTCGCGCCCATCACTTCGCGGTTCTTGGCGATGGCGTTCTCGCCTTCCAGCACCTGCACGACGACCGGCTCCGAGGCCATGAACTCGACCAGTTCGCCATAGAAGGGGCGGTCCTTGTGGACTTCGTAGAACTTGCCGGCCTGGGCGGGCGACAGGTGGATGCGCTTCTGCGCGACGATGCGCAGGCCCGCGTCCTCGAACTTGGCGTTGATCTTGCCGGTCAGGTTGCGGCGGGTGGCGTCGGGCTTGATGATGGAAAGGGTGCGTTCGATGGCCATGATGTCCTCGGGGTCCGGGGTTGTCTGATCGGCCGGGCGGCTAGCATGGGTCTTGCGCGAAGGAAACCCCGCGCCGACAGCCGCGCCCGAACGGAAAAGGGCGGACCCGCAGGCCCGCCCTTTCGATGTCCGTCGCTGCGTCCGATCAGACGAAGCGGATGTTGATCGCGGATTCGCGGCCGTCGCGGCCTTTTTCCAGGTCGAAGGTGACCTTCTGACCGTCAGCGGGGGCCTGCAGGCCGGCGCGCTCCAGCGCCGAGATGTGCAGGAACACGTCGCGGTTGCCGCTTTCCGGCTGGATGAAGCCGAAGCCTTTGGTCGAGTTGAACCATTTCACGGTGCCGTTGGCCATCGTGAGATCTCCTGTCATTCGCCATCCGCGGAAATGCGATGGCCCGGCGCAGTCAGTCATAGCAGCATACTGAAGCCGGTAGACGGAGACAGAGAGCAGATAGAAAAACGTTGCCCGCCCCATATAGGCGAGGTCGGGCCTTCCAACAAGGATATTCGCCCGAAGCCGATCAGCCGCGTTGACGAAGCTACGCGGCTGCTGCAAGCCCCGCCCATGCTGCGCATCGACGACATCTCTTATTCCATCGCGGGACGGCCGCTGTTCGACCACGCCTCGGCGGTGATTCCGACGGGGCACAAGGTCGGCCTTGTCGGCCCGAACGGCGCCGGCAAGACGACGCTGTTCCGGCTGATCCGGGGCGAACTCACGCTGGATGGCGGCACGATCGGCCTGCCCGCCCGCGCCCGCATCGGGGGCGTCGCACAGGAATCGCCCGCGACCGACATATCCGTGCTGGACACCGTGCTGGCCGCCGACACCGAACGCCACACTCTGATGGCCGAGGCGGAAACGGCCACCGACCCCCACCGCATCGCGGATATCCAGACGCGGCTGGCCGACATCGACGCCTGGTCGGCGGAAGGCCGCGCCGCATCCATCCTGCAGGGCCTGGGCTTCTCGACCGAGGACCAGTCGCGGCCCACGGGCGACTTCTCGGGCGGCTGGCGGATGCGCATGGCGCTGGCGGGAGTGCTGTTCGCCCAGCCCGACCTGCTGCTGCTGGACGAGCCGACGAACTACCTCGACCTCGAAGGCGCGCTGTGGTTGGAGGGCTACCTTTCCCGTTATCCCCACACGGTCATCGTCATCAGCCACGACCGGGGCCTGCTGAACCGCGCGGTCGGCTCGATCCTGCATCTCGAGGACCGCAAGCTGAACCTCTATGCAGGCGGTTACGACAGCTTCGCCCGCATCCGGGCCGAGCGTCGGGCGCTTCAGGCCGCCGAGGCCAAGAAGCAGGAGGCCCGCCGCGCCCACCTGCAAAGCTTCGTGGACCGCTTCCGCGCCAAGGCCACCAAGGCCGCGCAGGCGCAGTCCCGCCTGAAGGCGCTGGCGAAGATGGAGCCGATCACCGCGCCTGAGGAGGCGAAGTTCCACCGCTTCACCTTCCCCCAGCCCGACCAGCTTTCTCCGCCGATCCTCGCGCTGGACGGCGTCTCGGTGGGTTACGGCGACCGCGCGGTGCTGCGGCGGCTGAACCTGCGGATCGACCAGGACGACCGGATCGCGCTGCTGGGCCGGAACGGGCAGGGCAAGTCCACGCTGTCCAAGCTGCTGGCCGACCGCCTGCCCGCGATGGACGGAAAGGTGGCGCGCTCGTCCAGGCTGCGCGTGGGCTACTTCGCCCAGCACCAGGTGGACGAACTGCATCTGGACGAAACCCCCTTGGACCATGTCCGCCGCCTGCGGCCCGACGAGCCGCCCGCCCGCCTGCGCGCTCGGCTTGCGGGCTTCGGCCTGATGGAGGCGCAGGCGGAAACCAAGGTCCGCGCCCTCTCCGGCGGCCAGAAGGCGCGGCTGTCGCTGCTGTTGGCCACCATCGACGCGCCGCACCTGCTGGTGCTGGACGAGCCGACCAACCACCTCGACATCGAATCGCGCGAGGCGCTGACCGAGGCGCTGAACGACTATACCGGCGCCGTGGTGCTGGTCAGTCACGACATGCACCTGCTGGAACTGGTCGCCGACCGGCTGTGGCTGGTGGTCGAGGGCGCAGTGTCACCCTATCCCAATGACCTCGAAACCTACCGCAAGTCGCTGCTGACCACGGACGAGCCCGAGCGTCCGAAGGAAACCCCGAAACCCGCGCCGAAGAAGGCCAGCCGCGACGAGATCCTGGATCTACGGGCCGAGGTGCGCCGCGGCGAGGAACGGGTCGAGAAGCTGACCGCCATGATGGCGAAGATCAGCGAGAAGATGGCCGACCCCGCGCTTTACGACGACCCGGCCGAGGCCGAGAAATGGGGCCGCAAGCACGCCGAGGCCGCCGAGGCCCTGCCCCGCGCCGAGGCCCTGTGGATGGACGCCCTGGAACGGCTGGAGGCCGCCGAGCGCGGCTGAACGCCCTTGCGCGGAGTCGCCCGCCGACGAATGCTTGACCCGAATCCCGGAGACATCCCCATGCGCGCCAGCCTCCCCCTGCTTCTTGCCGCCCTTGCCCTGCCGCCCGCCGCCCAGGCGCAGGAGGGCTGGGGCCTTGCCGCCGACATCGGCCTTGGCGCCGAGACCGAGCCGGACTGGCTGGGCTCGAAGGACATGGAAGCCTCGCCCTGGATCATCTTCCGCAACTTCGACGTGACCGCGCCGGGCCAGCCGGCGACGCGCGACGGCTCGTCCGACGGCCTGCGGGTCGTGCCGACCTTCAACTGGCGCGGCGGGCGCGATCCGGGCGATTCGGAGGCGCTGACGGGCCTTGACGACATCGACCGCACGATCGAGGCGGGCGTGCGCTTCCGCTATACCCGTGGCCCGGCCAGCGGCTACCTGGTCGTCCGCAAGGGCTTCGGCGGTCATGACGGGCTGGTGGGCGCGGTCGGCGCGAAATACCGCATCGCCCCGAACGAGCGCCTGACCCTCTGGCCGGGGATCGAGGGCAAGTTCGGCGACGAGCACTTCACCCGCACCTTCTTCGGCGTGACCGAGGGCGAATCGGCCCGCAGCGGCTACGAGGCCTATTCGCCCGATGGCGGCTTCTACGCCGTCGGCGCCAGCCTCGAGGCGCGCTACGCCCTGACCCCCACCCTCGCGGTCGTGGGCGAGGCGGAATATTCCCGCCTGACGGGCGACGCGGCGGACGCGCCCTTTGTCGAGGAAAAGAACCAGCCCGCGCTGCGGCTGGGCATCGTCAACCGCTTCAGCCTGCGGTTCTGAGTTGCCCTCATGGTCTTTCGTCCCGGACCGCCAGCCCCTATATGCGGGAACGAACCCGAGACGGAGGCCGACCCATGTATCAGACGCAGCCGACCGAGGGCGAGCCGCTGATCGCGCCCTCGACCACCGACCATCCGCTGTACGACAGCGTGGTCGAGGCCTGCCGCACGGTCTATGACCCGGAGATCCCGGTCAACATCTTCGACCTTGGCCTCATCTACACGATCGCCATCGACGACACGAACGCGGTGCGCATCCTGATGACGCTGACCGCGCCGGGCTGCCCCGTGGCGGGCGAGATGCCGGGCTGGGTC
Source organism: Paracoccus chinensis (assembly GCF_900102885.1). Lineage (GTDB taxonomy): Bacteria > Pseudomonadota > Alphaproteobacteria > Rhodobacterales > Rhodobacteraceae > Paracoccus > Paracoccus chinensis. The sequence goes on along the minus strand of NZ_FNGE01000002.1, from coordinate 184,063 downwards.
GCCGATGCCGTCAATGCCATCCCCGGCGTCCGGCAGGTGGACGTGGACATGGTCTTCCAGCCCCCCTGGGGGATGGAGATGATGTCGGACGAGGCGCGGCTGGAACTCGGCTTCATCTGATGGGGCCTGCCCGCCGGGCGATGCTGGCCGGCCTGCCCTATGATCCCGAGGACAACGAACTTGCCGCCCTGCGTCGCCGCGCGCAGGACCTGATGCGCAGCTACAACGCCACCATCGACGGCGACGACCGCAGCATCCTGTCGGACCTTCTGGGCAGTTGGAACGGCGCGGTGATCCGCCCGCCCTTTTACGTGGACTACGGCCTCCACATCCATTTCGGCCCGGGCTGCTTTCTGAACTACGGCTGCGTCTTTCTGGACGTGGCCGAGATCCGCCTTGGCGCCCGCGTCCAGGTCGGACCCATGGCGCAGGTCCTGACCGCCGACCACCCCCGAGAGGCCCATCGCCGCGCGGCGGGCGAGGAGTCGGGCCGTCCTGTCACCATCGGCGACGATGTCTGGATCGGCGCGGGCGCGCTTGTCCTGCCGGGCGTCACCATCGGCGCGGGCGCGATCATCGGCGCGGGCGCGGTCGTGACGCGTGACGTGCCGGCAAGGACCACCGTCGCGAGCAACCCGGCCCGGCCGATCGCCTCGAAGCCCCCGTTCATCTGAGAGCCGACGGCCTCGTCTGACCCGGATACCCGCTGCGGCCCTTGGCGTGGGATCAGCGACGGGGCGGACGCCAGCTTTGCACCCAGCCCCGGAAGCGGCCCCGCGCCTCGCGCGCCTCGGCCCCCAGCCGGTCGCGCGCACGGTCGGCGCGGGCGTCCATCTGCTGCAGCCGCCGCTCGGCCCGTGTCACGGCGGGCGAGATGCGGGCCTCGCGGAAGCGGTTCCAGGCACGCCAGAACAGCGCCAGCAGCACCCCGAGGATGACCAGGATCATCAGCGCGGGCCAGTTCGTCGGCCGCTCGCCCGGCCCCGCGACGGGGGTGATCGAGATCGCGTTGGGAAAGATCGTCAGCAGGTCGTTGCGCCAGCCGTAGGAGGTGACGCTGACCCAGCGCGGGTTGTCCGCCGTGGACCGCAGGTCGCCCGCGACCGCATGCAGGTTCGAGCTGTCGTACTTGAAATAGGGCGGCCAGATCAGGCCCGTGTCCTCGTTGCGGTAAACCAGCGGCTTGCCGTTCGGGCGCACCGTGTCGATGAAGCGGACGTCGCGCGATCCCTGCGCGTTCTCGACCGTGCCGGTGCGGGGCGAGGCATAGAAGAGCCGGTTGCTCCAGTTCAGGTCGGTCAGCTTGTTGTAGGTGTTGGTGATCCGCACCGTCTCGCGCGAGGGCAGCGCATAGTCGAGGAACAGGAAGACCGCGACGCCGAACAGCACCCCCAGCACGACCTGGACATTGCGCATGGACATGGGGCTCTCCTCGGCTGCGGGTGGCGGGACCATAGACGCGACGGCGCGCAAGGGAAACGCCCGCCTCGCCTCATGGCAGAACGGCGCTGCCTCGCCCGCCGTTCCGCTTGACGCCGGGGCGTGCCATGATGGGCGAAAAGACACGAGGCCATCGACCGTGACCAGGACCCTGCCCATCGGCGCGCTGATCTATTTCTTCGCGGCGCTGATGCTGTCGCTGTATTTCGCCTTCGCCGCCGTGCAGGGCCCTTCGGGTATCCTGCGCCGCGTGCAGCTTGAAGCCGAGACGGCCGAGCTCGTGGCCGAACGCGACCGCCTGCAGGCCGAGGTGGAGCGGATGCGCAACCTGACGCGCCGCCTGTCGGACCAGTATCTCGACCTCGAACTGCTGGATGAGCGCGCCCGCGACGTTCTTGGGCTGGTGCGCGCCGACGAGCTGATCGTTCGCTGACGCCACGTCAGAAATCGGCTTGCGCGTCTCCGGCACCCCGCCGTAAGTTTAGTTCAACGTTGAACTACTTGCGCCGGAGGATGCAGATGGCCAGAAAGCCGACCGAGACTGCCGCGCCAGCCGCGTCCGCGAATGTCTCGCGCGACGAGCTGTTGAAATACTACCGCGACATGCTGCTGATCCGCCGGTTCGAGGAAAAGGCCGGCCAGCTTTACGGCATGGGCCTGATCGGCGGCTTCTGCCACCTGTACATCGGCCAGGAAGCCGTCGTGGTGGGGCTGGAGGCCACCGCCAGGGACGGCGACAAGCGCATCACCTCCTATCGCGACCATGGCCACATGCTCGCCTGCGGGATGGAGGCGCGGGGTGTCATGGCGGAACTGACCGGGCGCATCGGCGGCTATTCCAAGGGCAAGGGCGGCTCGATGCACATGTTCAGCCGCGAAAAGCACTTCTACGGCGGCCACGGCATCGTGGGCGCGCAGGTGCCGCTGGGGGCGGGCCTTGCCTTTGCCGACAAGTACAAGGGCAACGACAACGTCACCTTCACCTATTTCGGCGACGGCGCCTCGAACCAGGGCCAGGTCTATGAAACCTACAACATGGCCGAGCTCTGGGCGCTGCCGGTCGTCTTCGTGATCGAGAACAACCAGTATGCCATGGGGACCAGCATGAAGCGGTCCACCCGGTCCACGACGCTTTACGGCCGCGGCGAGGCCTTTGGCATCCCCGGCGAGCAGGTGGACGGCATGGACGTGCTGGCGGTCAAGGCTGCGGGCGAAAAGGCGGTTGCGCACTGCCGCGCCGGCAACGGGCCCTACATCCTGGAAATGATGACCTACCGCTATCGCGGCCATTCCATGTCGGACCCCGCGAAATACCGGACGCGCGAGGAGGTGCAGAAGATGCGCGACGAGCGCGACCCGATCGAAAGCGTCCGCAACCTGCTGCTGACCGGGAAGCACGCCAGCGAGGATGATCTCAAGTCCATCGACAAGGAGATCAAGGACATCGTCAACGACTCGGCCGACTTCGCCCGCGAAAGCCCCGAGCCGCCGCTCGATGAGCTCTGGACCGACATCTATGCCGACGACGCGCCGCAGAAGACGGCCGAAGACGTGAACGTGTGAGGGCTGACGCATGGCAACCGAAATCCTGATGCCCGCCCTGTCCCCGACGATGGAGGAAGGGACGCTGGCCAAGTGGCTGGTCAAGGAAGGCGACACGGTGAAATCCGGCGACATCCTGGCCGAGATCGAGACCGACAAGGCTACGATGGAATTCGAGGCGGTCGATGAGGGCACCGTGGGTCGCCTGCTGGTGTCCGAGGGCACGCAGGGGGTGAAGGTGAACACCCCGATCGCCGTCCTCGTGGCCGACGGCGAATCCGCCGACGCCGCGCCCCAGGGCTCTGCCCCTCAGGCCGCCGAGCCGCTGGCCCAGCCCGGCCAGGGCGAGGCCAGCAAGGACGAAACTGGCGAGGCGCCCGAACGCGCCCCCGCCGCCGCGAAATCCGCCGTCGAGCAGGTCAGCACCCCTGAGCCCGACGAATCCCCCGACTGGCCCGAGGGCACGACCGTCAGGCAGATGACGGTGCGCGAGGCGCTGCGCGAGGCCATGGCCGAGGAGATGGAGCGCGACGAGACCGTCTTCCTGATGGGCGAGGAGGTCGGCGAATACCAGGGCGCCTACAAGATCAGCCAGGGGCTTCTGGACCGCTTCGGTCCCCGCCGGGTCGTGGACACGCCAATCTCGGAAATGGGCTTTGCCGGCATCGGCACTGGCGCGGCCTTCGGGGGCCTGCGCCCCATCGTCGAGTTCATGACCTTCAACTTCGCCATGCAGGGGATGGATCACATCATCAACTCGGCGGCCAAGACGCTTTACATGTCGGGCGGGCAGATGGGCTGTCCCATCGTCTTCCGCGGCCCGAACGGCGCCGCCGCCCGCGTGGCGGCCCAGCACAGCCAGGACTACGCCGCCTGGTATGCGGCGATCCCCGGCCTCAAGGTCGTGCAGCCCTATACCGCGGCCGACGCCAAGGGGTTGCTCAAGACCGCGATTCGGGACCCGAACCCGGTGATCTTCCTTGAAAACGAGATCCTCTACGGCCGCAGCTTCGACGTGCCGCAGATGGACGACTTCACCATTCCCTTCGGCAAGGCCCGCGTCGCCCGCAAGGGCCGCGACGTCACCATCATCAGCTTCGGCATCGGCATGGCCCATGCGCTGGAAGCGGCCGAGAAACTGGCGGGTGACGGCATCGACGCCGAGGTGCTGGACCTGCGGACCCTGCGTCCCATCGACTATCCGGCAATCCTCAAGTCGGTGCAGAAGACCAACCGCGTGGTGACGGTCGAGGAAGGCTTCCCCGTGGGGTCCATCGGCAACCACCTGTCGGCCTGGATCATGGAGAACGCCTTCGACTGGCTCGACGCCCCGGTGATCAACTGCACCGGCAAGGACGTGCCCATGCCCTATGCGGCGAACCTGGAACGCCTCGCGCTGATCACGGCGGACGAGGTGGTCGAGGCCGTCCGCAAGGTCACCTATCGGTAAGGGGAAAGACAGATGGCAACGCAGATCCTGATGCCCGCCCTGTCCCCGACGATGGAGGAAGGGACGCTGGCCAAGTGGCTGGTGAAAGAGGGCGACACGGTGAAATCCGGCGACATCCTGGCCGAGATCGAGACCGACAAGGCCACGATGGAGTTCGAGGCCGTGGACGAGGGTGTGATCGGCAAGATCATGGTTTCCGAGGGCACGCAGGGGGTGAAGGTCAACACCCCCATCGCCGTGCTGGTCGAAGACGGCGAAAGCGTGGATGACGCCGCAGGCGCGGCGAAGCCCCCGGCTGCCGCGTTCGGCGGCGCGGAAGGCGCATCGACGGCTGCCGAGGAAAAAGCCGCCGCCGAAAAGGGCTATGGCGGTCCCATCGGCGCCCCGGTCGCGGGGGACGGCGGTGCGGGTGCTGCCCCCGGCGCTGCCCCGCCCAGGGACAAGGGCGAGCGCGTCTTCGCCTCGCCCCTCGCCCGCCGCATCGCGGCCGAACGCGGGATCGACCTGTCAGGCCTGACCGGCAGCGGCCCCAGGGGCCGGATCGTCAAGGCCGATGTCGAGAATGCCCAGCCCGGCGCCGCAAAGCCCGCGACCCAGCCCACCCAGGCCGCGGCCCCTGCCCCCGCGCAGGCCGCAACCGCCGAGGCGCCCAAAGCCGCTGCCGCCCCGCAGGGCATGGGTTACGAGACCGTCCGCAAGCTGCTGGAAGGCCGCGAGACCGAGGAGGTCGCCCTCGACGGGATGCGCCGCACCATCGCCGCGCGCCTGTCCGAGGCCAAGCAGACCATCCCGCATTTCTACCTGCGCCGGTCGGCCAAGCTGGACGCGCTGATGGAGTTCCGGGGCACGCTGAACAGCCAGCTAGGGTCCCGCGGCGTCAAGCTCAGCGTCAACGACTTCATCATCAAGGCCTGCGCGCTGGCGCTGCAGCAGGTGCCGGATGCGAATGCCGTCTGGGCGGGCGACCGGATCATCAAGCTCAAGCCCTCGGACGTGGCGGTGGCTGTCGCGATCGAAGGCGGGCTGTTCACCCCGGTCCTGAAGGACGCCGATAAAAAGACGCTGTCGGCGCTGTCGACCGAGATGAAGGACCTTGCCACCCGCGCCAAGACCAAGAAGCTCGCGCCCCACGAATACCAGGGCGGCAGCTTTGCGATCTCGAACCTCGGCATGTTCGGGATCGAGAACTTCGACGCCGTGATCAACCCGCCCCACGGCGCGATCCTGGCGGTTGGCGCGGGCATCCAGACGCCCGTGGTCGAGAACGGCGAGGTGGTCGTGCGCAACGTCATGTCCATGACGCTGTCGGTCGATCACCGGGTCATCGACGGTGCCCTCGGCGCGCAGTTGCTCGACGCCATCGTGAACCACCTCGAGAACCCGATCGGGATGCTCGCCTGAGCCATCCCGCAGCCGCCAAGGGAAAGGGCGCCTCCGAAGGGCGCCCTTTCTTGACTCGAAGGTTTCCGGGAAGACTGGAAGCAGCCCCCTACTCCGCCGCAGAAGGCTCGGCCCGGTTCAGCCCAAGGCGGCGCTGCAGCCAGCCGCCGACCCGCTGCTGCCCGCCATGCAGCAGCGAGAACAGCGAGGGCACGAACAGCAGCGACAGCAGCGTCGACAGCAGCAACCCCCCGATCACCGCAATGGCCATGGGCGAGCGGAACTCGGACCCTTCCGCTGTCGAGATGGCCGAAGGCAGCATCCCCGCCGCCATGGCGATGGTGGTCATGATGATCGGCCGCGCCCGCTTGTGGACGGCGTCCAGGATCGCGTCGCGCTTGGCGGCACCCTCGTCCATCGCCTGCACCGCGAACTCGACCAGCATGATGGCGTTCTTGGTGACAATCCCCATCAGCATCAGGAAGCCGATCACCACCGCCATGCCGATGGCATTGCCCGTGGCATAAAGTGCAAGGATCGCGCCGCCGATGGCCAGCGGCAGCGACAGAAGGATGCTGATGGGCGTCACGAAGTTGTGGAACAGCAGCACCAGCACGACATAGACCAGCAGCGCCCCCGCCCCCATGGCGAAGCCGAAGGCGCCAAAGACCTCGCCCATGATCTCGGCGTCGCCCGAGGCCTCGAACTCGGTCCCGGGCGGCAGGCTCAGCCGGTCCTGCGCCGCCTGCACCTTGGCCGCGACCGGCCCCAGGATCGCCCCGTCCGCAAGGTTGGCCGAGACCGTGGTGCGATAGCGCTGGTCATAGCGGGAAATCTGCGTGGCCCCCGCGGACAGCGACACGTCCGCTACGGCGCCCAGCGGCACCTGCCCGACCGAGGACGGCACGCGCAGGTTCCGCAACTGCAGCAGGTCCTCGCGTGCCTCCTCGTTCAGGCGGACCATGATCGGGATCTGCTCGTCGCCCGCGTTGAATTTGGGCAGGTTCGATTCGGAATCGCCCAGCGTCGCCACCAGCAGCGTCTGCGCCATGGCGGCGGTGGACACGCCCATCTGGGCCGCGCGCTCGACATGCGGCGTGATCTGGATCTCGGGCCGCTGCAGCGCGGACGACGAGGTCACGCTTTCCAGTTCCGGCATCCCGCGCATCTCGGCCACCAGCATCCCGGCGGCCTGCGCCGCGCCCTCCTCGGTGTCGCCCAGGACGCTGACCGTCAGGTCGTTGGCCCCCGCTTCGTTCTGGAAGTTCAGCCGCACGTCGGGCGTGTCGGCGAGGAAGCCCTTCAACTGCTCCTCGATCTCGAACTGGGTGCGCTCGCGGCTGGCCTTGTTGCCATAGTTGATCATCAGCCGCGACTTGGTGGGCTCCGAGGTGCCTCCCATGACGAAGACGGACTGCACCTCGGGGATCGCGGCCACGCGGGCGGTCAGGGCGCGCGTCACCTCCTCGTTGTCGTCCACGGTCGATCCGGGGGGCAGTTCGACCTCGATCTGGCTGCGGCCCACATCGGCGGGGGCGATGAACTCGGTCGGCAGCAGCGTGGCCGAATAGATCGAACCCGCGAAGACGCCGAGGCCCAGCAGCAGCGTCAGCCCCCGGTGCCGCATGGTCCAGCGCAGCACGGCCATGAGGCCGCGCATGAAGCGCCCGTCACGCTCCTCCTCGGGGTGGCCCGCGCCGCGCAGGAAATAGGCGGCCAGCATGGGCGTCACGATCCGCGCGACCAGCAGCGAAAACAGGACCGACACCGCGACGGTCAGGCCGAACTGCTTAAAATACTGCCCGGCGATCCCGCTCATGAAGCCCACGGGCGCGAAGACCGCGACGATCGAGAAGCTGATCGCGATGACGGTGGTGCCGATCTCGTTCGCGGCTTCCTCTGAGGCCTGGTAGGGGGGCGAGCCCATGTGCATGTGGCGCACGATGTTCTCGATTTCCACGATCGCGTCGTCCACCAGGATGCCGGTGACCAGCGTGATCGCCAGCAGGCTGATCCCGTTCAGGGTGAAGCCCAGCGCGTCCATGACGAAGAAGGTGGGGATCACCGACAGGGGCAGCGCAACCGCCGCGATCACCGTCGCGCGCCAGTTGCGCAGGAACAGCAGCACCACGATGACAGCCAGCGCCGCGCCTTCATACAGCGTGTGCATCGCGGTCTCGTAGGACTGCTCGGTATAGGTCGTGGTGTCATCGACTAGGGTGATGGTCAGGTTGGGATAGCGTTCGGCGATCTCGGCCAGCCGCTCCTTGGCGTTGTCGCCGGCCATCAGGTCGGATTCGCCCGTCGCGCGATAGACGCCGAAGGCCACCACGGGCTTGCCGTCCAGCAGCGCGAAGCTGCGTTCGTCCGTGGGCCCGTCGGTGACGGTGCCCAGCTGGTCCAGCCGCACCGTCTTGCCGCCCGCGATGGACACCGGGGTCGCCGCGAGTTGCGCCACCGTGTCGGCGGACCCCAGCGTGCGGATGGAATATTCCGTGCCCGCCAGGTCGCCGCGCCCGCCGCCCATGTTGACGTTCTGGGATCGCAGCTCGTTCGAGACCTCGGCCGCCGTCAGCCCGTGCGCCAGCAGCCGGTCGGGGTCAAGCGCGACCTCGATCTGGCGGTCGGCGCCGCCGATGCGGCTGACCTGGCCGATGCCGCGCAGGGTGGTCAGCTCGCGCGCGATCACGTCGTCCACGAACTTGGACAGGCCCTCGATGGACCGCGTGGGATCGCCCACCGCATAGGTCAGGATCGGCATCCCCGTCACGTCAAGGCGGCGGACCAGCGGCTCGGTGATGGACTGCGGCAGGTCGGACCGCACGCTCGCCACCGCGTCCTTGACGTCGTTCAGCGCCCGGTCGCTGTCGGTTTCCAGCTCGAACTCGACCGTCAGGCTGGCCGAGCCGTCCGAGGCGGTGGCGCTGATATGGCGCATTCCCTGAACATTGGCGATGGCGTCCTCGATCGGGCGGACGACCTGCGAGATAAGCTCGGTCGGGGCGGCGCCGGGCTGGGCGACGGTGACCGAGACGATCGGCAGGTCCACGTTCGGCATGGCCGTGACCGGCAGGCGCAGGAAGCTGACCAGCCCCAGCACGACCAGCACCAGGAAGATGGCGATGGGCGGGACAGGGTGCCGGATGGACCAGGTGGACAGGTTCATGGCTGCACCCCGGCCTGGGCCGCCGGGGTCACCGGCTCGGTCGGGATCGGCACCGCCGCCTCGATGGTGGCCGCAGCGGCAGGGGTGGCCAGCGCGGCCGCGGGCGCGGCGACCACCGGTTGCGCGGCCGGCTGGACCGAGGCCACGGCAGGCGCGTCCAGGTCTCCGGTCGTCGCGTTCACCCGGTCGCCGCTCGTGAAGAAGGCGCCCGCGCGGGCGATCACCGTCTCGCCCGCGACCAGGCCGTCCCGGATCTCGCGCCGCTCCTGCCACAGAAGGCCCGCGTCCACCGGCCGTGTTTCGACGACTCCGTCCGCCACGACCTGCACGCGCGAGCCCGAGGCATCGGCCAGGATCGCCGAGGCGGGAACCGTCACCGCATCATGCCGGTCGGTGATGATGTCGCCGCTGGAAAAGAGCCCCGTCAGCAGCCGCTCGTCGTAATCCAGCTCGACCCGGACAAGGCCCAGCCGCGTTGTCGCGTCCACGGCGGCGGGCAACTGGCGCACCCGGCCCGTGACGCGGCCCACGCCCGCGACCTGAAGCTCGGCCGGCTGGCCGGGGCGCAGCTGGGGCAGGTCGGTCTCGATCACCTCGCCCTGGAACTCGATCGAGCCGTCCGCGATCAGGGTGAACATCGGTCCCGAAGCGGCCGAGGCGATGCTGCCCAGTTGCGCGCTGCGGCTGGCGACCCGTCCCTCCACGGGCGAGACGATGCGCGTGCGGTCCACGTTCAGTTGCGCGATCTCGCGCGCCGCCCGCGCCTGCGCCCCGGCAGCCTGGGCGACGGCCAGCCCTTCGCGCGCGCTGGTGGCGGCGGCACGGGCGGCGGCCTCGGCGGCGATGGCCTGATCCAGCGAGGCCTGGGTTCCGCTGCCGCTGCGGCGCAGGCTGCGGGCGCGTTCCAGCGCGGTGACGGACTGGGTCAGCGCGGCCTCGGCGCTGGAAATCTGGCTTTCGGCCTGGCTGACGCCTGCGGTGGCGCGCTGCAGTTCGGCCTCGGCCTGGGCCAACTGCGCCCGCACGGTTGCATCCGACAGGCGGGCAAGCTCCTGCCCCTTTTCCACGCGGTCGCCCGCCTCGGCGCCCAGCGAGGTGATCTCGAGCCCCTCGACCTGCGGATAAACCTGCACCTCGGCCCGCGCAACCAGCGTGCCCGACAGCGGCACGCGCCGCTGCACCTCGGTCACGGCGGCAGGCTCGACGGTGACGGTCGGAACGGCCGTGGCGGCGGGGGCGGCCGGTTCCTCGGGCGGGGCGCCGCCCATGGCCAGCAACGGGCCGGGAACAAGCAGGATCAGGGCTGCAAGAAGGGGAAGGCGCCGCATGGGTCTGATGTCTCTCTGGTGCCGATGGCACATAAGAGCCACCCTGACGCGCCACAATGGCCGCGTTCAAGGCGTTGACGCGATGGTGCCTAGATGTTGACCCGGACGCCGGGCAGACGCAGCTCGACCAAGAGGTCGCGCAGTTCCTGCCGCGCGGCGATGTTCGACATGGACAGGTTCTGCGTGCCGATGTCGCGCAGGTCCAGAAGCGTCAACCCGCGCGGGAACAGCTCGCGGAAGATCACCCGCTCGGCAAAGCCCGCAGCGACCCGGAACCCGATGCGGCGCGACAGCCGCGTCAGCGCCTCGCCCACCTTGCGCTTGTTGTGCATCTCGGTCGTGCCAAGGCGGTTGCGCAGCACCACCCAGTCGATCGGGCCCGCCCCCGCCTGGCCCCGCAACTGGCGCGCGGACCAGACCATCTCGGCATAGATCGATGGTCCCAGCACCTCGCCCTGCGGCGAGATGCGGGCAAGCAGGTCAAAGTCGATGAAGCTGTCGTTCATCGGCGTGACCAGCGTGTCGGCCAGCGTATGCGCCATCTGGCTCAGCTTCGTATGCGAGCCGGGGCAGTCGATGACGATGAAATCGTGGTCCGGGTCCAGCCCCGCCACGGCAGCCGACAGGGGGTCCCCGCCCTCGTCGCGCGGCAGTTCGGCCAGCGTGGGGGTGGGCAGCGACAACCCCTCGCGGTCCATGAAGGCCATGCGGTTTTCCAGGTAGCGGCCGAAGCTGCGCTGGCGCACGTCAAGATCCAGCGCCCCCACGCGGTGCCCCATGCGGGCCAGCGCGGTCGCCACATGCATCGAGGTGGTGGATTTCCCCGAGCCGCCCTTTTCGTTGCCGACAACGATGATATGCGCCACGAATCGCCTCGCTTCAGATCGGCGGAAGGCTAACGGGCCGGGCGGGACAAGTCATGGCGGTCCCGACGCCCGTCTGTGGACAATCGCCGCCCTTGGACGGTTCCTTGCCGATGGCCCCCGCCGCATGAGAAAGCGCCGCCCTTTCGGGGCGGCGCTTCCGGGTTCCGGTGCCGGGGATCAGAAGCCCAGGCCGGCGTACTTGTTCTTGAACCTGGAGACGCGTCCCCCGGTGTCCATCAGCTTGGCCGAGCCGCCGGTCCAGGCCGGGTGCGAGGTCGGGTCGATGTCCAGGGACATCGTGTCGCCTTCCTTGCCCCAGGTCGAACGGGTCTGGTAGGTCGTGCCATCCGTCATCTTGACGGTGATCATGTGGTATTCGGGATGGGTATCGGCTTTCATCGCGCGCGACCTCAGGCGTTGGCGTCGGCCTTGGCGGCCTTCGGCTTGTAGTTGGACACTTCGGCGATACGGGCGGATTTGCCGCGGCGATCGCGCAGGTAGTACAGCTTGGCGCGGCGGACGCGGCCACGGCGCACGACCTCGATCGAGTCGATGTTGGTCGAGTACAGCGGGAAGACGCGCTCGACGCCCTCGCCGAAGGAGATCTTGCGGACGGTGAAGGAGGCACCGATGGTCTCGCCACCCTTGCGGCTGATGCAGACGCCTTCGTACATCTGCACGCGGGTGCGGGTGCCTTCCGTCACCTTGTAGCCGACGCGCACGGTGTCGCCGGCCTTGAAGTCGGGAATGGTCTTGCCGAGCGAGGCGATCTGCTCGGCTTCCAGTTGGGCGATCAGGTTCATCGCGATTGATCCTCGTCATGCTCGCGGTGGTTCCGCGATTGGTCTGATGCGCCCGAGAGCTGCGTCCTTCGGTTCGGGTCCATACCGTCGCGGTATGCCCGCCACAGGTCGGGGCGGCGTTCCTTTGTCAGCCTTTCGGCCTCGTCGTTCCGCCAACGCGAAATTGCCGCGTGATTTCCGGACAGAAGAACATCCGGGATCCTGCGGCCTTCCCATTCGGCGGGCTTCGTGTACTGCGGATGCTCAAGCAGGCCGTGGGAAAAGGACTCCTCGGCCAGAGATTCCTGATTCCCCAGCACGCGCGGTATAAGGCGGACCGTCGCGTCGATCAAGACCTGAGCGGCGATCTCCCCTCCGGTCAGGACGTAATCGCCGATGCTGATTTCGGTCACGTCGAAGGCGTCCAGCACGCGCTGGTCCACGCCCTCGAAGCGCCCGCAGATGAGGGTGACGCCCGGCCCCTGCGCCAGGCGGCGGGCGAGACCTTGGGTCAGCGGGCGGCCGCGCGGGGAAAGATAGACCACAGGCAGGTCCGGCGCGGCAGCTTTCGCCTCGCGCAGGGCGGCGGCCATGACGTCGGGGCGGATGACCATGCCCGCGCCGCCGCCGGCCGGGGTATCGTCCACGTTGCGGTGCCGCCCGATGCCGTGGTCGCGCAGCTGGATCGTGCGCAGCGACCACAGCCCTTCGGTCAGCGCGCGGCCCGTCAGCGACAGGCCCAGCGTGCCGGGGAAGGCCTCGGGGAACAGGGTGATGACCTGCGCGGTCCAGGCGCCCGCGAGTTCGGGCGGCGCCATCAGGTCGCGCGGCCGCAGCGTGGGGCGCACGGCCACCCGGCCATGGGAGCGGGAGGGCGGCTCAGCCATCGCGGCCTCCGCCAATGGGGAACCAGTCGGTGCCCGCCATGACTGCGCCTGCACCGGACAGCGCCAGAGGGCCCAACCCACCCCAGTTGCCGGACCAGCCGAGGCTGCGGGTCAGGGCGGCGGCGCCGAGGTACAACGCGACGCAGGTTAGCGTAGCCAGAGCCGTGGCTCCGGCCAGATGGAAGGGTGAGCGCCAGGTTTCCCCGGGCGCGGCCAGTACAAGCCCGAAGACGGCCAGCAGTGCGAACAACCCCACTGACCAGGCCCCTGCCCGGCCGAGACCCGCGAGCAGCGGCCTGGCGAAGATCAGCACCCGCCCGATCCACTGGCGCGACGATACCCTATTCATCCGAAACGGGCGGGTCTGCGACGATGCGTCCGGCGGCCAGATCGACCGTCGGCACCGCCGCTTTCGTGAAGGGGATCAGAAGAATGCCCGAGGAACCGTAAACCTCGAGGATGTCCCCCGCGCCGTGATCGTAGATTGCGCGCACCCGGCCGAGGGTCGCGCCGCCCGTGTCCATCACCTCGAGCCCGATCAGGTCGGCATGGTAGAATTCGTCGTCCGGCAGCGAGGGCAGCGCCGCGCGGTCGGCCCAGAGGGTCGCGCCCTTCAGCGCGTCCGCCTGTTCCTTGGTCTCGATGCCCGACAGCCGGGCGCCGAGGCCCCCGTTGACGGGACGCGTCAGCTTGACCGCGAAGCGGCGCTTGCCGTCCTCGCTGGTCAGTTCGCCATAGGTGGCGATGTCCTCGGCGACGGCGCAGAAGCTTTTCAGCCGCACCTCGCCACGAACGCCGAAAGCGCCGGCAATGGCGCCGACGCAGATGCGGTTGGACGGTTCAGCCATGCGCTTGCCCCCTGCCGAGCGTCAGACGGGCGGGCGCGAGGGTGCGCCCGCCGATCCCGTGAATCAGGGCGACTCGGTGCCGCTGGTCGATTCCGAGGCGTCCAGCGCGGTCTCGTCGGTCGCGGCAGGCGCGTTCGCGGCCTCGGCGGCGGCGGCTTCGCGGGCGGCGCGCTTCTCGGCGCGGTCCTTCGCGGCCTTGCCCGGCTCGCCCTTCTTGAGGTTGGCGCGCTCGGTCTTGTCCTTCACGCCGGCAGCTTCCAAGAAGCGGGCCACCCGGTCGGTCGGCTGCGCGCCCTGGCCCAGCCAGTACTGCACGCGCTCGATGTCCATCTTGATCCGCTCTTCCGAGTCCTTCGGCAGCAGCGGGTTGTAGGTGCCCAGCTTCTCCAGGAAGCGGCCGTCGCGCGGCATGCGCGAGTCGGACGCGACGATGGCGTAGTGGGGGCGCTTCTTGGACCCGCCGCGGGCGAGCCGGATCTTCATGGCCATAGGTCTATCTCCTTGGATATGGCGGTTATTTCTGGAACTGCTCGTGATGCCGGATGACCTCCGAGATCACGAAATTCAGGAACTTGCGGGCAAAGGCCGGATCGAGATCCGCCTCGGCCGCCAGCCGTTCGAGCCGGGCGATCTGCTGCGCCTCGCGCGCGGGGTCCGACGGCGGCAGGTCGTGCTGGGCCTTGAGCCGCCCGACGGACTGGGTGTGCTTGAAGCGCTCGGCCAAGGTGAAGACCAGAACGGCGTCCAGCCGGTCGATGCTGGCGCGATGCTCGGCGAGCAACTCTGCGGCGCGGGCGGCAGGGTCGGTCACCGGGCGAATCCGGGCTGTGCATGGGATGCACGGTCCATGCACATCCGATGCACGGAGGGTATGAACCGGCCGGATGCGATCACCGGCAGAGGGGCGGAGGGCCTGGTCATTTCTTGCCGAACAGCCCCGAAAGGCCGCCGGGCAGGTTCAACCCGCCAAGCTGGCCGCCCAGACCCTTGGGGTCCTGCAGCATCTTGGTGGCCTCGGCCATCTTGGCCGGATCGACGTCGCCCAGGTCGGGCAGCCCGCCGCCCTTGCCGGACATGGCGCGCATCGCCTGCTTGAGCATGGCGCCCTTGCCCATCTTGCTGACCTTCTTCATCGTGTCGGCCATCTGCCGCTGCATCTTCAGCAGCTTGTTCAGTTCCGCCACGTCCATGCCCGCGCCCGCCGCGATCCGCTTCTTGCGGGAGGCCTGCAGAAGCTCGGGGTTCGCCCGTTCCTTCTTGGTCATGGAATTGATCAGCGCGATCTGGCGGCGGATCATCTTGTCGTCGATGCCCGCGGCCTCGGCCTGCTTGGCCATCTTCCCCATGCCCGGCATCATGCCCATGATGGACTGCATCCCGCCCATCTTCTGCATCTGCTCAAGCTGGTTGCGAAGGTCGTTCATGTTGAACAGACCCTTGGCGAAGCGCTTCATCATGCGCTCGGCCTGCTCGACCTCAAGGACCTGCTGCGCCTTTTCGACAAGCGCCACGATGTCGCCCATGCCGAGGATGCGGCCCGCGACGCGCTCGGCGTCGAAGGTTTCCAGCGCGTCCATCTTTTCGCCGACGCCGACGAAGCGGATGGGCTTGCCGGTGATCTGGCGCATCGACAGCGCCGCGCCGCCGCGCCCGTCGCCGTCCATCCGGGTCAGCACCACGCCCGAGACGCCGACCTTGGCGTCGAACTCGGTCGCCACGTTCACGGCGTCCTGGCCGGTCAGGCCGTCGACGACCAGCAGCGTCTCGCGCGGGTTCGCCACGTCGCGGACGGACTGGACCTCGTCCATCAGCACTTCGTCGATGTGCAGACGGCCCGCGGTGTCGAGCATGTAGACGTCATAGCCGCCCAAGGTCGCCTGCTGCTTGGCACGCTTGGCGATCTGGACCGCGTTCTCGCCCTTGATGATCGGCAGGGTATCGACGCCGACCTGCTGGCCGAGAATGGCCAGCTGTTCCATCGCCGCAGGGCGGTTGGTGTCCAGCGAGGCCATCAGGACGCGCTTCTTCTCGCGGTCCTTGAGGCGCTTGGCGAGCTTCGCCGTGGTGGTGGTCTTGCCCGAGCCCTGCAGGCCAACCATCAGGATCGGCGCCGGGGGCGTGTCGATCTTCAGCGTCTCGGGCGCATCCTCGCCCTGCAGCGTGCGGATGAGTTCGTCATGGACGATCTTGACGACCTGCTGGCCGGGGCTGACCGACTTTGTGACGGCCGCGCCCGTGGCCTTCTGCGTGACCGCGCGGACGAAGCTGCGGACGACCGGCAGCGAGACGTCGGCGTCCAGCAGCGCCTGGCGCACCTCGCGCATGGCGGCGGTGACGTCATCCTCGGTCAGGGCGCCCTGCTTGGTCAGGCGGTCGAAGACTCCGCCAAGGCGGTCTGACAGGCTCTCGAACATCGCGGACCCTCCGCAAGAAAACACCATTTGCCCCCGTGGGCGCATCCGCGCTGACGGGGGGCGATCCCCGGGCAAGGCGGGGACCGGAAGGCTGACCTTCCGGGAATCCGGGTGGACATTTCAGATTGACGGGCGAGAGTCAACCGGAACCGGAAGGACGGGCCCTGCCCCCCGCGCCACTTGCACGACCCTCCGGGGCATTTGGATCAGAAAGAAGACCATGAACCAGCCGATCAGCCGTTTCGAGATCCCCAACCTGCGCAGCCTGCCGCCTGACATCCAGGAGATGATGCGCGCCGTGCAGGAGAAGTCGGGCTTTGTCCCGAACATCTTCCTGGCACTGGCCCATCGCCCGGCCGAGTTCCGCGCCTTCTTCGCCTATCACGACGCGCTGATGGAAAAGGACGAGGGGCTGTCGAAGGCCGAGCGCGAGATGATCGTGGTGGCGACAAGCGGGCTGAACCGCTGCCAGTATTGCGTGGTGGCGCATGGGGCGATCCTGCGCATCCGTGCCAAGGACCCGCTGATCGCGGACAAAGTGGCGATCAACTGGCGCAAGGCAGGCCTGAGCGAGCGGCATTACGCCATGCTGTACTATGCCGAGCTGGTGGCGACGGATGCCGACAACATCACCCAGGACGATTACGAGGACATGATCGACGCGGGCTTCACCCCCGACGAGATCTGGGACATCGGCGCGATCTCGGCCTTCTTCGGGATGTCGAACCGGCTGGTGAACATGGCCGACATCCCCCCGAATGACGAGTTCTTCCTGCTGGGGCGGGTGCCCCGGCAAGGCTGACTCAGGGTTTCAGCGCCAGCCCCCGCGCCGCCGCATCCCGGATCGCGGCGGCGTAGGTCGTCACGTCGATGGTGGTCGCCACGAAGCGGGCACCGTCGGCCACGGCGTTGCGGGCATTCACCTCGTCGGTCCAGAGGATGCCCGCCGCCTTGCCCGAGGCGCAGATCACCCGGATCGCGGCGCGGATCGCGCGCTGGACCAGCGGATGATCCAGTTGCCCCGGAAAGCCCATGTCGGCAGCCAGGTCCGAGGGACCGATGAAGACGCCGTCCACGCCCTCGACCGTCAGGATCTCGTCCAGGACGTCCAAGCCCGCGCGGGTTTCCACCTGCACGCCCAGCCAGATCTGCGCGTCCGCCGTCGCCAGATAGTCGGGGATCGCAGAAAAGCGAGACGCCCGCGCCAGCGCCGCCCCCACGCCGCGGTTTCCGTTCGGGGGATAGCGGACGGCGCGGACCAGCTGTTCGGCCTGCGCCGCGCTTTCGACCATCGGGATCAGCAGGGATTGCGCGCCGATGTCGAGCGCCTGCTTGATGGCCCAGGTTTCGCCCATCGGCAGGCGCACGACCGGGGCGCTGGCCGATCCCTCGACCACCCGCAGCTGCGACAGGATGGAACGGAGGTCGTTCGGCGCGTGCTCGCCGTCGATCAGCAGCCAGTCGAAGCCCGCCGTGGCCGTGATCTCGGCGGCATAGGCGTCGCCCAGGCCTACCCAGGCGCCGATCAGGGTCTCGCCCGCCGCAAGCCGGGATTTGAAGCGGTTCTCGGGGGCGGGCATGGCAATCTCCGGCAGGTCAGGGCGGGTGGAGGATGGAAAAGGCCCGCGCCGGGCACAAGCAGGAACTTCGCCGAGGCGGCGGATCACGGCAAGCTCCTGAACATTCACACCAACTTGACCGGATGGGGCGGATCCGAATTGCGAGGTCGCGCAGTTATCCTGGCACGACCGTAACAATCTATCCTGCAGGAGATGACCATGAGCCTTGCCCGGACCTTCACCGCCGCCGCCCTGTTCGCCGTCAGCGCGGGCGCCGCCCTTGCGCAGGACGCCCCCGCGACCGTCGTCGACGTCGCCGTGGGCTCGCCCGACCACACCACGCTGGTGCAGGCGGTGACCGCCGCCGGACTGGCCGAGACGCTGCAGGGCGCAGGCCCCTTCACCGTCTTCGCCCCCACGAACGCGGCCTTCGCGGCGCTGCCCGCAGGCGCGCTGGATGATCTGCTCAAGCCCGAGAACAAGGAGCAGCTTGTCGGCGTGCTGGGCTGCCACGTGGTCGAGGCCAAGGCGATGGCGGCGGACGTCACCAAGATGATCGCCGACGGCAATGGCAGCGCCGAGATCACGACGCTGGGCAACTGCCGCCTGACCGTGACCAGCATGGACGGCAAGGTCATGATCGGCGGCGCGGGCGGCACGCCCGTCACCGTGACGGCCACGGATCTGGAGGCCGGGAACGGCGTTGTCCACGTGATCGACGGAGTTCTGCTGCCCGCCTCGTAAGCCACCGCGTGCAGCAGGAAGGGGAAAGGGGCGCCGCGTGCGCCCCTTTCTTCATGCGCCGGGGATCAGGCGGCCTGCGCGGCGGGGTCCACCAGCGCGACCAGGTCCATCATGATCCGGTTCAGCTCGAAGTCCTTGGGCGTATAGACCCGCGCCACGCCCATGGCGCGCAGTTGCGCGGCGTCGTCGTCGGGGATGATGCCGCCGACGATCACGGGGATATGGCCGAGGCCCGCGGCCCGCATCCGTTCCATGACGTCGCGGACCAGCGGCAGGTGGCTGCCCGAGAGGATCGAGAGGCCCACGACATGGGCCTGCTGGTCGCGCGCGGCGGCCACGATCTGTTCAGGCGTCAGGCGGATGCCGTCATAGGTGATGTCGATGCCGCAGTCCCGGGCGCGGAAGGCGATCTGCTCGGCGCCGTTGGAATGCCCGTCGAGGCCGGGCTTGCCCACCACGAACTTGAGCCGCCGTCCCAGCCGCGTGCTGACGGCGTCCACCGCCTCGCGGATCGGCTCGAGCCCCTCGGTGCGGTTCGAGGGGTTCGGGGACACGCCGGTCGGCCCACGGTATTCGCCATGGACCTGCCGCATGACGCCGGCCCATTCGCCGGTCGTGGCCCCTGCCTTCGCCGCCGCGATGGAGGCGGGCATGATGTTGCGGCCAGCCTCGGCGTCAGCGCGCAGGCGCGACAGGGCGGCCTCGACGGCCGCGTTGTCGCGGGTCTGGCGCCACTGGTTCAGGCGGGCGACCTGGTCCTGTTCCACCGCCGGATCGACGACCATGATGCCGCCGTCACCTGCCGTCAGGGGCGAAGGCTCGCCCCCCTGCCAGCGGTTCACGCCGACCACGACCGTCTCACCATCCTCGACCCGGTTCAGCCGCGCGGCATTCGACTCGACCAGCCGCGATTTCATGTAGTCGATGGCGGCGATGGCGCCGCCCATCTCGTCCAGCAGCTTCAGTTCCGCCCGCGCGCCGTCCTTGAGTTCCTCGACCTTTGCCGCGACCACCGGATTGCCGTCGAAGAGGTCGCCGTATTCCAGCAGGTCCGTCTCGTAAGCCATGATCTGCTGCATCCTGAGCGACCACTGCTGGTCCCAGGGACGCGGCAGGCCCAGCGCCTCGTTCCACGCAGGCAACTGCACGGCGCGGGCGCGGGCGTTCTTCGACAGCGTGACCGCCAGCATCTCGATCAGGATGCGGTAGACGTTGTTTTCCGGCTGCTGCTCGGTCAGGCCGAGGCTGTTCACCTGCACGCCATAGCGGAAGCGGCGGTATTTCTCGTCGTCGATGCCATAGCGCTCGCGGCAGATCTCGTCCCAAAGCTCGGTGAAGGCGCGCATCTTGCACAATTCGGTGACAAAGCGGATGCCCGCGTTCACGAAGAAGCTGATGCGCCCGACCATCGCCGGGAAGTCCTGCGGTTCCACCTTGCCTTTCAGGTCATCCAGCACCGCGATCCCCGTCGCCAGCGCATAGGCGAGTTCCTGTTCCGGCGTCGCCCCCGCCTCCTGCAGATGATAGGAGCAGACGTTCATCGGGTTCCACTTGGGCAGGTGCTGCGCCGTATAGGCCGCAACATCCGTGATCATCCGCAGGCTGGGCTTCGGCGGGCAGATGTAGGTGCCACGCGACAGGTATTCCTTGATGATGTCGTTCTGCACCGTGCCCTGCAGCTTCGAGACATCTGCCCCCTGTTCCTCGGCTACCGCGACATAGAGCGACAGAAGCCAAGGGGCCGTCGCGTTGATCGTCATCGAGGTGTTCATCTGTTCCAGCGGGATCTGGTCGAACAGCGCCCGCATGTCGCCCAGGTGGCAGACGGGAACGCCGACCTTGCCGACCTCGCCCCGCGCCAGCACGTGGTCGCTGTCATAGCCGGTCTGGGTGGGCAGGTCGAAGGCCACCGACAGGCCCGTCTGCCCCTTGGACAGGTTGGTGCGGTACAGTTCGTTCGACTTGGCAGCGGTGGAATGGCCGGCATAGGTGCGGAACAGCCAGGGTTTGTCCTTCTGGGCCATGCGGCGCCCCTCTCGCAAGAATCTGTCGCTTGAGGCGAGTTAAGGGACAGGATGATGCGCCGTCAACTCGCCGCAGCGCGGCACAAGCGTAACGTGGCGCCCGCAACATCGTTTCACGGCCCAGACATATTGTTGCGTCATTTTGCGCTGCATCTATTGCAATGTTGCGCCCGCCTGCATAGCACTCGACTCATGAGCCCGGCTTCTGCGCTGCGGCATGAACGCGAGGAGATCATCATGGCCCTGGACGCCCCATCCGCGATCGCGCCCTATGACGCGCCGATCAAGGACCTGTATGAAATCGGCGAGATGCCGCCCCTCGGCCATGTGCCGAAGCAGATGTATGCCTGGGCGATCCGCCGGGAACGCCAGGGCGAGCCTGACCAGGCCATGCAGGTCGAGGTCGTGGACACCTGGGAGATCGACAGCAACGAGGTGCTGGTCCTCGTGATGGCGGCGGGCGTCAACTACAACGGCATCTGGGCGGGCCTGGGCGTGCCGATCAGCATGTTCGACGTCCACAAGCAGCCCTATCACATCGCGGGTTCGGATGCCTCGGGGATCGTCTGGAAGGTCGGTGACAAGGTCCGCAACTGGAAGGTCGGCGACGAGGTCGTCATCCACTGCAACCAGGACGACGGCAACGACGAGGAATGCAACGGCGGCGACCCGATGTATTCGCCGACCCAGCGCATCTGGGGCTACGAGACGCCGGACGGGTCCTTCGCCCAGTTCACCCGCGTCCAGGCCCAGCAGCTGATGCCGCGCCCCAAGCACCTGACCTGGGAAGAGGCCGCCTGCTACACGCTGACGCTGGCCACCGCCTACCGGATGCTGTTCGGGCACGAGCCGCACGAGCTGAAGCCCGGCATGAACGTGCTGGTCTGGGGGGCCTCGGGGGGGCTGGGGTCCTATGCGATCCAGCTGATCAACGCGGCGGGGGCGAACGCCATCGGCGTGATCTCGGACGAGGACAAGCGCGAGTTCGTCATGGGACTGGGCGCCAAGGGCGTGCTCAACCGCAAGGACTTCAACTGCTGGGGCCAGCTGCCCACGGTGAACAGCCCCGAATACAAGGAATGGTTCAACGAGGTCCGCAAGTTCGGCAAGGCCATCTGGGACATCACCGGCAAGGGCCAGAACGTCGATATCGTGTTCGAGCACCCCGGCGAATCGACCTTCCCGGTGTCGGTCTTCGTCTGCAAGAAGGGCGGGATGGTGGTGATCTGCGCGGGCACCACCGGCTTCAACTGCACCTTCGACGTCCGCTACATGTGGATGCACCAGAAGCGCCTGCAGGGGTCGCACTTCGCCCATCTCAAGCAGGCGGCGGCCGCCAACCGGCTGATGCTGGAGCGCCGGCTCGACCCCTGCATGTCCGAGGTCTTCCCGTGGGACGAGATCCCGCAGGCGCATGTCAAGATGATGAAGAACCAGCACAAGCCCGGCAACATGGCGGTGCTGGTGCAGGCCCCGCGCACCGGTCTGCGCACATTCGAGGACGCGCTGGAAGCCGGCCCCGGCCGCTGAGGTTCTGAAATAATGCAAAGGCCGGCGCTTGGACGCCGGCCTTCTTCATTTCACCGCCCGTTACTGGGCAGGCTGGTAGGTCTGCGGCGGCTGGGCGGTGTCGGTCAGTTGCGACACGTCGATTCCGGCCTCGGTCAGCGCGGCCTCGGCTTGGCTGCGGGTTTCGGCGTCGATCTGCGGCTCGCGCGCGAGGATCCAGCCGATCGGGCCTTCGGGCGACTGGACGGCGGCCCACTGGTATTTCCCGTCCTCGACGTCGCTGGCGGCGGCCACGACATAGTTCACGCCCTGGTTCTGCTCGCCCATCGAGAACTCGACGTTCAGGGTGTTGAAGTTGTTGTTCACCACCTCGGCCTCGCCGGTGATGCCCTGCGGCTGGCCGTCCTTCCCGTCGCAGCGGTTCGTGACCTTCACCGTCTCGGCATCGACCAGCTCGTAGGTGGCGGTGACGCCACCCGCGCACATCTCCTGGAAGGGGGCGGGGGTGCGGGCGATCTCGTACCAGGTGCCGGCATAGGCCTGCGGGTCGATCTCGGTCGAAGCCGTGGTTCCGGCGTCCTGCGCGAGGGCGGGCGCGGCCATCATCAGCGACGCGGCAAGGCCGAGTGCGAATCTCATCGGGAAATCTCCTGTGTGCTTACGGCGGGACGACACCCGTCCCGCCGCGCCGTTCGGTCACGCGCCTTCACGATCAGTAGTTGCCGGGCGGGTCGCTGGCGGGGAAGGATTCGTCCACCTGCTCGTCCACACGGTCCCAGCCCCGGCGCGGGCGGTCGCGCATCGATTCAGGCCCGGCGTCGCGGACGAAGGTCGGGCCGGCGACTTCCTCGGCCCCTTGGGCGACCTTGGGGTCGATGGCGGCGAGCCCTTCCGGGCGGCGGGCCGCGTCGCGGGCCGGGCGGCGGGGCGCGCTGTCGCGCAGGAACGAGACCGTCAGCGCAGCGATCCCGGCCAGCGCCAGCAGCGGCAGCAGCGAGTCCGAGCGGTGGTGGTGTCGGTATCTCATGGAATGTCCTTTCCTTTTGGTGGCGACGCACGGGCGCGTCTTCAGCCGCTCAACGCCCTGAGCCCGCCTCGGGTCCGTCGCGGCGAAAATTGCCGCCGGGCGTGGCGGTGCGCCGCCGCTCCCGCTAGGATGCGGCATGGAACTTTCCCCGACCTCCCCCACCCTGCCCAGCTTCTCGCCCGACCAGGCCGAGGCATGGGATGCTCTGGCCGAGGCGCTGGCGGGCGCGGGCATTGACCTTGTCTCCGAAGAACTGGCGCCTGCCCAGGGTGGCAAGGGCCGGGTAATGGCCGTGCTGGGCAAGGCGGGGTCGGGCAAGACGCTGCTTCTGGCGGAACTGACGCGGGCGCTGGTGGCCTCGGGCGTGCAGGTCGTCAGCGGGGATTACGAGAGCAAGAGGAAGAAGGACACCCGGACGGTCGCAATCCTTGCGCCGACCAACAAGGCGGCCTTCGTCCTGCGCACGCGCGGCGTGCCCGCGACGACAATCCACCGCATCCTCTACACGCCCGTCTATGACCCGGAATACGAGCGGCTGGCCGAGTGGCTGACGGGCACCGGCGAGCGTCCCCGGATCGAGGGGCTGACCGACGAGGCGCTGGACCGGGCGCTGATGTTCTACCAGGAGCACGGGTCGATCCCCGGCGCGCTGGCGGCGGCGGGCCTGCGCGGCTCCGACTTCATCCAGGGCTGGAAGCGGCGCGAGGACCCGCTGGACGTGGGGCTGATCGACGAGGCCTCGATGCTGGACGAGCGCCAGTTCGACGACCTGCGCGAGATCTTCCCGCTGCTGGTCCTGTTCGGGGACCCGGCGCAGCTTGCCCCCGTGGGCCAGTCGGGCGAGATGGTCTTCGACCGGCTGGCCGCGTCGCAGAAGCTGGAGTTGCACCGCATCCACCGGCAGGCGGACGACAGCCCGATCCTCGATCTGGCTCATGCGCTGTCCGATCCGGCGGTGGACTTCGCCGCCTTCGAGCGGCTGGTGCGCGAGGCCGCCGCCAGCGACCCGCGCGTGGTCTGGGCCGAGCGGATGGACGCCGACCTGATGGCGCGCAGCCCGGCGCTGGTCTGGCGCAACGCGACTCGGGTGCGGCTGATCACCGCCTTCCGCGCGGCTCATGGCGCGCCGGGCGACCTGCTGCTTCCGGGCGAGCCCTTGGTCTGCGACGGGATCGAGCTGCCGCTGAAGCACCGCAAGAAGCGCATCGACCTTGAGGCGCGCGGGCTGATCAAGGGCGCGCAGGTGATCTATCTGGGGCCGGGGAAGAAGCCGGGCTTTTCCCGCCTGCATGTGATCGGCACGCCCGAGCCGCGCCTGTCGGCGGCCAGCATCGTCAAGATCGAGACGCCGGATGTCGAGGAGCCCTTCATCCCCTTCGCCGCCCGCATGGGCGCGACCTTCCTGCATGGGGCGGCGGTGACGATCCACAAGGCGCAGGGGTCGCAATGGCCCGAGGTGCAGGTCTTCGCCCCCGACCTCTCGGCCGCCGCCTGGTCGAACCGGACCGAGGCCGGGCTGCCCCTGTGGAAGCGGCTGGCCTATGTCGCCATTACCCGCGCGCAGGAGCGGCTGTTCTGGGTCACGCGGGCGGCCTTGGCGCGACCGAAGGCGGGGCTGTCGGTGGATGATCTGGCCGTCGAGGCGGCGCCGTTGGAACTGGCGGCGCCTGAGTCCGAAGCGGAATAACGGGTTGAACCGCCGGAGCCTCCGGCAGGGATATTTGAAGACAGAAGATGCAGGCTCAGGACCCAGCCTTGCGGACCTTGGCGCCGGGCTGGGACTGAAGCTGCTCGATGCGGTCGCGCAGAAGCTCGGTCAGCGCCTCGCGCGGCAGGCCGGTTTCGCGGGCAAGCCGCAGGATGCCGAAATGGACGCGGGCGATTTCCTGGTAATAGCCCGCGAAGGCGAAGTTGATCGAGGCCCCGGCCATCGCGCCGAAGACGGGCGTCGCCTGGGCGGCGAGCTTCTGGCCCAGCACCAGCGACAGGCGCGGCGCAATGCGGGCGATGATGCCCTGCACCGTCTGGCCGGTGATCGACAGCTTCGCCGCCAGCAGGCCGAGGTCGGTGCCGTCGTCCTCGGACATGGGACCGGCGGCGGCGAAGACGCGCAGCGCCTCCATCCGCACCTCCTCGCTTTCAGGGTCGAGGCCGTGTTCGGCGGCGATCTCCAGGATCGCCCGAAGCAGCATCGTCACGGTCAGGGGCAGTTCGACCATCGCACCGGGCAGTCCCGCCATGCCGCCTGCCGCGCCAGAGACGGTCGAGGCGAGCCGGTTGAACCAGTCGCCCCGGTCACGGACATAGCGGCGCGAGCGCGTGGCCGCGTCGAAGGCCCGGTTCAGCGCCACCAGCGTGATCCGGTCCATCCGCTTGCGAACGAAGCCCGGCAGGCGGTCCACCAGCCCCTGCGCGCTGCCGCCCACCGAGGCGAGCATCTCCATGATCAGCCCGCCGGCATCGACATAGCGGCGTGCCAGCTTGTCGATCTGGACATGGACCGAAGGATCATCGATCGGCGGCAGAATGGCTTGGCGCGAGCTGATGCTTGTCGCGGGCATGGGGTGTGTCCTTCGTAACCTCGACATCGGCGCAGGATGAGCGCAGATCCGGTGCGCCCGGTTCCGCAAGCCCCGCCAGCACCTCGGGCCGGGTCTCGCGCGTCACCGCGCCCCGCACCCCAACCCAGGCGCCGGGGTGAAGTTCCAGACCCAGCACGCGGTCCGGGTTGGTGGGCGGCGGCATTTCCACGTGATCGAGCTTGGAGAACCCGAAGCGGCCGTAATAGGGCGCGTCGCCGACCAGCATCACCCGTTCCCACCCCATCGCGGCGGCGCGGGACAGGCTTTCGCGCATCAGGAACCCGCCCAGGCCTTCGCCCTGCGCAGTCGGGTGGACGGCGACGGGACCCAGCAGCAGCACCGGGCGGTCCGCCACGCGCACGGGCCAGTAGCGGATGGCGGCGAGCAGCGGGTCCGTCTGCTTCTGACCGGACCGCAGCAGCAGGCACAACTTGCGCACCGGGGGCACGCCGTCGCGCAGGCGATAGGAGGACAGCGCCGTGCGGCCCGGCGCGAAACACAGGTCCAGCAGCGCCTCGACCTCGGGCGTGTCGGCGTCGGTTTCGGGGCAGAGCCTGTACATCGGACCTCATCGCCGCAAGTCGCGCGCCCTTAGCACCGACCGGCAGGCGGTGAAAGAAACAATGCCGTGCAGGCGGTTGCCGCAGGCGGCCGGCGTGTTCATATGGCCGCGCCGCAACAGGAAAGGCCCGCGCCCCATGTTCTATCGTCCCGAAGCGGGCCACGGCCTGCCGCACAATCCCTGGAACGCCATCGTCGCGCCCCGGCCCATCGGCTGGATTTCCACCCGCGGGCGGCAGGGGGACAACCTCGCGCCCTATTCCTTCTTCAACGCCACGGCCTATGTGCCGCCGCAGGTCATGTTCGCCTCGACCGGCGCCAAGGGGGACCGGCCCAACACCAAGGATACGGTCGCGCAGATCGCCGAAACCCGCGTCTTCTGCGTCAACATCGCGGACGGCGCGCTGAAGGAGGCGATGAACGCCTCATCGGCGTCCCTGCCGGCGGGCCGGAACGAGTTCGAGGTGGCGGGGCTGACGGCGGTGGATTGCGAGACCATCGACTGTGCGCGCGTGGCCGAAGCGGCGGCCAGCCTTGAATGCCGCGCCACGCGGATCATCCGGCTGGCGGGCGAATCCAATCACATGGTTCTGGGCGTCGTGACTGGCATCCACCTGCGCGACGACAACGTGGTGGACGGCCGCTTCGATTTGCGCCGCAACGGCTGGCTGGCACGGATGGGCTATCGCGATTATGCGGTCGTCACCGACCTGTTCGAGATGGAGCGCCCGGCATGAACCGGCAGAAGAGCGTCAAGGATTACATCCGCACCATCGTGGATTTCCCGCATGAAGGGATCCTGTTCCGCGACGTGACCACCCTGTTCGCCGATGCGCGCGGCTTCCGCATCTGCGTGGACCAGCTGCTGTCGCCCTATGCCGGCATTCCCATCGACAAGGTCGTGGGGTTGGAAGCGCGCGGCTTCATCCTGGGCGGCGCGGTGGCCCACCAGCTGACCACCGGCTTTGTTCCGATCCGCAAGAAGGGCAAGCTGCCCGGCGCCGTCATCAGCCAGGCCTATGCGCTGGAATACGGCGAGGCGGTGATGGAGATCCATGACGACGCCATCCGCGCGGGCGAGCGCGTCCTGATCGTGGACGACCTGCTGGCCACCGGCGGCACCGCCAGCGCCGCCATCGAGCTCTGCCGCCGCCTTGGGGCCGAGGTCGTGGGCGCGGCCTTCGTCATCGACCTGCCGGAACTCGGCGGGCGCCGCGCGATCGAGGCGCTGGGCGTCGAGGTTCACGCCCTCTGCGAGTTCGAAGGGGCGTAACCGCGCGCCTCGGGCATGGGGAAGACCCGGTCGTAGGCCCAGT
Organism: Paracoccus chinensis; assembly: GCF_900102885.1. Taxonomy (GTDB): domain Bacteria; phylum Pseudomonadota; class Alphaproteobacteria; order Rhodobacterales; family Rhodobacteraceae; genus Paracoccus; species Paracoccus chinensis. The sequence continues at coordinate 156,638 of NZ_FNGE01000002.1, read as the reverse complement.
TGAATGCGTAGCCGTAGACGATGTAGAAGATCGCGATAGCAAGGTCGAAGAGGAAGGCCTGCCACAGCGAGACGCCCAGCATCCAGGCCACGAAGGGCAGCAGCAGGACCAGCAGCCCCCCCTCGAACAGCAGGGCGTGCAGGGCGCGGATGGGGTGGGTCTTGAGGACGCTGCCCCGCAGCCGCAGCATCGCGCGGTCGAAACCCAGGTTGTAGACATAGTTCCAAGCCGTCGCGATCAGCGAGGACACGACGCCGATGACCCCCAAGGAATGGGCGTCGAAGCCGGTCAGGATCGTGCCGCCGCCGATCAGGAAGATCAGGCCGATCAGCTCGAACAGGAGGGCGTGGCGGATGCGGTCAGCCGTGGTGCGCATGGGATCGGTTCCTTTGCGGGCCGTCCCGAGCGCTGCCCATGATGGGGAAGGTCGTCCTTCGCCGCCCGATATAGGCCGGGCGGCGAAGGGGTTCAACCGAGGCCCAAGACTGCGCCGGGGTTCATGATCCCGTGCGGGTCCAGCGCGGCCTTGATCGCGCGCATGGCCGACAGCTTCACCGGGTCGCCCCAGCGTTCGAGGTCCGCGACCTTGAGGCGACCAACGCCGTGTTCGGCCGAGAAGGAGCCGCCGCGTTCCACGACCATCTGGTAGACCGCCTCCGGCAGCCGGAACCGCAGGTCCGCGTAATCCGCGCGCGAGCGGCCGGCACCGGGGAAGACGTTGTAATGCAGGTTGCCGTCGCCCAAGTGGCCGAAGCAGTTGATCCGCATGTCGCCCATGCCGGCGATCATCGCGCCCGCATCCGCGATGAAGCGCGGGATTTCCGACAGCGGCAGGCTGATGTCATGCGAGGAAATCGCGCCGATACGCCGGTTCGCTTCGGGCAGATGCTCGCGCAGGTTCCAGAACTCGGCCGCCTGCTGGCCCGACTGGGCGATGGCGCCGTCGGTGACAAGGCCCTCCTCCATCGCCCGGCCCAGCAGGTCCTCGACCGCCGTGTCGGGGTCGATGCCTTGGGGCAGCGACAGTTCGAGCAGCACCGACCAAGCCGCGCCCGGCAGGGGCTGGCGGATTTCCGGCAGCGTCTCCGCGACAAAGGCGAGGCCCTGCCCCGAAATGAGTTCAAAGGTCGTGACGCAGCCCGCCATCATCGCCTGCGCCAGCGACAGAAGTTGCAGGGCCGCCGCCGGATCGGGCACTTCCAGCATCGCCGTGGCGACGGCGGCGGGCCGGGGCGCGAGCTTCAGCGTCGCCGCCGTGATGATCCCCAGCGTGCCCTCGGCCCCGATCATGAGGTCGCGCAGGGAATAGCCGGTGTTGTCCTTCCGCAGCCGCTTGAGATCGCGCAGGATCTTGCCATCCGGCATCACCGCCTCGATGCCAAGGCACAGCGCCCGCGCATTGCCCCAGCGCAGCACGCCCGTGCCGCCCGCATTCGCGGCCAGCACGCCGCCGATCTGCGCCGTCCCTTGGCTGGCGAGCGACAGCGGGAACTGCCGGCCCGCAGCCGCCGCGGCCTCCTGCACCTGCTGCAGCGTGGCGCCCGCCTCGGCGACCAGCGCATCCTCGTCGGCCCAGACATCGCGGATGGCGGTCATCCGTTCCAGCGACAGGACCAGGGGCGCAGGCCCTTCCGGCATGACCGAACCGGCGACCAGCCCCGTGCCGCCCCCGCGCGGCAGGATGGCGACACGCGCCTCGGCGCAGGCACGGACGACCGCCGCCACTTCCTCGACGTTGCGCGGTGCCGCCAGCAGCCCGCCCTGCCCCGCGAAATAGCCGCGCGGCTCGTCCAGGTGCCGCGGCTCCAGAGGGCGGACGACGCCCTCGGGCAAGGCGGCAATCAGACGATCATCGGCGGGGTTCAGCATGCAGTTCTCCTTTGCGTAAATATCCCGGGGGAGAGACACCGAAGGTGGCTCGGGGGCAGCGCCCCCATACCTATCCCGCCTCGGTCCGCCCGCGCCGGTCGGCCCGCAGGATCGAGTACTGGACGTGGTTCCGCCAGCGCCCGTTGATCTGCAGGTAGGATTGCGCGACGCCCTCGTACTTGAAGCCGCAGCTTTCCAGCGCGCCGCGGCTGGCAGCGTTCTCGGGCAGGCAGGCGGCCTCGATCCGCGACAGGTCCATCGGCCCGAAGGCATGGGCCACGACCGCGCAGATCGCCTCGCGCATGTAGCCCTGCCGCACGAAGGGCGCCCCGATCCAGTAGCCCAGCGTCCCCATCTGCGCGGGCCCGCGCCGGATGCCGTCCAGCGTGATCGCCCCCAGCAGAACGCCATCGTGGCGCACAAGGAACAGCGGCAGAGAGGTGCCGCTGCGGCTGGCCCGTGCCGCCCAGTAGACGCGGTTGGTGAAGGCGCGGCGCGACAGGTGGTCGGCGTGCCAGACGGGCTCCCACGGGGTCAGGAACTCGCGGCTTTCGGCCCGCAGGTTCGACCAGGCGGAATAATCGCCATGCGCCGGCAGGCGCAGCACCATGCGCTCGGTTTCCAGCCGGGGCGCATGGCGGCGAAAGAACATCAGGCGGCGAGCCGTTCGGCCAGCGCCTCGCGCGCCGGGGCCTTGCGGACGGGACCGTAAAGCGCCAGCGCCGGTTGCGCCCGCGCGATCATCCGCTGCGCGTGGTCGCGGACATCGGCGGCCGTCACGGCGTCGATGCGCCGGGCGACTTCCTCGGCATCCGGCACCCGGCCCCAGATCGACAGCGCCCGCGCGATCCGCTCGGCTTGGCCCGAGGGGCTTTCCAGCCCCATCAGCAGCCCGGCTTTCAGCTGCGCCTTGGCACGCGCGACCTCGGCCTCGCCCAGATCCTCGGCGGACCGGCGGATCTCGTCGATGGTCAGATGCGCAAGATCGGCCACCTGGTCACCCGAGGTGCCCGCATAGACCGTCACCATCCCCGTGTCGTCGTGGAAGCCCGACTGGGCGAAGATGGAATAGCAGAGGCCCCGCTCCTCGCGGATCTTCTGGAACAGGCGCGAGGACATGCCGCCCCCCAGCGCATTGGTCCAGATCTGCGCGGCGTAGAAGTCGGCGTCCAGGTAGCCCGGCCCCTCGAAGGCCAGAGCGAAATGGGCCTGCTCCAGCTTCTTGACGCGGCGGGCCTCGGTGCCCTGCCAGACAGCGGCCTCGCGGGTGACGCCCAGAAGCGGAGTCAGGTGGCCGAAGATCTCCTCGGCCTGCCGCACCAGCGCCTCGTGATCGATGGCGCCAGCGGCGGCCACGATCATCTGGCCGGGGCCGTAATGCTCGCCTACGAAGCGGGCCAGGTCCTCGCGCGAGAAGCCCGAGACGCGCTCGGCCGGGCCCAAGATCGTACGGCCCATGGGTTGGCCCGGATAGGCCGCTTCCTGCAGCCAGTCGAAGATCACGTCGTCGGGGGTGTCGAGGCTCTGGCCGATCTCGGACAGGATCACGCCGCGCTCGACCTCGATCTCGCGCGGATCGAAGGCCGGGTTCAGGAAGATGTCGCCGATCACGTCCAGCGCCAGCGCCACGTCGCCCGACAGGACGCGCGCGTAATAGGCCGTCACGTCGCGCGAGGTATAGGCGTTGATATAGCCGCCCACGTCCTCGATGGCTTCCGCGATCTGCAGGGCCGACCGACGCGCGGTGCCCTTGAAGGCCATGTGTTCGAGGAAATGCGCGATGCCGTTCTGCTCGGCGCGTTCGTCGCGCCCCCCGGCGTTGACCCATATGCCGACGCTGGCGGAATGCAGCCCCGGCATCAGCCGCGTGGCGACCCGAAGGCCGTTGGGAAGGGTCGTGATCTGGACGTCGTTCAAGCCATTCTCCGTTCAAGGATCAGGGACTTAAGCGCCTCGTTGTCGTTTTCAACCCGAGTGACGCGCTCGGGTAGGTCGAACAGCCGGGCCATGTGCGGCGGCAGGGGCGGGCGGATGCCGATGGCCTGCTCGACCGCGTCGGGGAACTTGGCCGGATGCGCGGTCGCCAGGGTGATCATCGGCACGCCCGGCTTGCGGTGGTCGTCCGCGACCTTGATGCCCACGGCGGTGTGGGGGCAGACGACCTCGCCCGTCTCGGCGCGGACACGGGCGATGGTGGAGAGGGTTTCCGCCTCGGACACCCGGCCCGAGTCGTAGATCTCGCGCAGGTGCTGCAGCGCGCCTTGCGGTACGGTGAAGCTGCCGCCCTTCAGTTCCTGCATCAGTTGCGAAACTGCCGCACCGTCGCCTGCCAGCGCGTAGAACAGCGCGCGCTCGAAGTTCGAACTGACCTGGATGTCCATCGAGGGCGAGACGGACGGCTCGACCCGGCCGACCTCGTAGGTGCCGCTGCGCATGACGCGGTCGAGGATGTCGTTCTGGTTCGTCGCGATCACCAGCCGGTCCACGGGCAGGCCCATGGCGCGGGCGATGGTGCCTGCGAAGATGTCGCCGAAGTTGCCGGTCGGGACGGTGAAGCTGACCGGGCGGTGCGGCGCCCCCAGGCTGACCGCGCTGGTGAAGTAATAGACCACCTGCGCCAGCACCCGCGCCCAGTTGATCGAGTTCACCCCGGCCAGACCCACGCCATCGCGGAAGTCATGGTCGTTGAACAGGTCCTTCAGCCGCGCCTGCGCGTCATCGAAGGTGCCGCTGATGGCCAGCGCATGGACGTTGGCGTCGTCGGGCGTCGTCATCTGCCGCCGCTGCACCTCGCTGACCCGGCCATGCGGGTAGAGGATGAAGACATCGACATTCGGCAATCCGCGGAAGGCCTCGATCGCAGCCGAGCCGGTGTCGCCGGAGGTCGCGCCGACGATGGTGACGCGGCGGCCTTCGCGGGCCAGCGCCACCTGGAACAGCTGGCCGATCAGCTGCATGGCAAAGTCCTTGAAGGCCAGCGTCGGCCCGTGGAACAGCTCCAGCAGGTGATGGCCGGGGGCGAGTTGCACCAGCGGCGCGCGGGCGGCATGGCCGAAGCCCTGATAGGCGCGGCGGATGGCCTGGCGCAGCTCGTTTTCGGAAAAGCTTTCCGCCACGAAGGGCTGCATGACGCGGAAGGCGGCCTCTTCATAGGACTGCCCCTCCAGCGCCGCGATTTCCGCCGCGTCCATCTGCGGGATCGTTTCAGGCACATACAGCCCGCCGTCGCGGGCCAGCCCGGTCATCATTGCCTCGGCAAAGGGCAGCACGGGCGCCTGCCCGCGGGTCGAGATATAGCGCATCGTCTTCCCTTCAGTCGGTTTGCCGCCGGATACGCCAGGCCAGCGCCATTGTCATCCCGAAGCAGATCAGCGCGAACAGGAACCACTGCACCGCATAGGACAGGTGGTTGTTCGGGATGCCGCTGACGTCGAGCGGCATCGGCGTGATCCCCTGCGCCTCGCCCTGCACGGCGTGCGCAACGACCAGCACGGGCTCGGTGCCCAGGTGCTCGGCCATGCGCGGCACCTCGCGGGCAAACCAGATGCCGGCCTTCAGGTCAGGCTCGGGCGTCATGCGGCCCTTTTCATCGGGCCAGTGGAGGTTGCCGGTGACGGTCAACTGCGCTGGCGGACGGGCGGCGTGGCGGTCGTCCTGCGGGATGAAGCCGCGGTCCACCATGATCCGGCGGCCGTCGGCGGTCTCGAAGGCCGAGACGACATTGTAGCCGCCGCCGAGTTCCTTGGTGCCGGACAGGACCAGGATCTCCTGCCCCGTGGTGCGGCCCGAGACGACGACCGGCAGGTAGCGCATCGACGGGTCGATGGCGGGTGGAAGGGGACCGGCGGGCTGCTCGATCCCGCGCTGGATGGCGGCAAGCTGCTGGGTTTTCCACTCCATCCGCTGCAACTGCCAGACGCCCAGGGAGACCAGGACGGCGGTTAGGGCGAAGGCGGGGATCAGCAGGACAAGCAGGCGGCGCAGCATGGGCAGGTGCCTTGATCGGGCGGCAGGGGGCGCGGGTCCCCGGAATGGCGAAGGCGCGCAGGACGGGCCCGCGCGCCTTGTGGGAGGGTGGCGGGGATCAGCGGCCCCAGACGTAGATGGCGGCGAAGAGGAACAGCCAGACCACGTCCACGAAGTGCCAGTACCAGGCAGCGGCCTCGAAGCCGATGTGCTGGCGGTCGTTCATGTCGCCGCGCATGAAGCGGACAAGGCAGACCAGCAGGAAGATTGTCCCGATGATGACATGGGCGCCGTGGAAGCCGGTCGCCATGTAGAAAACGCCGCCGTAGACGGTGTCCGCCAGGCCGAAGGCCGCGTGGCTGTATTCATAGGCCTGCAGGATGGTGAAGGCCACGCCCAGGATCACGGCCACGGCCAGGCCGCGGATCACGGTCTTGCGGTCGTTCTCATGAACCAGCGCATGGTGCGCCCAGGTCACGGCGCAGCCCGACAGCAGCAGGATCAGCGTGTTGATGAAGGGCAGGTGCCAGGGGTCGAAGGTCACGATGCCTTCCGGCGGCCAGACCCCATCCACGATCGGGCTCATCTCGCCCATCGGATACAGCGCGTTCTTGAAGAAGGCCCAGAACCAGGCAACGAAGAACATCACTTCCGAGATGATGAACAGAATCACGCCGTAGCGCAGGCCGATCTGGACGACCGGAGTGTGGTCGCCGGTGTTGCCCTCGTGCGTCACGTCGGACCACCAGCCCCACATGGTGTAGATCACCGTCAGAGCGCCGAGCGCGAACATCGCCCAGGAGGGTAGGCCCAGGACGCCCATGCCCTTCATCCAGAAGACCGCGCCCGTCAGCATGATGAAGGCGCCGACCGCGCCAAGGAACGGCCAAAGCGAGGGCGGCAGGATGTGATAATCGTGGTTCTTGGCGTGGGCCATGTCGCGGGCTCTCTCTCGGGTCGTCGTGGGCGTTCAGTTTAGGGCGGTCGCCGGGGCTGCGTCCACCTCGGCACGGGCCGATTTCTGCGCGTCCTGGCGGAAGAAGGTGTAGCTGAGCGTGATGTCCCGGATGTGGCCGGCGTCGCGGCTGTCCACCATGTCGGGGCTGACGAAGAAGGTCAGCGGCATCTCGATCCGTTCCCCGGGAGCAAGCGTCTGCTCGGTGAAGCAGAAGCACTCGATCTTCTCGAAGTAATAGCCCGCGTCGTCGGGGGCGACGTTGTAGGTCGCGCTGCCGGTCACGGTCTGGTCCGACACGTTGACGGCCTCGTAATAGGCCATCGCGGTCTCGCCGAGACGGACGGTCATCTCCCGCTGCATGGGGCGGAAGGTCCAGCCCATGTCGGGCATGACGTTGGCGTCGAAGCGGACGCGCACGGTGCGGTCCAGCACGCGGTCGGATTCCTGCGTGGCGACCTGCGTGGTCCCGGCGAAGCCCGTCACCTGGCAGAACCAGGAATAGAAGGGCACCGCCACCCAGGACAGCGCGCCCATCACGACGACCACGGCCAGCAGCCGCCAGACCAGGCGCTTGTTCGCGTCGGGTGCCGTGCTCATGGCCGCACCGGGGCGGTCTGGGCGTTCGGCAGATCGGCGCCGGGAGTCCCGGGCGCGGCCACCGGATTCGCCGCTGGGCCGGGCACCGCCGTCACGGGCGCCGCGGCCGGCAGGCGGTGGTCGAAGCCCTGCAACAGGCCGCCCTGCTGCACCTTCACCACGGACAGCGTGAAGACCAGCGCCACGAACAGGGCCAGCACGATGCCCAGCCCGATGTTGCGGCCGCTGCGGCGGCGGTGCAGTTCATGTTCGGTCTGCAGTCCCATCACCATGTCCCCACCGTTGCCTGCAGCGCCAGCGCCGCGAAATGCAGCGCGAGGTAATACAGCGACAGGCGGAAGAAACCCTTTTCGGTGCGGTAGTCGTCGGCCTGCGCCTGCGCCTCGGTCCGGCGCAGGATCTGCCAGCCACCGCGGATGAACAGCACGTTCAGCACCAGCGCGACCGACAGATACAGCGGCCCGCCGACCGGGGTCAGGCCCAGGGCGACCGCGAAGGGCGCCAGCACCAGCGTATAGCCGAAGATGTGGCGGCGCGTGGCCGTCCGGCCATGGGTGACCGTCAGCATCGGCACGCCGGCCTTGTGGTAGTCTTCCTTCATGAACAGCGCGAGCGCCCAGAAATGCGGCGGCGTCCAGAAGAAGATCAGCGCGAACATCAGCAGCGGCTCGATCGAGATGCCGCCGGTCGCGCAGGCCCAGCCGACCATCGGCGGGAAGGCGCCCGCCGCGCCCCCGATCACGATGTTCTGCGGCGTCGAGCGCTTGAGGAAGACCGTGTAGATCACGGCGTAGAAGAAGATCGTGAAGGCCAGGAAGGCGGCCGCGAACCAGTTGGCCGCAAGCCCCAGCATCAGCACGGCCAAGCCCGACAGGAACAGCCCGACGCCCAGCGCCTCCTCGGCGCTGACGCGGCCTGCGGGAACGGGGCGCTTGCGCGTCCGGTTCATCACCGCGTCGATGTCGGCGTCATACCACATGTTCAGCGCGCCCGAGGCGCCGCCCCCCAGCGCGATGAACAGCACCGAGGCGAAAGCCACGACCGGGTTCACCGACACGGGCGCCACATACAGCCCGACAAAGGCCGTGAAGACGACCAGCGACATGACGCGCGGCTTGAGCAGCGCGACATAATCGCCGAACTCGCCCTCGCCCCCGGCCGCGATGCGGGGGGACGAGGAATCATATGCGCGGATGTCGCTCACCGCCCTGGTCAGTTCGCTTGGGCCAGCCGCACGGGCGCGGCGGGCAGGTGATCCGAAGCGTCGGCGGCGAAGGTGGTCTGGGCCTCGGCCAGCCAGGCGTCGTACTTCTCCTGGCTGACGGCCTTCACCACGATCGGCATGTAGGCGTGGTTGATGCCGCAAAGCTCCGAGCACTGGCCGAAATAGACGCCTTCCTTGTCCGCCTCGAACCACAGCTGCGCGATGCGGCCCGGAACGGCGTCCTGCTTCACGGCAAAGGCGGGGATCGTCCAGGAATGGATCACGTCGGTGGCCGTCACCTGCATCAGCACGGTCGCGCCGACCGGAACCACGACGGCGTTGTCCGTCGCCAGCAGGTATTCGTCCTCGGTATAGCCGTAATCGCCCAGCTCCTCGCGCGCCAGCATCAGCGCGTCGAAGGCGATGCCGTCGTTCGGGTATTCATAGGACCAGTACCACTGGTGACCGATGGTCTTGATGACTAGGTCCGGGTCCGAAGGCATTTCCTGCTGGCGGAACAGCGCCGGCAGCGAGAAGATGCCGATGGTCAGCAGGATCAGGACCGGCGTGACCGTCCACAGGACCTCGACCGGGGTGTTGTGGGTGAAGCGCGCGGGCACCGGGTTGGCGCGGCGGTTGAAGCGGACGATGCACCACAGGATCAGCAGGCAGACGATGATCGTGATGACCGTGATGATCCACAGCACGAAGCGGTCCAGCCACTGCTGGTCATGCGCCAGCGGGCTGGACGCGGGCTGGAACCCGATCGCGCCGGGCTCGGGCTTGCCGATGATCGGCAGCTCGCCCAGCACATCCTGCGCCATCGCCGTGCCCGTCATCGCCAGGTTCGCCGCGACGAGGCCCGCCGCCATCAGCCCTGCCGTCACGCGGCCCCTTGCCCAGTTCGCCATTCGTCGATTCCCGTTCTGTCCTGCGTCTCGACAGGGTCCGGTCGGGGCGGCCGCGGACGGCCCCCCTCTCCCCATCGCGTCATGTTGTCACAACCACATCTGACGCCACCGGACAAGCCATTGCTATCGACTTGGCCCCAAAAAACCCCTACCTCCGGTAGCAATCATGAGTGATCGCTTCGACCCCTTCGCCGACCTGATCGACCCTGACCGGGCCCTTGCCATCCTGCGCGACGCCACGGCGGGCGCCGACGACGGGGAACTGTTCCTGGAACGCGCCCGCGGCGAAAGCCTGGTCTTCGACGACGGGCGGCTGCGCAGCGCGGGCTACAACGCCTCGCAGGGCTTCGGCCTGCGGGCCGTGCGGGGCGAGGTCACGGGCTATGCCCATTCCACGGACATCACCGAACAGGCCCTGCGCGACGCCGCCGCCATGGCGCGGCTGGCCGTGGGGAACGGCGGCGGCACGATGGCGCCTCCGCCCGCCGGGCCGGGGCCGCGGCTTTACACGGATGCCGACCCGGTCGGCGGGATCGAATTCGGCGCCCGCATCGCCACCCTGCGCGACATCGACGCCTTTGCCCGTGACCTCGACCCGCGCGTGGTGCAGGTGACAGCCTCGCTCGCCTCCTCGCTGCAGGAGGTCGTGATCCTGCGCCCCGAGGGCGGGATCGTGTCCGACATCCGTCCCATGGCGCGGCTGAACGTGTCGGTGATCGTCGAATCGAATGCCCGCCGCGAGACCGGAACCGCGGGCGGGGGTGGCCGATTCGGTCTGTCCGCCCTGATGGAGCCTTCGCATTGGCAGGGCCTCGTGCGCGAGGCACTGCGGATCGCGCAGGTCAACCTGCGATCCGTCCCCGCGCCCGCGGGCGTCATGGACGTGGTGCTGGGGCCGGGCTGGCCGGGCATCCTTCTGCACGAGGCGGTGGGCCATGGGCTTGAGGGCGATTTCAACCGCAAGAAGGCCTCGGCCTTCTCGGGGCTGATGGGCCAGCGGATCGCGGCGCCGGGTGTCACGGTGGTGGACGACGGCACCCTGCCCGACCGGCGCGGCTCGATCACCGTGGACGACGAGGGCACGCCGCCCCAGCGCAACGTGCTGATCGAGGACGGCATTCTCGTGGGATACCTGCAGGACCGCCAGAACGCCCGGCTGATGGGGGTCGCGCCCACGGGCAACGGGCGGCGCGAAAGCCACGCCCATGCGCCGATGCCGCGCATGACGAACACGATGATGGATCCCGGCACCGACGATCCCGCCACGATCCTGTCGGACCTGAAGGACGGCATCTACGCCGTGGGCTTCGGCGGGGGTCAGGTGGACATCACCAACGGCAAGTTCGTCTTCTCCTGCACCGAGGCTTACCGCGTCCGCAACGGCGAGGTGGGCGAGCCGATTCGCGGCGCGACCCTGATCGGAGACGGCGCGACCGCGCTGCGCCAGATCCGGGCGGTCGGCAACGACCTCGCGCTGGACCCCGGCGTCGGCAACTGCGGCAAGCAGGGCCAGTGGGTGCCGGTGGGCGTGGGCCAGCCCACGCTGCTGATCGGCGGACTGACGGTCGGCGGCTCGGCGGCGTGACCGGGCGGCGCTAACCGAATCTTAACCAAATCCATGCGAGACCGGTTCTGCGGATGAGGCAGGGGCCGGTTTTGCAGGCGCGATCGTTTTCTCTCGTTACCCCCGAAGCCCCACCCACCCCGAGGGAAGATGACCTTGCGGTCCTTCGCCTCATCCGCTCTCGCCGCGTGGGACCGGCGACCTTCCACCGCCTTCTGGCCGAGCATGGCAGCGCGTTGGCCGCTCTGGAGGCTCTGCCCCGCATTGCCGCCGAGGCGGGGATCGAGGGCTATGAGCCCTGCCCCTCGGGCGTCGCCCATGCCGAGCTTGCCGCGGGCCGACGGGTCGGCGCACGGCTGATCCGCTTCGACGACGCGGCCTATCCGCCCCTGCTGGCGACGATCCCGGACGCGCCCCCGGTCCTGTGGATGCGCGGACGAACCGAGGCGCTGGAGCGCCCGGCCATCGCCGTGATCGGGGCACGCAACGCCTCCTCGCTGGGGCTGCGCATGGCGCGGGGTCTCGCACGAAGACTGGCCGAGGCGGGGCTGGCGGTGACGGCAGGCTTGGCACGCGGCGTCGACACCGCCGCGCATGAGGCAAGCTGCGACGCGGGCACGATTGCCGTCATGGCGGGCGGCATCGACATCGTCTACCCGGCCGAGAACCGCGCCCTGGCCGACCGCATCGTCGAGAACGGCTGCCTTCTGAGCGAGCAGCCGCCCGGTGTCGAGCCGGTCGCCCGCCACTTCCCTGCCCGCAACCGGATCGTTTCGGGCCTGTCGGCGGGCGTGGTGGTGATCGAGGCCGCCCATCGCTCGGGCAGCCTCATCACCGCGCGCTGCGGCGCCGACCAGGGGCGCGAGATCATGGCCGTTCCCGGCCATCCGCTGGATGCCCGCGCGGCAGGCTGCAACGCCCTGATCCGAGACGGCGCGACCCTGATACGCAACGCCGAGGATGTGATCGCAGCCCTTGAGGCCAGTGGCGCGATGCTGCGCTTCGAGCGCCAGGCAGGTGCGGACCGGCCAACTGGTGAAGCCTTTCACAGCCAAGGCGAGGCAGGGGGCAGGTCGTCGGTCCCCCGCAGACCTGCCGCGCGGGACATGGCCGAAGGAGCCCTTCCGGGAAGACCTGCTCAGAGAACTGAGTACACCGGCCACGCAGATCACCATCGCTCTGCCGGAAAGCAGGCAGAACCGGGAGTACTTCACGTCGCGCCTGCCGATGCAGGCAACCGCGACCTGAAGGTTCGGTTGCTTGACCTTCTCGGCCCCTCGCCCGCCGAGGAAGACAGCGTGATCCGCGACCTCGGCATCTCGCCCGCCTGTCTCGCCCCCGCACTTCTCGACCTGGAACTCGAAGGCCGGGTCATCCGCCTGCCCGGTGGACGGATCGCCTTGGCAGGGTAAGAGGGAGAGGGACGCACAGGACGACGCCGGAACTGCAGCTTCTCGCCGATACGGCACTCGCCCACCGCTTCGTTCGGATGGCTGTTCCAGGTGAATACCTGAAAAATGCAGCCCCAGCCAGCTAGCCGGATATCGCAGCCTGGGGCTCCGAAATCAGCCCTGATGGCTCCACAGGCAACATGGCTTTGCCTTCCCGGAAGGCATCCGGGTCCTCCAGATCGGCAATGGGGGGCTCATGCGTCAGGGCAGGGAGCGGCGCCTGCTGGTGCTCGGTCCAGCCGCTCGCGGCCGGAGTCTTCGCCTCGTTGCCGCCGAGCAGCCGCAAGGCGTGGCGGCCTGCGAGCTCGCCCAGCTTGCCCCGGAACAGGACCTGCCCCACCGTCGTCTCGAGCGTCGCGGCGCCGAGGATATCCGCCGGCAGAACGATCGTGTCCCCAGGCGACAGGCCGCGCAATTCTCCCAGCGAGATCATGCGCCGGCAGAGGACGCCGACCAGGTCGATGGGAACGGACCTGACCACAGCGGCCAGCGAGTCCCTCGGCCGGTCATCGCCGGCCGCCCCGGGCTGAGGGCCTTCGGGCTCGGGTTCGGGCAGCACGGGTCTTGCTGCGGGACGAAGGGCCGCCGGGGTTACCGGAAGCGCGATGACCATGCGCCCGTCGCGCTGCCCCGCGTCCCCTGCCCGCAGCCGAAGCGACAGCAGGTGAAAGGCCGTATCCTCGAGCATGAGGCCCAAGGGGCGCGGGTCGTCCAGGAAGCTGGCGTAACGGAAGCCGCGAAGCCCTTCGAACCCCGGCAGCGCGGCAAGCTCGTCGCCCAGTTCGAACAGGCAGGCGTTCACGAGATCGGCGCAGATCGCGCCATCGGTCCGCGTGGGACGGCGCATCGGCGCGGCGCGCGACGAGACGCGCCCCACCGCCTGCATCTCGATCACCGAGGCGAGCAGCCCCGGGCAGATCGCCACCGCGCCCAAGGCCTCAGCCGGACCCTCGGCCACGAGGATCAGCGCCGCCTCGGGCAGGACCTCGCCAAGTTCCGCCAGCCCGGCCTGCCGGACTTCCACACGGTCGAAGAACAGGGGCAGGCCATGCACCCGCTCGGCCGCGCGCCCGATCGCGCCAGAAATGATCCGCTCGGGCGAACGCTGGACAGGCGCGCCGGCGGATGGCTGCGCAGTCTCCTCTGCCGATCGCATGGCGCGGCGCCCTGCGGTCAGGGCAGCGACATGGCGCCGCAGCACCAGGCTGCCACGCGCCGTCGCATCCGTGCTGTCCGCCGCGCCCTGCATCGCCTGTCCGAATCGCCGTGGTTTCCTGCCACGACTGTCGCAGGCAAATCTTACCACCCGGTTAGCGGCCTAGAGCGCCAGCCCCTTGCGGCCAGCAAGATCCGTGAAGAACTGCCAGGCCACGCGGCCCGAGCGCGCCCCGCGCGTGGCCTGCCATTCGATCGCCTCGGCACGCAGCACCTCGGGCGCCACGTCCAGCCCGTAGGCCGCGCAATAGCCCTGGATCATGGCGAAATATTCATCCTGCCCGCAGGGGTGGAACCCGAGCCACAGCCCGAAGCGGTCGGACAGCGAAACCTTTTCCTCGACCGCCTCGCCCGGATGGATGGCAGTCGCGCGCTCGTTGTCGATCATGTCGCGCGGCATCAGGTGGCGCCGGTTCGAGGTCGCATACAGCACCACATTCGGCGGACGACCCGAAAGGCCGCCGTCCAGCACCGCCTTCAAGGACTTGTACTGCGCGTCGTCGCTGGAAAACGAGAGATCGTCCGCGAACAGCAGGAAGCGGCGGTCGCTGTCGCCGAGGATCGCCAGCAACCGCCCGACCGAGTCGAGGTCGTCACGGCTGATCTCGACCAGCACGAGGGGCAGGCCCTGCGCCACGGCCTCGGCATGAGCCGCCTTGACCAGCGAGGACTTGCCCATCCCCCGCGCGCCCCAGAGCAGTGCGTTGTTGGCGGCATGGCCGCGCGCGAACTGCAGGGTGTTGGCCAGCAGCGTGTCGCGGGCGCGGTCGATGCCGACCAGCTGGTCCAGCGGGACACGAGCCACGCGGCGCACGGGCTCCAGCCGGTCGGGGCCGGTGTGCCAGACATAGGCGTCGGCTTCCGTGAAGCTGGGAATCGCGGCGGGCGGCGGCGACAAGCGGTCCAGCGCGTCGGCGATGCGCGTCAGCGCCGGATCACTCGTCATCAACATCGACCCACAACCCTTCTGCACGCAACTGCGCCTCGCGCTTGGCCTCGATCCGGCGCACAAGCTGGATCGCCACCTCGTAAAGCGCGTAGATCACGGAAAACAGCACGATCTGGCTGACGATGTCGGGCGGCGTCACCATGGCGGCCAGCACCAGGATCAGCACGATCGCATAACGCCGCATGGATGCGAGACCCGCGGCCGACACCAGCCCGGCCTTGCCCATCAGCGTCAGCGCCACCGGCAGCTGGAAGGACAGGCCGAAGGCCAGGATGAACTTGGTCGTCAGCGACAGGTATTCGCTGATCGAGCCCTGAAAGACGATGCCCGCCATCTCGGGATCGCTCGTCACCGGCTGGGCCGGGTCGTCGGGCAGGGCCAAAGGTCCGCTCTGGAAGCCGAGGAAGAAGTCGAAGGCCCAGGGCAGGATGACGAAATAGGCGAATCCCGCGCCCAAGGCGAACATCACCGGCGAGGCGATGAGGAAGGGCAGGAAGGCCTGCTTTTCCGAGCGGTAGAGCCCTGGCGCGATGAAGCGCCACAACTGATAGGCGATCACCGGGAAGGCCAGGATGAAGCCGCCGAACATGGCGATCTGCATGGCCAGGAAGAAGCCTTCCTGCACCTTCAGCATGATCAGCCCGCATTCCTGCCCGCGCTTGGCCAGCGCCCCGCAGATCGGGTGGGTCAGGAAGTTGAAGACCGGCTGCCACACGAAATAGCACAGGATCGCGGCCATGACGAAGGCCAGCACCGACCAGATCAGGCGGGTGCGCAATTCGGCCAGATGCTCGATCAGGGGGGCCGAGCTGTCGTCGATGTCGTCAGGACGTTGGGCCAAGCCTCAGCTCCGGTCGGTGCGGCGAACCGCGTGCAGGCGCCGGGCGCCGGGCTGCGGTTCGGCCGAAGGTGCGCCGCTGGCGGCAGGCACCGGGGCGGGCGCAGGCGTCACGGGGGTCGCCTTGGGAGGCGCGGCGGGCGGCGGCGCGGCCGGATCGGGAACGGCCGAGGCCGCCTCGCGCACGGGCTGCAGCGGGTCCCATTTCTCGAACTTGTCGGCGGCGCGGCCCAGTGCGTCCAGCCCCATGGCGCGCGGATTGGTCATCTTCTGCAGGTCGCGCAGGTCCTTTGTCGCCTCCTGGATACCCGACGCCTTGGCCGCGTCCTCCATCGCCGAGGAGAACTCGCGCGCCATGCCCCGTGCCCGGGCCGTGATCCGGCCCAGCGCGTGGAACATCACCGGCAGATCCTTGGGGCCGACGACGATCAGCGCCACCACGCCGATCAGCAGAAGCTCGGTCCAGCCGACATCCAGCATGGCTTGCCTGCCTGTCCCGCCCGATTACAGGCGGTCGGCGTCGCGCGGCGTCACGTCACGCAGCGCGTCGGCCCGGCGGGTGCGGGCGGCCTCGGCCTCGGCCTGGATGCGGTCGGCCTCGGCGCGGGCCCTGGCGGCGCGCAGTTCGAGATCGTCGGCGGTATGCTCGGCCGTCACGGCGGCGCGCTCGGCCGGGGTCTCGACCGGGCGCTCGATTTCCTCGGCACCGTCGCGAACGCCGCGCTTGAAGGCGGTGATGCCCTTGCCGACCTCGCCCATCAGGGACGAAACCTTGCCCCGGCCGAACAGGACCAGGACGACAATGGCGATCAGAAGAAGCGCCATGGGTGAAGGTGCGTGCATCGTCTCTCTCCGTTGTCGGGCCGATGGGCCCCTGCGGCGGATGTCTGCGGACGGCCGCCTGGATGCATATAAGGACAGCGCGCGGCCGCCGAAAGGCCTTTTGCAGTCACAGCCGCGCGTCCGGGCGCGACCGGTGCCGTCCCGCCGAAAAATGATGGTCCGCACTGGCGCCTGGCCCCCGCGCACCCAAGATGTGGCGCGACGCCCCCCGCGACCGAGGAGCCCCGCCCCATGATCGCCGATCCTGCCCGCCTGGTCTTTCTTGCGCTGCTGCTGGTGGCGCTTGGAGGATTCCTGGTGGTGGAGTTCCGCCGCGACGCAGGCTCGGCCTCGCGCGCGGTGGTGGCCTGGGGGCTGATCTTCGTCGCCGTTGTCGCTGCCGCCGGGTTGTGGGAGGACGTCCGGCGCGACGTCTTGCCGCGCCAGGCGGTCGTCAGCCCCACGCGGATCGAAGTGCCGGTCGGACCGGACGGCCATTTCCACCTGACGGCCGAGCTGAACGGCGTTCCCGTGCGCTTTGTGGTGGACACCGGCGCTTCCTCGATCGCGCTGCGGCCGCGCGACGCCGAGCGGGTCGGCATCGACCTGGACCGTCTGGTCTTTGCCGGCCGCGCCCGGACCGCCAACGGACTGGTGCCGACCGCGACCGTGCGGCTGGACAGCGTCGCCATCGGCGAGATCCTGGACGAGAACGTCCCCGCGCTCGTGATCCGCGGCGAGGTGGATCGCTCGCTTCTGGGGATGGACTATCTCAGCCGATTCGCCCGCGTCGGGTTCGAGGGCGGCACGCTGGTGCTGGAACGGTGACGTCGGCCGGGAGCCAGCCCCCGGACCCCCGGGATACTTGGACGAAGAAGAAAGACTTTCCGGTCGGGCAAAGGCGCAGCTGAGGCACGGGCGGCGTCAGCGCTTCTTTTCCCAGCGCCCGCCGGCCTCGGACCAGTATTCCGCGGGGACACCCGCGCCGGTGAGCGTTCGCCACTGGCTGCGTGCGACGTTCAACGCACTGTCGTCGTTGCCGTCAAAGACGATGCAGACGCGCTGCGCCGTTGCGCATTCGGCCGGGTCCACCCCGGCCCCGTCGATGGCGATCAGGCAGTCGGCCCCCGTCGTTCCCTGCCCCGCCACCGTCAGCAGCACCGGCTGCATCGCGTCATGCGGGCCGCCCGCCAGTCCGTGCGGCAGGAAGCCGTCGCCCTGCCACAGCAACTCGTCCAGCCGCGCCATCCGCGCGGCTTCGGCGCCGCGCAGTTCCACCCGCCAGCCCGCCTGCCGTGACTTGGCGATCAGGGACGGCACCAGCGCCTCGGCCGTCGAGCGCGTCAGGTGATAGAACAGCGCGTTGCCCAAGCTGCTGCGGCCTTACTTCGCCTCGAAGCGGTCGCGGATCAGGCGATCGAGCGTCATCACGCCCCAGCCGGTCGGCCCCTTGGGCGCGAGCGTCGTTTCCCCGGGCGGCAGCGTCACGCCGGCGATGTCCAGATGCGCCCAAGGCGTGTCCTTGCGGATGAAGCGCTGCAGGAACTGCGCCGCGGTGATCGAACCGGCAGGGCGGCCGCCGGAGTTCTTCATGTCCGCCAGCCGCGACTTGATGAGGTCGTCATAGGCGGGTGCCAGCGGCAAGCGCCACAGGCCCTCGCCCGCGGCGTCAGCGGCCTTCAGCAGGTCGCCCGCAAGCCCGTCGTCGTTGCTGAACAGCCCGGCCTTGTCATGGCCCAGCGCGATGATGACGGCGCCTGTCAGGGTGGCGAGGTTCACCACCGCCGCAGGCTGGAAGCGGTCCTGCGCGTACCAGAGCACGTCGGCCAGCACCATGCGCCCCTCGGCGTCGGTGTTCACGACCTCGATCGTGTCGCCCTTCATGGACCGCACGATGTCGCCAGGCCGCTGGGCGCGGCCGTCGGGCATGTTCTCGACCAGACCGACAAGGCCCACGACATTGGCCCTGGCGCGGCGCAGGGCGAGCGTCCGCATGACGCCCGCGACGACGCCCGCGCCGCCCATGTCCATCGTCATCTCCTCCATCCCCTGCGCGGGCTTGATCGAGATGCCGCCGGTGTCGAAGACGACGCCCTTGCCGACCAGGGCGAAGGGAGCTTCCTCTCCGCCGCCCTGCCAGCGCATGACGACGACCTTGGAGGGGCTTTCCGAGCCCTGCCCCACGGCCAGCAGCGCCCGCATTCCGAGGCGGGTCAGCTCCTCCTCGTCCAGAACCTCGACCTCGAGGCCAAGTTCGCGCATCGCCAGCAGGCGGTCGGCAAAATCGGTGGTGGTCAGGACGTTGGCGGGCTCGTTCACGAGGTCTCGGGTGAAGAACACGCCTTCGGCCAGGGCCGCGCCGGACTGGGCGTCGCGGGCAGCCGCCTCGGGGTCGTCGCACAGGACGGTGACGCGGGCCTTTTCGGGCTGCGGCGGCTCGGCGGGCTGGTCCCGCGGTTCGTCGGCAGGCGCTGGCTCGACAGCGGCGGCATCGCTTAGGCGTGCCTCGGGGGCGGTGCCGTGGGTGACGCTCTGGGGTTCGGCGGCGGGGACATCCTCGGCGGGCTTCGTCTCGTCGGCCTGGGGCGAGGACTTGTAGGCCGAGAACTCGTAGCCCCGCAACGCGAGGCCCAGCGTCAGCTCGGACACCGGGCAGCGGGCGCCGCAGACCACCGTCACCTCGCCCTTGCCCATGCGCGCTCCGATGGCCGCGCCCGCCTTGCGGGCCAGGGCCGCATCCGCGCCGCGCGGCAGGCGGATCAACTGCACGGCCTCGGCGGCGAGGCCCGCGGGAAAGGCGATCTCCATCGCCGCGCCCGGTTTGAGCTCGGCCCAGGCTTTCGCCGCGACCGCGCGGCCCAGCGCCTTGCGGGCGGCCTGCGGCAGGCCCTTGGGCAGTTGCGCGCGGTCGTCCAGGACCAGGACCAGCCTGCCGGGGCGGGCGGACAGGTCGGCATCGGCAAGGGGCTGGAATCGGATTTCGACGGGATGGGTCATCGCGCAGGAGCCTTCGGTTCGGAAGCGTTCCCGACCCTAGACCCGCCCCCGCGCCTTGACCAGACGGCCCGGAGCCTCGCAGGGCTTTCGCGGCGGCACCGGGGCGGATAAGCAGGAAGCCACCCGAGCCAGGATGGGACATGACCCGGATCGACCGATACATGCTGTCGCAGTTCCTGACCCAGTTCGGGTTCTTCGCGCTGGTGCTGGTGTCGGTCTACTGGATCAACCGCGCCGTGCGGCTGTTCGAGCAATTGATCCAGGACGGCCAGACGGCGCTGGTGGTGCTGGAATTCACCGCCCTGACGCTGCCCGTGGTGATTGCACTGGTGCTACCCGTGGCGGCCTTCGCTGCGACAGCCTACGGGACGAACCGGCTGGCGTCGGAGTCCGAACTGACGGTGATGCAGGCGGCGGGGCTTTCGCCCTGGCGGATGGCGCGGCCGGCGCTGGTCTTCGGGCTTCTGGTGGCCCTGATGGTGGCGGTGCTGGCGCATGGGCTGGTGCCGATGGCGCGGACCCGGCTGGCCGAGCGCCAGGCCGACATCGCCGAGAACGTGACCGCCCGCTTCCTGCGGCCGGGCGCCTTCCAGTACCCGTCCGACGGCGTGACGCTGTTCATCGGCGAGATCGCCCCGGACGGGCGGCTGATCGACCTGTTCCTCGAGGACGCGCGCGACCCGGCCAGCCAGACCATCTACACCGCCGAGGAGGCGCTGGTCCTGCGCAGCGAGGACGGCCCCCGGCTGGCGATGGCGCGCGGCATGGTCCAGACCCTTCGCAGTGCGCCGGGGCTTGAGCCGCGCCTGTCCACGACGCGCTTTGCCGATCTCACCCATGACATCGGCGGGCTCTTCTCGGCCAGCGCGCGGCGGGGGCGCGACCTGCGCGACTATTCGACGCCCCGCCTTCTGAACCCCGACGCCGAGCTGCTGGCTGCGACCGGTGCCACCCCAGACCGCGCGCGGGCCGAGGCGCACGAGCGGCTGGCCCAGCCCCTGCTGGCGCCCATCGGGGCGCTGCTGGGCTTTTCGATGCTGCTGCTGGGGGGCTTTTCACGCTTCGGCGTGTGGCGGCAGGTGATCTGGGCCGTGGTCGCGCTGCTGGTCGTGCATTTCCTGCAGACGGCCGCCGCCACCCGCGCGGCCAAGGCGCCCGAGACCTGGCCGCTGCTCTACCTGCCCGCGCTGGCCGGGGCGGGGATCATCGCGGCCACGCTCTGGACCGCCGCCCGCCCGCGCCGGATGCGTCCGGCCGAGGCCGCGCCCGGGGCCGCGACATGATCCTGCAGCGCTATGTCGCCCGGCGCTTCCTGCGCCAGTTCCTCGTGGTCTTCGGGGTCTTCGTGGCGATCCTGTTCCTGATCGACATCATCGAGGAAATCCGCCGTTTCGGTGGCCGCGACATCGGGCTGGTGGGGCTGGCCGGGCTGGCCGCGCTGAACATCACCGCAAGCCTTTACGGCATCCTGCCGCTGCTGGCGCTGCTGGCGGGGATCGCGCTGTTCCTGGGCCTGTCGCGCAGTTCCGAAATGGTGGCGATCCGCGCGGCCGGGCGGTCGGGACTGCGCATCCTCTGGGCGCCGACGATCACGGCCGTGGTGCTGGGGGCGGTCCTTGTCAGCGTCATGAACCCGATGGTCGCCGCCACCACCAAGCGCTACGACGAGGCCACCGCGCGCGCGGCGGGCGAGGTGCCGCAGACCATCTCGCTGGGGCGCGGCGCCGTCTGGCTGCGTCAGGGCGTGCCCGCAGGCGCCGCGGGAACGGGCGAGGACGGCGGCCAGATCGTGATCCGCGCCTCGCGCGCCAGCCCCGATGCGACCACGCTTTACGACGCGACCTTTCTGGTCTTCGACGACACGCGCGGCCCCGTGCGCCGCATTGTCGCGCAATCGGCCCGGCTGGTGGACGGCGCCTGGGCGCTGAACGGCGTCAAGGAATGGCCCCTTGGCGCGGCGAACCCGGAAAGCGCCGCCATGGCGCTGCCGGGGCTGACGCTGCCCACCGAACTGACCGCCGCCCGCATCCGCGACGGCTTCGGCGCGCCCGAGGCGGTGCCGATCTGGCAACTGCCCGACTTCATCCGCGGGCTCGAACGCGCGGGCTTTTCCGCCCTGCGCCACAAGGTCTGGCTGATGATGGAACTGGCCCGGCCCTTCCTGATGGGCGCGATGGTCATGGTCGCGGCCGTCTTCACCATGCGCCCCATGCGCGGGCGGCGCAGCGGGATGCTGGTGCTGACCGCCTTCATCGCGGGCGTTGCGCTGTTCTTCCTGCGCAACCTGACGCAGGTGCTGGGCGAGGCGGGCGAGGTGCCCCCCGCCTTTGCCGCCTTCACGCCCCCTCTGGTGGCGGCGCTTCTGGCACTGACGGTCCTTCTGCGGCTGGAGGAATGATGACCCGCGCTGCCCTTCCCCCTGCCCGCCGCGCCGCCCTCACGATGGCGGTCGCGCTGGCGCTGGCCAGTCCGGCCGCCGCGCAATCGCCGGGCGTGGCATCCCTGATCGACCGCCCCGGCCCGGCGCTTGCCCCGACCCGGTCGATGCAGGCGGGCGACCGGCTGGCGGACGGCACCAGCTTCACCCCGCCCCCGGTCGTGATCACGCCCCGCCGCCCCCCTGCGCGGGGCGAGGCGCCTCCCGGACCCGAGGATGCGGCCACGCTGCTGGCCGACCATGTCGAGCTGTCGGGAAACCAGGTCCTGACCGCCTCGGGCGGGGTTGTGATCTGGTTCCGCGGTGCGCGCCTGATCGCCGAGCGGGTGATCTACGACGGCAATGCCGGGACGCTGGCGATCGAGGGGCCGATCCACCTGTCCGAGCCCGGCCTTGCCGGCACCCCGTCGGAGGCCGTGCTGGTCGCCGATGCCGCGCAACTGGACGAGGACCTGCAGGACGGCCTGCTGACCGGCGCGCGGCTGGTCCTTGCGCGCGAGCTGCAGTTCGCCGCGGCCGAGGTGCGCCGCACGGGCCAGGGCCGCATGACCACGCTGACCCATGTGGTCGCCTCCTCCTGCCAGGTCTGCGCCAGCGATCCCACGCCCTTGTGGGAGATCCGGGCCCGACGCATCACCCATGACGCCGAAACCCGGCGCATCCATTTCGACCGGCCTCAGTTCCGCGCCTTCGGCCTGCCCATCGCCACCCTGCCTCTGCTGTCCGCCCCCGATCCCACGGTCGAGCGGATGACGGGCTTCCTGCAGCCGCGCTTCCGCACGACCTCGGGCCTGGGCTTCGGGGTGATGCTGCCCTACTTCATCACGCTGGGCGACAGCGCGGACCTGACCCTGACGCCCTATGTCTCGGCCAGCCGCACGGCGACGCTTGGCCTGCGCTATCGCCAGGCCTTCACCAACGGCGCGGCCGAGATCAACGGCGCCCTCAGCGATGACGACCTGGAAGAAGGCACCCGCGGCTACCTGTTCGGTGCGGCCGCCTTCCGGCTGCCCCGCGACTACCGGCTGGGGCTGCAGGTCCAGACCGCCTCGGACCGTGCCTACCTGCTGGACTACGACATCACCGACGCCGACCGGCTGTGGAGCGGGCTGACCCTGGACCGCGTGCTGCGCGACCGCCTGCTGACCGCCCGCGTCGGCCGCTACGAGACGTTGCGCGAGGATGAGGACGAGGCAACCTCGCCCGGCCTCGTGGCCGACGCCCTGTGGGAACGCCGGGTCCGCCCTGCCCTGATCGGCGGGGAAGCGGGGCTGCAGTTTTCCGTCCATGCCCACCAGCGCGATTCCGGGGCCGACATCGCCGGGCGCGACATGGCGCGGGCCTCGGCGCGGCTGGACTGGCGCCGCAGCCAGGTCCTGGCAGGGGGCTTCGTCGCGGCGGCGCAGGCACGGCTGGATGCCGACCTTTACCGCATCCGCGACGACAGCCGCTTCGACGGCACGGAAGCCCGCGCCATCCCGATCGGCGCGGTGGAACTGCGCTGGCCCCTGCTGGCGCGGCGGGGCGGGGCCGCGCATCTGCTGGAGCCCGTGCTGCAGGTCGTCTGGTCCCCCGACATCGACGACGAGGACCGCGTCCCGAACGAGGATTCGCGCCTGGTCGAGTTCGACGAGGGCAACCTGTTCGCCCTCGACCGCCTGCCCGGCCGCGATGCCGTGGAAGGGGGCCTGCGCGCGAACCTCGGTGTGACCTGGACGCGCATCGACCCGGCAGGCTGGTCCCTGGGCCTGACCGCGGGCCGCGTGCTGCGCGCCGACCCCGACCCGGCCTTCGAGCGCTATGGCGAGGTGCTGGCGGGCCGCCAGTCCGACTGGCTTCTGTCGGCCACCTATTCGGGCGCCGGCGGGCTTGCCATCGCCAACCGCGCGCTGTTCGACAGCGACCTGAACCTCAGCCGGGACGAGCTGCGTCTGGGCTGGCTCAAGCCGGGGTTCGAGCTGTCGGCAGGCTACCTGTGGATCGACGCCGTGACCGAGGAGGGAGAGGCCCGCGACGTGTCAGAACTGACCGCCGCCACCGGCTGGCAGGTGGCCCAGGGGTGGAAGGCGACGGCCGAGACGCGCTACGACTTCGTCGCCGACCGGGCGCAGAAGGCCGAGCTGGGGCTGGAATACCGCAACGAATGCGTGACCGTGGACCTGTCGGTGTCGCGCCGCTTCACCTCGTCGGACACGGTGCGGGCGGATACGGACGTGGGACTGTCGGTGCGGCTGGGCGGCTTCGGCCGTCCGCGCGACACGGGCGCGGCCCCGGTGGCGCGGCGGTCCTGCCTGCGCTAGGTTGGCGCGCAAGAACGAGGATGAGGCGACAATGCGGCGGATGATTCACGCGACGACGATGGCGGTGCTGCTGGCCGCGACGGCCCTGCCCGCCCTGACGCAGGCCGGGCCGCTGTCGCCGGTCGCCTATGTCAACAACTCGGCCGTGACGCAGTATGAACTGGACCAGCGCGTCCGCTTCCTTGAAATCCTGCGCGCCCCCGACGCCAACCGCGAGGCCGCGCTGCAGGCCCTGATCGACGACCGACTGAAGCTGCAGGCGGCCAGGCAGATGGGCATTGCCGTCACCGACCAGGGGCTGGAACAGGGCCTGGCGGAATTCGCGGGCCGCGCGAACCTCAGCATCGAGGCCTTCACCGAGGCGCTGGCCCGCGAGGGCGTGGACCGCCAGGCCTACCGCGACTTCGTCCGCGCGGGCGTCGCCTGGCGCGAGGTCGTCCGCCAGCGCATCGTCCCCACCATCACCGTCAGCGACCGCGAGGTCGAGCAGGAGCTGACGCGCGAGATCGAGACCCCCATCGTCACCCAGGTTCTGGTGTCCGAACTGGTGATCCCCGCGCCTCCGGGGCAGGAGCAGGCGGCCCTGGCACTGGCCCAGCGCTTGTCGGAAACCGTGACAAGTGCCGGTGAATTCTCGGCCGCCGCGCGACAGTATTCGGCCGTCCCCTCGGCCGCGCAGGGCGGGCAGGTGCCCTGGACACCCTTGGAAAACCTTGCCCCCGGCCTGCGCAACATCATCCTCGGCCTGCAGCCGGGCTCGATCAGCCAGCCGCTGACGGTGCAGGGGGCGGTGGTCCTGTTCTTCCTGCGCGACACGCGCGGACGCCTGCGCGCGGGCGCCGAGGCGCAGACGGTGGATTACGTCGAGCTTTCCCTGCCCTCGGCGGCGGAAGGCGCACGCATCCTGTCCGTCGCCGACAGCTGCGAGACGGTCTATGTCGAGGCGAACCGCATTCCTGGCGACGTGATCCGGCGCCAGACGCAATCGCTGGACGCGGTGCCGCTGGACGTGGCGCAGCGGCTGGCCTCGCTGGACCCGAACGAGGGGACGATCATCGACTATGGCGCGGGCGTGCGTCTGGTGATGCTCTGCGACCGCACGCCCTCGCTGATCGCGGACACGACTCCCTCGACCACGTTGCCCGGCCTGCCCGTGCCCGCGCGGCGCGAGGAGGCCCCCGCCGCGGGGGCCGCCGAGGCCCCGAACGCGCAGAACGCGGCCTCGGACGCGGCTCAGGCGGCAGGGGTCGCGGGGGATGGGGCTCCGCCCCTGCGCTCGCGCGAGGATGTGCGGGCTGTGATCTTCAACCGCAAGGCCACTCTGGCCGCCGACGCCTACCTGGCCGAACTGCGCGCCGACGCGCTGATGCGGCGGCCGTGACCCGCTGCCCGTGACCGCGCCCCTGATCCTGACCTGCGGCGAGCCCGGCGGCATCGGCCCCGAACTCGCCGCGCCTGCGCTGGCGGCGGGTGTGCCCTTCGCCTGGCTCGGCGATCCGCGCCACCTGCCCGAAGGCACCCCTTGGGCTGAGGTTGCCGCGCCGGGCGATCCCGTTCCCTCGGGCACCCTGCCCGTCCTGCGCCACGACTTCGCCGCCTCTGCCACGCCGGGCCGCCCTGACCCGGCCAACGCGCAGGGCGTCATCGATGTCATCGCCCGCGCCGTGGCCATGGCGATGCGCGGCGAGGCCGGCGGCATCTGCACGCTGCCGATCAGCAAGCAGGCACTGAAGGAAGGCGCGGGCTTCGCCTTCCCGGGTCACACCGAATATCTCGCGCATCTCGCGGGCGGCGCCGAGGTGGTGATGATGCTGGCCTCGACCACCGTCCAGCCGCCCTGCCGCGTCGTGCCCGCCACGATCCACATCGCGCTGGAGGACGTGCCCGGGGCGCTGACCCCCGAGCTGATGGAACGCACGATCCGCATCACCCATGCCGGCCTGATCCGCGACTTCGGCATCGTCGCGCCGCGCATCGCCGTGGCGGGCCTCAACCCCCACGCGGGCGAGGGCGGCGCCATGGGGCGGCAGGAACTCGACTGGATCGCCCCCCTCTGCCAGCGCCTGCGCGCCGAGGGGCTGGCCGTCACCGGTCCCCTGCCTGCCGACACCATGTTCCACGCCCCCGCACGCGCCCGCTGCGACGCGGCGGTGGCCTGCTATCACGATCAGGGGCTGATCCCGATCAAGACACTGGATTTCGCGGGTGGCGTGAACGTCACGCTGGGCCTGCCCTTCGTGCGGACCTCGCCTGACCACGGCACCGCCTTCGACATCGCGGGCCAGGGCCGCGCCGATTCCTCCAGCACCATCGCCGCGCTGAGGATGGCCTGGGACATGGCCCAGAAACGGGGCGCGGCATGATCCATCTTCTGTCTGCAAATATCCTCAGGGGGTCCGGGGGCAGAATGCCCCCGGCTTCGACGGCATGAGCGCGATTGACGGCCTGCCCCCCCTGCGCGAGGTGATCGCCCGCCACGACCTGCGGGCGAAGAAGCAGCTGGGGCAGAACTTCCTGCTGGACCTGAACCTGACCGCCCGCATCGCCCGTGCGGCCGGCGACCTGACGCAATGCGACGTGATCGAGGTGGGCCCCGGCCCGGGCGGCCTGACGCGCGGGCTGCTGGCCGAAGGCGCGCGGCACGTGCTGGCGATCGAGAAGGACGCCCGCGCCATCCCCGCACTGCAGGAGATCGCCGGGGCCTACCCCGGCCGCCTGACGGTGATCAACGGCGACGCGCTGGAGATCGACCCGCTCGCCCATGTGAGGCCTCCGGTTCGCATCGCGGCGAACCTGCCCTACAACATCGGGACGGAACTGCTGGTCGGCTGGCTGACGCCGCCCGAATGGCCGCCCTTCTGGCAGTCCCTGACGCTGATGTTCCAGAAGGAGGTGGCGCAGCGGATCGTGGCGAAGCCCGGCGGCAAGGACTATGGCCGGCTCGCGATCCTGGCCCAATGGCGCTGCGAGGCGAGGATCGTCCTGACCCTGCCGCCGCAGGCTTTCGTGCCCGCGCCCAAGGTCGAATCGGCGGTGGTCCACCTCACTGCCCTGCCCGAGCCGCGCTTTCCGGCCGATGCAAAGCTGCTGGAAGAAATCACCCGCGCCGCCTTCAACCAGCGCCGCAAGATGCTGCGCGCTTCGCTGCGGGGCCTGCATCCGCAGATCGAGACACTGCTGGGGCAGGCCGGCATCCCGCCGACCGCTCGCGCCGAGGAAATCGACCTGGAACGCTTCTGCACCCTGGCCCGCGCACTGGACGCGGCACGGTCTGGCGCGCCGGGCTGAACGGGAAAAGCGGGCGCGAGCCCCTGAAGCCAAAAGCTCGCTGAAGCCGGCTCAGCAAGGCAGGCTGGGCCGCGCATGCTGCGCGGCCCAGCCTGCGGCTTGTTAGCTTGTTAGTCGTCCACGGCCGCTTCAGGGGCCTGCGGCGCAGCCTCGCCCTCGTCGCCAGCCTTGCGGCGGCGCTGGGGCGCGCGGCGCGGAGCCGTACCCGCAGCCCGGGGCTTGCGGGCACGAGGCGCTGCCGCCTCAGCGGTTTCCGGTGCCTCGGTCCGGTTCTCGGGCGTCTCGACCGGGGCTGCGTCCTCGTCGCCGCGGGCCTCGGGCAGAGCCGACAGGGGCGCCTGCAGGAACTCGGGGAAACCGGGCTGCTCGCAGACGGCAGTGTCCCTCTCCTGGCCTGCATCGGCCAAGGGCTCGACCGACGCGGGCGCGACGGCCGGAGCTTCGGAGGGGGTGGCCTCGGGGGTCACGGACTCGGGGGCAACCACGCGCTCCTCGGCGCGGCTGTCCTCGCGCTCTTCGCGCCGCTCGGAGCGGCCTTCGCGGTCCTCGCGCCGGTTCTGGCGGTCGTCGCGGCGGTTCTGACGGTTGTCGTTCTGGCGGCCTTCGTTCCGATCATCGCGGCGGCCGTCGTTCCGGCCCTCGCCACGGGGCTCGTTCCGGCTGTCGCCCCGCGCCTCGCCGCGGTTCTCGCCCCGGTCGTCGAGGCGCTCGCCCTGCTGGTGGCCGCCGTTATAGGGGTGGCCGTTGCGCTCCTCGCGCCCCTCGAAGCCGGGCTGCTGGCCACCGAACTGGGCCTGCCGCTCGGCCTGCTCGCGCTGCGCTTCGCCCAGCATCCGGGTGTAATGCTCGGCGTGCTGAAGGAAGCTCTGCTCGGCCACGCGGTCGCCTGAAAGCTGCGCGTCACGGGCAAGGGCCAGGTATTTCTCGATGATCTGCTGGGGCGTGCCGCGGACCTTGCCCTCGGGCCCCGAGCTGTCGAAGACGCGGTTGACGACGTTGCCAAGCGACCGCGGATTGTTGCGGGACTTGTTGCGCGAACGGGACTTGGAAGATCTCATCGTGCCAATGTTCATGGTCCGGCGCGAAGGGCGCCTGGATGCGGTTGGGGTCGCCATCCTGCGGCAAGAGCCGGGCAGTTCGCCCGGCGATTCGCGGAACGCTCCGGCAACGGTGTGTGCGGATGACCCGTGCGGGGCGTCATGCCCCTGTCACGCAGCCTGCTAACCATGCAGGCCCCGCCAAGGCAAGCGGAATCGGCATGTCTTCAATACAGATTGAACAAAGATTGCCCAATCATGCTTCCCGCCGAGCCAGAACCACCCGATCGCGGCCATCGAGGTCGCGGCGGATCGCGATGTCCTGCATCTCCTCCCGCGCGAAAAGCGCCGACACCGCTGCGCCCTGCGTCGGCCCGATCTCGACCGCCAGCCACCCGCCGGGCGTCAGATGCGTGACTGCGCCTGCGGCGATGGCGCGATAGGCGCCAAGGCCGTCGCCTTCGTCGGTCAGCGCGGCGCGGGGCTCCCAGTCGCGCACCTCGGGAGACAGGCCCGCCATTTCCTCAACCGCGATATAGGGCGGGTTCGAGACGATCAGGTCGAAGCGATCCGCGACGGCGGAAAACCAGTCCGAGTGCCGGAAGTCCGCAGTTACCCCCAGCGCGGCGGCGTTCCCGCGCGCCACCTCGAGCGCGGCGTCAGACAGATCGACGCCCAGGCCCCGGGTGCCCGGCCGCTCGGCCAGCAGCGACAGAAGGATTGCGCCCGTCCCGGTGCCGAGATCGAGGAGCGAGGCCCAGGGCAGTTCAAGCGCGGAGGCGACCAGCGTTTCCGTTTCGGGACGCGGGTCCAGCGTATCACGGGTGACGCGGAAGCGGTGCTTCCAGAACTCGCGGAAGCCGATGATCTGGCTGACGGGCTGCCGGTCAAGCCGTGCCTCCACCGCAGCCTGGAAGCGGGCGGCGGTTTCAGGCGGCAGGGGCTGGCTCAGCGCGTCGCGCAGGGCATGGCGCGGGACATCCAGCGCATGGGCCATCAGCGCCAGCGCGTCGCCCGCCGCATTGTCGATCCCTGCCCTGACCAGCCGGGCGGTCGCTTCGGCCAGTGCCGCGCGGCCCTTGCTCACCCTTCTGCCTCGGCCAAGCGGGCGGCCTGGTCATGGGCGGTCAGGGCGTCGATGATCTCGGTCAGGTCGCCCCCCATCACCCGGTCCAGCGCGTAAAGCGTCAGGTTGATCCGGTGGTCCGTCACGCGGCCCTGAGGGAAATTGTAGGTGCGGATGCGTTCGCTGCGGTCGCCCGAGCCCACCTGCGACTTGCGGTCGGCGGCGCGTTCCGCATCGGCGCGGCTCCGCTCCATGTCGTAAAGCCGCGCCCGCAGCACGGCCATCGCGTTGGCGCGGTTCTGGTGCTGCGACTTCTCGGAACTCGTCACCACGATCCCGGTGGGCAGGTGGGTGATCCGCACGGCCGAATCCGTCGTGTTGACGTGCTGCCCGCCCGCGCCCGACGAGCGCATCGTGTCGATGCGGATGTCGGCGGCGGGGATGTCGATGTCCACCTCCTCGGCCTCGGGCAGCACCGCCACGGTCGCGGCCGAGGTGTGGATGCGCCCGCCCGATTCCGTTTCCGGCACCCGCTGGACCCGGTGGACGCCGGATTCGTATTTCAGCCGGGCGAAGACGCCTTCCCCGGCGATATGGGCGACGGCCTCCTTGACCCCGCCCAACTCGGATTCGGCCAGGTCCAGCAGGCGGAAGTCCCAGCCCTGCGCCTCCGCATGGCGCTGGTACATCCGCAGCAGGTCGCCCGCGAACAGCGCGGCCTCGTCGCCCCCGGTGCCGGGGCGGATCTCCAGAATCGCGGGACGGGCGTCGGCGGCGTCCTTCGGCAGCAGTGCAAGGCGCAGCGCCTGTTCCAGTTCGGGCAGGCGGGCGCGCATGCGGGAAATCTCGTCCTCGGCCAACTCGCGCATGTCGGGGTCGGCCAGCATCGCCTGCGCCTCGGCCAGCCCGGCCTGGGCCGCGCGCCATTCCATGATCTGCGCCACCACCGGGCCAAGCTCGGAATACTCGCGGCTCACGCGCGCAATCTCGTCGGGCGCGGGACCCGCGTTCAGCCGCGCCTCGAGAAAGTCGAAGCGCTGCACGATCTGGTCGAGGCGGTCGGCAGGCAGCATATCCGCGCCATAGACCCCGCGCGGCTGCGCGGCAAGGCCGGTGAAAAAGGGGAAAGGTTTGATCTGCATCAGGGAACTGTCGCGCGTGGAGGGCGATAGTTCCTGCGACGCGCGTGATCTGCATCAAGCGAAGGAAGCCATGATGACCTACCGCCCCCTTATGTATCTCACCACGGCGCTTGTGCTGCTGGCACCGACCGCCTTCGCGCAGACGGCCGACGAACCCGTGGTCGAACAGGCGCAGGGCGTGCAGGACCTGCCCGCAACCGACCCGGCCAGGGAAGCGACGGCCGACGGCGACGCCAGCCCGGCCGGAACCTCGGCCGAGGACCTGGCGGCGGAAACCGCCGTCGAGCCTCAGGCCGACGGTGCCGCGGCGGATCCGAATGCAACCCCGCAGGCCGCCACCGAGGGCGCGAGCGCCTCGCCCGATGCCGCATTGCGGACGGAAGCGGCCGAACTTTTCGAGGTGATCCCGCGCGCGGCCGAGCCGCCGAGCGGCCGTCCCGTGACCCGCGCCAAGGTGGACCTGGGTGCCATGCTGTTCTTCGATCCGCGCATGTCGGTGTCGGGCGTCTTTTCCTGCCAGTCCTGCCACAACATCGGCATGGGCGGGACCGACGCGCTGGAAACCTCGATCGGCCATGGCTGGCAGCAGGGTCCGCGCAACTCGCCCACCATGCTGAACGCAGTGTTCAACGCGGCCCAGTTCTGGGACGGCCGTGCCGACGACCTGGCCGAGCAGGCCAAGGGCCCGGTCCAGGCGGGCGTCGAGATGAACAACACGCCCGAAAACCTGATCGGGACGATCCAGTCCATGCCCGGCTATGTCGAGGCCTTCGAGGCCGCCTTCCCCGGCGAGGAGAACCCGATCACCTTTGACAACTTCGCCCTGGCGGTCGAGGCCTTCGAGACGACGCTCGTCACCCCCAACTCGCGCTTCGACCAGTGGCTGATGGGCATGGACGGCGCCATGACCGATCAGGAAAAGCGCGGGCTGCGGGCCTATATCGACGCGGGCTGCTCGGCCTGCCACGCGGGCGTGAACTTCGGCGGCCAGGAATATTATCCCTTCGGCCTGGTCGAGGCGCCCGACGCCGAGGTGCGCCCGGAAGGCGACGTCGGCCGCTATGCCGTGACCGAAACCGCCGAGGACCAGTATGTCTTCCGCGCGGCGCCCTTGCGCAACGTGGCCCTGACCGCGCCCTATTTCCATTCGGGCAAGGTCTGGAGCCTCGAGGAAGCGGTCAAGATCATGGCGAACGCGCAACTCGGGACCGAACTGGCCGAGGAGCAGGCCCAGGACATCACCGCCTTCCTCGGCACGCTGACGGGCGAGCAGCCGCAGATCGTCCATCCGACCCTGCCGGTCCGCACCGACGAGACGCCGATGCCGGCGCCGATCGACGCGCCCCCCAGCACGGGCGCCGCGGCGAACTGAGCCCCGCCCCTGAGGATGATCGGGGCCGCCCTGCGGGGCGGCCCCTTTGCATGCCGGGCTCCGGTCGGATCAGCCCTTGATCGCCTCGACCGAGATCCGGATCTCCATCTCGTCGGACACGGCGGGCGCCAGCATCCCGAGGTTGAAGTCGCTGCGCTTGATCTCGCCCTCGGCCACGAAGCCCACGGCGGGCTTCTGCGTCATCGGATGCGCCGCCGCCTTGCGAAGATCGACCTCCAGCGTGACCGGCTTGGTCACGCCGTTCAGCGTCAGGTCGCCCGTGACCCTGGCCTCGTCCTCCTCCTCGACCTCGACGCTGGTCGAGCGGAACGTGACCTGCGTGTCGGGAGAAGCGCCCTTCAGCATCTGGTCGCCATAGATGTGCTGGTCCAGGTCCGCGTCGATGGTGCTGATCGACGACAGCGGGAAGCTGGCCTCGACGGCCGAGTTCCCGGGGTTCGCGGCATCCAGCGTGATCGAGCCGGTGACGCCGTTGATCATGCCGTGGCTGATCGAGAAGCCCAGGTGGTCATACGAGAACACGATCTGGCTGTGGCCGGGATCGATCACGTAGGTGCCGCTGAGATCGCCGCCTTCGGCCGGGGCAGCCGCACCGGCTGCGGCCTGCGCGGCGGGCTCGGGCGCCGCGGGCGCCTGCTGCGCGTCGGGCGCGGTCTGCGCCGCCGCGGGCGCCGCCAGCAGGGCGGACAGGGCGAGGAAAGAGAGGGTCCGGCTCATGAAGGCTCCTTTCACGATGATGGGTCAGTGATGGTTTGTCCGGTGAACCTGCAAAAGCAACGGCCGTTCCGCCCGCTGATGCCGATGTGATTGCGGGGCGAATCCGCTTGCACGAGGGCGCTTTTCCCCTATAAGGCCCCATTCTCTTCCGCAGTTTTGCGAAACCGGCGCAGCCTCTCGTGGCGGGGCGCGGAAGGGACTGACCCGCCTATGAAGCGCGCCCGAGACGAAAAGGGACTGCCATGCCGCTTTACGAGCATGTGCTGATCGCCCGCCAGGACCTGTCGAACGCGCAGGCCGAAGGGCTGATCGAACATTTCTCGACCGTGCTGGCCGACAACGGCGGAACGGTCAAGGAAAGCGAATACTGGGGCGTGCGCACGCTCGCCTACAAGATCAACAAGAACCGCAAGGGCCATTATGCCTTCCTGCGCACCGACGCGCCCTCGGCCGCCGTGCAGGAAATGGAGCGTCTGGCCCGCCTGCATGACGACGTGATGCGTGTCCTGACCGTCCGTGTGGACGCCCACCAGGAAGGCCCCTCGGTCCAGATGCAGCGCCGCGACGACCGCGACCGCGGCGATCGTGGTGATCGTGGCGACCGCCGCGACGGCGAGCGTGGCGAGCGCCGCGATGGTGACCGCCGCGATGGCGACCGGGGTGGCGAGCGCCGCTTCGGCGACCGTGCCGAAACCCGCGGCGACGACCGTGGCGACCGCGAGCAGCGCGCGCCCCGCGCCGACCGTTTCTGATCGTAAAGGAGCGACATCATGGCGACCAAACCGTTTTTCCGCCGCCGCAAGGTCGATCCGTTCGGGGGCGACAACGCGCCCGCGATCGACTACAAGGACACCCGCCTGCTGCAGCGCTACATCAGCGAACGCGGCAAGATCGTGCCGTCGCGGATCACCGCCGTTTCGGCCAAGAACCAGCGCAAGCTGGCGCAGGCGATCAAGCGCGCGCGCTTCCTAGCGCTGCTGCCCTACGCCGTGAAGTGAGGAACTGACGATGCAAGTCATTCTGCTGGAACGCGTGGCCAAGCTGGGCCAGATGGGCGAGGTGGTGAAGGTCAAGGAAGGCTTCGCCCGCAACTATCTGCTGCCGCAGGGCAAGGCGATGCGCGCCTCCGACGCCAACATCGCCGCCTTCGAGGCGAAGAAGGCCGATCTGGCCGCCCGCAACGACGAGACCCGGACCGAGGCGCAGCGCCTGGCCGAGACGCTGGACGGGGCGACCTTTGTCATCATCCGCTCGGCCTCGGACGCCGGTGCGCTGTATGGCTCGGTCACGCCCCGCGACATCGCGGAGGCCGCCGTTGCCGACGGCTTCCCCGTCGAGCGCCGCCAGGTCGTTCTGACCACTCCGATCAAGGATCTGGGCCTGCACGAGGTGACGGTCCACCTGCATCCCGAGGTCGAGGCGCAGATCACGCTGAACGTCGCCCGCTCGCCCGAAGAGGCCGAGCTGCAGGCGTCGGGCCGTTCGATCCAGGACCTGGCCGCCGAGGAAGATGCCGCCGCCGAATTCGAGATCGCCGAACTGTTCGACGACATCGGCTCGGCCGGCCGCGACGAGGACGAGGGCGGCCGCGCCTGAGCGCAGCCCCTTTCATCGTGAACCCATCGAAACCGCGCCGCATCCCGGCGCGGTTTTTTCATGCCTGCCTTGCCCCTGCCCCGGCCCGCGGGAACATCCCTGCCGCGCCGTGGGTTGATCCGCCAAACCAGATCCTCGCGGAGGCCGCCATGAGCACCCACCCCACCATCCTGGGCGAAATGGTCAAGCAGCAGGCGCTTGACGACGACGAGAAGACCTCGCTGGACGTTGAACCGGACCTCGGGGTGCCCGGCGAAGGCCTTGATCGGGACGCCTCCTCGACCTCGCAGCCCGCCTCGGCCGAGGCCGACCGCAAGCCCGGCGAGCGCCGGCAGCGCATCCAGTCCGAGTGAGGGCATGCCGCGTGCCGCTGCGGGAACGATCCCGCCCGCGCGCGTGTTGGTCGTGCAATCCACCGAATTGCCGGAAACGTGGCAGCAGCAAGGAAAAACCGTCATGGCCGACACCGATCACCTGCCCTCGAACAGCTACATTCCCGAAAGCGGCGGGCTGGGCCGCCCGGTTGATCGCCGTCAGGAAACCTACCGGCCCTCGGGCCATGCCTCGCGTCCGATCCCGCCGCACGGGGATGTCTCGCCCGATGGCCGGCGAGCCTGGCCCCAGCCTTCGATGACCTCGCGCGTGCTGGTCTATGGCGGCATGGGGATCGCCGCGGCGGCGGCCACGGCGGGGGCCATCCTTGCGGTGCGGAAGGTGGCCGACCTTGTGACCGGCAACGACGAACTGGACCGCGACGCCGACCGCGCGGCCGAACAGGCCCGCGTGCGCGTCTATGACGAGGCGCACGGCCGCTATGCCGCGCCGCGAATGGCCGCGATGCCGGAACATGAGCGCGAGGCCATGCGGGCCCGCGCCCGTGCCCGGATGCGCCAGGACGATGCCGAGCGCGACCGGCTGCGCGCCGACGCCCAGTCGGGCCGCGGCGAGGACCGCAAGCCGCGCCGCCCGCGTGACGAGGGCAAGCGCCGCCCGCAGGCCGCGCGCGGCTTCCAGCCGATGGGCTTCATCGATGACGTGGAACAGACCGCCCAGCGCCTGACCCGGACGGTGAACGAGGTCGCGGGCAGCATCAGCGCGGCCGTGGCCGCCTTCCGCTCGGTCGCGTCGCAGGCGCAGGACGTCCTGCATGAATTCGGTGATACCGCCAACCAGGTCCGCAGCTTCCTGGGCACGGGGGATGCAGCTCAGGGCGGCCGCAGCGGCTCCCGCCGCGACCCTTATCGC
The DNA here is from genome assembly GCF_900102885.1 of Paracoccus chinensis. Lineage (GTDB taxonomy): Bacteria > Pseudomonadota > Alphaproteobacteria > Rhodobacterales > Rhodobacteraceae > Paracoccus > Paracoccus chinensis. The sequence continues at coordinate 121,076 of NZ_FNGE01000002.1, read as the reverse complement.
CGCCCCTCGCGCAGCGACGTCGTCGATCTGCGCGATCCGGCCGACAGCGTTGCGGGCGGCTCGGGCGCGCCCTCGGGCGATGCCGATGGCGGGCGCACCCACCGGCTTTGACGGCGGCGCCACGAGGGCCGCGCGGGCGCGCGCCCTTCCCCGATCCGGCCGCGCCCCATCTGGCGCGGCCTTTTCCGACCAGAGGCTGACATGACCAATCCGAAACCCGACGTCTTCGAGGCCTTGTTCGATCCGCTTCCCGAGGGTTGGCGGGAACGCAAGGGCCTGCCGCCGGAACCCGGCAAGGACCACAGGACACCTGCCGAGCAGCCCGAGGGGCGCGAATCTGCCGCCTCGACCGCAAAGACCGCCGAGGCGAATGCCGCGCCGCCTCCCCGCAGGCCCGGTGCCCCGGAAAGCCCGTGGCAGCTCAGCGGCCATAGCTGGCTCGAGGTCGCCAAGCGCGTCGTCAAGGAATTCACCGCCGACCGCGTGACCTCGGTCGCGGGCGGCGTCACCTTCTTCGCGCTGCTGGCGCTGTTCCCGGCGATCACCGCGCTGGTGTCGATCTACGGCATGGTGGCGGACCCCGCGACCATCGCGGATCACCTGTCGCTGCTGGAAAACCTTCTGCCGCAAAGCGCGCTTGAACTGATCTCGGGACAGGTCATCGCCATCGCGTCGGCGCCCAAGACCTCGTTGTCGATCGCGGGGATCGTGGCGATCCTTGTCGCGCTGTGGTCGGCGAACGGCGGCATGAAGGCGCTGATCGAGGCGCTGAACATCGCCTGGTTCGAGACCGAGAAGCGCGGCTTCATCAAGCTGAACCTCGTCTCGCTGGCGATGACGCTGGGGGCCATCATCGGCGTGATCCTGATGATCGGCCTGGTCGCCATCCTGCCGGTCCTGCTGAACACGCTCCTTGCCGGCAGCGGCTTCGAGACCTGGCTGAACTGGCTGCGCTGGCCGATCCTGGCCGGGATGCTGATTCTGGGACTTGCGGTGATCTACCGCTTCGGCCCCAGCAAGGAAGACGCGGCCTGGCAGTGGATTTCCCCTGGCGCGCTGCTGGCGACCCTGGGGCTGCTGGTCGCCTCCATCCTGTTTTCCTGGTATGCGGCGAATTTCGCCAATTACAACGAAACCTACGGTTCTCTGGGGGCTGCTGTCGCCACGATGATGTGGCTGTGGATCGCGGCCATCGTCGTGCTGATGGGCGCCGAGGTGAATTCCGAGGTCGAGCGGCAGATCAAGATCGAGAACGGCGTTCCGCCCAAGTCGCGCGAGGACCTGGACCGCGCATGAAGAAGGCCGCCCCGAGGGGCGGCCCTTTTTCGATCCACCGGAAAGGGATCAGACTTCGTCCAGCGACTCGAGCGCCTTTTCCAGTTCTTCCTTGGACACGGCGCGCTCGGTGACCTTGGCGCCCGAGATGATGTGATCCACCACCTTGTCCTCGAAGATCGGGGCGCGCAGCTGCTGCTGGGCGGCCTCGTTCTGCTGGATGAACTCGAAGAAGGCGCGTTCCTGGCCGGGGAAGTTCCGGGCCTGGCGCATGACGGCCTGCGTCATCTCCTGGTCGGAGACGCTGATCTCGGCCTTCTGCCCGACATCGGCCAGCAGCAGGCCCAGGCGGACGCGGCGCTCGGCCAGCTTCCTGTGCTCGTCGGTGGGCTCGATCGAGCCGTGATTGTGGCCGTGCTCCTCGGGGTGCTCCTCGTGCCACAGCTGGTGCGCGATCTGCGCGGCCTCGGCATCGACCAGCGACTGCGGCAGGTCGAAGCTGACCAGCTCGTCCAGGCGGTCGAGCAGCTGGCGCTTGACCAGCGCGCGGCTGGCGCCCTGGTATTCGGCGGCCAGGCGCTCGCGGATCTGGGACTTCAGCGCCTCGAGATCGTCGGCACCAAAGCGCTTGGCCAGCTCGTCGTCGATCTCGGCGGCCTTGGGCGACTTCACGGCATGGACGGTGGTCTCGAAGACCGCGTCCTTGCCCTTGAGATGGGGCGCGCCGTAGTCCTCGGGGAAGGTGACATTGACGTTCACCTTGTCGCCGGCCTTGGCGCCGACCAGCTGTTCCTCGAAGCCGGGGATGAAGGACCCCGAGCCCAGCACCAGCGGATAGCCCTCGGCGGTGCCGCCCTCGAAGGCCTCGCCGTCCACCATGCCCTTGAAGTCGATGGTGACCTGGTCGCCCGACTGGGCGGCCTCGCCCTCGGCCCGGTCCTCGAAGCTTTGTGCGTTCTTGGCCAGGTTCTCCAGCGCCTCGGTCACGGCCGAGTCCTCGGGCTGGACGGTCAGACGCTCAAGCTCGACCGCCGACAGGTCGGCTTCCGGGATCTCGGGCAGCAGTTCATAGGAGACGTTGACGACGACATCATCGCCTTCCTTCCAGTTCTCGCCGTTCTCCATCTCGATCTTCGGCTGCATGGCGGGACGGACATTGCTTTCCTGCATGTGCTTGCCGATGGCGTCGTCGATGGACTTCTGCATGGCGTCGCCCATGACGCGCTGGCCATAGGTCTTCTTCAGAAGGGCCATGGGCACCTTGCCCTTGCGGAAGCCCTTCATCTCGATGTTCGGCTGCGCCTCGGCCAGCTGGCGATCGACCTCGGCGGCCAGATCGGCGGCGGGCAGCGTGAACTGGTAGCCGCGCTTGAGGCCTTCGTTCAGGGTTTCCGTGACCTGCATGGGGGTTCCTTCTGTCATGTCGTCAGGGGCCGCGGCAGGGGCGGCCGTGCAGTTTGACCGCCCTTCTAGGGACCGCAGGCCCCGCGCGCAAGCGGAACGGGGCCTTTCGCAGGCAGTTGAAGGCACACTGCAGACGTCGCGCAAGACTCCGATACAGCATAGCGCATCCAGTCGACTCGCCTCTTGCGTGCATGGACAAATTCACTAAATCACGCGCGAGCATCTGGATGAGCGCATGAAGATCGTTGGTATTTGCCGCTTCTCCCTTGTGGGCAGGGGAGATTGGAGGGAAACGCGCAAGAGGTCCTTGGCAGAAGTCAGGGCGATGGCATCCGATCGTGCGTCCATGCTGTTCGCACCCGAACGGATGGAGGCGCGCCTTGCAACTTTCGAACACCTGACGCTTGCTTCGCTACAGGCGCAGACCGACCCCGACTTTACCTTCCTTGTCCTTGCGTCCGACCTGATGCCGCAGGACTACAAGGACAGGCTGCAGGCGCTTTGCGCTCAACTTCCCCAGGTCGTGCTGCGGTATTTTCCCGTCACGCCTGTTCCCGCCGCCCAGAAATCCGCGTTCAACGAACTCGGCATCGTGTTCGCCGACACGCTGCAGTTCAGGCTCGATGACGACGATTGCATCTGCGCTGACTATATCGAGGTCATGCGTCGGCACACGCGGGGCCTGATGAACGCGCCTGATCCTTTTGTTGCAAGTCTGACAGGCGTGATGCTGTCGTCCCTGACGGGGCCGCTCGCGGGCGTTTATGACTGGCCAGTGCCCTATTACAGCGCAGGAGCGGCCATGCGCCATCCGACCGACGGCATCTACCAGCGCGGCCACTTCGGCATGTCCCGCTGGTTCCTGAGCCTGACGATCCCACGCGGCATGGCACTGGTGACGCATAACTCGACCAACGACACCACGCTTCCGGCCCCCGGTCAGATCGAGCGCGGCGAGATGTCGCGGATGACCCCCGAGCAGGTCGAAAAAGCTCAGGAGCGATACTTCCCCTTCCTGACCGAAACGGGAAAGCGGATCGCCGGCCTCACGGAAGCAGCCGCCCCGGTGGCCTGAGGCCTTTTCCTGCCGTGGTGCGGGTGGAGGGACTTGAACCCCCACGCCTTGCGGCGCCAGAACCTAAATCTGGTGCGTCTGCCAATTTCGCCACACCCGCATCGCCCGAAGCGGACCGGCAGGCCCGCGCGAACCGGGTCCTCTTAGCAAAGCCCTTCCGCGCGCGCGAGGGGGAATCTACAGCCCCAGATCGCGGAAGACGCCGGGCAGCTGCTCGGGCAGATCGTCGGCGATCAGGCCGGGTCCGAAGCGGCGCGCGGCGGCGGCGTGCAGGAAGGCCCCCGTGGCGACGGCCTCCAAGGGCGGGAGGCCCCGCGCCAGCAGCCCGGCGATGATCCCGGCCAGCACGTCGCCCGCGCCCGCCGTGGCAAGCCAGGGCACGTCAAAGGCCGAATGGATGCGGGCCTGCCCGTCCGGGGCGGCGATCACCGTGTCGGGACCCTTCAGCAGCACGACGGCCCCGCTGCGGGCAGCCGCCTCGCGCGCGGCGTCGAGCCGGGAGTAGAGCGGCCCGCGCATGTCGGCCAAGGCCTGCCGCCAGGTTTGCAGCGCAACGGTCTGGGCGCTTTCCTGCGCGGGCGACCGGGGCCGGGGCGTATCCAGCCGGGCGGCGAGATCAGGGAACAGGCGGCGAAACTCGCCCATGTGAGGGGTCAGGACGCAGCCTCCGTGCAGGCCCTCGAAAATCGCGGGGTGTCCCGCGAGCGCAGTCAGGGCATCCGCATCCAGCACCGCCGGGCGGCGCGAGGCGAGCAGCGGCTCCAGCAGGGCGGCGGCGCGCTCGGTCCCGCAGCCGGGGCCGAGGCAGACCGCCCGCAGACGATCATCGCCCAACAGCCGCGACAATGCAGCGGCATCGTCCACGGCGCGGCGCATCAGCGCGTCGGGCGGACCGGAATGTTCGGCCATCGCGTCGGCGGGCGGCGCAAGCGTCACCAGCCCAGCCCCGACCCGCAGGGCCGCGCGCGCGGACAACCGTGCCGCGCCGCCCTGCCCTGCCGTCCCCGCCACGATCAGGGCGTGACCGTGATCGAACTTGTGGGACCCGGCCCGCTTGCCCAGCAGAGGCTGGCCGCGGTCCTGCTGCAGGTGCCGGGGCGGGTCCATGACGGCCAGCGTGCGCTCGGACCATATCTGCCCCTCGGCATCCCGGAAGGAGGTCGTCTTCAGGCCGATGTCGGCAACGACCAGCTCGCCGCCGAGAACAGGCCCCAGTTCAAGAAGATGTCCGACCTTGGGCGCATGGAAGGTGACGGTCAGGGCGGCGCGTGGAAGGTTTCCCCCGGGATCGCCGCGTTCGCCGCCCAGCCATGCGCCGCTGTCAAGGCACAGCCCGCTGACCGCATCGACCGCGACAATGGGTGGCGGCGTGACGGCACGGGCGGGCGTCCAGCCGCCCATCCACCGGCTGACCAGCGCCATCTCGCGGTCCAGCGGCCGGGTCATCCCCGTGCCGAAGATCGCGTCCACGACCAGGTCACTAAGGTCACTTCCCAAGGCGGCGGCGGTCAGCGGCTCGATCCCGCCCATCTCGGCCCAGCGCCGCTTCATGGCAGCCGCATCCGGGCCTGGGGTGTTGTCCATCCCCAGCACCCGCACCCGCCAGCCCGCCTGCGCCAGCTGCCGCGCCACTACATAGCCGTCGCCGCCGTTGTTGCCCGGCCCGCAAAGGACCGTCACCCGCCCGGCCTTGGGCCAGCGCAGGCGGATGGCGCCGGCAACGGCCGTCCCTGCCCGCTCCATCAGCTCCAGCCCCATAACGGCGCCGCTGGCCATGGCCGCCGTTTCCAGTGCGCGCATCTCGGCCGTGGTCAGGACCTCGGTCCACCCCATTCGCAGATTGCCTGTTTCTTGTGCAGCCTGCCGCATCTCAAGGCGCCTTTCAGGAGTTGTGTGCCGCGGCAGGTCAGGGACACCCCCCGCGCATTTACGCCCTGCATCAAACCCGCCACTCACGTCTCAAGGCAAGCCGGACAGGAGCAAAGCGCGATGAAGAAGGTCGAAGCCATCATCAAGCCGTTCAAGCTGGACGACGTGAAGGAGGCGCTGCAGGACGCGGGTGTCCAGGGCCTGTCCGTCACCGAAGTCAAGGGCTTCGGCCGCCAGAAGGGCCATACCGAGCTTTACCGCGGCGCCGAATATGTCGTGGACTTCCTGCCCAAGGTGAAGATCGAGATGGTGCTGCCCGACGACCTGGTCGATGCCGCCATCGAGGCCATCATCGGCGCCGCCCGCACCGACAAGATCGGCGACGGCAAGATCTTCGTGTCGCCCGTCGAGCAGGCGATCCGCATCCGCACCGGAGAGACCGGCGACGACGCCGTCTGAACCGGACAGAATCCCACTAACCCGCAAAGACGCGGTCAAGGAGAAGTTTATGGCCACGAAAACGGTCGCCGAGGTCCTGGACCTCATCAAGTCGGAAGAGGTCGCCTATGTGGACGTCCGCTTCACCGACCCCAAGGGCAAGCTGCAGCACGTCACCCTGGACGTGGACCTGATCGACGAGGACTGGTTCGAGGAAGGCTTCATGTTCGACGGCAGCTCTATCGCGGGCTGGAAGTCGATCGACCAGTCGGACATGAAGCTGATGCCCGACGTGACCTCGGCCTACCTCGACCCCTTCTACGCCGAGAAGACCCTGTGCATCCATTGCAACGTGGTCGAGCCCGACACCGGCGAGCCCTATGCCCGCGACCCGCGCGGCACCGCCGTCAAGGCCGAGGCCTACCTGAAGTCCTCGGGGATCGGTGACGCCTTCTACTGCGGACCCGAGGCCGAGTTCTTCATCTTCGACGACGTCCGCTATGCCGTGACGCCGCAGAAGGTCAGCTTCCAGATCGATTCCCACGCGGCGGCCTGGAATACCGACACCGAATACGAGACCGGCAACCAGGCCCACCGCGCGCCCTTCAAGGGCGGCTATTTCCCGGTGAACCCGATCGACGAGGGGCAGGACATCCGCTCCGAGATGCTGTCCACCATGAAGCGGATGGGTATCAAGGTGGACAAGCACCACCACGAGGTCGCCACCGGCCAGCATGAGCTGGGGATGATCTTCGGCAGCCTGGTCGAGCAGGCTGACAACATCCAGAAGTACAAGTACGTGATCCACAACGTGGCCCACGCCTACGGCAAGACCGTGACCTTCATGCCCAAGCCCATGAAGGGCGACAACGGCTCGGGGATGCACGTCAACATGTCGATCTGGAAGGACGGCAAGCCGCTGTTCGCCGGCGACCGCTATGCCGACCTGAGCCAGGAAGCCCTGTGGTTCATCGGCGGCATCCTCAAGCACGCCAAGGCCCTGAACGCGATCACCAACCCCTCGACCAACAGCTACAAGCGGCTGATCCCCGGCTTCGAGGCCCCGGTGCTGCGCGCCTATTCCGCCCGCAACCGCTCGGGCGCCGTCCGCATCCCGTGGACCGAGTCGCCGAAGGCCAAGCGCGTCGAGGCCCGCTTCCCCGATCCGTCCGCCAACCCCTATCTGGCCTTTGCGGCGCTGCTGATGGCGGGCCTGGACGGCATCCGCAACAAGATCGACCCCGGCCCGGCCTCGGACAAGGACCTCTACGACCTGCCGCCCGAGGAACTGGCCGAGATCCCGACCGTCTGCGGCAGCTTGCGCGAGGCGCTGGAGGAGCTGGAGAAGGACATGGACTTCCTGCTGCAGGGTGACGTCTTCACTCGCGACCAGCTGGAAGCCTATATCCGGCTGAAGTGGGAAGAGGTCTATGCCTACGAGCATACCCCCCACCCCATCGAATACGCGATGTATTACAGCTGCTGAAACGCGGCACGTTCACCGGAAGGGCGCCCCAGTCGGGCGCCCTTTTGCGTTGCGGCAGGGCCGGACCGACAAGGTTCGGTGGAACAGTCCCGCGCCTGATGCCGTTCGGCTGGCACAACAGTTGGAGGCATCCATGCGCGCGATCACCTATCATGGCACCGGCAAGGTCCAGGTGGACAACGTCGACGACCCGACCATCGAGGAGCCGGGCGACATCGTCCTGAAGGTCACCTCGACCGCCATCTGCGGCTCGGACCTGCATCTCTACGACGGCTTCATCCCCGAGATGCGCAAGGGCGATGTCCTGGGCCATGAATTCATGGGCGAGATCGTGGCCGTGGGTTCCGGCGTGACCAAGTTCAAGCAGGGCGACCGGGTGCTGGTGCCCTTCAACATCGCCTGCGGGCAGTGCGACTTCTGCCGCATGGACGCCTTCTCGCTGTGCGACACCACAAACCCGGACCATGAAAAGGTCGAGCCGCTTTACGGCCAGTCGCCCGGCGGGATGTTCGGCTATTCGCACCTGTTCGGCGGCTATGCGGGCGGACAGGCGGAATACGTGCGCGTGCCGCATGCCGACGTGGGGCTGGTCGCGGTTCCCGAAAGCCTGCATGACGAGAAGGTGCTGTTCCTGACCGACATCTTCCCGACCGGCTACCAGGCGGTGGAACAGGTCGGCACCGGCCCGGGCGACATGGTCGCGGTCTGGGGCGCGGGTCCCGTGGGGCAGTTCGCCATCCGCTCGGCCTTCCTGCTGGGCGCCGAGCGGGTCTTCGCGCTCGACTTCGAGGAAGGGCGGCTGGAGCTTGCGCGGCAGGCGGGGGCCGAGACGATCAACCTGTCCAAGGAAGACAGCTACGAGCGGCTGCTGGACCTGACCGGGGGCAAGCTGCCCAACCGCTGCATCGACGCGGTGGGGCTGGAAGCGCATGGCGCATCCGTCATCGGCAACATCTACGACAAGGCCAAGACCGCGATGATGCTGGAAACCGACCGGCCGAACGCGCTGCGCGACGCGATCATGTGCTGCCGCAAGGGCGGCGCGGTCTCGATCCCCGGCGTTTACGCGGGCTTCGTGGACAAGTTCCCCATCGGTGCGGCCTTCGGCAAGGGCCTGACGATGCGCGGCGGCCAGACCCACACCCGCGCCTACATGGAGCGCCTGCTCAAGCGCATCGAAGCGGGCGAGATCGACCCCAGCACCATCATCAGCCACCGCGGCACGCTGGAAGACGGGCCGGAGTTCTACAGGAACTTCCGCGACAACCGCTCCGAGTTCACCAAATGCGTGATGACTCCCTGATCGACTGACGGGGGCCGGCCCGCACGGCCGGCCCGATTCGGTTGCACTGCCGGCGCGGGGGGTTCTAAGAGGCGGGCGAACGCCACCCTACGGAAGGCCCGCCATGATCCCCCGCTATTCCCGCCCCGAGATGGTGGCCATCTGGTCGCCCGAAACCAAGTTCCGCATCTGGTACGAGATCGAGGCCCATGCCTGCGACGCCCAGGCCGACCTGGGCGTGATCCCGCGCGAGAACGCCGAGGCCGTGTGGAAGGCGAAGGACGTCCAGTTCGACGTCGCCCGCATCGACGAGATCGAGGCCGTCACCAAGCACGACGTCATCGCCTTCCTGACGCACCTGGCCGAGCACATCGGCTCCGAGGAAGCCCGCTTCGTCCATCAGGGCATGACCTCGTCGGACGTTCTGGACACCACGCTGAACGTCCAGCTTGTCCGCGCCGCCGACATCCTGCTGGCCGACATGGACCGCGTCCTGGCCGCGCTGAAGACCCGTGCCTTCGAGCACAAGGACACCGTCCGCATCGGCCGCAGCCACGGCATCCATGCCGAGCCCACCACCATGGGCCTGACCTTCGCCCGCTTCCACGCGGAATGGCCCGCGGCCGCGAGCGGCTGGAACGCGCCCGCGAGGAAGTCGCGACCGGCGCGATCTCGGGCGCCGTCGGCACATTCGCCAACATCGATCCGGCCGTCGAGGAACATGTCTGCGCGAAGATGGGTCTGCGCCCCGAACCGATCTCGACGCAGGTAATCCCCCGCGACCGCCACGCGATGTTCTTCGCCACGCTGGGCGTCATCGCCAGCTCGATCGAGAACATCGCCATCGAGATCCGCCACATGCAGCGGACCGAGGTGCTGGAGGCCGAGGAATATTTCTCGCCGGGCCAGAAGGGCTCGTCGGCCATGCCCCACAAGCGCAACCCGGTGCTGACGGAAAACCTGACGGGCCTGTCCCGCCTCGTCCGCATGGCCGTGGTCCCCGCGATGGAGAACGTGGCGCTGTGGCATGAACGCGACATCAGCCATTCCTCGGTCGAACGCGCCATCGGGCCGGATGCGACGATCACGCTCGACTTCGCGCTGAACCGGCTGGCGGGCGTGATCGAGAAGCTGGTGATCTACCCCGAGAACATGCTGAAGAACATGAACAAGTTCAAAGGGCTGGTCATGTCCCAGCGCGTCCTGCTGGCGCTGACGCAGGCGGGGGTGTCGCGCGAGGACGCTTACCGCCTAGTCCAGCGCAATGCCATGAAGGTCTGGGAACAGGGCGCCGACTTCCGCGAGGAACTGCTGGCCGACCCCGAGGTGACGGCGGCGCTGTCGCCCGCCGCCATCGAGGAGAAATTCGACCTCGGCTATCACACCAAGCACGTGGACACGATCTTCCGCCGGGTCTTCGGCGCGGCCTGAGCCCGTTCACCGAAGATTAAGCCCGCTCTGGCAGGATGTTCCCCAAGGGTTCGACTCAAGGGGGCGCGGATGCTCAGGGCGGCGCCGGGGCTTTCGCCCCGGCAGAAGGCGGCGGTGGTGGTGCGCGTGATGCTGGCCGACGGGGTGGGGCTGGACCTGTCGCGCCTGCCCCCTGACATGCAGGCGCTGCTGGCGCAGGAAATGGCGGGGATGGAGCTGGTGGACCGCGACACCTGCGACGGGGTCATCGCCGAGTTCTGCGACATGATCGAGGCCGTGGGCGTTACCTTCCCCGGCTCGATCGACGGGACGCTGGACTTTCTGGGCGCGCATCTGTCTGCGGACACGACAAACCGGCTGCGCCGACTCGCGGCCCTGAACGGCGCGACGGACCCCTGGGACCGCATCGCCGCGATGCCACCCGCGCAACTGGCCGAGGTGGCGCGGACCGAGGCGGTCGAGGTCGCGGCGGTCATGTTCACCCGCCTGCCCGTCGCCCGCGCCTCCGAGGTCTTCGGCCTGCTCGACGCCGAACTGGCGCGGCAGATCGCCTATGCGATGTCGTTGACCGCGGGGATCGAGGCGCCGGCCCTGCGCCGCATCGGCCTTGCGCTGATCCGCGCCATCGACGCCCGCCCCCAGCCCGCGATCGAGGGGCAGCCCGTGGAAAAGGTGGGCGCGATCCTGAACTTCGCCCCTGCGCTCACGCGCGACGCGGTGCTGGCGGGGCTGGACCAGGACGACGCCGATTTCGCGGGCCGGGTGCGCAAGACGATCTTCACCTGGGCCAACATTCCCCGCCGCATCGACCCGCGCGATGTCCCCCGCATCGTGCGCGAGGTGGACGCCACGACCATGACCCGCGCGCTTGCGGGCGCCACCGGCGACAACGCCCCCACGGTCGAGTTCCTGCTGGCGGGCCTTTCCTCACGCCTGGCCGACAGCATGCGCGAGGAGATGGAAACCGTGGGCAAGGTCACCTCCAGGGACGCCGAAGAGGCGATGAACGCCGTTGTCGCCGCGATCCGGCGGATGGAACAGGCGGGCGAGCTGTTCCTGCTGGTCGAGGAGGAGGACGACACCGGTGGGGCCGGATGACAGGGCTGCGGGGTGCCGCGCAGGATTGCGGCGGAAGGACGGGCTTCCCCCGTGGACTTGCAGGCCGTGCGCGCCCGTGACTAAGAGGATGCGGTATCGTTCCGGGGCGGCCCCATGACCAACAAGATCGCGCTCGTGCTGGCGCTGCTGATCCTCGGCCTTTTTGTCCTGGACGCGGCCGCCCTGCACTGGAACCTGCCGCTGCTGGTCGGGCGGCAGATGCTGCACCTGGTCGAATGGGTCAGCTTCTGGCGCTGATCCGCCTGCGGACTTTCCGGGACAGCCGAGCCCCGGAAACCATGCACCTGGTCGCCTGATTGCATTTCCCGCCCATCTTGGGCATTCCCCTTCCCGCGCAGACCAGCGGTTGGAGGTATTCATGGCAGTCAAGGTAGCGATCAACGGCTTTGGCCGGATCGGGCGGAACGTGTTGCGGGCGATTGTTGAATCGGGCCGCACCGACATCGAGGTCGTGGCGATCAACGACCTGGGTCCTGTTGAGACCAACGCGCATCTGCTGCGCTACGACTCTGTCCACGGCCGCTTCCCCGCCCAGGTGACCACCACCGCCGACAGCATCGACGTGGGCCGCGGGCCCATCCGCGTCACCGCCGAGCGTGACCCGGCCAAGCTGCCGTGGGGCGACGTGGACGTGGCGCTGGAGTGCACCGGCATCTTCACCGACGGGCAGAAGGCCAAGATCCACCTGCAGAACGGCTCGAAGCGCGTGCTGGTCTCGGCCCCCGTCTCGGGCGAATGGTCCACCGACCGCGCGCTGAAGACCATCGTCTACGGCGTGAACCACGAGACGCTGGAATCGGGCGACCACGTCGTTTCGAACGCATCCTGCACGACGAACTGCCTGGCCCCCGTGGCCTATGTCCTGAACGAGGCGGTGGGCATCACCCGCGGCTTCATGACCACGATCCACAGCTACACCGGCGACCAGCCGACGCTGGACACGATGCACAAGGATCTCTACCGCGCCCGCGCCGCGGCGCTGTCGATGATCCCGACCTCGACGGGCGCGGCCAAGGCCGTGGGCCTGGTGCTGCCGAACCTCAAGGGCAAGCTGGACGGCGTGTCGATCCGCGTGCCGACCCCGAACGTCTCGGTCGTGGACCTGGTGTTCGAAGCCGCCCGGGACACCTCGGTCGAGGAAATCAACGCCGCGATCAAGGAAGCAGCCAACGGCAAGCTCAAGGGCATCCTGGGCTATACCGAGGAGCCGCTGGTGTCCTCGGACTTCAACCACGACCCGCATTCCTCGGTCTTCCACATGGACCAGACCAAGGTCATGGAAGGCAAGCTGGTCCGCATCCTGTCCTGGTACGACAACGAATGGGGCTTCTCGAACCGCATGTCGGACACGGCGGTCACCATGGGCAAGCTGATCTGAAATCGCCCGCCGGATCGACGAAAGGCCCGGCAATCGCCGGGCCTTTTCATTGCGGCTGCCCTGTCCGGCAGCATTCGGCATCGTCCCGGCGCGAGGCGCCGGAGTCCGCAGCTTCAGCGACGCGCCAGCCGCTTGGCATTGGCGCGGGTCCGGCGGCCGTAAGGCTTCAGCGCCGCCGCGAGGATCTGGTCGGCGCGTGCACCACGTGCGGCCGAACGGAACGCCGCGCTCAGCGATTCGCGGCAGGCATCGGTCTTTTCGGTGACCATCAGCCTGTTTTCGTCCTTGCCGTGGGGCAGCATCCCCAGCATCCCCGCCGTGCGCAGGGTCATGATGAACTGAGCCTCGATCCCCATGTGCATCAGATCCCCCCAAAGCCGCATCGAAGGCGCGTAGGGTGCGATCATCATATTCATCCACGATATCCTTTCACGATAAGCCGCCGCGTCAGCCGGGATCATCCTGCACGGCGAAGGCTGCGCGCACAGTTGCCACGGCCTGCCCTCGGGCAACGTCGGGCTTCTGGCTAACGCCATACGGTTCATTATAGATGCAAGTCATGAACAACTTCTTGCGACTGCGCCGTCCGGATGACTGGCATCTTCACCTGCGCGACCAGCAGATGCTGGCGGCCGTGGCCCCCTGGTCCGCCGGACTGGGCCGGGCGATCATCATGCCCAACCTCGTTCCTCCGGTGGTGACAGGGACGCATGCGGCAGAATACCGCGCCCGCATCCTGGCTGCACTGCCGGAAAACGCGACGTTGCGTCCGCTGATGACGCTGTATCTGACCGAGACCACCGATCCGGCCGATGTCCTGGCCGCCCACGGGGCCGGCATCATCTCGGCGGTCAAGCTGTATCCGGCAGGCGCCACCACGAACTCGGCCAGCGGCGTGCGCGACTTCGACCGCGTGCGGCCCGTCTTCGAGGCGATGGCGGAAGCGGGCATCCCGCTGTGCGTCCATGGCGAGGTGACGGACCAGGCCGTGGATATCTTCGACCGCGAGGCCGTCTTCATCGACTGTGTCCTTGACCCGGTCCGCCGCGCGACCCCAGGCCTGCGCGTGGTGATGGAGCATGTGACGACCAGGGACGGCGTCGACTACGTCCGCGCGGGCGGCGACATCGGCGCGACGATCACCACGCATCACCTCGTCATCAACCGCAACCACATCCTCGCTGGCGGCATCCGGCCGCACTACTACTGCCTGCCGGTCGCCAAGCGCGAATCCCATCGGCTGGCGCTTGTCGAGGCGGCGACCTCGGGCGACCCGCGCTTTTTCAGCGGCACCGACAGCGCCCCCCATCCCGACCGCGCCAAGGAAAGCGCCTGCGGCTGCGCGGGCTGCTTCACCGCGCCGAACTGGCTGTCCATCTGCGCCCATGTCTTCGAGGAAGCGGGCGCACTGGACAAGCTGGAAGGCTTCACCAGCCTGAACGGCCCCGCCTTCTACCGCCTGCCCCCGAACGAGGACCACATCCGCCTCGTCCGTCATGACGAGCCCGCCGTCTTCCCCGACCGCATCGAGGCGGGGGGCGAGACTGTGACCGTCTTCGACCCCGGCTTCCCCCTGTTCTGGCATATCGAGACCGACGCATGACCCTGAGTTTCCCCACGCGCGAGGAGATCGCCCGCCTCTCCGCCCGGATGCTGCTGGAGATCAGGGCCGTGCACTTCTCGGCCGAGCCTTTCACCTATGCCTCGGGGCTAAAGGGGCCGACCTATATCGACTGCCGCAAGCTGATCTCCTACCCGCGCATCCGCGGCACGCTGATGGACTTCATGGCGGCCACGGTCTGCCGCGACGCGGGCTTCGAGGCCTTCGACAACATCGCGGGCGGCGAGACGGCGGGCATCCCCTTTGCCGCGCTGGTCGCGGAACGGCTGGGCCTGCCCATGACCTATGTCCGCAAGAAGCCCAAGGGCTATGGCCGCAACGCCCGGATCGAGGGCGAGATGCGCGAAGGCCAGCGCGTGCTGCTGGTCGAGGACCTGACCACCGACGGCGGATCGAAGCTGTCCTTCGTGGACGCCATCCGCGAAACGGGGGCGAGTTGCGCCCATACGGCGGTGATCTTCTACTACGGCATCTTTCCCGAGACGACGCAGCGTCTGGCCGACCATGGTGTAACGCTGCATCACCTGTGCACGTGGTGGGACGTGCTGGAAGAAGCCAGGGCGCAGGGATCTTTCAACCAGGCAACCCTTTCGGAAGTCGAGGCTTTCCTGAACGACCCGCGCGGCTGGCAGGCGGCTCATCCCTGATTCAGCCACAGGGTTATCCACAGGTTCATACCTTATCCACAGGCTTTCCACCGATCCGTCCCGCGCCGATGCGGGGCGGGATCGTGGACCCCTGCGGCGGGGCGTGAGATAGTCAGCGCACCCGAGTCGAGGACATGAGATGAACGAGCTTCGCGCGCTCGAGCCCCGCCGTCCGGCGGCCGCTGACGAGTCCGATATCCCTTCCGTGCCCTTCTCGATCGAGGCCGAACAGCAGCTTCTGGGCGCGCTGCTGACCAACAACGACGTGTTCGACTCGATCACCCGCCTCATCCGGGCCGAGCATTTCTACGACCCCGTCCACCGCCGCATCTTCGAGCTGTGTTCCGAGCGCATCGTGCGGAACGCGCTGGCGAGCCCGGTGACGATCAAGGCCTTCATGGAACATGACGCGGGGCTCAAGGAACTGGGCGGCCCCGCCTATCTCGCACGCCTGGCCGGGGCCGCGGTGTCCTCTTACGCCGCGCGCGACTATGCCCGGATGATCCGCGAGTTCGCCCTGCGGCGCGAGCTGATCGCGCTGGGGCAGGAAATCTCGGCCCGCGCCGCGACCGTCGCCATCGACGACGACGCCGAGGACCAGATCAAGACCGCCGAGCAGACGCTGTACAAGCTGGGCGAGCAGGGCGTGGCCGAGCGCGGCTTCCAGTCCTTCCTGCAGGCCGTCACGGGCGCCGTGGAAACCGCAAACGCCGCCTATCAGCGCGGCGGCAAGCTGTCGGGGATCTCGACCGGGCTGATCGACCTCGACGCCAAGCTGGGCGGCCTCAACAAGTCGGACCTGCTGATCCTCGCCGGGCGCCCCTCGATGGGGAAGACCTCGCTGGCCACCAACATCGCCTTCAACGTCGCCAAGGCGCACCGGATGGGCGATCTGCCCGACGGCAGCCGGGGCACGGTGGACGGCGGCGTCGTCGGCTTCTTCTCGCTGGAAATGTCGGCCGAGCAGCTAGCCGCCCGGATCCTGTCCGAAGCCGCCGAGGTGCCCAGCGAACTGATCCGCCGGGGCGAACTGTCCGAAGAGGAGTTCCGCCGCTTCGTCGAAGCCGCCCACGCGCTGCAGAACTGCCCGCTGTACATCGATGACACGCCCGCCCTGCCGATCAACCAGCTAGCCGCCCGCGCCCGCAAGCTGAAGCGGACCATGGGGCTCGACCTGCTGATCGTGGACTACCTGCAGCTTCTGCGCGCGGCCTCGGCCAAGGACAGCCGCGTGAACGAGGTGAGCGAGATCACCCAGGGGCTCAAGGCCATCGCCAAGGAGCTGAACATCCCGGTGATCGCGCTGTCGCAGCTAAGCCGTCAGGTCGAAAGCCGCGAGGACAAGCGCCCGCAGCTTTCCGACCTGCGCGAATCCGGCTCGATCGAGCAGGACGCCGACATCGTGATGTTCGTCTTCCGTGAGGAATACTACCGCGAGCGCGAGAAGCCCTCGGACCACGACCTCGACAAGATGGCCGACTGGCAGAAGCTGATGGAACAGGTCCATGGCAAGGCCGAGGTCATCATCGGCAAGCAGCGCCACGGGCCCATCGGCTCGGTCGAGCTCAGCTTCGAGGGCCGCTTCACCCGCTTCGGCAACCTGGAACGCCACCACGTCCAGCAATGGGGCTGAGCCTGCCCGTCCCTGTCGTCACCATTGGTCTGCTGGTCGCGTCGAACCTGTTCATGACGCTGGCCTGGTACGGGCATCTCAAGTTCAAGACGGCGCCGCTGGTCACGGTGATCCTGGTCAGCTGGGGCATCGCCTTCTTCGAATACGTCCTGCAGGTGCCCGCCAACCGCATCGGTCACGGGCATTTCAGCGCGGCCCAGCTGAAGACCATCCAGGAGGTCATCAGCCTGACCGTCTTCGCGGGCTTCTCGTGGCTCTACCTCGGCGAGCGGCTCGGCTGGCAACACGCCGTCGGCTTCGGGCTGATCTGCGCGGGCGCCTGGTTCGTGTTCCACGACTGGGGGTGACGGTGCGTGCAAGGCACGCACCCTACCGTCTTCCAAGGACCGTGCACCTGATGCACGAGCGATGCACAGGCCATGCACAGCCGATCTGAACGCCATCCTGCATTTGCGTTTGCAAATCCTCGACGATTTTGCAAACGACGCGGCAGGAGGGACCGATGGCCAGCCACAAGATCTATGCCGGGGCCTCGCTGCGCGAGACGCGCAACCGCCACGGGCTGACGCAGCGGGTCTTCGCCGACCGGCTGGGCGTCTCGCTGCCCTATCTCAGCCAGATGGAGAACAATCACCGCCCCGTCTCGGCCGGGGTGCTGCTGCGGCTCGCGTCCGAATTCTCGGTGGACGTCGGCGCGCTGGCGGCGGGCGACGCGGACCGGATGGTGGTGGACCTGGCCGAGGCGCTGGCCGATCCGCTGTTCGACGATGCGCCGACGCTGGCCGACATGCGGCTGGCGGCCTCGAACACGCCGGGGCTGGTGCGGGCCTTCCTCGACCTTTACCGCGCCCACCGCGAGGGGCAGGACCGGCTGGCGGCGCTGGACGAGGCCATCGGCGCCACGGGCCAGAATGCGCTGACCTCTCCCTGGGAAGAGGTGCGCGACTTCTTCCATTACTGCGACAACTACATCGACGCCGTGGACCGCGCCGCCGAACGCTTCGCCTGCCCCGAGGGACGGCGCGTGCCCCCCATGGAGCGGGCGCTGGCGGCGCTGGCGGAACGTGGCATTTCCGTGCGCACCGCCGAACTGCCGCCCGGATCGGTCTTCCGGCGCGATGGCGAGGTGATCACGCTGAACGCGGTGGCGGACCCCGCGACGCAGGTCTTCCAGCTGCTGAACCTTGTCGCGCGGGAAACCCGGGCCGAACTGCTGGACGCGACGCTGGATCTGGCCCGCTTCCGCAGCGAGGCGGCAAGGGACATCGCGCGGCTGGGGCTGGCCAACTACTTCGCCGGTGCGGCGCTTCTGCCTTACCGCAGCTTCCTTTCGGCGGCGCGGGCGGAACGGCACGACCTTGAACGGCTCGCGCATCTCTTTGGCGCCTCGCTGGAGCAGGTGGCGCATCGGCTCTCCACCCTGCAACGGGCGGGGGAACGCGGCCTCCCCTTCTTCTTCGTCCGCGTCGACCAGGCGGGCACGATCACCAAGCGCCATTCCGCCACGCGCCTGCAATTCGCGCGCTTCGGCGGCGCCTGCCCCCTGTGGAACGTCCATCGCGCCTTCGAGACGCCGGGCCAGTTCCTGCGCCAGCTCGCGCAGACGCCCGACGGGGTGCGCTACCTGTGCCTGTCGCGCGAGGTGTCCAAGCCCGGCGGCGCCTTCCGCGCGCCCGTGCGCCGCTTCGCCATCTGCCTGGGGGTCGAGATCGCCCATGCGCGCGAACTGACCTATGCCGATGACCTGGATGTCGCGAACCCGGCGGGTTACGAGCAGATCGGCGTCAGTTGCCGCATCTGCCCGCGGCAGGATTGCCACCAGCGTTCCGTCCCTCCGATCGACCGGAAGGTGACGATCCCGGGCGACCGCACCGGCCCACTGCCCTACGCGATCGCCTGAGTCGGCAAGGGCTGCCATCGTCGCAATGGCGGGTTTGCGCGGAAAGGTTCCACCCTTTCCGCCGCATTGGGCGAGGTTCCGCCGACCAGAATGCAAAGATTTCTGCAAGCGTTGCATGCGCGCCACGGTTTCCGTTAGCAAGCCGCAACCTCGAGGCCTTGGCCTCGGCCTCTCACGACTGGATCACCCCATGACGCGATCGGCTTCTCTCCGTTCCGCAACCGATACTCCTGTGGCTGCGCCCCGCCGCCCGATGGTGCGCCGGGTCGGCACGGTGATGGCCTTCGGCTGGGCTGCGGTGGCCACCTCGATCCTGGCGCTGGACGCCACCGGCCCGCGCACCACAACGGCGGCCCTTGAAGGCGAGCTTGCGCAGCTGGTCGCCGAGCGCGACGCCCGCGCGGCCGACGCCACGGCCGCGCAGACGCGCTTTACCGCCGCGCTGGACCAGATCTCGGCCATGCAGTCGCAACTGCTGGCGTCGGAAGAAAAGCGGCGCGAGCTGGAAAGCGGCATCGGCGCGGTCCAGGCCTCGCTGCACGACGCCCTGGCCGAGGCGCAGGACACGCGCCGGCAGTTGGCCGAAGCCGAGGCCCAGGCATCCGGCGCCCTGCCCCAGGCCGCGCGCGCCGAGGAGATGTCGGCCGCCCTGGGCGTCCTGTCGGACGAGCTGAAGACCGCCGCCGCCGAACGCAGCGCCGCCGCCATGCGCGCCGACCAGGCCGTCCGCACGGCCGAGGCGATGGCTGTCGAGCGCGACGCCATGATCGCCCGCAACGAGGAGATCTTCGCCCAGCTCGAGGAAGCCGTCGAAGCCTCGGTCAAGCCGCTGGACGAGATGTTCAAGCAGGTCGGCGTGGACAGCGAGCAGCTTCTGGCGACCGTCCGCGAGGGTTACGAGGGCACCGGCGGCCCGCTGACGCCCATGGGCTATTCGTCGCGCGGCAATGCGGCGATCACCGAATCCGAGGCCCGCGCGAGCGAGGTCATGGTCTCGCTGGGCAAGGTCAAGGACTACAAGATCGCCGTCAGCAAGCTGCCGCTGGCGATGCCGGTCAAGTCGGCGTTCCGCTTCACCTCGGGCTTCGGCAAGCGCTGGGGCCGCGCGCACCAGGGCATCGACATGGCGGGCCCCGTGGGCACCGCCATCTTCGCCACCGGCGACGGTGTCGTGACCTATGCCGGCTGGCAGCGCGGCTATGGCAACCTGATCAAGATCCAGCACGAGCTGGGGACCGAGACGCGCTATGGCCACCTGTCCAAGATCCGGGTGAAAGTGGGCCAGAAAGTCTCGCGCAACAGCCTGATCGGTGATATGGGCAATACCGGCCGCTCGACCGGACCGCATCTGCATTATGAAGTGCGCGTGGACGGTAAGGCCGTGAACCCCATGAGCTTCATCAAGGCCGCACAGAATGTTTTCTAAGACCCGCGTCACAGAACCCGGCCCTCGGGCCTTTACCCAGGACTCCGAAGTGAACCGGCCCGTGATGGACACCAAGCCTGACTTTCCCGCAGCTCCCCAGCCGATGCGCGCGCGCTCCGGCCCCTCGGTCCTGTCCAGCGACCTGACGGTCAAGGGCAACATCACGACCCAGGGCGACGCCCAGATCGAGGGCGTGGTGGAAGGCGACATCCGCGCCCACCAGCTGACGGTCGGCGAAAGCGCCACCATCCGGGGCGAGATCGTGGCCGACGAGATCATCGTGAACGGCCGCGTCGTGGGCCGCGTCCGGGGCCTCAAGGTGCGCCTGTCGGCCACCGCGCGGGTGGAGGGCGACATCGTCCACAAGACCATCGCCATCGAGTCGGGCGCGCATTTCGAAGGCTCGGTCCAGCGGCAGGAAGACCCGCTGGGCAACGGCATCACGCCGAAGCTGGCGCCACCCCAGCCGGTCGATCTGGACGACTGATTTTCCCGAGAGCGGGTACGGACGGGCGCCCCTGCGGGCGCCTGTTTTCGTTTCAGCCCTCGTCGTCCTCGGGGGGCAGTAGGTGGCGGTACATGTGCCAGCTGGCATGGCCCAGCACCGGCAGGGCGATGAAGAGCCCCAAAAACAGCGGCGCGATCCCGGCGAACAGGATCAGCGCGATCACCAGCGCCCAGGCGAGCATCACCAGCGCATTCGAGGTCACCGCGTCGAAGCTGGCGATGATGGCGCTGACCAGGTCCACCTCGCGGTCGAGGATCAGGGGCAGCCCCCCCACGGTCATGCCGAAAAGCGCCGCGGCAAAGCCCGCGCCGATCACCGTTCCCAGCGCCAGCATCGTCAGGCCGCGGCCCGTCAGCAGGATCTCGGGCGAGGTGGTGATGTTGGTCAGCGACTGGATGCCCATGAAGACCGCGAAGATCGTGTGGGCGACAAAGACCCAGAACATGAACATCAGCAGGATCGCCATGGCCATCGACGGCACCTGCCGGTCCTTCTGCGCGAAGACCGCGCCCAGCACGCCCGGCCAGTCGAGCGGCAGCCCGGCCTCGATCCGGCGGCTGACCTCGTACAGGCCCACAGCCGCGAAGGGGGCGATCAGCGGAAAGCCCACCACAAAGGGCATCAGCCACCATTCCTGCCCCGAGGCGGTGGCGACGGCGGTCAGCACCAGCCCGCCCAGCACGTAGAATCCCGCGAAGAACAGGCCGAAGGCGGGCGCGCGCTGAAAGTCGGACCAGCCCGCGCGCAGCGACTCGACAATGGCCTCCAAGCCGACCAGCGCGGGCGTGGGAATGGCGTCGGGGGTGATGTCGTCGCGGACCGAGCCGGGGCGGTAGGGCATTCCCGGCTCGTCGTAGCTGGTCAGCCGGGTGAAGTTCACGCGGCGCGCCCCGGCGGGGCCGGGCGCGGGGTCCGGCGCCGGGTCGGGCATCGGCGGCCGGGTCGGGTCGGGGATCGGCTGCGGCCTCGGAACGCCCGGATCGCTCATCCCGCCTTCCTTTCGGCCGGGGCCGCCGCATAGCGGGCGCGCAGTGCCTGGTTCACGGCGGGGGTGACGAACTTGGACACGTCGCCCCCCAGCCGCGCGATCTCCTTCACCAGCTTCGAGGCGATGGCCTGCCGCCGGGCGTCGGCCATCAGGAAGACGGTTTCCACGCTGGCGTCCAGCGCGCGGTTCATGCCGACCATCTGGAATTCATATTCGAAGTCGGCCACCGCCCGCAGGCCGCGCACGATGACGCTGGCGCCCACGTCGCGGGCGCAGTCGATCAGCAGGTTCTCGAAGGGATGAACCACGATCTCGACCCCGCGCGCCTGGCCGATGGCGTCGCATTCCGCGTGGACCATGGCCACGCGTTCCTCCAGCGAGAACAGCGGGCCCTTGTCGCGGTTGATGGCCACGCCGATCACAAGGCGGTCCACAAGGGTCGCCGCGCGCTGGATGATGTCCACATGGCCCAGCGTGATCGGGTCGAAGGTGCCAGGATAAAGGCCGATCCGCATGGGTCTGCTCCGTTCACGGTTCCGTCAGGAACGCAAACCGAAACGCCGCCGCTTTGCAAGCGCTGCAATGCAGCGGCAGGGCCTCAGTTGCCCATGATCATCCCGGTCAGCGCCTCTTTTTCGGCGTTCAGTTCCTTGAGGCGCCCGAACACCACGTCCCCGATGGACACGACCCCCAGCATCTCGCCCTTGTCGTCCACCACCGGCAGGTGACGGAAGCGCCCTTGGGTCATCCGCTCCAGCACCTCGAGCGCGTCGTCGGCGCAGACGCAGGTGCTGACCTTGCGGGTCATCATCTCGCTGGCCGTGCGCTCCAGCACCTCGGCGCCCGAACGGCCCAGTTCGCGCACGATGTCACGCTCGGACAGGATGCCCTCGGCCTTGCGTCCGTCCGAGGACACGACCACCGCGCCGATCCGGCGTTCCGACAGCAGCCGCGCCGCCTCGGCGACAGTGGTGTCGGGCCGGATCGTCACGATCTCGTCGGGACCGGACTTCATGGCGAGGATCTGCTTCACGATCATGGCGGGACCCCTTGGTGTTCGTGTCACCACCCAGCGTTGCCGCGACGGATCGTTTCGTCAACCCTGCGCGTCGACCAGCGATTCAAGCCGCGCCACCTCGCGGCGCAGGCCCAGCGCCACCGCCTCGGCCAGGCGGTTCAGCCGGGCCGAGCGGCGGTCGTCGGCCGGGCGAAGCAGCCAGAAGGACCGGGTCAGCGCGATCCGGTCGGACAGCACCCGCCGCACCCCCGGCGCAAAGGGGATAGCGAAGTCGTGGACGATTCCCAGCCCCGCCCCGGCCCGGATCGCCTGCATCTGCACGCTGACCGAGTTCGACGACAGCGCCGCATGGTCCGCCCCTGTTTCCGACAGGTAGTCGAGTTCGCGGTCGAAGATCATCTCGGGGATATAGCCGATCATCCGGTGCCCCCTGAGGTCCGCGGGGCCGAGGATCGGCGGGTGGCGGTCGAGGTAGTCGGCGTGCCCGGCCAGATGCAGGCGGTAATCGGCGACCTTCTGGATCGCCGCCCGGCCCGTCTGCGGGCGGCTGACGGCGATGGCCATGTCGGCTTCGCGCCGGGACAGGTTGAAGACGCGCGGCAGGGCGACGATCTGGATTTCCAGCCCAGGATGCTCATCCATCAGCCGGGCGGCCAGTTGCGGCATCAGGTAGTTGGCGCAGCCGTCCGGCGCGCCGATCCGCAGCTGCCCCGTCAGCCCCC
This sequence comes from Paracoccus chinensis, assembly GCF_900102885.1. Classification (GTDB taxonomy): domain Bacteria; phylum Pseudomonadota; class Alphaproteobacteria; order Rhodobacterales; family Rhodobacteraceae; genus Paracoccus; species Paracoccus chinensis. The sequence continues at coordinate 97,856 of NZ_FNGE01000002.1, read as the reverse complement.
CCTGGGTGAGGGCCTCGGCCGCCGCCTGCGCCGCCACCTCCGCGGCCTCGGCATGGGGGACCAGCGCCGCGCCTTCGGGGGTCACCGCGTAGCCCTGCGGGGTCTTGGCGAACAGCACCCGGCCCAGCGCGGTTTCCAGCCGCGCCACGCGCCGCCCCACGGTCGAGGCGTCCATCCCCAGCCGCCGGCCCGCGCGGGACAGCGATTCCTCGCGCGCGACGGCCAGGAAGATGCGGAGGTCGTCCCAGTCCATACCTGCATTCCTGCAAAACGGTTTGGCCGCATCGTCGCTTTACGCCTGCGTTTGCGCAAGGGTAGGTTCCGCCCGAAATATGGGGAGAGCCTATCATGCGCGCCATTCACCACTGGATCGACGGCCAGGAAGCGCCCGGCAAGTCCGGCCGCACCGCCGATGTCTTCAACCCCGCGACCGGCGAGGTCCAGGCCAAGGTGGACCTGGCCACGAAGGCCGAGGTCGATGCCGCCATCGAGCGCGCGGCCGAGGCGCAGGTGAAATGGGGCGCCACCAACCCCCAGCGCCGCGCCCGCGTCATGATGGAGATGGTGCGGCTGCTGAACCGCGACATGGACAAGATGGCCGAGATGCTGTCGTCCGAGCACGGCAAGACCTTCCCGGACGCCAAGGGCGACATTCAGCGGGGCCTCGAGGTGATCGAGTTCTCGATCGGCGCGCCGCACCTGCTGAAGGGTGAGTTCATCGACGGCGCCGGTCCCGGCATCGACATGTATTCCATGCGCCAGCCGCTTGGGGTCGTCGCGGCGATCACGCCCTTCAACTTCCCGGCCATGATCCCGCTGTGGAAGCTGGGCCCGGCGCTTGCCTCGGGCAACGCGGTGATCCTGAAGCCCTCCGAGCGCGACCCCTCCGTGCCGAACATGATCGCGGCGCTGTTCAAGGAAGCGGGCCTGCCCGACGGCGTGCTGCAGGTCGTCCATGGCGACAAGGAAGCGGTGGACGCGATCCTTGATTCCGAGATCATCCAGGCCGTGGGCTTCGTGGGCTCGACCCCGATCGCGCAGTACATCTATGAGCGTGCCGCCCAGACCGGCAAGCGCGCCCAGTGCTTCGGCGGCGCCAAGAACCACATGATCATCATGCCTGACGCCGACATGGACCAGGCGGCGGACGCGCTGGTGGGCGCGGGCTATGGCGCGGCGGGCGAACGCTGCATGGCGATCTCGGTCGCGGTGCCGGTGGGCGAGGAAACCGCCGACCGCCTGATCGAGAAGCTGGTGCCCCGGATCGAGAAGCTGAAGGTCGGTCCCTGGACCGCCGGCAACGACATCGACTACGGCCCGGTCGTGACCCGCGCCGCCAAGGAGAACATCCTGCGGCTGGTGGAACGCGGCGTGGAACAGGGCGCGGAACTGGTCGTGGACGGCCGGGACTTCAGCCTGCAGGGCTACGAGGACGGCTTCTTCGTCGGCCCGCACCTGTTCGACCGCGTGACGCCGGACATGGACATCTACAAGACCGAGATCTTCGGGCCGGTGCTGTCCACCGTCCGCGCGGCCTCCTACGAGGAAGCGCTGGGTCTGGCGATGGACCATGAATACGGCAACGGCACGGCGATCTTCACCCGCGACGGCGACGCCGCGCGCGATTTCGCCAGCCGCTGCAACATCGGCATGGTGGGGATCAACGTCCCGATCCCGGTGCCGCTGGCCTATTTCACCTTCGGCGGCTGGAAGAAGTCGGGCTTCGGCGACCTGAACCAGCACGGGCCGGATGCCTTCCGCTTCTATACCCGGACCAAGACGGTCACGAGCCGCTGGCCGAGCGGAATCAAGGAAGGCGCGGCCTTCAACTTCAAGGCCATGGACTGAACGACGCGGGCGCCCCTGACCGGGGGCGCCCTGCCCTGCCCTAATGCGAGCCGGTGCTGGCCGGGGTCCGGCCCGAGACGCCGCCCGACCAGACCGCGTCGCCCCGACGCATCAGCCAGTAGCTCGCGCCGCCGATCAGCACCCCGAAGAACCAGCCGTAAAGACCCCACCAGGACGGCAGCAGCGTCGTGAAGGTCGGCAGGATCGAGCTGAACACCATGCCCACGAACAGCGCGACGAAAGCCTTGCCGTGAAAGCCGCCGTTGAACCGGAACTCGCCCCGCTCGCGGTAAAGATCGGGCACGTTCAGTTGCGTGCGCCGGATCAGGTAATAGTCCACCATCATGATCCCGAAGATCGGCCCCATGGTCGAGCCGATGAAGTTCACGAAGCGCGTGGCCCCCGTTTCCCAGGGCGCCCAGGGGTAAAGCACCAGCGCGATCCCCGCCGCGATCAGCCCGCCCCGCCTGAAGTCGATGGCGCGCGGCGCGGCGTTGGAAAAGTCGAAGGCGGCCGAGACGAAGTTCGCCACCACGTTGATCCCCAGCGTCGCCACCACGAAGGTCAGCGCGGCCAGCAGCGCCAGGAACCAGCTGTCGAACTTGGCGCTGATCTGGTCGGGATGCAGCAGCACCTCGCCGTAGACGTGGAAGGCGGCGGTGGTCGTCACCCCGGCCACAAGGCAGAAGGCCAGCAGATTGACGGGCAGCCCCCAGAGGTTGCCGATCCTGAGCGATCGCTCCGACGTCGCATAGCGCGAGAAGTCGCAGAAGTTCAGGTAAAGCGCCGCGAAATAGGTGATCCAGGTCGCGGCCACCGCCATCAGCGTGGGCAGGCTGCCCGGCGGGGTCGAGATGCCCGCGTCGCGTGTCGCCTCGACCAGCACGTCGCGGGGGATTTCCTCGCCGAAGCTGAAGCGGCCGGACTTGGCCACGAGGTAGATGGCGAGGATCAGCATCATCAGCCAGACCGCCGGTCCCGCCCAGTCCTGGAAGCGGCGCACCGTCTCCATCCCGCGCTGGATGATCAGAAGCTGCGCGGCCCAGACCAGCAGGTAGCAGATCACCTCGAGCGTGGAATGCCCGAGCAGCTGGCTGGACTGGTGGAACTCGAGCATCGCGGGCCAGCGGATCATCAGCGCGACCAGCGCCCCCGAGGCGGCGGCGGTCTGCGCGCCGTACCAGAAGCAGGCGACGAGGCCCCGGATCAGCGCGGGGATGTTCGCGCCGAAGGTGCCGAAGGAGGCCCGCGCCAGCACCGGGAAGGGCACGCCGGTGCGGACGCCCGCCACGCCCACCAGCGTCATCAGCCAGTAGATGACCAGCGAGCCCGCCCCGATCGCCAGCAGGAAGTTCCAGAAGTTGCCGCACAGCAGGAACAGGCTGGCGGCAAGATAGTAGCCCCACAGCGAATGGACGTCCGAGGTCCAGACGTTGAAGATCGAGAAGGCGCCCCATCGCCGTTCCTGCGCGGGGGCGAGGTCCTCGTTGTAAAGCGCGGGCGAGGGATTGGTGACCTGCATGGGAAATCCGCTTGTGCATGGTTGCGTCGCACCCAGCCTGCGCCGGCCCCGCGAGTCTGTCCAATGTCCTTGCGCGCCGCTGGCCTTTCGGCCGCGCGCCTTGCAATAGTTGTGCAACACTGCGCCCCTAGGCGCAAAATCCGATCAGACGGGCGATGGGAGGTCGCATGGATTTCGCACTGACCGAGGAACAGCAGGCCATCTTCGACATGGCGCGCGATTTCGGGGCCGAGCATATCGCGCCCCATTCGCGCGCCTGGGAGGCCGCGGGGACCATCCCCCGGGACCTCTGGCCGCGCATTGCCGAGCTGGGCTTCGGGGGGCTGTATGTCAGTGAGGATTACGGCGGCTCGGGGCTGACGCGGCTGGACGCCACGCTGGTCTTCGAGGCGCTGGCGATGGCCGACCCGGCGGTGGGATCGTTCCTGTCGATCCACAACATGTGCGGCGGCATGATCGACAAGTTCGGCAAGCCCGAGGACAAGGAACGCTGGCTGCCCGACCTGTGCAGCATGAGGAAGGTCTTCTCCTACTGCCTGACCGAGCCGGGTTCGGGGTCCGACGCCGCCGCCCTGCGGACGCGTGCGGACCGGACCAACGCGGGCTGGAAGCTGAACGGGACCAAGGCCTTCATCTCGGGCGGCAGCTATTCGGACGCCTACATCTGCATGGTCCGCACGGGCGAGGACGGGCCGAAAGGCATCTCGACGCTCGTGGTCGAGGACGGGGCACCGGGGCTGTCCTTCGGCGCGCTGGAACACAAGATGGGCTGGCAGGCGCAGCCGACGACGCAGGTGCAGTTCGACGACTGCCTTGTGCCTTCCGAAAACCTGCTGGGCGAGGAAGGGCGCGGCTTCACCTACGCGATGGCCGGTCTGGACGGCGGGCGGCTGAACATCGCGGCGGGTGCGCTGGGCGGCGCGCAGGCGGCGCTGGACCAGACGATCCGCTACATGGGCGAGCGCAAGGCCTTCGGGAAGTCGCTCGACCAGTTCCAGGCGCTGCAGTTCAAGCTGGCCGAGATGGAGGTCGCGCTGCAATCCGCCCGCACCTTCCTGCGGCAGGCAGCCTGGAAGCTGGACAACAAGGCCCCGGACGCGACCAAGTTCTGCGCCATGGCCAAGATGTATGTGACCGACCGCGCCTTCGAGGTCGCGAACGGCTGCCTGCAGCTGCATGGCGGCTATGGCTATCTGGCCGATTACGGCGTCGAGAAGATCGTGCGCGACCTGCGCGTGCACCAGATCCTGGAAGGCACCAACGAAATCATGCGGCTGATCGTCAGCCGCGCCCTGCTGGCGGAGCGTGGCTGATGGACGACCTCAACATCCGCCGCGACCGCCATGCCGGCCGCATCACCCTGACGCGCCCCAAGGCGCTGAACGCGCTGAGCCACGAGATGGCGAATGCGATCAAGGCCGCGCTGGACGGCTGGCGCGACGATCCGGCCGTCCGGCTGGTCATCATCGACGCCGAGGGCGACCGCGCCTTCTGCGCGGGCGGCGACATCGCGGCGGTCTATCACGGCGGCCGCGCGGGCGACCACGGGATCGGACAGCGCTTCTTCGCGGACGAATACCGCATGAACGCCACGATCAAGGACTATCCCAAGCCGGTCGTCGCCTTCATGCAGGGCTTCGTCATGGGCGGGGGCGTGGGCATCGGCGGTCATGCCAGCCATCGCGTCGTGGGCGACACGACGCAGGTGGCCATGCCCGAATCCGGCATCGGCCTGATCCCCGACGTGGGCGGCACCTGGCTTCTGGCCCGCGCGCCGGGGCGGATCGGGGAATACCTCGGCCTGACGGGCGCGCGCATGGGCCCGGGCGACGCGATCCACGCGGGGTTTGCCGACATCTACCTGCCCGAGGCCGAGTGGGAGGCCGTGAAGGACAGGCTGGCCGAGACCGGCGATGCCTCGGCCCTGCACCGTCAGGCCCCGCCCCCTGCGGCGCTGGAAAGCCGCGACCTGTCGGCCTTCGGCGGGCGCACGGTCGAGGAGATCGTGGCCGCGCTTGAACACGCCGGCGACGACGAGGCGCTGAAGCCCATCCGCCGCAACTCGCCCCTGTCCATGGCCGCGACGCTGGCGATGGTGCGGGCCGCACGCGGCGACCTGCGGATGCAGGAGTCGCTGTCGCGCGAATACCGCTTCACCCATCGCGCGACGGCGGACAGCGACTTCCTGGAAGGCGTGCGGGCCCAGATCATCGACAAGGACCGCAAGCCGGCGTGGAGCTCGGCCGCGGACAGGGCAAAGGTGGACGCCATGCTGGCCGATCTGGGACCAGGCGAACTGTTGTGGGAGGATGACGCATGAAGGTCGGATTCATTGGCCTTGGCAACATGGGGGGGCCGATGGCCCGCAACCTCGTGGCGGCGGGGCACGAAGTCTCGGGCTTCGATGTGGCGGGCGCGGATGTCGAGGGCGTGACCCCGGCGCTGAGCGCGGCCGAGGCCGCCTGCGACGCCGACGTGGTCGTCACCATGCTGCCGAACGGCCCGATCCTGCGCAGCGTGGCCGACCAGGTGATTCCGGCGATGAAAGCGGGCGCGGTGCTTTGCGACTGCTCGACCGTGGACGTGGACAGCGCCCGCGCGGTGGCGGAACAGGCGCGGGCGGCGGGGCTGGGGGCGCTGGACGCGCCGGTCTCGGGCGGGGTCGGCGGCGCTTCGGCGGGGACGCTGACCTTCATGGTGGGCGGCACGGCCGAGGCCTTCGAGAAGGTGAAGCCCCTGTTCGATGTCATGGGCCAGAAGGCCGTCCATTGCGGCGATTCGGGCGCGGGTCAGGCGGCCAAGATCTGCAACAACATGATCCTGGGCGTGACCATGATCGCCACCTGCGAGGCCTTCGCCCTGGCCGACAAGCTGGGTCTGGACCGGCAGAAGATGTTCGACGTCGTGTCCACCTCGTCGGGCTACAGCTGGTCTATGAACGCCTATTGCCCGGCGCCGGGGGTGGGGCCGACCTCGCCCGCCGACAACGGCTATCGCCCGGGTTTCGCGGCCGAGCTGATGCTGAAGGACCTGCGCCTGTCCCAGCAGGCGGCCGAAAGCGCGGATGCCGACACGCCCATGGGCGAACTGGCGGCGCGGCTTTACGCCGAGTTCGTGGAGCGCGAGGACGGGCGGGGCCGTGACTTTTCTGCCATGCTGCCGCGGCTTGCCGGGCGGGGACGGCCTGCGGGCACGGCCTGAGCGAAACCCCGGCCACGGCCGGACGTTGATCCGGACGCAGCAGAAAGGACGCCGCATGAAGCTGAAAGGTTTTCTTGCCGTCGCCGCGGTGGCGCTGGTGGTGCCGGCGCTCGGCCATGCGGACAAGCCTGCACATGCCGGACAGAAGGGGCCGCGCGGCCATGCCGCCGCGCAGGCCAAGGCCACGCCCGCACGCGCCCAGGCCCGCGACCGGCGCGGCCAGGTCGTGGTGGTCAGGGACGAGCGGGCGCATTGCCCGCCGGGACTGGCGAAGAAGTCGCCCGCCTGCGTCCCGCCGGGGCAGGCGCGCAACGGGCTGGTGGGCCGCATCGTGGACTGGCGTCACGTCCATGTGGTGCGCAAGCCCGGACTTTACGGGCTGGCGCAGGCCCCGCGCGGGCAAAATTACGCGATCATCGACGGGCGGCTGGTGAGGATCGATTCGCGCACCGCCAAGGTGCTGTCGGTCATCCGCACGGTGGACACGATCCTCGACTGAGCCTCAGGCGGGCGCGCCCGCGGTCAGCAGCGCCTGGGCGGCGGCCCGGGCGGCGGGGGTGATCTCCTCGCCGGCCAGCATCCGGGCGATCTCCTCGACCCGCTCGGGCGCGTCCAGCGCCGTCACGCGCGAGGTGGTGACGCCATCCTCGACCGACTTGGCCACGCGGAAATGCTGCTGCCCCAGGGCCGCGACCTGCGGCGAATGGGTGACGACCAGCACCTGCGCCCCATCGGCCAGCCGTGCAAGGCGGCGGCCCACGGCGTCTGCCGTGGCCCCACCCACGCCCCGGTCGATCTCGTCGAAGATCATCACCAGCGGCTCGCCCCCGCGCGCAAGGCAGACCTTGAGCGCGAGCAGGAAGCGCGACAGCTCGCCGCCCGAGGCGATGCGGTCCAGCGGGCCGGCAGGGGCACCGGGGTTGGTGGCCACGGTGAAGGCCACGGCGTCGCGGCCATCGGGGCCGGGCTCGCCCCCGGTCACCCGGGTCTCGAAGACGGCGCGCTCCATCTTCAGGGGCGCAAGCTCGGCGGCCATGGCGGCATCGAGCCGCCCCGCCGCCGCGCGCCGCTCGGCGCTGATCTTCTTCGCGGCAGCGTCGTAACCGGCCTCGGCCTCGCGCAGGGCCTGCTGCAGGTCCGCCAGCCGCGCCTCGCCCGCGTCGAGCGCCTGAAGGCGGGTGGACAGCTCGGCGGCCAGTGTCGCCAGATCGTCGGGCAGCACATCGTGCTTGCGGGCCAGGGCGCGCAGGGCGAACAGCCGCTCCTCGGCGGCCTCCAGCGCGCGGGGGTCGAAGTCCATGCGCGCCAGGGCGTCCTCGACCCCGCGCGTGGCCTCGCCCAGTTCGATCGAGGCGCGGGCGAGCGCGGCCAGAGGCTCGGCCAGACCCTCCTCGGGATCGTCGCCCAGCTTGTCGGCGGCGCCTTCCAGCCAGCGGCTCGCCTCGACGATCAGCCCCTCGGCCCCAAGGTCCGAGCCGCTGCCGGCCAGCAGCGCCAGCGCGCGGGCCACGTCGCCGCGCACCCGCTCGGCCGCCTGCATCTGGCGGCGGGCGACATCCAGCGTGGCCTCCTCGCCAGGCTGGGGGGCGAGCTTTTCCAGCTCGGCCACGGCATGGCGCAGGAAGTCTTCCTCTTTCCGGGCGGCCTCGATCGCGGCCTCGGCCTCGGCCAGCGCGGCCGCGGCCTGCCGCCGCGCGGCCCAGGCGGCGCGGACGCCCGACAGGTCCAGCGCCCCGAAGGCGTCCAGCAGCATCCGGTGCCCGCGCGGGTTCAGAAGGCCGCGGTCGTCATGCTGGCCGTGCAATTCCACCAGCGCATCCGACAGCGCCCGCAGCACCTCGCCCGAGACGCGTCGGTCGTTGACCCAGCCGGTCTTGCGGCCGTCGGCGGCATTGACGCGGCGCAGGATCAACTCGTCCTCGGCCTCGATGCCTGCATCCTCCAGCACCGCGCGCGCGGGATGGCCCGGGGGCAGGTCGAAGACTGCCGTGACCTCGCCCTGGGTCGCGCCCGTGCGGACCAGTTCGGCCCGGCCGCGCCAGCCCAGTACGAAGCCCAGGCAGTCCAGCAGGATCGACTTGCCCGCGCCGGTCTCGCCCGTCAGCACGTTCAGCCCCGGCGCGAAATCCAGCGACAGCCGGTCGATCAGCAGCATGTCGCGTATGTCCAGAGTGCGAAGCATCCGACCCCGTTTCCGCCGGTTTCTCCGGCTCGCCGCGCCTATTGCCTTGTTGTCCTACAGCCACCGGCCCTGGATCACCTCGCGGTAGATCCGCGTAAGCCAGCTGTTCCCCTGCGGCGTGGGCGTCAGCCCGCGCCCGCGCAACTGGGCATAGGCGTCCTGATAGAAGGGCGACGACCGGAAGTTGTGCCCCAGGATCGCCCCCGCGGTCTGCGCCTCGTCCGTCAGGCCAAGGCCCAGGTAGGCCTCGACCAGCCGCATCAGGGCCTCGGGCGTGTGGGTGGTGGTCTGGTAATCCTCGACCACGACGCGGAAGCGGTTGATGGCGGCGGTGTGATGACCACGCTTGAGGTAGTAGCGGCCGATCTCCATTTCCTTGCCGGCCAGGTGATCGAAGGCCAGGTCGAACTTGAGCACCGAGGATTTCGCGTATTCGCTGTCGGGATACTGCTCGATCACCTCGCGCAGGCCCTGAAGGGCCTGGAAGGTCAGGCCCTGGTCGCGTCCGACCTCATCGATCTGGTCGTAATAGCTGAGCGCCAGCAGGTACTTGGCATAGGCCGCGTCCTCGTCGCCCGGATAGTTGTCGATGAAGCGCTGTGCCGCGCCGCGCGCCTCGTCATACTGGCCGGCCTTGTGATGCGAATAGGCCTGCATGATCAGGGCGCGCTTGGCCCATTCGGAATAGGGATAAAGCCGCTCGATCTCGCTGAAGTAATGGACCGCGTCCTTGGGGCGGTTGCGGTTCTCAAGCTCGTATTCGCCGCGCTTCCAGATCTGCTCGGCGGTGAAGTTGTCCAGCGGCTCGGCGCGGGTGCCGGCATCCTGCCGACCGCACGCCGCCAGCGAAAGGGACACCACGACCGCCATGAGCACGAGGCGCGTATTGCTGAATGCCATGTCTGTCCTTGTCCGTCCCGTCGTCCTGCGGCTCGCGTCCGTCCGGCCTGCGCCCGGCGCGCGGCCCAGCCGTCCTAGCACACAACATGGAGCCGCGCAAAAGGGCAAGTCGGCTGCCGGGCAAAGGCGCGTGACCTGACTGCAAGGGCAGGCCGCCGCCGGTCAGGCGACGGCGCGGCGGCGCGTCTCGGCCTCGGCGGCCTGATGCGCCAGAAGGCCCGCACCGGGCAACTGGCCCTCCAGTTCATCGGTGCAGGTGGTCCATTCCCAAGCGTCATCGCTGGCGAACAGCGCGCGCAGCAGCTTGTTGGTCATCGCATGGCCCGCGCGGTTGCCGCTGTAGCGCGCCAGCAGCGGCGCGCCCGCCAGCGCGAGGTCGCCCACCGCGTCCAGCATCTTGTGGCGCACGGGTTCATCGCGGTGGCGCAGGCCGCCGGGCGACAGCACCCGGTCCCCGTCCACGACGACGGCGTTGAAATAGGTGCCGCCCAGGGCCAGGCCGTTCGCCTTCATCGCCTCGACATCCGCCTGGCGGCAGAAGGTGCGCGAATCCATCAGCTCGCGCACGAAGGTGCCGTTGGCGAGGTCCAGCTGCTTCTGCTGGTGCCCGATGGCCGCGTCGGTGAAGTCGATGGTGAAGTCCATCTGCAGGTGGTCGGCGGGCGACAGCCGGGCGTAGCCCGCGCCCTCATGCACCTCGACCGGCCGCAGGACGCGGATCGCGCGCAGGGGCTCGGGCGAATGGAACAGGCCGGCCTGGAGGATGCCCGCCACGAAGGGCGCGGAGGAGCCGTCGAGGATCGGCACTTCCGGTCCGTCGATGTCGATCAGCGCATTGTGGACACCGGTCCCGGCCAGCGCCGCCATGACATGTTCCACGGTCGAGACGGTGGCCCCGTTCTCGCCCTTCAGCAGGGTGCAGAGCGGCGACGGCACCACATGGTCCCAGCGAGCAGGGATACGCAGGCCGCCAAGGTCCGTGCGGCGGAAGACGACGCCATGTCCAGCCGGGGCCGGGTTGATCACCAGCCGCGCGGGCTTGCCCGAGTGGAGTCCGGCGCCCGTGAACCGGGCTGGGGTTGCGAGAGTGGCCTGCATGGGTCTGTCCGTCCAAGTTGGGAAACGGCATGGTTCCCCGTTGGCACAGACTTATGGTCACCCCGCCCCCGGCTCAATTAACGATTTGTGACGGCCTGTAACATGCAACCCGGAAGTGTGCCCCAAAGGCCAAATCGTTGCGCAAAAAAGAAAAAGAGGCCGCGTTCGCGGCCTCTTGCCTGTTGCAATCCGGCACCTTCCGGAAGGCCCCAGCGGGGCGCCTCAGTTCGCCTGGCGGCGCAGGAAGGCGGGGATTTCCACGTTGTCCTGAGCGGCATCGGGCGAGGCGAGATCGTCGAAATCGGTCTCGACCTGACGCGCACGGGCCAAGCGGTCGCTCACGCGTTCGGCGATCGTCTCGGGACGCGGACGCTCGGCCTCGGGGGCGGCTCCGGCGACGCGGTTCAGCATCCGGCCCAGGCCCGACATGCGGCCCTGCGGCGTCGGGGCAGCGGGGGCTGCCGGAGCGCCGGGCCGCCGGGGGGCGACCGGCACCTCGGCGCCACGGTTCAGGGCGCGGTCGAGGCGTTCCTTCATGGCGGGGGCGGGCTCGCCGCGCGGGGCCTGCGGACGCGAGGGGGCGGTGAACTCGCTCGCCGGATCGCTCAGGCGCTGGTCCATGCTGCGCGTGTCGACGCGGACGGGGGGACGGGCCTCGGCAACCGGCTCGGCCGCGGGGCGATAGGCGGGCTCGGGCAGGTCCTCGGGCGCGGGCGCGGGGCGCGCGGCAGGGCTTTCCATGACCGGGCTGCGGCGCGGCGGCACGGGGGCTTCCTCGGGGGCGGGCGCGGCGGCGGGGGCCGTGGCGCGGCTGCCGACGGACGGCGTCTGGGTCAGCGGCTCCTTCAGGCCGCGGCGCGGGGCAGGCGCTTCGGCGGCGGCGGAGCTGTCGATGCCCGTGGCGACGACCGACACGCGGACCTTGCCTTCCATCGTCGGGTCGAGCGTCGAGCCCACTATGATGTTGGCGTCGGAATCGACCTTCTCGCGGATCTTCTCGGCCGCCTCGTCCATCTCGAACAGGGTGAGGTCGTGGCCGCCCGTGATGTTGATCAGGACGCCCTTGGCGCCGTGCAGGCTGATCTCGTCCAGCAGCGGGTTGGCGATGGCCTTTTCGGCGGCCTCGACGGCGCGGTTGTCGCCGGTGGCCTCGCCCGTGCCCATCATGGCCTTGCCCATCTCGTCCATCACCGCGCGCACGTCGGCGAAGTCGAGGTTGATCAGGCCCGGACGCACCATCAGGTCAGTCACGCCCTTGACGCCCTGGTACAGCACGTCGTCGGCCAGCGCGAAGGCCTCGGTGAAGGTGGTCTTCTCGTTGGCGATGCGGAACAGGTTCTGGTTGGGGATGATGATCAGGGTATCGACGACCTTCTGTAGGTTCTCGACGCCCTCGTCGGCCTGCCGCATCCGCTTGGAACCCTCGAACTGGAAGGGCTTGGTCACGACGCCGACGGTCAGGATACCCATCTCGCGCGCGGCCTGCGCGATGATCGGCGCGGCGCCCGTGCCGGTGCCGCCGCCCATGCCGGCGGTGATGAAGCACATGTGCGCGCCCATCAGGTGATCGACGATGTCCTCGATGGTTTCCTCGGCGGCCTGCGCCCCGATCGACGGCTTGGCGCCCGCGCCCAGGCCTTCGGTGACCTTGGGGCCCAGCTGGATGCGCGCCTCGGACCGGCTTTGCGCCAGGGCCTGCGCGTCGGTGTTGGCGACCACGAAGGTCACGCCGTCCAGCTGCTTCTCGATCATGTTGTTGACGGCGTTGCCGCCCGCGCCGCCCACACCGAAGACGGTAATGCGCGGGCGCAGCTCGTCGTCGTCACTCATCATCAGGTTGAGGTTCATCGCCGCCTGCCCTTCTGTTTCTTGTGCCGGCGCGTCAGGGCGCCCGGTCGATTCCGCCGCTCGCGGCAAGGGTAGCAGATTGCACCCCGCCGTCACTTGCCAATCGCCACATATCCCGAGATGCCGCACTTGGCACGCTGGCTTTTGGCGATATGTCGCCGACGACGCAAGCGGTTCGATCCGCCTGCGTCCCTCTCTCACCAGTTGTTGCGGAACCAGCGATAGGCCCGCCGCAGACCGACCACGCCCGCGCGTTCGGCTGGCATCTCGAAGTCCCACCATTCATCCTGCGGGTTGGCAGCGTGCAGGGCAAGCCCCACGGTCGCGGCGTGGCAGGAGGCGGTGTGCTGCTGCGCGAGCCCCTGGATGCGCAGGGGCCGGCCGATGCGGACATTGTAGCCCAGGATGCGCATGGCCAGCGTGTCCAGCCCCGGGATCTGGCTCGCGCCCCCGGTCAGCACCACCTGGCGCGAGGGCATCTGGTCGAAGCCCGCCGCTTCCAGGATCTCGCGCACGCCGTCCAGGATCTCCTCGACGCGGGGGCGCATGATTCCGATGAGATCGGCGCGGCTGACAAAGCGGCGCTCGCCGTCCCAGTCCTCGCCCGGCTCGCCGGTGACGTCGATCATCTCGCGGTCGTCGCGGCCCGTGGCCTCGAGCCCGCCATGGCGCGTCTTGAGCCATTCGGCGACCGGCAGCGGCACGCGCAGTCCCTGGCTGATGTCGCGGGTGACCAGATCGCCGCCCATCCGCACTGCGTCGGCGAACAGCATGTGCTTCTTGAGGAACAGCGAGACGCCCGTGACGCCGCCGCCCATGTCGATGCAGGCCGCGCCCAGTTCCTGTTCGTCCTCGACCAGCGCCGCGCGGCCCGCCGCATAGGCGGCCGAGCCCACGCCCGCCAGTTCAAGGTCGCAGCGCCGGATGCAGTGGACAAGGTTCGAGGCCGCGAATCCGTCGATCGTCAGGACATGCATGTCCACCGACAGGGTGTTCCCCACGATGTCGCGCGGGTCCGACAGGCCCGAGCGCGAATCGACCGCGAAGTTCACGGGCTGGGCGTGCAGCACCTCGCGGTTCTTGCCGAAGTCGGGAGCGTCGCAGGCGGCCAGCACGGCGGCCACGTCTTCCTCGGTCACCTTGCCGGACCGCAGCGGGATCTCGCCAGCCAGCCCATAGGACGCGGGCCGCGCGCCCGAGATCGTGGCAATGACGTGATCGACGCGGACGCCCGCCTGCTTCTGCGCGCCCTGCACGGCATGGCGGACGCAGCGCTCGACATCGGCCATGGTCTCGATCTCGCCATAGCGGACGCCGCGCGACTGGGTCGTGAACTGGCCGATCACGCGGAAGGACGACTGCCCCGCCATGGGGCCCACGCCGTCGGTTTCGCGGAACTGGCCGGGGCCGTCGAACTGCAGGATGATGCAGGTGACCTTCGAGGTGCCGATGTCCAGCACCGCCATGACCCCGCGCGCCATCGCCTGGCGGCGCATCTGCCGCATCGCCCGCTGAGCCTCGTAAAGATCGCGCATCCCTTTTCCGTTCCTTCCTGCCCCTGCCTCAGCCGCGTGACGCGGCGGCGGTCTTCTCGCCGCCCTTCGCCCCCGCTTCGGGGTCGATCAGATTGCCCTCGGCGTCCAGTTCCGGCAGCCCGGCGGCGCGGCGCAGCGTATTCTGCGCGGCCAGACCCATCTGCAGCACCGGGCGCGAGGGATCGCGCATGTCCACGGCCACCACGTCGCGCCCCAGCAGCCCGTCCTCGCGGTCCATCGCCAGCACCGCCTGCAGCGCGGCCAAGGGGCGGTCGGTCGGCAGCATGATCCGCTGGCCACGGTCCAGAACGACGTCCCAGCGCCGCTCGCCCATCCGTTCCAGGCCCCGCAGGCGCGGCAGGATGGGACCGGCCAGGTCGATCAGGGCCAGCGCCTCGGCGGCACGGTCGCCCGCGCCCTCGCCCGCGATCATCGGCAGGTCGGCCCGCATGTCGCGCGAGGTGATCGAGGCCACGCGGTGCCCCTGGGAATCCAGCAGGTCGAGCCCGCGCGCATGGCGCCACAGGATCGCGGGCTTGCGTTCGGTCACGACGGCCGACAGCACGCCGCCCGGCTTGATCCGCAGCTCCATCTTCTCGATGGCGTCCAGCCGCTCGACCGAGGCGCGCAGTTCGGGCAGGTCGATGTCGAAGCTCGACGCGGGCAGCGTCACCGGAAGCATGGCGCGCAGGCCCTTTTCCACGGCGGGCGAGGCGCCCTCGATCTCCATGCTGTGGACCATGAAGGCTTCCTGCGACTGGATGCGGTCCACCATGGACGTCATCGCGCCGGTCAGGTTCGCGCGGCGGGTGTCGTCGGCCAGCCACAGCCCGCCGATCAGGCAGACGAGGAAGGCAGGCAGGCCCACGCGCAGCAGCCGCCGGTACAGCGGCGTCAGCCACAGCCGGTTCAGCCGGTAGGCCAGCCGCGAGGGGCCGGGCTCGCGCCGGGGCGCGCGGGCGGGAGCCGGGCGGGCGCCGACGCGGCGCACGGGCGCGGGCTGGACGGCCGCCTGGAACGACCGGGTGAAGTCCTTCAGTCCCGACACAGCGCGTCCTCCACGATCCAGCGGCAGAGCGCCGGGAAATCGATGCCGGCATGGGCCGCCTGCTCGGGCGCGAGCGAGGTGGGCGTCATCCCCGGCTGGGTGTTGGTTTCCAGGATCACCAGCCCCTCGAGGCCGCGCGAATCGTCCCAACGGAAATCGGTGCGGCTGAGGCCGCGGCAGCCCAGCGCCTCATGCGCGCGGCGGGCATAGTCCAGGCAGGCCTGCGCGATCTCGTCCGGGATCCCGGCGGGGACGACATGGCGCGAGCCGCCCTCGGAATACTTGGCGTCATAATCGTACCAGCCCGCCGTCACGATCTCGGTCACGCCCAAGGGCCGGTCGCCCAGGACGGCGGTGGTGAGCTCGCGGCCCGGCGCATAGGCCTCGACCATGACCTCGGCGGGCATCTCGTCGGACAGGGGCGCGACGTTGTCACCCTCGCGCACGATGTAGACGCCGACGGACGAGCCCTCGTCGTTCGGCTTCACCACATAGGGCGGGCGCATGACGTGGCCCGCGCGCACCTCCTCGCGGCGGGCCAGCACGCTGTCGACCACCGGCAGGCCCGCGTCGCGGAAGACCTGCTTGGCGCGGGTCTTGTCCATCGCCAGCGCCGAGGCCAGCACGCCCGAATGGGTATAAGGGTAGCCCAGCCATTCCAGCAGGCCCTGGACGCGGCCATCCTCGCCCATCCGGCCATGCAGCGCGTTGAAGACGACGTCGGGGCGGGCCTCGGCCAGCCGCGCAGGCAGGGTTGCGGCGTCATCGCGGCCGAGAGCGATCTCGACCACCTCGTATCCTGCCACCCGCAGCGCATCCGCGCATCCGCGCCCCGACGACAGCGACACCTCCCGCTCCGCCGAGGGGCCGCCCATCAGGACCGCTACGGTGTGGGCTGTCCTGCTCGACCTGCCCGCCACATCTGCCTTTCGCCCCGTAAGCCGGGGACTGGTTCGGGGATCTTCGTCCCCGGTTTTCCAACGCCTTGCACGGCGTTTTTCGATGAAGAGATGATAGTCACAAAGCCGTGGATGGGGGAAGAGGATTCTGGCGGCTTTGCACGTTTCGCGCGATCAGCGCTCGCCCACCCGCACGACCTCCCAGGCAAGCTCGTGGCCGCTGGCTTCACGCACCCGCGCGCGGACCAGCTCGCCCAGATCCTCCAGTTCGGCGGCGGTGGCGCCCCCGGTGTTGATCAGGAAGTTCGGGTGCTTCTCGCTCATCTGCGCGCCCCCCAGGCGATGACCGCGCAGGCCCGCGCCCTCGATCAGCTTCCAGGCCTTGAGGTCGTGGACGTCGTCCGCCTGACCGGTGGAGCTGAACCCCGCCGGGTTGCGGAAGGTGGAGCCGGCGCTGCGCTCGCGCGTGGGCTGGCTCGCGTCGCGCCGGGCAAGTTGCTCCTCCATCCGGGCGGCCAAGACCTCGGGGTCGCCGGGCTCGGCCCGGAAGGTGGCGCGGGTCAGCACCCAGCCCTCGGGCAGCGCCGAGGATCGATAGGCGAGTCGCAGATCCGACGCCGCCAGCACCCGCGATTCGCCCTGCCGCGTGACCACCTCGGCCTCGACCAGGTGGTCCGCGACGTAGGAACCGTAGCAGCCCGCGTTCATGCGGACCGCGCCGCCGATGGTACCGGGGATGGTGCGCAGGAAGGTCAGGTCCAGCCCCGCCTCGGCCGCGCGTTTCGCCACGTGCATGTCCAGCGCGGCGGCGCCCGCATGGACCAGCCCGTCCGCGATCTCGATCCCGTTGAAGCCGCGGCCCAGCCGGATCACCACGCCCCGGATGCCGCCGTCGCGCACGATCAGGTTCGAGCCCACGCCCATCACGAAGACCGGCACCTCGGGCACGAGGTTCCGCAGGAACAGCGCCAGGTCCTCGCGGTCGGCGGGCTGGAACAGCCAGTCGGCAGGCCCGCCCACGCGCAGCCAGGTCAGGTCGGCCAAGGGTCGGTCCTGCGTCAGCGTGCCCCGGATCGGCGGGAGTTCATTCATCGGAAGCTTTCCTTTCTCGCGGCCCCGCCTAGGGCAGAGGCGCGGGACGGGCAAGCCGGACCATTCTCATGCGGCCACGGCCCATCTTCTGTCCCCAAATATCCTCGGGGGAGGCGCAAGGCGCCGGGGGCGGAAGCCCCCATCAGCGGTCGGGCGAATCGATCCGGCGGCGATGGGCTTCCCAGAAACCCGCGATGGCGCCAAGGATCAGGGAAACGACGCCGGGCACCACGATGAAGAAGATGACCCCCGCGCGGCGCATCTGGTCGTCACCCGTCAGCACGTCGCGGGTCAGGTTCCAGCCCACGATCGCCAGCAGCCCGCAGGCCGCCAGAGCCCCCATCAGCCCCGCCAGTCCGAATCGCCGCGCGGCCAGCCAGGCCAGAAGCCCCGGCAGAGTCCCGGCCAGGGCGGCCGGCAGGGCAAAGTCGCCGATCACGGGATCAGGCCGCCTTCAGCGCCAGCCGTTCGGGCAGGGCGTTGGCCCAGGCCGAGATCGTCCCGGCGCCGAGGCAGACCACCATGTCGCCCGGCCGCGCCTGCTCGCGCACCAGCCGCGCGAGATCGGATTCGTCCATCACCGCGCGGGCGTGGCGGTGGCCATGGGCGATCAGCCCCGCCACAAGGTCGTCGCGGCTGGCGCCGGGAATCGGGTCTTCGCCCGCCGAATAGACCTCGGCGATGGCGACCACGTCAGCCTCGTTGAAGCAGGTGCAGAAGTCGTCAAACAGGTTCGACAGCCGCGAATAGCGGTGCGGCTGGTGGACCGCGATCACCCGGCCCTTGGTCGCCTGCCGCGCGGCCTTGAGTACCGCGGCGATCTCCACCGGGTGGTGGCCATAGTCGTCGATGATGGTGACGCCATTCACCTCGCCCACCTTGGTGAAGCGCCGCCCCACCCCGCCGAAGGCCGCCAGCGCATCGCGGATCTGCGACCGCTTGAGCCCGAGATGACGCGCCACGGCAATGGCCGACAGCGCGTTGGAAACGTTGTGATCGCCCGGCATCGGCAGGGTGCAGCCCTCGATCATCGGCACCTCGCCGTCCTCTCCGCGTTCCCCCTGCAGGGCCACGTCGAAATGGGCGATGCCGTTCTCGTAGTGCAGGTTCACCGCCCGCACGTCGGCCTGAGCGTTGAAGCCGAAGGTCACGACCCGTCGGTCGGTGACGCGTCCGACGAGACCCTGCACCTCGGGGTGGTCGGTGCAGCAGACGGCGAGCCCATAGAAGGGAATGTTCGACACGAAGTCGGTGAAGCCCTTCCGCAGGGCGTCGAAGGACCCCCAGTGCTCCATGTGCTCGGGGTCGATGTTGGTGACGATGGCGATGGTCGCGGGCAGGCGGTTGAAGCTGCCATCCGATTCGTCGGCCTCGACCACCATCCACTCGCCCGCACCGGCCCGCGCGTTGGACCCATAGGCATGGATCACGCCGCCGTTGATGACGGTCGGGTCCAGCCCGCCCGCGTCCAGGAGCGTCGCCACCATGGTCGTGGTGGTGGTCTTCCCGTGGGTGCCCGCGATGGCGATGTTCGATTTCAGCCGCATCAGTTCCGCCAGCATCTCGGCCCTGCGAACAACAGGCAGGCCGCGGCGGCGCGCTTCCTCAAGCTCGGGGTTGCCCTTCTTGATGGCGGTCGAGATCACCACAACGCCCGCATCCCCGACGTTCTCGGCGCGCTGGCCCTCGAAGACGGTGGCGCCCAGGGACTCCAGCCGGTCGGTGATCTTGGACCGCTTGGCGTCGGACCCCTGGACCGTGTAGCCCAGCGTCATCAGCACCTCGGCGATCCCGGACATGCCGATGCCGCCGATGCCTACGAAGTGGATCGGCCCGAGTTCTCCGGGAAGCTTGGTGGCTGCGTTCATGGGGTCAGTTCCGTCACAAGGTCATGCAGTCGGGCCGCCGCGTTTGGGCGGCCGAGGGAAAGGGCGGCTTCGGCCATCGCCTTGGCGCGGGGGCCGTCCGTCAGGATCGCCCGCAGATCGCGCGCCAGGCTTTCCGCGTCCAGCACGGATTCAGGCAGGACGACCGCTGCGCCGGATTCCGCCAATGCCCGCGCGTTCGCGGTCTGGTGGTCGCCCGCCGCGGCGGCGAAGGGAATCAGGATCGCGGGCCGCCCGATCACGGTGATGTCGGCAATGGAGGAGGCCCCTGCCCGGCTGACGACCAGCTGGCAGGCGGCGAGCCGTTCGGGCACGTCGGTGAAGAAGGGCCGGACCTCGGCGCGAATACCGGCCTCGGCATAGGCGCGGGTGACGCGCTCGGCGTCCTCGGCGCGGGCCTGGTGGCTGACCTGCAGGCGCACGCGCAGCTCGTCCGGCAGGGCAGCCACGGCGGCGGGCACGCAGTCCGAAAGGACCCGCGCTCCCTGGCTGCCGCCGATGACAAGCAGGTGCAGCGCGCCGTCGCCGGGTGGGTGATAGGGCGCGGCGGCGCGGTCCAGAACCGCCTGGCGGACAGGGTTGCCGACATGGGCACCCTCGACCCCCTGCGGCAGCTCGGTGGGCCAGGTGCCGCAGGCGATCCGGTCCACGCGGCGGGCGAAGATGCGGTTCACCCGGCCCATGATGCCGTTCTGTTCATGAATCATGCGCGGCACACCCAGGATCGAGGCCGCACCCATCGCCGGGATCGTCGGATAGCCGCCGAAGCCCACGACCACCGCCGGGCGGTCGCGGCGCATGGCCCTCAGTGCGCCCATCAGCCCCTGCCCGATCCGCAGGGGCGCCGACAGCTTGCCCGCCAGACCGCCCCGCGCGGTGGTGGCGGATCGCACGATCTCGCGCGCGACCTCGGGCGGGAAGCCCCCGGCATAGCGCGCGCCGCGGTCGTCGGTGGACAGCTTGACCCGCCAGCCGTCAGCGAGCAGCCGTTCCGCCAGCGCCTGCGCCGGGAACATGTGCCCGCCGGTGCCCCCGGCGGCGATCAGGGCCAGCCTTGCCGCCCCGCTCATCGTGCCGCACGCCCCAGCACGTCCGCCAGCGCGTTCTGCGGACGGGTGCGCGTCAGCGCCAGCAGCATCCCCAGCGTGATCCCCGAAGCGATCACCGACGAGCCGCCATAGCTGACGAAGGGCAGCGTCATCCCCTTGGCGGGCAGCAGCCGCACGGCCACGCCCATGTTGATCAGCGCCTGCACGCCAAAGGCGCAGGCCAGCCCCGTGCCGGCGATGCGCGCGAAGGGGTCGCGTTCGCCCAGCAGCCGCCAGAGCGAGCGCACGACGATCGCGCAGTAAAGCGCGATGATCGCCATGACCATGACGAAGCCGTATTCCTCGGCCGCGACTGCAATGATGAAGTCGGTATGCGCGTCGGGCAGCGACCATTTCACCGTCCCCTCGCCCACGCCGACGCCGAAGAAGCCGCCCTCCTGGATGGCGTTGGTGGCATAGCCGATCTGGGTGCGCGGATCGACCTCGTTCGACAGGAATCCGTTGATGCGGCGGGCGAAATGCTCGCTGTTGGCATAGGCGAACATGCCGCCCATGCCGGCCAGCCCGATGGTGCCCGCGATCAGCAGGACCGGCGCGCCCGCGATGAAATACATCACCAGCCAGGAAAACAGGATCAGCGAGGCTTGGCCGAAGTCCGGCTGCAGCGCCAGCACGACGATCACCGTTGCCGCCACGAAGAACGAATAAAGCCGCCCCGGCGGTCCGCCCACGGCCTGGGCCGAGGCCATGAACCAGGCGCAAAGGGCGATGAAGCCGGGCTTGAGGAACTCGGACGGCTGGACCGAGGCAAAGCCCAGCGACAGCCAGCGCGTCGCCCCCTTGCCGAAGTCGGTGCCGATGATGGGCAGCGCCATGACCGTGGCCAGTGCCCCCAGGAACAGCAGCACGCCCAGGCGGCGCACCTGCACGGGCGGCAGCATGGACACGACCAGCATCACCCCCAGCGCCATGCCCCCGAAAGCCGCCTGCCGGGAGACATAGTAGAAGGCGGGCAGGTTGTTGCGTTCGGCCAGCGGCACCGAGGCCGCGAGCCCCAGAAGCAGCCCCAGCGCGAACAGCGCCAGCACGCAGGCCAGCGCCCATTTGTCCACCGTACGCCACCAGCGTGGAAGAATCGGATCGCCCACCCGAACGGGTGTGGCGCCAAAGACCATCTCGGTCATGGGTTCACCGCTGACACTGCCTCTGCCCTGCCCGGTTTGGCCCGGGTCTGGGCGCGACCATAGCGCGAATGGCTGCTTGAGGCTAGAAAATGATTGCGCCGCAGGACGGCCCTGCGCGGGGCCGCCGTTCGGTTCAGCCCCGGCGCAGGGCCTCGACCAGCGCGGTGAAATGCTCGCCGCGCTTTTCGAAGTTCGGATACTGGTCGAAGCTGGCCGAGGCCGGGGCGAGCAGCACCGTGTCGCCGGGCTCGGATTCGGCGCTGGCGCGGGCGACGGCGGCTTCCATCGTCTCGACGACCTCATGCGGCGTGTCGGACAGTTGCAGCGCGAAGTCGCGGGCGGAGTGGCCGATCAGGTAGGCCTTGCGGATGCGCGGAAACAGCGGCGCGAGCGCGGCGATGCCACCTTCCTTGCCCATGCCGCCCGCGATCCAGCGGATGTTCTCGAAAGCCATCAGCGCCTTTTCCGCCGAATCGACGTTGGTGGCCTTTGAATCGTTCACCCATCGTACGCCGTTGATCTCGGCCACCGTCTGGCTGCGATGCGGCAGGCCCGCGAAGCTGTGGAAGGCCGCCTCGATGTCGCGCGGAGCCAGCCCGATGCTGCGGCAGGCGGCGTAGGCGGCGCAGGCGTTCTGGTGGTTGTGCGCGCCGGGCAGGCCCCTGATCCCGCGTAGGTCCATCGAGGCGATCTGCCGGCCCTTGCGCCACTCGGACAGGTATCCCTTGCGCGCGGACACGGACCAGCCGAAGCCGTCGAGCTTGTCCTCGACCGAGACGCGGATCACCCGGTCGTCCTGCGGCCCCTGCCCCATCTGGTTGGCGAGATAGCGCCCCTCGTCCTCGTCCACGCCGATCACGCAGCGGTCCGGGCCGCCTTCCGCGAACAGCCGCCGCTTGGCCGCGAAATAGCCGCCGAAGCCGCCATGGCGATCCATGTGGTCGGGCGATAGATTGGTGAAGACCGCCACGTCTGGCGTCAGCGCGCGGGCGAGGTCGGTCTGGTAGGAGGACAGTTCCAGCACCACGACCTCGCCGTCCACGGGCGGCTCCAGCGACAGCACCCCGGTGCCGATGTTGCCGCCCATCTGCGTGGGACGGCCCGCCGCCCGCAGGATGTGGTGGATCAGGGCCGTGGTGGTAGACTTGCCGTTCGAGCCGGTGACGCAGATCACCCGCGGGGCCGTGTCGAAACCCGCCCAGTCGAGCGCGCCGAAGCTGCGGAAGAACAGCCCGATGTCGTTGTCCACCGGCACGCCGCGCCTGAGCGCCTGCGCAATGGCCGGATGCGGATGCGGATAAAGATGCGGGATGCCGGGCGAGGTGATCAGGGCGTCGATCCTGTCGCGCCAGCCCGTGTCCCGGGTCAGGTCGAGAAGCGGCAAGCCCTCGGCTTCCGCCTGCGCCCGGGTCTCGGCGCTGTCGTCCCAGGCGACGACGGTGGCGCCACCCTCGCGCAGCGCGGCGGCGGTGGCCCGGCCCGAGCGGCCGAGGCCAAGGACGGCGATGGTCTGGTTCTGAACGCCTTGGACGGGGATCATGCGGCACCGGCAGCAACGAAAATGCGGGGACCGGTGTCGCATGGACGCTGGGCGGCGGCAACCTTGCCGACGCTTACAGGGGCTTCAGCGCCTCGGGCTTGTGGGCCGCCTGCGCGCCGTTGTCGGTTTCGACGAGATACTGCGGCTCGTCCTCGCTTGCGGCGACCTCGTGATCCTTGATCTTCATGCGCGAGGTCAGCTTGCGCAGGACCTTGCCATGCGACGTGCCGCCCGAGCTTTGCCAGCTGACGCGCTGGCCCGGATGAAACTCGTCCGCCATCCGATGTTCCTCCGTCATGGGTCAACAGTCGAACACCGGGGCAGGCGGGCAGTTCCCCTCTAGCGCAGCTTCAGCGTGGACAGCCCGATCAGCGCGAGGATCACGGCAATGATCCAGAAGCGGATGACGATCTGCGGCTCGGCCCAGCCCTTCTTCTCGAAATGGTGGTGGATCGGGGCCATCAGGAAGACGCGGCGGCCGGTGCGCTTGAAATAGGCGACCTGGATGATGACCGACAGCGCCTCGACCACGAAAAGGCCGCCGACGATGGCCAGCACGATCTCGTGCTTGATGCAGACGGCGATGGCGCCCAGCGCGCCGCCCAGGGCGAGGCTGCCGGTGTCGCCCATGAAGACGGCGGCGGGCGGCGCGTTGTACCACAGGAAGCCGAGACCGCCCCCGATCAGGGCGGCGACGAAGACGGCGATCTCGCCCGTGCCGGGGACGAAGTGGACGCCGAGGTAGTTGGCGAAATTCGCGTTGCCGACAAGATAGGCGATGATCCCGAAGGTGACGGCGGCGATCATCACCGGGCCGATGGCGAGGCCGTCCAGCCCGTCCGTCAGGTTCACCGCATTGGCGGCGCCCACGATCACCAGCATGGCGAAGGGGATGAAGAAGACACCGAGGTTGATCAGCACGTCCTTGAGGAACGGCAGCGCCAGTTGCCCCGACAGCGGGTCGGGGTTCAGCCAGATCACGGCGAGACCTGCCAGCGCCCCCACGCCCAGCCCGATCGCCATGCGGACGCGGCCCGACACGCCCGCGTGGTGCTGCTTGGTGACCTTGGCATAGTCGTCGGCAAAGCCGATGGCCGCAAAGGCCGCCGTCACCAGCAGCACGACCCAGACATAGCCGTTGTCCAGCCGCGCCCAAAGCAGGGTCGAGACGAACAGCGCCGACAGGATCAGGATGCCGCCCATGGTGGGCGTGCCCGCCTTGGCGAAATGATCCGGGCCGATCTCGCGCAGGGGCTGACCCTTCTTCTGCTTGACGCGCAACCAGTCGATCAGCGGCCGCCCGAAGATGAAGCCGAAGATCAGCGCCGTGAAGAATGCCGCGCCCGAGCGGAAGGTGATGTAGCGGAACAGGTTGAAGAGGCCGCCATTGTCGGACAGGTCCGCCAGCCAGTAGAGCATCGGGTTTACCCCTTGTTGTTATCAGATGCGGGCGTCTGCCGTGCCCGGCGGATCGCGTCAACCACGCTTGCCACGCGAGAGCCCTTGGAGCCCTTGACGAAGACCACGTCGCCGTCGCGGACGAGTTCCCCCGCGCGGGCACAGAGGTCGGCGGCATCCTCGGACCAGAGGCCCCGGCGATCTGCGGGCAGCGCCTCCATCAGGTGGCGCATCCGGGGACCGCAGGCATGGACCAGCGCAACCCCCTGCATCTGCGGGTAATCCGCGATGGCGCGGTGCAGGGCGTATTCGTCCTCGCCGAGTTCCAGCATGTCGCCCAGGATCGCCACGCGGCGGCCGGGCGGCATGGCGTCCAAGGTCGCAAGGCCCGCGGCGAGGCTGGTCGGGTTGGCGTTGTAGCTGTCGTCGATCAGCGTGATCCCGCCGATCCGTTCCACCCCGCCGCGGCCCTTGTAGGGGCGCCAGTCGGAAAGGCCCCCGGCCGACGCCTTCGGCTCGGCGCCTAGTACGGTGACGGCGGCCAGCACGCCCACCGCGTTCATCACGAAATGCGCGCCGGCGGTGGAAAGGGTGAAGTCCAGCGTCTCGCCCAGCACGCGGGCGCGGACGCGGGTTTCCCCTTCGGCCACCGCCGAGGACACCGGTTTCGCCATCCCGTCGCGGCCGAAGCCCACGACGATGGCGCCGGCGCGGTCGGCGGCGTCGCGCAGGATCTGCGTCACGGGCAGGTCCTCAGGGATGATGGCGTGGCCCGCGGGCTCCAGCCCCTCGAAGATCGAGGCTTTTTCCACGGCGATGCCTTCGAGGCTGCCGAAGGCCTCCATATGCGCGGCGCCGACGGTGGTGATCATCGCCACATGGGGGCGGGCCATGCGCGACAGGGGCGCGATCTCGCCCGGGTGGTTCATGCCCAGTTCGAGGATCGCCCAGTCGGTGTCGGCGGGCATCCGCGCCAGCGTCAGGGGCACGCCCCAGTGATTGTTCAGGCTCGCCTCGGCGGCATGGACCCGGCCCTGCGGGGAAAGCGCGGCGGCGGCCATGTCCTTGGTCGAGGTCTTGCCGACCGAGCCGGTGATCGCCAGCACCCGCGCCCTGGTGCGCGCGCGGGCGGCGCGGCCCAGCGCCTCCAGGGCGGGCAGGACGTCGTCCACGACCAGCAGGGGGGCGTCGGGGGCGACGTCTTCGGGGATGCGGCTGACCAGCGCGGCGGCCGCGCCGTTCTCCAGCGCCTGAGCCACGAAGTCGTGGCCGTCGCGCGCGTCCTTCAGTGCGACGAACAGGTCGCCGGGCCGGAGCGTGCGGGTGTCGATCGAGATGCCCTCGGCAACCCAGTCGGCGGTCACGCGGCCGCCGGTCGCGGCGGCGGCGTCGGTCGAGGTCCAGAGGCTCATATCGTGCCGTCCAGCGCGGCGACGGCGACGGAGGCCTGTTCCGCGTCGTCAAAGGGGAAGACGTCCGAACCGATGATCTGGCCCGTCTCGTGCCCCTTGCCCATGATCAGCAGCGCGTCGCCCGGTTCCAGCGCGTCCACGGCGCGCAGGATCGCCTCGGCGCGGTCGCCGACCTCGGTCGCGTCGGGACCCGCGCCCGCCATGACCTCGGCGCGGATGGCGGCGGGGTCTTCGGTCCGGGGGTTGTCGTCGGTCACATAGATCATGTCGGCATATTGCCGCGCGGCTTCGCCCATCAGCGGGCGCTTGCCCCGGTCGCGGTCGCCGCCCGCGCCGACAATGGCGATGATGCGGCCTATCACATGCGGCCGCAGCGATTGCAGCGCTGCGATCACGGCGCCGGGCTTGTGGGCGTAGTCCACGAAGACCGCAGCCCCGTTCTGGCGCTGGGCCGCCAGCTCCATCCGGCCGCGCACGGTAGTCAGGCCCGGCAGCGCCCCGATGACACGCTGCGGGTCGGCACCGGTCGCGATGCAGAGGCCAGCCGCGCAAAGCACGTTTTCCGCCTGGAAGCCGCCGATCAGGTTCAGGCGGATCAGATGCGTCTGGCCGTTCAGGGAAAAGCGCAGCTCCTGCCCCGTGGCGTCATAGCGCTGGGCGAGGATGCGCAGGTCGCAATCCTCGGCCCGGCCATAGGTCAGCAGCCGCAAGCCCCGGTCGCGGGCAATCTGCGCGGCCTCGCGACCGCGTGCGTCGTCGGTGCAGATCACCGCCCCAGCACCAGGTTCGAGGATATGGTTGAACAGCAGCGCCTTGGCCGCGAAGTAGCTGTCGAAGTCGTGGTGATAGTCCAGGTGGTCCTGGCTGAAGTTGGTGAAGGCCCCTGCCGCGACCCGCACCCCGTCCAGCCGCCGCTGGTCGAGGCCGTGCGAGGATGCCTCCATCGCCGCATGGGTGACGCCCGCCGCAGCAGCCTCGGACAGGACGCGATGCAGCGTCACCGGCTCGGGCGTGGTGTGGGCAAGCCTGGCCGTGAAATCGCCCTGCACGCCCATGGTCCCGAGGTTGATCGCCTTCAGGCCCAGCGCCTGCCATATCTGGCGGGTGAAGGTCGTGACCGAGGTCTTGCCCGAGGTGCCCGTGACCGCCACCACCGTCTCGAGCTGGGCCTTGAACCATAGGGCGGCCGCACCGGCGAGCGCCGCGCGCGGGTCCTCGGCCACCACCAGGGCTGCGGAAGATGCCGCCAGCTCGGCTGCGGCGATCTCGGCGCCCTGGCGGTCCGTCAGGATGGCCGCCGCACCCTGGCGCAGCGCATACTGGATGAACTCGCCCCCATGCGACGCCGATCCGGGCAGCGCCGCGAACAGGTGCCCGTCGCGGACTTGGCGCGAATCGACCGAGATGCCGGTGATCAGCGGATCGCGTCCGTCCCCTGCCCGCAGCCCCAGCCGGGACAGGTTCATGGCCTTGTCGTTGTCCATCATCCCTCGGTCCTTATTGTGCCGAGACCCTTACGGCATCGGCCGGACGGGGTTCAATCACGGGCAGCTTCAGCCCGTCGGGTTGCAGGCCCAGCATGGGCGTCAGCCGCTGGATCAGGGCGGCGGCGACCGGGGCGGCGGTGGCGCCCGCCGTGCGCATCTCGCCCCCGCCGGCGGCCGAGACCTTGGGCTCGTCCAGCGTCACGACCAGCACGTATTCGGGATCGTCGGTCGGATACATCGAGGCGAAGGTCGAGACGTTGCGGTTCTTGTAATAGCCGCCGCCGGGGCGCGGCTTGTCGGCGGTGCCGGTCTTGCCCCCGACCTCGTAGCCCGCGACCTCGGCCTGACGGGCGGTGCCCTTGGTCACGACGTAGCGCAGCAGATCGCGCGCCTGCTTGGCGGCCTTGGGCGACAGCACCTGTTCGCCCTGCACCGGCACCTTCCGGTGGATCAGCGTCGGGCGCACGCGACGCCCGTCGTTGCCGATGGTTGCGAAGGCCGAGGCGAGATGCAGGGGGCTTGCCGCCAACCCGTGGCCAAAGGACACCGTTGCCGCCGTCACCGCCGGCCAGCGCGAGGGCACGATGGGCTTGCCGGTCGGCGCCTCGGTCATCTCGACTGGGGTGGGCTCGAAGAAGCCGAGGTCCTTGAGGAACTTCTGCTGGCGTTCCGGCCCCAGCATCTGCGCGATCCGCACCGTGCCCACGTTCGAGGACTTGCCCAGCACGTCGCGCACGGACAGCTGGCCGCCGTAGTTGTGGAAGTCGTGGATCAGGTATTTCCCGATCTTCATGGGCGAGGAGGCGTTGATCATGGTGTTGGCGTTGATCAGCCCCTCGTCGATCGCCTGCGCGATGGGGAAGATCTTGAAGGTCGAGCCGAGCTCATAGACGCCCTGAACCGCACGGTTGAACAACGGGCTGTCCGAAGGGTCGCCCTTGGTCAGCGGCCTCGGGCGGTCGTTGGGGTCGAAGTCGGGCAGGCTCGCCATGGCCAGGATCTCGCCCGACTTCACCTCCATCAGGATGCCGGTCGCGCCCTTGGCGTTCATCACCTTGATGCTGTTGGCCAGCACCTCCTCCATCGCCGCCTGGGCGGTCAGGTCGATGGACAGCTGCAGGGGGGCGCCGCCATTGGCGGGGTCGCGCAGCCAGCGGTCGAAGGCCTTTTCGACACCCGCCATGCCCAGGACCTCGGCCGAACTCACGCCCTCGGCCCCGAACTGCGAGCCGCCGAGGACATGGCTGGCAAGCCGCCCGTTCGGGTAAAGCCGCATCTCGCGCGGACCGAAGACCAAGCCCGGCTCGCCGATGTCATGGACGGCCTGCATCTGCTCGGGCGACAGCTTCTTCTTGATCCAGACGAACTTGCGCTCTCCGGTGAGGTCCTTCTTCAGCCGCTCGGCGTCGAGGTCGGGGAAGATCCTGGCCAGCTTGGCCGCCGCCGTCGCGGGGTCCACGAGGTCGCGGGGATGGGCGTAAAGCGCGTGGGTGGACAGGTTTGTCGCCAGCACCCGCCCGCGCCGGTCCACGATGTCGGCCCGCTGCGAGATGATCTGCGCGCCCGAGGCATGGGCGCGGGGTTCGGCCGGCTGGCTGCTGGCCAGCGCCCCCATCCGCAGGCCCACGGTGCCGAAGGCCACCACGAAGCAGACGACCATCCATTTCAGCCGCGTCTCGGCCCGGCGGCGGGCGCGATCCTGAATCTCGGCGTGGCGCTGGGCGCGCAGCTCGGCCTCTATCTCGTCGGGGTCCTGACCGGCCTGCCGGGCGCTGAGGATGCGGGCCAGGGGGCGCAAGGGGGTGCGGATCATGGCGGTCACTCCTCTGTCGGGTCAGGCTCGGCGACAAGGTCTGCGGGAAGGGGCAAGGCGGGGCGCGGCACCGGCGCGCCGCGGTTGTTCGAGGGCGTGCGGGGCACCCAGCCGGCGGTTGTCTCGCCGGGCGTCAGTTCGGTCGGCGGCGCCACGGGCTCGGGCGGCGGATAGTCGATGTTGCGCGCGGTGCCGAACTGGTTGGCCTGCACGGGCGCAAGGCGCAGGCGCTCGAAGTTCATGTCCACAAGCTGGCGCAGCCGGTCGGGGCGGTTCAGATAGGCCCACTCGGCGCGCAGCACGCCCAGGTTTTCCCGCAGGCCCGCGATGTCCCGCTGCACCGCCTGCATCTGGTCGATCTGCGCCTGGGTGCGGTAATTCTCGCGATAGGCCCAGAAAGCCAGGCCCATCACCACCATCGCCGCCATGAGATAAAGAAGCGGCCGCATCACATCCCTCCGGGAAGCTGCGGCAGGCCAAGCGCGGCCGGATCGGGCCTGCCCGCGGGCGCGTCGGTGCGGACCGCGACGCGCAGGAAGGCCGAACGCGCGCGCGGGTTGGCGGCCAGTTCCTCGTCATCCGCGCCGATCGCGCGGCGGAAGGGCAGCGTGAAGGCGGGAGCCTCCTGCCGCAACTCGGGCGCATAGCGGCTGCCGCCGCCCGCCGCATTGGCCCTGGCCTGCATGAAACGCTTGACCACCCGGTCTTCCAGCGAATGGAAGCTGACCACCGCCAGCCTGCCGCCCGGCTTCAGCGCGCGCTCGGCGGCCATGAGCCCAGACAGAAGCTGGCCGAATTCGTCGTTCACCCAGATGCGGATCGCCTGAAAGCTGCGAGTGGCGGGATGGCTCTGGCCGGGCTTGGGGCGCGGCAGGCAGGACTGGACGACTTCGGCCAGTTGTGCGGTCGTGGTCAGGGGGCGGGCCGCCACGATGGCGCGGGCGATGCGGCGGGCGGCACGCTCTTCGCCGTAATGATACAGCACGTCGGCGATGCGGGATTCCTCGGCGGTGTTCAGCAGGTCGGCGGCCGAAGGCCCGTCCTGCCCCATGCGCATGTCCAGCGGCCCGTCACGCAGAAAGGAAAAGCCACGCTCGGGCTGGTCGAGCTGCATGGAGCTGACGCCAAGGTCCAGCACCACGCCGTCCACCGGCTCGCCGGCCAGTTCGTCAAGGTCCGAGAAGGTCCCCGGCACCAGCCGCAGCCGGTCGCCGTACTCGCCTGCCCAGGCACGCGCCATGTCGAACACCGCCGGATCGCGGTCGATGCCGATCACGCGGCCAGCGCCGGCCTCCAGCAGGCCGCGCGCAT
Source organism: Paracoccus chinensis (assembly GCF_900102885.1). GTDB lineage: Bacteria > Pseudomonadota > Alphaproteobacteria > Rhodobacterales > Rhodobacteraceae > Paracoccus > Paracoccus chinensis. Next base: position 67,603 of record NZ_FNGE01000002.1, on the reverse strand, counting down.
AGCCCCCCGCGCCGAAGGTGCCATCCACCCAGGTGCCACGGACGGGGGCCACCGCCGCCAGAAGGGGGCGCAGCAGGACAGGGACATGCGGCGCAGTCATCAGCTTTCGGAAGCCGGGGGCAGCAGGGACAGCGGATCAGCGCCCGGTTCCAGCGTCGGCATGTCGGCCTCGATCGCGCGCAGGTCGGCCTCGTGCGTCTCGGGGGTGGACACCTTCAGGTAATCGCCCTGCGCCATGAAGAAGGCGCGGTCCTCGAGCCCGATCTTCTCGCGCAGGCGCTGGGGCAGGACCAGGCGGCCGTCGGCGTCGATCTCGGCCTCATCCGACAGGCCGTTCATCAGGGTTTCCAGATAGCTGCGCTCGGCCGAGCCGCGGGGCATCCGGCTGATGCCCTCGTCGATTTCCTCGATCGCTTCCATGGTGTACAGACGCAGGTGAGTCCAATCGGCGAAGCCATAGACGACGACCAGCTGCGCGCGGTTGCGGGAGGGAAAATCCGGATCGGCCGATTCGAAGACGCGGCGAAACTTGGCGGGGATCGAGACGCGCCCCTTGGCGTCGACCTTGACCTCCTCCGAGCCTCTGAACCTGCGTGCCAAGCCCGCCACCTTCCACTGTCCCTGCCCGAACAGGGTGCCCTGAACGGGAAAGGGCGGATCGGGCCGCTGCCACTGCCCGATCCGCCGCCCTCGTCCCATCTCTGGGCCCCGAAGTTTCGGGGATCGCCCGGTCTCATGCGCCACCTCGGGGGAAGGTGCTGCTCGCGCGCGGCCAGGTCATTTTTCGGATCGCGGGTGCCTGTATGAAGCCTGCCTTGGCCGGGGTCTTCACCGCCCCTTAACTGCCCGTCTTCCGTGGTTGAAGGGATGCCATGGGAAAGCATGGGAAGCAATGGGGTGAATGCGGGAACACTGACGATCTCGCAGCCCCAGCTTCGCGCGTGAGGCGTGAACGACAGCCGAACGAGCGGTTAACACGTCCAAATCTGGTGCGCTACCGCAGTTAAAAAACTAGATGTTGTGAAAAACACGCTGTGGCAGAATAGTCCCAGATTCTCCCGGTCAAGAAGAAAACTGCCTTCGGCAACCGGGGAACTTGGGCGGAGCAGCGCCTATCGCAGGACCGATCACGCCCCATCACGGCCCTGCGATTCTGACGGACAGCGGCCGGAAGGACCGCCTGTCCCATGATTTCCCGCCGGGGCCAAGCCCGGCGTTCCCGTGATTTCCCGAAGGAAAGCCCGCAGGCTCAGGCCATGTCGCCGCGGATCAGCCGGTCGGCCAAACGCCCGTAGGCCTCGGCCACCGGCCCCTCGCCCAGGGCGACCGGTTGCCCCGAATCGCCCCCGAGACGGACCGACAGGTCCAGCGGCACCTCGCCCAGGAAGGGCAGGCCGCGCTCGGCCGCCTCGGCGCCGACGCCGCCCTGGCCGAACAGATGCGCCTCGTGCCCGCAGTTCGGGCAGACATACGAGGACATGTTCTCGACCAGCCCCAGCACCGGGGTCTTGAGCTTGTCGAACATGTCGATGGCGCGGCGGGCGTCGATCAGCGCCACGTCCTGCGGCGTGGACACGATGATCGCGCCCGTGACCGGCGCCTTCTGGCACAGGCTCAGCTGCACGTCGCCCGTGCCGGGCGGCAGATCCACCAGCAGCGCGTCCAGTTCGCCCCATTCGACCTGGTTCAGCATCTGCTGCAGCGCGCCCATCAGCATGGGGCCGCGCCAGACGACCGCCTCGCCTTCCTTCATCATCAGGCCCAGCGACATCATTGTGACGCCATGGGCGCGCACGGGGATGATGCGGTCGTTCTCGCTGCGCGGGCGGTCGCTGACGCCCAGCATCCGCGGCTGGCTGGGGCCGTAGATATCGGCATCCAGCACGCCGATTCGCCGCCCCTTGCGCGCCAGCGCGACAGCGAGGTTGGTCGTCAGGGTGGACTTGCCGACGCCGCCCTTGCCCGAACCGATGGCGATGATGCGGCGCACGCCCGGGATCGCCTGCGGTCCGGCCTGCGGGGTCGGGTGCCGCCCGATGGTCAGGCTGGGCGGGGCGCCCGCCCCTGCCGCCGGACCCGAGCGCGCGGCCACGGCGGGCTGCTTGCCCGCAGGCGCGGTGGTGACAATGCGCACGCGGGCAAAGCCCAGCGCGCGCAACCGCGATTCGGCCTCGGCGCTGGCGCCTTCCAGCGCCCGGGCCAGGGCCGCATCGCCGGCCTCGATGACGAAGCTCACCTCATCCTCTGCAATCGACAGGGCGCGGATCAGGTCTGCCCTGACCAGATTGCTGCCGCCGGGAATTGCGACCTGTTCGAGTTCCTGCATCACCCTGTCGCGATTCACCGCCATGTGTCCGATCCTTTGACTGTCGTTGGCAGCGATATAGGACGGCAAGCAGGCCACAACCAGACGAGCCCCGGATCATGCTGCTGCGCAGCATCATTGGAGATGGTTCCGCCAGAACGTTGCGTCACACGCATAGGTGATACATCTTATGGGTGATTTAGCGGCAGCAAGTGCGATTCCTGTCACACAATTGACTTACTTGCAGGCATGTTCCTGTTTATTCCATGCACGAAACGCATAACAGACCAGCGCAAACATGCGTTGTGCAATCGCAGCATCAAAGGCATCTTGTGCACATGGATCGCAGCCGACCTCCTCCCCGGTAGCGATCCGGATGCAGCGCCGCCCCTCCTCCTCCCTGGGCGCGTTGTCGGCGGCGACCCCTCTCCTCCTCCCCGGGGTCGCCGCTTCCTTCTCTTTCCAATCCGGAACGCGGCGGCTAGGGACGAGCCATGTTGTCCTATCAGCACGCGTATCACGCGGGAAACCTGGCGGATGTGCACAAGCACGCCCTGCTCGCCACGGCCCTGTCGCACCTGACGGCCAAGCCGAAGCCGCTAAGCTATATCGAGACCCATGCCGGGCGGGGCCTTTACGACCTTGCCTCCGAGGCCGCACAGCGGACGCAGGAGGCCGAGGCCGGGATCACCCGCGCGCTGGCCCAGGGCTGGCTGCCGCCTGATCATCCCCTGTCAGAGGCACTGGCGGCGGTCCGGGACCGCTTCGGCCCGCGGGCCTATCCCGGCTCTCCCCTGATCGCGGCACATTTCCTTCGGCTCGGCGACATGACCCATCTGGCCGAGCTGCACCCGGCGGAACACGCCGCCCTGTCCGAGGTCGCGGGTTTCCCGCGGCTTCACCAGCAGGACGGCTTCGCGATGGCGAATGCCCTGATCCCGCCCATGCCGCGGCGCGGGCTGCTGCTGATCGACCCCAGCTACGAGGTCAAGGCCGACTATGACCGCATCCCCGGCTGGATCGCCCGCATGGCGCGCAAGTGGAACGTGGGGGTGATCGCGCTGTGGTATCCGATCCTTGCCGACGAACGGCACCGCGCCATGGCAGGTGCGTTGAGGGCGGATCACCCGCAGGCCCTGCTGTCCGAGGTCCGCTTTCCGCCCGCACGCGCGGGCCACGGCATGATCGGATCGGGGATGTTCATCATCAACCCGCCCTATGGGCTGGACGCCGAGGCCGAGCGTCTTGCCGTGCTTTATGCCGGACTGTAGCGCAGGACGCCCGCCAGCAGGTCCCCTTCCCCCGAGGCCTCGCGCTCGCCGTCCCAGACCGGCAGTTCGAGAAAGTCGAAGGGGCTCACGCCGTCAAGGCAGGCCGCGCTGACGGCGACCTGGCCGGGAACCGAGCTGCGGTGGTGGTGCGTGTTGATGCCGCAGACCCGGCAGAAATGATGGGCTGCTACACCCGAGCCGAAACGATAGGTTTCCAGATCGCCAGCGCCCGAAAGCAGCCGGAAGCCCCCGTCCGCCACCGTGACCCAGATGCTGCCCTTCATCCGGCAATAGGAACAGGTGCAGCGGCCCGCCGAACCCAGCCCCTGCGCCAGGGCTGCACGGAACCGCACCGCGCCGCAGTGGCAGCCACCCTGAGCCTCGGCCATGTCCGGCGCGGGGCCGCCGGGCCGCAGGTGGATTCGCTCACTCACGCCGCACCCGCAGAAGCCGCGTCTCGTGGATCACGCGGCGCAGCCGGGCGCGGGTCTCGGGCGGCTCTTCCGCCAGCGCGCCCAGCACCGCCCGCATCTCTCCCCTGATCCCGTTCAGCTGGTCGATCAGCGACAGGACCAGCCCCAGGGCCTCGGGGTCGAGCCGGAACATTTCCTCCAGCTCGACGGCAAGCTGCAGGCGCGCGGCGTCGATTTCGCGGAAGCGCGGCTCGCCCTCGCCCAGAAGGGGCTGGATGACGCCCGCCTCGGTCAGCGCCGCCAGCGCCTCGGGCGAAAGATCGGGGATCAGCGACAGGATCTCGTCGCGGGTCATCGAATGGCGGATCATCGTCCTTTCCCCCCTGCGGCGCGCGGGTTGTAGGCATGGTCCTTGCGCCAGGTTTCGATGAAGCGGGCCAGTTCGTCGTCGACCTGCGGCGGCATGACGATGCGCAGCTCGACATGCTGGTCCCCGCGCTTGCCGCCTGACCCGGCCAGCCCCCGGCCCCGCAACCTGAGCTTCTGCCCCGAGGAGGCGCCGCGCGGAATCGTCAGCATCACCGGCCCGTCGATCGTCTGCGCCTGGACCCTGCCCCCCAGCACCGCCTCGTCCAGCGAGATCGGAAGCACCGTGGTCACGTCGTCGCCCTCGCGCCGCCAGTCGGGGTCCTCGCGCACGGTGACCGCCAGCAGCGCGTCGCCCGGCTGGCCGTTGCCCATGCCCGCGCCGCCCTTGCCCCGCAGTCGGATGGTCTGGCCGTCGCGGGTGCCGGCCGGGATGTTCACGTCCAGCACGTTGCCGTCCGGCAGGGTGATGCGGGTCGTGCCGCCCCGCGCCGCGGTCATGAAATCGACCTCGAGCGTATAACGGTGGTCCTGCCCGCGCATGTCGAAGCTGCGCGCACCGCCCCCGAAGCCCCCCTGCCGGAAGCCGCGCTCGCCAAAAAGATCGGAAAAGACGTCCGAGAAATCGCCGTAGTCCGCCTGCCCGCGATAGGGATTGTCCGGCGCCTCCGAGAAGTCGCGGTAATAGCGGCGCTGAGGACGCTCCTGCCCCTGGGCGTCGATCTCGCCCCGATCGAAGCGGGCGCGCCGGGCGGGGTCCTTCAGCAGGTCGTAGGCGGCCGAGGCCGCCTTGAAGCGCTCATGCGCCTTCGGATCGTCCGTCAGGTCCGGGTGATCCGTCTTGGCGATCCTGCGGTAGGCCTTCTTGATCTCGGCATCGCTGGCCGTCTTCGACACGCCCAGTGCGGCATACGGATCGTCCGCCATCTGCAACCCCTTGCTTTGTCCGTGAAACGCCCCGAGGCGTCCCCGGTTTCCCTGCACGGCCCTTGCCGCAGAGGCAAGCGGCGGCTTTGCGGATTCCGCTTGACGCCCCGCGAGTCGCGCCCTAAATCCCGCGCACCCCTCGCGGGATGCATGGGGCGGAGTAGCTCAGCTGGTTAGAGCAGAGGAATCATAATCCTTGTGTCGGGGGTTCAAATCCCTCCTCCGCTACCATCCCGAGGCTGACGCGTCCGAAGGCTTGCATGCCTACGCATCGTTGCCGCAATCTTTTCTATAAAGATTCTGCGCCTTCCGGGACAAACGCAGGCTGACATTTGCCTTTATAGGATTGCTTAAGAGTCGAAGCCCCGTGGACGATATGCAGCTTGCAACCGAAACCTGGAGCGTGGTTGCAACAGTCCGCGCGAGCCACTCGCTTTGCGATCTGTTTGCGTGCCACTACCTCGCCTTGGGCGCGCGTCAGGTGTTCCTGTTCCATGACGATCCGGAGATGGCGTTCTCAGTCCAGAGGGATGGGGTGCAGAACACCGTTTGCGACGAGCGCTGGTGGCAGTCCGGCCGTCCAGAAGCACTGGAAAAGCGCCAAGTGCATAACGCGACCCAAGCCAAAAACGAGTGTTCGACGGACTGGATCCTGCATTGCGACGTGGACGAGCTGATCTGGTCCGAGCAGGCGGTGTCCGAGGTACTTGGCGCCCTTCCCGGCATTGTCGGGGGCGTCCGCATCCGGACTGCGGAAGCGGTATATGACTCCGTGCCTGAGCGCGACCGGATGTTTGACACGCCCTATTTCAAGATCTTCTACAGGAAGGGCCGGGGCAAGGCTTACGGCGAAATCTCGCAGCGCGCCTATGGCGGCATATGGGAAGCGTCGAATCACGGCTTCTGGGGTCATCCGATCGGCAAGTCCTTTATCCGGGTTCGTGCCCCTGTCGGGCGAATGCCGCTGCACGCCAAAAGAAGGAGCGAGATCGCAGGGTTTCGGATGCACGAAGTCTCGGAGCAGATGATCCTGCGGCATTACGATACGCTCTCGCCCGAGCTGTGGAAGGAAAAGCACCTTCGACGGATCAATGGCGATGTTGCCACGCCCTTGGCCGGGAAGTTCAGGCAACGGCAGCAAAAGCTGATTGCGGAGGCGGCCCTTGCCGGAGAAACGGCTCTGGAGCAGCTTTACCTAAAAATGGCGACCTTGCCGCCGGATGTCCTGGCTGAATGCATCGCTTCGGGCTTTGTCCGCGTCATCCCGCCCGAGCCCCATCTACTGAAACATGCTCCTCCTGCTGCTTGAGTCTGGGTATGCGGATAGCAACTTGGACTGATTTTCAGAGCTTCGGCGCAGAGGATGGCACCTTATCAAACCCTAGCTTGTTACATGCTGAACCTGAGTTATCTCTCCTGCCTGAACTTGCCCCTGGAAAGGGATGACAAACTCCCTTTTGCCCTTACAATACAAACATTCGGCGCTTCTTCTGCACGTTTAGCAGCATCTCCAAGAGCCTAAGAAACTAGCAAGAGAATTTCTATGAATAAGCAAACTTCCGTGGTGAATATTTCACACACGCACTCTCCCAGCGATCCCTCTGGTTCTCGACACTACCATCTGGTTCCGCGGATTTCCGATGTGGCGCAATCGAAGGGCGCAGCTCATTTCCTGCTGGAAGGAGATTTGGTAGATGCCCTGTTCATCCGGCGCTCGGATGTCCTCCTCGTCACCTTCGACAATCTTGGAACTGTCGGCAAATACGAACATTCCCGGCCATGGCTCGCCTCTGTTGCAGAAGCAGCCGGCGTCTCGAACCTTGGCATGATTGCGAGGCAGAAGGACTGGTATCGCAACGAAGATACACCGAGGCTGATCAGATCACTGCGGGACACAGGTTTTTTTGGCGAGTTCAAGCACATTATCTTCTGCGGCGCCTCAATGGGGGGATATGCTGCTCTGACCTATTCGGCCTTGCTGCCCGGCTCTGTTGTGCTCGCCTTCAGCGCCCAAAGCAGCCTGGCCCGGGAGCTGGTCCCATTTGAGGGACGGTATCGCTACGATGCGCGCAAATGGGACTGGCACTTGCTGCCTTTCCGTGATGCCGCAGAGGCCATTCCCCATGCTTCCAGAGTTTACCTGATATACGACCCTTTTGTGGCCGAGGATCGTGCCCATGCAAGTCGCCTGACCGGCGAAAACGTGGTGCAATTGCACGCACCCCATATGGGCCATCGCGCGATACGCTATCTCAAAGCCTTCGGCATGCTGCCCTGGATTGTGCAGGAAGTTGTGCAGGATCAGTTTGACCGCCGCGAATTTGCAAGAAGGCTGCGGATGCGGCGCCAGAATATCGACTGGCAGCGCAAGGTCTTGGCCGAGGCTGAGAGTCGGGGCCACAAGCGCCTTGCGATCTCCGCGACCGAACGCTTGGCACTAGATTATCCTGAAAGCGGGTTTGCCCGGCGGCATCTCAAACGCCTGAGAAAGGGCCAAAGCTGATCTTTTTTGCAGGTTCAAAGTTTCTTTCCGCTTGGGAAAAGGTTAACGCAGTCGGTACTGAATGAAAAACTGGAAGATCAGGAAACGGGCAGAGCCAATCAACAAAAACTGAAACGCCGCCCTTGCAGGGCGGCGCTATCCATTTACGACTGAAAACCGTGCCTCACTCCGCCTTGTCGGCGGGCTTGGCGTTCAGTTGACCGTAGTTCTGGACGCCGATCTCGTCCATCAGCGACAGCTGCGTTTCCAGGAAGTCGATGTGGCCTTCCTCGTCCTCGATCAGGTCGTCGAACAGCGACTTGGACACCTGGTCGTTGATCTCGGAGCAGTATTTCCGCGCCTCGAGGTAGAGGGTGCGCGCCTCGTGCTCGGCCGCGAGGTCGGCTTCCAGCGTTTCACGCAGGTTCTGGCCGATGCGCAGGGGGTCCAGCTTCTGCAGGTTCGGGTGACCTTCCAGGAAGATGATCCGCTCGATCAGACGATCGGCGTGGTGCATCTCCTCGATGGATTCGGCCTTCGACTTGTCGGCGATCCGGCCGTAGCCCCAGTCCTCCTGCAGGCGATAATGCAGCCAGTACTGGCTGACGGCCGTCAGCTCGGACCTGAGCGCGGCGTTGAGATAGTCGATGACCTTCGGATCACCCTTCATGGACAGCCCCTCTGCTTTCAGCCCGCCGCGCCTTGACGCAGTCCGCGCAGCACCGGGGGCACTGCCCTCTGGCCTGAGTCCACGGCAAAGCCGTCAGCGGCGCGCATCGTCGCAACGAACAGTTTCATGCACCCGCCGCAATCCGCGCTTTTTCCAAGAGCGTGGTAAATCTTGCCGGGCGTGACGATCGTATCAGCATCCGAAGCGCGCATCCAGCCGACCGCGGCCCGGATATCGGCATCGCTGATGCCCATGCAGTGGCAGACGATCATCGGGACAACCCGGCTGCGGCGGGCAGGTGAAACGAGAAGGGCATGAGGCCGGGCTTCCTGTCAGGGGCTGGGCGTAGGGGAGGAAATCACTTGGTCAGGATCAGCTTTCCGGCGCGGGTGATCCGCAGGGTATAGATCTGGTCGGCCAGGGCGATCTGCGCCAGGTGGCCGCCTGCCGTCAGCGTGGTCGCTTCATGCAGGGGGGTCGGCATCCGGACGGGCGTGCGATCCGTTCCGTGGAAGGTAAGATCGTTCATCTGAGCCTCCTGTTAGTTGAGAAGTTCACTCGGGTATGTTCGAGTTCTTACGTCGGGCATCGAGTCTGTCAACGGAAAATTTCTCCCGGGGTGCAGGGGCGCTCTCCGGTCCGGAGCGCCGTTCGCCGTGGCGGGCGCGGCGTTGCGGAGAAAGGCCTCGATGTGCGGGCCGGCGCTGCAAAGGCGGTCGGCTTTCGTGGCGGCCTTGTTCCGGTACATAGTTGACAGGAATGGTCAGGTCTGTTTGGACCCGAGTTGAACGCGGCCTGCCCGCACTTTGCCCAGCAAGGTCTGTCCATGAAGCCTGAACTGTCCCGCACCGCCCCGACCGGCCTTTCGCTTGCCACAGCCATCGCCCTCGGCGTTCTGGCAGTGGCGCCTCCGGCGCTGGCCCAAGGGCAGGAAACCGCACCTGCCACGGCAGGCGCCCCCGCGCAGCAGGCGCCTTCGCCTAGCGCAGCCGTCCCCGGGGTTGCGCCCGAGTCCCTTCCCGCAGTCGCGACGGCTCCAGTTGCCACCCAGGCCGATGTGGCTGCCCCTGCGGTCCCGGCCACGGCTCCTGAACAAGCGGCCACGCCTGCCGCGCCCATCCCGGCAGCACCGGCGGCTCCGGCCATCGAGACCATCCCGGCCCAGACCCTGCCCCATGACCTGTCGCCGATGGGGATGTACCGGCAGGCCGACATCGTGGTGAAGGCAGTGATGCTCGGGCTGGTCTTCGCCTCGGTCGTCACCTGGACCGTGCTGATCGTGAAGCTGTTCGAATACCTGATCGCCATGTCCGCGATCGGCCGGGGTGCCCGCCGGATCGAGGCGGCCGAATCTTTGCGCGCGGCCCTGTCCGGCGCGGATGGGCGGGGCCCGGACGCGCGGATGCTGCGGGCGGCGGCGCGCGAGCTGAACCGCTCGGCCTCGGGCTTGTCGCCCGACGGCGTGCGCGAGCGCATCGCTTCGCACCTGGGCCAGATCCAGGCGCGGGCCGCGCGGCACATCGGGCGCGGCACGGGCGTGCTGGCCACCATCGGTTCGACCGCGCCCTTCGTGGGTCTGTTCGGGACCGTCTGGGGGATCATGAACAGCTTCATCGGCATTTCCGAGGCGCAGACCACGAACCTCGCCGTTGTGGCCCCCGGCATTGCCGAGGCGCTGCTGGCCACCGCCATCGGCCTTGTCGCGGCCATCCCGGCGGTGGTGATCTACAACTTCTTCGCCCGCGCGATCACCGGCTACCGGCTGCGCCTGAACGAAACGGCGGCGAGCGTCGAGCGGCTGGTCAGCCGCGACCTCGACCGCGCTGCCGCGGGGCTCCGGGTCTGATGGCGGGGGGCATCCGGAACCAGCCGGGCGGCGACGACGATCTGGTCGAGAACCACGAGATCAACGTCACCCCCTTCATCGACGTGATGCTGGTGCTGCTGATCATCTTCATGGTCGCCGCGCCGCTGTCGACCGTGGACATCAACGTGGACCTGCCGGTGTCGAACGCGCCCGTGTCGGGCCGCCCCGACACGCCCGTCTGGCTGACGGTGGGACCCGACCTCGCGCTGTCGCTGGGCAACCGCGCCATCGCGCCCGGGACGCTGGCGGCGGAACTTTCCGCCGCGACCGAGGGCGACCCGGAAACCCGCATCTACCTGCGCGCCGACCAGGCGGTGGCCTATGGCGACCTGATGGAGGTGATGAACAGCTTGCGCGACTCGGGCTACCTGAAGATCGCCCTGGTCGGGCTGGACCGCGCCAGCGCGCCCCCCGCGGCGCTTGCGGCTACGCCATGAGCGGCGGCCGCCTAGGCGGCGCGGGCGCCTGGCTCGCGGTCGGGGCGCTGGTGATGTCGGCCCATGTCGCGGTGGCCGCCTGGGCGATGCGCCAGCCCGGGCAGGACCTTCCCCCCGCACCGGAGGCGATTCCCCTGGACCTCGCGCCCCCGCCCGCGGGCGCGCCTGAACCTGCCGCTGCCCCCAGCGAGGAAGCGGTCGAGCCGGAAACCCCGCCCGCAACGGAACCCGAACCCGAGCCGGAACCCGAGTTCACCCCGCCCGAGATCGAGCCCCTGCTCCCGCCCGACTTCGCGGACCTGGCCCCGCCCGAGCCCGTGCCGGACTTCGTCCCGCCGCCGGTCGTGCCGATGCCGCCCCCGGATTTCGCAAGCCTCACCCCGCCCCCGGAAACCGAGCCCGCCATCGTTCCCCCGCCCCTGCGCCGCCCCGAGCGGCTGGTCCGGCGCGAGCCGCCCAGGGAAGAGCCCCGCGAGGAGCCGAAGGAGGAGCCCCGCCGTGAAACGCGGCGCGAGCGCGACCGCGAGCAGCCCCGGACCGAGCGGCGGGAAGAAAGGCGCGAGCCGTCCCGCGCCTCGCGCCAGGGTCAGCAGGGCCAGAGCGAGTCGCGCCAGACCTCCAGCTCGTCCCGGGGCAACTCGCAAAAGGCGCAGGCCAGCTGGAAACAGCGCGCCGGCGCCACAGTCAGCAAGCACATGAGCCGGACCCGCGTTTCCGGCCGGCGGGGCGGGACCGTGCAGGCGACTGTCACCGTCAGCGTCTCGGCCAGCGGGGCGACCAGCGCCCAGCTGGCGCGGGGGACCGGCGACCCTTCGGTGGACGCTGCGCTCGCCCGGCAGGCCGCGCGGATGCCGAACCTGCCTCCACCGCCCAGCGGCCAGTCGGTCCAGTTCACCCAGCCCATTGCGATCAGGCTGAGATAAGACGGACCCGGCCCCCTGCGGGACCGCCCTGCCAATGGCGGAACGCATGAAAAAAGGCGGCCCACGGGCCGCCTTTGTCGTTTCGGGCTTACCGCTCGGCGGCGGGCACCCTTTGCAGCAGGGGCATCAGCTCACCCATCTCGGGGCCGTGGTCCATGCCCGTCAGGGCCTTGCGCAGCGGCATGAACAGGCCCTTGCCCTTGCGGCCCGTCGACGCCTTGACCGCGCCCGTCCATTCGCCCCAGGTCGCCCCGGTCCAGGGACGGGCGGGCAGCATCGCCAGCGCCTGGGCCACGAACTCGGCGTCCTCGGGGGCGATCACCGGCTGGGCGCCGTCGCGCATCAGCGTCCACCATTCGCCCAGATCATCCAAGCGCGTGATGTTCTGCCGGGCGACCGACCAGAACTGCTCGGCAATGTCATCCGGCACGCCCATGGCCGCGATCCGGTCCCGCACCGCCTCATAGGGCAGGTGCTGGTTGCGTTCGCGCGTCAGCGGCCACAGATCCTCGGCGTCGAACTTGGTGGGCGAGGCGCCGAACTGGTCAAGGTCGAAGCCCTCAGCCAGCTCGTCCAGCGACATCCGCAGCGCGACGGGCTGGTTCGACCCCAGCCGCGCCATCAGCGACAGCAGCGCCTCGGGTGCCACGCCCTTTTCGCGCAGGTCGCGCAGAGACAGCGTGCCGAGGCGCTTGGACAGTTCCTCGCCCTGCGGGCCGGTCAGCAGCGAATGGTGGGCAAAGCGCGGGGGCGTGCCGCCCAGCGCCTTGATGATCTGGATCTGCGTCGCGGTGTTGGTCACATGGTCGGCGCCGCGCACGATGTCGGTCACGCCCATGTCCACGTCATCCACGGAACTGGCGAAGGTATAGAGCACCTGCCCGTCCGCGCGGATCAGAACCGGGTCGCTGACCGAGGCCGCGTCGATCGACACATCGCCGATGATGCCGTCCGGCCATTCGATCCGTTCCTGGTCCAGCCTGAAGCGCCAGTAGCCCTCGCGCCCCTCGGTCCGCAGCCGCGCGCGGTCCTCGTCCGACAGGTTCAGCCCCGCGCGGTCATAGACCGGGGGCTTGCCCATGTTCAGCTGCTTCTTGCGCTTGAGGTCCAGTTCGGTCGGTGTCTCGAAGACCTCGTAAAGCCGTCCCGCGGCGCGCAGCTGGTCGGCGGCCTCGGCGTAGCGGTCCAGCCGATCGGACTGCCGCTCGATCCGGTCCCACTGCAGCCCCAGCCACTCCAGATCGCGCTGGATGCCGTCGGCGTATTCCTGCTTCGACCGCTCGCGGTCGGTGTCGTCCAGCCGCAGGATGAAGGTGCCGCCGGTCTTGCGGGCGATCAGGTAGTTCATCAGGGCGGTGCGCAGGTTGCCGACGTGGATATGGCCGGTCGGCGAGGGCGCGAAACGGGTCGTGGTCATCGGCGTCTCCTTGATCCGCCCGCTCTTTCACACCGGGCGATTCTTGTCCATATCGGCCCCCGATGCCGCCCAACCGCCAAGGGAATGCCATGACCGACTGGACCGAGGCCTCAGCACCCTCTGCCGACGACATCGAGGCGCTTGCGCGCGAGGTCCTGGCGGGCCTGCCGCCCGAGTTCGCGGGTTATGCCGCCGCGGTCATCCTGCGGGTCGAGGACGTGGCCGGCGAGGACGTGCTGGACGAACTGGAAATCGACGACCCGCTGGAGCTGACCGGCCTTTACGACGGCATCCCCCAGACCGAGAAGTCGCCCAGCCAGCCCCAGCATTTCCCCGACACCGTCTGGCTGTTCCGCCGCGCGCTCCTGGACGAATGGGCCGAACGCGGCGACGTGAGCCTGGGCGCGCTGGTCCGCAACGTGGTGATCCACGAATTCGCCCATCACTTCGGCTGGTCGGACGGCGACATCGCCCGGATCGATCGGTGGTGGGAATGATCTTGGCTCCGCAGCCCCAGGCGCCGGTCCTGACCGTCACGCTGAACCCGGCGCTGGACATCTCGACCAGCACCGACGAGGTGGTGCCGGACCTCAAGCTGCGCTGCGAGGCCCCCGACATCGATCCCGGCGGCGGCGGCATCAACGTCAGCCGCGCCATTGCCAACATGGGCGGGCGGTCCCGCGCGCTGGTGGCGCTGGGGGGCGCGACGGGCTCGCGGCTCTGCGACCTGCTGCATGAAACCGGCCTGCCCGTCCTGCGGCTGAACGCGCCGGGCGAGACGCGGCAGTCTCTGTCGGTCATCGACCGCAGCAACGGCGCGCAGTTCCGCTTTGTCCTGCCGGGGCCGGAATGGCGCCCCTCGGACGTGCGGGGCGCGCTGGACGCCATCGTGGGCGCCGCGCCGCAGGGCGGCATCCTGGTGATTTCCGGCTCGAACCCGCCCGGCGTGCCGCCCGATTTCGCGGTGTCGCTGGCCCGCCGCATGGCCGGGCGCGACACGCGGATGTTCGTGGACACCTCGGGCGCGGCGCTGGCGGCGGTGGCGGCCGCGCGCAACGCGCCCATCGCGGTCCTGCGGATGGACGACGCCGAGGCGGAGGGGCTGGCAGGCTGTCCCCTGCCCACCCGCAAGGACACGGCCGACTTCGCATCTGGCCTCGTGCAGGCAGGCGCGGCGCAGTCGGTGATCGTGGCGCGGGGGGCGGACGGCAACATCGTGGCCTGCCCCGAGGGGCGCTGGCACGCCGAAGCGCCGCCCGTTCCCGTCATCAGCAAGGTCGGCGCCGGCGACAGCTTCGTTGCGGGCTATACGCTGGCGGTGGCGCGCGGGATGGCCGTGGCGGACGCGCTGGCGCTGGCCGCAGCGGCCGCGGCGGCGGCCTGCATGACGCCTGCGACCGACCTCTGCCGCCCCGAGGACGTGGCCCGGCTTTACGAGGAACGCGTCGTCACCCCGATCTGAGGGGCCGCAGGCGCGCCCTCACCCGCTATTGGCTTGACCTTTGCAGGGGGGTCCGCTTGAAGCGGCGCGTATTTCTCGCAAGAAGCCGGGGTCCGAGGATGGACGACAACAACCGCAACCTGATCCTTGCCATGGTGCTGTCGGCGCTGGTCATGATCGGGTGGTATGCCTTCTTCGCGCCGCCGCCGCCCGAGCCTGTGGCCCCGACGACGACGACGCAGCAGACGGCGACCGGGGCAGTCGCGCCCAGCGCGCCGGCCGACCAGGCGCCGGGACCGACCCTGATCGGCGCGGCCGACGACCCGGTGCTGACCGCGCCGCGCGTCCCCATCGAATCGCCCTCGCTGCAGGGCTCGATCTCGCTGGCGGGGGGCCGGATCGACGACATCCTGCTGACCGGCTACCGCGAGACGCTGGACCCGAACTCTCCCTTCGTGCGGCTTCTGTCGCCGACCGCGCAGCCGCGCGTGACGACCGAGGGCACGCCCATCGCGCCCGGTGCCGACCCCGAGGTCGTGGTGCAGAAACCCTATTACGCCGTCTACGGCTGGATGCCGGGACCCGGCGTGGACCCGGCGCGGGTCCCCTCGCCCGCGACGCTGTGGACGGTGGAAAGCGGCACGGTGCTTGGCCCCGACCAGCCGGTGACGCTGGCCTGGGACAACGGCGCGGGCCAGATCTTCCGCCGCACCTTCGCGCTGGACGACCGCTACCTGTTCACCGTGACGCAGAGCGTCGAGAACACCGGCTCGGCCCCCTTCGTGGCCGCCCCCTACGGCATCCTCGCCCGCCACGGCCAGCCCGACACGCAGAACTTCTTCATCCTGCACGAAGGCGCGGTCGGCATGAGCGACGGCCAGCTGCTCGAGGCCAAGTACAAGGACATGGCCAAGTTCGACGCGGCCGGCGCCGAGGGTCCTGCCGAGATCACCGAGGTCACGGAAAACGGCTGGGTGGGCTTCACCGACAAGTACTGGATGACCACGCTGATTCCCGCGCCCGGCCAAGCCTTCACCTCGGTCGTGAAATACGCGCCGGGCGCCGACATCTACCAGGCCGAGACGCGCATGCCGATGCAGACCGTCGCGCCCGGCACGCAGATGACCTCCTCCAGCTACCTCTTCGCCGGGGCGAAGGAATGGGAAGCCATCAACGGCTACCAGCAGTCAAAGGGGATCGACCGCTTCGTCGATTCGATCGACTGGGGCTGGTTCTACTTCCTGACCAAGCCGATCTTCCGCCTGCTGCACTGGCTGCACGGCGTGATCGGCAACATGGGCTGGTCGATCATCGCGCTGACCTTCATCCTGAAGGCGCTAGTCTTCCCGCTGGCCCGCAAGTCCTATGTCTCGATGGCCCGGATGCGCGAGCTTCAGCCGGAGATGGAGGCCATCAAGGAGCGCACCGGCGACGACCGGACAAAGTACCAGCAGGAGGTCATGGCGCTGTATCGCAACGCCAAGGTCAACCCGGCGGCGGGCTGCCTTCCGCTGCTCCTGCAGATCCCGATCTTCTTCGCGCTCTACAAGGTGATCTTCGTCACGCTGGAACTGCGCCACGCGCCCTGGATCGGCTGGATCCGCGACCTGTCGGCGCCGGACCCCTCGTCGCTGCTGAACCTCTTCGGGCTGTTCCCCTGGGACGCGCCCGCGCAGGGGACCATGCTGCATTCGCTGTCGCTGCCGCTGCTGGCGATCGTGCTGGGCATCACCATGTGGCTGCAGCAGAAGCTGAACCCGGCCCCCACCGATCCGGCGCAGAAGATGATCTTCGCCTGGATGCCCTGGATCTTCATGTTCATGCTGGGTGGCTTCGCCTCGGGGCTGGTGCTCTACTGGATCACCAACAACATCATCACGATCATCCAGCAGTACGGGATCATGTCGATGCACGGCCACCGGCCCGACCTGTTCGGCAACATCCGCTCGGGCCTGCCCAAGCGCAGCGCCCGGAAATGAGCGCGCGGCTGGCCCATATCCTCCGCTACCCGGTCAAGTCGATCGGGGGCGAGGAGCTGGCCGAGGTCAGCCTGACCGCGGGCGCGCCCCTGCCCGGCGACCGCCGCTTCGCGGTCCTGCACGCGGCGGCGCTCCAGCATCTCGACGGCGAGGATCTGCGCCGCTGGCTGCCCAAGTCCGCCTTCGTGCGCGGGGTCGCGGCGGCGCCCCTGCAGGCGATCAGCGGCGGCTGGGACGGCGATCACCTGGTGCTGTCGCATCCCGACCTGCCCTTGCTGCGCTTTGATCCCCTGCGGGACGAACGCGCCCTGCTGGACTGGCTGTCCCCCTTGTGGACGCCCAGCGGCAAGGCTCCTGCCGCGAAGCTGGTCGAGGCGCCGCAGGCGCTGACCGACGTGAACCACCCGTGGCTGTCGATCCTGTCGCTGTCCTCGCTGCGCGACCTGGAAGGCCGGCTCGGCCAGCCCTTGGGCACCCGCCGCTGGCGGGCGAACCTGTGGATCGACGGCTGGGACGCTTATGCCGAGCGCGACATGCAGCTGCACCGTATCCGCATCGGCCAGACCGTCGTGCTGAAGCTGACCGAGCGGATCGGCCGCTGCGCCGCGACCGGCGTGGACACCGCCACCGGCCGGGCCGACGTGGACATGCCGCAGGCCCTTCAGGACCAGTTCTGGCACAAGGACTTCGGCATCTACGCCGAAGTTCAGACCGGCGGCACCATCCGCCCCGGAGACGAGGTCGAAGTCCTGTGAAGGTTGCCTTCCCCCCTGCCCCAGAACCAGAAGCCGAGGTCGCCGAGGCGGGACGCCTGCTGTTCGCGGGCCCCGTGGATTTCGTCAAGGGCGTGGTCGCCATGGACGGCCTGCCCCCGGCCGACCGCCCCGAGGTCTGCTTCGCCGGGCGTTCGAACGTGGGCAAGTCCAGCCTCATCAACGCGCTGACGGGGCGCAAGGGCATTGCGCGGGCCTCGAACACGCCGGGGCGCACGCAGGAGCTGAACTTCTTTGCCTTGGGCGAGCGCGGCTACCTCGTGGACCTGCCGGGCTACGGATACGCCCAAGCGCCCGTCGCGGTCGTGCAGAAATGGCAGGCGCTGCTGAAGCAGTATCTGGCGGGCCGCCCCAACCTGCGCCGCGCCTTTGCGCTGATCGACGCGCGCCACGGCATCAAGCCGGTGGACCACGAGATCATGACGCTGCTCGACCGTTCCGCCGTGCCCTTCCAGGTGGTTGTGACCAAGGCCGACAAGATGGGGCGCAGCGCGCTGGAGCAGGTCCTGATCCAGATCGAGGGCGAGTTGCAGAAGCACCCCGCCGCCTATCCCGAGCTGGTCGTGACCTCGTCCGAGAAGGGCGAGGGCATCCCCACCCTGCGCGCCATCATCGAGGGGCTGACGGCGGGCTGAGGCTTCAGGCCATCTCCAGCAGGTCGCGATAGCGCCGCCACAGCAGCAGCAGCCCGCTGACCAGCAGGATCAGCGACAGGGTCACGACATAGCCCTCGTTGACATAGTCGGCCGGATAAACGCCGTAGATGCCCCGCCGCATCAGCCCGACCAGATGCAGCACCGGGTTCCACCACAGCACGTCGCGCACCACCGACGGCATCAGCTCGTAGGTGAAGAAGATCCCCGACATCAGGAACAGCGGCCGGGTCAGGATCGACCAGGCCCGTTCCCAGACGGGAAAGCGCATGATCAGAAAGCAGTTCAGCGTGCCGATCCCCCCGCCCAGAAGGACCGTCAGCCCCAGCGCGTGCAGCACGACGCCGACATCCAGCACCAGTGGTATGCGCTGGACAATGGCAATGCCGCCGACGAGGACGGTGAAGACGATGACATGCAGCACGCCGTTCAGGATCAGCCGCGCGATCAGGGCATCCACGAAGGTCACCGCGGGATAGGCCAGCAAGGGACGCGAGAAGCGCAGGCTCTGCGCGGTCTTGTTGGAAATGTCGTGATACATCTGGAAGGGCAGATAGCCCGACGCGTAGAACAGCGGAAAGCTGGTCCCCAGCAGCGGATTGGTGTTGCCCAGCGCATGCTGGAACACCAGCGTCAGCAGCGCCACCCCCAGGATCGGGTCGGCCAGCGCCCAGACATAGCCGCCGGGCGAGCGGCCATAGGTCGTGGCGATCTCGCGCAGGATCAGGGCCGCCACGGTGCGCACCATGCGGAACAGCCCGTTCGGCGGACGCCGCGGGGGCGCGGGCGGTGCGGGCCTTTGCGGATGGGTGAGGCTGTCGGACATTTATACTGCTGAGGCTGGCATTCGTTGGGTCGGCTCTGTAACAACTGCCG
Source organism: Paracoccus chinensis (assembly GCF_900102885.1). GTDB lineage: Bacteria > Pseudomonadota > Alphaproteobacteria > Rhodobacterales > Rhodobacteraceae > Paracoccus > Paracoccus chinensis. Next base: position 48,803 of record NZ_FNGE01000002.1, on the reverse strand, counting down.
GTAAATTGGAAGCAGCGAAAGCCCAGATGGCCAGCGATCGTCCCCAAGCCGCGCCCCAGGCACAGCCGCCGGGCCAGGACCGTCCCGCCCCGGCCTCGCACCCCGCACTGCCGAACGGCCCGGCCTGGCCGGGCGCGCCCGGGGCGGCAAGTCCGGCTGCGGGCGGACCGGCCAACTCGGCAGCGGCGGGACCGGCCCGACCGGCATCGCCCGGCGAGGCAAGGCCCGCAGCCGCAGCTTCCTCGCCCGCACAAGCGGCGCCCGCCACGCCAAAGCCTGCGGCGTCGAAAGGGGCCGCGCCTGTCCAGGTCCCCAATTCCCAGCCCGCCGCAAGGCCCGCAGAGGCTGGACCTGCCAAGGCCGCGCCCACCGCACCCGCAGCCCAGCCCGCCGGCAATCCGGCGGCCGCAGCCGCGCCGCCCCGGCCGAATCCCACGCCTGCGGGATCCGCGCCGCAGCCCACGCCGGGTCGCCTGATTCCCGCCGATGCGGCCACCGCCGCAGCCGCCGCGCGTGCCGCGGCCGCCCGCCCGGTAGGAGCGCCCGCCCAGCCGCCCGCCGCGGCAGCCCAGACCGCGCAGGTTCCCGCCCCGGCGCGCCCCGCCGCGCCGCCGCCTGCCGCGCGGCCCGCGTCTCCGCCCCCGCCTGCAATCCCGCCCGCGGGCGGCGTCCATCAGCCGGTGGCCGAACCTGCCCCCGTGGCCCGCCCGCGCCGCCGCCACTGGGTGCTGCTCGTCAGCCTGTTCCTTCTGGTGATCCTGCCCAGCGCGCTGTGGGGCGCCTATCTGTGGACGCGGGCCACCGACCAGTTCTCCTCGACCGTCGGCTTCTCGGTCCGCCGGGAGGAAGGCATGCCCTCGATGGACATGTTCGGCGGCATCTTCGGGGGGTCGTCCTCAGGAACGGCCTCGGACACCGACATCCTTTACGAATTCATCCGCTCGCCCGACCTGGTGCAGCGGACGGATGCGGCGCTGGACATCCGCACCATGTTCTCGCGCCCCTGGCCGCGCGACTTCGTCTTCACCTTCGATCCCGAAGGCACCATCGAGGACCTGACCGAATACTGGCGCCGCCAGGTCCGCATCTATTACGACGACTCGGCCGGGATCATCACCGTCAAGGTCAGCGCCTTCACGCCCGAGGACGCCAAGGCCATCGCCGACACGATCTTCACCGAAAGCGAGAAGGTGGTGAACGGGCTGTCGGACCAGGCGCGACTGGACGCCACCCGGCAGGCCGAGGCCGAGCTGGAAAAGGCCCGCAGTGTGCTGACCGAGGCGCGCCAGGCCATGACCGCCTTCCGCGTGCGTACCCGCATCGTGGATCCGACGATCGACCTGGGCGCGCAGATGACCGTGATGACCTCGCTGCAGGGCCAGCTGGCCGAGTCGCAGGTCGCGCTGGACCAGCTGCGCCAGAACGCCCGGCCCGGCGACCAGCGCATCAAGCAGGCGGAACTGCGGGTCGAGTCGCTGGAGAAGCAGATCGAGCAGGAACGCGACAAGTTCGGCGGCGACACGCCCGAGGGCGAGAACTACGCCCAGCTGATGGGCGAATACGAGCGCCTGAAGGTCGACCTGGAGTTCGCCGAGGGCGCGCACCAGTCGGCGCGGGTCGCCTATGAATCGGCGCTGGCCACCGCGCAGCGGCAGACCCGCTATCTGGCCGCCCATATCACCCCCACGGTGGCGCAACGCTCGCTGGAGCCGTCGCGCCCCTGGCTGCTGGCCTTGGGGGCGGGGCTCGCCTTCGTGCTGTGGTCGATCCTGATCCTGGTCTACTACAGCGTGCGGGACCGGCGCTGAGGCGGGGGGGATGATCCGGCTCGAGAACCTGACCAAGATCTACTACACCGACGGGCGGCGGAAGCTGGTCGCGGACCGGATGAACGCGGTCTTCCCGACCGGCGCCTCGGTCGGGCTTCTGGGGCGCAACGGCGGGGGAAAATCGACGCTGTTGCGCATGATCGCGGGGACGGCACTGCCCACATCAGGGCGGATCGTCTCGGACGGCACGATCTCGTGGCCGGTGGGCTTTGCGGGCAGCTTCCACCCCGACCTGACGGGGGCGCAGAACGTCCGCTTCGTGGCGCGCATCTACGGCGTCGATACGGATGCGCTGGTGGACTACGTCGCCGATTTCGCGGAACTGGGCGACAGCTACCGCGCCCCCTTTGGCACCTATTCCTCGGGGATGCGGTCACGGCTGGCGATGGGATGCAGCATGGGCATCCACTTCGACACCTATCTGGTGGACGAGGTGACCAGCGTCGGCGACGCCGAGTTCCGGGAAAAGTCGCAGCGCGTCTTCGCGGACCGGATGCAGCGGTCCTCGGCCATCGTGGTCAGCCACTCGATGCCGATGATCCGGCGGCTGTGCAACATGGGAGCCGTGCTGGACCGGGCGCAGTTGACGTTCTTCGACAACATCGACGACGCAATCGCCTACCACGAATACGTGATGGGCGTGCCGGACACGATCGGCGACTAGCCCGCCAGCAGGGCCGATATCTCGGCCACCTTCGCCGCGACCAGCCCGGCGTCGCCTCGGCTTTCGACATTCAGCCGCACCACGGGCTCGGTGTTCGACCGGCGAAGGTTGAAGCGCCAGTCCGGGTATTCAAGGCTGATGCCGTCAGTATCGTCGCGGGCGATGGCCTGCGCCTCCATCGCCGCCAGCACGCGGGCAAGGCTCGCCTCGGGGTCGGACAGGCGGAAGTTGATCTCTCCCGAGGACGGGAAGGCGGCCATCCGGTCGCCTACCAGCCGGGACAGGGGCTGACCCGAGCGGCTGATGAGTTCGGCCACCAGCAGCCAGGGGATCATGCCGCTGTCGGCATGGGCGAAGTCGCGGAAATAGTGATGCGCCGACATCTCGCCGCCATAGACCGCGCCGCTTTCCCGCATGGCCTGCTTGACGAAGGCATGGCCGGTCCTGGACTGCACCGCCTCGCCCCCTGCCCGCGCGATGATGTCGCGGGTGTTCAGGACGACGCGCGGGTCGTGGACGATGCGTGCGCCGGGATGGCGGGCTAGGAAGGCCTCGGCCAGCAGCCCCACGACATATTCCCCGGGAATGAAGCGGCCGGTCTCGTCGAACATGAAGCAGCGGTCGAAATCGCCGTCCCAAGCCACGCCAAGATCGGCCCCATGCGTCCGCACCGCGTCGGCCGTCATGGGCTGGTTTTCCGGCAGCAGCGGATTCGGGATGCCGTTCGGGAAGCTGGCGTCCGGCTCGTGGTTGATCCGCACGATCTGAAGCCGCGCCCCGCGCCGAGCGAGTTCCGCCGCGATGGCGTCAAAGGCGGATCCGGCCACGCCGTTGCCCGCGTTCACCAGCAGCTTCAGCGGCCCCACCGCCGAGGCCTCCACGAAATCGCAGACGCGCCGCGCGTAGTCCGCGCGGGTGCCGCTGGCGTCCGTCACCTGGCCCGGCGCAGCCTCGAGGAACTCGCCCGCCTGCGCCGCCTGCGCCAGTTCCACCAGGTCCGTCGCGGGATCGAGCGGGGCGGCCCCGGCCTTCACCAGCTTCATGCCATTGTAGTTGATGGGATTGTGCGAGGCCGTGACCTCGATCCCTCCGTCCGCACCAAGGTAATCGGTGGCGAAATACATCTCCTCGGTTCCGGCAAGGCCGAGGTCCAGCACCTCGACGCCGCCCTCGACCAGCCCGCGCATCAGCGCCGCGGCCAGGGCGGGCGAGCTTTCCCGCCCGTCGCGTCCCACGATCACCCGCCGCGTGCCCGGACGCGCGGCAAAGGCGCGGCCCACGCGCCAGGCCACGTCTTCGTCGAGTTCCTCGCCCAGGCGGCCGCGCAGGTCATAGGCCTTGAAGCAGGTGATGGTGCGGGCAGTCATGGGCGTTCTCCTGTGGTCGCGCGACCCTGCCCAAGCCGCAAGGGACGCGCAAGCCGTCCGACCTTCGGAGGGGGCTGACCTTCGCCGCGCCCCCCGCTAGTCCTTGGGAAACCACGGAAAGGAAGCCCATGTCCCAAGCCGAAACCAAGCAGCTGATCGCCGCCTATTACGACGCCTTCAACCGGGGCGAACCCGAGGCGATGGAGGCCATGCTGCACGACGATTTCGAGCATCACGTCAACGAGGGCGGCATCCGCCGCGGCAAGGACGGTTTCGCCGCCTTCAACCGGCACATGAGCGAGACCTACCGCGAGAACCTCACCGACATGGTGATCTTCGCCAACGAGGACGGCTCCAGCGCCGCCGCCGAGTTCGTGGTGAACGGCACCTATCTCAAGACCGACCCCGGCCTGCCGGAGGCGCGCGGCCAGAGCTATCGCCTGCCCGCCGGAACCTTCTTCGCCATCCGGGACGGCAAGATCGCGCGGGTGACGACCTACTACAACCTCGCCGACTGGATCCGGCAGGTCTCGTGATCACGACCCGCATCCTGACCGGCGAGGCCGTGGCGGGGGCGCTGGACGATCTCGCCCGGCTGCGGATCGCGGTCTTCCGCGACTGGCCCTATCTCTACGACGGTGACCGGGCCTATGAGCGCGAGTATCTCAAGGCCTATACCGCCCCCGGAGCGGTCGTGGTCGCGGCGTTGGATGGAAACCGCATTGTCGGGGCCGCCACCGGCGCGCCGATGGAGGACCACGCCGAGGATTTCGCCGCCGCCTTCGCGGACCGCCCTGAGCGGCTGGAGGACATCTTCTACTGCGCCGAATCGGTCTTGCTGCCCGAATATCGCGGCCACGGCCTGGGCCACGCCTTCTTCGACGGGCGCGAAGAACAGGCCCGCAGCCTGGGACGGCGGTATTCGGCTTTCTGCTCGGTCATCCGGCCTGCCGACCATCCGGCCCGGCCCGCCGACTACCGCCCGCTCGATGGCTTCTGGCGCAAGCGCGGCTATGAGCCCCTGCCCGGCGTCATCGCCAGCTTCCACTGGCGCGACCTGGGCGACGCCGAGGAGACGACCAAGCAACTGCAGTTCTGGATGAAACCGCTGTGAGCCGCGCCGTCCGCATCGCCGCCGCCGCCTATCCCTTCGACTGGTTCGACGACCTGTCGGCCTATGAGGCCAAGATCACGGCTTGGGTCGCCGAGGCCGCCGACTGCGACCTGCTGGTCTTCCCCGAATATGGCGCAATGGAACTGGCGAGCCTCGGCGGCCACGAAATCGCCCGCGACCTGGAAGCCAGCCTTCACGAGGTCGCGCGCCACGAGGCCGCGCGGGACGCGCTCCACGCGCGGCTGGCGGCGGAACATGACTGCCATATCCTCGCCGCTTCGGGTCCCGCTTTCCCTTCGCCTGGCAAACGGCCGGTGAACCGGGCGGTGCTGTTCGGGCCGCAGGGGCGGATCGGGCAGCAGGACAAGCAGATCATGACCCGCTTCGAACGCGAGGACTGGGACGTGACCGGCGCGCCGGGCCTGCAGGTCTTTGATACGCCCGTCGGCCGCCTTGGCATCACCATCTGCTACGACAGCGAGTTTCCCCTGCTCGCCCGCAAGCTGGCCGAGGCGGGGGCCGAGATCATCCTCGCCCCAAGCTGCACCGACAGCGTGGCGGGCTTCATGCGCGTCCGCATCGGCTGCATGGCGCGCGCGCTGGAGAACCAGTGCGTCGTCGTGCAGGCCCCGACCGTGGGCGACTGCGACTGGAACCCCGCCATCGACGAGAACCGGGGCATTGCCGCGATCTACGCGCCTCCGGACGGGCTGTGGCCGGAAACGGGGATCGTGGCCGAAGGGGCGATGGACGCGCCGGGCTGGGTCAAGGCCGAGATCGACCTCGACCGCATCGCCGAAAGCCGCCGCGACGGGCGGGTGCTGCCCTTCGCGCATTGGCCGGAAAGCGAATCCGTCCCGGTTCAGTCCGCCTGATCACGCAGCCGGGGCACGTCCCCGGCGGGCGCCTGTTCCGGCGCGAGGTTGGCGAAGTCGAACAGCGCCGGGTCGGGCAGATGCGAGGGACACACGTTGGTCAGCGCCCGGAACATCACCTGCCGACGGCCGGGGCTGCGGGTCTCCCATTCGTCCAGCAGCTTCTTGACCTGCATCCGCTGCAGGCCCTCCTGGCTGCCGCAGAGATCGCAGGGAATCACCGGATAGTTCATGGCGCGGGCGAATCGCTCGCAATCCGCCTCGGCGACATAGGCCAGCGGGCGCAGCACGTTCAGGTCGCCCTCCTCGTTCAGCAGCTTCGGCGGCATGGAGGCCAGCCTGCCGCCGTGGAACAGGTTCATGAAGAAGGTTTCCAGGATGTCGTCGCGGTGGTGGCCCAGCACGACCGCGCTGCAGCCTTCTTCGCGCGCGATGCGATACAGGTTGCCGCGCCGCAGGCGGGAACACAGGCTGCAATAGGTGCGCCCCTCGGGCACCTTGGCCTTCACGACGGAATAGGTGTCCTGGTACTCGATCCGGTGCGGCACGCCGCGCTCGGTCAGGAACTCGGGCAGCACCGTCGCAGGGAATCCCGGCTGGCCCTGGTCGAGGTTACAGGCCAGCAGGTCCACCGGCAGCAGCCCGCGCCATTTCAGTTCGTGCAGCACGGCAAGCAAGGTGTAGCTGTCCTTGCCGCCCGACAGGCAGACCAGCCAGCGGTCGCCGGGGGTGACCATGTGATAGGTCTCGATGGCGGCGCGGACCTCGCGCACGAGGCGCTTGCGCAGCTTGCGGAACTCGGTGGACGAGGGCGCGCCGCGGAACAGCGGGTGAATCTCGGTCTCGTCGGCGGTGTCGGTGGCGTCGTCCAGCATCAGGCGGCCTTCAGGTGAGTGGTCCGGGCGCGGCAGGTCACGGGCGGGTCTTCGGGGGCACGGGATCATGGCCCCAGCTGCCCCAGGGATGACAGCGGCCGATGCGGCGCAGGGTCAGCCAGCTTCCGCGCAGCGCTCCGTGGCATTCCAGCGCCTCCAAGGCATAGGCTGAGCAGGTCGGTTGGAAGCGGCAGGCATGGCCCACCCAAGGACTGAGCAGCAGCCGATAGGCGCGCACCGGCAGCGCAACAATTCGGGCCATCGGGCTCATCGCTTGCCCCTTCGGCGGGGCTGGGCGCCCGGATCGGGGCTGCGGGGCTCGGGGCCGGCATGGACGCGGGCCAGCGCACGGGCAAGATCCGCGCGCATCTCGGCGAAGTCGCGGGTGGCGGTCGCCTCGGGACGGCCGACCAGCACATAGTCCCAGCCGCCTCGCCCCTCGGCCGGAATCACCTCGCGCGCAATCGCCCGCAGCCGGCGCTTGGCACGGTTGCGGGCCACGGCATTGCCGAGCTTCTTGGAACAGGTATAGCCCACCCGCATCGCGCCCGAAGGCTCAACCGGTTCGGCCGGGTCGCGGCGGCGTGCCTGCAGCAGAAAGCCCGCCGTTCCCTGACGACGGGCGGATGCCGCGCGCAGGAAATCCGCGCGCCGGGTCATCGTGGTCATGACCGCGGCCTTGCGCCCTGCCCCGTCCTCCCCGGCGGGTGCCGGGGCGTCAGCGGTCAGCGCATCGGCCACAGGCCCATGCCCGATCAGGCCGACAGGACCTTGCGGCCCTTGGCGCGGCGCGCGGCCAGGACCTTGCGGCCGCCCTTGGTGGCCATGCGGGCGCGGAAGCCGTGCCGGCGGGCGCGAACCAGGTTCGACGGCTGGAAGGTGCGTTTCATCGTCGTAGCTCCAACAACAAGGGCGCGCAGGGTATGGGCCGTCAGCCCACGCAAGCGCGCCGGGAATGCGAAGCCCGGCTGATATGACGCGCATGTGCCCGAGTCAACAGAAACGACAACCCGACATCCTCTTCCAGACGTAACGGCGCGATCATCCACCCTTGGGAACTGCGCGCTCATCACATATGTTTGATCCGCAGCGCCGCCAGGGCCGATGCGATTGCCGGTGCCCGGCTCTGCGACGATACGGGACGACATGAACTTCAACAGCATATCCGGCCGCTTCGCCCTGCTGACGATCGTGTTCGTGGTGCTGGCGGAGATCCTCATTCTCGTTCCCAGCGTCACGAACTTCCGCCGCGACTACCTCGAGACGCGACTGGAACGGGCGCAGATCGCCAGCCTTGCCCTGCTGGCGACCGACGAATCAATCGCGGCCGACCTGGAAAGCGAGCTGCTGGAGAACGCGGGCGTCTTCAACGTCGTGCTGCGCCGCGACGACATCCGCCAGCTGGTGCTGTCCTCACCGCTGCCGCAGCCGATCTCGGCCACCTACGACCTGCGCGACGACAGCTGGGGCGTCAGCGTCCGCGATACGTTGCACCGCCTGCTGAACCCCCGCCCCGAGGTCATCCGCGTGATCGGAGAGCCCGTGCGCCAGGCAGGCCAGCTGATCGAGATCACCATGGACACCGCCCCCATGCGCGCGGCCATGATCGAATTCGCCCTGCGCCTGCTGGCGGTCTCGGCGGCCTTCTCGCTGATGACGGCGCTTCTGCTGAACCTCGCCACGCAGCGGCTGATCGTGCGCCCGATCCGGGGCGTGATCGACCACATGATCGCCTATGCCGCCTCGCCCGAGGACAGCCGCACCATCATCACGCCCGGCGCCAGCATGGGCGAGGTGCGCGAGGCCGAAAGCGCGTTGGCCCAGATGCAGCGCACCGTCACCGCCTCGCTGAAGCAGCGCGAGCGGCTGGCGCAATTGGGGCAGGCAGTGGCCAAGATCAGCCACGACCTGCGCAACATCCTGACCACCGGTCAGATCCTCGCCGACCGGCTCGAGGAAAGCGCCGACCCCGCCGTGCGCCGCGCCGCGCCCAAGCTGATGGGGGCGATCTCGCGCGCGGTGAACCTGTGCGAAACGACGCTGGCCTTCGGCAAGGCCGAGGAGCCCCAGCCCTCGCTGACGCTGTTCCACCTGCGCCCCCTGGTGGCCGAGGTCATCGAGGCCGAGGAGCTTGCGGGCGAGGCCGTGCCCGAGGCCACCGTGGAATTCATCGCCGACATCCCGGCAGGCATGCGCATCCGCGCCGACCGCGACCAGCTTTACCGCGTGCTGGCGAACCTCGCCCGCAACGCGCGCCAGGCGATCGAGGCCACCCGCCGCCCCGGCACCATCGAGATTTCCGCCACCGAGGACGAAAGCCACTGGTGCATCCGTGTGGGCGACACCGGCCCCGGCCTGCCGCAGAAGGCGCGCGAGAACCTGTTCCAGCCCTTCACCGGCGGCATCCGCAAGGGCGGTACCGGCCTTGGCCTCGCCATCGCCGCCGACCTGATCCGCGGTCACGGCGGGCGGCTGGACCTGATGCGCAGCGATTCCGAGGGCACCGAGTTCCAGATCAGCCTGCCGCGCGAGATTTCCCGGCTGCCGGAGTGAAAAACGACATCGACGTGTTTTTTCCGCTTGCATCCCCCCGCCGCTGCACCTAGTTAGCCGCCCTACGACGGACCCGTAGCTCAGCTGGATAGAGCACCAGACTACGAATCTGGGGGTCGGGCGTTCGAATCGCTCCGGGTCCGCCATCCATCCTATTGATCTCCTTGTGCTTTAAGGTGCAGGTGGTCGGCCCCTTGGGGGCCGGTTTGCAGCCGGTTTGCAAAAGCAGTTGCCGGGCTGTTCTCGAAGGCGAGAATCGCGGCCTTCGACAAGGCCGGTGTCATCGCCAGATATTTCTCCAGGATACGGGTCGCGGATTGCAGCGTGTGCCCTGTCACCGCGCAGATTTGCGGGATGCCATTTCCGGCCTCTGACAGCAGCGTGACCGCCGTCCCCCGCAGATCATTGAAGCGCAGATGCTCGGCCTTCCGGGCCTTGGACAGCTCGGCATAGCCTTCCGGGCGTAAGCCGCAGGCGATCATGTGCGCCGACCACTGCTTTCCCAGTTCCTTGTCGTTGCCCTCGGTAAACCAGGGCCGCCCATCGTCGCGGGTCAGGATGTAGGGTCCGCGCCGGTCCATACCGTCCAGCATCCGCGCCAGAGCCTGCGACACATGGATCGTCACGCGGGCCTTGGTCTTGTTCTGCTTGAGGCTGATCGTCTCGCCCCGGAAGTCCGACCAGCGCAGGCGGATCAGGTCGCCGTATCGCTGGCCCGTGTGCAGCGCCAAGATCATCGCCTGTTGCATTTCCAGCGGCGCGGCGGCCATGAACGCGGCGATATCGTTGGCGGTCCAGATCATCTCGGATCGGTCGCCGGAATAGATGCGCTCGAACCCGGCCAGCGGGTTGTCCTTGATACGCCCTTTGCGCGCGGCGTAGCTGAACACGGCGGACAGCACCGACAGCCGGTTGTCGGCCTCGCGCGGGCGGTCCCGGCCGATCTCTTCCTGATAGTCCAGGAACACGCCCCGGACGCGGGGGCTTTCCAGCGCCCGAATCGGCAGCTTGCCGAACTTCACCTCCAGCTCGGTCAGCATCCGCTTGTATTCGCGCTGGGTGCTGGCGGCCTTCTTCTCGAAGGTCAGGGACAGCAGGTAATCACGGATCAGGGCATTGACGTTGCCAACGTCCTTCGGCGCGATCTTCTCGGCCTCGACCATCGCAGCCAGGAACGCAGGATCGCCGGGCTTCCCCGGCAGCGCCGCGCCGGTCGCGCGGTGATAGTAGTAGGCTCGCACCGTGCCGTCAGCGAGGCGCTTGCGGACAGTGTTCACACCCTTGATCTTCGCCTTAACCATTTCGCGACCTCAACCAGCCGTCCAGCGCCGCATCGGCCGCGTCCTGCTTTTCTTGCGCGGTCAGGACACGGAAGCCGCCATCCGGGAACACGTCCACGCCCGCGACAGTCAAGCCCATCTCCTGAACGAGCTTGACCATCTTGCGGACGTTGGGAACCGTGGCGGCTCGGGTCATGGATCAGTCCTCGTCGGTCCGGTCGTCCGGGTGCTGGACGCTGTAGAAGGCTTCTTCCATCTCGTGGATGATGCGAGGGAGCATGTCCCCGATCCGCCAGTCGCGGGTCGAAACAATGTTGACGCCGCTGATGAACTCGGAGTTGGCGGAAAACTGGTCGGCAGGAATCCAGGTCGTGCGGCCGAAGCCATCCTTGACCTGCAACCAGCGGTCATGGCCGGGATAGGCGCGCAGCAGGTGAAGCAGCTCGCAAGTCATCGGCCCCGCCTTCGCGGGGATAACGCCTTCTTCCGTGAGGTGGCGATAGACGTTCAGCGCCAGCACGTCGTTCACGTCGAACATGCGCGTTTTTCCTGGGGCGGTGCGGGGCGCGCACTCGTAGAAACCCGCAGCGACGGCCTCGTTGAACCGCTGCTTGTTGATGCCCGCGATCTGCGCCGCGACTGTGCTGGATACCTTGATCCGCGTCATGTTAATTGCTCCTGTGCGTCGGTCAGAGCCGTTCGCCCTACCTATTGAAACAACAATAAGCGTGACCGATTGATAAAGCAATAGGTCTTTATGCCCCGATCAGGGCGCAGTCCTCGGCAGCCGGTCGATCTCGTTCACTAGCTCGCCTGCCATGTCGCGGGCGGCCATGATCAGCGACACGCTCAAGTCCCTGATGCTCTTTGGCGCGTCAGATTCGGTCATCAGGTGATCGACAACCTTGATCATGTCGGCCAGCAGCACGGCGCGGTGCTGCACGTCTGCAACCGTTGCCATCAGCAGGGCCTCCCGTTGGCGCGGGCCTTGAGGTGGGTCAGCCGCAGAGCGACACGCTGATGGATCATGCAGTTAACCAGATAGAGCATGTCCACGTCCGCCGGGCCGTCGCCCAAGGCGTCCAGCGCCAACTCCAGGGCGTCGTGCAGTTCGTCCCACTCGGATTGCGTCAGAACGGCTGGCAAGCGGGCGCTGTTCGCGCGAGCGCGTTGGTTCGTTTCCATTGGGATGTTCCTCTTAGGTCTGGGGTTGAGCTTCGCGATCCATGCGCTCGCGCAGGCAGACGACGATCTCCGCGCTTTGCGAACGCAGGTTCTTGGCGGCTTGCGCCTCGATCCACGCCTTCACATCGGGAGGAAGGATCAATTTGAACTGGATCGGCTTCATAGTCGCCTCACGGACAAATCTTGTCCCCATATGGACAACAAATGTCCGTGGCGTCAAGGACAAATCTTGTCCATATGTTCGGCATGGATGAAGATCGTCTTGTTCAGTTCAAGTTGATGCTGCCGGCCAGCTTGAAGGCTGACCTTGAGGCTGGCGCTGCCGAAGCACGGCGCAGCCTGTCGCAGCATATCGTCGGCATCCTTCTCGGGGTTCAGAAGCTGGCAAACGAAGCCGAGAAGTTCGGCGATCCTGTTGCCTTCATCGAGAACGCCGTTGCCCACGGGGAAAAGGACGAAATCCGCCTCATGCGGGAAGAGACCATCAAGATGAGCGAAGCGGTCAGTGCTGCCTTTGAGAGCCTGAAGAGGCGCGAGGATCGCGTTCAAGAAATCGAAGAACAGTTGATTGAGCGATTGAAAGCCATCGAGACAATGAACGTTCGGTTCACTAAGCCCCAGGAATAGATCGGGGCCGACGCAACATCTCGCTGCAATCGGCCCCTGCCCAGACGCGGGCGATGCGCTTACACGCGCTGCGGATGGCCCCGGTTCGCGCCGTGCCAGCCTGCGCCGCGCCAGATGAAGGGTCCGACCGCGCCGTGACGGGGTTGTGGCTCCCAAGGGCCGGGCACTCACCGTCTGATCCCAGATGCTTCGCGGTGAACAACTCCGCAGGGCGCATCCCGGCCCTAGCTCGTCATTCCTGCCAGTCTACGAATTGCAGCGCGTCTTGCAGGGTGGTGCCGTCCAGCCCGGCCTCCTTCGCCGTGGCATAGGCTTGCAGCATCGCGCCGAACGCCCGCGCCTTGCCGCCGTGGTCGAAAGCTTGCATCGGCCGCACCACGTCCAGCTTGACCTCGCTGCCCAACTTGGCCGTCGCCTCGTCCGCGACCAGCATGGCGATCGGTTGCAGGACCAGTTGCGCCAGGTGCCGCTGCGCCTCTCGCACCAGCGGCCCGGTGGTGGCCGGGTTCAGCAGGGCGGGCAGGACGCCATAGGCCATCAGGACCGCGCCACGGGCGGCTTGCAGCGTCTCGGCCGTCATGGCCTTCTGCAAGTCCGGGGTCAGGCCCTCGGGGCGCTGGCCAAGCTGCGGGTGCATCCCTGCGGCGACCTGTTGCGCCACGCCCTCGATGACCAGGGTGGCCCCGCGCCTGCCCCGGAAGGCGGACCGCATCGCGGCCATGTCCTCGGCCGATCCTTCCGGCAGCGGAACGATCAAACTGCCCAAGGGCGCGTCCCGATAAACATCGCGCAAGGCCGTCTCGACCTCTTGCAGCAGCTCGGCCGACAGGCTCGCCCGGTGAAGGGGTGCGGTCCCGGCCCAGGGCGTCACCGGGGACGATCCGATGCGGACGTGCAAGACCTCGCCCGCCAGCACCGTCTCCGAGGTGCCGCCGCCGATCTCCGACACGCTCACGCGATAGGCGCGCGGCTCGCCATGCAGGGTTTTCACGTCCCAATCGGTGACGGGCAACAGCTTGTCCCGGATCAGGAACATCGCCTCGCCGCGCAGGGCCAGGGACCGCGCCAGCATCGCCAGCGTCCGCCGGTCGAGCATGTCGGTGCCCGCCACGTCCGCCAGGGTGAAGCCGCTTTCCCAGAGGCTCACACAGCCTTGCACGGTCGCCGTCAGCTCGGCCGTGTTCGACCGGCCGGACAGCCATTCCGCCCGCGCCGCGATCAGGTCGGCCGTGAAGCCGGACGCAACCGCGCGGGTCTCTGTGGGTTGCTTGCGTCGGAACAGGTCCATCAGCCCCATGTCATGCCCTCCATCGGTTGAGCGCATAGACGGGGACGCGAACCGGCTGGCGGTCCTGATGCGTTTCCCATGCCCGCGCCTCGATCTGCGCTTGGGAATAGGCGGGCCGGGTGACGGTCGAGACCTCGAACAGCTCGGCCGCCGTGATCGTCCGCAGGATGCCGCTGGCCCGTTGCTCGATCCGCTCGCCGCCACGCGGAACACGAAAGCCCGGGGACAGCCCTTTTATCAGGCCCGCCCGATAAGCCGCCAGGAAGTCCCGCGCCCAGGTGGTGCCTTCCTCGATCTCGGCTTCCACGGTCAGGGCATCATCCCCATCGGTCAGCCGCAGATTGCCCGCAGAACGGGACGCCAGCGGCCGGTCGTAGCTGTGGCCCGCCAGCAGGTGAATATCCTCGCCCGCCTCGATCCGGGCGGCGAAGGCGCGGGGGGCGATCCGCTCGAACCGCCCCGGCGCGATTTCCGCCTCGGCCCCATAAGGGAACGTGGCGCGAAGGCGGGTGGTCCCGCCCTCGGCTCGCAGCTCCAGGCTGCCGTTGTGACCGCCCCAGAGCATCAGGGTGCCCCGATGCCCGAGAGGATCGCAAGTTGCGACCCGCGCGCCACGGTCACGTCCGCCGTCATCAGCGCCGTCAGACGCAGGGTGCCCGATTGCGCGTCCGAGAACGGATCGCGGATCAGGTCCAGCCCGCCCCAGATCCCGACATAGAACGGGGCAATCCCGCCCGTGTTCGTCGTCAGCACCGCCGTGCCCTCGGGCAGCGTCGGGGCCAGGGCGATCTGCCCGGCGGGAACGTGCTTCACCAGCCGGTCCCACTGCGACACGGCCGTGCCGCTGATCAGGGCGTCGTCCAGGTCCGCCCAGATTTCGGGGTTGAAGCCCATGCGGATGTCGCCCGGCGACTTGACCAGGTTGCCGTCCATGAAGGCCACCGCCGCCTGCCGGAACGCCGCCCAGCTTGCCGCAGCCCCCACGGCCGTCTCGGTGATGCCGTAGTCGGCCGCGCCGGTGATGATGCCCAGAGGCTCGCCATTGGCCCCGCTGCCCATCAGGATCGCCCGGTCCAGCTCGGTCTGCACGGCCGCGTTCATGTCGCGCCGGATCGCCGCTTCCAGCCCGTCGCCCGCCTGCTTGAGCGCCTTGCGGGTGATCCGCATATGGACGCCAAGTGTGTGGTCCGGCTCCAGCATCCGTTCCGCGAAGTCGAAGGCTTGCGGACCGGGGACGTTCGCGCCCTCGGTCGGTGCCCAGCCTGCCACCGCGCCCGCCGTGGCGACGGGAATGGCGACTGCGCCCGAGGTGATGTTGATGACCTCGCCGCCCAGGCGGGACGCGACGGACGCGGGGAAGATGCGGTCGATCAGCGGGCGGATCGTGACGGGCTTGGGCACGTCCGCGCTCGTCGTGGTGCCTGCGACCAGCTCGCGCTGCTCCAGCGCCGCCAGCGGCACGGGGATGCCCCGATAACCGCCGTGGCTCCGCATCTCGGAAACGATCTCGGCCGTCTGGCCCGACAGGGCGCGGCCTTCCTCCAGCGCGGCGACGATCTGGCGCAGCTCGAAGCCCGCGACCAGATCATCCCACTGCCGCCCGGCGCGAGTTTCCAGATCGGCCCCGGCCTCGCGCCGCTCGGTATCCTCGGCTGTCAGCGCCGCGCGATACTTGATCTCGTTCTGGCGATACTCGCCGTCGAGAGTTTCCATCTGGCGGATTTCATCCTCGCTGGCATCGGACTTGCCGACCAGCGACGACAGGGTTTGGCGGATTTCAGACTGCCGCCGTTGCAGTCGGACAGAATCAAGCATGTGTTTCCTCTTTGCTCGATAGGGGTTTGTTGTCGGCCGTCAGTTCGTTGACAGCCTTCCGCCAGCCGTGGCGGTCATACGAAGGCGGGGGGTTCCCGACCTCGATCCGGGTTTTTGCCGAGTGACACGAAGGACACCGCATGGCGCAATTTTCGGGGGCGTAGGCCAGATCAGGCCGCAGCCGGACCGGGATGACGTGATCGCACTCCAGGCGGCCCCGGCTCTTGCCGCAGTCCACGCATTTGAAGCCGTCGCGTTCCAGCACGGCCATCCGCAGCGTGTGCCAGCGCGGGCCGCGCGTGATGCGCTTGGAGTGGCGGGTGTAGTCCCTCACGCCCATGCCACCCTCGCTTTCCGGGTGGGGGCCGCCAGCATCCGCTGGCCCTGCGCCACCGCCAGCACCGTTGCCGCCGCCGCGTCGATGCGCCCGAGGCTTCGGGCTTTCGCCAGCTTGGCGTTGCCAGCCGGATCATTGAGAACGATGGCATCCGAGAACGCCGACCGCAGCAGCAGGGATGGAACGCCCTTCACCTCGCCGTCAAACAGCGCCCGGCGAAACCGCTCTATGTCCTCGCTGCCGTCCTTCCAGCCAAAGCCCCGGTAGATGAACGGGACACGCAGGCCCGCCTTGTCCATCGCCTCGGTGAACTCGGCATGGCGGAAGCGGTCGCCCGCGATACAGGCCGGGGTGATGCCGTCCAGCTTGCGGACGATCTCGGCCAGCCAGGGACCGGGCGGCACCGTGGCCTCGCCCATCACCGTCAGCTCGCCGCGTTCCTGCATCTGGGTGTAGCGGTCAGACACGCCGTCAGCCGCGCCACGATCCGCAAGGCTGGGGTTGCCGGGGAAGGTGCCCAGAGCCTCCAGGCGGCCCGTCTGGGGCCAGTAGAACGCCGCTGCGGACATGGACCGCGAGCCGCCCAGGTCCACGCCCAGGATGCAGGGACCGTCGCGGGGGGGTAGATCGCCCGGCGAGACTTCTCCGGCGAGCCATTCGTCAACTGTGACGAGAACCGAGCGATCCTCGGTGGAAACACGCTCGTTCCTGTTAAGGTTCCGAAACGACGACAGCGCCGATCCGCCGCGCGCAATCGCCCGCTTTGCCTGCGCCACCAGCCAGTCCAGGGATGCGCCGATGCCCTCGACCGCGCCGGCGTTGGCTTCCAGCAGCGACGGCAGATCATCGGCAGGCAGCCCGAAGGGGGGCCGGTGTTCCTGCACGAACGTGCCGGGGGGCGGATCGTCCAGCCAGCGCGAGAACGTGTTGGCGTCGTCAGGTGCGGACGTGCTGATGATGAGCGCCCGGCCGTCGCGCTTGCCGAGACCCGACAGGATGGCATTCTCCAGGTTGTCGCCCTTCTCGCGCTCCCAAGCCGCCCGCTCGTCCATCAGCGCCAGCGTCGGGGCGCCGCCCAGGATCGACTTGCCATCGGCAGGGATGACGCGGATCAGCCCGCCGCCATTGCCGGGATACTCGACTTCCAGCTTGGACCCGCGCCGGATGATGAACTGCTCGCGCTCATCCTCGGGCAGCCCCTCGATAAAGCCGGTCACGAACTGAAAGGCGGTCTTGGCCTGATCGCGGTTCCGCGCGGCGAACAGGATTTCCCGCTTGGGCTGGTCGTCCCAGACGCCCATGAGGCTGCCCAGAGCGAGGCCCGCTGATAGGGCCGTCTTGGCGTTGCCGCGCCCGATCGACAGGCAGGCGACCATCACGCCGTCAGCCAGGGCGCCCCGCACAAACCTGCGCTGGAACTCGGCCAGTTGCAGAGGCTCGCCCGCCTTCGGACCCTCGGGAACGGTCAGCGTCTCAAGGAAGGCAATCGCCTGATCGGCCAATTCCTCCCCGGATTTTTTCGGGAGAGGGAAAAGAACAGGTGGACGCCGGTATCCCTGTTTCGCGGAAGTCTGCCCATTGGGACCAGACCGCAGGTCGGCCGCTCGCGCCTCTGGCGACCCTGCGGGCAGACCATCCTTGCGCGGTCGTCCTCTCGGGCGCTTCGCCTCGGTCACAGCCGCACTCGCTTGTAGCGCGCCGCAATGCGGGCAGCCGCAGGCACAAGGCCGGGCTTCACGTCCACGCTGCCCCGGTTGTCATAGTGCCACGCTGCCTGCTCCAGCACGGCCAGTTGCAGGTCGTCGGGCAGATCGCCCGTGGGCATGTCGGGGCCGATGTAGTGGGCAAGCTCCTGCCCCGCCGCGTCCAGCAGACGCTGGATCAGCAGATCATCATCATCGGCGCCCACACGCAGATATTCCTTGGCGTCGGTCAGGGGCACGGGGGAAGGGGTCATCGCCACATCTCCGGGTCGAAGGTGTCGGGGTCAGGCAGCGGGATGCGCGCGCCTGTTTGGGGAAGCGTGGTGTCGGTGGAAGGTGCGGGGTTTTCCCCTAGGTCGGGGACAACCTCTTTGCCCGGCTGGGTCAGCGTTCCCTCGTTCCCGCTCTTATAGAGCGCGGGAACGGTGGGAACGGCAGCATGACCGACGTTCCCTGCGTTCTCGGGAACGGTTTGGGAACGGTGGGAACGCTTGTCATCAGGCTCCACCTTCCAGACGAAGCCATCAACGATGCGGACGATCTCTTTATCTTGCAGGCGGTTCTTGAGCTTATGGAAGGCGGTGCGCTTGCTGCTATCGCCCTCGCCGCTCGACAGGCTGTGTCGGTCGCAGAACTCGCGCCAGCGATCCAAGGAAACGCACTGCCGGGAACGCGGGAACATATCCCCTTGGCGGACCTCGCCATGATGCGCCAGGGCATCGGACAGCGCCTGCATCCCGATCTTGTCGGTGCCGGTCAGGCGGACCTTGTTCTTGCGCGTTACCGCCTCGGCGGGCGTTACAACGGCCGAGGTAACGCGGTCCCCCTCATCGTCCAGTCCAAGGAACACCGATTTGAGCGTGTAGGCGAACACGCCATCGCACGGCATGTCCCGCTGCTTGCGCTGCTCGGCCATGATTGTGTCGTCGCTGCGGGTCAGCTCGATCTCAGTGTCCGCCGCCGCTCGCAGGCTGCCAGAGCCGCGCGCGCCCTTGCTGGCGTCCTTGCCGCTGTGGTGGATCACCATGACATGCGCGCCCGTCTCGGCCCGCAGGTGGTCGATGCTGCGGACGAACTGGCCCATGTCCTGGGCCGTGTTCTCGTCGCCGTTCCCCATCGCTCGGGCCAGCGTGTCCACGACGATCAGAGACGGCCGCTGCGGCAGCTTGGTCAGGATCGTCTCGACCAGCCACTGGCTATCGTCGGACGTGCAGAGGTCCAGCCCGGCGGGCAGCAGGATCAGCTTGTCGCCGTCCAGATCGGGGTTCTCGCGCCGCATGGCTTCCATGCGGTTGCGGATGCCGGTTCCGCCCTCGCTGGCGATGTAGAGAACGGGGCCTGCCCATTTCTCGCCCGAGGGGACGCGGTGCCCGTGCCAGTCCAGCCCAGCCGCGACGTGCGCTGCCAGATCGAGCGCGAAGAACGTCTTGCCCACGTTGGACTCGCCATAGACAACCGACATGGCCCCGCGATCCAGCCAGCCCTTGACCAGATGCCGGGACCGCAGCACCGGCCGGACGCGGTTCATGGGGATCAGCGCGTCCGCCAGTTCGGCTGCCCGGCCCGTCAGCAGGCGGCCCGGATCAATGCCCCGTTCCGCGCGGTGCTGGGCGTCCATAGTGCCCATGATCTCGAAGGCCCCCATCACGCGGCCCTCCCGATGAACTTCATCAGCGTGTCGCGTTCGGCGGCCTCGATCTCTTTCAGGCGCTCCAACTCATCGGCGGGCAGGTGCCGCTCGATAGCCCAGCGGACCAGATCACGCAGATCGTCGGGCGGGATCGCGTCCAGCTCGGCCGCGAACTCGTAGGGCCAACGCTGATCGGCCTTGGTGTTGCGCTTGGCCGGGCGGGTCGGCAGGCGCATGTTCTTCACCTGATCGCAGGTCAGACCCAGGTGGTAGAAGTCCACGTGGACGCCGTATTCCGCGCCGAACCGCTCGACCTTCTCTTGCAGCGAGGCGGATGCGTCCTGCCCGCTGCGGTCGAAGTCATAGAGCGCATAGATCACCAGCGTCTTGCCGGTGCCCCTCATGCTCTCGACGGCCCCATGCGCGAAGGTCTCGGACGTGAAGCCGCCGGTCGGCATCAGCGGCACGTCGAACTCGGACGTGACCGGGTAGATCACGCCAGCCAGCGCCGATTTCTCCAACCAGATTTCCACATCCACGGTGGACTCGGCCCAGAGCGATTTCCGATAGAACCGGGCGGTGTCGCGCAGCGCATCTTCCCAGCCGTCGAACGTCTGCGGCTTCCGCATGTAGCGGGTGGCGTCTGCGATGCAGTGATAGGGCATCCGCCCCTCGCGCCGCAGGGTCAGCACCTGCGCCTGCACCTTGTTGTATCCATCCTCGGTCTTTTCGATGCCGGGTAGCCCGGCGACCGTGGCCTGATAGAAGAGCTGGCGGACAGTGACCGGGCCGTGCGCCTCGGCATAGTCGATCAGAAACCGCGCCCTGATCTCCATCTCGGCCGAGGTGGCGCGACGACGCGGTGCAGGATTTATTAGGCTGGCCGGGTAAAGCGCGTTCATGCCGCATCCCTCCCCTGCACATAGCCGAGGAACGCGGCCTGATCGGCCGGGGTCATCCGCTGATAGCTGGCAAGGCAGTAGGCTTTCAGCTCCACGCGGGACGCCATGTCAGCCCAGAACCCGGCTTCCTCCATCACGCCGCAGAGGAACGGCACCTGCGGCCAGCCGGGGCGCAGTTCCTCCAGCAGCCGCTCCAGGAAGGGAACGCGGTCGTCCGGGTCACAGGCTGCGACTGCACAGGCCAGGGCGCTTGCAGTCCGCAGGCGGTTCAGAGTATGTTCGTGGGTGACACTACTGCTATGCAGTTTGACCCCGGTTGCGCCCGCCAGCGCGCCGGGGTTTTCGTTTTCGGGGTCCGTGCCGGTTTGCACCGATTTCGTAACCCATTGATCCGAAACTACGCCATCCAGCGCCGGTTGCGAGATTTTCCCTTTAGATTCAAAGCCGTGGGTCAGGCTACGAATCTGGGGGTCGGGCGTTCGAATCGCTCCGGGTCCGCCATTTCCAAAAGGGCCGAGGCATCGCTGCCTCGGCTCTTTTTCCTTGCTTCGCGGCATGACCTGTCCGGGCTGTCACCGCCTGACAGCCGGGACAGATGCTCTCCTGCCCCGGCTGTCAGGCGGTGGTGATGCGCCCGCCCTGCTGCCTCAGGGCAGCATCGAGCCGGTGTCGATGAAGCGCTGGTGCCAGCTCAGCGCCTCGGTCAGCAGCGAGGGCGAGTGCTTGCCATAGGAGCCTTCGCCGGCGCGGCGGAAATAGTCGGCCAGATGCGGGCGATAATCGGGATGGGCGCAGTTCTCGATGATGGCCCGGGCGCGCTGCTTGGGCGACAGGCCGCGCAGATCGGCAAGCCCCTGTTCTGTCACGATCACCTGCACGTCCTGCGTCACGTGATCGACATGGCTGGCCTGCGGCACGATGGCCGAGATGCGCCCGCCCTTGGCCGTGGACGGCGTCATGAAGACCGACACATAGGCGTTGCGGGCGAAGTCCCCGGACCCGCCGATCCCGTTCTGGATGCGCGAACCCATGATGTGCGTCGAGTTCACGTTGCCGTAGATGTCGGCCTCGATCAGCCCGTTCATGGCCAGGCAGCCGAGCCGCCGGATCAGTCCGGGTGGTTGCTGATCTCCTGCGGGCGCAGGATCATGCGGTCGCGATAGCGGGCCATGTCGGCGTTGACGCGCGCCGCAGCCTCGGGCGACAGCGAGAAGGAGGTGGCCGAGGCCATCCGCAGCTTGCCCGAATCCAGCAGGTCCAGCATCCCGTCCTGGATCACCTCGGTGAAGGCGGTCATGCCCTCGAAGGGGCTGTCCACCAGCCCCGTCAGCACGGCGTTCGCGATGTTGCCCACCCCCGACTGGATCGGCAGCAGCGAGGCGGGCAGACGGCCACGGGCGACCTCGTGGCCGAAGAACTCCAGCAGGTGCCCGGCGATGGCGCGGGCGGTCTGGTCGGGCGGGGAGAAGGGCAGGTTGCGGTCCGGCGCGTCGGTTTCCACGATCGCCACGATCTTATCCGGGTCGCAGCGCAGGCAGGGCTCGCCGATCCGGTCGTCGGGGCGGGTCAGCGGGATCGGCACGCGGTCCGGCGGCAGGCGGGTGCCGTAGTAGATGTCGTGCATCCCTTCCAGCGCCGGGTTCTGCCAGCGGTTGACCTCGATGATCACCTTCTCGGCGCGGTCGAGCCAGGTCTTGTTGTTGCCGACCGAGGAGGAGGGGATCAGCATCCCGTCCGGTCGGATGCCCGTGACCTCGACCACGGCGGTGTTCAGGGGTCCCAGGAAGCCTTGCCAAGCCATGGGCGCCACCTGGCTCAGGTGCATGTCGAAATAGTCCATCTCGCCGCGGTTGATCTTTTCGCGGGCAATGGGGTCCGAGTTGTAGGGCAGCCGGAACTCGATCCCGTCGGCCTTGGCCAGCGCCCCGTCCAGTTCCGGGCCGGTCGAGGCTCCGGTCCAGACCCGCACCCGGAAGGGGCGCCCGGCCGCGTGCTCGGCCTCGATCCGCGCGGCAAGGGCCATGGGTACGGCCTTGGGATAGCCCGAGCCGGTGAAGCCGCTCATCCCCACGGTATCGCCCGAATGGATCATCGCCGCCGCGTCCTCGGCCGACATGATCTTCGCGCGAAGGTCTTGGGGGGCGATGCGGGTCATGGCAGGTCTCCTCGGCTGCAGATGGCAAGGATGCCCTTACCGCCGGGGCGCGAAGAATGTGAAGCTGGCTCGCCTGACGCGCCGGTCAGGCTTGCGCTGGGCGCAGGTCTGCATGGCCGTCAGCGAAGGCCGGTTCGCGCCTGGATGCCGTTTGAAACGCACCGGGCGGCCCGGCCATGATCCGGCAGGCCGCCGCCCTTCACTGACCCGGGCGGGACCTCAGACCTGCCGCCCGCCTAGGAAGCGGGCGAAGGTTTCCTGCCCCTTCGAACCGAACAGGACCACCTCGTAGGGCTCGGGCACGGTGCCCGGGTAATCCATGCCCGGCGAGCCCGCGGGCATCCCCGGCACGGCCAGCCCCGTCGCCGCAGGCCGCTCGGCCAGCAGGCGCGTCAGGGCGGCGGCGGGGACATGGCCCTCGACGACATAGCCCTCGACCTCGGCGGTATGGCACGAGGCAAGCTCGGCCGGGACCCCGAGCCGCGACTTGAGCGCGTCCACGTCGTCCGATTCCACGACCCGCACGGGGAAGCCCGCGGCGCGAAGATGATCGACCCAGGCGCCGCAGCAGCCGCAACTCGGATCCTTGGTTACCGTCACAAGCGGCAGGGTTGCGGCCCACCCTGCCCTTCCGACCGCCAGCAGCAGGGGCAGAGCGCCCATTCCGGCCAGAATGGCCCGCCGGCCGATCCCGTGAGTGTTCCGCATCTTCAGACCTCGTCCTCGCGCCTGTGACTGATGCCTGACGTAAGCCCGTCGGGCCGGACACCAAAGGGGCAAGGGCCGCGACATGATGCCGCCAACGCCCGGCGCCCGGCCCGGCTCACCGCTGCCAGCGCGCCGGCATCAGCCCTCGCAGCGCATTGCCGACCCATAGGCGCACCTGCGGCAGATCGCCGGCCAGCAGCTTTTCCTCGCGGCAGTGTCCGCCTGCCAGCAGTTCGGCGCGCAGCACACCCGCCAGCAACCCGCAGGACAGGGGCGGCGTGCGCAGCCCCTCGCCCCGGTCGAAGAACAGCGTGGTTATGGTGCCGTCGCAGACCTCGCCCCGCTCGTTGAGGAACAGAAGCTCGTCGAGACCCTCGGGCATCGTCGCGCGGGCCGCGTCATAGACCGCGCGCCGCGTGGTCTTGTGCCGCAGCCAGGGGTCGGCCGAGTGCAGCCGCGCCGAGGCCAGCCCCAGCCGCCATTCGGGCGGCGAGGGCGGCAAAGGCGCACGCGCGACCTCTAGCATCCCCGCGCAGTCTAGGGTCAGCCGCAGGCGCGCGGGCGTGCCCGGTTCTCCCTTCAGCGCGGCCCCTGCAGCCCTGGCGTCGCAGGGCCAGCCCAGCGCCGCCGCGCTGGCCGTCAGGCGCGCGAGGTGCCCCTCCAGCCGCGGACAGGCCGCGCCGTCCCACAGCGCCGTCTCGATCAGCCTCAGCCCGGGGTCGTCAGCGGCAGCGCGAAGCGGGTCTTCCACAGCGCCTCCTCCCATTCCGAGGGGGCGGTCGAATCGTCCACCACGCCCCCGCCCACGTTCAGCGTGACGCGCCCGTCCGGCCAGACCGACAGCGTGCGGATCGCCACGGAAAAGCAGCCCGCCCCGTCCGGCCCCATCCAGCCCAGGCTGCCGCAATAGACGCCGCGCGCGAAGGGCTCGACCTCGCGGATGATCTCCATCGCGCGGATCTTGGGGGCGCCGGTGACGGACCCGCAGGGGAACAGCGCGCGCATCAGATCGGGAAGGCTCGCGGGGGCGGCAAGCTGCCCCGTCACGCGCGAACTCATCTGGTGGACCGTGGCAAAGCTGTCCACCGCGAACAGTTCCGGCACCCGCACCGAGCCCACTTGGCAGATCCGCGCCAGGTCGTTGCGCAGAAGGTCCACGATCATCAGGTTCTCGGCCTGGTTCTTCTCGGACGCCGCCAAGCCCGCCGCCAGTTCCGCGTCGCGCGCAGGGTCGGGATGGCGCGGCGCGGTCCCCTTCATGGGCCGCGTCTCGATCCGCCCCGAGGACTCGAGCCGCAGGAACAGCTCGGGCGAGCGCGACACGACCACCGGCCCGCCCAGGTCGGCGCAGGCCCCGAATCCCACCGGCTGAAGCCGTTGCAGCGCGCGGTAAAGGCCCCAGGGCGAGCCGCGTTCCATCCGGCTTTCCAGCGGAAAGGTCAGGTTGACCTGGTAGCAGTCGCCCGCACGGATATAGGCCTGCACACGCGCGAAGGCGGCCTCATAGGCGTCGCGCGACACCAGGGGGCGGAAGGGCGAAAGGCGGACCTCCTCCTCGGGGGCCGCTTGGTCCTTCCCGGGCGCGTCGAAGACCCCGAAGGCCAGCAGGGGGCCGGGCGGTTCGTGCATCAGGGGCCGCAGCCGGTCCTCGAGCGCGTGGCCCGCCTCGTAGGACAGCCAGCCCGCGATCCACTTGCCCGCGCGGCGGGCCTGTTCCAGCCGCTCCAGCGCGGGCAGCACCTCGTGGGAGGCATGGGCCAGCACCAGCGCCGAGGGGTCGCGGAACAGGGCGGGCCTGCCGCCTGGGCCGAATTCGCAGGATATCACAGGCGCCAACGCAATCCCTCTAGGCGCAGCAACCCGCCATGGCCAGGGTCCCGCCGCCCTTTACAGGCCGTGCCGTGTCCAGGCAATCGCCACGCCGGAACGGCAACGCCCGGCCCGAGTTGAGCGAGGCACATGCGCCCTGCCGTTCCACGAGGCACCCTTGGACTCACCCCTTTCCCCTGCCCCGCTGCCCGCCGAAAGCGCCATGCTGGACGCGCTGGGCTTCGGCCTTTACCGCCTCGATGCCGAGGGGCGCTGCACCTATGCCAACCCGGCCGCGCTGCAGATGCTGGGCTATGCGGCGGACGAGGTGCTGGGGCGGAACATGCACGAGCTGATCCACCACAGCCATCCCGACGGCTCACCCTTTCCGCAATCCGCCTGTCCGCTGCTGGCCACCCGCCTGACCGGCCGCGCGGTGCGGCTGTCGAACGAGGTGCTGTGGCGCAAGGACGGCAGCTTCTTCACCGCCGAATATTCCGCATGGCCGCTGATCGAGGGGGGCGAGCTTGCGGGCAGCGTCGTGACCATGGTGGACACCGCGCGCCAGGGCAGCGCCTCGGACCGGCTGGCGCTGCAGGTCACGGTCAGCCGGATGCTCGCGGGCAGCGCCGAGATCGAGGAGGTGCTGCCGCGCCTGCTGGCGGCCGTCGGCGGCAGCCTCGGCTTTCAGGCCGGGTTCTTCTGGGCGGTGAACCACCGCGAGCGGCAGCTTGCCCCCGAGGCGAGCTGGGTCGCGCCGGGGCTGGACGCGCAGGCGCTGGTCGGGGCCACGATGGACCTGACGCTGGACCGGGGCGAGGACCTGGCCGGGCGGGCCTGGGAAGAGGGCGAGATCATCAAGTCCCTGGACCTCGGTGATGCCGGACGGCGCAAGGCGGCGCAAGCGGCAGGCTTCGTGGCGGCCATGGCCGTGCCCGCGCGCCTTGGCCGCCGCGTGCTGGGCGTGATCGAGCTTTACGCCCGCGCGGCGCCCGAAGGCGGGGACGACCTTCTGGACAGCGCCAATGCCATCGGCCAGCAGGTCGGCCAGTACCTGCGCCGCAGGCGCGCCGAGGCGGCGCTGCGCGACCGCGAGGAGGAGTTCCGCGCCTTTGCCGAGAAGCTGCCGCAACTGACCTGGATCGCCGACGCAAGCGGCGCGATCAACTGGTTCAACAAGCGCTGGTACGACTATACCGGCGGCAGCTTCAGCCAGATGGAGGGCTGGGGCTGGTGGTCCCTGCATCACCCCGACCACGCCGCCCGCGCCGAGGAGTCCTATCGCGCCGCCATCGAGGCCGGGACCGTGTGGGAGGACACCTTCCCCTTGCGCGGCCAGGACGGACGCTATCGCTGGTTCCTGTCCCGCGCTGTGCCGATCCCCGACGAGGACGGCCGCGTCACCCGCTGGTTCGGCACCAGCACCGACATCACCGCCCAGCGCCAGGCCGAGGCCCGCGCGCTGGCGGCCGAGCGCCGGTTGCGCTTTGCCCTGCAGGTGGCGCGGATCGGGTCCTGGACCTGGGACTTCGACCGCGAGGTGCTGGAGGCCGACGAGGGCTTCCGCACCCTCTTCGACCTGCCCGCGGCCGAGGGCGAGCTGCCCGCCGCCGAGTTCCTGGCCCGCATCCATCCCGAGGATGCCCCGCATGTCGCCGCCACCTTCGAGCAGGCCCGGCGCGAGCAGGGCGAGTTCGATCTTGAGTTCCGCCTTGGGAGCGAAGGGGGCGAGGTGCGCTGGGCCGTGGCCCGCGGCTCGGTCGAGCGGCGGCCCTTCGGGCGTGGCCTTTATGCCCTGGGCATCACCTGGGACGTGACCGAGCGCCGCCGCCGCGAGGAGGACCTCGCCGCTGCCAAGATGGCCGCAGAAGAGGCCAACCTCGCGAAAAGCCAGTTCATCGCCAACATGAGCCACGAGCTGCGCACGCCCCTCAGCGCCATCATCGGCTATGCCGAGCTGCTGGAGGAGGAGGCCGAGGACCTGGGAGAGGCCGCCGCCCACATGGCCGAGGACCTGGGCAAGATCGAGGTCAGCGCCCGGCACCTCTTGTCGCTGATCAACGGCGTTCTGGACCTGTCCAAGATCGAGGCCGGAAAGATGGAGGTCGAGGTCGAGGCCTTCGACGTGGCCCCGTTGGTGGACGAGGTCTGCGCCACCGTCGAGGGGCTGATGGCGAAAAAGGACAACAGCTTCACGGCTGAAGTTGCCCCTGATCTGGGTGCCATGCAGTCGGATCCCGTGAAGCTGCGGCAGTGCCTGTTCAACCTGCTGTCGAACGCGGCCAAGTTCACCGAGAACGGCCGCGTCACCCTGACCGCCACCCGCAGGGGCGACTGGCTTGAGTTCCGCGTGGACGACACCGGCATCGGCATGACGCCCGAACAGCAGGAGAAGCTGTTCCAGCGCTTCACCCAGGCCGACGTGTCCACCACGCGCCGCTTCGGTGGCACGGGCCTGGGGCTTGCGCTGACCAAGGCCTTTGCCGAGATGATGGGCGGGACCATCGCCGTGGACAGCGCTGAAGGCGAAGGGACGAGCTTCACCCTGACCCTTCCCGCCGACGTGCGCCATCCGGTCGGTCCAGACACCGCGGCCGCAGAGCCGGGCGGCGAAGCCGGTCCTACCGACCGCGTGCTGGTCATCGACGACGACCCGCACATGCGCGATCTTCTGACGCGGTTCCTCGGGCGCGACGGGCTGGCCGTGGCGGCGGCGGCGAACGGAGAGGACGGGTTGGCGCTGGCGCGCGAGATCGCGCCCTCGGCCATCATCCTGGACGTGATGATGCCCCGCATGGACGGCTGGGCCGTGCTGTCGGCGCTGAAGGCCGACCCGCAGCTGGCCGAGATCCCGGTCATCATGGTGTCCATGATCCGCGAAACCGGCCTTGCCTATTCGCTGGGGGCCGCCGACTACCTGACCAAGCCCGTGGACTGGCAGCGGCTCAAGGAAACCGTGGACCGCCACCGCCTGCCCTCGGCCGTGCCGTCCGGGCTGGCGCTGGTGGTCGAAAGCGACGCGCCCACGCGCGATGAACTGGGCCGCCTTCTGACCGGCGAGGGCTGGGATGTGACGGAGGCCGCCAATGCCTCTGCCGCCCAATTGCGGATCGCGGAACGGCGGCCGGACCTGATCCTCGTCAACCTGGACCTGCCCGCGGTCGAAGGTTTCGCCCTGCTGGGCCGCCTGCGCCGCAGCCCCGACCTGCGGGCGATCCCGGTCATCGCCCTGACCGAAGGGGGCCTGCCGCCCGAGGAGCGCGCGCGCCTGCGCGATCAGGTGCGGCAGGTGATCCAGCCGGGCGAGGACAGCGTTGACGAACTGCTGGACGAGTTGAAGCGCATCGCGGCCGAGCGCGCGGGAACGAAGAAGGAAGGACGGGACTGATGGCGAAACTGCTGCTGGTCGAGGATACGCCCGAGATCTGGGACTTTCTGTCCCGGCGTCTCAAGCGGCGGGAACATGACGTGGTGCTGGCTCATGACGGGCAGGCGGGGCTGGAGATGGCGCGGGCCGAGCACCCGCAGGTGATCCTGCTGGACATGAACCTGCCGGTGATGGACGGCTGGACGGTCGCGCGCCAGCTCAAGGACGACCCGGCCACGGCCGCCATTCCGATCATCGCGCTGACGGCGCACGCGCTGGCGGGCGACCGGGAAAAGGCGCTGGCCGCGGGCTGCGACGACTATCACCCCAAGCCGATCGACTTTTCCAAGCTGCTGACCCAGATCGACGCCGCGCTGGGGGCCGTGGCATGAGGGTGGGCGAGATCATGGCCCTCTATGTCGAGTTCATCCCCGCCGAGGTCCCCGTGTCCGAGGCGGCCGAACTGATGGGCGAACTGGACGTGGGCGCGCTGCCCGTGGGCACGGCCGAGGACCTGCAGGGTGTCGTGACCGACCGCGACATCCTGTACCGCGTCGTGGCCAGGGGGCTGAACGGCGCCGAGGTCACCGTGGGCGCCATCGCCACCCGCCCCGTGATCGGCTGCGGCGAGGAGGACAGCCTGCAGGACGCCATGAACCTGATGGCCGCCCATCACATCCGCCGGCTGGCCGTGCGGGACGACGGTGGCCGGGTGATCGGCTGGCTGACCCTGGGCGATGTCGCGCGCCATCTTCTGGTGGAAAGCGGGTCGGTCCAGACGGTGCTGCGCGACCTGACCGAAGGCCATGGGACCGAGGCCGCGCCCGAGGCCCGGCCCGTTCAGGTGCGGTAGCGGCGCTCGAGGCTGCCTGCCACCTCGGCCGACAGCCCCAGCCGTTGCGCGACATAGTCAAGAAAGGCGCGGTTCACCCCGCCGCGCCGGTTGATCGCCAGCAGCGCCGCCGCATAGGCATGGGTGGTCAGGCCCGCCTCCTCGACCCGCGACAGAAGCTGGCCGAGATGCTGCGGCTCGGCCAGCGCGGCTTCCAGCCGCCGCGTCTCGGCCTCGCCCGCGCCAAGCCGCTCCAGCGTCAGCGGCAGCTGCCGGGCCTCGCGCGGGTCCACCTCGCCATCCCCCTGGGCGGCGGCGGCCATGACATCGACCAGCAGGGCGGATTCCTCGGGCGCGAGCACGCGGAAGTTCAGCGTGTGCGGGACCAGCACCTGCCTGCGGTTCGACAGCCAGCCGTCCAGCAGCTTGGCGCCCAGCGCGAGTTCCAGCCCCTCGGCTGCAACGGGCGGGAGCGGCGCGGGCGCGGGCGCCACCTCCTGCGCCTGCGCCTCCAGCGCATGCGCCTGTCCGTCGCGGTTGCGCGCCGTCCTGAAGATCCATCCCATGATGTCCACCGCCCTGCCCTCGTGTCCGACGCCCGGTGGAACCGGCCAGCGGGCCGCGCGGTTCCGCCCTGCCCCTGCGGAGTGACCCCCGGAATTGACCCTCGACCAAGCGCTCGCCTTCGGCCTGATGGCCGTCACGATTGGCCTCTTCATCTGGGGCCGTCTGCCCTATGACCTCGTGGCACTGCTGGCACTGCTGGCGGGCGTGCTGATCGGGATCATCCCCGCGACCGAGGCCTTTTCCGGCTTCGGCGACGACGTGGTGATCATCGTGGCGACCGCCCTGCTGGTCTCGGCGGCGGTGGCGCGCTCGGGCGCGGTGGAAACGGCGATGCGCCCGCTTCTGCGCAACCTCAAGGGCGCGCAGGCGCAGGTCACCGTGCTGGTCTCGGCCGTCACCGTCCTGTCCATGATCACAAAGAACGTGGGCGCGCTGGCCATGCTGATGCCGGTCGCGGCACAGCTGTCGCGGCGCACGGGCACGCCCCTGTCCTATATGCTGATGCCCATGGCCTTCGGCTCGCTGATCGGGGGGATCGTGACGCTGGTGGGCACCTCGCCCAACATCCTGGTGTCCAAGGTGCGCGAGGACATCCTGGGCAAGCCCTTCGGCATGTTCGACTATACGCCCGTGGGGATCGTCATCGCCGGGCTGGGCGTGGTCTTCCTGTCCTTCGCCTATCGCCTGCTGCCCGACCGCCGCGCCGCCAGCCGGTCCATGGACGCGGCCTTCAACATCGAGGAATATTCGACCGAGGCCCGCGTCCCCGAGGGTTCGCCCTTCGTCGACCGCACCGTGGCCGAACTCGAGGCCCTGGCCGAAGGCGGCCTGCGCGTCACCACCATCATCCGGGAACGCTTCCGCCGCCATGCCCCTCGTCCCGACAGCCTCCTGCAGGCCGAGGACGTGCTGCTGCTGAGCGGTGAGCCCGACGACCTGGAGCGCGTCGTGGCCCGCGCCCGCCTGCGCCTGGCCGGCGAGGAGGTGGCCGAGGACGAGGAGGCCGACGCCGACAGCGTCGTGGCCGAGGGCGTCGTCACGGCCGATTCCGCGCTGGTCGGCCGCACCCCAGCCGAGGCGCATCTGCTGCGCCGCCACGGGCTGCAGCTTCTGGCGGTCAGCCGCAGCGGCCAGCGCCTAACGCGGCGGCTGCGGCGGCTGCGGCTGGAGGTGGGCGACGTCCTGATCCTCAAGGCCACGCGCGAGCGTCTGGCGCCGTCCCTGGGCGAGCTGCGCGTGCTGCCGCTCAGCCAGCGCGACGTGGCGCTCGGCAGCCGCAAGCGCAGCTGGTTGCCGCTGATGATCCTGGCGGCGGCGATGGTGCTGGTGGCCGCGCATGTGGTCCCCGTGGCCGTGGCCTTTGCAGGCGCGGCGGCCCTGGTCCTGCTTCTGCGCGTGATGACGATGGACGAGGCCTATGAGTCGATCGAATGGCCGGTGATCGTCCTGCTGGCCGCGCTGATCCCGGTCAGCAATGCGATCCAGGCCACCGGCGGGACCGACCTGATCGCGGCGGGCCTCGAACGGGTGGCGGGCAACGTGCCGCCGCTGGTCGCGCTGGGGCTGATGATCGTGCTGGCGATGGCGGTGACGCCCTTCCTGAACAACGCAGCGACCGTGCTGGTGATGGCGCCCATCGCGGCCAGCCTTGCCGAGCGGTTGGGCCTGAACCCGGACCCCTTCCTGATGGCCGTGGCCCTGGGGGCCGCCTGCGATTTCCTCACCCCTATTGGGCACCAATGCAACACGCTGGTCATGGGGCCGGGCGGCTATCGCTTTGGCGACTACTGGCGGCTGGGGCTGCCCCTGTCGATCCTTGTCGTGCTGGTCGGCACGCCGCTGATCGCCATGGTCTGGGGGTTGAGCAGCCTCTGACGCCGGACAGGCGGCAGGGCAGGCTTTCGAACGGAAGGGAGGCTTCCCCGATGTCGGACAGCGGACTCCTCGCGCCCGGATGGCGCCCGGGCAGGCGGCAGGTGAACGGCCTGTCGCTGCATGTCGTCGAGGCGGGCCCCGAGACCGGCCCCCTAGTGGTTCTGCTGCACGGCTTCCCCGAGTTCTGGTGGGCCTGGCGCCACCAGATCACGCCGCTGGCCGAGGCGGGCTTCCACGTGGTCGTGCCGGACATGCGGGGCTACAATCTCAGCGACGCGCCGCGCGGCATCGCAAGCTACCACCTCGACCTTCTGGTGGCGGATGTGCTGGCGCTGGCGGACAGTTTCGGGGCGGACCGCTTCGACCTCGTGGGTCACGACTGGGGCGGCGTGATCGCCTGGGCCACGGCGGCACGCCACCCGGGCCGGATCGGGCGGCTGGTGATCCTCGACGCGCCCAATCCCGACCTTCTCGGCCAAGCGCTGAGGCACCCGACGCAAGCCCTGCGCAGCAGCTATGCCGCGCTGTTCCAGCTGCCCCTGCTGCCCGAGGCGATGCTGCGCCCCTTGGGATTTGCAGGTCTGCGCGCGATGATGCGCGGCAGCGCAAGGCCCGACACCTTCCGCCCCGGCGATCTCGACCGTTACGCCACGGCCTGGGGCCAGCCTGGACGCCTGAGCGCGATGCTGAACTATTACCGTGCCCTGCGCCGGCGCCGAAGGCCCGCGGAACCGGCGCGCATCCTGCCACCGACCCTTGTGCTATGGGGCGAAAGGGACGCGGCGCTGGAACGCCACGTGGCGCGGGACGCCGTGGGGTTGTGCGACAGCGGGCGGCTTCTCGTCATTCCCGGCACGACCCACTGGCTGCATCTCGAGGAACCGGAGCGCGTCACGGCCGAGATCGGGGGCTTCCTGAAGGGGGGTTCCTGACGGCTACGCCTGCATCCTCCTCAACGTGACCCGCGAAGCCACAAGGGGCCGACGAGATTGAGGCCGAGAATGCGCAGGATGTGATGCGTGCCCACGAAGGCGGGTTCGAGCTTCAGCACCAGCGCCATCGCGGCCATCGCCTCGACCCCGCCCGGCGCATAGGCCAGCCACAGCTGCCCGAAGGGCAGGCCCAGCATCCAGGCCCCCGCCGCCGCGAAAAGGGCCGAGACCCCAAGCGCCAGCAGGATGCTGACCGTGGCGCCCGGCATCGTGCGGACAACCGTCCGAAGCGTCGTGCCCCGGAAGCGCGCACCGATCACCGCGCCCGTCGCGATGAAGCCCAGGATGATCAGCGGCTGCGGAAAGCGCCCCTCCACGAGGCCGCTGGCATGCAGCCCCGCGCTGACCACCATGGCCCCCAGAACCGTGCCCGCCGGTACGCGCAGCCGGTTCAGCAGGATCGCCGCCGCGCCGCTTGCAAGAAAGACGGCCAGCGCCTCGGGGGGCGTGTTGGTCGGCTGCGGCCCCGTGGCGGCCCCGCTGATCGCGCCGCCGCTTGCCAGGGACAGCACCGGCGGCATCAGTGCGACCAGGGTGAACACGCGCAGGCTTTGCGCCAGGATGACGCGCGGCAGGTCGGCGCTGCTGTTCGCGGCCATGATGGCGACCGACGAGAACGCCCCCGGCATCGAGGCGAAGCGCGCCGTGGTCCTGTCCCAGCCATGCACCCGCGCGAGATAGACGCTGGACACCGCCATCGTCGCGGCGATCGAGGCCACCAGCAGCGCGATGCTGCCGGGCCAGGCCTGCACCTCTCCCAGGATCCCGGGCGTGACGCTGGAGCCGATGGAGATGCCCACCAGAAGGAAGGCCACCTCGCGCGGACCCCGTTCGAGCCCGACCGGCAGCCCCGCCAGCGCGCCCGCCGCCGTGGCGATCATCGCCCCCATCAGCCATGCCGCGGGCAGGCCCAGCGCCACCGCCAGCCCCGCACCCGTGGCGGCGAGCACCGCCGTGGCCAGCCCCCAGCCAAGCCGGCGCGGACCGGGTCGAGAAAGCTGCGCCATCCTGTTGTCACCCTTCGCCTGAACAGCCCCCGATTGGCTGCGCCCGGTCCCGCAGGCAAGAGGACAGTTGGTCTGATAGTAAGAGCGACGTAGCGGGAGGGCAGGTTTCCGGCCCTGATCCTGTCGGTGAGCCATGGGTGAGGCCGACCTGTGCCTTGAGATTGCCTTCCGCCGCCGCGGACCGCCTGACGTTACTGCCCTGCTACGTCCGGGGCACTCCCCCGGGCGCTGTCAGCGCCAAGGTTGACCTTCGCGCAAAGGGCCGCAATCTGCCCGCCATGTCCCGAAGCTTTCCATCCGCCCTCGTCCTTCCGGCGACATGGCTGCTTGCCGCAACCTTGGCCGGTGGAACGCTCCGGGCAGGATGGGCCTACGCCAAGCGCGCCGAACTGCGGCATGGGGCCGAGCTTTACGCCATCCATTGCGCGAACTGCCACGGAGCACGGCTGGAGGGCCAGCCCGACTGGCAGCTTCCCGGCGCGGACGGCACCTTCCCTGCCCCGCCGCATGACGATTCCGGTCACACCTGGCACCATGACGATGCCATGCTGACGGACTACATCCGCCGGGGCGGGCAGGCGGTCTTGGATGACATGGGGGTAGCCATGACCTCGGGCATGCCCGCC
This sequence comes from Paracoccus chinensis, assembly GCF_900102885.1. Classification (GTDB taxonomy): domain Bacteria; phylum Pseudomonadota; class Alphaproteobacteria; order Rhodobacterales; family Rhodobacteraceae; genus Paracoccus; species Paracoccus chinensis. Next base: position 14,821 of record NZ_FNGE01000002.1, on the reverse strand, counting down.
TTCGGCGAGATCCTGACCGAGGACGACATCGCCGCCATCCTGTCCTTCATCAAGTCGAACTGGCCCGACGACATCCGCGCCATCCAGGCCAGACGAAACGGTGGCTAGGCACTGGCCCGAACAGGACAGCCTTGCCGGTTCGGCATGCGCCCGTGTTCCAGATCTGCGGCAGATCGGTCCTTGCAGGTTCAGCGGCGGCCGTGGTGCTTACTGCTGTCCTGCGTTCTTCTCGACCCAAGCGGTCATCTTCTGCATCTCCGACAGCCCAGCCTTCGACTGCTCGTCATCGCCGTATTCCAGTTCAACCCGGCATGGCGATGGCCCCGGCATGATGCGCGGTCATTCCGCAGTGGAAGGCAGGGTCCAGGTCCTCGATAACTTAGGCGGCCCCGGATCTCGCGGTGGCTGCCTTCAGGCCAGGGCCGGTTCGGTGGTGCGCTGCTGCTCGGGTTGCAGCATGCCGAGGAAGTCCGCGGACCATTTCGAGATGTCGTTCTGCTCGATCCTGGCCATCATCGCCGTGTAGCGTTCCACCCTTGCCTCGAGCGGCATCGACAGGGCGCGGGCGATGGCATTGCCGATCGCCTCGACATCGTAGGGATTGACCAGCACCGCGGCGTCCAGCTCGCGCGCGGCCCCGGCGAAGCGGGACAGGACGAGGACGCCGGGATCGGCGGGGTTCTGGGCGGCGACGAATTCCTTGGCGACCAGGTTCATGCCGTCCCGCAGGGGCGTCACCAGTCCCACCCGCGCGATGCGGTAAAGCCCCGCGAGCGTGTTGCGACCGACCGACTGGTTGATGTAGCGGATCGGCGTCCAGTCCAGCGTGCCCATCGCGCCGTTCACGCGGCCCGCATGCTCGGCCACCTGCCGCTGCATGTCGGAATAGCCCTGCACCTCGCTGCGCGACTTCGGCGTCACCTGCAGCAGCGTCGTGCGGCCGCGCCAAGCGGGGTTGGCGATCAGGAAGCGCTCGAAGCCGTCGATGCGGTGGGTCAGGCCCTTGGAATAATCCAGCCGGTCCACACCGATGATCAGGTCGCGCCCGGCGAAGCTGACGGCGGTGCGCTTGACGGCCTTGCTCCGCACGGCCTCTCTGGCGGTCGAGGCGAACTCGGCCACGTCGATGCCGATGGGAAAGGCCTTTGCCTGGAAGCGCCGGCCATAGGCGGCCATCCAGCCGTCGCCCATGTCGCGCCCGATCCCGTCGCGCTTGAGGGCCAGCGCGAAATTCTCGACGTCATGCTCGGTCTGGAAGCCCAGAAGGTCATAGGCGGTCAGGTTGTCGATGATCGCTTCGTGCACGGGCAGCGTGAAGAACACATCCGGCGAGGGCCAGGGGATGTGCATGAAGAAGCCGATGCGGTTCCCGACCCCCAGGCGGCGCAGCTCGGAGGCCATGGGGATCAGGTGGTAGTCGTGGATCCAGATGATGTCGTCAGGCTGGATCAGCGGGCGCAGCCGTTCCGCAAAGAGACGGTTCACCCGGAAATAGCCGGCCATGTCCTTGCGGGCGTATTCGGTCAGGTCCAGCCGGTAATGGCAGAGCGGCCAGAGGACACTGTTGGCGAAGCCCGTGTAGTATTCGGCCAGGTCGCGCCGCGACAGGTCCGTCAGCGCGAAGGTGATGTTGCCCCGTTCCACGAACTGAAGAGGCCCCGGCTCCTTCACGCCGCTGGACTTGCCGGTCCAGCCCATCCAGACGCCGCCCATCTTTTCCAGCGCCGAGTTCAGCGCGACGGCCAGCCCCCCGGCCGGCGGTCCCTTGGCGGGGTCGGGAACGCGGTTCGAGACGACGATCAGCCGGCTCAAAGGACATCCTCCCAGCGGCGGGACAGGTGCATCGCCGCATAGACCAGCCCGACCATTGAATAGGTCTGCGGGAAGTTGCCCCAAAGCTCGCCCGTCTCGACATGCACCCCTTCGGACAGCAGGCCAAGGTGGTTCCGGGTCCGCAGGATCTCGTCGAAGATCTGGCGGGCATCCTCGCGCCGGCCGACGCGGACCAGCGCGTCGATCAGCCAGAAGGTGCAGGCGGTGAAGGCGGTTTCCGGCGCCCCGAAATCGTCGGGCGCACGGTAGCGGTAAAGGTGGTTGCCAAAGCGCAGGTGCTTCTCGCAGGCGTCCAGCGTGGACAGGAAGCGCGGGTCATGCGCCGGGATGATGCCGATCTGCGGCATCAGCAGCAGGCTCGCGTCCAGGTCCTGGCCGCCGAAGCTGGAGACAAAGCTCTGCAGCTCCTTGTTCCAGCCCTGTTCGAGGATGCCTTCGCGGATCTTGTCGGCCTCGGCCCGCCAATGCGCCTGCCGCTCGGGCAGCGCCAGCTTGGCCGCGATTTTGGCCAGCCGGTCGCAGGCGGCCCAGCACATCACGGCGGAATGGGTATGGACGGCGCCGCGGGTGCGGAATTCCCACAGGCCCGCGTCGGGCTGGTTCCAGCGCTCGGCCGCCTGCCGCCCCAGCCGTTCCAGCCGGGTGAACAGCGCCTCGCCGCCCATGGTGGGCAGGCGTTCGTCGAAGAAGGCCTGCGTGATCGACAGGATCACCGAGCCGTAGCCGTCGTTCTGCACCTGCGTATAGGCGGCGTTGCCCCTGCGCACGGGGCCGAGGCCGCGATAGCCGGGCAGGGTCGGAACGGTCTCCTCGTCCACCTGCCGTTCCAGCCCCAGCCCGAACAGGGGCTGCAGGTAGCCGTCGGGCGAGCCTGCCGCAATGTTCGAGACATAGGCGAGGTAATCCTCCATCGTCCGGGTCGCGCCCAGCAGGTTCAGCGCGCTGACGGTGAAATAGGAATCCCTCAGCCAGCAGAAGCGATAATCCCAGGTCCGCCCGCTTTCCCCGTATTCGGGGATCGAGGTCGTCAGCGCCGCGACGATGCCGCCGGTTTCCTCATGCGCGCAGAGCTTCAGCGTGATGGCCGAGCGGATCACCACGTCCTGATAGTCCAGCGGCACCGACAGGTAGCGGACCCAGTCGCGCCAGTAGCTGGCGGTCTGGTCCAGGAAGCTGCGGGCGATCTGCATGGGGGCCTGCGACAGCCGCTCGTCGGCGCCGAAGACGAAGGCATAAGGGCGATCGACCAGGAAGGCCTTGCCGTTCTCGACGAAATCGACCGGGGCGTTGGTGGTCAGGCGCAGCACCTGGTCGCCCAGGATGAAGCGGATGTGGTTGGTGCCGCGCGTGATCTCGGGAACATGGGCGCCATAGCCGTGCCGGGGGCGCATCAGGACGCGGACGCGGGGGGTGCCCTCCAGCGGCTCGATGATGCGCACGATGCCCAGGGGGCGGAACATGCGGCCCAGGTCCTTGAAGCGCGGCGCGAAGTCGAGGATGCGCAGCCGGTTGCCCGAGCCGTCGGTCAGGATCGTTTCCAGGATCGCCGTGTTGCGAAGATAGCGCTGCTCGCTGTGGGCAAAGTCCTCGACGGTGATCGACCAGTCGCCGCCACCCTGCCCTGCGGGCCCGCCCAGAAGGCGGCAGAAGATCGGGTCGCCATCCATGCGCGGCGCGCACATCCAGACGATCGAGCCGTTGCGGTCCACCAGCGCGGCCGCCGCCGCGTTGCCGATGACCCCGAGGTCAAGCGAGTGGGCCGGGACCGTGCTGGTCGTGGCGGGGGCGAGGGATTCGACGGGGACGTTCATCGCGCCACCCGTTCAACCCAGGCGCGCACATCCGCCGGCGAGGCGACGCGGCCCTGCGCGAGGGTGTCGCGCCGATCCGTGCCGACCCGGACCGACAGGCCGCCCAAGCGGTTCGCGGCCGCGAACATCGCCTCGTCCGTCACGTCGTCCCCGATCGCCAGCGGCAGCCGTCCCGCGAAAGCCTCGTGCCCCATCGTCTGCATCAATGCATCTCCCTTGTCACGGCCACGCGGCCGCAACTCCACAACCGCCTTGCCCTCCTGCAGTTTCCATCCGTCGCCCACGCTTTCGGAAAGCGCCCGCATCAGGTGCCGCACCTGTCCCTCGCTGGCCGGGGCAAGGCGGTAATGCGCGGCAAAGGCGGCACCCTTGTCCTCGAAGATGACGCCAGGCCAGCGCGCCGCCTGCTCGCGCAGCCGGTGCTTGGCCGCCGAGAACTCGTCGGTGACGCCGGCGCCGAAAACCCGCCCGGCCCCGTCGCGCCATTCCGCGCCATGCAGCCCGTTGATCACGACAGGAAGGCCGGGAAACAGCCGATCAACCGTGGCAACCGAGCGCCCGGTAACCAGCGCCACCGCGCCGCCCAGCCTCGCGGCCAGCCGGGCCAGAGCCGCGGGCAGGCCCGAAGGCACGCTGATCCCGTCGGGGGTGTCGGCAATGTCCAGAAGCGTGCCGTCGATGTCGAGAAACACGGCCAGGCCGTTCACATCGTCGGGCAATCCGTCCAGGGCCTGCAGGCCTCCAGTCGTCTGATTGGATTTCTGATCCATCGCGGCAACCTAGGCACCGCGCGCGCGGGGGACAACCCCGGCGCGCAGGCCGGAAGGCTCTGGTTGCCTTTCTGCGGAGGGCTGTCGGGGTGCCTGCCCTCGGGTTGAGCATCCGTGCGCGAGACTACTGCCCGGTTCTGCAAAGGCGGAGAAAGGCCCGAATTTCGGTCGCGGGGGCGTCAGGCTGCTCGAGCGCGGGGAAGTGGCCGCCACGCTCGAACGATGTGCACCGCCGGGTGTCGGTAAAGGTCCTTGCGGCCAGCGAGCGTAGCGGGCGCAAGATCTCTCGCCGGGAGGCCGCATGGCCGGTCGGCACATCGGCCGTTTTGCCCACGGGAACCGGCCAAGGGTCGTGAGCCCGCGCATGATGGGGCCCGAAGGACGAATTGATCGCCCCCGCAATCCGACCAGCCCCGGAACCTCTCGGTTATCCACGCGGCCAGCCCCGCGGGAGAGTCGGTCAGGGCGTAGGCTAGGGTCTGTGGGCGCGTGCCCTGAATGGCCTGGTAGCCGGCTTCTTCGCCAAGGAAATGCGCGAATTTCTGAAGATAGCGCGCCTCTTCCGGGGTGGGCTCCGCGATCAGTCCTGCATCGCGCCGTGGCGGCATGAAGTTCAGGTGGATGCCCGAGATCCTGTCGGAACAGGCATGGTCGAGCCTTGCCGCGACGAACAAGCCCCAGTGGCCTCCCTGCGCTTCGAACCGTGGGTAACCGAGCGCGTCGGTTATCAGGGACGCCATGGCTTTGGCTGAAAACCGCAACTGATGCGGGGCAACGCGTGCTCGACCCCGTTGCGGTCCTGGGCCGTCGTGTCCCCGCCGAGGTTCCCGGCTTGTCCATCGCTTGTGTCGAAGACAGGGCCTGTCACCTGCTCACTCTGCGACGCGGCACGGCAGAATGATGAGCCTGCGAGCTTGGATGGTGTGGGCAAGGCTGCGCCAGCGCTGCGACCGCGCGATAGTGGCATCCCGCCTCGACCGCTCCGGCTACGGTCAAGTGTCGGAAGGCTGTGATGTGATGGCCGACCTCTTGGAAGCTGGAGATGCACTTCCCATGCTTCGAAACGAGCAGGCTGCTGCGGCCTGCCACGCCCTTCGCATGTCCGGCACTGCCGGAATCCGGTTGGCCGGGGTTAGCGCGCAATTTCTTGTTCAGCGATTAAGGGGACTGACCCTCTCTCCAGCGTCTCGCCGCCACATCGCCAGCCGCCTCCTCGAGCGAGGCTTTTTCCGAGGCGTTGTGGGAACCTGCCTCGGCTGCCACAGGCCCGGACGCCGCCCTTTCCGCAGGCAGAGGCTGGAACTCAAAGAATGACAGGAGCGTGACAGCGGCAGAAAAGGCCCCATCAGCGATATTGATCATTCAGGTTTGCCGCGGTTCTGGCGACATGAGCGCTCCCCTCTGTGGATCGTCGCAGACCCACTCGGCACAGAGATGCCATTGGTGGGCGGTCACATCATCAGCACAACCTTCTCGATAGCCATGTTTTTTCAGTTGAGGCATGTGACGGCGCGCTCCGGGCTGCCAAGCCCCGAGAGCTGCAGACGGACGATTGCGGCCAGATGCTGCGTGCCATACCTGTCAACGCGCTCTCATTCCTAGCCTTATCGAAAGAACCGCATGTCCACGTCTGCCAAGCTCCGTGTGCTGATCGCCGAGGATGAGGTCCTTGTCTCGATGTTCCTGGCCGACCTCGTCGAGGATGCCGGCTTCGAGGTGGTGGGCGTCGCCCGCACCGCTCCCGACGCGGTCGCGCTGGCGCAGCAGCACCGGCCCGACATTGCCCTGATGGATGCCAACCTCAAGGGCGGGGCCAGCGGGATCGCGGCGGCCGAGGCAATGGCCCGCGACCAGGACATCGCCATCATCTTCATCTCGGGCGACAGCGGCTTGGCCGACGATCCCGCCGTCGCCGCGCTCAAGCCGGTGGCGGTGGTGGAAAAGCCCTGCATGCCCGACGACCTCACCGCCGTGCTGCAGCGCGCGGCCCGCCTGCGCAATGCCGACTGATCCCGGAACCACCATGCCCCAGAACCTGATCCAGACGGACGGCAGCCCTGTCGGGCTGACCGCAGCCCTGCGTGCGATCGCACGCGGGGATTTCTCGATCACCCTGCTTGAGGATGGCGAGAACGCGCCCCTCGCCCAGGCCTACAACATGCTGGCCGACCAGAACCGCGCGCTCGTCTCGGAACTGGCGCGGCTGCAGCAGGCAGTCGTCCACGAGGGGCAGACGAACGAGCGCATCCACCTGGAGGGCGCCACGGGCGGCTGGCGCGAGGCGGTGGATTCCGTCAACGGCCTGATCCAGGGCAGCATGCTGCACGGCGAGGGCATCACCCGCGTCGTCCGCGCCGTGGCCGAGGGCGACCTGTCGCAATCGGTGCCGCTTGAACTGGCCGGCCGGCCGCTGAAGGGCGACCTGCTGCAGACCGCCGATGCCATCAACACCATGGTGGACCGGCTGAAGTCCTTCGCCTCCGAGGTCAGCCGGGTCGCCCGCGAGGTCGGCACCGAGGGCAAGCTGGGCGGGCAGGCGCGGGTCGAGGGCGTCGCCGGCACCTGGCGCGACCTGACCGACAACGTGAACGCCATGGCCTCGAACCTGACGGGGCAGTTGCGCAACATCGCCGATGTCACGACGGCGGTGGCGCGCGGCGATCTGTCCAAGAAGATCACGGTCGATGTCCAGGGCGAGCTGCTGACCCTGAAGGACACGGTCAACACGATGGTTGACCAGCTGAACGCCTTTGCCTCCGAGGTGACGCGCGTCGCCCGCGAGGTCGGGACCGAGGGCAAGCTGGGTGGGCAGGCGCGGGTCGAGGGTGTCGCCGGCACCTGGCGCGACCTGACCGACAGCGTCAACGGCATGGCCGGCAACCTGACGATCCAGCTCCGCGACGTCAGCAAGGTCGCCACCGCCATCGCCTCGGGCGACCTGACCCAGCAGATCACGGTCGAGGCCGAGGGCGAGATCCTGCAGATCAAGCAGGTCATCAACACGATGGTGGACCAGCTGTCCTCCTTCGCGTCCGAGGTGACGCGGGTCGCGCGCGAGGTCGGGACCGAGGGCATCCTCGGTGGCCAGGCCGAAGTCGAGGGCGTGGCGGGAACCTGGCGGCGCCTGACGCAGAGCGTGAACAGCCTTGCCACCAACCTGACCAGCCAGGTGCGCGAGATCGCCGAGGTCACGACCGCCGTGGCCCGCGGCGACCTGTCCAAGAAGATCACCGTCGATGCCAAGGGCGAGATCGCGGAACTGAAGAACACCATCAACACGATGGTGGACCAGTTGTCCGCCTTCGCGTCCGAGGTGACGCGGGTTGCCCGCGAGGTGGGCACCGAGGGACGGCTTGGGGGACAGGCGCGGGTCGAGGGCGTCGCCGGCACCTGGGCCGACCTGACCGGCCGCGTGAACCAGATGGCCGAGAACCTGACCGGCCAGGTCCGCAACATCGCCGAGGTCACCACCGCCGTCGCGCGCGGCGACCTGTCCAAGAAGATCACCGTCCAGGTCCAGGGCGAGATGCAGGAGCTGAAGGAGACCATCAACACGATGGTGGACCGGCTCAACCGCTTCGCCTTCGAGGTGACGCGCGTCGCCCGCGACGTGGGGACCGAGGGCAAGCTGGGCGGCGAGGCCCGTGTCGAGGGCGTCGAGGGCACCTGGCGCGACCTGACCGAGAACGTGAACGGGCTTGCCTCGAACCTGACGGAACAGGTCCGCAACATCGCCGAGGTCACGACCGCCGTCGCCCGCGGCGACCTGTCCAAGAAGATCACCGTCGATGCGCGGGGCGAGATCCTGGCCTTGAAGAACACCATCAACACCATGGTGGACCAGCTGAACGCCTTCGCGTCAGAGGTCACGCGGGTCGCGCGCGAGGTGGGCACCCAGGGCAAGCTGGGCGGCCAGGCGCAGGTGCCGGGCGTGGCCGGGACCTGGGCGGACCTGACCGACAACGTCAACCTGATGGCCGACAACCTCACCAACCAGGTGCGCGGCATCGCCCGCGTCGTCACGGCGGTCGCGAACGGCGATCTCAAGCGCAAGCTGACGCTGGACGTGAAGGGCGAGATCGCGGACCTGGCCGAGACGATCAACGAGATGATCGACACGCTGGCGACCTTCGGCGACCAGGTCACGGACGTGGCCCGCGAGGTCGGGATCGAGGGCAAGCTGGGCGGGCAGGCGCGCGTGCCGGGCGCCTCGGGCCTGTGGCGCGACCTGACCGACAACGTGAACCAGCTGGCCGACAACCTGACCACCCAAGTCCGCGCCATCGCCGAGGTGGCGACAGCCGTGGCCGAGGGCGACCTGACGCGCTCGATCTCGGTCGAGGCCAAGGGCGAGGTCGGCGCGCTGAAGAACGACATCAACCGGATGATTGCCAATCTGCGCGACACGACCGAGGTCAACCGCGAGCAGGACTGGCTGAAGACCAACCTGACGCGCTTCACCCGGCTGGTGCAGGGCCAGCGCGACATGGAAACCGTCAGCAACGTCCTGCTGTCGGGGCTGGCGCCGCTGATCAACGTCCAGCACGGCGCGATCTGGCTGGCCGCCGAGGACGAGGATGGCCCCGTCTTCGAGCTGGCCGCCACCTATGCCATGACCGAGCGCAAGTTCCTGGCCAGCCGCATCCGCCCGCGCGAAGGGCTGATCGGCCAGTGCGCCGTCGAACGCGAGCGCATCCTGCTGACCAACGTGCCGCCCGATTACGTCCGCATCCGTTCCGGCCTGGGCGAGGCCGCGCCGCTGAACATCGTGGCTCTGCCGGTGCTGTTCGAGGGCCGGGTTCTGGCGATCATCGAGCTGGCCTCGTTCAGCCGCTTCACGGAAACGCATGTCGCCTTCCTCGACCAGCTGGTGGAATCCATCGGGGTCGTGCTGAACGGCATCAGCGCCTCGATGCGGACCGAGACGCTGCTGAGCCAGTCGCAGATCCTCGCGTCCGAACTTCAAAGCCAGCAGGACGAGCTGCGGTCCTCGAACGAGCGGCTCGAGGAGCAGGCGACCCGGATGCGCGAAAGCGAGGAGATGCTGCGCCAGCAGCAGGAGGCGCTGCGCGTCAAGAACGAGGAACTGGAGGAGAAGGCCGAGCAGCTGGCGCTGACCTCGAAATACAAGTCCGAGTTCCTGGCCAACATGAGCCACGAGCTTCGCACCCCGCTGAACAGCCTGCTGATCCTGTCGAAGCTTCTAGCCGAGAACGGCCGCGGCAACCTGTCCGAGAAACAGATCGAGCAGGCCTCGACCATCCACGCGGCAGGCGACGACCTTCTGCGGATGATCAACGACATCCTCGACCTGTCCAAGATCGAGAGCGGCACGATCGTGCTGAACCTCGAATCCATGCGCTTCGGCGACTTCGCCCAGGCGATGGACCGCCAGTTCCGCGCCCTGGCCGAGCAGAAGGGGCTCGATTTCGTCGTCGACCTTTCGCCCGACCTGCCGGCGGTGATGACGACCGACGGGCCGCGGCTGCAGCAGGTGGTCAAGAACCTGCTGTCGAACGCGATCAAGTTCACGGAACGCGGAGCCGTGCGGATGGAGGTCGCCCCGGTCCCCGCGGGCCAGGTCTTCCGCAACGCCCGCCTTGCGGCGGCCTCGCGCCGGGTGGCCTTTGCCGTCGTCGACACCGGCATCGGCGTCGCCCCGGCCCAGCAGCAGGTGATCTTCGAGGCCTTCCAGCAGGCCGACGGCACCACCTCGCGCCGCTATGGCGGCACCGGGCTCGGCCTCTCGATCAGCCGCGAATTGGCGACGCTGCTGGGCGGCGAGATCAGGCTGGAATCGACGCCGGGCGAGGGCAGCCGCTTCACATTGTACCTGCCGCTGGAAAGCGGGCTGGCGGAATCCGACGCGGGTGACGTCCTGTCCCTGCCCGCAGCCCCCGCAGCCCTGCCGGCGCCGTCCGAACCGGCCCCGTTCCGGCCTGCGCCCCCGCCTGCCCCGCAGCCCACGCGGAGGGACGCCGAGGCGTCCGCCGCCGCGGTCGAGGCCCCGCGCGCGTCCCGCTGGATGTCCGAGACCCCTGCCCCGGCCGTCCCGGCCCGCCGCGACGGCAGCCGCCCGCTGGTCGCCATCGTCGAGGACGACCCGGTCTTCGCCGGCATCCTGCAGGACATCGCAACCGAGCGCGGCTTCGATGGGCTCATCATCGCCCGCGGGCGCGAACTGCCCTCGGTCATCCGCCACCAGCGGCCCGACGCGGTCAGCCTCGACATCCAGTTGCCCGACGTGGACGGCTGGGCGCTGGTGGACCGCATCACCACCGACCGCGAGATGCGCCACCTGCCGGTGCATCTGATTTCCGTCGTCGATGACGAGGAACGGCTGCGCGGGCGCGGGATCGAGTATTCCGGCAAGCCCGTCAGCCGCGAGCGGCTGATCGAGGTCTTCGACAGCCTCAGGGTCCAGGCCACTCGCCGCACCTGGCGGGTCGTCATGGTCCGCCCTAGCGCCCGCGTGAGTGCCGAGCTGCGCCCGCTGCTGGACGGCATCGAGGGGCTGGCGCTGGAGGAGGTGACCCCCGCAAAAGCTGCGGCCGCACTGCAGACGCCCGCCGACGCGGTGATGGTCGTCGCCGCGACCGCCGACAAGGCGGTGGGCGAGTTGCTGGCGGCGCTGGCCGCGCGCAAGGACGCGCCGCCGGTCGTCGTCGGGCTGGACGCCGCGCCCGGCGCTTCGGCGGCCGGTGTCATCTCCCGCCTCGGCGCCGAGCTGGTGATCCGCAGCGAGACGGGCGGCGACGGCCGGCTGCTCGACGCGCTGGTGGCCACGCTCAAGCTGCGCTGGGACGGCCTGCCCGAATCCTTGCGCGCCGCGATCACCGCCGTGCGCTGCCGCGACGAACTGCTGGACGGTCGGCGGGTCGCGGTGATCGATGACGACATCCGCAACATCTTCTCGATGACCGCGCTGCTCGAGGACCACGGCATCGAGGTCGTCAGCGCCGAAAGTGGGGCTGCGGGACTGGCCCTGCTGGACGCCCAGCCCGACCTTGCGGCGGTGCTGGTGGACATCATGATGCCCGAGATGGACGGCTACGAGGTGATGCAGCGCATCCGCGCCGATGCCCGCTTCCGCGAGTTGCCGCTGATCGCGGTGACGGCCAAGGCCATGGCCGAGGACCGCGAGCGCTGCTTCAACGCGGGGGCCTCGGACTACCTGTCCAAGCCCGTCGAGAAGGAGGAGCTGATCGCGGTGCTGCGCACCTGGATCAAGCGCCGCAAGCCGCGGGGGACGGTGGCGTGAGCGGCGCCGCGGCCGACGCGCCGGCCCGGATCCTCGTCGTCGATGACGACGAGGCCAACCTGGTCGCGGCGCAGGCCGTGCTGGCCGATCTCGGCCATCCGGTCGTCACCGCGTCTTCGGGGGCCGAGGCCCTGCGCGCCGTGCTGCGCCACGAATTCGCGGTGATCCTGCTGGACGTCCGGATGCCCGGCATGGACGGCTACGAGACCGCCGAGCTGATCCGCCAGCGCGAACGCTCGCGCCACGTGCCGATCATCTTCCTGTCGGGCGTCGACAAGGAGACCTCGCACCAGTTCCGGGGCTATGCCGCAGGCGCTGTCGATTACGTCCTGAAGCCCGCCGAGCCGCTGATCCTGCGGTCCAAGGTGCAGGTCTTCGCCCAGCTTTACGAGCAGCGCCGCCAGATCGCGCTGAAGGCCGAGGCCGAGCGCCAGCTGATGGCCGAGAACCTCGCCGTCCGCGCCCGCGAGGCCGAGGTCGCGCGCGAGCTGGAACGCACGCTGATGACCCAGGCGCTGGTGCTGGACGCGCTGCCGCTGGCGCTGTTCGTGATCGAGCCGGGCGAGGAGGCGCGCCGCTTCGTTGGTGGCAATGTCCAGGTGCTCTGTGGGGCGGCGGACGATCCCGATTTCGTCATCGGCGACTGGATGGACCGCGTCCATCTCGACGACCGGCCGCGGCTGGCGGCGGCGCTGGCCGCGCTGCCCCAAGGCTACGAGATCGAATACCGCATCCAGTGTGGCCGCGACGAGCGCTGGATGATGGAACGCGCCAGCGCCGGCGATGAGGGCGAGGACGGGCTGATGATTTCCGGCGTCGTCACCGACATCACCAGCCGCAAGCGGCTGGAGGAGCAGCTGACCCATGCCCAGAAGCTCGAGGCGATCGGGCAGCTTTCGGGCGGGGTCGCGCATGATTTCAACAACATGCTGGGCGTCATCATCGGCTCGCTGGACCGGGTGCAGGCTACCGCCGAGCTGGACGACCGCAGCCGCGGGCGGCTGGCGCTTGCGCTGCAGGCCGCGCAAAGCTGCGCCGACTTGACCAAGCGGCTGTTGGGCTTTGCCCGCCGGCAGAAGCTGCAACCTCGCGAACTGGACGTGACATCGGAGATGGATCGCCTGCGCGGGCTGTTCGAACGCGTGCTGGGCGAGACCGTCACCGCGACGCTGGACATCCCCGCGGACCTGCCGCCGGTGTGGATCGACGCCTCGCAGTTCGAGGGAGCGATCGTCAATCTGGTGGTGAACGCCCGCGACGCGATGCCCGACGGCGGCAGCCTGGCGGTGACGGCGCGGCTGGTCGAACTGGATACGGACGAGGCCGCGATGGCGGGCCTGCCGGCCCAGCCCTTCCTCCGCCTGTCGGTCAGCGACAGCGGCACGGGCATGGACGCGGAAACCCAGACCCGCGCGCTGGAGCCCTTCTTCACGACCAAGGGGCCGGACAAGGGCACGGGGCTGGGGCTGAGTTCGATCTATGGCTTCCTGCGCCAGTCGGGGGGCGGGCTGCGGATCGAGAGCGCGCCGGGCGAGGGCACGACCGTACATCTCTACCTGCCGCCGATGCAGAACCCCGCGGGACTGGCCCAGGACGCCCCGCATGCTGCCGCGGTCGACCTGACCGGGTTGCGCGTGGCCGTGGTCGAGGACAACGACGCGCTGCGCGATGTCACCTGCGGCATGCTCAGCGAGCTGGGCTGCGCAGTCACCAGCTTTGATAGCGCCGACGCAGCGGCAGAGGCACTGGATCCCGCGAGTATCGATCTTCTGGTCACCGATTGCGTGATGCCAGGGCAGTTGAATGGTCCTCGCCTTTGCGAATTGCTGCGCGAGCGTCGCAATGATCTGCCGGTACTCTTCATCTCGGGTTTCCGCGCGGATGCTGACGAACTGCCGACACGGGCTGCGACCCTCCTGGCCAAGCCCTTCGACACAGCGCAGGTCCACACGGCGATCGGGAACCTGCTGAAGTTGGGATAATCGGGTCGGCCTGTTGAAGGTTGCGGTCGACCTTGCCCTGTCCAGAGAGTTGCCGATACTGAGGGGGCTGACGAGGGCGCATAGCTGGCGCAAACCGCGCTAAGCAGACCCTCTGCCTATGTTCTTGGGCTGCCCAGGGCCTTGCGTGGGCAGAGAGCGCGGTCGATCCGGCCTGGCTGCATAGTGGACGCCCTATATCAGGATCCCGCATCGTCGTAAGCACCGCTGTCCGTCGTACGCTCTGTATGGTTATGCCTTAGCCATGGCTCTCGGACCGGTAGCTTCCATTGGCTTCGATCGCGACGAGTCCATTAGTACGTGCTGGCAGCGTCGTGTCGGCCAGTAGCCGTTTCAAGTTGCCGCTGTTCGCCTGTTCTTTGGAGCCAGTGCCTTCGCAGGCTCAAACCTCGAGTGCCTCAGCCGCCGGGCGTGAGAGAGGTTCATGCCGCCATAATAAGCTTGCAGAACCTGACCGGGCCCGATCCGGGGCCCACACAGGGCCGTCGCCGACGGCATGCAGTCAAGGCGATGTGTTGATTTTGTCCCTCGATTATTCCGAGGACCTGTGTTTGGTGCAGCGACTTCCCCTCGTGCCGTCTGCGCCTGCGTGGTGAGGCAAAATCGACGGCAAACCGAGGGACGTCGCGGTGGAGTAATGTCACGGCCCCAGGCTGCACTCCAGAACACAGTGCGAGAGTACCGCAATCGGACCCTCATTTTTGCACCATGTCCTGCCATCCACCGCCTGTGCTTTGCTGACACGCTTGCGGAACGCAGAAAGCGCCCCGTGGGGCGCTGCGCATGTAGCGGATATATTGCAAGAGTTTGGTTGCGGGGGCAGGATTTGAACCTGCGGCCTTCAGGTTATGAGCCTGACGAGCTACCGGGCTGCTCTACCCCGCGTCCGTGCTGCGTTTGTGCAGCGGGTTCCCCGCGGGTTTTTGGGTGCGGGGGGTGGTGCGATCGTTTCAGAGAGATGTGCGTTTCTTTCCAGGTCTGGCGGTGACCTACTCTCCCACGTCTTGAGACGCAGTACCATTGGCGCGACGGCGCTTAACGGCCGAGTTCGGGATGGGATCGGGTGTTTCGCTCGTGCTATGGCCACCAGACCGGGAAAGAAACGCTCAGCGTTGCGGCTTTCGCCACAGGTTGTCCAAGGTGATG